>CAMEBF010000005.1 GCA_945912145.1 uncultured Clostridia bacterium | reverse complement strand
CATTTTGAGACTGTTTGCAGAAATCCCAACAAATCCCGATTCAATATTTAATTCTGAATTCTGAATTCTTAATTCAACGTTCTTAATAATGCAGAATGCAGAATTGATATCCATTTTGAGACTGTTTGCAGAAATCCCAACAAATCCCGATTCAACATTTAATTCTGCATTCTTAATTCTGAATTCTTTATTTCATGGTTTCAACAACCTCTACGCGCAGCACGTTCGTCGAGCCGCCGTTGCCGGCCGTGATGACGACACGGTCACCGCTGTCCACATAGCCGTATTTTTTCGCGCAGGCAATCGCGTGACGGAAAAGCTCCTCCGCGTTCTGCTGAAACAGAGCACGGACCGGGCAGACACCCCAGGAGAGCGCGAGCTGATGGTACGTTTTCTCGTTCGGCGTCGCCGCAACAATGATCTCATGCGGACGGAATTTCGAGACGCGTCGCGCCGTGAAGCCCGACATCGTGACGGCGATGATCGCCACGGCGTTGACATCGCGTGCTGTCGTACAGGCGGCGTCACAGATCGCGTTGGCGGTGTCGTTGACGTCGTTTTCATACCGCGCATTCTTATAATAATTCATCGCGAAAGCGTCCCGCTCTGCCTGACGGGCAATTTTCGCCATGACGCTGACCGCCAGTGCCGGGTGCTCACCCATCGCCGTTTCACCGGAGAGCATGACTGCGGAAGTACCGTCAAAGACGGCGTTCGCGACGTCCGTGATCTCCGCACGGGTCGGCGTCGCGGAATGAATCATGGATTCGAGCATCTGCGTGGCGGTGATGACGACCTTGCCGGCCTCATAACATTTTTTGATAAACGATTTCTGAAGTCCGGGCAGCTTTTCGTATTCGATCTCCACGCCCATATCGCCGCGCGCAACCATGATTCCGTCGGAATACCGCAGAATCTCGTCAAAGTTTTCAACGCCCTCTATATTTTCGATTTTAGAAATAATTTTAATATCCTGACCGCCGTAATAATCCAGTAAATTGCGGACAGCGATCACATCGTCCTTGGAGCGGACGAACGACGCGGCAACGAAGTCCACTTCCTGCTCGACGCCGAAAATGAGATCCTCTTCATCCTGCTTGCTGATATACGGAAAATCCAGATGCTTGCCGGGAATGTTGACGCCCTTTCTGTCGGAAATCTCACCGCCGGTAATCACGGTGCAGCGGACATCCGTCGGCGTACAGTCCTGAACCTCAAGCACAACGCGGCCGTCGTCGATCAAGATGCGATCGCCGGATGCAATCTGCGTCGGCAGGTCTTTATAGGTGACGCTGACGGCTTTATCGTCGCCGTCGATCTCGTTCGCCGTCAGGGTGAACGACGCGCCGTCCGGCAAAAAGACCTTGTGATCCCGGAAGGTGCCGAGCCGGATCTCGGGTCCTTTGGTATCGAGCATCACGGCAGCCGGCAGTCCGAGTTTGTCCCGCACACGGCGGAAGGTCTCGATCATCTTCTGATGATACTCATGGGTACCGTGCGAAAAGTTAAACCGCGCCACATTCATGCCGTTTTTGAGCATCTCGGCGATGGTCGCTTCGTCACAGGACGCGGGCCCTAAGGTACAGATAATTTTAGTTCTCTTCATGATAATCTCTCCCGAAAATAAATTCCGAATACGATAAACGGTAAAAAAAGACCCACTGAAAAACAGCGAGTCTGCAACATACGATCTGAATCAACAAACCTTTGATAAATAGCCTGCTGTTGCAAGCTATGACAGACTCCACCACTTACTACTCGGTTTACAGACAGAATAACAGATTCCGTTGGGAATGTCAACAGAATCGACAAAGTTTCTGTGTTTGCGCAAAATTTCTTCAAACGATGGCATAAGTCCCGGCTTTTCTTCTGTAAAATATTGACAAAACATTGGGAATATGATACAATCGCCATAAATAAAAAAAGGAGATGAAATATTGTGAAAAAAGTTCTCTCTCTTCTGCTCGTATTCTCGATGCTGCTCGGTCTGACCGTTCTTCTGCCGTCCTGTTCGGCCGATACCGACAATGATGCGAACGTCTCTGTCAGCGACGAACCCACAGAAAACACGGCATGGGAAGAGATTTCTTCCGAACCGGAAACAACAACCGAACCGGAGACCACGACGGAAATAGAAACGACAACCGAACCGGAAACCACCACGGAAAAGCAGACGACGACCGAAGCGCCTGTCGTTGCTCCCGCAGCCGACGCCGATAACAACAACAGCGACACCGTCTATATCACGCCGACCGGCTCCAAATATCATCGGAGCGGCTGCCGGACGATCAAAAAAAGTTCCAGCGCGATCAGCCGCAGCAACGCAATCGCGCAAGGGTATGAACCCTGCAAGGTCTGCAATCCGTAAATCCCATGAGACTGCTGTTCCGACGGCGGTCTTTTTTTATGTGTCGCTCGTATAAAAATTTATTTTATCGGTTGTAACCGATTGTATTTTGTGCTATAATATGTCCGACTATTTGCAGCAAGGGATGATACTTGATGAAAAAATTTATGGATGAGGATTTCCTGCTTTCTACGGAAACTGCCAAAACGCTTTACAACGCCTGCAAGGACGTGCCCATTTTTGATTGGCACTGCCATCTTTCCCCGAAAGAGATTTACGAAAACAATCCGCCGAAAAATATCACGCAGCTGTGGCTCGGCGGCGACCATTACAAATGGCGCGGCATGAGAAGCTGCGGCATCGAAGAAAAATACATCACCGGCAACGCCTCCGATTACGAGAAATTCATGAAGTGGTCCGAGGTCATGCAGTACTGCATCGGCAATCCGCTCTATCACTGGACGCATCTGGAATTGCAGCGGTATTTCGGCATCACGACGCCGCTTTCCCCGAAGACGGCCGACGCCATCTGGCAGGAGGCAAACGAAAAAATCGCCGCCGGCGGCTTCCGGCCGAAAGAGCTGATCGAACGCTCCAATGTTGTGTGCGTCTGCACGACGGACGACCCCGCCGACACGCTCGAATACCATAAGCTCATCGCCGAGGACAAGAATTTCAAATGCAGGGTGGTTCCGGCGTTCCGTCCCGAAAAGGCGATGAACATCGAGCTGCCGACGTTCCGTCCGTGGCTCGCGTCGCTTGAAAAAACAGCGGGTGAATCGATTGATTCCTATGCCAAACTGAAAGCAGTTTTGCGGGACAGAATCGCATTCTTCAAAGAAATGGGCTGCTGCGCGACGGATCATTCGCTGTCGTATGTTCCCTGCGTGAGAGCCGGTGAAGACGAGCTCGAAGAAATTTTCCGCAAGGGTAAAGCCGGCGAAGAGCTGACCGCTCTTGAAGTTGACAAATACCGCACAGAAATTTTCCGTTTTCTCGCGAAAGAATATTACAAAAACGGCTGGGCAATGGAAATCCACATCGGCGCGCTGCGCAACAACAACACGCTCATGTATCGCAAGCTCGGCGCGGACACGGGCTATGACTCCATCAACGACTGCGAGATCGCGGCCGGACTTTCCCGATTCCTCGACTCTCTCGCGGAAGAGGAAAGCCTGCCGAAGACAATCCTCTTCACGCTCAATCCCAAGGACAACTACGTCCTCGGCACGATGCTCGGCAACTTCCAGAATGAAGACGCGCCGTCCAAGATTCAGTTCGGCTCGGCCTGGTGGTTCAACGACAACCTTGACGGCATGAGACAGCAGATGAAAGCTTTGGGCAATCTCGGTATGCTCGGCAAATTCGTCGGCATGGTCACGGATTCCCGTTCGTTCCTGTCCTATCCCCGTCATGAGTATTTCAGACGCATTCTCTGCGAGCTTGTCGGTAACATGGTCGAAAACGGCGAATATCCGTGGGATGAGGAAGTCCTCACGCAGATGGTGAAGGATATTTCCTACTACAACGCAAAAAATTATTTCGGCATATAAGGAGAGACGGCAATGGGTGAATTTACGTACGGTTTCGGCTTCCGGCCGAAGGAATATATCGCAGACAGTCTTCTTGATCTCGTGGGCAAAACGCCCATGCTGCGTATGCACCGTTTTGAAAAAGCGTGCGGCGTAGGCGGCGAGATCGTCGCGAAGCTCGAATATTTTAATCCCCTCGGTTCCGTCAAAGACCGTGTCGGCGTCGCGCTGATCGAGGACGCGGAACAGAAAGGGCTGCTCTCGGAGGGCTCCGTCATCATCGAACCGACAAGCGGCAATACGGGCATCGGACTTGCGTTTGCCTCCGTTATCAAGGGCTACAAGCTGATTCTGACCATGCCCGAAAATATGTCGGAAGAGCGTGTAAAGCTCCTGAAAGCGCTGTCCGCCGAGATCGTGCTGACGCCGAAAGAGCTCGGTATGCAGGGCGCGGTCGACAAGGCCAACGAGCTGGCGGAAACCTACGAAAACGCCTATATTCCCTCGCAGTTTGAAAATCCCGCGAATCCGAATATTCATAAAATCACGACCGCGCAGGAGATTCTGCACGATACGTACGGTCATGTTGATTTCTTCGTCGCAGGCGTCGGCACAGGCGGCACGCTTTCCGGCGTCGGCGCCACGCTCAAGGCGTTCAGTAAAGAGACGAAGATCATCGCCGTTGAGCCGAAGGATTCCCCCCTACTCAAAGGCGGCGCACCGGCTCCGCACGGTCTGCAGGGCATCGGCCCGAACTTCATTCCCAAGACGCTGGACACGGAGATTATCGATGAAATCATCGACGTCACCACCGAGCAGGCGGTCAACGCGGCGCGCTGTGCGGCGGAAACAGAGGGGCTGCTTGTCGGCATCTCGTCGGGCGCGGCACTGTTCGCGGCGGCGGCGATCGCGAACCGTCCCGAAAACGCAGGCAAGACCATCGTCGTCCTGCTGCCCGATTCCGGCGAACGTTATCTTTCGACGGAGCTTTTCGCCTGACGGCGATTCTGTTATGGATCTTTCAACCGATATTCAGTATATCAAGGGCGTCGGCGACGCCATCGCCGCCCGATTCCGCAAGCTCGGCGTCAGCACCGTCGGCGAGCTGCTCTACAATTTTCCCCGCGACTACGAGGACTGGAGCAAGATCACACCCATTATGGAAACGCCGTTCGGCGAGTCGTGCTGCATCCGGGCGCGCATCGTCAATGCTCCCGTCGGCAGCCGCATGAAAAACGGCGGCATGATGTTCAAGGCTGTTGCCACGGACGGCAGCGGCATCTTGATGTTGACATTTTTCCATAATCAGTACGTCGTCAATCAGCTTCTGGAAGATCAGGAATATTTATTTTTCGGAAAAATCAATCAAAATATCGTCGGCGGGCGCGAAATGCTCTCGCCGCGTTTTGTTGCCGTGACGGGGAACGACCGCATTCACCCGGTCTATCATCAGACCGACAAACTCACGAGCAAAAAGATTGAATCGGTGGTGCTGAATGCTTTCGCCGCCTTGCAGGGCGCGATCCCGGAAACACTCCCCGACTATCTGATCGAAAAATACCGTCTGATGGGGCGCGAAGACGCGCTGAAAGCGATGCACTTCCCCGAAAACGACGAACAACTCCGTCTTGCGCGGCGGCGGCTGATTTTTGAAGAGCTGCTCGGTATGCAGCTCGGACTGCTCTTTTTACGGCAACGGAACCGGACGGGCACGTCCGTCTGCTTGCAACGCGATTTCACGGAAGAATTTTATTCTTTTTTGCCGTATGAACCGACCGGCGCGCAGAAACGCTGTATAGAAGAAGCCATGACCGATATGATGACGGAACGTCCCATGAACCGACTGCTGCAGGGCGATGTCGGTTCGGGCAAGACGACCGTCGCGGCGGCGCTTGTCTATAACGCGGTGAAAAACGGCTATCAGGCGGCGCTGATGGTGCCGACCGAAGTGCTCGCGGAACAGCATTGCCGTTCGCTCTCAAAGCTTTTCGGCGGACGAGTCAATATGGCGCTGCTGACGGGCTCCGTCAAGGCGTCGCAGAAAAAACAGATCAAAAAAGGGCTCGCCGACGGCAGCATTGATTTCGTCGTCGGTACACATGCCATCATCAGCGACGACGTCGCGTTCCGCAACCTCGGGTTCGTCATCACGGACGAGCAACACCGTTTCGGCGTCCGTCAGCGGACGGCTCTTGCGGAAAAGGGCAAAAATCCTCATATTCTCGTCATGTCGGCGACGCCGATTCCGCGGACGCTCGGACTGATTCTCTACGGCGATCTGGATGTCTCGGTGATCGACGAGCTGCCGCGCGGCCGTCAGCCGATTGAAACCTACGCGGTGGCAAGCGATTATCACGAACGGCTCTACCGCTTTATCAAAAAGCATCTCGACGCGGGACGGCAGGGCTATATCGTCTGTCCGCTGGTCGAAGAGGGCGAAACGGAGTTAGTGCCGGCGCAGGAATACGCCGCCTATCTGCAGAAAAAGGTCTTCGGCTCATATACCGTCGGGCTTCTGCACGGACAGATGAAGCCGAAAGAAAAAGACGAAGTCATGCGTGACTTCGCCTTGGGAAAGATTCAGTTGCTCGTCGCGACCGTCGTGATCGAAGTGGGCATCGACGTGCCGAACGCCGCTATTATGGTAATCGAAAACGCCGAACGCTTCGGGCTCTCGCAGCTCCATCAGCTTCGCGGACGAATCGGACGCGGACAATTCAAATCCACCTGCGTGTTAGTCTCCGACGCACAGAACGAGGAAGCGAAAAAGCGGCTTCGCGTCATGTGTGAAACGACGGACGGCTTTAAAATCGCCGAAGAAGACCTGAAACAGCGCGGTCCCGGTGACTTTTTAGGTTCCCGTCAGCACGGACTGCCCGAATTAAAGCTCGCCAACATTATCACGGACACCAAAATTCTTTACGCGGCGCAAAAACAGGCGGAGGATATCCTGCTTGCAGACCCGGAGCTGGCGCTTCCCGAGCATCTGTGTCTCAGGCAGACGGTGGAAAATCTGTTTGGAAAATTCGGCACCGCCGGCATCAATTAGCCTGTCAGTTCTGCGTTAAAATGCGCAGGGCTTCAGCATATTTTTCGTTGCGTTTTGCGTCCTTTTCCGAAACGGACACAAGCCTTGACAAATCGCTGTTATGGCGCAGATCGGCAATTTTTACACGAACCGCATCGGGTTCTTGCTTGAGTCTGCGGATATAATCAAAATAATCCTCATTCTCCCGTCGCGTCAGCGTCTCCACAAGCCGTACAACGGTTTCGCTGATCCCCTGTTCAAGCAGATCAGCAGCGGTCAGCTCGGTATCTTCGAGCACGTCGTGCAGCAGCGCGGCGGCGGTCGTGCGTTCGTCCGTCATTTGTTCGGCGACGTGAAACGGGTGAAAAATATACGGCGCGCCGCTTTTATCGCGCATATCCTTGTGCGCTTCGTAGGCGATACACATCGCTGCTGTCGTCATTTCCGTATAAATCATCCAATCAAATCCTTTTATAATGCAGAATGCAGAATGCAGAATTGCGGAAAAGGCTTCGCCTTTTGATTCATTCTATCAATCCAAGCGCGAAGCGCTTCCGAAATTCTTAATTCTTAATTCTTAATTCTGAATTCTTAAGTAATTAAAATTATACCTCATGTTTTCATTCTTGTCAATTTACCCGGAGGTTATTATGCATCAGGATTTACAGCAAATTATTGATTCGTCACACAGAATCGTCTTTTTCGGCGGTGCCGGCGTCAGCACGGAATCCGGGATTCCGGATTTTCGCAGCGTGGACGGGCTTTATCATCAGAAATATGATGTTCCGCCGGAAACGATTCTCAGCCACACTTATTTCATGCGGCACACGGAGGAATTCTTCCGTTTTCACCGCGACAAGATGCTCTGCCTGACCGCGAAGCCCAACGCGGCGCACAGAAAGCTCTCTGAGCTCGAACGCGCCGGAAAACTGACGGCTGTCGTGACGCAGAATATCGACGGTCTGCACACCGCCGCCGGCAGCAAAAATGTGTATGAGCTTCACGGCAGCGTGCACCGCAACTATTGTGTGCAATGCGGCAAATTCTACGACGCGGATTTTATGCTGCATTCCGAGGGGATTCCGCGCTGTACCTGCGGCGGCATCATCAAGCCCGACGTCGTGCTGTATGAAGAAAGCCTTGATGACGCGACGGTCGAAGGTGCGGTACACGCAATCGAGGAAGCCGACACGCTCATCGTCGCCGGAACATCCTTGACGGTCTATCCTGCCGCCGGTATGCTCCGGTATTTTTCGGGCGATCATCTGGTGCTTATCAACCGCGACGCAACGCCGATGGATCATCTGGCTTCTCTCGTCATCCGCGACAAGGTCGGCGAAGTGCTCGGCGGTATAGCCGTGACCTGACGGCACATTTTTCCGATTGCATTTTATGTCGTTTTATGATAGAATAAATCGTATCATGCGTATTTTTTGAGGTGATTTTATGTTAAAACAGCGAGGCGCAGGCGTTCTGATGCACGTCAGCTCGCTTCCGTCCCCGTACGGCGTCGGCGTGTTTGACAAAAACTGTCTGGATTTCATCGATGCGCTTGCCGAGATGCAGTTTACCTACTGGCAGGTGCTGCCCTTCAATCCGATCGACCATGCCAATTCGCCGTACTGCTCGGCGTCCGCTTTTGCGGGCAACATTTTGTTCATCGACCCCGAAGGGCTTCTCGAAATGGGACTTTGTACCCGGGAAGAGGTCGAGACAAACGTTTATCACGGTTCGCCCTACACGGCGGATTATGATTTCGCAAAAGAAAAACGACTTTCTCTTCTGAAAACGGCGTTCGGTCGCATTGATACCGAAACGGCGCAAAAGGTCAAGGACTTTGAAAAAGAAAATCCGTGGCTGACGAATTTTTCCTATTACATGGCGGTCAAAGAGGCAAACGACTTTAGACCCTGGTGGGAATGGCCGGAGGAGTTTGCGCATTTCGATCTCTTCAAACGCCGTCACCGTCACGATTACGCCGAACGGTCGGCATTCTGGAAGTTCTGTCAATATGTCTTTTTCGCACAATGGCAGAAGATTAAAGATTATGCTAACGGAAAAGGCATTGCCGTCATCGGCGATATGCCGATCTATGTGGCGATGGACAGCGTAGATGTCTGGTCGAATCTGCCGCTGTTCCTCATCGACGACAAAAAGCTGAAGCCCGAAAAGGTAGCCGGCGTGCCGCCCGATTATTTCAGCAAGGACGGGCAGCTCTGGGGCAACCCCATCTATAATTGGGAAGCGATGGAAAAGGACGGCTTCAAATGGTGGCTCGGCAGAATCGGTCACACGCTTTCCGTTTACGACGTGGTGCGAATTGACCATTTCCGCGCATTCGCGAGCTACTGGGAAGTACCGGCGGATTCCGATACCGCCAAAGTCGGCGAATGGAAGCAGGGACCCGGCATGAAGCTCTTCAAGCGCGTCTTCCGCAAATTCCCGGATGCGCCGATCATCGCAGAGGACTTGGGCGTCTTCGGCGACGATGTGGTGGAGCTTCTCAAACAGACGGGATTCCCGGGCATGAAGGTTGTCCAGTTCGGCTTCGATCCGAACGGCGATTCGACCCATATGCCGCACAACGCCGAAAAAAATTCCGTCAACTATGTCGGCACGCACGACAACAATACGCTGCTCGGCTGGCTGTGGGAAGCGAGTGAACAGGAACGGCGTTTTGCCCTCGATTATGTTGGATTTGAAGGTCAGAACTGGGGCGACGGCGGCTACGGGTCGCCGAGCTGCCGCAAAATCATCGAAGCGGTCTGGCGTTCGGCCTCGAATACGGCGATGATCTCGTTCCAGGATATGTGCGGCTTCGGTTCGGATGCGCGCATGAATATTCCCGGCGTGCCGGAAAAGAACTGGCGTTTCCGCACAACTGCCGAAACAATCGCCGCGGTGGATAAGGAGTATTTCAAAAAGATCAATTCGCTTTATCGGAGAACCTATCCGGTGTTTTAATGCAGAATTTAGAATACAGAATTTAGAATACAGAATTCAGATTGGCATACCAAAAAGGGCTGACGCATCCGGTGTCAGTCCTTTTTTGCACATAAACGACACTTTATTGAAATTTGTTCATAAAATCTATTGACATGGGAGATAAATTGGTATATTATACCAATGAGGAGGTTGATTTTATGCAACAAATTATCGCATTTTTCATGGCAATCATCGCATTTCTGTTGAACCTTTTCGGTCTCGGCCCCAAAACACCGGGAGTCACCGTCTATAAAGATCTTGCCTATGGCTCGTCAAACAGCCAGAAGCTTGATCTTTACCTGCCGGAACGGGATAATAAGGAAATCGGTCTGATTGTCTATATTCACGGCGGCGCATGGCAGAGCGGCGACAAAAAGGAATTGACCGAAACGGCAAAAAGCGTGACGCAAAACTACGGCTATGCGGCGGCTTCGATCAATTACCGTATGCTCGGCGAAAAAGCGACCTATGTCGAGATGCTCGAAGATATTCAGGCAGCGCTTGCGCTGATCGGGCAGAAAGCGCAGGAAGACGGCTACACGATCCGCAGCTGCGGTCTGATCGGCTATTCGGCCGGCGCACATCTCTCCCTGCTTTACGCCTATAAGAATCACGCTGTCTCTCCGATTTCCATCGCCTATGTCGGAAGCCTTGCCGGTCCTACAGACCTGACCGACCCGAATTTCTATCAGAACGAGGGCTTGGCGCCTCTGCTCGGCAATCTTGCCGGTGTGAGCGGTGTTACGGTTGAGAATTGGCAGGACTACAAACAGGAGCTTCTGGCGGCTTCGCCGGTTTCCTATGTCGCGGCAGACGTCCCGAAAGCGGTGCTTTGCCATGGTACGGCGGATTCGATCGTTCCGTATACCAATGCGCAGATTCTGGACGCAAAGCTCACTGCCGTCGGCGCGCCCCATCTGTTTATCACCTTTGAGGGAGCCGATCACGGCGTTCTGGCAGAGGATACGCCGTCATCCGATCTCTACTATCAGACGATTATCCAATGGAGCAATGAAGCTTTCGGATATTGAACCGAATAACACAACGGGCTGCCCGAAAGGACAGCCCCATTTTTTTTGTTTTAACAGATTGTCAACGTATGGATGTCGTTGTCAGACAGGGACAGCTCGATTTCAAGCGTCCCCTTGAAGCGTTCCCGGAATGCGATCTCTTTGCCGTCGAGACGAACCGTATAGTCTTTGCCGGGCTCGTCGTTCATGACCGCCAGAACGGTGAATTTTCTGTTTTCGCCGAAATAGGTCAGCTTCACGTCCGCTTTGCGGTTTTCGTCCGAAAATTCTACGGAATCAACCCAGGTATCAAATCCCGTATTGAGTGTGCCGGGTCTATAATAGGCGTTTGCCCACATCGTGATCGGCGTGGAAAGTCCGCCGAAATTGTGGAACCAGCCGCCGCGTCCCGTTACGACGTTCACCATCTCGAACGTATAATAGGAATAATCCACTTCCCGCTTCCATATGTCGAGCGCAAGACAGGCAATCGTGTAGGCAAAATCCGTCTCACCCAAGTCGAGCATGGATTTCCAGATGAACCACTGATGCGGGAACCACACGTTGCCGTTCCAGTAGCCGTTGACCATGAAATATCCGGCGGTCATATCCACCGCGCTGATACCGTAGGGCGAGAGCATTTCTTTTTCGCTTTTGAGGTGCGAGAGAATTCTGTCTTTCTGTTCGTCGTTACAGACGCCGGCGATGATGGGATAAATGCCGTCGAGTCCCTTGTTCAGGTTTTCGCCGTCCTCGGTCATCAGGATCCCGGTCGGCTCGTAGTTTTCATTATGCAGCACATAGCTGTAATAGCCGCTGTTTTCATCCCACGAATACCGGTTGAGCGCGTCGGTCAGCCTGGTGATGTCCGCTTCGTAGGTCGTGGCGTCCTGCGTTTTGCCGAGCTTGCTCGCTGCCATTTTCAGAATTTTTGCGCAGCGGATCAGCTGGGACGTCGAGATGACGGGAGCCGTCGTGTCGCGGATATCCATCGCCATCATCGCGACCTGCGCCGGATAGTCGTCCATGCCGCTGGTGGAATAGAAATAATCATAGGTTGTGGTCAGACCGCTTTTGAGCTTCGCGGTTGTCGAACCTCTGACCTTGCCCGCTAAAAAGTCATAATAGAGCTTGACTCTCGGATAGAGTGCAAGCAGTTTTGCCTTATCGTTGCGTCGTTTGAGCAGCTCCAGATACAGATACATCTGCACGGGAACCGGTGAACCGTGATGCAGGAACGCATAATCCGGGTTGCTCTCGTCGCTTAAGTAAGTATCGAGACTGTAATCGGCGAAGGACGGCGCGTAGTCAATCATACCAAGGCCGATAAAGCCCGAATCCCAGGTGTACAGGCAGTCCCAGCGTTTGCCCGGCGTGTGGTGAATGATATAGTCGCCGTGCTTATAAATGGGATAAACGGCGTTGGTCAGCACGGTGGATTTGAGAATCTCACAGCTGAGCTCATACTTTTTGCCGTCGCGATTGTAAGAGGCGGGAGAAGCTTCGCGAAGTCTTTCCTGATAGATTTTTTCGTATTCATCCGCCGGAAGATACGCCGTTTCGCCCTTGGAGAGAACGGCATACTCGACATGCGTCGTGTTCGGCTCAATGAAGAGCGTATGCACGATGGCGTTATGGAAAAAGCCGTCGTCGCTGTGCTTGCGGGAAAACGCACCGGTGAAGCTCTCGGTCACGTCGTCAAAGGTGACGTCGGAATTGGACAGACGCGCCGTCATGCAGTCCTCGAGCGCGCCGGTTTCGATTGTACGGTAACGGGTGTTACTGTTGAATGTTCGCAGTGTAAAATCGCCGTCTACATGCGGATAACGGCAGACGGAGAGATAGCCGGAATCGCATTTCTTCTCTTCGATTTCCGGCGTGAAATCGTAGGACTTCATTTCCGTCCTGATCTGTTCGCCGTCTTTCTCTTCCAAAAGACAGAAGAAATCAAATTCCGCCGCGCCGGTGCCGATCGCCTCAAGTGCAATCGGAAACGTTCCCTTGCTCACTTTACCGACGGGGATGAGTATAATCTGCGGCTCGTCTGTCGGCAAAAAGTCAATCTGTCTGTCTCCGTTCAGCAAGAATGACGCGGTTTTCTCACCCGGAATCAGATTGACGCCGACCATTTTGCCCTGTTCGTAATGAATGTCGCTTGTCCGGTAGCGGATCGCGAGAACGGCGTTTTCGTAGTCGTGTTTGCTCTCGATCGTAAGACGAACACGATCACCCTTTGTCGCGCCGAACGGCGGCAGATAGCGGTGCGGCATATGCCATTTTCCGGCGCGGTCGCCAAGACCAAAGCCGCCGACAAAACGATTATCGGCAAATTCGCCTTTTTTGAAGCCGTCCGCATTCTCTTCGTCCCAGGGGCGTGTCTCGGCGTATGTATACTCGTCGTAATCCGTGGCATTTTTAACATCACACTTGTCAGGCAGTGTCAGCGCACAGTAGGACGGTGACGGAAACTCGATTGAACTGAAATAATCAATCAGACAGTTCTGCGTCAGCTCGGAGTTGTTGACAAATTCCGTACGAACCAACGTGCTCTCATCGGATAGCCGGACATAGGACACCTCCGCATAGACCTTGTCCTTCCACTCGAGGTCGTGCCGATAGGTGAAAACCGAATAATCAGCCGAACAGCGCCACGGGTGACAGCCCGACGGCAGCGTGACGTTCGGGACTTTGATGTCGCCGCCGAAGATCGCAGGAACGGTGGTAAAATCAAACCGGACGCCCTTTGCGAAATCGTGATCGGCAAGACGGGAAATCCCCATGTATTTTTTGGAATAAGGTCCCCAGACGGGGAAGGCTTCTGAAACTTTCATATCGCGTTATCCTTTAGTCGTTTTTGTGCTTATTGTAGCATAAGAAAGAAAGCGACGCAACTTATTTTTTTCATTTTTTTCTTGCATACGACCATATAATATGGTAAAATAAAGCCGTTATCCTGATATTCCGACATAGTACATGAAACAAAACGAGGTCAATACCATGAAAAAGCTGAATCAAATCACACCGATCCCCAAGGCGCACCAAATCATCTGGTGGGTCTGCCGCGCTCTGTTGCTGGCGTTTTCCGTCTACGGAATGCTCAACAACTCCGTCACCATGTTTCTGATGGGGCTGTTCGCCATCGCGTTTTCGCATATGTGGGATATGTGGCAGCTCTTCGGCGGGAAATCATTTATCACGCGTGTCAATTATTTTTCACAGACGCTGCTGAATGTCTTCCTTGTTTACAGCTGCGTCGTCTATATTCTCAATACAAGAACCAATATTCACTTTTTCGATATTCTCTCGCACTTCAGCTCAGGCTTTATCGCCACCTGGTTCGGCTATGACTTCGCCGTGGTGTTCCAGGGCAAAAAGCGGCATTTAAGCCCCGCACTTGCGTCCTTTTTCGCCCTGACGTTCTCGATGTTCATCGCCGTCGCATGGGAGCTGTATGAGTTCACAATGGACAGAGTCTACGGCTACGTGCTCCAGACCTCGGACATCATCTCCGAAGTCGGTCTGGTCGATACCATGACGGACTTTATCTGCTGCGCGGTGGGCTCCGTTCTCGGTATGTTCCTGGTTGCGTTTTACCGCAATGGCATCATCGGTGGCAAGAACCGCAAAAAGCTGCGCGCCGAGGTCGTGGCACGCTCCAAACAGGACAAAAAAGACGAGTTGGAGCTGCTCGGCATTGAATCGGATCAATAAGTCACAAAAAAATACCCAAGCCTGCAGGGCTTCCGAAATTATTCATTATTCGTTATTCATTGAAAATGGCAGAGCTTACCGAAGCTCCGCCATTGCTTTTGCTGCATCATGATAGCCTTTATGATAATACGCGTCAAGCTTTTCCCGGTCACGCGTCACCATACTCAGCCCCTTATCGCTGTCCGGTGCGATCAGAATCACCTTTCCCTCCTGCTCGAGACGGCGCAGGAGCTTTAATTTTCCGTTATAAATTGCGGGACGGTGCGCGAATTTATCCAAGATCGCCGGGTAATCCTTCAGAAACGGCTTCATCACGCCCGAAAGCTCACGCCCTTTTTCGGCGGGAGGACGCGGAATGATGACAACGATCTTGTCACAGCCAAGCTCCAGAGCCTTTTCAAGCGGGATCGGATCGGCCAGACCGCCGTCAAAATACGCCTTGCCATCCCGTTGATAGGCTCTACAAGCCGGCGGGATCGCGCTTGAAGCCTTCAGCAGCCAGAAGTCGTTGCGTGCCATCTCATTTTTCGTAAAATAAACGGCGTCTCCGGTTTCGGCGTCAGTCGTCACGACGATAAATTCCGAATCCGATTGGGAAAGCGTATCATAATCAATCGGATCTTCTCCGTCTTCGTTTGATAAAACCGAATAAATATAATCAAGATCAAAATATGAACCGCTTTTGCGCAGGTGCTGAAGGCTCATATATTCCTTCCGTCGGGCATAATCCGTATAAAAACGGTAATTCCGTTCACGCTGATGCGCCAGAAATGACGCGACGTTCGCGCTGCCCGCCGATACGCCGATGCAAACGTCGAACCGCACGTCGTGATCCAGAAAATAATCCATCACGCCGGCACCGTATATGTCGCGCATACCGCCGCCGACGTCAATCAGTCCTGTCATGTTCTTATCTCTCCTTTTGTTTTTCAATCTCCTCCGGCGAAGAACAGAACCGTTCGCGCTGCGGAGGCAGAAAACAATCCGCAAACTTCGGATTCCCCGCAAAGGAAAAGTAATCGTCCTGTGTGATAATAATATGATTGAGAAGCGTCACTTCGATGCTGCCGAGCAGTCTCGCGAGCTTCGCGGTCATATCATGATCGGCCCGTGACGGCGCGCAGACGCCGCCGGGATGATTGTGAGCGATGATAACGGCAGTCGCACGGCTTCCGAGCAATTCGCCCATGATTTTGCGGACGTCCACTTCGGTAAAATGCGCACCGCCCTGACTGATGAGCGACGTTTTCAGGATCTTTCCCGCGTCGTTGAGACTGACCATGATCAGCGCTTCGTTCGCCATGGCGGTAAACTTTGGCTTCAGAAACCGTACCGCGTCCTCGGTCGAAGTGAGATAGCGGATGTCGGAGGCGTTTTCCTCTAAATAAACCTTTGTCAGGGACGGAATCAGCTTAATGAGCGACGCCGTCTGTTCGCCGACACCGGGCACAAGCAAAAGCGACTCATACGGCGCGTCAAACACACCGCGCAGAGAGCCGAACGTCTCGATCAGGCGGTGAGCCAGCTCGTTGGTATCTGCCCTCGGAATGGAATAGAACAGCAATAATTCCAGCACATTGTGCGGCGGAAACGCATCGAAATTGCCGTCGTGCAAAAACTTGTCGCGCAGACGCTTACGGTGTCCCTCATGGGCGTTTTCCTTTTTCTCCGGCATCGTTTTCACCTCGCTTTCCGTTTATTCTACCACAAAACCCGAACAAATTCAACTGTTAAAGAAGATGGAAAAGAAATCCGATTCCGAACAAAAAAACAGATGCTTTTTCTGTTTATTTTTAACAAAAAATAATTTTGTTATTGCAATTTTAATGGGGATGTTTTATAATAATTCCATTATGAAAGTTCAATATCGAAAATGCGCGCCGCAGGCGTAAAAATATAAGCCCGCAGGGCTTCCGAAACTGCACTTTGCACATTCAATAAAGCACTTATTGAAAATATAAACATTTCCATATAAAAGGGGCGTTCCTATGAAAAATCCCATCAAATTCTTCTTTTCTAAAGAGGCCGAAGAGGGCTATGTTCCGAATCGGAATCTGCTTGCCTACGCGACGGGTCTTGCCGGTCAGAACATGGCGTACAATTTCCAGAACAACTGGTGGTATTATTTTTGCACCACAGTATTGAAGATCGACCCGGTCAAGGTCGGCTATGTGCAGGGCTTCAGCCGGATCTGGGACGCCGTGAACGATCCGCTGGTCGGCGCGCTGATCGACAAAAGACGCTGCAAATCGGGCGAAAAGCTGCGTCCGTATCTCTTAAAGCTGCCGCCGATTATCGGCTTAGTCGCGCTCGTGCTGTTTATGAATCTGCATCTGAATACAAATGCGGCACTGGCAGTCATGGTCGTTTCGTATCTGCTGTGGGACGTGCTGTATTCCGTGCAGGACGTCGCGCTGTGGGGCATGATCTCCCTTTCCTCGCCGCATTCGCATGAACGATCACGCGTGGCGCAATGGGTTTCCATCGGCGCGGGAGCCGGCGGAGCCGTCGTCATGGTCTTCCAACTGATCGACAGCCAAAATTTCCGCGACGCGACCGGGCTTTCGGAATCCGTTGTCATATTTATAGGCGCACTTATTTTCTGCCTCGGCGGCGAGCTGATCTCGATGGACGCCTACAAGGTGCACGAGCTTGTCCGCACCGAGCAGCCAAAAGAAAACCTTCTGCAAACCATCACCGTTCTGCGTCACAACAAAGTCCTGCTGCTCATCTCTCTGGCCCGTTTCAGCGGCATGATCTTCGGCGGCATCGACTGGCAGTATTTCTTCAAAAGCTCCGTCTCGTTCCATCTCGGCAGCATGACGCTCGACGGCGAGACCTCCCAGCTGATCTTCAGTACGCTCTACGGCATTCCCGGCGCGATCTGCCTGCTCAAGGCTCTGCCCATCATCGACAAAATCGGCGGCATGAAAAAGATGCTGATCACCTCGGAGATCGTCAACATCATCTGCCGTATTTCGTCCTATTTTATCGGCTTCACCTCCGCGCCGCGGATCATTACCGTTGGCGTACTGCTGGCAACCGCACAGATTCTGCTGAACATGAAAGACATCGCGCACCGTTCCCTGACAAGCGACTCCATTGACTATGTTGAGTGGAAAACGGGACAGCGGACAGAGGGCATTTCGTTCTCGGTGCAGAACCTGATCTCCAAACTCAGCGACGCTTCAAAGTCCATCATCAAGGGCTACATCATGCGTTTTATCGGCTACAACAGCAATCTGGATCTGCGTCATCAGGGCGCAAAATTCAACAAGGCGCAATGGCCGCTCTTCATTCTCTGGCCTGCCATCGGCTCGCTCCTGTACATCATCGTCATCTCGTTCATTTCGGACGACAAGGAACGCAAAGCCTTTATCGAAAAGGAACTGCGCGAACGCCACGCCCAAGCGGAACAGGCCGAAGCCGAAGCGAAAGAAACATAACAATGACCGCTGCATCAAGCTGAAACGCGATGCGGCGGATTTTTTTTAATGTGCAAAGTGCAATGTGCAATGTCGGAAAAGGCTGTCGCCTTTTGATTATAAAGTGTACAATCGATTTATTATAAATCCAAGCCCGCAGGGCTTCCGATTCTCTTCACTTTTCACTTTTCACTGCGGCGAGCAACACCGCGGAACGCGGTTCAGTCTTTTTTGTATCGTCCGCGTTTTTCCGTCGCTTTGCCGTACTGGATCGCTCTTGTCGGACAGCGGTTGATGCACGCCGTACAATGCGCGCACTTTTTCTGCGTCCAGGAGGGTTTGCCGTCTATCAGCCGGATCACGCTTTCCGGGCAGAGCGTCTCACACTCTCCGCAGCCGGTGCAGTTGTCATCGGCGAAAAACTTTTTCGTGTTCCGCAAAAGCGAATACATCGTCTGCATGACGCCGCCGGCAAGCTTGCCTCCAAAGCCGCTGTCATAGCCGCCTGTCTGCTGCTGCCGGAGCTGTTCCCCTATCGACGCAAGCGTTTTGTCGGCTTCTTGCATCGTCTTTTCCGCCTCTTCCTGCGTCGCGGGATTATAGAGCAGAACGTAGTTATCCGGCATTTTAACCGACGCCGTGAACGCGACCGAACTTTTCTTTTCCGCCATGCGCTTGCGAAACAGCGCATCCGCACCGGCCGCCGAGCCGCCGCAAGTAATCACGCAAAAAACATAGACATCGCTCGGAAGAATAAACTTAACTGTATCTAAAAAACGCGAAACGACCGTCGGCAGTCCGCTGTAATAGACGGGAAAGACAAAGCCGAGCCGTTTTTCGTTCGTCAGCTCAAGCTCCCGACAGTTTTCTCTGAGCAAAATGCTCATATCCTCTGTTTTCTCATCGAGCAAGCGTGCAAGCGTCTCAGCCGCATAACGGGAATTGCCCGTTCCCGAAAAATAAAGAATCATGGTTTTCACCCTTTCCGTTAATCCGTTCCCTATTTTACACGCTTCGGAAGCTCAGTGCAACCGCTTTGCGGAAAATCAATACGCACGAAAAAATCGACATTTTCGGTCTTACTTTCGGTATTTTTGCCGTTGCAATGAAGCCAAAAGTGATTATAATATAGAGTATATAATATAAAAAGGCGGCGATATGTGTGGGAAGTATGCTCAAAGACATTCTGGCGGCTGAAAAAAAGGCGCATGAATGGGCATTGGAAGCCGAAAAATACAAGGCGGAAGCGGCGGCCGAAGCCGAAAAAGAAAAGAAACATATTCTCGAAGAGCGTCTGCAGGACGCCGAAAAGGAAGTCGAACGCCTGCGTGCCGAGCATAAGCAATCGGTCGCGTCGTCGATGCAGTCCGCCGAAGACGAAAGCCGCGCAGCCATCGAAAATATGCGTGCGCTTGAGAAGGAGAAAAAAGCGCAATGGACGGACGAAATTTTTGCCCGCGTTCTGCGTGACGAATCATGAAGATGCCGAATTTTGCCGCGAACGCCGTTTTCGCAAAAGTCCGCTGCCTGTACGGCAAACGGCTGACCGCAAAAAACTATAACGACCTGCTCGCGCTGCATTCCGTCAATGACATTGCCGAATATCTGCGGACAAAAACCGCGTATTCGGAAATATTTGAGGGGCTGAACGTTTCCGGCGAATGGCAGAGAAGCCAGCTCGAAACTCTGCTTTACAATAAAATGTATAACGATTGCGAGTCCGTGATCCGCTTTCAGAAAGCCGCCGGAAGCGATCTGTATGAATATTTCATTCTGAAATATGACACGCAGCAGATCGTCAACGTGCTAAGCTCGCTTGAAACGAAGCGGCGCGACTATCTGTTCACGTTCCCTGTTTTCTATAATGAAAGGTCGCACCTGAACCTGTACCGACTCGCGCAGGCAAAGACACAGGAGGACATTCTCGACGGCGTCAAGGGCACGCCCTATTACGACACATTCCGCGACGCGCTGACGAAATACCGCGTTTTAGGCAATCTCACGGTCGTACAAGCCGAGTTCCGCAACTTCTTAGACGGCGAATTTGTAAAGCTCGTCGCAGGGAAGAAAAAGAAAACAATCTCGGAAAAGAACGAGCTCGGGAACCTCTATCGAACGATGAAAGACGTTCATCTGATCAAGATTCTCTACCGCATGAAGCGGTTTACCGTGGCGCCGGAGATTACCGACACCATCCGCAATCCCCTGCTGACGCATTTTACGCCGAAGCAGATTGACGCGATGCTGCTCGCACCAGACGCCGCTTCTCTCGACGCGATCGTCTCCGGAACCTATCTCGGCGGGATCGTCACCGAGCAGAGCGACCGCGATCTGTCCCACCGGGCGGACGAATACTTAGCGGACGTGTTTACCAAGGCAATCCGCCGTTCGCAGGATCCGGGAACGGTCATGTTCGCGTACTGTTATCTTTGCGAAAACGAGATCAAAAATATCATTCATATCATCGAAGGCATCCGCTACGGGCTTTCTCCGATTGAGATTCTGCCCATGCTCAGCGGCGCCTGCGCTACGAAATAAAGGCGGTGAACCATTTTGGCAATAGAAAAAATGATGTTCGTGCGCGCCACAGGACCGATTGAAAAGCTCAACGAATTTAACCTCAAGACGCTTTCCGTTGACTACTATCACCCCGAAAACGCATCGGACTTTATGGCAGGGTCGGACGGCTATCATACTGTCGTCCAGCTTTGTCCCTTTGATCTGCCGCTGCGGCACATCGAAGAAATTTCCGATCTGACGCAGTTTGACCTGACAAAAGAGGCTGCAAACGTATTCGGGACGGACCGGCCGCTGACGGAAGCCTATCTGCAAAAGCTGATGAAATACGTCCGCGACAGCGATTTTGATTCGAGTGACATCAACTCTTTCCTCTCCGGCTTAAAGCCCGCAATCGACATGAACAGCAAATATCATTTGCAATTGGCGGCGCGTGAAAAGGAACTCCATCAGCGAATTGACAAGCTCAGCCACTTTGTCGCGCTTGACGTTGATCCGAACGAGATGCTCAGCACCAATTACATTGATGTGCATTTCGGCAGTCTGCCGAAGGATTCGATGATCAAGCTGTATATGTACAACAACGACAATAAGTTTATTTTTAACACCTATTCGTCGGACGAAAAATATTTCTGGGGCGTCTACTGTGTTTCCAAACAACACGCCGAGGAAGCGGAAAAGATCATGTCCGCGCTGTATTTCGACGAGCTCAAGCTTGATCCGCAGGAAGGCTCCGTGCCCGAGCTGATCGAGAAATGCAGGCAGGAATTAGCCGAAATCGCCGAAGAGCAGAAAAAGATCAACGAGTTCTGGGAGAAAAACAAAACGGAGCTGACGGACGCCTATTCCGTCCTGCTCGATCTGCAAAAGCTCTGGGACTTCCGCAAATACGCCGTGGTGAAAGAGGATTCGTTCTGCTGTCTCGGCTGGATTCCGAAAAAGGAAGAAGAAAACGCAAGAACGCTCTTTAGCTCCGTCAGCGAGATCGAATTTACCATCAAAGACCCCGAAAAATCGGTCACGGCATCGGGTATTACGCAGTCAAGCCCGTTTGAACAGCCGATCCGCGACATCGAGCACCTTTCACATCACGTCAGCTTTGACCTTTCGCCGAGTCAGCTTCACAACTGTATCGGCAGTCACCGTCCGCTGACGGACGAATACCTGAAAAAATTCACCCGCTATTTAGGCGGCGCGGACATCAATTCGGACGAGAAAAGCCTTTCGGGTCTGAACGGCGAAATCCACGCGGTGAGCCTTTGGCGCAAGGAGCTGAAAGCCCGTGAAAAGCTTCTGAAAAGAAAGGTCAAGCGGCTCGAACATTTTTCGTCGCTTGACGTCGATCTCGAAGAACTCCGCGGCGTCAGCTACACCGTCGTGCGGTTCGGTCGTCTGCCGAACGACGCCGTTCCCGCCATTCAACGGGAAGCGGACAAAAAGGGCTTTATCTTCAACATCTATTCATCCGATGACAACAATTCCTGGTGTATGTACTGCGCACCGAAAAAATACGCCGCCGAGGTAGAGCATCTTTTTGACGCCTACTACTTCCGCGAATACCGGATCGACGACGTCAGCGGTATGATTCCCGACATCATCGCAAACGCGAAAAAAGAGCTCGGGGACATCGCAAAAGAAAAGCAGAAGATCACCGAATTCTGGAACACAAATAAAGAGGAGATCATCGACTGCTACTCTATCTTGCAGGATTTGCAGCAGCTCTGGAACTCCAAAAAATACATCACCAAAAAAAACGGCAAAACCATTTATACCGGCAATGCCTCGGGCAAGGAAAAGAAAAAGATCGTCGCTCTCTACGACGCGATCGGCGGCTTCTCCGAAGATAGCGAAAAGAACGAACAGAGCACTCCGCATGAAACGCTCACGCCGCCCACCAAGCTGCGCAATCCGCGCCTGTTCCGTCCGTATGAATACTATGTCAAAATGTACGGCATGCCCGGTTACCGTTCCGTCGATATCACATCGTTTGTCGCCGTCACGTATACGATTCTTTTCGGCATCATGTTCGGCGATCTCGGGCAAGGCTTCGTTCTGGCTCTGGGCGGCTTCCTCGCCTGGAAATTCAAGAAAATGGAGCTCGGCAAGATTCTCATCCCCTGCGGTATTTCCTCTATGTTTTTCGGGTTGATGTTCGGTTCGTTCTTCGGCTATGAAGAGTTGCTCGATCCGCTGTATCACGCCGTCGGGCTGAAGAGCAAACCGCTTTCGGTCATGGACAGCATCAACACCGTTCTGCTATGCGCCATCGGCATCGGCATCGCGTTGGTTGCCGTCTCGATTCTCATCAACATCTACACCAATATCCGCTCGAAAAAATTCGGCGCGGCGCTGTTTGATAACAACGGACTGGCGGGACTGATCCTGTATCTGTGCTGCGTTTGTCTCGTCATCAAATTCATGTCGGGTCCGCAGATCCTGCCGAATATCGTCTGCAAAATCTGTATTCCGATCTGCGTCGTGATTTTGTTCCTGAAAGAAATTCTCATCGGGATCGTCGATAAGCACGACAACTGGAAGCCCGACAGCATCGCGGATTTCGTGATGCAAAACGTCTTCGAGCTGCTCGAATATATGCTCTCATACTTCAGCAACACCGTTTCGTTCCTGCGTGTCGGCGCGTTCGTGCTGGTGCATGCCGGTATGATGATGGTGGTCTTCTCCTTAGCCGGCGCGAACGAAAATATTTTCGTCATCATTTTAGGCAATATCCTTGTCATCGCGCTGGAGGGACTGCTCACGGGTATTCAGGCGCTGCGTCTCGAATTCTACGAAATGTTCAGCCGCTGCTTTGAGGGTGACGGCAAGCCGTTTGTTTCGGCGAGAACGCTGCTTTCCGAAAGCAATTCCAACAATCAATAATTTCCTTTCACGGAGGTAATCAAAATGTCCACTTTTCTTTATGCAGTTATCGTAATTTTCCCCGCTGTCGCGCTCGGTTTTCTCGCGTACCGCGCTTTTAAGAGCCATCTGAATGGCGTCAGCGGCAAAAAAATTCTCAGAAAAAATCTGCTCGGCTTTGTCGTTGTTCTTGCTGTCGCCGCCACGCTGATGTTCTCGGTTTCCGCAGCGGAAACTTCCGCAGCTCCCGAAGCGGCTCCCACAGCGTCGGTTCAGGAAGAGGAAACAGCGGCCGAAACCACGACAACCGATAACGGCGGTATGTCCAAGGGCTTAGGTCTTCTGGCGGCCGGTCTTGTTACGGGTCTTGCCGGTATCGGCGGCGGTATTGCCGTTGCCGCAGGTGCTCCCGCAGCCATCGCCGCGACAAGCGAAGATCCCAAGTCGTTCGGTAAATCCCTGATCTTCGTCGCGTTGGGCGAATCCATCGCGCTGTACGGCGTTGTTATCTCCATTCTGATTCTGAACAAGGTATAAACCGATGAAGTTCTTTCTTTTGACGGATTCCATCGACTCTGCGACGGGAATGCGGCTTGCCGGGATTCCCTATGCGCTCATCAACACGCCGGAGGAATGCGAAAAAACGCTGAAAGAAGCCATCCGGAATGAAGAATACGGGATCATTCTGATCACGCAGGGACTGTATGAGCAATGCGCGGACTGCATCGACGAAGTCAAAAAGTCCGTCACCGTTCCGCTGATTACGGAAATTCCCGACAACGGCAGTGAATTTAAGAGTGACGCCATCACGCGATACGTCATTGACGCGATCGGCATCGCATAAACGAGGTGATTTCTTTGGCAGCTATGGATGCCAAAAGCGAGGCTTTCTTCCGGGCAATCCGGGAGGCCTCCCGCGAACAGGAATCCGCGATCATGGCGGATATACAGCAATACAAGGCGCAGCAGCTTGCCGAAGCCAGAGCGCTCGCCGATAAAAAATATGAAGAATACGTTTCGGCAGCCGTCGCCGGTTTCGCGCTTGAGGACGGTATTGAGGCCGAACAGCGTGCCGCAGAGCTGAAAAAAGAAGTGATCGCCGTCCGCACGGACATCACGAAGAGCGTTTTTGACGACGTACATAAGAAGCTCGAAGCGTTCACCGGAACGCCGGATTATCGGGAGCTTCTGCTCGAAAGCGCAAAAAAAATGGCGGCATTCTGCGGTAACGCACCGATCACTATCTATCTGAGAGAACAAGATCTGCCCTTTGCCGACACAATCAGAGCCGTATCGCCGACAATTTCCGTCAGCGCGGACAACACCATCGGACTCGGCGGACTCTACGGCGTCTGCGAAGAGAAGGCCGTCCGGCTCAACGATCTGCTCGAGACGCGGCTTGCCGCCCAGAAAGACTGGTTCTACGAGCATTCCGGCTTATCTTTATAAATCTCCGAGGTGATTCATTTGTCACAGAATAATACCATATACGGCATCAACGGTCCCGTCGTGACGATCAAAGGCAAAACCGACCTGAAAATGATGGAAATGGTCTATGTCGGAGAGAACGCACTTGTCGGCGAAGTCATCCGTATCAACGACGAGATGACCACCATTCAGGTCTATGAGGACACCGTCGGGCTGCACCCCGGCGAAAAGGTCGTCTCCACGTCGTACCCGATGGCCGTTACACTCGGTCCGGGGCTTTTGGGCAACATCTACGACGGCATTCAAAAGCCGCTTTCCGTCATCGCCGAAAAATCCGGCGTCTTCCTGACGAAGGGCGTCAGCACGCCGTCCATTGACGAAGACAAAGAATGGGACACCGTTCTTCTCATAAAAGAAGGCGACACCGTGACCGGCGGACAGATTTTCGCCGAATGTCCCGAGACGCCGATCATCAAGCATAAAGCGCTTGTTCCGCCCGATTGCAGCGGCGAAGTCATTTCCGTAAAAGCGAACGGTCACTATAAAGTGAACGACTGCCTTGCCGAAGTCAGGACAAAAGACGGCAGCATCCGTGGGCTCTCTCTCGCACAGAAATGGCCGATCCGGACGCCCAGACCGACGAAAGCCAGACTGCCGATCACCAAGCCCCTGATTACGGGACAGCGCGTCATCGACACGATGTTCCCGATCGCGATGGGCGGCGCGGCGGCGATTCCGGGCGGATTCGGAACGGGCAAGACCGTCACGCAGCATCAGCTTGCCAAATTCGCGGACGCGGATATCATCGTTTACGTCGGCTGCGGCGAACGCGGCAACGAAATGACGCAGGCTCTGAATGAGTTCTCCGAACTGACCGATCCGTCTACGGGCAGACCGCTGCTCGAACGCACCATTCTGATCGCGAACACCTCCAACATGCCGGTTGCGGCCCGTGAAGCCTCGATTTACACCGGCATCACGCTCGCCGAATATTACCGCGACATGGGCTACAACACCGCGCTGATGGCGGACTCGACCTCCCGTTGGGCAGAGGCTCTGCGTGAGATTTCGGGTCGTCTTGAGGAAATGCCGGCGGACGAGGGCTACCCTGCCTATCTGCCGTCCCGTCTTTCCGAATTCTACGAAAGAGCCGGCTATTTTGAATCTCTTTGCGGTGAAAAAGGCTCTATTACCCTGATCGGTGCGGTATCGCCGCAGGGCGCGGACTTCTCCGAACCCGTCACGCAGAACACGAAGCGGTTCACACGCTGTTTCTGGGCGCTCGACAAGTCACTTGCCTATGCGCGTCACTACCCGGCGATCAACTGGAACGACAGCTACAGCGAATACATCGCGGAGCTTGGCGACTGGTACAAAAACAACGTCGCGCCGGACTTTTTGAAATACCGGAACGAGATCGCTTCGATCTTAGCGGAGGAAACAAAGCTCATGGAGATCGTGAAGCTCATCGGTTCCGAAATTCTCCCCGACGATCAGAAGCTGACGCTCGAAGTCGCGCGAGTGATCCGCATCGGCTTCCTGCAGCAGAATGCCATGCACGAAACCGACACCTACACGCCCGTTTACAAGCATTATAAAATGATGGAAGCGATTCTCGCGCTGAACGATGCCGCAAAAGGCGCCATAGCACGGCAGATTCCCGTTTCCCGTATCTTGGCGACAGGGCTTTTTGATAAACTCATCAAGATGAAATACGAGATTCCCAATGACAATCCCGACATGATCGACGGATACATCACGGAAATCCGCAACGTTTTTGATAATCTGATTTAACGAAAGGGTGATCTCATGATCACAGAACATATCGGGCTTCACGAAATCAGCGGCTCACTGGTCGTTTTAGACAACGTCGAGGACGCCTTTTTTGAAGAAATGGCAGAGCTTCAGCTCGACGACGGCTCAACCCGTGCCGGACGAATCGTGATGATTGAGGGAAAAAAGGCCGTGGTTCAGGTTTTTGAAGGCACCAAAGAGCTTTCGATGTCCAACACGCGGACTGTTCTCAAGGGCAAGCCCATGGAGCTCTCGCTCTCTCCCGAAATCATCGGGCGCGTCTTCGACGGACTGGGTCGTCCGAAGGACGGGCTGGGCGATGTTTTCCCGGTCTGCAAGCGCGACATCAACGGCACCGCCATCAATCCCGTTTCCCGTGTCTATCCGAAGAACTACATCCGGACGGGCATCTCCTCCATTGACGCGCTCGCGACACTCATTCGCGGACAGAAGCTCCCGATCTTTTCCGGCTCGGGCATGAAGCACAACGAACTGGCCGTCCAGATCGTCAAGCAGGCGTCGGTGTCGGACAACGAGGATTTCGCCATTGTATTTGCGGCGATGGGCGTCAAAAACGACGTCGCCGACTATTTCAGACGATCCTTTGAACAGGCGAACGTCATGAACAAGGTTACGATGTTCCTGAACCTCTCGAACGACCCGATCATCGAGCGTATCATCACGCCTCGCTGCGCGCTGACCGCCGCCGAATACCTGGCGTTCTCCTGCAATATGAATATTCTGGTCATTCTGACCGATATGACCTCGTACTGCGAAGCGCTGCGCGAATTCAGCTCCTCGAAAGGCGAAATTCCCGGACGAAAAGGCTATCCCGGCTATCTCTATTCCGACTTGGCTTCGCTCTATGAGCGCGCCGGCATCGTACAGGGTGCGAGCGGCTCCGTCACACAGATTCCCATTCTCACCATGCCGAACGACGACATCACGCACCCGATCCCCGACCTGACGGGCTTTATCACCGAAGGACAGATCGTGCTTGACCGTGCGCTCGAAACCACGGGCATTTATCCGCCGGTCAGCATTCTGCTCTCTCTGTCGCGTCTGATGAAGGACGGCATCGGCAAGGGCTTTACGAGGGACGACCACAAGGCGCTCTCCGATCAGCTTTTCGCATCCTACGCGCTCGTACAGGACGCCCGTTCGCTCGCATCGGTCATCGGCGAGGACGAACTGTCGGATAACGATAAAATTCTGCTTCGCTTCGGCAAAGCGTTTGAAGAAAAATTCCTCAATCAGGGCGAAAACGAGAACAGAACGATCGAAGAGACGCTCGATCTCGGTTGGGAGCTGCTCTCCATGCTGCCGAGAGAATCGCTTGACCGTGTCAGCGACGACATTCTGAATCAGCACTATAAAGCAAAAGCGTAACGTGAAGGTGATTTTTTGGCACAGAACGTTTTTCCCACCAAAAACAATTTAATCAACACCAAAAAGTCCTTGAAGCTCGCACGCGTCGGCTACGACCTGATGGACAAAAAGCGGAGCATTCTCGTCCGTGAGGTCATGCAGTTAATGGACGACGCGAAAGACGTGCAGTCGCAGATCGGCGAAAAATACAAGGAGGCCTATGCGGCTCTTCAGCGCGCCTATATCGAGATGGGCAACTGCGACACCGCCGCCGAATGCATTCCGCTTGACGATTCGATCACCATTTCCTCCCGAAGCGTCATGGGCGTCGAGCTGCCGACCGTGACGTCGCAGCCGACGGAACTTAAGCTCTACTACGCCTTTTCCAACACGACGGCATCGCTCGACGAAGCGTATGAAAAATTCAACGACGTCAAGCGTCTGACCGTCAAACTCGCAGAGATCGAAAGCTCCGTCTGCCGCTTAGCGGACGCCATCAAGAAAACGCGAAAGCGTACGAATGCGTTGGGCAACATCATGATTCCGAAATTCGAGGACACGATCAAATACATTTCCAACGCGCTCGAAGAAAAGGAACGCGAGGAATTTTCCCGCTTGAAGGTCATCAAATCCGTCAAGAAAAAATAAGCCCTCACCGGGGCTTTTTTCTTTTGTTTTTCTCACATTTCCACCTTGATTTTCTTCCTTTAAAGTGCTATAGTATGGATAGTTTTGGAGGAAAATTCTATGATCGGTCTGGGAACTATTATCAACACCGCTGCCATCATTCTCGGGGGCTTAAGCGGTATGCTGTTCGGGAAAAAAATTACCAAGCGGTTTCAGGACACGCTGACAAGCGCGATCGCCGTCTGCACGCTGTTTATCGGCATTGCCGGGACGCTGCAGGAGATGTTCACCGTCGTAAACGGCGAGCTTTCGAGCGCCGGCACCATGATGATGATCGGCTGCTTCGCGCTCGGCGCGCTCACAGGAGAAGCGCTGAACCTCGAAAAACGCATGGAAACGTTCGGCGAATGGCTTAAGAGAAAAACGAAAAGCGATTCCGACACTCTCTTTGTTGACGGCTTTGTGACCGCATCTCTCACCGTCTGCATCGGCGCAATGGCGGTCGTCGGCGCGATCAAGGACGGTCTGACCGGCGATTATTCCATTCTCGCCGCCAAAGCCGTTCTCGACCTTATCATCATTGTCATTATGACCGCGTCACTCGGCAAGGGCTGTATTTTCTCGGCGATCCCCGTCGCCGTATTCCAAGGCGTCATCACGCTTCTGGCGAGGCTCATTGAACCCATCATGACCGAAACCGCGCTCTCCTACCTCTCACTGACCGGCTCGATGCTGATCTTCTGCGTCGGCGTCAATCTTCTCTGGGGAAAAAAGATCAAGGTCGCGAATCTCCTGCCCACCATTGTTTTCGCCGTGATCTGGGCGTTGATCGAGGGACTGATCAAACAATAAAAAAAAGACCGTCGGAATGTCCGGCGGCCTTTCGTTTAATTCTGATATCGAATTTGTTCTCCCTGAATCAGCGGATAGCGCGAAAGCGTATCGCCGTCAAGATTTTCGCGGTGCATATCCACCGCTGTGATCTGATGATTCTCGTATGTGGTATAGTAATAAATTCCTTTATCCGCATTACAGCAGGAGGTATAGAGCGTGATTTCAAATTTTCCTTCGCCGACGTCACAGCAGCCGCGCTGCTGATCCACCGAGCCTAAAATATGGAAAAACTGGCTGACACTCTCCTCTTCCGAATCACCGGAGACAGCATTCATCTTGACAAACGCCACACGGGCAAAGCGGGAAGTCGAAGACAGATCACCCGGCAGACCGATTGCGCCCATGCCGCGGCTGTAGGCCGTGAGATCAAGCTCGGACGAAAAATGATTATCAGGTGTTTGCGGCGACAGATGCCGGTACTGATTCAGCAAAAACATCTGCGTATCAAACGGCGGATTGTTCGTCAGCACACCTACGGGATTCGGATAGACCCGCAAGCCGTCTTTCACAGCCTCCACCGTGATTGCTTCGTCGCGGTCGGCGATGATCCAGTGAAGCTGCGCCACCGGCAGCTCGGGACTGAACGGCGTATTGACGATATTGATTTTGTCAAGTAATTCTTTTGCCTCCTTGACCGATGCGCATTGCCCGAGAATCCAGGCGATCAGCTCAAACTGCGCAATATTGTCTTTTCCCTCTGTGACATCGCGGTAAACGGCGTTGCCTACGAAATTGAGCCCCGCCATGCCGAGCCCTTTTTCGTTCACCGCGTCATAATACAGCGGAACACCCTGCGCCACATACGCCATGCCGATCATCGCGTAGTGACTGTCCATATCACCTGCGTGACGCAAATGAAACGGAAAATTCCGCGGCGTGACCGTCACCTCGTCGCCGTAAGAAAACTCGTAATCGAGCGTCCTGCCGAAATAAAAATCCTTTGTTTTATAAGTTGCTGCCGTGCACATACTGTCTCTCCATTTCCATTCATAAAAGTTTCGGTCGAGCCTTTACAAAGGCTCGCGGGGTCGAGGGGCAGCGCCCATCGTCGCGGTCCGCAGACAGCGAAATCCCCTTGCCGAAAAAAGCGCAGGAAGGTAGGAAAAACAGTCCGGTGTGACTGTTTTTCCGTAGGGAACCCTCGCCGGGGGTTCCCTTTTTTTCTCTGTTTCTTCGGTATTACTGCCACATCAAAACTGTCCGCAGCCATGAAACGCACATCGGCATCCACGCGCCAACTCGATCGTTGATAAGCTCAGGATTCCCGTTCGCGGTGTGCGGCTTTGCCAGCGACAGTCCGTGATCGCCGTTTGTGAAAACATGCAGTTCAAACGGAACTTTCTGCCGGTTCAGCGCCGAAGCAAATTCCAGAGAATTTTCCACGGGCACGGTCGAATCGCCGTAAGTCGCAAATAAAAAGCACGGCGGTGTTTTTTCGTCCACTTCCCTGTCAAGCGACGGAATCGGCGACGCTAAAATATCGCCGATGCTCTCTAAAATACAGGGATAGCCGAGAATCATCGCGTCCGGACGCACTTCGCCCATCGTCCCGAGAGCCGCCGCCAGATGACCGCCTGCCGAAAATCCGATCACGGCAATTTTTTGCGCGTCCACCCCATAGCTTTCCGCATTCTCCCGAATCAGGCGAAGTGCCTGCTCCGCGTCCTGAAGCGGTCGGGGAAATGCGCTGTTCTCATTGAGCGAATACCGCAGGATAAACGCATGGTACCCCTCGGCCAAAAAAGCCATCGCGATCGGCTCCGCTTCGCGATCCGAGCAAAATTTGTACGCGCCGCCGGGAAAAATAAGTACGGCCGGTCGCGTCCGGAACGACTTCATCTCCTCCGACGGATCCAGCAGGTAGGAAGTCAGGGACACTTTTTTCTCATCGTCTAAAAATACCGTTTGGTTTGTCATGCTACCATCTCCTGTTTACCATTGTAGCATACCTGACAGGGAGAATCAAGAGAAACTCAGCCCGAAACTCACCGACAGTGCCTGATCGACCCGGGACATTTCCTGCTTATCAAGACTGCCCATGCGTTCGCGCAGCCGCCGTTTGTCAAGCGTGCGCACCTGCTCGAGCAGCACAATGGAATCTTTCGCGAGACCGCATTCGCCGGAATGTACACTGATATGTGTCGGCAGCGCCGTTTTGAATTTTTTACTGGTGATCGCCGCGGCAATCACAGTCGGACTGTACTTATTGCCGACGTCGTTCTGCACGATCAGAACGGGACGCACGCCGCCCTGTTCCGACCCGACTACGGGACTTAAATCCGCATAGTAAATATCTCCTCTTTTAACAATCATGAATGATCACGCTCCGTTGTTTTTTGCCGGCAAGGTTATTTTTACCGGGTCGGACAACGGATATGCGGTTTTTGAAAAATTTCAGCAAGAATTTCGGCTTGACAAAATACGACAAATCATATAGAATAAATCCGTAGTCAAGAGGCAACAGAAGCGGTTGGCAATCTCCTCCGAAAGGAGGTGACGCCCTATGGTGATTGTCCTTATCATTCTTTACATTATGTATAAAGATGTGAAATCGGTCACAATAACCATAAAGAAATAACCGCCCTGTTGGCGCAGGACGGTTATTGAAATTTAATAACACCCTTTTAAGCTAACCGCTTTATACGGTTACCTCTTGATTGCATTATACAACAGAATTTTTCCTTTGTCAAGTCGCGGTACAAAAGTATCGTGATTTTCTTTTACGGACACAAGACCGTCTCATGCAAATGCTGCAAAACTCGTGTCGGCGTCGGCGCGAGAATGCCGTACCGTTCGGCGATGCGATCCGCCGTTTTGCCGTGCCAATACGCTGCCGCGATCGCTGCGGTGAACAGATCGTCCGTCTGCGGAATCAGCCCGGCAAGAAGTCCTGTCAGCACATCGCCGCTGCCGCCTCTCGCCATACCGGGATTGCCGGTAGCATTCAGGCAAAGTCTCCCGTCAGGGCTTGCAATCACGGTGCTGGCGCCTTTGAGCAGAAGTGTCACGCCGTATTCTTTTGCAAATTCAGAGGCAATAGCAATCCGGTTCGCCTGAATCTCAGCCGTTGTTTTCCCGGTCAGACGAGCCATTTCACCGGGATGCGGCGTCAGGATCAGTTCACAGGTTTTCTCTTTCAGAACGGACGGATTCTCCGCTACGCAATTGAGCGCGTCGGCATCGAGCACGACAGGACAATCGGCGTTCCGAATGATAAGCTTCACCAGATTTCGTGTGTCGTCGTCAACGCCGATGCCGCAGCCGACCGCAATCACGGTGGCATCTTTTATTTTTTCTATTAAGGAATCATCAAGACGCATTCTGCCGTCTGCGTTTTCGGAAACCGGGAGCATCAGCGGCTCGTTGAGCTTCGGCGCGACGGCATACGCGATGCTTCCCGGGAACGCGGCGGTCACAAGTCCCGCGCCGATCTCCACCGCCGCCTGATTGCAGAGATATACACAGCCGGTCATCGTGCGGCTGCCGCAGACGGTCAGCACCTTACCGTAAGTGCCCTTGTGCGCGTCGTAAGGACGCTTGTGAATTGCGGCGAATGCCTCCTCCTGCGTCAAGGATGCGTACGGCTCGGCGAAAGGCTGCACATCAGAAGCCTCAACGCCGATATCCATCACAGATGTCTCACCGCAGAGAGCTGCCGTTGGCTGCAGCACATGGACGGGCTTCAATGCGATCATGGAAAGCGTTTTGTCCGTCTCACAATAGAGCTGACCGTGATAGTCGCCGTCGGCGGAGAGACCGCTCGGAATGTCAATGGCATATTTAACCGCCGTGTGATTGGCATTCGCCGCGCGGACCGCGTCGGCAGTCTGCCCCGAAAGCTCGCCGCGGAAGCCAATGCCGAAAATCGAATCGACGAGAATGTCCGCCGTCCGGATATGATGAAGTACGCCGTTCGGATTGCTTGTCATATCCACGACGTCCACAGGGTAACGCTGCATTTCAGAGAACATCTCGCAGCAGAGCGAATCCGTCACTTCGCCGTGAAGCAGTAAGAGAAAAACGGAACGGAAGCCCATCTCCCAGAGCTTGCGCGCAATCACCAGACCGTCGCCGCCGTTTTTGCCCTTGCCGCAGAGAATGACCGTCTTTTTCGTTTTGTCCTCCAGCGCGATCGCTTCGGCACAGCGCGTTCCGGCTCGCTCCATCATCTCATGAAAGCTCAGCCCTTTTTCGTTCGCACAAGCTTCGGCTTTTTTCATATTTTCCGCTGTCAGCACCAGCATTCTACCGCCTCCGATGATTTTTTCAGAAAATTCAACTCTATTGTAGCACATTCAGGCCTGAAAGACCATAAAAATATTGAAAAATCTGTTGTAATTTTTATAAAGATGATGTATAATACAAAATGTATCACAATAGGAAGAGGTGACCTTTATGACAGATAAAACGATTAAGTTCAAATTGCAGGGGGACAGGGATTCGCAGATCAAGACCATGCTCAGCCAGGTATACGACGCGCTGGCGGAAAAGGGCTATAACCCGGTCAGCCAGATCGTCGGCTATATTCTTTCGGAAGACCCGGCCTATATCACCACGCATAACAATGCGCGCAGCATCATCATGAAAATTGACCGCTACGAGCTTTTGCAGTCGCTCATCAAGGATTACCTCGACGTCAACGACTGAGAAAGGAAGAATACACTATGGCAGAAAAGAAAGGCCCGAAGTTTTTAACATATAAGGGCAAGCCTCTTGTCCGCTGCGGCAAAACGATCTATTACGGCAATATGTGCGATCCGTTCGTGATCATGCTCCAGATCTGTTCGACGAAAAAGGTCGGCGAACTCGACGTGGCAAGCCGCGTCACCGTTCAGCTTCTGAACACCGACCCCGACGTCCGTCCGCGTGACAAGATCGTCAAAAAAAGCGAAAAACAGGGACTGTATCAGGCAATGGACATCGCGTCCATCTGGCTGGAAAGAGCCCTGGCGCAGTAAAAAAAATGCACTCCTGCGGGAGTGCTTTTTTTGTGATGTTTGTCCCTGCGGGACAAGTGATGCAGCCCTGCGGGCTTGATTGTATGCCTGCGGCGCAAGGACGGCAAATTGATTTATGAGCAGAAAAAATCACGGTACATTTTCGCGCCGTGACTTGACAAAATTCTTTTCTGTATTATAATAAGGTCAAGAGGTAACCGTTTCAAGCGGTTGGCTAAGGTTGAAACAAATTATGATAACAACCGTCACTTTGCCGAGTGGCGGTTGTTGCTTTTTACACGAAAAAAGAAAGGGCGGATTGCTCCGCCCCATTTTTATGCTGTTTTGGCGAACATGGACTTGAGCCATGCGGCAAGACGGCTGAAGAAATCAACAATCTTTTGCATGATTTTCATCAGACCGTTTTCCGTCGGTTCGTCTTCGCCGGGTTCTTCGGGTGCAAGGAACGCGCCACAGGTGTCGCAGAGGTCGTCACCGTTTTCGTCGGTGTGACCGGTCGCCGGGATAATGGAGATTTCAAGGTCGCCGCATTTCCGGCAGGTGCGGTGCGAAAGTCCGCGTTCGGTGCAGGTCGCTTCGGCGTTGATCACCCAGTCGGAATAGGTATGTGTAACACAAGGAGTATCATCGCCGCCGGGGACATTCGCCGCGAGGGACGCGCCGCAGGTGTCGCAGAGGTCGTCACCGTTTTCGTCGGTGTGACCGGTCGCCGGGGTTACGGCGATATCGACATCACCGCAGAGCAGACAAGAACGGTGCGAAAGTCCGCGCTCGGTGCAGGTCGCTTCGGCGTCCACCGTCCAGGCGGAATAAGTATGCGCGCAGTCCGTATTTTCAAACGGAACAAAACCTCTGGCGTACATCTGCGCGTAGAGCTGCGCCGGAGAATTGACATAGCCGTGAATCACAGCACCCACAGGGATTGTCGCCGCATCGTATTCAATCACGCATCTGCTGTTCCGGATTTCAATATCTTTCAGACCGGAATTCAGGAAAGCGTTCACGGCAACATAGCTGACCGATTCGGGGAGAACAATGCTTTCAAGAGAAGTGCAACTCGCAAAGGCGTATTGAGGAATGGTGGCAATACTATTACTGCACGTAACACTTGACAATCCCGAACAACCGTAGAAAGCATAATTACCAATCGAAGTGACGCTGTCGGGAATTGCAATATCCGTCAAGCCTGTGCAACCGAAAAATGCAGAACTACCGATTGTTGTAACGCTATCGGGAATTATAATTTCCGTCAAGCTGGTACAACGAGAAAAAGCAGAATTGCCGATTGCTGTGACGCCGTTACCAATTGAAATACTATTTAATTCTTTACAATCAGAAAACGCAGAATCTCCAATTGTTGTAACGCTTCCTGGTATTGTGATTTCCGTCAAGCTGGTACAACGAGAAAAAGCAGAATTGCCGATTGCTGTGACGCCGTTACCAATTGAAATACTATTTAATTCTTTACAATCAGAAAACGCAGAATCTCCGATTGTTGTAACACTATCAGGAATCACGATTTCGGTAAATCTTATATGACCATTGTAATCAAGCCAATCACTATTGTCAAAAAATGCATAAGCACCGATTGTTTCGACATTCTTACCAATACTTACAGATCGAAGATTCATACCACGGCAGATAGATTCGGGAATTGTCTTGACGGAATCACCGAAAATCAGCTCAATACCATTTTCCGGATTTCCGGCATCTCCAAAGCAATAACCCGTAGATTCCACATCAACAGCATTCCAATATACCTTTTCAAGCCCGGCACAACCGGAAAATGCAGAATCGCCGATTATTGTAACACTTTCTGGAATTGTAATTTCTGTCAAACCTGTACAACCGGAAAATGCAGAATTACCAATTGAAGTGACGCTTTCGGGAATTGTGATTTCAGTCAAACCTGTACAACCGGAAAATGCAGAATTACCAATTGAAGTGACGCTTTCGGGAATTGTGATTTTCGTCAAACCGGCACAGCCGGAAAAGGCAGAACTTGCAATACATATTGTACCATCTTTAATTGCACAAGTTCCACTCAAAGAATCTTTTGCTTCTATGCAATACTTCCCGATATATAGGATACCGTCTTCCCAGTTTGAATCTGTGCGATAATACTCTGTTGCCGAAAAAGCATTTTCACCAATAGATATAATACTATCAGGCAGAGCAATTGCATTAATATCATAACACTTAGAAAATGCATCAAAAGAAATTGATGTTACGCCTTCGTTAATCACAACTTTCGTAATTAAATTACGATACTTATACCACGGTGCAGGGAATACATTCTCCATCGATCCTTTGCCGCTGATCATAAGTGTACCGTCACTATCTAAAGTCCAAATCAGATTGTTCCCATTAGCCCCACAATAACCATATGCCACCTTGTCCGAATAATCCGATTCATCCTCACCGGTGACATCCTCACCGGTGACATCATTCGGTAGAAATGATCCTGTTGCATCTGCGGAGGCGGACAGGTTGACACCGACAATCGTCGCAGTCATAAATAACAGAATGAGCGCAACACTTAAAACTCTTTTCTTTTGCATAAAACCACTCCTAACTTTTTTGGTTCACCTCATTATACCATAATAAATGTCCATATATCGGTACTAAATCGGTTTTTTGAGGTCATCCGTTCATAAAAATAAAAAGTGCGCAGCCGGAGCTACGCACAAAAAATGCATACCTCCGATTGCTGCGACGCAAAGGTTTTCAACAATTAACATGAATGTGAAAACAGAGACTGCATTTTTATCAAGATAAAAATACAATCATGTTAATTGTTTGCCCATATTCACTTTGCGTCGCAAAAACAGTATACCACGCTCCGGCGAAAAATACAAGATTTTTTTGGAAAATCCGCCGTTGTTGCGGTATTGTCTTACAGTGACATTATAAAACAATTTTCCATAAAAATCAATTTTGTTTATACCATTTGTTGCTATCCGGTCATAAAATATTATAAAAAGCCACGGTACATCGCTGCACCGTGGCTTTTTTGGTGGTATGATTTTTCTTTGTTATCTTCGGTCAGAACCGGATTTCGCCGAGTTTTTCGCTGTTGCTCATGTTATACGCGATGATGCCTGCGCCGTTGACGGCGAAAAGCGTATCGCCGATAAACGCACCGCGGCAGGTGTACGACATATCGGAATCCGACGCTTGCAGGGTAGCGTATTGCCCCTTTACGGTAATGCCCTCATCGGAGACGTCAAACAGAATCACAGACCTGCTTTCCTGATACGCATACGACGCATTATAGCTGTAATTGTAAATGATCACGCCAAAGGTATCCCCGTCCACGGTCATAAAAGCCCGATGGTCGGTATCGAAATAGGCGTCCGGTACCGTATAATTATCCAGTTCTTTCGGGTTGCACGGGTCGCTGACATCAAACAGGGAGATTTTCGCCGAGCCGTCCGTACCGTTCATGGTGCCGCCGACGCCGATGCCGACAACCAGATTCTCACTGACCGGGTGGAGATACGAGGAGAAACCGGGCAGCTTCAATTCGCCTTTGAGCACGGGATTCTTGGAATCCGACAGGTCGATGACGAACAGCGGATCGGTCTGATAGAATGTGACGAGATACAGCGTCTTGCCCATAAACCGTGCGGCATAAATCTCTTCCCCGTCTGCGATGCCGCCGAGATAGCCCTTGATCTTCATGTCCTGATCGAGCACATACACCATGCTGTACCGCGTCCCGTTATACTCACAGCCGGTCGTTGCGATGCGGAACTCATCGCCGTACTGATCCATCGAGAACTGATTGAGCCAGACGCCGCCGACCGTTGCCGATGCTTTATAAAAAACTCCTTCATCACTGATGGCAAACCGATAAATATGCGTTACCTCGGTAAATTTACGGCCGTTGTCGTCCTCGACATAGTCTTTCCCGTCTCCCGATGCCGTCCAGTAGGCATATTCGCTCGACGCTAAGAACAGCGTATCGTTTGCGCAGTAAATCTCGTAGCCGTCGCTCAGGGAAGCGTTCATTTTCGGCTCCGCCGTCAAATTGCCCAGATCGACAAGCGTCGTGACCACATAAGAGGTCGGCTCCTTTTCGTCGAGGATGTCGATGCGGTCTGGCTCAATTTTCTGCATTTCTCCTCCGTTCACGGAGTATTCGGGAATGCAGGAATTTTTGAGCTCCTCGCAGTTCTTTTCAAAATCTTTCTGATCCAGCTCCGGGAACGGAATCGCGTAACGCGTCAGGCACAGGAGCTTTCCGCCGACCACACGGGACGAAAGATATTCGCCGTTCACAAGCTGCGAATAAACCATTGTGGGGTTCGCCTTATCCGACACATCATACACCTTGATGACGGTGTCGTAGTCCGGCATGACGCAGCAATCGTACGCGGCGTATGAGTTGTAGATATAGTCCCGTTCGCTTGATCGATTGGTAATGACAGTCAGAGTATTGCCGGTGAGGTACATTTCGTTCGCCATCAATGTGTAACCGTCCGACTCCGCGAGTCTGATCTTCGACACGACCTTCATATTGCTCGGATCGGCGCAGTCCGTGATTTCTATCAGGTTATCATGCAGAAAATAGAGATACCGGCCGTCATTCTTGATAATGTCGCCTTCATCCACACCATCGACCTGCACGTTCGTCTGGCTGAACGCGACGTCGTCTTCCGTCAACAGATCGGTCGTTCCGGCTGCGGCTGAGCCGTTCGTCGACGAGGTATTCCCAACAGCGGATTCCGGTAAGGCAGTATCCTTACTGCCCGATACGAAGCCGTCAAACAGGCCGTTGCTGTCCTGATACGAATTGACCATATCCTGATACTTCGTCAGAACGGCACTTTCGATTTGGCTGTAATCCGAATTCTTCGTCTTTTCGGCGATGACGGCGTTCTGTTTTTGCAGGACACGGTCGCCTGTGGTGACGTCCAGAACGACCGCCAGCGCGATGATGCAGACAATGACCGCCGCTGCCGACGCGACAAGGCGAATGATTTTCCCTTTTTCGGATTGCTTCCGCTTGGGATTGACAATGCCGCCCTGTTCCCTGATGAGTTTTTCAATGTTTTCCGCAGACAGTGATTCGGGAAGAACGATTTCTTCCGCAAGGAGCTTCCGATTCAGTTCCTTTTTCAGTTTGTTGTTCTTCATGGCAAGATTCCCCCGATCTACTGTAAAATATCCCGCAGTTTCTGAAGAGAGCGGGAAAGCTTGGAGCGCACCGTACCGGACGGTATGCCGAGCATATCGGCGATCTCCGAGCTTCTATAGCGTCCTATCACACTTAAAAGCACAATCTGTTTTTCCTCGGGTGAAAGCCTGTCAAGCGCGTCGCGCAATTCCGCCGAAAGCGTGTTGTCCTCTCCGCTGTGTTCGCTGACCGGTTCGGGTATTTCATCAATCGGGACAGAGCAAAGCCGGTCTGCGGGATGAAGCAGCTTGCTCTTGCATACGTTCGCCAGAATCTTGAACATCCACGAATGGATCGACGCCGGCTTCTTGAGCGACGCGATATTCCGGAAACTCAGCAATACAGCCTCCTGCACGCAGTCCTCCGCATCCGCGCTCTTGCCGGTATACCAGAGCGCAAAACGATAGAGGTCGGCGGCATAGTAGCTGTAGACGGCCGCAAAGGCCTTGCCGTTTCCCGTCTGAGCTTCAACCACGAGCTTTTCGAGATCGTGTTTTTTCATAGTGTCTCGCTCCCTTCATGAATAAGACGCGGCGAAAACGGAAAATGTTGCATAGAAAATAAATTTTTCTAATTTATTGTAAAATAAAAAACAGACGGTGTCAACAAGTGTTTTGTCAGCCTTATTATGCAAAAAACTCACATTTTTTTCCGTTTCACAAGCGTTGCATAAAATGTCCGATTCTGCAAACACTACCCATGCAAACGAAAATTCAGTCAATTTTGGAGTGAAAGATATGAAAGCTACTGGAATCGTAAGGCGAATCGACGACCTCGGCCGCGTCGTGATTCCCAAGGAGATCCGCCGCACAATGCGGATCCGTGAGGGCGACCCACTTGAAATATATACCGACGCAGACGGAGAGGTCATCTTCAAAAAATATTCGCCGATGGGCGAGATGTCGGAGTTTACGTCGCAGTACGCCGAAGTGCTGTACCGCGCGACGAATATGCCGGTCATTATCACTGACCGCGATCATGTCATCTCATGCAACGGTCTTTCCAAAAAAGATACGATTGACCGCCGCATCACGAAAGAACTCGAAACCATTATGGAAAACCGTTCGAGCTTCGTAGCCGGAACGGACAAGCACACGCTTCTGCCCATCGAGGGGCTCGATCGCAACGCCGCCATCGCCTACCCCATCGTCGGCGGCGGCGACGTCTCGGGGGCCGTCGTCCTGCTCTTTAACGAAAACGGCTCGGCACCGACGCAGTCGGAAATCAAATTAGCACAGGTGGCCGCGTCGTTCCTGGGCAAGCAGACGGAAGAATAACCCTTTCCGTTCCTCCGACAATCCTTTAACGCAGGTGCGCCGCGTCCATCCGGACGCGGCGCATCTTTTCATCCATATAACAGTTTTTGAAAGGTCTTTTGCTGTTCCGATCCCGGGACGTCAGGCAATCAATCAGTCAAAATTCACATACATAATCGGTCTGACGCCGACTCTGGTGCTCTCGACCAAGCCGTCTTCATAGAGACTGCCGCTCGGATTGATTCCGGCAGCAAAACCGGAACCGCAGCCGGGAGACCGAAGATGGCTGTTTGTATTGATCCCACTATCTGAGATATAAAGCCCCTGACATTTTGCATAGTCGGTTCCAACGCTCTGCCTTGCCGCATCCGTATTGAAACCATACGCAGCGTTCTTCGCTTCGGAATAAGAAAGAGTTGCAATGTAATCATTGGTAGAACTGCTGCTGTATTTACTGAAAGCGGTCGTTGCGGAGCTGTTATCCCACGAATGCGAAACGATCTTCTCCCGTTCATCAAAAGAGAATGCCGTATTCAGGAAACTGCTGTTGAGCCATGTACGAAGATATGAGGTCGCATAGTCGCTGGCATAGGTCGTGCAGCCGCTGTTATTGTACAGCTCACTTCCGCTTTCATAAATATCCTGCGTATGCGGTTGCGCGTCAATCGTCTGCTGGCACATCAGCAGACCGTTTTCAGCGTCAAGAACGGTCCATGAAAGAGGCTCATATCGGAACCAATAATACACATTCGTGCTATAGCCGTTGTCATCCTGCTGACTGTTTTCGGCATTGGATTCCAGATAAGACCAATAGGGACGGTACTGCGTGAAATAAACGCCGCGGTATTTCTCCCCGTTATACGTTACGTCAATATACTGCATCCAATCACCGGTCACCATAGAGCCTTTCTTGCCGTTGCCGGAAGCATAGCCGTACGACGACCAGATCATATCGTCTGAAAGATCGTTCAGGGCAGCAACTGTTGCCGAGTCCGTTACACGACTCTGCGGGTAGGAGCCGTATTGAATGACGTTGCCCTTTATCAGTACGATCGGAGCCGGAGCCTCTGTTGTCGATTCCACTTCGACCGGCACTTTTCCGCTTTCCGGTTCGGCCGGCGTCCAAACAGAAGAATTCTCTTTGTCCTCCTCGGTTTTGTCCTCTTTCTTCGGTGCAGCCGTTGTCGTCTCTTCCTTTTTCACCAGAGCGCTGACGAACGGAATATGAACATCCGTAAAATAGGCGACAGCAAAAACACTTCCGGCGGCAATGAGCAGCACCAGCAAAAGAATAATCGGGATAAGAAATGCTTTTGATTTTTTCTTTTTCGGTTTTCCGTCCGCCCCGGCAAATAAAAACTCTTCATTGCCGACGGAAGCAAACCTTGCTCCGCAAACCGTGCAGAATTTTGAATCGGCCGCAATCTTAGCGCCGCAGTATTCGCAAAAAACCGTATCTTTTACGAATGGTTCAGGCCTTGGCATCTCGACTGTTCTTTCGGATTCTTCGAATTTCCTGATGGGCTCAAACGAATCCATATAGGGATTGACCGGCTCCGTGGCAGGCTTAACCGGCTCTGTGATGGGCACAAACGGATCAGTTGCAGGCTCCACCGGTTCCGTGAGATGCTCAAACGGCTCTGCGACAGGCTCCGTCGGCTCTGTGACAGACTCCACCGGTGATGTGTCAGGCTTAACAGGATTCAACTCTGCTCCGCATCTGTAGCAGAATCTTGAATCGTCATCGTTCTGCATACCGCATTTTGTACAAAAATTGGCCATTGTATATCCTCCATCTCTGAATCAGATTTATCTTACATTTCAAAAAATGGCTTTGCAAGCCTCTTTGCCTGCATGACGTTTGCTTCCGTCAGGCAGAATATTCATAAAAATAACGGATCAGATCAAGGCAAACCTGCCTCATATCGGCCGTATTGTTCATAGTGCCGTCGGCACCGCTGGTAAACACAACGACACCATCTCCGGAATCGGCAGAAAACGCAAAGGATGAAAACATACCGAAATTGCTGCCGGTATGCACAAAGAGGCTTGTACCGTCTATAATCCGATCGGTTCTCCACAGACCGTACCCCATGCCTTTTTCTCCGTCGTCAAAATGATCTGTCAGGATTTCCCGGCAGCTCTTCTGACTCAACACCTGTACACCGTTATTTGCCATTCCGCCGTTCATCAGTAGGCAAAGGATCTCCGCATAGTCTTTCGCGCTGATCGTCAGATTGCCCTGCACAAGATGATGCGTTTGCCCCAACTCCGCACAAAAGCACTCTGAAAACTGCTGTGACAGCGTATAATCGCCGTAGCCGTAAAGAACGGCAACCGACTCTTTATCTTGCAGGTCACTTGCCGTAAAGGCCGCGTCAATGCCGAGTTTCTGAAACAAATACTGATCGGCAAGCTCATAAAAATGCCGTGATGTAGCTTTTTCACAGATCGCTCCGATCACGGCAACGCCGAAATTGGAATAAGAGCAGACCGTGCCCGGTTCCGCAGCAGAAAAAGAACTTGTGCTCTGCAGCAGCGTCTGCATCGGAATGGAAGACGCATTTTGTCTTGACGACAGGAACTGGGACGAATCCTGCAGGGAAGAGGTGTGCGTCATCAGCATTTCCGGCGTGATCGGGACATCTCGATGATACGGATTTTCAACCGTATATCCGAGGTATTGGCTGATATTCTCATCGGGATCGCACAGTCCCTCATCACAAAGCGCCATAAAAATCACATCGGTTGCCAGCTTTGAAAGAGAGGCTATTCGGAATTTTGTGTCCGGCGTAACCTTTTTTTCCTGACTCTTATCGGCGTATCCATACGTATAGGTCCCGGCCACAACGCCGTTCCGGATGAGCGCAATCTCCACACCAACGGCACCGTATCTGCGACATATTGCATCGGCATCGTCGGAAGCGATCAGGAGAGGTTCCGACGGTATCGGCAGTTCTTCCGGCTCGGATATCACGCTTGGCTCTTCGCTCAAGACTTCATTCCGGTCGTCGGACTGACATTCTGCCGTTTCTTCGCAGGACGTCTGCGTTTTCCTGTCATTTTCAGTCCTCGCACAGGCTGCGGTGCCGAAACAGAATAAACCTGTTAACGCGACCGCCGTCAATCTTTTAAGCAAGCACATCAAATTCACCAAGGCAGACATTGGTGTTGTAGGAATTGCCGATATAGCCGCTGTCAACCGTGAGAATGATATAATCTGTCGTGATCGTTTCGCCGAAGCTGAACGTCTGCCAGTCAGAGGTTCCCTCGTTATAATCGGCAGCAAATGAGCGTGTTGAGCCGTCGCTGAACGTAAGGGTGAACGTACAGACCTGGCCGTTGGATTCATAAATCTTTTCATCCGGCAGATACTGATTGCCGTTGATGAGTTTTACGCCGCTGATCGTAGAACCGGGCGTCAGCGCAAATTTGATCTGCGCGCCGGCTCCGCCGCTTGACGTTGTATTGACGCACCAACAAGTGGCTGCATCTTTATCGATGGTGCAGTCAGCACCGAACGTACGGTTCGAGGAAACATTCGAGCTGCTCAGCACGGTACCCGACATCGTTGTGGCCGACATAATTTTCGGCACTACTGCCTGCGTTGTCGTCGGGGTGACCGGCGACTCGCCGGCAGAAGGCGAAGTCGTCAAGATCTCGGAAAGAATATATTGTGTCATGATCCAACCTTTCATGGAAGGGGCATCGACGCACTCCACATAGGAATACGCGCCTTCGGTCTGTCCGGTTACTTTGATAGGGGTTCCCTCTTTCAATATACCCAGCTGTGTACTTTCAGAGGAAGCTGCCGCTCTCAGAACGACGCCTGCATGACTCGGCGTACTATAGGAAACGATATATTGCACCCCCGAAGACGCTTCTCCGGACGAGCTTCCGGACATACCGGGGTTTTCAGTCGCCACAGAGCCGCTTGCTGCCGTTTGATCTTCTTCCGGAGCGTCCGTTGCCTGTTCGCTTGCCGCCGGTTTCTCGTCATCCTTTTTCTGTTCGGCCTCAGTCTCCTGCTCTTTCACAAGCGCAGAAACAAACGGAATATTGATATCCGTAAAATAGGCGACCGCAAAAATTCCGCCGACAAGAAGCGCAAGCAGCAAAAGCACGACGATGATAACAAGAGGTGCTTTTGACTTTTTCTTTTTACCGACCGCCGACGCATTGTCATCGGCAGACGCATATTCATCAACGTTCGCGTCATCAAACTGTGCGCCGCAAACGTAACAGAACTTTGAATCAGCCGGGATCTCTGCGCCGCAATATACGCAGAACATTGTCGACTGCGCCCATTCTGTTTCCGGCTCAGGCGAAATGCCGTCCGTGGGATAAGCAGCGCTGTCGGAAGAATCCGACAAAACAGCACCGCACGCATAACAGAACTTTGCGTCAGAAGATATTTCTGCACCGCAGTTTTCGCAGCGTTTTGTATCGGATACTGACTTTGATACCGAAACTCTTTCCGGTACGATCGTCTTGTCAGTATTCTCATAATCAAAATCGATAGACGTAAACGCCGTGCCACACGCATAACAGAATTTTGCATCATCCTCATTCAACGCGCCGCACTTTGTACAATAATTTGCCATATAACCAGCCCCTGTCATCCATGGATTCCCTGAAAAAGTGAAACGAAGATCCTCCTGCTGCTTTGGGCACGACAGAAAGATCATCTATAAAAGTTTTGCGCTGCCGGCAATTCCGGAACATACGGAAAGTACACCGTCGGACGACCGCCTGCAAGAAGCGCAGTTTTTCGTAAAAAAGTGATAAACGTGGTTGCCGTTGCGGAAGACAACAGCAACCACGAACTGTCGATTACATCATATTGTTGTTCTGGGTATGCTTATGAACGAATTTTTCAACGAAACTGATGCGGAGCGAACCCTGGCTGAGTGCCTTGATCGCCATGATCGCAAAGACAACAATCTCGATGATGCCGCACGCAGAGGTCAGCGTGCTTGTGATGCTTGTAAGGGGATAGACCGAGAAGGACGAACCGAAAATGTTGAATATGTAGTTAAGCATGGAAACAAAATTCGGGATCAGTCCGATCAGCATCGTGACAAGCGAGATGCCGAGCTCGATCACAATCACTTTGACGGCCAGTCTTCTTAACCATTCGTTGGATTCAAGAAGAAGAATATAACCGCCGACAATGAGCATCGGGATAAATCCGCCGATACAGGTAGAAAGGCACATGATGAATCCCAGCAGGGAAACCGAAATACCTAAACGGGTTTTTTGCATCTTCTCAGTCTCCTTAGTGATCTAACGGCATACCGATATGTTCAACATCGTTGTCGATCTCGATATTCTCGCCCTTCAGGTAGTAGTACAACGTACCGGTTTCAGAATAGTACGAGTCATAAACATCCGCAAGATAGAAGATCCTATTCGTATCTACAGACACATAGCTGTAAACATCCTCCGCGATCGTGTCGACCGATTTGCCGTTGTAGCGACGCAGCGTTCCCATTTTATCGGAAGAAGAATAAGAAGTGAAATAAAGGAGCGTGTCATCATCAAAAATATCGACTCTGATTTCGCTCATATCATAATAGCCGAAGACATCCGTATCGATTCTTGTATCGTTCACATACAGATCATTGAAGCTATAGTATCTGTCACGATCCTTTACAGAATCTCTGTAAGTCAGAATATTGCCGGAATTGTCACATTCAAAAGCTGCAACATCGGAATAGAGCAGAACGGCTTCCGTCAGCGCAGTACCGTCGATCTTCATGACGTAAAGATCGCCGACGCCGTCTTCATCCAGATTCTGCAAGGAATAAACAGCGGAACCTTTTTTATCCAGTCCGACGGTGAAAGAGGTGCTGAAAAACTCTTCATTCTCTTCACCGTTTTCCTTTACTCTTTCAACAGTAGAAACAAGATTGGCGTTACCACCAATCGCCACATAGCAAGACCGACTGGGATTAATGACGCTCTCGACATAGTCGCAAATGTCAGAAGAGTAGATATAATAGCTGTCTTCCGTCACCAGTTCCGTTGCAATATCAGCAACGTCAACTTTTGTCTCACTGATGTCGTACGAAATATAAACGATCTTTCCCGCTCCCTTGCTGATCGGGCTGCAATACTTCGCAAGTTCGACGGATTCGGTACCGTTAAAATAGTAAAGCGATTGGTTTGTGATACTCGAAATCGTCAGGCTGTCAAGACTGTCACGGATGTCGTCTCTGGCGCATTTCAGTTCATACTGTTTAAGAGCGTCATAGTATTCGTCCGTATATTCGGTCGCTTCCGGACCCCAGAAGCCGTCTTCCCAGGTCTTCCAATATCTCTGATCGTCTTCATCCGGTCTCTGAATGTTTGCATCCGTCGAATTTTTGTTATCCGTGACAAAATCCTTTACATAAAGCTCATCCGAACCGTATACAGCATAATAGGCACTTGTCGCATCCGCATAGAGAACAGAAAGGCTGCCGTCCTTGGGTACGGAAACGGAAGTCAGTTCATTCAGCGTTTTACCGTCAACAATTGTATAAATGGTATCTTTTTTTGTCAAGGCGATTATGCGGTTTTCCTCATCATAATACTCGCGGCCCGACGCATCCTCGATCAGAGTCGTTACCTCGCCCTTCTGATTCACGGTGCAATAATCGAAAACCGAATCGCCGTCTTCATCTTTATCCTCAACCATATAGGTAAGCAGATCACCGGATGTGTTCAGCATAATACCATACACATCAGAGGAGATCTTGGTTTTCTCCGACAGATCGTTGCTGTAAAGGACATCGTTGGCATTGACATAATAGACGACCTTACCATTATCCGAGACAACATAATCCGCAATATTGGAGTCTATCTTAACCGGCTCCAGATCCTTTTTCGATGCATTCAGATCGACATAATACAAGGTCATGCCGTCATCATTATACCGTCCCGGGAAATAGAGATAACCGGTTGACTCATTGAACACCGTCGATGAAGTCACATTGTATTCTGCATCCAAATCATCTGTCAGCTGGAAGGATTCATCGTTGTCAAGGAAGTTAACGTACAGTTCACCGTTTTTCTGATAGAGCGCAAAGTCCGTTTTCTTAATGTCGGAAGAAGCGTTTGTCGCTATCAGAATAATAATAATGATAACGGCGAGAACACCGGCAGCAATCCCGGCGATCATGCCGATTTTCTTTTTGTCCATACCGGAACCGACCACTTTGGCGGCTCCTGCGGGAGCCGGCTTCATACCGGGGATACCTTGCTTCATACCGGGCATACCCGGCTTCATACCACCGGGGATACCTTGCGCCTGCGCACCGACCGGAACATCCTGTTTGGTTCCGCATTCAGGGCAAAATACCTCCCCGTCTTTCATTTTTGCACCACAATTTTTACAAAACATAAAATTCACTCCTTGATGTGACATAATACAGCGGTGATATTATCGATTCCGCCGTTTTTCAACGCCGCAGACACAAGAGACATTACAGCCTCTCTGATCGTTCCTGCGTTATAAATGATTCGAAGATTTCCCGATCGATAAAATCCTCGGGTAACATTCAGACCGGTGTTGTAGCCATCCACAGCGTTTCCGTTCTGTTATGCTGCATCAACCCGGAAGATAAACCGACCCAATTACGGTTTTTATGGATTCAGTCTCAGAAGACGTCCGAGAATCGTAATCGCGTTGATGACTGACTCAAAGCCGATTCTTATTTGTCACAGACTGAACAGAAATCTTTTTTTCATTCGGTTTCGGCAGATCACCGCTTTATTGTGTACCGTTTACATTTTCTTTCCGCAGACATGGCAGAAAGTTTCTCCCGGAGCCAAGGGCGCTCCACAGGCGCCGCAGAACGAAGCCGGAGGCTGTACATTCGGTGCCGAGGGCGTTTGTGTAAAGAACTTATCCTGAGAGCCACATTCGGGGCAGAACTGCATGGCTCCGTTCATCATCGCACCGCATTTTGCACAGCGGCATTGATTCTGAGCGGCTACTCCCGGTTTGACACCGGAGAGATTGATCGGTTTTCCGGCACCGTTGCCCGCATTACTATTTTTCAAAACTGTATAAACAATCAACCCTATGCCGGCAAGAAGGAAAATGACACCGAACGCAACAACGGCGTCGATTTGTCTGGTTTCACTTGTTGAGCCGGCCCATTCTTTAATCGCCTGATATTCCCAGCTGCTTCGCTGCGTACCGCCCCAAACTGTCATAATAAGGCCAATAACCGCAAGAACAGCTCCAATGATGAATGACATAACAATACCTCCTGAATATTTTTACACCTGCTGTCCGCATCCGGTGCAGAACATAGCCTCGGCCGGCAAGTCCTTTCCGCAATTCGGACATTTTTTCATACCGTTTCCTGCCGGGACATCCTGAGCCGGTGCCGCAGGCTGAGCGGCCGGTTCTCCCATCACATTGCCGCAGGTGGTACAGAATTTATATCCCATCGGAACAAACGCGCCGCAGGCTGAGCACTGCATACAATTGTCCGGAACGACCTGCGACACCACGCGCTGCGGGATCTTGGTTCCGCAGGAATTGCAAAAAGCTGAGGTGTAGGGAACTTCCGCACCGCAATTCGGACAGTTCGTAAGTCCTTTGATCTCTTTGATCTGCTCCTTGTAAACGGCAATGTTATTCATAGACTCGGTAATAGCCGCCACAAGATTTGCGTATGACGCATCGGGATTTGCGGAATTATACTCGTAATACGCCTTGCCTATCTCGCCGTAAAGCATATTCACCTTTTTTTCCTCATCCGATACCATACGATTGAGTTTCTGCACATTGGCAAAATTCTGCGTCGATTGCGCTACGCCTTGCCCTGCGTTTGAAATTTTTTTACCAAGATCGTCAAAGAAAGCCATAACTTGATACCTCGATTCTTAAAATATCTATATATATATAATATCGACACAATAGCCGTATTATTACCATGATTCTTCGATACTCTGCGCTGCAGCAGTTTTCGCATTTCTGTCAGCTATGACTCCGGATCATCAGTTTTCCATATATAATAGTATGAATCAAAAAACGACAAGAACTCTTTCCCTCAAATACCTCGAAATAAATTGGATATTGACAAATAAACGCGAAATTTAGAAAAACTACCGATGTAAGTATACAACTATTTTTTGGGATTTGCAATAGTTTCTTTTAACATTTAATTAAAATTTTAAATAAATATATCCGTTTTTTCTCTATCTTATCGATTCCGCACAGGAGGCTGTTTTAATGCAATCACCATCAACAGGATTCAGAATAATCAGTCCAACAGTTACGGATACCATATCACTCAAAAAATCTGTCAATTTGTATCATGAATATGGATAAAATACTATACCTCACGTGTTTTATCACTTTTTGAAATATTTCATGTTCTTATCGGATTTTTCAGATCCCATCAGCGCAAAAAGCTCGATGCCGTAAAAAAAACGGAGCAAGCCATACAAAGCTTGTTCCGGAAGAACAGATTTTGTTGAAAAAGATGGTATCATAAAGCTCTGATGTGAGATTGAACCAAAAAGAACATTGCTCGGTGAAATAATTGCTTGACAGCAAATATGAAAGAATGGCCTTCGGTCATTGTGAAATTTTGCGCTTGCGCGGAAAGTGAAATGAAATAAATTCCCTCGCAATAAGCAGGCATTTCACACGGCGTCAGCCATATTCCACTCCGTGAAACGGTATTTCACCCAACCGCAAGGGCGGATTTCGTTGAAAAAAAAAGCACGCCGAAGCGTGCTTTTTCTGGTGCGGATGACGGGACTTGAACCCACATGAACTTGCATTCACTAGAACCTGAATCTAGCGCGTCTGCCAATTCCGCCACATCCGCATATTGTGTTGCCCTTTACATTTTACACGGCAAGGGCATCCGAGGCGAACCTTACAGCTGATCCGCAACGCCAAAATCTTGACGCTCATATATAATATCATCATTCATCGAGTTTGTCAAGCCATAAAATAAAAAAAATCTGAAATCACGGCTTGTTTTTCAAAATCAGGTATGTTACCATGATACAGGAAAACGAAAGGAGGCACCCTTATGAACAGACAGGGAGCTTTTGAAGCGGCAGGACGGCTTCTTAAAGGCGGGCTGCATTGCCACACCACCCGTTCCGACGGAGACGGAACACCCGAAGACGTCATCCGGCTGCACGCCGAAAACGGTTATGATTTTCTTGCGCTCACCGATCACAGAATCTACAATTTCAAAAACTTTGCGCCGGAAACCGGGATCACCATCATACCCGGCATGGAAATCGATTCAACATTTGAACGTACCAACGGATTCCGTTGTTTTCACACGGTCTGTCTGGGGCCCGATGAAAGTACCAACGGCTTTGTGCAGGATGAGCATTGGGAACGCGAAAACGTGCGGGATCAATTTGAATATCAGAAGTATCTGGATGAGATTCACGCAAAGAACAATCTCACATTCTATTGCCACCCCGAATGGAGCTCCACGCCGACGCGCTATTTTGAGCATTTACAGGGTGACTTCGCGATGGAGATCTGGAATTCAGGCGGCGTTATCGAAAACATGATGGACGCCAACGCAGCCTACTGGGACGAATTGCTCGGGCAGGGCAAAAAGATCTGGGGCGTCGCGGTTGATGACGGGCACGCCATGAGCCAGCATTGCAAGGGCTGGGTGATGGTCAACGCCGACAACACGGTGAAAGACATTTTGCAATCGCTGAAAGAAGGACGGTTTTACGCTTCCTGCGGGCCGGTGATTGACGACTTTTATGTCGATCGGGACGTCGCCGTGATCCGGACTGAGCCGGACGCCACCGTATGCTTCTGCGCAGACAAGCATCCGTGCCGTATTGTTCAGGCAGCAGACGGCGAAGCATCCATCAGCCTCGGCGGTGATTATGAATACATCCGTGCCTCAGTCCTCAATACGCAGGGACAGCGCGCATGGACCAATCCTATTTTTCTGAAATAAACAAAACACCGGGAATGCATGACACCGCATCCCCGGATTTTTTATTCTGATAAAATGTTCTGATTCATTCAGAACAGAAAAAGTCTGCCTTACAGGCAAAGAATCGCATTCTTATCAGGAAACTGCTTCCTCCGATACGGATTCACCGGACAACTCTTCAACCGCAGGATAGACAACCGTATAAGAAGCGTCTGACTTTTTCGCATTATGCACCACGACCGCCATGGCGATACCGTAAACGGCAAGTACGGCGACCAAAAAGAACAGGAGTGCCTGCTTCATGCTGATCTTTTTCTTGATCGCTCTGATGTCGGCGTTTACAAAAAACGACTGCGCCACTTCTTCGGGCGCGCCGAAATGCTTATAAATCTCATCCATGGAGGAGACCTTCTGCTCCTCTATGTAGGCGTCGATGTCGTTATCAAAATCCAACATGAATCTTGCGGACATTTCCGTGTTGCACAGCAACAGGGATTTGACCGTTTTCTTATATTTTTTTAAGTCGTTCAGAAACTCACTGTTCCCCTGCATCATCTTCTACCTCTCTATCCAGAATTTGATTGATACTTTTCGTGATAAGAAGGTAGTCGTTCAGGATCTCTTTGTAGTATTCACGACCGCTTTCCTCTAAATGATAATAACGTCTCTGACGTCTTTTGCCGACGAGCTTCGTATAATCCGTAATATACCCGAGTTCCGTTAAGCGATAGAGGATGGGATACAGAGACCCCTCAAGCATGGTATAGGTACCGTGGCTCTTCTGCGCAAAAGCCTGCGTAATCTGGTAGCCGTACAGATCCTCTTTCTGAAGAAGATATAATACGAGCATTTCCGCCGTACCTCTCTTGAAATTATCTTGATTCTGCCCCAAAATCAAAACCTCCACTCTTTTTTATGTATTAATAACCGTTATTATCATATCATACAAAAAAAAATTTGTAAATACTTTTTTTAAATTATCGGAAAAAATTGATTTGCAAAAATATTTCAAAATTTGTTCTTGACAAATCCGTTCTTCCGTTATATAATATCCATGCTGTCCGGAGAGAACCTCCGGCGTAGCCGTTATGGGCCTGTAGCTCAGCTGGGAGAGCGTACGGTTCGCATCCGTAAGGTCGAGAGTTCGATCCTCTTCAGGTCCACCAATTTTTTCGTGTGTGTTTCCGGCGTGAGCGTTTCTTTGATTACGCCGTCCGCGCCGGGAATCCGCTCACTTTCTTTTATGTATACCTCAATGAGGAAGTATACCGTTCATCCGGCATACTTCCTTTTTATTTTCAGGGGCAATCCATACTTTTTGGTAAATTCTAACAAACTTATTCTCCGAAATTCTACAACTCCAAAAATTTGCTTTTTCATATTTTATTGACTTCGCGAATAAATTTTGTTATTATATTAACGAATATAGAAAATCGGCAGATGTGTATTTTCATCATCCGCCGATAAAGGAGGAATTTGTTTTGACAGACGCAAAAACATTAGCGTACATCAATTTGTATGCAGTCCTGGGCTCACTGGAAAACCTGTGCGCTCTCGACGAGGATGCAAGAGCTCTTCTTACAAACAAAAAGCCCATCACCATCGGCTTTGAGGTTAAGGGAGGTCCGGCAGCCACCATCACGTTCAAGAACGGCAGATGCAGAATGGAAGACGGCATCGGCCCCTGTGACGTCAAGCTTCCGTTCTCTTCCTGCGAAAAATTCAACGGTTTGATCGACGGCACGGTGACGCCCATTCCCTCGAAGGGCTTCACGCACATCGGCTTTTTGCTCAAGGATTTCACGAAGCTTACCGATCTGCTGACGAAGTATATGCGTCCTGATCCCGAGGATCTGAAAGACAAGAGATTCTTTGATATCAGCACTTCCCTGATGTTCTACACCATCGCCGTCGCCATCGCTCAGATCGGCAACAACGATGAAGTCGGCAAATTCTCGGCGCATCACATGGTGGACGGTGACATTCTCATGTCCATCAAGGACGGCCCGAAAGCGACCATCTGCGTACGGAATCACCGTCTGCTGACCATCAAGAAAGCGCCGGAATCCCCCAGAGCGCTGATGGAATTTGGCAGCATGGAACTGGCAAGAGATCTGTTTGACGGCAAAGTCAACGCCGTTGCCTGCATCGGCGAAGGCAAAATCGCCATGGGCGGCATGGTTTCCATGATCGACAACATGAACAGAATTCTGGATCTTGTCGGCTTGTATCTGGCATAAGGGAGGAAATGACAATGGCTTCAAAATATTATGATCATACCAAAAGCCAGGAGTGGTATAAAAGAGCGGTAAACGTGATCCCCTCCGGCATTTACGGACATTTAGGACCTGCCGAAGGTCTGTGGATTCCCACGACGTCCTGGCCCTATTTCAGCGAAAAGGCTGAGGGCTCCTATTTCTGGGACGTTGACGGCAACAAATATCTGGACTATATGTGCGCATACGGTCCGAACGTACTCGGCTACAACGATCCCGACGTCAACGCCGCCGCTCTCGAGCAGGCAGCCAAAGAGAACTGCACCACGACGCCGTCCTACAAGATGGTCGAGCTCGCCGAGCTGATGGTTGATACCGTCGCCTCCGCCGACTGGGCGTTCTTCGCCAAGAACGGCAACGACGTCACACAGGCAGCTATCATGTGCGCCCGTTATCATACACACAAGAAAAAAATCATCTTCGTCAACGGCTTCTATCACGGCGTTTCTCCCTGGACGCAGAAGCTCGATTATCCCGGCGTTTTGCCCGAGGAAGTCGCCAACAACCTGTATGTTGACTGGAACGATATTCCCGCGCTGGAAAAGCTCATCGCGGAAAATGAGGGCGAAATCGCCGCGTTCATTGCAACGCCCTATCTGCACGGCAACTTCGCCGACAATGAGCTGCCCGCCAACGGCTACTGGCAGAAGGTCAGAAAGCTCTGCACGGATCACGGCATCGTCCTGATCGTCGATGACGTCCGCGCCGGCTTCCGTCTTGATCTCGCCGGTTCCGACCATTACTATGGCTTTGAGGCCGACCTGATCTGCTTCTGCAAGGCCATCGCCAACGGCTGGAACGTCTCCTGCCTGTGCGGTAAGGATTTCCTCAAGAGCTCGATGAGCGGACTTTCCTACACCGGCAGCTACTGGATGAGTGCGATCCCGTTCGCCGCAGGTCTTGCCTGTATCAACAAGATGAAAAAACTCAACACACCGAAGCTGTTCCGCGAGCTTGGCACCAAGCTGACGGATGGTCTGAAAGCCGCCGCCGCCAACAACGGCTTTGATATGGTCGTTTCCGGCGAACCGGCGCTGTTCTATCTGCGTATTGCCAACGACGATTCGCTCTTCCTGCATCAGGACTGGATTCAGGAAATGGTTCACAGAGGCATCTTCCTTGCCAGCCATCACAACCACTTCATCAACGCTTCTCTTACGGAAGAGGACATCAAGTACACCTGCGAAGTGGCGGATGATGCGTTCAAGGCGGTCAGAAAGAATCATCCCGAGTGCTTCTGATTGCATGACTGTCAATATTTTCTTGCAGTTTGTTACAAAAAAAAGTAATACACGCCGAAACTATTGACATTTTTGACCAAAATGGTATAATGGTATCGTACAGAGCCGTTCCGGCAGATCATCTGTCAGAACGGCTTTTATCAACAATTGAAACGGAGGAAAAATTATGCCACTGACAAAGCAAGAATGGCTTGCTCTTGAAAAAAAGGCACAGGAACTTCGCTTACTTACCCTGGAAACAACCCGTTGGGCAGGCAGCGGACACATCGGAGGCGGCATGAGCGCTCTCGATGTCATGACGGTTCTCTATCACAAGTATATGCGGATTGATCTGAAAGACCCCAAATGGGAGGATCGCGACCGCTTCATTCTCTCGAAGGGCCATGTCGGCATCGCGTATGCTCCCCTTCTCTGCGACCTTGGCTACAACGACAAGGAAATGCTCAAGACTTTCAACCTTTCCAACTCCAAAATGGGTATGCATCTGGACTCCAACAAGATCAACGGTGTTGACGCCTCCACGGGCTCGCTCGGTCACGGTCTTTCCATCGCCGTCGGCACTGCGCTGGCAGCGAGAGTTCTCGGTAAAGACTATAAAACATACGTCATGTTAGGCGACGGCGAATGCGACGAAGGCTCCAACTGGGAGGCTGCCATGTCCGCCGCGCACTATAAAGTCACCAATATGATCTCCTTTGTTGACCGCAACAAGTGCATGATCGACGGCAAGACCGAAGACGTCATGAAGCTTGAGCCTCTGGCGGACAAATGGGAGTCGTTCGGCTTTATCGTCAAGACCATCGACGGCAACAACATCAAAGAGATCTGCGAAGCGATCGATTTCGCTCTCGCAAACGAGACGGATAAACCCGTCATGATCATCATGGACACCGTAAAGGGCTGCGGCATTGACTTCATGGAGGGCAATTACAAGTGGCATTACGGCGCTCTTGACGACGAGCATTACGAGCAGGCGAAAGCCAGCCTTGAAAAACACTATCAGAAGAGACTCGCCAGAGTAGAAAAGGAGGCTGAATAAGATGGCAGGCGGATTAAATTATACGGCTACGGATTCTACATCCCTTTCCACCGCTGAGATTTACGGTCAGGCTCTCGTCCAGCTCGGCGAAGCCCATCCCGAGGTTGTCGCCCTGACGGCGGACCTTGCCAAATCAACCAAGATCGGTGACTTCATGGAGAAATTCCCCGACAGATTCTTCAATGTCGGTATCGCGGAGCAGAATATGTTCGGCATCGCCGCCGGTATGGCAAGAGCGGGCCTCGTTCCGTTCCTTTCCACGTTCTCGCAGTTCGCATCGTTCCGTTCGGCGGATCAGCTTCACACCGACCTGTGCTATCAGAACGTTAACGCAAAAGTTATCGCGACGCATTCCGGCACCTCGTTCGGTCAGGCAGGCTCCACGCATCACGCAATCTGCGACCTTGCGCTGGTTCGCTCGATCCCCAACCTGACGGTCATCTGCCCGGCTGACGGCGCAGAAACCTACAACGCCGTTATGACGGCTTACAACACTCCCGGTCCGTTCTATATCCGCATCAACCGCGGTTTTGACCGTGTTCTCTACAAGGATACCGACTACGGCTTCGAGCTTGGCAAAGCGGTTACGGTTCATGAGGGTTCCGATATCACCATCATCGCGACCGGTTCCTGCGTATTCCAGGCATGGGAAGCCGCGCAGTTCCTCGACACCAACGACGGTCTGAAAGTCCGCGTTCTCGATATGCACACCATCAAGCCCATCGATAAGGAAGCCATTCTCAAGGCCGTTATGGACACCCGCCGTATCATCACGGTGGAGGATCACAGCGTTATAGGCGGTCTCGGCTCGGCAGTCGCCGAAGTCATGTGCGAAGCCGGTAAGGGCTGCGCCTTCAAGAGACTCGGTCACCAGGATCGTTTCGCACCGATCGGTCTGCATGAGGACATCATGTCCGCCGTCGGTATCGACAGCAACGGCATCATCAACGCCGTAAGAGAAACCATGAAGATGGACTTCGAAGAAGACGACAACTGGGACGACGAAGTATAATCTTTAAGGAGGAGTACCAATGGCTTCAAAAGAAGAATTTTTAACCAATAAAATATTCATGAATGCCGCATTGCCGCTTTTAAAGGTTATCGTAGCAGACACCCCCTCGCTTCAGAAGAAATTCCGCGCGGTGCATTGCATCTATCAGGTCAGCGCCTGCGATCCCGACGCGCCCGGCGGAAAGTACGCGACGCATTTTCAGGTCAACTGTGACGAATGGGTCATTCACATGAACAAGGTGGATCCCAAGCCCATGGTCGAACTGGAGTTCAAGAGCGTGGAGGCCATGAACGCATTTTTCAAGGGCAAGATGAGCCCCGCAACGCTTCCCAAAATGAAAGGTCTCGTCAAATATCCCGAGTATTTCATTCCGTTCCTGTTAGCGCTTCTGAAAATGTCTTCCCTACTCAGCGCAAAAGAGCCGCCTGAGGACGAGGAGACAAAGAGACTGCTTGTCAAATGCTACTTCTATCTGCTTTCAAGCGGTATCAGCCAGCTCAATAAGAACGGTCATGAAGCGGTGCACGACTGGGCTATGAAGAGCCCCGACCGTGTATACGCTTGGGCGGTTGATAACGAGCCCACCGTTTCCGCGTATATCCGCGTCAAAGCAGGCAAAACGAGAGCCGGCAGAGGCACTTATAAGAGAGCTCTCCCGTTCTTCACCATGCGCTTTGACAGCCTGGACAGCGCGCTCGGCATCCTGATGGGTACGGCGGATATGCTGGAATTCACCCGTCAGGGCAAGCTGATCATGGACGGCGCCCCCGAATTCGGCGCGCAGATCGGCGATTTCATGATTCAGGTCGGTGCCATGGCACAGGGCTAAATCACCATAAAATTTTCAGCCGCAGTTTCAAGCTGCGGCTGTTTTTGTATGTAAACAGGGAACCCCAAGCGTGGGTTCCCTACGGAAAAACAGTCACACCGGACTGTTTTTCCTACCCTCCTGCGCTTTTTATACAAAGAGATTTCGCGGTCTGCGGACCGCGACGATGGGCTTTGCCCCTCGACCCCACGAGCCTTCCCCAGGCTCGACCGAAACTTTTATGATTCTTCTCTTCCCCATTCATGAAGAATACGGCTGATCAGATCATCGCAAGTATACAGTTTCGTACTGTTCGGATTCCCGAAACGTTCCGTCAGAACGGAAATCGGGATCGTATTGTTTGCCGTCATACCGGGCGTCAAGCCATCCCTATAGGTCTTCATAATTTTTTCAACGCCGTCCGTTTTCAGATTGCCGAGTTTCCACCATGCCGTCGGCTCGGCAATGTTCGGATAAACATCGAAATCCGCGTCGATAAAAAGCCACGGCGTCGGATATCGTTTCGGCGGCGTCGAACAAGACAATAATTCCGGCAGCAGCTCGTTTTCCGCCTCTCCCAGACCGTCTAAGCCGTCGCGGCTGAGCGCGATCATTTCTTGCGGGATAAGCGCCAGATCGCCTTTTTCTATCCGTTCGTTTTCGATGCCAAAGCCGTTCCCTTCCGGCGAAATACCGCCGATGAAGAACTCAAATTGTCCGCCGATCTGCTCACACCGTTCCCGAAGTTTCAGGTGTTTCATCAGATACAGGAAGTCCGGCAGCTCGTGAAGACAGCGTTTCGTCAAAAACAACTGCCAGCGCGGCGCAATTCCGGCTGTGAGACAGCGTTCCGTCGCCGTGATTTGATCGAGAAACGCGCCCTTGCGTCTCATCCCCCAGTCAGTAGTCTCATCCATGCCGAAAAAGGTAATCTGACAGACCTTAGTGCCGATATGCGCCGCCCAATCGGCATATGACGGATCACGCGCCAGCCGCCATGTAGACAAAAGCTCAAACCTCTGCGCCGAACCCGGTGATGACAATTCTTTTTCAAGCTCCCACAATTCGCGGTAATCGTCCCGAAAGTCCGGCTCGCGCCACCAACTGCAAAAGTTCAGGCGTTCGATCTTTCGTCCGTTTTCATCACGCCAGTTCCGGAATGCTTCGGCAATTTCCTTAAAATCTTCTTTGCTGATATTTCCGTTTTTATGGCTGCCGAGCCAGCAATGACGGCAGCGATTCGGGCAGCCCGCTATATCAGCGGCTACACCGAGAAAGGATAAATCAAATTGGCTCATAAAAATTCTCCTATTCATAAAAAAATCGGCAAGGGACAGCCTTACCGTAAAAAATAAGGCCGCAGACGAACCATCTGCGACCCGGAATTTCAATTTCTGCCGATAAAATGACACACCGAAATAAGCATAGCAATTCCTACGCTTTGCGGTCTTTTATCGGCGAAGTAAAACTTTAAGCTCCGCACAATGTCTCGCCGTTATTTCCTTGAACGGAGCTGAGCTTTCGATTTAACCGTAGAATGTGGGAAATAAACATTCGCCATTCCTCCTGACAGAAATGATATCAGAATGAAAGACAAAAGTCAAGTCAGGCCTGCATCACTCAACTACGGAATAGATCACCTGCAATCCCCTATCCGGATGATACTTCCAACTGACAGAAATTCCGTCATATTCCCTTGAAATTCTGCCGTCCATAGCCGAAGTATGTTCCATTTCATCCAAAATAGAATCCGGCAACCCAAGTCCTTCATTGACATCTTCCACTAAAGTCCACGAATCTTCATCATAATAATCTTCAATATCAAACGGATTTGTATCAATAGAAATCGATTTTTCATCGCTGGAAAGCGTGACATAAAGCCCCGGAGAATCCAGCGAATCATAAACGGCTTTCATATCAGCCGTCTTGCCACCGCCTAAACGCGATACAAGAATTACCGCAACAACGACAACAATGATTCCTCCCAACAGGATTGGCAGAACTTTTTTTGCCCCCGATTTCTTTTTGGCGGTCTGTGCGACTTTTGATCCGCACCCCGGGCAAAATTGTTGATCCGCCATCAGCAGTTTTCCGCATTTTGCGCAAAACCGAGGTCCCTGATTTACCGGTGCTTGCACAGGAGGCGTTTGCACAGGAGGCGTTTGCACAGGAGGCGTTTGCACAGGAGGCGGTTGCACAGGAGGCGTTTGCACAGGAGGCGTTTGCACAGGAGACGGTTGCACAGGAGGCGTTTGCACAGGAGCAGCTTGCATGGGACTTGTCTGCGGTGCATTCATCGGATTCTGCTGATTGGCTTGCTCCGTAAAGACAGTCGTGGTCGCCTCTGTTTGATTCAATTCTTTCTTTTCTTCCATAATTCTGATCCTTTCATATAAGATTTTTATCCATATACAGGAATTGCTGAAAACAATTCTTGTACTTTTTTGTTCTTTCATACTCATTATAACATCTTATATGTCCATAAAAAGGGATATTTAAAGTGTTTAGAAAAAAATACGGCTGTCCGGATTCGGACAGCCGATGGATTATTTCAGATTAATCGCGGTGATTATTTCTGGGTTTTCTTCCGCCTTTGAAGTCCTTGCGGGGCTTTCTCTCCTGCGCGGGCTCTTCGGGCACAAGACCTTCAACCTCAATCAGCGCGTCGCGTCTTGAGAGGTTCAGACGTCCCTGATCATCGATCGGAAGCACCTTGACGATGACCTCGTCGCCGACATTGACAACGTCTTCGACCTTTTCCGTTCTCTTGACGTCAAGCTGGCTGATGTGCACCAGTCCCTCTTTGCCGGGAGCGATCTCAACGAACGCGCCGAAGGACATCAGTCTCGTGACAACGCCCTTATAAATCGCGCCGACTTCGGGATCTTTCGCGATCGTCTCGACGATATCGAGCGCTCTCTGCGCGTCTTCAATATCCTGCGCGGTGATGAAGATGGAGCCGTCTTCCTCAACGTCGATCTTACAATTGCACTCGGCGCAGATCTTCTGGATGACCTTGCCCTGTTTGCCGATGACGTCACCGATCTTATCGACATCGATCTTCGTCGAGAGAAGCTTGGGCGCATACTTGGACAGCTCGGCGCGCGGCTCCGCGATGACAGGAGTCATGACCTCGTCGATGATCTTATTTCTGGCAGCGTGCGTTTTCTCGAGTGCTTCCTTAATGATCGCGGGCGTCAGGCCGTGAACCTTCAGGTCCATCTGGATTGCAGTGATACCCTTTTTCGTACCGGCGACCTTAAAGTCCATATCGCCGAAGAAATCTTCCAGACCCTGAATATCGACCATCGTCATGAAGCGGTCACCCTCGCTGACAAGACCGCAGGAAATACCGGCAACGGGTGCCTTGATCGGCACGCCTGCCGCCATCAGCGCAAGCGTCGAGCCGCAGACGGAGGCCTGCGAAGTCGAACCGTTGGAGGACAGAACCTCGGAAACCAGTCGGATCGTGTAGGGGAACTCCTCCATGGTGGGGATCACGGGGATCAGCGCGCGTTCCGCCAGAGCACCGTGGCCGATTTCACGACGGCCGGGACCTCTCGAGGGCTTGGTTTCGCCGACGGAATAGGAGGGGAAATTATAGTGATGAATATATCTCTTGGAATCTTCTTCGTCAATACCGTCGAGAAGCTGAGCGTCTCTCGCCGTACCGAGCGTCGCGACAGTCAGCACCTGCGTCTGACCTCTGGTGAACATACCCGAACCGTGAACACGGCTAAGCAGGTCGATCTGGGCGTTCAGCGGACGCATATCGTTGATGCCTCTGCCGTCAACACGCTTGTTCTCATCGAGCAGCCAGCGGCGGACAATATATTTCTGCAGTTTGTACAGGCAGTCGTCGATCTTTTCGGCTTCCTCGGGGAATTTCTCGTCAAATTCGGCGTGAACCTTTTCGTAGATGGGCAGCAGTCTCTCGTCGCGGATTCTCTTATCATCCGTGTCAAGAGCGGCTTTGACATCATCAATCGCAAACGCCTTGACCGCTTCAAACAGTTCTTCGGACGGATCATTCGAGGGGAAGTCGACCTTCGGTTTGCCGATCTCGGCCTGAATGCCTTTAATGAACTCAACAACTTTCTGGTTGACGCTGTGGGCATACATAATGCCGTTGAACATCGTTTCGTCGTCAATCTCATTGGCACCGGCTTCGATCATCGCGACCAGATCCGCCGTCGAAGCAACGGTCACGGTCATCTGCGTTTTTTCACGCTGTTCAGCCGTCGGGTTAATGACATATTCACCGTCCACATAACCGAGGGAAACACCGGAAATCGGGCCGTCCCACGGAATCTGGGAGATCGAAAGCGCGATGGAAACGCCGATCATCGCCGTGATTTCAGGCGAGCAGTCGGGGTCAACGGACATAACGGTCGCGACAACGCCGACATCGTTTCTCATATCCTTGGGGAAGAGAGGACGGATGGGTCTGTCGATCACACGGGAGGCAAGCGTTGCTTTTTCGCTTGCTTTGCCCTCACGGCGCTGGAACGAGCCGGGGATTTTACCGACCGCGTAAAGCTTCTCCTCAAAGTCAACGGACATCGGGAAGAAATCGACGCCCTCACGGGGTTTGTCCGCCATGGTGACGGTGCAGAGCACTTCGGTCTCGCCGTAACGGACGAGGCAGGAACCGGCGGCGAGCTGCGCCATTTTGCCGACTTCGACTTTCAGCGGACGGCCGGCGAGCTCGGTTTCAAAAACTTTAAAATCTTCGAACATTTTAACTCTCCTTTTTGTTCTATGCCCGACAGGCTTTTTTACGCCGGTAATGTACAATTCATCGCACACAAAGTCTTATATGCAATGAATTGTACATTATACATTAAAACGCAAAGCAGCCGATCCGGCATGGGGAAATAATTGTTTGAAGGGCAGCAAACCGTAATGCAGCCTGCTGCCCTAAAATCCGGAACTTATTTACGAAGACCGAGTCTTGCAACGATGGAACGGTATCTTTCGATATCGACCTTCTGAAGATATGCAAGCAGGTTTCTTCTGTGACCGACCATTTTCAGCAGACCTCTGCGGGAATGATGGTCTTTCTTGTGAGTTTTGAGATGCTCGGTCAGGTCGTTGATTCTCTTGGTGAGAACGGCGATCTGTACTTCGGGCGAACCGGTGTCGCCTTCGTGCGTTGCATACTCTTTGATGATTGCGGTCTTTTCAGCCTGTGTCATGTTGTTTCACCTCATTGTAAATTTTCTCCGGAATCTCAGATCAAGGCAGGTGAAGACGCTCTGCGTTTACTCCATGAACCGTGAATCCGGCAGCTTTGATATTATACCATAGACAACAGCATTTGTCAAAGGTTTTTTGTAATATTTTCTGCGCGCCGGAATAAAAAATACATTTTGCAGAAAAAACGACAAGAAGAATCGCCGATAAAGCGATTCTCCGTAAAAATTCGTCAATGCTTATTGCCGCCGCCGCGACGGGAATAGCCGCTGCGACGGGAGTCGGCGGAGGATTTTTTCAGGTCGGACTGTCTGTCTTCGCTGGTCTGCTTGAACTTCGCCATCATATCCTCAAAGGACTGCGGCTTATCGTCCTGACGTGTTCCCTGCCATACGGGAGGACTGCGTCTGGGCTTCCCTGATTTGCGGTCGAAATTTCTGTCGCCGCGGTCGCCCCGCATTTCACGCGGTCTGTCCTTGGGTTCGGCGGGCTTCGGCTCTGCCTGCTTGATGGACAGGCTGATTTTTCCCGCGTCGCTGACTGCGAGAATCTTGACCTTGACGCTCTGCCCTTCCGACAAAAACTCCTTAATGTCCTTGACAAAGGATGATGCCACTTCAGAAATATGTACCATCCCGACTTCGCCCGTGGAAAGCTTGACAAAAGCACCGAAATTCGTAAGACCCGTCACTTTGCCTTCAACAATGTCACCAACGTTTACCTGCATGTAAAAAAATATCCTCCCGGTTTTAACTTCCGTTTATATAAACACGCTCATCCGGGTATACATAGCCGGATTTTCTCGCGTATTCTTCCATGAGTGCCGTTTCGTTTTCCTCATCAACGAGCGCTTCGAGAGCCGCGTTTTCTTCCTTATCCGCCGTCAGCTGCGCCTGCTTCTCATTCAGTTCCTTCTGAAGCGAAACATTCCTACTGACAAGCGTCCCGATCCAGATGCCCATCACCAGAACAAAGACCGCGACGATGCAGAGAACAACGATTCTCCGTGTTTTTCTGCCTTGTTTTTTCATGACCGCGAAATCTCCTTCTGATAGCATCATCGGCAGACTGACCGCACAAAATATGCCTTGTCTGCTATATCATTTTAATCGCTATCATTATACAACACTTCCTGCTCATCTTGCAAGAGCTTTTTTGATTTATTTTGGATTTTTTTAAATTTTTTTCCTGATAAATCCGCATTTCTTTTTCCTGTGCCGCGTATTTTACCGAGAAGAAACCGAAACGGCGTCAACAGAACGTGAAAAACCTTTTGAAAAGCCGATGAGATGCGTTTTGCAAACGAAGAAATCAGCTCGCCGAATGTAAACGCATAGCTCACAGCGCCGAGCACGATCGCGATGACGAGATACAGACGGATCCTCCCGTCGTTGACCGCCAGAAAGAGCACGAATGCGGAAACGGAACAAACCAGGACGAACAGGACGTCGGTGATGAAGACGAATCCTTTCCCGAGCGGCAGGCAAAGACGCAGAATCCGCACCGCATCATAGAGAAGCCCCAACACGAAACCCAGACCGAGAGCGGGCATCAAATCGGCGAACTGCGCGCTGATATCAACCGCAGGCATTACTGAAAAAGACGGGAGAAAAATCCCTTTGAGTGCGTCTGAAGCTCTGAATACGAAAGCGATGAAATATTCCCCTCGACCGCAAGCTCTCCCATCTCCACGCTCATACGAATGATATGCAGGTCTTCTCCCTTTACCGTCAGCTCGCCCAGTTCGGTCAGCGCGACGATCGTCTGTTCATCATAGCTGCCGATGTCGGACACGCCGGAAACCGTCAGCTTTTTTCTGTCTTCAAGCGTCAGATTATGCGGAAACGCAATGCTTTTTTCCTCTGCCATTTCAATCACTCACTCCTATACAATGCAGAATTCAGAATGCAGAATTCAGAATGTCCGAACAGCCGAAACTCTTTCTTCATTCTTAATTCTTAATTCTTAATTCTGAATTCTTAATTCTTAATTCTGAATTACAAAAAATCGGGCTGTCACTCAATCCTATGAGGACAGCCTGAAAATTATACCTTATTTTTATACGTCATAGACATTGGAATACGATGTGCGCGGATCGGAGGGCTCGTATTCATCGAGCGTGACGGAAACACCCGTCTGTCTCCCGTTCCGGCTGACCGTAAGTTTCACCGTATCGCCGCTTCGGTGATCCGCCAGAAGCGTTCTCAGCACGGAAACGGAGGTTACGGCCTCCCCGTCAAGTCCGACGATGATATCGCCGACCTGAAGCCCCGCTTTCGCCGCCGCCGTATCGGAGCCGACTGCCGCAATCTTTGCGCCGCTGATGCTCCGCGTGCTCTGAATAAAACCGTAATCCGTAACCTCCCTGTCATAGACGGAGACGCCGATCACGGGCTTGCCGGAGACATAGCCTTTATTGATAATTTCGTCGATCATGCTGCGGACGTCGTCAATCGGGATGCAGAAGCTCAGACCCTCAATGGACGCCGACGCGTATTTCGCGGAGGCGATGCCGACCACGTAGCCGTGCTCATCAAAGACGGGACCGCCCGAATTACCGCTGTTGACGGCGGCGTCGGTCTGGAACATATTGATCTCCATGCCGCTGCCGGTATCAACCAGACGGTTTAGCGCGCTGACCACGCCGGTCGTCAGCGTAAAGGTCAGATCACCGAGCGGATTGCCGATGATATAGACCGGATCTCCAACGCTCAGATCGGAGGAAACGCCGTAGATCAAGCTCTGTATCTTGCCGTCCGGTTTGATCTGCAGCACGGCAATGTCGTTCATCTCCTCATAGCCGACAATTGTCGCGGTATACTGGCGGTCATCGTAAAGCGTGACCAATACGCTCTTGGCGCCGTCAACCACATGATAATTGGTGACAATATAGCCCTCTTCGCTGATAATAAAGCCGGTACCATAGCTCTTGCCGCCCTGTTTGGAGACTTCGATGCTGACGACGGAATCAACGTTGTACTGATAGATCTCTTTCGCGCTGAACGTAAACTCCGGCGACGGCTTATCCTCCGACGAGGTGTACGTGCCGGATTTGACGGTGGTGCTTTCGCCGACCGGGACATTCGCGGTGGTAGTCTCCGCCGCGGCGGGAACGCTCTGCTGCGTTGTCGTTTCATGATAAACGGATTGCAGCGACGCCGTTTCGGACTGACTGTCTGATTTTTTGACGATCAACCCCGAAATCATACCGCCGATCAGACCGCCGACAACAGCGCAGACCGCACAGAGAATCGGAACGATTTTTTTATAATCCTTCTTTTTTTCTCTTGTCACAACGGGCACGCCGAAAACGCCGTCTTCGGCTGTTTTTCCAGCGTCACGCGGCGTTCCGGCATTTGTCGTATATGCAAAATCTTCCCCGGCGCCTTTTACGGCGCGATATTGTGAAGTTTCGTATTTCTGTTCCGGCTCGCCGGAAACATCTTCCCGCTCATCCATAAGCTCACCTTGTTTTTTTCAGACTGTATTGCGACGCGACTTCATGCGCGGTTTTCTTGAGCAGATCGACCTGTCCGGTGGGTACAAACGGCAGTCGGTACGAATTTTTCGACATATCATTACCGGTCAGGATCTCGTACCAGACAGCTCCTGCCAAGAAATCACCGAGCCTGTTGCCGTGACAGCCGTCAACCGTCAGGGACGTTTCGGGTAAATTGCTTCTTGCCGCACGGAACGCCTCAACAAGCGGAAAAATAATGTGAATATCCGTTTTCTCCGCGGCATTCAGGCAAGCATTGTGAATCATGTTGGCCATAATATCCGAATCACGGTGATAAAACGCAAAGGCTTCCTCCCGGCAGTCCGGCTCAAAAGCCCATGTTTCATTCAGCACGGGAAGCGCGTCGGGGCAATGCTGCCGGAGCAGAAACGTCAGTTCGCCTGTAAACGGCAGAAATGAGGACGCATCGCCGGCCAGAGCCGCTCCCTGCTGCAGGGTGATATAATCCCAGTCGAACCACCCGAACGCCTTCGACGGCGTACAGGATTCGACAGTATTCAGACGCACACTGCCCTCCGGCGTATAATCAAAACGATACGCCGGCAGATCGTCACGCACGGCGGCGCAATGTTTTTCAAGCGTCGCGTCGGGCATCATCAGATTGCCGAGCACAATCTCAACGCCGTCACACTTCGCGATTTTGGCAAGATAGCGCTGTGCACTTGCGGAATACTCATCGCCCAACGATAAAACCTTGACCTGCATCGGAACACACCTTTTCCCGCGTTCAGCAGAGACGGTACATAGAGGAAGCGTCCTCCTTGGTGGCGTGCTCCGCCACGCTCAGGACACAGGCCTTTGTCACATTACCGCCCACCCGAATCTCAATGATATCGCCGACCTTGACTTCATAGGAAGCTCTCGCCGTTTTTCCGTTCACGTCAATATGCTTCGCATCGCAAAGCTCATTGGCGACCGTTCTGCGTTTCACAAGACGCGAAACCTTAAGATACTTGTCCAGTCTCATACATAAAGTTCCTTTCCTTACCTGATATTATAGCGGTTTAACTTAAAATAACATTGAAGGAAAGATGAAACAGCGGAGCAATTATTTTTCGGCAAAAAGGACATTGCGGGCGACTAGCAGCAGAGCGGCGACACAGACGATGCGGCGCAGACAAGTCAGCATACGGACGCACCTGACCGCCTTGGCGACGATCCCGAAATTGACAAGACAAGAGCTGCCGCAGCATTTTTTTTCGAGATAATGCAAAAAAACCACCTCCGAATCCCAAAGATACGAAAGTAGTTTCTGCGAATGCCGGAAATTTATGCACGGTTCCGTCAGCCCAGCTTGACCGCCATGCGAAGCGTATGCCTTGCGTCGAACCGTTACATTGCCGTCGCCGTCAATATCGGAAAAGAGGAAAAGGGTTACAAGTTTTTTTTATTATTTAAAATAAATGTGCAAAGTACAGTTTCGTCAAGCCCTGCAGGCTTGGCTTCGCAGTGAAGTTTGTCCCTGCGGGACAAGTGAAGCAGTCCTTCGGGCTATGATGTTTCGGCTGCGCCGAAATGATGTTTTTGCCTGTCGGCAAAAGTTTCGGAAGCCCTGCGGGCTTGGATTTTACGCCTGCGGCGCGCTTTTATAATAAATCAAAAGGCGAAGCCTTTTCCGACATTGAACTTTGAACTTTGAACTTTGAACTTTTGAATCAATCTTTTCTGCGCGTCGACCAAGTTTTCGACAAATGTCTTTTATTTTTATCGGAACGGTTGACCGATAGGCAAAATTATGGTATACTATATCCGGGAAGTGAAAATATGCCATACCGTTATGAATTACATTGTCATACAAAAGAAGTGAGCCGCTGCGGAAAAGTGCCTGCGGCTGAGATCGTCCGTCTTTACAAAGAAAAGGGCTATGACGGCATCGTCATTACCGACCATTATTCCCCCATGACCTTTTCACCGGCGACGGTCGCCTGTCCGCAAAAAGCCGTCGGCTTCTACACAAGCGGCTACCGCGAGGCGCTGCGCAACGCCGGAAACGATTTTACGGTGCTGCTCGGCATGGAGTTGCGCTACTATGCGACCGCCAACGACTTTCTCGTCTATGGCGTCACCGAAGAATTTCTGAAAAAGAGCGGCAATCTGATGGTGAAATACCCGAAACGCTTCTTTCAGCTCGCCAAGCAGAACGGCTATATCGTCGTGCAGGCGCATCCTTTCCGAGAGGGTATGTTCCGCGTCGATTCGCGATGGCTGGACGGCGCCGAGGTCTATAACGGCAAAACGAAGCTCGAAGAGAACGAGCAAGCCGCCGGGTGGGTCAAAGAAAACGGAATGAGAGTCGCCACAAGCGGCAGCGATTTCCACCGTCTCCCCCATCTCGCGACCGGCGGCATTCTTACCGAAACGCCGATCCGCTCCAATGAAGATCTTCTTAAAATCCTTTGGAACGGCGATTTTGAAAGAATTGAAACGTACTGACTTTTATAAAAGGAAAAAGGGACTGTGTCAAGCTCCTAATGATGAGCATGACCGCAGTCTCTTTCTATTTTTATACCAAAAATGTTATCCGGCGAGCAGCAATACGGCCATGATCGTTTCATAAATGACCGCAGCAAATGCGGCGAACATGGGAACCGTAAGCACATACGTCTTAAACAGCGTGCCGCAGGAAACACGCGCCGAATACGGATGCGGCTGCCCGATAAAATCACGACCGGCATTCAACAGCGGTGATTTCTGCATTCTGATCTGCTTCGCTTTTCTGAAATAGAAGAACGCGCAGACCACGCCGATGGCAATGAGCACATAGAACAACACATCGCAGACCATGTATTCTTTTGATTCCACACCGTAAAACTCCGATACGATCGAAACGGCAACGGAAAAGGCGTTATTGAGAAAATGGATGATCACGCCGGTCCAGATGGAATCCGTCACGATAACGGCATAGCCGATCACAACGCCGGCCAGAAAAGCGAACGGAATCTGCATGAGATTGCAGTGCATCAGACCGAAGATCAATGCGGAGCAAAGGATTGCAAACCAATCGCCGTAGCGCCTCAGCGGCTGCATGATCACACCGCGCAGCGCCATTTCCTCCACAAGCGCCGGCACGACCGCCGTACTCAGGAAATAGAGGGAAATCCCGAGGAATGAATGCGGCGTCGGAGCAGTTTCGGGCATTCTGAGCGCGATTCCCGTCAGCATCTCGAAAAAGGTATCAAGATACGCGGTCACGATATTTCCTAAAAGACACAGACCGAACGCAGCCGGAATAATCAGCGGCATCAGGGACGCATGGCGGGGCTTCCCCATCGGAACGGCACCGCTGTAACCTTTCTTTTTTGCCCACCAGCCGATCAGAAAGAACGGACCGCCGACGATCAGAACCGAATAGATCGTCTCATACAGATACTCAAATTCCGCGCTTGAGACCGTAGCGGCAAAAGTGGGGTAAAACGACGTAAAAAAGTTCTGAATCAAAAACCGAACGCCCTGAAAAAGCCCGACATAGACCGACGACAGCACGATATACAGCAGGATCGCACAGCCCGCCATCATGCTGTAACGACGCAGGTTGACCTTTTCACGCTGCCAGACCTCATGCGGAATAAACGGCGAAAATTTTTTTCCCGGCGGCAGCGGATACTGTCCGTTCGGATAGTAGGATTCGTCGTAAAAACTCCTGTTCTCCGGCGGCTGATATCCGCCGTTCGGATCATAGTCCATTTTCTCACCCCAATTAACAAAACGACGCAAAGCCGTATGGCTTATGCTTTACGCGATCGAGTCCAGAATCACATGAAGCGCGTTCGCCGCGGCGGCAAACGCCTCGGTATTCGTTTTATAAGTATAGACATTTTTCAGCTTATCCGCGATGCCGCCCTTTTGCTCAAGATTTTCAAGCCCGTCGAAAACCTTCAGATGTGGCTCGAGCGTCAGGAAGCGTTTGCCGTCCTTTTGCTTGAAACGCTTCAGCAGCTCGGGAAGCCGGCCGTCGCCCTTTCCGGGCGGCACGACGGAACCGTCGGCAAAGAGAGCGTCTTTAATATGCATATAGTCGATATACGGCGCAAGCTTTTCGTACGCCGGCAGAATGGCTACGCCGCATTGGATAAAGTTCGCGGGATCAAAAACGCCCTTGATCTTGCCGTCAAGCGAAGTCAGAATATCCAGGCAGCGGTCGTCCGTATCACCGTAGATACCCTTTTCGTTTTCATGACAGCACCAGACGCCGCTTTTAAGGGAATAATCGCACAGTTTCTCGAGCCGTTCCATCACCTCGTCGCGGTACGGCTCATACGGTTCGTCCTGCTCCATATAGAAGCTGAACATCCGGATTCTCTCGGTACCGAGAATACACGCGAGCTCGACGTTGCGTTTGAATTTTTCAAAGTGCGGCGCAAAATCGTCCGTAATTTTGATCTTGCCAAACGGCGATCCGAGCGCGGAAACGCCGATGCCGTTGTCATCAAGGACTTTTTTCATTGCTTTCGCGTCCTCCGACGTAAAATCCGAAAAATTCACGCCGTTGATACCGCGAGGCTCCATATGCGTCAAGCCGTTGGCTTTCAGCGCGGCGATCTGCTCCTCGAGCGTCTTGCCGCCTTCATCCGCAAACGCGGACAGCATAAACTCTGCCATTTGCTTTTCCTGCTTTCTTACCGATTAAGGATTTCCTTATACATCTTAATATATTCGTTGGCGGAACGCGACCAACTGAAATCGCACTCCATTGCGCGTTTCATCAGAATCGCCCAACCCTCTTTGTCCTGATAGCCTTCGACAGCGCGGCGCATGGCGTGAAGCATATCGTGTGCATTATAATTGGCGAACGTAAAGCCGTTGCCGCCGCCGAGACCGCTATCCTCAATGGAGTCTTTGAGTCCGCCCGTTTCACGGACAATGGGTACGGAGCCGTAGCGCAGCGCGATCATCTGCGAAAGACCGCAAGGCTCGCTCTTGGAGGGCATCAGGAAGATATCCGAACCGGCGTAAATCTTATTGGCAAGATCCGCGATAAAGCCCAGTTTCAGTCCGACGCGATCCGGATAGCGGTTCGCAAGACTGCTGAAAAAGCTCTCATACTGCCAGTCGCCGGAACCGAGAATCACGACCTGCGCATTGGAAGTGCAGATAAACTCCTCAAGCACCGCTTTGACGAGATCGAGTCCCTTATGAGAGACCAGTCTTGTAACCATGGCGACGATGGGTGCGTCGGGATTTTCGGGCAGATTGAAATATTTCTGAAGCTCCGCCTTGTTTTTCTTTTTGTTCTCGGGTTTTTCCGCAGAGAAATGATACCAGATGTCCGGGTCGGTTTCGGGATTATACATCTCGTAGCTGATACCGTTCAGAATGCCCTGCAATTTCCACGAACGCTGCGAGAGAATCGCGTCCAGTCCGTGCGAATACCAGGGATCGAGAATCTCGTTGGCGTAGGTGGGGCTGACCGTCGTGATCTTATTGGCGGTCTCGATCGCGCCCTTCATGAAGTTGACGCAGCCGTCGTATTCCAGAATATTCTTATCATACCAGGAAAGACCGACGACATTTTCGAGCAGTTCTTCGCCGTATTTACCCTGATACTGGATATTATGAATGGTAAAGACCGTCTTGATATTCTCATAGCCGGGTCTCTGCGCATACATCGTGCTGTAATACACGGGAATCAGTCCCGTCTGCCAGTCGTTGCAATGAATGATGTCGGGCTTAAAATCAATCGCGGGAATGATCTCAAGCACCGCTCTTGAGAAAAAGGCAAATCTTTCCGCATCATCATAATGACCGTAGATTGAACCACGCTTGAAATAATACTGATTGTCCAGAAAATAATAGACGACGCCGTCGCGGCGCAGTTCAAAAATGCCGCAGTACTGCCGTCTCCAGGCAACGGGTACGGTGATATTCGTCAGGAAGCGCATCTCGTCCTTGTACTCCTGTTTGATGGCGTCGTACAGAGGCAGAACAACGCGGCAGCCGATCATTCTCTTGCGCAGTGCCTGCGGAAGAGAGCCGGCGACGTCTCCTAAGCCGCCGCTTGCGATAAAGGGTTTACACTCACTGACTGCAAATAAAACTTTCATGGAAAAATCTCCTTTCATTTTTGCTGCGATAAGAATTCGTCGCACAGCGCCATATAGGCGAGAGAGCCTTTGGAATTTTTATCGAAATATATCACGGGCTGGCCGAAGCTCGGCGCCTCGGAAAGCCTGACATTGCGCGGAATGGTGGTGGCGTACACTTTTTTCGGGAAGAAACGCTTGATCTCCGAGACGACCTGCTGTGTCAGATTCAGACGGCCGTCGTACATCGTGAGCAGAACGCCTTCAAGCTCCAGATAGGGATTGTACATCTGTTTGATCTTCCGTGCGGTACTCATGAGCTGTGAAAGTCCCTCAAGCGCGTAGTATTCGCATTGGATCGGGACTAAAAAGGTGTCGGAGGCGGTCAGCGCGTTGAGCGTAATCAGTCCCAATGACGGCGGACAATCGAGAAAAATATAATCATAGTTTTCCCACACCTCGGCAAGAGAGTGTTTGAGAATGCTTTCGCGGTTTTTGCGATCGATGATCTCGAGCTCCGCGCCGGCTAAATTCATCTTCGCCGGAATGAGATCCACACCCTCGAATGCCGTATGGATAATTGCTTCGGACGCTTTGGCTTCGCCGGTCAGAAGCTCGTAGGAGGAGCACCCGATCTCTCTTTTGTTGATCCCGAAGCCGCTGGTGGAATTTCCCTGCGGGTCAATATCGGCGAGGAGCAGCTTTTTGCCCTTTGCACCGACGGCTGCAGCAAGATTGACCGCGGTCGTCGTTTTGCCCACGCCGCCTTTCTGGTTCAGGATTGAAACGGTTTTGGCCATAACGATCCCCTTTACTTAATAAACTTGCGCACGTGCGCCTGCGTGCCGAGCACGACCATCTGTTCCCGCTCGCCGAAAACGTAATCCGGCCCCGGGTTCGCCGTCAGGTCGCCGTTCCTTTTGCGCACGGCTAAAATATTGAGATGATACTTCGTCCGGACATTTAGATGATTGATGCTCTTGCCCTGCCAGTCGGACGGCACGTAAATCTCATACAGTGCGACGTCCTTGGACAGCGCAAAATAATCGATAAGATGATTGGAGCTGAATTTGACGGCGACTTTTTCCGCTAAATCCTTTTCGGGATAGACGATCTCGTCTGCACCGTTCTTCAGAAGGAATTTGGCGTGGATATCGCGTCCCGCCTTGCTGACAACGTATTTTGCGCCGAGGGACTTGAGCAGGTCGGTAATCTCCAGACTGCTCTGAAAATCCTCACCGATACAAACGAAACAAATGTCAAAGTTATTGACACCGAGAGAGCGCAGTACCTCTTCCTTTTTGCAGTCGCCGATCTGCGCGAACGTGACAGTATTCATCATCGCCTGAACAGCTTCTTCGTCACGGTCAACGACCATGACTTCGTCGCCAAGCTCGATGAATTTCTGCGCCAGATGACGGCCGAACCGACCGAGACCGATCACTAAAATGTTTTTCATATCGTTTCCTTTCCTATATCAAAACTGAATGAAGAATTAAGAATTTAGAATTTAGAATTAAGAATTTCGGAAGCGCTTCGCGCTTGATAATATGCCTGCGGCGCGCTGCAATTCTGCATTCTGCATTCTACATTCTGCATTCAAAATTCTTATCCGATCATGATTTTTTCTTCCGGCATCATTACGGCAGTCGGTCGTTTGGTTTCGGTGAAAATCAGCGCGAACGACATACTGCCGACACGGCCACAGTACATCAGCAGCGTCAAAACCATCTGTCCGAACAGATTGACCTGTCCCATCGTCCCGCAGGAAAGTCCGACCGTTCCGATTGCCGACGCGACCTCAAACAGAATCTGTGAGAGCGTCAGCGCGGGATTCGTAAAACTGATGAGAATCGACGAAGCAAACACAAGTGCCATATAGATCAGCGAAACCGTAAGCGCTTTGCGGACAATGTCGCCGCCGAGCCTGCGTCCGAAAACATTGATGTGCTTATAGCTGCGCATATTCGCCCATGCCGCGAGCATCAGCACCGCAAAGGTCGTGGTCTTCATGCCGCCTGCCGTCGAACCGGGACTGCCGCCGATAAGCATATAGAGAAGATGCAAAAGTACGGAACCGGGCGTCAACTGTTCACAGGAAATCGCGTTGAAGCCCGCCGTTCTCGTGGTGACGGAGGCAAACAGCGCGTTGACGATACCGTCGAATACAGACATATCACACAGCTGATTGCGATATTCCAGAATATAGAGCGCCGCCGCGCCGCCGAGATTGAGAATCATGCTTGTCGCTAACACAATTTTAGAGTGCAGACGGTATTTGCGAAGATGAAAACGGTGTTTGAGAAAATCGTCCCACACGATAAAGCCGATACCGCCGATAAAAATCAGGAAGCTGAGCGTCAGCAGGACATAGGCATCATCGGAAAAATGCGTCAGAGAGCTGTAGGGCTCGAGCACGCCCATCAGATCGAATCCGGCGTTACAGAACGCGGAAACAGCATGGAAAACGCCGTAATAGATACCCCGTTTCGGCCCGAAAAGCGGTATAAAGCGAACCGAGAGGAGCACCGCACCGCTTAGTTCAAACAGCACCGTGCCTATGATAATCTTTTTCGTCAGGGAAATCAGACCGCTGAACGAGAGAGCGTTCGTGCTTTCTTTCAGAAGCCCGCGTTCACGCAGCCCGATCTTGCGTCCGATGAGCAGCGAAAACAGCGTGATAATCGTCATATACCCGAGTCCGCCGATCTGGATCAGCCCAAGTAGCACGAACTGCCCGAAAAGCGACCAATGCGTAAACGTATCGAAAACAACAAGCCCCGTCACACATGAGGCGGATGTCGCCGTCGTCAGCGCATCGGCAAAGGACGTCCATTCACCCGACTTTGCGGCGACAGGCAGCATCAGCAGAAACGTGCCGAGCAAAACGAGCAGCAGATAGCCGGAGGCAATAATCCGCGTATACGATACGGCGTAGAACCGGTCTTTTATGGATCTCGAGCCGCTTACATCCGATTTTCTGCGTCTCATCGTGCCAGAAGCTCCCGTACCCGTTTGGCTTCGGCGCGGACATTTTCAGGCGCAGGACCGCCCTGCGAAGTGCGTCCTTTTACGCAACGGTCGAGATTGACCGCATCATAGACTCCCTCGTCAAATGCGGGAGAGAATTGCTTGTATTCGTCAAGCGGCAAGTCTTCAAGCGTCGTGTTCTTCTCAATGCACAACGCCACGAGACTACCCGTGATCTTATAAGCGTCGCGGAACGGCAGACCTTTTGATACAAGATAATCGGCACAGTCCGTCGCGTTGATAAAACCGCCGGCAGCAGCCTTACGGAGATTGTCGGTCTTGACCGTCATCGTTTCGAGCATCGGGATAAACGCCGTCAAACACGCCTTGACGGTATCGACGGCGTCGAAAATGCAGTCCTTATCCTCCTGCATATCCTTATTATAAGCGAGAGGAATCCCCTTCATGACCGTCAGAATCGTCACAAGATCGCCGAAAACGCGTCCCGTCTTGCCGCGCACCAGCTCGGCGATGTCGGGATTTTTCTTTTGCGGCATAATACTCGAACCGGTCGAAAACGCGTCGTCAAGCTCAATATAGCGAAATTCATGCGAGCACCAGAGAATGATCTCTTCGGAAAAACGCGAGAGATGCACCGCAATGATCGACAGACACGAGGATAGCTCGATGATGAAATCGCGGTCGGAAACGGCATCAAGCGAATTGTGGCAGATGTCGGAAAGACCGAGTGCTTCCGCCGTCTGATAGCGATCCGTCGGATAGGTCGTGCCGGCGAGCGCGCAGGCGCCTAAAGGAGAACGCGCCATGCGTTTTTTGCAGTCCGCCAGACGCTCACGGTCACGCAAAAACATTTCGGCGTACGCAAGCATATAATGCCCGAATGTCACAGGCTGCGCACGCTGCAAATGCGTATAGCCCGCCATGACGGCGTCGGCATAGCGTTCGCCCATATCGGCCAGCGTGCCGATGATGTGATGCAGCAGCTCGTCCACCGCGTCGCATTCTTTCATCAGATTCAGCCGAATATCCAGCGCGACCTGATCGTTCCGGCTTCTCGCGGTATGCAGGCGTTTGCCGGCGTCGCCGATGCGGCGCGTCAGCTCCCCCTCAACAAAGGTGTGAATGTCCTCCGCCGTCGGGTCAATTTCCAGTTTGCCGCTTTCGATCTCACTTTTGATTGCGTTCAGACCGCCGATAATCGCGTCGGCATCTTCGGGTGAAATAATGCCCTGCTTGCCGAGCATCGCCGCATGGGCGATACTCCCCTCAATATCCTCGCGGTACATTCTTTTATCCGTACCGATGGATGCGTTAAAATCATTTGTAATTTTGTCGGCTTCTTTGGAGAAGCGTCCTGCCCAAAGTTTCATAATCCTGTCCTAACTGTGTTAATTTTTCGCAATGATGTCCCGCAGGAAGACGACGGCAGAGCCGATGTCAGCCGCCGGATCGTCGCCGACCTCGCGTTCGATGGTGAGGAATCCGCGGTAGCCGATCTCTTCGAGCGCCTTCAGATACGCCGGAAAATCGACGCTGCCTTCGCCGAGCGGCACTTCGATAAAGGAGGAATCCGTCACGATGACGTCCTTCTTGATGCCGTAGACGATCTCAGGATCGCGCCAGAAGAGCTGTTTGCCGTCCTTCGCATGGGTGTGCACGATGTAATCCTTGAGATTATGTACCGCGCCGACGGGATCGTCTCCCGTGACCATGACGAGATTGGCAGGATCTAAATTGACGCCGACGCCCTTGGAGCCAAGCGAATCGAGGAACTTTTTGAGCGTTGCCGACGTTTCGGGGCCGGTCTCGACGGCAAAATGCGAGCCGAGCTGATCGGCGTATTCCGCAAGCTGATAGCACGCCTCCTGCATGATCTTATAGCGATCGTGCTCCGGATCCTCCGGCACGACGCCGATATGGGTCGTGACAATGTCAACGCCCATTTCCTTCGCCATATCAAGAATCTCTTTGGATTTTTCGACTTTCCATTTATTATTTTCGGGAACGGTGAATCCGCCGCCGCCCAAATCGCCGCACAGAGCGGAGATCACAAGACCGTTATCGCGGACAAGACTGACAAATTCCTTTCTCTTTTCGTGCGTCAGATTTTCGGGCGCCATTTCGCCGCGTGACGCATATACCTGAATGCCTTGCGCACCGAGCTTTGCCGCCTTGACAACGGCTTCGCGCAGATCGCATTTGAAGCTGTCAATGATGACGCCGATGGGGAACTGAAACATAAAAACACTCCTGCCTATATATAATCACTATAAGTATATACCCAAACGGTGAAGATGTCAATAAGGAACGACTCCGGTCTGAACGGATTTTTACAGGCAAAAGAAAAAAAGCCCGCGCAAACGGACTTTTTTTGCTTTCTTCAATTTTTCATTCGTTTGCGGAAGATCAGCGCGCCGAGAATCAGGAAAAGTGCCGTATAGCCGAAAATCCAGACGAGATCGACCGCAAGGCCGTCGAAATTGCCCGTCATCGCGCCGGAAACGGCATTCACGGCGTGCGCAAACGGCAGGCAAAGACAGAAGGTTCTGAATTTGCCGCCGACCATCTCGAGGCTGAACCAGGTTCCGCTCAACAGCGCGGAGAGATTGATGATAATCGAACCGACGCCGTTGAGAGCCGGCGTGCTGAAAACCGCACCGAGCAGCAGTCCCAATGAAGCGAACATCAGCGTCACGGGGATCATAAGTCCCAAAACGGCGAGCATGGAAACGCCCGGCTTCAACCCTAAAATCACCGCTGTGACAAAGCAGAAAACCGTTTGCAGAAGCCCCAAAGGAATCATGGGCAGCAGATAGCCGAAGACGTAATCCGCCGCCGTCATCGGCGACGCGTACAGACGCGGCAGAAAAGACGAATTGCGGTCGTTCATGACGAGCATACCGAGAAACAGCATGAGAAACGACAGCCCGAAAACGATCATGCCCGGCGTGAAGGTTTCAAGCGTGAACATCTCAGCCGGCATACCGCGAACGGATTTTTTCAGCAGCGTCATAAAAATCAGCAGCACGACGGGAAACCCGACGCCGAATACGATACTCAACGGATCACGGATGATCTCTTTCGCGACACGCGACGCAAACGCAGACAGTCTCATGCTCTCCCCTCCTCTGTCAGGCGCAGAAACGCCTCTTCAAAATCGTCTGTTCCGGCGGCTTCTTTGATCTGTGCCGCCGTGCCCAATGCAGCCGCTTTGCCGCCGTTCATCATAACCATGCGGTCGGCGAGCGCTTCGGCTTCCTCCAGATAATGCGTTGTGAGCAGAATGGTCATGCTTCCCTTGAGCGATTCGATCAGCTTCCAGAGCTCTCGCCTTGCCCGGACGTCCAGACCGACGGTCGGCTCATCGAGAAACAGCACCTTTGGCTCGGAAATGAGCGCCATCGCGAGGCTGAGTTTGCGCTGCATACCGCCGGAAAGCTTTTTGGCGCGCTCCGACGCGCGATCAAGAAGCGAGAAACCGTGAAGTATTTCCTCCGTCTTCTCCCTTGCCGTTTTTTTATCCATGCCGTACAGTCTCGCGGTCAGCTCGAGATTTTCACGGACGGACAGCTTCGGCGCGACCGCCGTCTCCTGCGGCGAGACATTGATCATCTTTTTCACGTTCTGTTCGTCCGAAACGACGCTGTGCCCGAAAACAAACGCGTCGCCCGACGTCGGCGCCGTCAGGCAGGAAAGCATCCGGATCGTGGTGGATTTTCCCGCGCCGTTCTGACCGAGCAGAGCAAAGATTTCCCCCTGTTCCACGGTCAGAGAAAGCGAATCGACGGCAGTACGCTCCTTGAAGCGTTTTGTGAGATTTTTGGTTTCGATCGCAATCATGCGTCATTCCCCGCTTCCCGACCTGCGGCAAGAATCTCCTCGGCAAATTTCATATACCCCTCATAATTGACCAGCGCGATGCCTCTGTCAACATCGCCGAGCAGAAGAACCGTATCGCCGGGATTGATTTTGAAAAGCGTTCTCGCTTCCTTTGGGATTACGATCTGTCCCTTTTCGCCGACCTTCGCTGTCCATAAATATTTTCCCTGCGGTGTGTCCATTTTTGCTGTCTCCTTTGTGATAAAAGTATGATTTGTATAACTTTTCTTACTAAACATACCATAAAAAAACAGTCCCTGTCAAGAGGGACTTGTAAAAAACAGGAACAAACGGCGCGCATGTTCCCGTTCACAGGGTCTTTTTCATGCGGTTCGGCTCGTACTCGGTATAGCCGTGTTTCGTATAAAAAAAACGCGATTCAAACCACTCTTCGCCGATACCGAGATTGAGATAAACCGTCTCTTTCTTCCGTTCTTTCAGGTGCGATTCCGCCGTGCGCAGCAGCGCAGTGCCGATCCCCTGATGCTTGCGGTCACATTTGACAAACAAACGGTGAAGCGTAACGTCCTTGCCGTTTGCTTGCGTCGAATAGCCGACGCTGCCGACCACCCTGTCCGCGTCGTCAAGCGCGAGCCAGAAGAAATCGCCCTTATCAAAATAATACTTCTGAATATCCAGAAGATCCTCGTTCAACCCCGGAACGCGGCCAAGCGCGTTTTTGGCTTCGAGGATCATAAAAATCATATCGTCGCGGTAGCGGTTATCAAAGGGGATGATCCGCATAGGCTTCTCCTTTCTCAGAAAAAAACGGCTTTGACAATCACAAAAATCAGCAAAAGCCAGACGAAAACAATCGGCAGGGCGTAAAACCATTTTTTCGGTTTTCCGTCCTGCCACATTTCTTTTGCCTGTTCGCGGCATTCCGTGAGCACGTCTTCCGGGATCAGCCGGATCGTCAGCGCGATGAGCGCCGGCAAGAGAATGACGTCGTCCAGATAGCCGAAAACCGGGATAAAATCCGGGATCAGATCGACGGGCGAGAGCGCATATGCGACGGTGATGGCGACTATGATTTTCGCAGGAAGCGGCGTCCGTTTGTGCTTCAGCGCCAGGAACAGCGCCGGGATATCCGTTTTGAGCTTTTCGGCTCGTTCTCTCAGGCTCATGCGTACAGAGCGAGCACCGCTTTTTCTATTTTCTCGGCGACCTCTTCGACCGTGCCGTCGGCGTTGATGACCGCGATATTCTCGCCGTCCTTCAGCGAATCGATCACATTGTAAAAGCGTTTGCGGATATTGGTCAGATAGTCTTCCGTTTCATAGATTTCAAGCTCGTCCGCACTGCGGTTTGCGCGGATGCGCTCCATGCTCTTTTCAGGCGTCAGGTCAAGGAAAATACACAAATCGGGCTTGCGGATGTCCTCGCAGTCGAGGTTCAAATGCCGCAGCCAGTCCATACCGACGTCAACGCCCTGATAGGCCAGCGTCGAATAATAATACCGATCCGAAATGACGGTGTCGCCCTTTTGCAGATGCACGGCGATGCCGTCTTCTTCGTTGACATTGTGGTCAATTCGGTCGGCGGTAAAGAGCAGTGCGAGCTGGCTCTTTTTGCATTTGCGGCGGCCGGAGAGTGCTTCGCGGCACATTCTGCCGAACTCATGCGGCGTCGGCTCCGCCTGATTGACGACGGTGATGCCCTTTGCCGTCAGCTTGTCCGTTATGATTCTCGTCTGCGTCGTTTTCCCCGAGCCGTCCAGACCCTCGATCACGATAAATTTTCCTCTTGTCACCATATTGTTACCTCAATTTGTATAGTTCTTCACTTAAGCGGTACAGCTCTTCCATCGTCAGCTTTTCGGCGCGGACGTTCGTACTGAGCCCCGCGTTCTGCATCGCCTGACCGACGACATCTTTCGCCATGCCGAGCCCGGAAGACAGACCGTTCTGCGCGGTCTTCCGGCGCTGTGAGAACGCGGCGCGAACCGTCGCGAAGAAAAATTTTTCGTCTGTCGGCTCGAATTCCGGTTTTTCGCGGATCGTCAGGCGGATAACCTCGCTGTCCACCTTCGGCGGCGGCAGAAAGGAATCGCGCGACACGAAAAACAGCTCTTCGGCTTCGGCGTAATACGAGACCGCCACGGAGACGGCGCCGGCTTCGCGGGAACCGACTGCGGCACACAGCCGCTCTCCGGCTTCTTTCTGCACCATGACGGTGATCGCCCGGAACGGCAGACGGCTCTCAAGCAGAAGCATCAGGATCGGCGACGTGATATAATACGGCAGATTCGCGCAGACGTGCAGATTTGGGCAGTCCGCGAAGCTCTCTGCAATCAGTTTTTTCAGGTCGATCTTCATCACATCGGCGTTGATGACCTCCACGTTGTCAAAATCGCCGAGCGTGTCCTCCAAAACGGGGATCAGACGTGTGTCAAGCTCAAGCGCGACGACTTTTTTCGCCTTTTTTGCGAGCTCCTGCGTCAGCACGCCGACACCGGGTCCGATCTCGAGTACGCCGGATTCTTCGTCAATCCCCGAACGGCGGACGATTTCGGGACACACATCCGCGTCCACGATAAAATTCTGTCCGAGCGCTTTGGAAAACGAAAAGCCGTTTTTCGCCATGATTTTTTTGATGACTGCAATATCGGTTAAATTATACATAAATCTATCCTTTTAACTGTCGAACGTCTTTTCCGACAAACGAGAGAATGGTATATTCCCCCAAAAATCTTGATGTAATTCGTTTGGAATATCTTTCGTATAACTCACTTATGTCAAGATTGGTGCTGATGATTGTTGGTCGGGATGTCAGCAGTCGAGTACTGATCACATTGTTTAGTGTGGCGGTCACAAAATTCGTCGTAAACTCCGCACCCAGATCGTCTAAAATCAGCAGATCGCATTCGAGCAGCATTTTTTCCGTCGTGCCGTCCGGCTCATCGCTTCTGCCGAAATGCTCCTTTTCCACATCGCCGAACAAGTTCTGCACCGAACCGTAGACGACGCCAAAACCTTTTTGAATCACTTCTCCGGCAATAGCCAATGACAGATGCGTTTTGCCCAGTCCCGTTTCACCGTACATCATTACGCTATTGGAATTGCGATCAAAGCCCTCTGCGTAATTCTTGCAAAATTCAAAAATTCGATTCATCATGCTATATGTATCTTTATTATATTGATAATACGCAAGATTAAAATCCTCAAAAGAAGAAAGCTTAAGCTGTGATTTTTTGCAGAGCTGCTCATAGGAAAGCTGCTTAAGCAGTTCGATATGGCATTTGCAGAGCTTGCCGTCATGAAACCCGGTATCGCTGCAAACGGGACAGGTATAGACCGGCTCAAGATAGTTTTCGGCATACCCGAGCCTTTCCAGAATCTGCCTGATCTCCGCCTGCGCCGCTAAATTCTCATCGCGAAGTTTTTCGATGTACTGCGCCGCTTTATCTCCCATGCCGATGACCTTGATCAGACCGTAAGCAGACTTGCGCATCTTGTCTTCGAGCAGCAGAATTTCAGGTGCTTTCCGCGCGACCTGATCATGACGCAACGAGGCGGCTTCCTCGGCATTTCGCTTGCGCTGTTCGATTCTTTCACTTGCAAGCCGCAGTAGTTTTTCATTATATGCCATAGAATCACTGTCCTTTTTTTGTCTTTGTCGGGTCAAGTGCCAAACTGCGTTGCCGCGCCAATTCAATATCAAATGACGGCGGCGACTGCTGATGTTTCGTGCTCTTTGCAGCAGATGTCCGTTTCTGTTCCTGCTGACCCGCAAATTCCCGTTCCGCGCGTTCCACGTCTTCGGTCGTTTTATAGCCGCTTTCGTGCCACGAACGCAGAATGCCGTTCATATAGCCGAAATGAATGCTTCCCTTTTTCTCAACGGCGCGTTCGTACGCCAGCGCGATCATCTCCGTATCGAAGCCGTAGGTACTCACCCAAGTTTCGAGATATTCGGTCTGTTTCGCAGTCGGACGCGGATTCTCAATGCCCGTCATGCGGCGAAATTCCGACCAGATTTTATCCGCGGTTTCCATTCTCGCGATCTTTTCGGCGGCGCGCTCAAAGGTGTTGATCTCCTGCTCCGCCCATGCGGCGCCCATTTTCATGATATACGCGACGGAGCCCTGCTTGCCGATGGTCTTCGCATAATTGCACAGCATGACGATCACTTCGGCCGGCAGCGAATAATAATCATACAAAACCAGTAAATTCGCCTGCACATCGTAGCCGATCGTCCGTCCGAACGACTCCTGTACCTCCGCAAACAGCGAACGGATATCGTCGGATTCGGAAAGCCGCTGTGCAACGTCTTTGATGGTGGGCTTGACAAGAGGCGGCTTTTCGTTTTTTCTCTCCGGTTGCTTTTCCGGTTCGGGAGTTTTCGTTTCCGGCGTCGTCTGTGCGCGCAGTTTTTCCGATGCGGACGGTTCGGACGGCTCTGCCGTAGTCTCTTTATCGTCCGTATTTGTCAGCAGTCCGGCATTCACCCAGTAGAGCATTGCATCGTCGATCTCATCTGCGGGAATTCCCGTATCTTTGGAAATGACCGCAAGATCAATCGCCGCCGCCGGATTGCGGTACAGCCACAAAAGCACCTTCAGTTGGGCTTTTCCCGCCATACGAAGATGCTTGTCTGCGACGTCCGTCGGCAACGCAAAGACCGACGCATAGGATTTCGGATTGATTTTTACCATATCTTTGTCCCGACCTGTTTATTTTCTACCCGAAGAGCCGAAGCCGCCTGCACCGCGTTCGGTATCGTCTAACTCCTCGACCTCTTCAGGCTCTAAAAGGCTTACCGGCAGAATGACGAGCTGCGCGATGCGTTCGCCGGGCTCTACCGTATACGGTTCTTCAAACTGATTGACAAGTCCCACGACCACCTCTCCGCGGTAATCGCTGTCCACAACGCCGACGCAATTTGCCGGCGCAAGACCGTGTTTGACGGAAAGTCCGCTGCGCGCAAAAATGAACGCGCCGTATGCGGGCGACGGCAGCGCGATGGCAAGTCCCGTGGGGAATTTGACGCATTCATGCGGCTGCACGGTAACGGGGCTCTCGATACAGGCGTACAGATCCATGCCCGCGCTCCCTTCGGTAGCCCGTTTCGGCAGCACGGCGTTCGGATTCAGTTTTTTGATTTTCAGGGTCTCCATCAGTTCTGACCGCCTTTTTTCAGTTTTGCCAGCTCACGCTTGAGCATATCGCGCTCGGATTTTGCCTGTGCGGCGTCGGCGAGATACTCCTTGAGCTGCACCTTCGCGGCGGCGGCTTCTTCGGACGCTTTTTTCGCCTCGTCGGCATATTCGAGCAGCGTCAGCACGGTCGCCTGCGTCGGCGAAACAAAGCTGCCGTCCGGCATATGCGCCTGAATGCGCGCTTCGATCTCCTCCGTGAGATTTATGGCATAGGCCGGATCGTCATCCGTCGCGATCAGGTACGGCACGCCGGCAATCGTGATATTGATTTTCTTCATAAAAATTCTTCACATCCTTTTCATGTCATTTTATTATATAATGAAATGAGCAAAACTTCAACACAAATTTACAAACTCACGGAAATTTTTATATTGACAAAATTATCCCGGTATGTTAAAAGTAAGGTGAAATGATTTTTCGGAGGTTCTATGATGAAAGACGAGATCAGAAAGACATTCGGCGATACCTCGTGGTTTACGCACGACCGCTTCGGTATGTTTATCCACTGGGGACTGTACGCGCTGCCGGCCCGTCACGAATGGGTCAAGACGAACGAAAAGATCACAGAGGAAAAATATCAACAATATTTTGAGCATTTCGATCCCGACCTGTTCGCGCCAAAAGAATGGGCGCGTCAGGCGAAGGAAGCCGGCATGAAATACGCGGTGCTGACGACGAAGCACCACGAGGGGTTCTGCCTGTTCGACAGCCGCTATACCGATTATAAGGCGACCAACACACCCTGCGGACGCGATCTTGTCAAAGAGTATGTCGAGGCGTTCCGTGAGGCGGGTCTGCACGTCGGCTTTTACTATTCCCTGATCGACTGGCATCATCCCGATTTCCCGATCGACTCCCTGCACCCGAGACGCGACGACGAGAACGTCGAAGAGATGAACCGCGGCCGCGACATGACAAAATACGCACAGTATATGCGCGATCAGGTCACGGAGCTATTGACGAATTACGGCAAGATCGACATTCTCTGGTTTGATTTTTCCTATCCCAATTCCACCTACACCAATCCGCACGGCGTCAAATTGGGCGGTAAAGGTAAAGACGAATGGGAGGCCGAAAAGCTTCTCGAAACGGCGCGCCGTTTGGCTCCGGGCATCATCATTGATAACCGGACGGGAATCGATCAGGATCTCTGGACGCCCGAACAGGTGCAGCCGACGGAATGGGTGCGAGACGACAACGGTCAGCGCGTCGTATGGGAGGCGTGCCAGACCTTCTCCGGCTCCTGGGGCTATCACCGGGACGAGGAATCATGGAAATCCCCCGAACAACTCATCCGTATGCTCGTCAACACCGTTTCACTCGGCGGCAATCTGCTGCTGAACGTCGGCCCGACGGCACGGGGCTATTTTGACAAGCGCGCCGAAAACGCCTTGCAGGCCATCGGAAGCTGGATGCACTTCAACAGCCGCAGCATCTACGGCTGCACGCAGTCCGATTTTCCTGCACCGTCCGATACGCGCTACACGCAGAACGACGACAGACTCTACTGCCATCTCTACGCCTATCCCTTTATTCATCTGAAGCTGCCGCATCTTGCGGGCAAGGTCGAATACATACAATTCCTGCATGACGCGTCCGAACTGCTTTATGAAGAAAAGGACGGCGACATCGTCGTGTCGCTTCCTGTCAAAAAGCCGGAGCAGATCGTTCCCGTGCTGGAAATTTTCTTAAAAAAAGAATAAGTTTACAAAAAAGACATTGACAGTGCAGCATTTTATGGTATAATCTAAGTGTAAAAATATTACAAATTCGGAGGTAAGTTTTTATGAAAAAATCTTTTGCCAAGATCGTTTCCGTGATTCTGGCCATGATGTTTGCTTTCACCGCTATGGCCTGCATGGCATCCGCGGAATCCACCACAGTTATCAAGGACAACTCGTCCCTTAACAACACCGACACCGCCGGCGACACCATCACGAACTTCAAAGGCGCACGCGACATTTATCTTGTGCTCGACATTTCCGGCAGCATGAGCGGTACGCCGATCACGAAGATGAAAGACGCCGCCAAGCAGTTCTGCGCCACGATGCTGAACGACAAAACCGGCGACAACAGAATCGCCATCGTCACCTACGGCACCGATGTCGACACCTACTCCTTCTCCAAGGATTACGCCGAGCTTGCAAACACCATCGACAGCTTCAAGGCCAAAGGCAGCACCGCGATGTACGACGCGCTGATGGCCGTCAAGGAGCTGAACGAGAAATACGGCAACGATGACGCAACCAAGCATGTCGTCGTGATGGCGGACGGTCTGCCCAACGTCGGCGCAACGCTTTCCAGCGGCAAATACACCAGCAAAGACAGCTCCATGTACTATAAGTACGGCAACGCGGTCTACTCCACGGCAGCCGGTATGTGGCCCGATTATATGATCTACTCCATCGGTTTCTTCCACAATCTCGGCGGCACGCAGCTCAAATACGGCAAAACGCTGATGAAAGACATCCAGAACGCGCTGTATCTTGAAGTTTTCGATCCCGACAAGCTGCTTGACGCTTTCAACGGCATCAGCGACAAGATCACGGACAACGGCCAGAACAACACGACGGCTGCTCCGACCACCGCAGCTCCCACGACAGCCGCTCCGACCACCGCAGCCCCTGCGACAAATCCGTCTGTACCCAATTCGATCCCGCAGACCGGCGAGACCGTTCTTAGTGTTGCTGCTGCAGCAGTTCTGATGGCTGCCGGCATCGCAGTTGTCGCGCTCAAGAAAAAGGATGACTGATTTCTGAACCGCGATTTCTGATCACTCTTGATAAAACCAAGCTCCGGCGAGGATTCGCCGGGGCTTTTTTCGGGGGAAAGATTTTCCGCGTCTCAATGGATTTCACCAAAATCTTTCCCTTTTTCTTCTCTATCTTTTTTCAATTTGTACTTGTACTTTGCATACGCTTTGTGTTATACTATATTGAGTATTGTTATCATTGGAATTATTCTGTCAAAACAGGAGTGTTAAAGTTGAAGCATTATAACGTTGTCATTATCGGAGCGGGACCGGCCGGTATCTTCACGGCTCTTGAGCTTTACCGGAAGAACTCACCGGAATTCAAAGTTTTGATCGCCGACGAAGGCATGGCTATTGCCAAGCGTGCCTGTCCGGCCAGAAGCAAAGGGGAATGCGTCCGCTGCAATCCCTGCAATATCATGAGCGGCTGGGCAGGTGCCGGCGCGTTCTCGGACGGCAAGCTCTCTCTTTCCGAAGAAGTCGGCGGCAATCTGACAGACTATCTGCCTGTCGGAACCGTTCGTGATTTAATCCATTACGCGGATTCCGTTTACTTAGATTTCGGCGCGCCAAAGGAAGTCTTCGGTCTGTCCGATAAAAAAGCCGACGAGATCGCTTATGAGTGCTCGCGTCACAACATCAAACTGATTCGCTGCCCCGTCCGTCATATGGGAACGGAATATTCCTACGACGTGCTCAAAGCGATGTACGATCATCTCGCCACGATGCCGGGCTTCACCTTTATGAGCGGCACACACGCCGACCCGGTGATCAACGAGAACAACAAAGCCGTCGGCGCGGTTCTGACGAACAAAAAGGGCGAAAAAGAAGAAGTCTCGGCGGATTTCGTTGTAGCGGCTCCCGGCCGCGGCGGTGCGGACTGGCTCAACTCTATCGCCAAAAAGAACAACATTGAAATCACAAATAACGAAGTAGACATCGGCGTCCGCGTCGAATGCCCCAATTCCGTCATGGACGACCTGACAAAGCATCTGTACGAAGCGAAGATGGTCTACTATTCGGATACGTTCGAGAATAAAGTCCGCACCTTCTGCATGAATCCCGGCGGCATCGTCAGCGAAGAGCACTACAACGCCGGCTTCAACAACACCTTCAAGAACAGCATTGCCGTTGTCAACGGTCACAGCTATGCGGACGAAGGCTCCCACACGGAGAACACGAACTTCGCGTTGCTTGTCTCCACAAGATTTACCCAGCCGTTCGATCAGCCGATCGAATACGGCCGCTATATCGCACAGCTCGGCAATATGCTGACCGGCGGCGGCGTCATCGTGCAGCGTCTGGGTGACCTGCTCATGGGACGCCGTACCGACGAATCAAGACTGCGCAAATCCACGACCCGTCCCACGTTGACGACGGCCGTGCCCGGAGACTTATCCTTCGTCCTGCCGCACCGCCATCTGACCAGCATCATCGAAGCACTCAGGGCGTTCGACAAAGTCGCTCCGGGTCTGTATTCCAAGAACACCCTGCTCTACGGCGTGGAGGTCAAATTCTATTCCTCCAAGGTCAAGGTTGACAGCAACTTTGAGACGGCGGTCAACGGTCTGTACGCCATCGGCGATGGTGCGGGCATCACAAGAGGTCTGATGCAGGCGTCCGTCACAGGCGTTGTCGTGGCGCGGAACATCTGCGAGAAATTATAATGATGGAAAACTACGCGAAAAAAACGGTACAGGCACTTCTTGAGAGAAATCTCAAAATCGCCACAGCCGAATCCTGCACCGGCGGTCTGACAGCAAAACTGATTACAGACATCAGCGGTGCCTCCGCCGTCTTTGAATGCGGCGTCGTCTCCTATGCAAACCGCATCAAGGAATCGCTTCTGGGCGTTCGCGAGGAAACGCTGCGGCAATACGGCGCAGTGAGCGAGCAAACGGTACGGGAAATGGCCGTGGGCGTGCAAAAGCTCTCCGGAGCCGATGTGACCGTCGCCATCAGCGGCATCGCAGGGCCGGAGTCCGACGGAACCGACAAACCCGTCGGTCTCATCTGGATTGCCGTTTTCTATGAGAATACTGTTTTTACTAAAAAGCTGAACAACCGTTTTTCCGTCAACATACGGGAAAACAACCGGAATGCAGCGGCAAACGAAGCACTGAAATTCGTTTACGAAGTGATTCTGCAAGAAAAGGCGGTGTAAACCATGGCAGAAAAACCGACCGACAATCAAAGGCAACCCGTTGCCGGAATCGCGGCAACGCCCCGTGCAACAGAAGAGACGGACATTTTCCGCGCCGCCTATCAGGAGCGCAAAGAAGAAAACCGCCGGACGCTGGACGATGAGCTTTTTTCTGCGCAGAAAGAAGCCGATAAGGAACTCAGCAGCCTGAGCGTGCCGACCGTCGCGCCGAAAGTGACGCAGGACAATCCGAACGACGAAAAATTCAAGATTCTTTTCATCTTTCTGATTATACTGACAGTAATGCTCTTTGCGGCATCGTGCGTCTATCTGCTCATAGGTTCACGCAAAAAAACCGACGAAACGCCTGACATAAAAGAAGGACAGTCGGTCATCGTCTCCGCCGATATGAACAGCGCGTCCTGCGAATCCCCCTTCGCCTATCAGCAGATCTACAATGTCGATTTTCCCGACGGCATTCAGGAAAAATACAAGGAGCTGTACGCCCAGAATACTGACTTCGCAGGCTGGCTCACCGTCCCGGGAACAAGCATCGACACCCCGGTATACAAAACCGATAACAACTCCTATTATCTGAAACACGATAATTACGATACTTACACCAAATACGGCATTCCGTTTCTGGATAAAGATGATTCCATCAATCAGCTCAGCCGCAATACCGTCATTTACGGTCATAATTTTGACAACAAGCTGATTTTTGACGAACTGCACAACTACCGGAATCTCGATTTCTACAAAGAGAATCCCGTGATCGAATTTAACACGCTTTATAAGGATTACAAGTGGAAGGTCATCGCCGCATTCCATACCAATGGCAACTCCGAAGGCGACAACGGCTATTTATTCTACTATGTTGCGACGCAGATGGGCAACAACAACTTTATGGAATTTTACGATGAAATCCAGCAGCGCAGCTATATCCATACAGGCGTCGACGTGCAGCCGACCGACAAGGTTCTGACACTCTCAACCTGTACTTACTTCTTCGACCGGAACGGCTCATTGGAGAACGCCCGTTTTGCGGTCATCGCAAGACTTGTGCGCGACGGCGAGAGTGAAGACGTGGATACGTCTCTGGCATCGGAGAACGACAACGTGCGCTATCCCCAGCTTTATTACGACGTTTTTGGCGGCTCCAATCCATACCGGAACGCATCCAAATGGGTGCCGAGCAACGACTGATCCCTTATCCTGTTATCATTAAAAGAAAGGTGGATGACAAATGGCAGACAATGAGAAACCACAAGCTCAGACCGAAATGATGTCTGATGAAGACGTCTTATCGGAGCTCCGCGTTCTTTCCAAGAAATACGGACTGCCCTTTGAAAACGAGAGCAAACGCAAAACAGCTCCCGTTTCCTCGTCATCTCCTTATGCTTCCCATAAGATGACAACAGGGGCCGGCTCCTATCAGCCACCAAAGAATAACCGTCCCGCCCGTACACCGCGCGTCATCTATGACGCCGGAAATCCGGGTGCCGGCGTTCGCGTCGTTTACGGGGATGAGGAAGACGTACCGGAGGGACCTCAGGGCAGACGCATCATCTATCAGGAACCCGAAACGGAATCCATCTACGCCAAACGCCAGCGCAATGCCGCCGCAAGACGCGTTGCCAGCAGTTCTGCGCCGAAAAAAGAAGATCCCGGTGCCTTTGCCAAAGCCTACAGCGAACTCAGCCACCGGCAAAGCTCGGCAGAGGATATTCCCGTAACGCCTCCCGCCAAAAAGACGGAGCCGAAAAGCGAAACTGCGGACAAAAAGACGGAGAAAAACGTCGCGAAGCAACCGCTTCAGCACTACAAACCGACGGCGAAAGATCGGGCAAGGAGCTTTTTCAGCGCATTTCTGCCGTGGAAAGGCGATCCCGCAAAGGAAGTTATCCGCAAGATCGTGATGGATCTTTCCGCCATCCTTGTGCTCATCTGCTTCGGCTATTTCATCGACAACTACGTTCAGCACAAAAATCAGCTTTCCATGCAGAACGATCTGAAAGGGCATATCACGGAACCGGAAACCGATGAGACGGATGCCAGGTGGGCAGCCATCCGGGCGAAATATCCGGACATCGATTTCCCCGACGGCATGAATATCAAATTTGCCGAGCTGTATGCGCAGAATCAGGATTTGGTCGGCTGGCTTACCGTTCCCGGAACCAATATTGATACCGCGGTGCTTCACCGTCCGGAGGAACGGAATAAAGAAACAGGCGAAGAGGATTTCTATCTGCGCCATAACTTCTATAAAAAATACGATAAATACGGAAATCCCTATCTGGAATGCCGCAACACCGGATCATCACTCGACCGCAACAACACCATTTACGGGCATAATATGCGAGATAAGCTGTCCTTTGCACAGCTCGAAAAATACTATACAATCGACGGCTTCAAAGAGTCTCCCATCATTCAGTACAGCACTCTTTTTGAAGATTATTATTTCAAAGTCTACGCCGTCTTCATCACGAACGGTTATCCCGAGGGGGACAACGGTTACCTCTTTAATTACCCGATCTGCACCTTTACGAGCGACGAGAATTTCATGAAATTTATCGAAGCGATCGACGAACGAAAGCTTTACGACACCGGCGTCGATATCAACAAGGACGATAAGCTGCTTATCCTGTCCACCTGCTCGTATGAGATCAAATCCACCGATATGGGACGTCTGGCCGTCGTGGGTCGGCTGGTCCGTTCCGGAGAGAGCACCGCAGTCGACACCTCAAAAGCCATGAAGAATAACAACGTGCGCTATCCGCAGGTATGGTACGACGAACACAATCAATCCAATCCGTTCATCGGTGCCTACCAGTGGGTTCCCGAATGATTTTTCCGCAAAAAAAATGCACGAAAATCGGCTCTGACAATCAGCATCAACAGGAGAGGAACTTCATATGAATATCAAAACGATCGTGTTCGGCGATTACACAGATCCCGCCTATCAGAAACTCGAAAGCGTGATCATGCAGTCATTTTCCGCCGTAACGGGAACGCAATCCGACTATCCGTCCGTTTACGATTCCGTACAGGCCGGTCTGCCCGAAATCGCCGCCGCGCTGAAAACAAACGAGATCATCGCGCTTTTCGCCTCCGACGAGCTCTATCACGAAGCCAAGCGTTGCATCTGCAAGGCGTTCCGCTTTGAAATGATTCACAACGAATCGGCGCTGCAAAAGCTCCGCGTGATCCCCAACAGCGAACGCTATATGATGCACGCGCTCATGCCGAAAAACGCGACGCCGTTCGCACTTTCCGACGGTCTTTTCCCTGGCTTTGCCGTCCGATCCAGAAGTCAATGTGTTTTATTTCTGCCTTTCTCGGAGGACAGAACCTTCATCACCATGAAAAAGTTCGTCTTCCCCTACATACAGCGAATTTGCCGCGTCAATCTTCCCAATTTCAATGATTTTGAAATCTCCTATGCCGCCGACGTGCTGTCCGATCAATTAGAGGGAACCGATATTCAGGTTGCCGTTTCCAACACGCCGATGTGCAAATATATTGCGCATGCCGGCAAAAAAATCGAATGCTTCAACGATCATATTTCCTATGCGCCGTTCAGCGGCAAAATCGTCGGCAAAAACATGAGTCAGAATGCTGCCGTCCATGCGGCAGAGTACTACGAATGCCGTTTCGGTGCCGCCGTCATGGAAGGTGAACGGGACGCAGCCGGCAATTACACCGCGACTATCATCATCTCCAACAGACGGACCGCGACCATCCGTACGCTGTCGTCCGTCCGCGACGAATCGCATGAGGACTTCATGAATACCGTCGTCATTGAATTTTTCCTGATGCTCGCACAGGAGATCGCCGGCGCACCGGAGATGACGGAAGAAGAGCTGAAATGCTTAAAGCCCAAGGCGGCCGTCCACGGAATTCATATTCTCATCTATATTCTGCTTTTTGCGACGACTTTCTTCCTGACCTACGTCGCATCTTCTTTCTCGACCCTGCCGTTTTTCTCTTAACACGGTTTTGCCATGAACGCTTTATCCAAAGAATGCAAAAAGTTCCGACAGGTTTTCGCCGCCATTCCGAAAACAGCAGGTAAGTTTCTTCTTCTGTTCCCGGTTCTGCTGCTATGCACCGTTGCCGCGGTCTCATCGGACGCTCCCCTGTTTGGGAAAGCCGAAAGCGGCGATATCAACGGAGACGGCGTAATTTCACTTTCTGACGTCGCGTATATTCTCAGCTACTGCGCCGCTCTTTCCGATGATTATCCGAAATCCTTTCCGCAGAGAGCCGATCTCGACGGCGATGGTCAGATCACGGCTCACGACGCAAAAATTGCGCAAAGCCGAATCCATTCCTCCGTTATCATTCAGGAGGAAGAACTCACAGAACCAACCACGGTGCCCCTGATTCAGGATAAGCTGACGACGGACGACGCCGGCAGTCCCGACGAAGCGGTTCCCGTCATCGCCGACAACAACGGCTACAATGTCATCAGCAATCAGAAAATGTACATCTACCCGGATATGTCGCAGGTCATGCAGATGAGAAATACCTTCATCATCGTCACCTTCGGCTGGGGTCACGGCGTCGGCATGAGTCAGCACGGCGCAGTCGGATTGGCCAGAGCCGGGTATTCCTATATTCAGATTGTTCAGCATTATTATAACGGCGTCGTCATCATGAAAGAACAGCCGCCCAAAACCGTCCGGTGCGGCGGCCGGGACGTCGATACCGTCGAGATGCTCGCGAGAATTATCCAGCAGGAAATTTCGGGCATCACCAAAAAAGACGATCCGCTTGACCGGAACGCGCTGCGTGCGCAGGCGGTTGCAGCGTATTCCAATATGAAATACAGCGACTATTCCGTGAGCGGCTGCTCCTATGTCAGCAACTACAATTCCTGCCGGGACGACGTCAAAAGCGTTGCGGCCGAAATCGCGGGACAGTATATCCAATATAACGGTGAGGTCGTTTACGCCTATTATTCCGCCTGCTCGGCCGGTGTCGCCGCTACCTATCAGCAGGTCTGGGGCAACACCTCACGCGACATGAGCTACCTGACAAATTCCACCTCGTACTACGATTGCTACACCTCAGGCTATATCACCGCCGAAGCGTATTCCATCGACGCGATGCGTAATTGCATCACATCCTATGATCCCTCGATCAGACTCTCTGCCGATCCGGCAAACTGGATTCACATTCTCACGCATGACGACGCGGTCAACGAAAACATCGGCTACGTTTCCGCCATGCAGATCGGCGACAGAACGCTCTCGAACGGCGCAGGCATGATCTTCCGCGACAAGGTGATGAAGTACAACATCAAATCGCCGTGCTTCGCGATCATTTACAACGGACAATATTTATAAACATATATCGCGTATCTTCCGATACGTCGTGAAAGGATGAAACAAAATGTCAATTCTTATCACCGGAGGAGCCGGCTATATCGGTTCCCACACCTGCGTTGAACTGCTGGAGGCCGGTTATGACATCGTCGTTATCGACAACTACGTCAACAGCTGTCCCGAATCACTTGAGCGCGTCAAAAAGATCACCGGCAAGGATTTTCCGTACTATGAGTGCGACATCCGTGACCGTGACGGACTCGACAAAGTATTTGCGGCGCAAAAAATAGAAGCAGTCATTCATTTCGCCGGTCTGAAGGCCGTCGGGGAATCCTGCCAGAAGCCTCTTGAATATTACGATAACAACATCACCGGCACGCTGACTCTCCTTGAAGCCATGCGCGCAAACGGCTGCAAGACCATCGTGTTCAGCTCTTCGGCGACGGTGTACGGCGCGGAGAATCAGGTTCCCTTTGTAGAAACCATGAAAACGGGCACGACCACCAACCCCTACGGCACGACAAAGCTCTACATCGAAGGTATTTTACAGGACGTGTACAAAGCGGATAACGACTGGAGCGTTGTTCTGCTGCGCTACTTCAATCCCGTCGGCGCGCATGAAAGCGGCATGATCGGCGAAGCACCGAGCTTCCCGAACAACCTGATGCCCTATATTTCTCAGGTTGCAGTCGGCAAGAGAGAATGCGTCAACGTCTTCGGCGACTGCTACGATACGCCTGACGGCACCGGCGTGCGCGATTATATCCATGTCGTCGATCTGGCGAAAGGCCACGTCAACGCGATTCAGTTCGCGCTGGGCAGAACCGGCGTTGAGATCTTCAACCTCGGCACCGGTCACGGCGTCAGCGTCATTGAACTGATCAAGGCGTTCTCCGAAGCGAACGGTATCGAGATTCCCTATAAGATCGTAGAGCCAAGAGCCGGCGACATCGCCTACTGCTATGCCAACTGCGACAAAGCACAGCGTGTGCTCGGCTGGAAAGCGGAACGCGACATCAAGAAAATGTGTGAAGATACCTGGAGATGGCAGAAGAATAATCCCAACGGCTATAACAGCTGATCGTTTTCAAGACGGCAAAGGAGGAGAACCATGCGAAAGCTGACAATCAGAATAACCGGTGTTCTTCTTTGCCTGTTGCTGCTGTGTGGCGTATTCCCTGCGTCTGCCGAAGAGGATGCGCTTCCTGCACCGACATGGGTGCAGATTTCACTCAATACCGACGGCTCCAAAAATGTGACGATCACCACCCCGACCTACATGCTCGACCTCGTGGACTTTTACGAATACAGCATGGACGGCGGCTTCACATGGCAGACGCTCAGCAATCCAACCGGCGGCGAGTTCCTGATTGCAGACAGCTGCGAATTCGTCCTGCGGTACAAAAGCGGCGAAACGACTTCCGAAAGCTACCGGACGACCGTCGAAATCAACAAGGTGACGACGGTCACAAGCAGTTCCACCGGCATCACGCTGCTAATCCCCCACGATTCCGACACGCCGACCGACGTCACGCTGTCGGCATATGAGATCATCAGCGGCAAAGACTATTCGGCGGTGCAGAATGCCCTCGGTGCGAACAAACCGTTTCTGCTGTTCCACGTGACGATCATGCGGAACAACAATGTCTATTCGTCTGCTGCGGAAAAGCTCTGGTATTTTCCGACGCGTGAGCTTGACGTCCGTTACGCAAAGCTGTATCATGTGACAAACGACAGCGAGCTGATCCCGGTTGCATCGGAACCGGAAATGAACGTGTTGCGCGTCTCGACCGCCGATACCGGTCTGTTTGCCGTGGTCGAGGATAAAACCTTTTCTCCCGGTGACGTAAACGGCGACGCGAAAGTCACCGCGTCGGACGCCCGACTGGCTCTGCGCTTGGCGGCAAAGCTGGAAACGCTGTCAGAGAACGCACAACAGGCAGCGGACGTCAACTCAGACGGTTTCATAACACCCGAAGACGCCCGGTTTATCCTGCGGGTCGCAGCCGGACTGGAACCAATATAAAACAACTCAAATAAATTATGAATGATAAAGAAAAACAAAGGAGATGATATCAATGTTTGTAGCGGTTATGGGATACGGAACGGTCGGTTCCGGCGTTGTTGAACTTCTCTATAAAAACCACGACAGCATTGTCAAAAGAAGTATGCAGGATTCGCTGGAGCTGAAATACATTCTCGATATCCGCGACTTCCCCGACAGCCCCTATCATGATAAATTTACGAAAGACTTTGACGTCATTCTGAACGATCCCGAGGTACAGATCGTCGTCGAGACAATGGGCGGCGTGACCTTCGCGTATGACTTCGTCAAAAAGCTGCTGCTCGCCGGCAAAAGCGTCGTAACCTCCAACAAGGAGCTGGTCGCATCCAAAGGCTACGAGCTGCTTCAGATCGCCAATGAAAAGAACGTCAATTTCCTGTTTGAAGCGAGTGTAGGCGGCGGCATTCCGATCATCCGTCCGATCACGCAGTGCCTTGCCGCCAATGAAATCGACGAGATCGCCGGCATTCTCAACGGCACCACCAACTATATTCTGACCAAAATGATAACGGAAAAAGCAACCTTTGAAGACGCGCTGGCAAACGCACAGGCCTTGGGTTACGCCGAAAAGGATCCGACCGCCGATGTGGACGGTCACGACGCCTGCCGCAAGATCTGCATTCTGGCAGCGCTGGCGTTCGGCAAGCACGTTTATCCCGATTCTGTTCATACAGAGGGCATCCGCACCATCACCCTGGCGGACGTCGCCTATGCCGCGTCATGGGGCGGCGTGATCAAACTGATCGCGTCTGCGAAAAAAATCAACGACGAGAGCATCACCGTCACGGTCGGTCCGGCTTTTGTCGCGAAGCACAGTCAGCTCGCCGGTGTTGACGATGTTTTCAATGCCATTCTGGTACGTGGCGACGCAACGGGAGACGTCGTATTCTACGGCAAAGGCGCCGGTAAAATGCCGACCGCAAGCGCCGTTGTCGCCGACGTGATCGACGCGGCAAAGCATACGCTCAAAAAGAAAAACTTCGGCTGGGACGACACGCAGGAAAACTATGTCGTCGATTACAAGACGCAGCCGTCCGCGCTGTATGTCAGAGGCATCACAGCGAACAAGAACAGCGTCATCAAAGCGGCAAATGAAGCCGTCGGCGCCGTTCGGGTGCTGACAAGAGAGAACGCGCCGGCTGATGAACTGGCTTTCGTCACGAATCCCGCGCCCATCGGCGATCTGCAGGAAAAAATCGCATCTCTTCCCGGTTTCACGGCTCAGTCCGTCATCCGGATCACCGATTATTAAATTCACAACCGATTGAATTTCAGATACGAAAGGAAAATTTTATGGGTCTTATTGTGCAAAAATTCGGCGGCAGCTCCGTAGCCGACGCCGAAAGGGTAAACAATGTTGCCGGTATCGTCACGGATACGTACAAGGCCGGCAATGACGTCATCGTGGTCGTTTCCGCACAGGGCGATACCACCGATGACCTGATCGCAAAAGCGCAGGAAATCAATCCGCGTGCCTCGAAGCGCGAGATGGATATGCTCCTGACCGCCGGCGAGCAGATCTCCATTTCACTCTTAGCGATGGCGATCGAAAAGATCGGCTGTCCGGTCGTTTCGTTCTTAGGCTGGCAGGCAGGCTTCAACACCAACTCCAACTACGGTTCGGCGCGCATCAAGAATATCAAAGCCGACCGCGTCAAATCCGCCATCGACAAGCATCAGATCGTCGTCGTCGCCGGTTTTCAGGGGATCAATAAATATGACGACCTGACCACGCTCGGCAGAGGCGGCTCCGATACGAGTGCCGTTGCGCTTGCGGCTGCGCTTCACGCGGACAAATGCCAGATTTTCACGGATGTTGAGGGCGTCTTCACCGCCGATCCGCGCAAAGTCAAGAACGCGAAGAAGCTGACGGAGATCACCTACGACGAAATGCTCGAGCTTGCAACGCTCGGCGCGCAGGTGCTGAACAACCGTTCCGTCGAAATGGGTAAAAAATATAATGTTGAAATTGAAGTGCTCTCCAGCTTGAAGAGAGTTCCCGGCACAATAGTCAAGGAGGTTGCCAATATGGAAAAAATGCTCGTCAGAGGCGTAACCAAGGATACCAACGTCGCAAGAATCTCAATCATTGATCTGCCCGATATTCCCGGCATCGCATTCAAAATCTTCGCCAAGCTTGCGGCGAAAAATATTAACGTCGATATTATTCTTCAGTCCGTCGGCCGTGAAGGCTCCAAGGACATCGCGTTCACCGTTTCGATGGACTGCGCAGAAGAAGCCATCGAGATCATCAAGAATCTTGCCGAGCTTCAGGGCAAAGAGGTCAAATGCGACACCGACATCGCAAAGGTTTCCGTCGTCGGCGCAGGCATGGAGACGCACCCCGGTGCCGCCGCGATGATGTTTGAGGCACTCTATGAGCATAACATCAACATTCAGATGATCTCCACGAGCGAAATCAAAATCTCCGTTCTGATCGACAAGAAAGACGCCGACAAAGCCGTTGTCGCCATTCACGACAAATTCATTCCGGCGAACGATCGCTAAGGATTAAAACGAAAAAACGAAGCTCCCTTTCCGGGGAGCTTTTTCTTTATGCTCTGATGATCTCAATTTCCGTTTCGTAATACTGTTCCTGAAACCGGACGGCCTCTACAATACTCTTTTGATCGTAATCGAAACCTTTCGGCGCGGCGACAAGCTTATCCTCCACGTCGTCATGACGGTGAACGATTCCGATCACGCGAGCCGTGTATTCTTCGACAGGCACCTCGACACCAAGCAGATACACGTCGAGCTCTTCCCCGTCACCGCCCAAGACACCCGGTATATAACCGTAATTGACCGGATAAATGAGATCGGGGTGTTTCGGGTGAACGCTACCGAGAGGTCTGTCTATTTTGATCGAAACTGTTTTTCCGAGATAGGATTTTACAAGTGCTTTTCTCAAAGTATAAACGATAAAATCGTGTTTTCCCGCGAGATACTTTTCTCTGCCGTTATCCATGGGAGCTTGCATGGCAAGGGATACCTTAAGCGCTTCATATTCCTTTGCCGCCGAAGGCGCGCTGTTCAGATAATCTCTGAAGTTGATGTAATTGAGCCAATCCATGCTGTCGGTCAGAACGACATGAATGAAATGCGTCTGCAAGTCTCCCGTACCGTCATAATAGCTGCCGCAGGCGAACAACAACTGCCCTCTGAGAGAAGCCTGCGCGTTGGGGCGATAGAAAAAACCGGCGTCCTGCAATTCTTTTTCAAAACGGAGAATATCCTCGAAATCATCGACCGCGACGGCAATATCAATGATGGGTTTCGCCTTGATGGCAGGGATCGCGGTACTTCCCACGTGCTGAATGTCTTTTATGACATTGCCCAGAATCTGCTGTAAACGGGAAATGGTATGCTGCGCCTCGATCTCCCATTCTTTTTCATGGTCACAAAGCCTAACAGTTCCTCGTTTTAATCCGATCATAGCAAAACCTCCGATCGAGAACTCCATTTTATTATCCGAAAACCGGGATTTCATATCACACTAACACTTTATCAAGTTCATTTAATAATGATTTTTTCATTCTTTGAAGCTCGTCATCTGACGGTCTTGCTTCAGGTGAATTCATTTTTTCGATTGGATACCACCATACAGGACCGGCTTTTTGCCCACACTCATAACCGAGCAGGGCGCCATTATATCGTGGGAAAAGATGCCAATGAAGGTGCGAATCCCCATTTCCAAGAAGTTCACAGTTCATTTTATCTGCTCCGAAAGCCTTATAGGCAGCCTCCGTTACAAGTGACATTTCTTCGAGAAATTTCAGCTTATAATCACGATCGAGATAGAACAATTCTGTTTTATGTTGTTTGCACAGAAATAAAGTATACCCTTTGAAATGCTGAAAATCTCCTATCACAACATAACCGGTCTCAAGTTCCTTAACAAAATACGGATTATTCCCTTTTTTTATCATTTCAATTCTGTCACAGATAAAACACATAAGAAAATTCCCCCGAAGCGGAACGGCGGCACGCCTTTTTTATCGGAATTATGATTTCAGTTTATTTCACCAAAAAAAACGCCTGCAATGTTTGCACTACGTTTTGGTGTAGCCTCTCCCTTTCGGGAGTTTTTCCGGATCAGCCACGATGGAGCTGGATATCGGCTAACACGGGCGTATCGCCTGTCAGATTGTTGACGGAACGAATCGACAGCAAGCCGTCCTGCACATGCATTGTCGTATAGAAAATACTCCTACCGCTTCCGCTGCCGCAGATATAATACTGAATGCCCGTTTCGCTCTGATCCTGCGTCACATAAAGCGTCTGATGCTCGTGTCCGCAGAGAATCACCTCGGCGCCGATTTTCTGCAAGCTCTCGGCAATCGGCACTTCCCTGTCATCTTCTACGGCAAAGAGAGTCGGGCTGTGCGCCAGCACGATCTGATACTTTTCTTCATCCTTTTCCAGCGACGACGCCCATGCGGCCTGTTTGGCATTATAGGAAGCATAGTCGTTGTATCCCGCGTACTCGTAATTGTCGTCGGGCTTATCTTCGCCGGTATCGAGCACGGTAAAGCAGTAATCGCCGATTTCAATCTGATAATAATAGGAATCAAAATCCAGCTCCGCCAACATATCCGGCACGGCATTTCCGCGATGGTCATGATTGCCGCGGACAAAGATGGACGGCACTGCGCCGCCGCTTGCTTCACCGGCGGGAACAATCAGATTGTCAATATAATGATCGGTGGAGTACACGCCGTTGGCGATATCGCCTAAGAAAATGCACAGCTCCGCGCCGTCACCGATTGACGCCCAGTCCACACGGCATTCGTGATTATCCGTAATCAGCGTCACATCAAAATTATCGTCCGGACAGGGCCTGAACTGCTCGACCTGATAGGAAATCTCTTTTCCGAGATGACCGCCGTAGGCGATATCCTCAATCACGCGGACCGCGCCGACCGTATAAGCGTTGTTATCGAGATGCTCATAGGGAATCTCGACGCTGTGCACACGGGACGAATCCTTGCGGCCCGTCGTCGTGTCCCACACGGTGTAGTCTTCGCCGTTATAGGTATACGAAACGCAACCGACCGATTCCCGGTTCGTGGCGAACACCACACGGTAGGCGTCGCCGACATCAAACACCGCAGGCGCGCTCTCAAAATCGAATCCGCCGACCGGTATCGCTACGACCAGAGACACCACCACAACGGCAAAAGCCGTCACGGAAGCCATAATCTTCTTGCAAAGCGAACTGCAAACGGGGAAAACCGCCATCAGGAAACAGACTGCTAAGAATGCCGCCATATACGGCGCGGTCTCACGCGGGACATAGAACAGGAAATTGAGCGCTTCTCCCGGCCCGGCCAGGAAGAGAATCAGGCAGAGCACAAGCGAAATCGCCGACAAAATACAGTTCACGATGAACAAGGGCTTTTTGCCGAGCGGCTGTCCCTTTGTCAGAACCGAACGCAAATGCGCAAACTGGAAAAGCGTGTTGATCACGATCAGCGCCCAAAGGCAATAGCAAAAGCCGTCAAACACATAGCTGTCAATGAACACGAACGAAATGCGGAATCCGTTGAACAGCATCGACGCGATCACGGAACAGACGGTAAAAACCGCAGCCGAAATCAGAAATCTCTTTTTTTTCACGAAACAACCCCCCAAAGAATTCTTACCTGCATCATACCATATTTCATGCGGGATTGCAAGAATGAAAAAGCCTCCGATCCGAAATCGGAGGTGCTGCGTTTTCTATAGAATGCTTCCATCGCGATGCGTTATGTGATACCGCACCGCGCCGATCAATCCTGCGTCGTTTTTCAGCGAGGCGGCGCGCAGTTCCAATCCTTCGGCAAAAGCCGGCATAACGGCTTCTCTGACCTTTTTGGCAAGCGGTTCGATCATCAGTTCCTGCTGTGCCGAAACGCCGCCACCGATCAGGATTAACTGCGGATTGAAAATATGCACGAGCCCCGCAAGTCCCTGCGCGATTTCATTCAGCCAATCGTCCAATAAGTCCGATATGCGTGGTTCGCCCGATTCCGCCGCCATAAAGACGGCGCGTCCGTCAATCAGGCTGCTGTCTATGATTTCAGCCTGCCGAACCAGAGCCGTGGTCGAAGCGTAATGCTCCCAACAGCCGATAGCGCCGCAGGTACAGTCTTCGCCGTCTATCGCATGGATACGGGTATGTCCCAGCTCGCCGCCGAGACCGCGAAAGCCCTCCAACAGGCGTCCGCCTGTCAGAATACCGCCGCCGACACCCGTGCCGATCGTAACGCCGATGACATCGGTATATCCTCTTGCACCGCCGACCCACGCTTCGCCCAGACACATACAATTCGCATCGTTGGCAACGGTCACAGGGAGATGAAAATTCTCCTCCAATACAGCCTTGATCGGAGTGTTCACCCAACCGGGTAAATTCCCGCAGGTACCGACGACCACGCCGCGACGGCTGTCGATCTGCCCGGTCGCGGAAACGCCGATGCCCGTCAGGGATTCACTCTTCAGAGATTGACTGTCCAGAAAGTCGCGGATGGCAGCAATGACCGTATCCAGAATAGGCGTCCGGTAATTATCGAAGCAGACGCTTTTTTCAGAACGCGAAAGAACAGTGCCGTTATCCTCTACAAGCCCTAATTTAACCGCTGTTCCGCCGATATCGACGCCGAGCAAAAGCCCCGGTTTCATACGGTTTTCTCCCCGTTCTGCCTGTCCCGGATCGCCGCCGTAAATCGGGCGGTAATCTCGGCAGGTCGGGTAATCGCGCCGCCGACTACAAGTGCGAACGCGCCGCAGTCCAGTGCCTTTGCCGCCTGTTCCGGCAGATGAATATGCCCCTCCGCGATGATTTTCGCAGGACACTCTTTTGCCAGACGGCGGATAAAATCGAAATCAATATCATCAATTCCCGCCGTTTCAGGCGTATAACCGCGCATCGTCGTGCCGACGAAATCGGCTCCTGATTCAGCGCACGCCATCGCTTCCTCAAGCGTTGCAATATCCGCCATGAGAAGCTGATCGGGATATTTTTCTTTGATCTGCCTGATGAACTGTGCAGCCGTTTTTCCGTCGGGACGCAGCGCGGAAGTCCCCTGCACCGCGACTATATCGACGCCGCACGCCACAAGCGCGTCAACCTCCGCCATCGTCACGGTGATATACATCGGGCTGCCGTCGTATTCCTTTTTGATAATCCCGATGATGGGCAGATCCACGGCCTGCTTGATCTGAGTAATATCGCGCACCGTGTTGGCGCGGATTCCCACAGCTCCCGACTGCGCGGCGGCCTTTGCCATCAGCGGCATCACGCCGCCCTCTTTTGTATACAGCGGCTCATGCTCAAGCGCCTGGCAGGAAACAATCAGCCCACCCTGAATCTGACGAAACAATGCTTGATGATCCATAGGAACCTCCCAAAAAATCGGTTAAGTCATGTCGATCTTGACGACCGCCTTACGAACGGCGGTACAATCGCCGTGCTGACAGCATGGTTTATGCAGCTCTCCCGGAAGAAAAATGACAAAGCGTCCGTCGCCTAAAACGGCGCAGCCCTGCTCTTCTCCGTCGATAAAGCCGATATCACCTGCCGCGTCAAAACTATTTTTCAGCTCATTCACAACCGTCCATCCGCATTCTTCGCTGCCGGACAGATCAAGCTGCAGATCGGCATAGCGGCGGTGGTATTCAAATGCCGCGTCCTCAGATGAACGCAGCTCGGCGTCCATCACATTGATGAAAACTTTTTCTCCCGCCACTTCCGTTCTTCCGAGGGGCAAAGCGGCGATATCATGGCCTTGCAGATAGGCAATCGCGGTATCCAGATTGGGGTGCAGACCGACATAGCGGTCAAGATGAGAAAGGGTATCGATAATCACAGCGATCCTCCGTTCAAAAAAAGCTTGTCACATCGCCGCCGCTTTCGCGACAGCCGCTTCCACCATTTTCTGTGCGCTCTGAACGATGGGCTCGTCCTGTGGCGTCAGGTTCACAAGCGGTTCCCGAACACCGCCGAGCTCTAAGCCGTACATCCGGCGCAGAATCTCTTTCATCACGGCGTACAGATTGCCGCGCGCTTCGCACATCTTATAGATAATGCGGTCGGCGTCGTTCTGGAGTTCGAGTGCCTGCGCCATACGACCGGCAAGCACGAGCTCACGGATTTTACTATATACTTCGGGCATCAGGGCATAGGTGCCGCCGATACCGCCGTCCGCGCCGATTGCCAGACCCGAAACGAGCTGCTCGTCAGGTCCGTTGAACACGGCGAAGCCGTCCTTGCCGCGTGCCGCCGTCCCCGCATCCTTGAACATCTGAATGTCCTGCACGGGCATGGAGGAATTTTTCACAGCAACGACATTGGGATTTTTAAGCATTTCCCGAAGCAGAGACATCGTCAGCGACGTGCCTGCCAGCTGCGGAATGTTATAAATGACGAACTCCGTATTTGGTGCGGCTGCGCTGATCGCGTTCCAGTAGGCGGCGATGCCGTACTCCGGCAGATGGAAATAAATCGGCGGAATGGCCGCGATCGCATCGACACCGCAGCTTTCCGCATGAGCCGCCAGCTCCCGGGAGTCGGCGGTATTGTTGCAGGCGACATGGGCAATCACGGTGATTTCCCCTTTCGCCTCCGCCATAACAGCTTCCAGTATAATTTTGCGTTCTTCTACGCTGTGATAAATACACTCACCCGAAGAACCGCCGACATACAAGCCCTTGACGCCCTTGTCAATCAGATGACGGGTCAGCGCTCTGACACCGTCTGCCGATATTGCGCCGTCCCGGTCGTAGCAGGCATAAAATGCGGGAATAATGCCCTGATACTTGGTAATATCTTTCATGAAAACAAACTCCTTGCGAGGAAATTATTTCATTAAGCCGTTCAGCACGCACCAGTCGTGGAACGCTTTGAGCGATTCCAATCTTGCGGGAGAGAGAACGCAGCCGCCACGGTTGATGGGCAGGAAGTTCTTGATGCCCTGCAGCTGAACGAGATATTTCGCCGAGCAGTTGAAGCCGTTGTCGATGGCGTTATCAAGCATGATGATCTCGTGGAAACGCTTTTCAGCCTCTTTCATATCGCCGCTCATGAACGCGTCATGGAATCGGCGGAAGAACGCGCCGCCGCAGGAGGTCGGTGTTGCCATAACACCACGGGAACCCGCTTTATACGCTTCAAAAAGATACGGCATATTCGCCTGAATGACGTTGGAGTCACCCTTGTGGCGGATCTTATCGGTGATGCCCTCCATGGTGCAGGTCGTGTCCTTAATGCCCTTGATGCCGCATTCGGAAACAAGGCGTCCGTACGTTTTGCCGTCGATCAGGTGCGGCTGCAGACCGGGGAACTCATACATAAAAACGGGAAGAGAGGTATATTCTTTCAGCTCGCCGATGTAGGAAATCAGGCGTTCGGGATCGTTGCCGTAGCCCTTGGTCACGAAAACAAGGCCGTCAACGCCGGTTTCGGACATTCTCTTGACCTCTTCGACCTGCGCAAACCACGAGGCCTCCATATTGGCGGTGGCGACGATGGTGGTATCCCCTTTATGCTTCGCCGTCAGCGTGGCGAGCTTCAGACGCTCTTCGAGCGTCAGTTCTTTCATTTCCGAGCTGCCGCATACGGCGAACAGGTGCTCAACGCCCTGCTCGACCTGATAGTCGCAGTACTCCTCATACGTCGCCCAGTCGATGGTCTTATCCTCATGGTACGGCGTGAGCATCAGAGAAAAAATGCCGGTAATGTTGTCTTGTAACGGTTTTGACAAAGTAATCTTCCTTTCAAAATAAGCAATCTTTTGAGACTGCTGAAATTTTATTGTAAGTCGTCAGGCATGACGAAATCGTCCGCAGACGGTTTTTTGCCGTCCTTGCCCATTTCAAAACGATAAATTTCTTTATTAGAAATATCAATAAACGGAATAATGATCGGCGGAATGCCGGCGTTCGCGGTCAGCGTCGTGACAAAAGCACGGACATGCGGGAACAGCTCGTTGTATGTCTCGATGTGCAGCCGCTCCTTAAGCGAACCCTGCTTAAACGAAAAGACGCCGACTGCCGTGACGGTGATGCCGAATTCATCGGGATTGGATTTATCCGTCACTTTTGCGACGAATTCCCCGATGCAGGTATTTTGCTTGGAGTATTTGACATTATAGGAATAGCTGAACCCGAGTTCAATTTTTTTCTGTCCCTGAACGGCGTTGGTGAACTCCACTTTTTCCACCTTGAACGCCTGCATGGACGCGGCTTTTTCCATTATGAATCGTCTCCTTCATGCTGTAAGATTTTTTCACATTCCCGATAATCGGGCAGATAACGTTCGATCAGCGCGTAAAAATCGCGGCTGTGGTTCTGATAACGGATATGCGCCAGTTCGTGCACGACAACATAATCGATCGCTCGATCCGGATACGCCATCAGACGGTAAGAAAAACACAGACCTTTTTTGCTGTTGCAGCTCCCGTATCGCTTTTCGGCGGAAGTGATCTTCACATAAGACGGCTGCAAACCCATAATCTCGCTCCAGTACGCGACTTTTTGCGGAAAAAGCTTTTTGGCTTCTTCGACATAACGCGCCTTTTCGCTCTCCGGGATCGCATAGCGAGCGGCATTCTCCCGTTTGCGTTCGACCTTCCGGAGCGTTTTTTCGATCCAATCCGTCTGGGACGCCACAAACGCTTCGATCGTTTTCTGTGCGCATCGCTGCGGCGCACGGACAATCAGACTGCCGTCCTGCCTGATTTGCAAGGCGATGGTTTTTCTGTTTCCTCGAATAACGTCATATTTCATAAAAATCATTATAACAAATCCGACGAAAAAATCAACCTTTTTCTTGCCAAATTCTGCTCCCCGTGATAAAATTATTGCAGGAGTGATACGCATGACAGAAAAAAAGAACGCAGCCGTCAATTGCGAGAGCTGCGAGAACTATTATTACGATGAAGAAAGCGACACCTACTGCTGCGCGATGGATCTCGATGAGGACGAAATGCTGCACTTTATCTTAGGCGATTTCCGAGCCTGCCCGTATTATCGGGACAATGACGAATACCGCATTGTCCGCAAGCAGAATTAAATCAGAGTTTGAAATCCTCCGGTGAAAAATCCTTCTGAATCACCGCCGTTCTCGGAACACGTTTGAGCGGATCATAGCGGAATTTCTTGCAACAGGAATCCGGCTGCATCACGCCCATTTTTTTACACAGAATTTCCGTGCCGATGCTGTTTCCGTGCGCACAATAGGAACAGCGCGGCGAAACTTCGCCGCCGTAAAGTGTTTTCTTCAACGGACTTCCCCTCTTTCCCTTGTTATTTTACAATAAGCGGCAAATGATGTCAACAGGAAAAAGCAGAAGTCTCTTCAATCCGTCAAAAAAAGGCAGTCAGCAACCGACTGCCTTTCTTAATTCGGTTTTGGATTAAATCAGCGGAATGCCGTCCGTTGTCTTAATTTTCTCAATGGCAAAATCAAACAACTGGAAGATATTCATAATCGCCTGCAGCACCTTACGCAGCATTTCCGTGAACATATCGTTATGACTCTGATCGATCTCGATGGTCGTTGTCCCGACAACTTCACCATCCAACACATAATTCACCGCGACCGTGCCGCTTTTGCCGTTGGCATGGAAAACAGAACCGACTACATAACCGTAGCTCTTATCCGCCACCTGCAGATATCCCACACCGGGCAGGCTTGCCGAGAATCCATATTCGTCAACACCTCTGACGGAAAGCGCAACACTCGAATCCGGATTACACTTATAACGGTCAGAAGAAAACGCGACGTGATCAAATACGCCGGTCGGTTCAGCCGAAGAACAGATCATGAGAGAAGTGGAAACCGGACGGTCAAAACCGTAGCAGGGCTTGTTTCTCGTCGCAAGCACATTGTCCGCCTCACGGCGCGCAATCAGCGTCGCGGAGCCGCCGCCGTCAAGAGAAAGCGCGTCAACACAGCCGAGCGCGAGCATTGTATGCGCGATCTGACCGTTGTTCATACCGCAGGATTCCGGCTCCATACGACCGTCCGCAGCAAAGAACACCAATGTGCCGTCGGCTTTGATACCGATCGCCGTACGGGGTGCGAGATAGCCGGTATCGTCCAGGACAACCTTACCGTCCTTTACCAGAATCGCGTTGCCGCCGACACCCTCAACGATATCATCATAGGAAGAATACGCCGGCCGGATAACCGCCTTGCCGTCCTTCGTAATGCCGAAAAACGGTTCATAGGACGAATCGTGTCCGACGATGCCGTCCATGACCAGCAAGCCGATGGGGGCGCCGGTTTCTTTATTGAAGAAATCCGCGTTGAGACCGCCGATGACATGAACGCCGCGCTTGGCTTCGATCGCCGCAGCCTGATCGAGCACCGTGGCGCGTCCCCAACCGTCAAAATCGCCGTCGTTATAACCGGCAACGATCGAAATATCGGGATCGTTCAGATCAACCTCAAGCGTATAGCTATTGATCTGGTTGGAATTGGATTGGTTATTGATGGTGAAATGCCGCTCCGTTACGCCGCCGACCACATGGTAGGTCGATTCTCCCGTGACGCGGAAACCGGACGGTAAGAGCGAACCATCAACGCCTGCCGCCGAGGCCGCCGGTGCGATGACCGAGCAGAGAATCAGAACGGATAAAAATACGGATAATGCCTTGAAGGAACGATTGGATTTGTTCAAGATGTACACATCCCTTTCTGAAAAAAGTATTCTTATAATTTTTATTTTACCATATGGAGGTTTCAAAGGCAAGAAAAAAACCATACAAAATATTTTGACAATAATCCTTATTTCATTATGTAAATTATCTAAAATGTCTGTTTAATCGGACTGTTTCTTTCAACATTTATGATAATTCCGACACCTATATTGGTAATTTCAACAATCTGTCTTTTATCTGATCCGGGGCGGATTTGACAAATTTTTCGTTTTATTGTATAATGCTACGCAAGAAAGGAGAGCTGTCATGAAACAACTTCTGAAAAAAGCGACGGCATATCTTCTGTGCTTCCTAATGCTAATCTCCGGCGCGTTCACCGCGACGGCCTATACCACCGAAGACATTGTTGACGCAGCACTTGAGCTGATCTACCGCAACGAGGGCGTCTATACCTCCGTTCTCGCCAACGACGTGGGCGCCGTCAGTCTCGGCAAAATCGGCTGGCACGCGACTCGCGCGCTGAATTTACTGAAAACGATTGTCTCCGCCGATCAAAAAACCGCAGAGCAGCTCCTCGGGAAAGACCTTACAAACGAGATTCTGACAGCAAGCAGCTGGGAATCCCGCACCTTCACCGCCGCCGAAAAAGCGGCCGTCGAAAAGCTGCTCGCAACGGGCGCGAGCAAAAAGGCGCAGGACTCTCTTGCCGAACAGGACATCACAAACTATATTTTACACGGACAAGCCATGGGCATCACCGACGGGAAAGTGCTTGTGTACTTTGCGGATCTTGAAAATCAGATGGGCTCAAACGGCGCGGCGCGCGTCGCTTCCGCCGCCATCAGCGCGGCAGGATCCGCCGGGAAGGTCACGCTGAATCACATCTATCAGGCGGCGATGGCCGACCGGACAGCCTCCAGCAGTCCGACAAGACGCAATACCGCATATTCCTACTGCAATGCACTTTCATTCTCGGGGTCGACGCCGTCTCTGTCCTATCAGCCCGGTCGTTATATCGTTACCGCAAGTGCCTTGAACGTCCGCAGCGGTCCGGGCACAAACTATGCCACCATCACCTCATCTCTCCCGAACGGCACGACCGTCACGGTGACGCAGGTTTCCGGCGATTGGGGGAAGATCACAGTCAGAGGGCTCACCGGATGGATTAATTTGCGGTACACCGTCTACGCCGGCAACTCGGGAAGCTCGTCGAACATTAAGGGCGATCTCAACGGAAACGGAACCATAGACGCCTCAGACGCAAGACTGATCCTGCGGTACGCGGCAAAATTAGAGACGCTTTCCAACGCGCAAAAAGCGAAAGCCGACATCAATGCGGATGGAAAGATCGACATTCAGGACGCGCGAAAAGCGTTGCGCGTCGCGGCAGGACTCGATAGAATCTGAAACATAATTGACAAAGAGTACGAAAGCAAAAAACAGCTTCCGTACTCTTTTTTTATGCTTTCGCAATCAGAGATTCCGCTTCCCCGTCATGCTTTTTACAGTCAACTTTAAAATCGTTGTTTGCGGCATGCAGGCAGCAAAATCCTGCGTAAAAGCTATCTCGTAATGCTCGGTTATGATGCGAATCGCCCGGTCTTTCTCTTCTTCGTCCGTCACAACGGACAATTCCCCTACCCCGACAACGCTTTCATATTTCGATGTCAGACTGCCGGCTTCATACGGTTCATGCCGATCGACTTCAAATCCCACCTTCGGGTTCTGCCGGAGCAAATCCATTTTTTTGCCCTCTGACGCGCCGTGAAAATAAAGACAGACGCCGTCTGTTTCTGCTTTTACGCCGTAATTCATCGGAACAATATAAGGATAATCACCGTCAAATAACGCCACGCGGCAGGTAAAGCAGCGTTCCAACACCGCGAGCAGCTCATCACGGTCGGTAATTTCCCGTTCTTTGCGTCTCATATTTTTCCTCACCTCTTGTTTTTGTCTCCATTATACACGAAAACAAACTCTTTTGCAAGAGTCTGCCATCATCTTTTTTTACAGGCTGCTCTCATTTTCCATGCGTTTGCGTAAATTGGCTAAAACTCTGGTTTCGATGCGGGAGACATAGCTTCTGGAAATCCCCAATAAATCCGCGACCTCCTGCTGGGTCTTCGGCTCGCTGCCGTCAAGCCCGTAACGCAGCATGATGATCGTCTTATCCCGCGGATTTTTTATCTCCTCAATGAGTTTGCGCACCTGTGCGCATTTGCATTTCGCGTCAATATCCTCCACGATGGTATCATCCGTACTGATGATGTCAGCCAGCGTCAGCGGATTGCCCTCTCCGTCCGTCTCAATCGGGTCGCTCATAGAAATATCCTGCGCCGTTTTCTTCATACCGCGGAAGTGCATCAGAATCTCATTCTCAATACACCGCGCCGAGTACGTCGCGAGCTTGACGCCCTTTTCGGGATTGTAGCTGTTGACGCCCTTGATCAGCCCGATCGTGCCGATGGAAATCAGATCGTCCTGATCGTTATAGCCTGCGTAATACTTTTTGATGATATGCACGACCAGACGCAGATTATGCTCCACCAGGAGATTTCGCGCTTCCCTGTCCCCTTTGCCGGCCTTCTCAATCGCTTCCTGTTCCTCTTTCTTGGAAAGCGGTTTTGGAAACGCGTTCGGATTGCCCAGATGCAGCGCAAAGAATAAAAGTCCTCTGAAAAATTCCGCCAATGCCGCAAAGCTCATGCTCCGTCACCTCCCTACAGTATATCGGAAGGACAAATTCTTCGTGCAAGTCCGATCAAAAAACAGAATTTTTCAGAATATCATCCTTATTTATTTGCAAAATTTGTCAATTTTTCTTGATTTTTCCGTGGAACTGATATATAATGGAGAAAAATATTGTTTTGGAAAATTATCAGTCCCGTTTATGGGACTTTTTCGGCTCACATTTGAACAAAAATACCGAAACGGAGGCGTTTTATGCAAGCCATCGCGCACAAAAATGAGGACGGAGCAATCCAGACTGTCCGGGAACACAGCGAGAACACGGCGCGGTTATGCGAAGACTTTGCCGTGGACGAGCTGAAAACGCTCTGCCGCTTCATCGGGCTGCTGCACGACGTAGGGAAATATCAGCCCTCTTTCCGGAAGCGGATCGCAGGGAGCAATATCCGCATTGAGCATTCCGTCTGCGGTGCAAAAGTCTGCCGGGAGCTGCTGCCGAACAGTCCGGCGGCGTTACTCGCTGAGCTCTGCATTGCGGGGCATCATACGGGACTTCCCGACTGCGGAACCATTGCCGATACGGAAGAGATGACGACGCTTTACGGCCGACTGAAGCGCCAAACGGAGGATTTCTCCGCCTGGCGTTCGGAGCTTACTCTCCCGACGCCGGACGCTATGCAATTCAACAAGTATTTAACAAACGGCGTCGATTCTGAGGAAGATGTGCTCGAGAAATTCGCCTTTCTCGTCCGCTATTGCTTTTCATGTCTGACGGACGCCGATTCGCTCGATACCGCGCAGTTTGCAGAGGGTGAAAACAGAGAGCCGCTGCGGTCGTCATTCTCCGCCTGTCTTCAGAAACTCAATGAAAAGCTGCGCTCTTTCCACTGTGAAACACCGCTGCAAAAGACCCGTGCCGCCTTGCAGCAGCAAGCGTTTGAAAAGATCGGTACTGACGCCGAAATCTATCTGATGAATATGCCCACCGGCAGCGGCAAAACGCTTTGCAGCATGAAATTCGCCTTGGAGCGCGCCATCCGGACAGGCAAACGGCGCATCATCTACATCATTCCCTACAACAGCATCATTGAACAGACGGCGGCGGTTTTTGAGAATCTTTTCGGCGACGATACACACATTCTGCGGCATCAGTCCACATTTTCCTATGAGGACAACGCCGATCTTGATGAAGACTACCGCAAGGCGGCTCTCTTTGCCGCCGAAAACTGGAACGCCGACATCATCATCACAACGGCGGTGCAGTTTTTTGAATCCGTCTACGGCAACAAGCGCGGCAAGCTCCGAAAACTTCACAACACGGCGGACAGTATTCTCGTCTTTGACGAAGCGCACCTGATGCCGATACCGTATTTACAGCCGTGTCTGCGCGCGATATCCTGCATCACAAAAACACTCCACAGCGAAGCCGTTTTCCTGACGGCAACCATGCCCGACTTCGCAAAGCTCTTTGAAACCTATTCTCTCAAAAGCTCGGTCGTGACGGATCTTATCACCGACCGTTCCGATTTTGACAAATTTCAAAAATGCCGCTTCGTACCGTTGGGAATGCTGTCCGATGAAGAGCTGCTCGCAAAAGGAGCTGACGCGCCGTCGAAGCTCGTTGTCGTCAACACGAGAAAGGCCGCAGCCATGCTCTATGCCAAAGCCGCCGGAAAAAAATATCATCTCTCAACATACATGACGGCTTTTGACCGCGAACGGGTTCTGGGCGAGATCCGGGAAGAACTGCAAGCGCTCAGTCGCGATTTCCCGGACGGAAACGTACCGCCGGAAAGACGGATTACGGTCATTTCCACATCGCTCATCGAAGCCGGCGTTGATCTGGATTTTTACACCGTCTTCCGCGAATTATCCGGGCTCGACAGCATTCTGCAGGCCGGAGGCCGATGCAACCGTGAGGGCAAACGCGAAAACGCCGATGTTTTCATTTTTGAAAGAACGGAAACAGCCGGACAGCGGATGCCGGACGAACGCGCCGCCGTGACAGCGGGAATTCTGAAAGAATTCTCTGATATTGCGTCACCCGAAGCAATCCGCACCTACTACGACCGGCTGTTCTTCACAAAGCGCGACGAGATCGTCAGCCATTCTCTCACGCAGAAGTGCCGTTCGCTGCAATCCATTCCGTTTGATACGTACAGCCGTGAAATGCGCCTGATTGATTCGCAAACGGTTTCCGTCGCCGTCGCGCAGGACGACGTGAGCCGCGCTCTGCTGCGAGAGCTCGAAGAAACGCACCGCGGCAGCGCGAGAAAGCTGCAGAAATACTGTTTCTCCGTGTATGTCTACGAATGGGAAACGCTGAAAAAGCAGCACGCCGTTGATGATTTCGGAAGCGGCATCTATATGCTGACCAATCCCGATTACTACAGCGCCGAAACCGGCGTTCGGTTTGAGGGTGAAGATATTTATCTATAACAAGAAAGGGTGAGAAAAATGGGGTACGGATTCAAGATAATCCTCGAAGGCGATTACGCCTGCTTTACCCGGCCGGAAATGAAGGTCGAACGCGTCAGTTACGATGTCCCGACGCCCGGCGCGCTTGAAGGACTGCTCAAAAGCGTCTATTGGAAGCCTTCGATCCGCTATGTGATCGACCGGATCGTCGTATTCAATCCAATCGACTTTATCAGCATTCGCCGCAACGAGGTCAAGGACACCGTCTCATTCGCCAAAATGAAAAAATCGGCAAACGGACAATTCGACGATCCGAGCATTTATACGTCCGAATGCCGCAGTCAGCGGTCGTCCGTCGTGCTGAAAAATGTACGCTACGGCGTGGCGTTCCATTTTGAGCTGACGGGTCTGAAAAACGAGGACGAAACCGAAGACGCCGAAAAAAAACACTACAACATCATCAAACGGCGGCTCGAAAACGGGCAGCATTTCCGCACGCCGTGTCTCGGATGCAGCGAATTTCCTGTCAGGAAAATCGAGCCGGTCGAGGAATTTGACCTGACACAGATCGCGCCGGAAATTCTGGCATCGGGCGATGTGGACTTGGGATTTATGCTTTACCGCATGAACTTTCGGGACGGCGGCATTCCGACGAACGGCGACTGGGAAAACCCAAAATTTTCAGACTGCGCCGACGCGGTCTATTACCGTCCGCATATGGTCGGCGGCGTGATCGATGTCGCAAAGTACACGGCGGGAACGGTATGCTGATTCAGGCCTTATGCAACTATTACGACGTGCTCGCGTCCCGGCAAAAAATTCTGCCGGAGGGCTATTCCAATGTTAAGATTCACTATCTTGTCAGCCTGACGTCCGACGGTCAGATCGACGGCGTGATCGACTGGCAGCAAAAGAAAACAACAGAGAGAAAAAACGGCAAAGTCAAAGAAGTGACTGAGCCGCGCACCGTACTGATGCCGCGACGGACGGAAAAGCCCGGCATCGACGCAAATTTCATTGAACACCGTCCGCTTTATATTTTCGGGCTGAACCGCGTGGACGACACGCTGACGCCCACGGACAAAACGCAGAAAGCAAAGAAATCCCACGAGGCGTTCGTCGCGAAAAACCGTGAGCTGCTGCAGGGCATCGACTCTCCCGTCGTCAAAGCGTTCCTATCGTTTCTCGACGCGTGGCAGCCGGAAAACGAAACGGAAAATCCGTATCTGCTTTCTCTCGGCAAGGCCTATGCAACGGCCGGTTTTGCATTCTGCCTCTCCGGTCGGCCCGATCTGCTGCTGCACGAAGACGAGCAGGTCAACGCCGCATGGAAAGAAGCGTTCCGCAGGGAGGCCGAAAACAGCGACGCAGTCACGGCACAATGCGGCATCACGGGACAGACGGCGCCGATAGCCCGCATTCACGATAAAATCAAAGGCGTTCCCGGCGGTCTGGCGACAGGCAACACGCTCATCAGCTTCAAAAACGCGGCGGAGTCCTCTTACGGGCATGAGCAATCCTACAACAGCAATGTTTCCGAAGCCGCCATGAAGAAATACACCGAAGCGCTCAATTATCTGCTCGCCGGACGGGAGCACAGAACCGTTCTCGACGATATGACGGTGCTCCACTGGGCGGCGTCCGACAACGAAAATTGTGACCGGATGTTTGATTCTTTTCTCAATTTCGGCGACAAAATGGATACGGAGCAGACCGACAATTTCCTGAAAAAACTGATGGAAGACGCGAGAGAGGGCAATTTTAACGCAAGCCGTCTGCAAACGCTCGGTGACATCGATCCCAACGTCGATTTTTATATCGTAGGGCTCAAGCCCAATTCGGCGCGGCTATCCGTGAAATTCATTTATCGGAAAAAATTCGGCGATATTCTCTGTAACATCGCCGAGCACCAGAATGATATGCAGGCAAGACCCGACGCGAAACCCGTGCCGCTCTGGCGTATCAAAAATGAATTGAATATTCCGAACAGCAAAAACGCTGCCGTCGATCCGTCGCTGATGACGAAGATTATAGAGGCCGCCGTCTACGGTCACGATTATCCGTACGCGCTGCTTGCCGGTATTATCCGGCGCATCAAAGCGGACAGCGACAGCGAAACCAACAGCTTTATCAAAATGAACGATGTCCGGATCGGCATCATCAAAGCGTGCCTGAACCGAAAAGCGCGGCGCGCAGGAAAAAAGGAGGAAATCAAATTGGCGCTTGACAAAACCAACACCGACGCGGCGTACCTGTGCGGACGGCTCTTCGCCGTATTGGAATCCATTCAACTGCGGTCGGCGGGCTATTCACTCAACCGCACCATCAAGGACGCGTACTTTTCATCGGCCTGCGCGAAGCCCGCGACGGTCTTCCCCAAGCTCATGCGGCTGACGCAGTATCATCTGGCAAAACTGGGGAACCCCAAATATCTGAACGACGAGATCGCGGCGATCGTTGACCTGCTCGGCAGCGAGTTCCCGTCCACCCTCTCTCTCGAAGCCCAGGGAAAATTCATCATCGGCTATTATCATCAGAAAAGCGATACCGATACCAAAATAAAAGAAGCTCAGGAGGCAAAGAAAAATGGCAATTTCTAACCGATACGATTTTGTAATGATTTTTGATGTGGAAAACGGCAACCCGAACGGCGACCCGGACGCCGGCAATTCTCCGCGCATCGACCCCGAAACCGGCTGCGGCTTTATCACGGACGTCTGTCTCAAGCGAAAAATCCGCAATTATGTGGAGCTGGCAAAAGAGGGAGAAGCGGGCTACGCGATTCTCGTCAAGCCCGACAAAGCTCTGAATACACGCTTCACCGAAGCCTATAAAGCTGAAGGACTCGAAACCGGAAAGAAAGGCGCAAAGCCGGACGACGTCGCCAAAGCCCGCGCTTATATGTGCCGCAATTATTTTGACGTCCGCGCATTCGGCGCCGTCATGTCCACCGGCGACGATCCGTGCGGTATCGTCAGAGGCCCCGTGCAGATCAGTTTTGCAAAAAGTATCTCCCCCATCCAGATTCAGGACGTGACCATCACCCGTCAGGCACGCACAACGGAAGACCGCAAGGCGACCGGCGAAACCGAGATGGGACGCAAGAGCATTATCCCCTACGCGCTCTACCGCGCAGAGGGCTATATATCCGCGTCACTTGCGCAGAAGGTCACCGGGCTTTCCGACGATGACGTCACGCTGCTCTGGGACGCAATCAAAAATATGTTTGAAGAGGACCACAGCGCCGCCAGAGGCAAAATGTGCATGAGAAAGCTCTTTGTCTTTAAGCACAACAATATCCTCGGCAACTGTCCGTCACACCAATTATTCGAGAAAATCACCGTCACGCAGAATGATCCCGATTCGCCGCCGCGTTCGTTCGCCGATTACACCGTCACTTTTGACGAAAACATGCCGGAAGGCGTGACTCCCGATCAGCTTGTCAAATTCTGATGGGCAGCATCGCCATCCGCATGGTGCAGCATTTTTTCTACTGTCCGCACCGTTGGGGGCTTCTGGAAATTGACCGCGCATGGGCGGAAAACTACTTTGTCGTCAAGGCCGATCTGCTGCATAAGCGCACGCACGACCCCGAAAAAAGCTATACGATACGCGGCAAAAAGGTTTTTACCGATGTCCCCGTTTGGAATGATCAACCCGAATACGATCTTTACGGCGTAACGGACTGCCTCGAAGCGACACGGGACGCAAACGGCGTCACGATAGACGATTCCGGCGAAACATACCGCCAGTGTCTGGTCGAGTATAAGCCGACAAAGCCCAAAGACCGCGATTTTCACCCGGAGGACGCCATGCAACTCTATGAGCAGAAGCTCTGCGTCGATTCTGTTTTCGGCGGTGACTGCGACGCGGTGCTCTACTATGCGGACGTCCAGAAGCGGATTCCCGTCCCGCTGCGCGAGCAAAAGGAAGCGTTCGACAAGACGCTGAAAGACGCATTGATGCAGATGCGCCGTTATGAAGAAGCCGGCGTCATTCCGCCGATCCGCAAAGGGCAAAAATGCAGCGGCTGCTCGATGAAAGACCTCTGTATGCCGAAATCGGGCAAAAAGAAAAGCTTGCGCGACGAGATCGCCGCCTGCCTGCGGGAGGACACCGTATGAGAAAACTACTGAACACTGTCTATATCACGAACGAAAACGCCTATCTGTCTCTCGACGGCGAAAACATGGTCTGCCGTCTGGACGATGACGAAAAATTCCGCATTCCGTTTGACTATGTGGAAGCGGTCGTCTGCTTCAGCTATCTCGGCGTGTCTCCCGCTTTGATGGGCAAATGCGCCGAAAAGTGCATTCCGATCAGTTTTCTGTCGCCGCACGGGAAGTTTCTTGCCAAAGTCGCCGGAGAAACGCGAGGCAATGTCTTTCTGCGCATCGCCCAGATCGACCGGTTCCGCGCCGAAGCGCTCACGCTGACGCAGAACACCGTCGCCGCCAAGCTGACCAACGCCGTCGGAACGCTGGCGCGTTCCAAGCATGACAACCCCGCTTTGCGAAACGACGAAGACATCATACAGGTAACGCAATCGCTGAAAAAATCCGTCGACGCCGTTTACACAAGCAAATCGCAGGAGGAGATTCTGGGCATTGAGGGGAACGCCGCAAAAACGTATTTTTCCGTTTTCGGCAAGCTCTTCAACGCCGAGGACTTCACCTTTGTCTACCGCTCCAAACGTCCGCCGCTCGACCCGATCAACGCCGTTTTGTCATTTGTCTACACGCTCTACACCAACGAATACGCCGCCGCGCTGGAAACCGTCGGGCTCGACAGCTATATCGGCTTCTACCATACGCTGCGAAGCGGCAGAAGCTCGCTTGCCTGCGATCTGGTGGAGGAAACGCGCTGTCTTGCGGAGAGATTTACCATCACGCTGTTTAATCTGCATATCCTGAATCCGTCGGATTTTGAAAAGCAGGTGTCGGGAGCCGTCCTGCTCAACAGCGACGGTCGAAAAAAGGTTCTAACGCGCTGGCAGGAGAAAAAGCGGACCGACATGACGCATCCGTATCTCAATCAAAAAATCCAGTTCGGACTGCTGCCGTATGTGCAGAGCAATCTGCTCGCGAAATACGTCCGCGGCGATCTGGAGGAATACCCTTGTTTTTTAATGAAGTAGGTGATTTTACGATGGTTCTCATCATATTGAACGAGAGAGCCACATATCCAAGAGCGAGTTTTCTGATTAAGTAGGTGATTCCTGTGATGGTTCTCATCAGCTATGACGTCTGCACCGCCGATAAGGCCGGCGCAAAAAGGCTGCGCAAGGTTGCAAAAGAATGTCAGAATCACGCCCAGCGTGTACAGAATTCCGTCTTTGAAGCCGATCTGGATTACGGCACCTTTCTGCGGCTGAAAGACCGCCTGACGGAGCTGATCGATAAGGAACACGACAGCCTGCGGTTTTACTATCTCGGCAACAACTGGGAAAAGCGCATCGAGCACATCGGCGCCAAGCAGACCTATAATCCCGAAGGCGTAATCATTCTCTGACAGCGAACACCCGGTGATGCAAAAATCCCCGGAAGGTTCGCCTGAAAAACCAAGCAAAAACCTGCTTTTTTTCACGAAAAAACAACGAAATCAAAGCAGGTAAAAAAAATGTCCCCTCATGTTGTGGTACGACAGCAACAATCCACAAGATTTTGCGGTCGCACCCCGCATGGGGTGTGTGAGTTGAAATCCTTAACAGGGTATTTTGAAACTTCCGCGACAGCGTCGCACCCCGCATGGGGTGTGTGAGTTGAAATTTTTCAATAAATACGCTGTCGTTCTATTTCCGCGGTCGCACCCCGCATGGGGTGTGTGAGTTGAAATTTTCGCGTTCGGGTTTTCCCGGTACGCATTCACGGTCGCACCCCGCATGGGGTGTGTGAGTTGAAATTAATTGCCGCCGGGCGTCTTTCAGAATCCCGCCATGTCGCACCCCGCATGGGGTGTGTGAGTTGAAATGCGTTCGATTACCTCTAAGCGCACGAAGTTTTTCACGTCGCACCCCGCATGGGGTGTGTGAGTTGAAATCCCAATGCCGACCTGCCGACGGACGAGACCGGCATGTCGCACCCCGCATGGGGTGTGTGAGTTGAAATTTCGTCTTTGGTGACGTCGTATAAACCCCGGTTGGTCGCACCCCGCATGGGGTGTGTGAGTTGAAATTGTAATATTCAACACAAGAATCTATATTGATTTTCGTCGCACCCCGCATGGGGTGTGTGAGTTGAAATGGTGTAGTCGCCGACCTGGTACGGCTTGACACCGGTCGCACCCCGCATGGGGTGTGTGAGTTGAAATTGGTTTGATATAGTTCATAAACACCTGAACGATTGTCGCACCCCGCATGGGGTGTGTGAGTTGAAATCCACGGGCACATACAAGGCCTACAAGGAAAGCTGTGTCGCACCCCACATGGGGTGTGTGAGTTGAAATTTTACTATATGTTCGGTAGTTGTGAAAATTTAGAAGTCGCACCCCACATGGGGTGTGTGAGTTGAAATGAATTTCAATAGTGAGTATTCCATACTCTTTGGCGGTCGCACCCCACATGGGGTGTGTGAGTTGAAATAAAAATGACGGTAGCAAATTTCTATCAAAGCATTGTCGCACCCCACATGGGGTGTGTGAGTTGAAATGATAATGTTATCTATATCGGTTGGAGCGGAAAAGGTCGCACCCCGCATGGGGTGTGTGAGTTGAAATTGTGTGCTGATCGGTCGCATAGCCGCCGACCTTAGTCGCACCCCGCATGGGGTGTGTGAGTTGAAATGCCACCGGCAAGCCGCTGTTCGCCGCTGCGCCTTCGTCGCACCCCGCATGGGGTGTGTGAGTTGAAATCGCCTTTTTGAGCCGGATATTCATGACCGTCGCGGTCGCACCCCGCATGGGGTGTGTGAGTTGAAATGGCATATTCGCACGGAATTATCGTCCGCCAAAGAAGTCGCACCCCGCATGGGGTGTGTGAGTTGAAATGTCCAGGGCTGCCTGATTCTTGCTTGCTTTCAGCGCGTCCAGGTCAAGCAGCGCCCGGACAGCCTTTGCATTCTTCGCCTTGCTTGCCGAAACGGCGGCGTCAAGAACGGACTCAAACTCCATATCGGCGATCTTAGCCTGATAATCGTCCTGAGCCTTTTGGAGATCGCCCTGAAGAGAAGCGATTCTGCCTTGCAGTTCCTTGACGTCCACCCCCTCAAAGCCTTTGAGAGCGTCCTGCGCTGTTTCGAGCTGGGTTTTGTAATTATCCCGCGCCCTTTGGATTTTCTCCACCTCGGCGACCGTCTTATAGTTCTCTCCGACGGCGGCCGTAATCGCGCTTTTCGCTTCTTCGGGAACCGTCACATTGTTTTCGGCAAGAATGGTAAAAATGTCTTTCATGGTTTTGTCCTTTCTACATGATGTTTATACCGCTCTGTCTGCGGTTGAAAGTCAGCCGGATAACCTCCGGCGGGGTAATTTGGGTATGAAAAAAGCGCCATGCCGTAGCAAAGCGCTTGAATCATTTAGTTTTCGTTTTTTACAGTACAGGATTGTCTGATGATTGTTTTGATAATATTATATCATCATTTTTATGATTTGTAAACTCCTTTTGCGATACTTTCTTTGTATATTTCCCTTTTCCGACATCGCCGAGACCGTCGATATAGACCCGGTCTCTCTGCTGCGGAAGCTCCATCGCTTTGGAGAATCGCGCATACTCGGCGGACGTTCCGCGATACCGACATCGGGCATTGATAATATCGTCCTCATTCGCGCCGCCTGTTTCGAGCAGTTTAATCTTCTGACGCTGGGCGCGCATTGTCGTTTCAAGCTTCCGCTGCCGCTGTAGTGCTTCGTATTTGGTGTACTGCTTGCCGCCGTATTCTCGCGGCGTCAGTTCTTCTTGCTTCATGCGTTCGAGCTCTTCGTCGGTATAGGTGCGTTTCGATATGCCCGGAATGAACGGAGAATACGAATGGTAACAGTTCGCGCCGCAAAGCCCGGTCACCGTACCAAGATCGCATACGCTTTTCAGCTCGTCCATCGTATAGACCTTGCCCTGCCATTCCGGATGATATATGTCATCAACGCGCTGTGAAAGCAATCTGTTTCGTAAATGCAAAAAAACCGTCCCCACAAGAGGACGGCTCTTCTTATCGATAACGCGCTTATAGTGAAATAGTCGGGTCACCGTCCGGCGTCCGCTACACAGCAGAACGACAGCACGCCGTTGAACAAGCTGGTTTTAAGATTAGTTGTTTAGCTTCAAATTCTAACTACTTTTGCAATATTTTACTTTTATCATATGCTTCTTGTACAATCCTGTCAGTCAAAACCATTTAAGCAGCCAAAAGTTGTTTAATAGTGTTCCGTCTTCGGCAAATTCACTGATAATACAACGAACAGCCTTTGATTTATCAACCGATTGTCCGTTATCATCGAAATAATAAATTTCAGTATATGCCCCGCCACAAGGTGTTTTTTCGTTAATTCTTCTAAAACTCGCTGTTTTTTTATCCCCAACAAAATGATACCGGAAAGAATAGACGCCCGATTCAGAAAGTCATCTACATTCGTTCACATTTTCATGATTTTGCGGTACAGTTCCGTCAGCTTGCAGGGATAGCAGAGGATCAGAGCCAGCACCGAACCGGTGGTTGCCTGCAAAATCTGATACGGGAGTTTTGCGAGTGCCGAACCGGGATTGCCGTAGATGAACTCACGTCCGATGGAATAGCCGACGACATTGATAACGATACCGAGAATCACGCCGATGATCGCGCCGACCGCTTTTTTATTCTTCATAATCTTTCTCGCACAGACGGAGACAACGACCGCCTGCAGGCCGTGCACGACAAGAGAGACGAACATCGGAGCCGGGTAGAAGAACAGGTCGCCTAAGAACGCGCCGACGCCGCCAACCAGAAACGCGCCGAGCGGGTCGAGCAGGATTGCCGCGGTGCAGATGATCAGATCGTTGAGATACATATGTCCGCCGGGCACGGGAATGCTGAAAATACTCATGCTCATCACAATATTCATCGCCATAAACATCGCCGTGATCGTCAGCCATTTCACGGAATAGATTGTTTTTTCTTTTTTGTTTGCCATAAGTCCTACCTCCTTGACTTTCTTTGCGACGTCTATTATAATAGATTCTGAACTGATTTCAATATCCAGAAAAGGAAGTTTTTTTATAACCAGATGTTTACTTATTCCTTAACCGACCGGCAGAACGAGCCGATTTACGTCTATCTTTACAAGATGATCCGCACTGACATTGCAGAAAACCGCATCAAGCCCGGATCCAAGCTGCCGTCAAAACGGACGCTGGCCGAGCATCTCGGTGTCAGCGTGATCACCGTCGAAGCTGCCTACCGTCTGCTTGCCGATGAAGGCTATATTGTTTCCAAAGAGCGCAGCGGCTATTTCGTATGCAGTCCCGACAACATGATGCTCCCAGCGGTTCAAAACAGCCAAACTTCACAGGACGCCGGTGAGAATGCGGAGATCGACGCGGATTTTCCGTTTTCGACTTACTCCAAGATCATGCGGCAGGTGCTCTCGCATTACGGGGAAGCACTACTGACCAAATCTCCGCACAACGGCTGCGCGAATCTCCGCAATGCGGTTTCCGATTTTTTGGCGCGGTACCGCGGCATGAATGTCTCACCGGAACAGATCGTTATCGGCTCCGGCGCGGAATACCTTTACGGTATGATCGTGCAGCTCCTCGGTCGGAACACGGTCTACGGGCTGGAAGATCCGTCGTATGAAAAGATCCGACTCGTTTACGAGGCGAACGGTGCCGTCTGTGAGATGCTGCCGCTCGACGCATGGGGCATCGCGACCGAAAGCCTGCAAAAAACGAACGCGAAGGTGATCCATGTCACGCCGTACCGAAGCTATCCGACCGGTATCACCGCGCCGGCCGCCAAGCGTTTTGAATATCTCGCATGGGCGAAAGACAACGACGGCATCATCGTCGAGGACGATTTTTCCTCCGAATTTGCCGTCAACGCAAAGCCCGTGGAGACGATTTTTTCGATGGATAAGGCCGGACGCGTCATCTATGTGAATACATTTTCCAAAAGCCTGACGCCGTCCATGCGAATGGGCTATATGATCCTGCCGGAACGACTGGCTGCGGAGTATGAAAAAAAGCTCGGTTTTTATTCCTGCACCGTGCCCGTGATCGATCAGTATGTACTCGCCGAGTTCATCAGCAACGGCAGCTTTGAACGGCACCTGAACCGCATGAGACGAAAGATGAAAAATTAGAGCCGGGAAATCCCGGCTCTTAAATTATTTAATCCGTTTTATCAGCAATCGGTATAACCTCAAATTCCGGATTTTTAATCAAAATACCCTCTTTTGTCATATAGATTTCTAAGGAATTACCTTTTTCAATATGGTAAAATTCCCGATACTCTTTCGGTATCACAAAACGCCCAAGGCTGTCAACGCTTCGAATCACACCGATATGCGCCATCTTTTATTCCTCCCAAAAAAAAATAATAATAGCATTGATTCTATGCTATTAGCTATTATAAAACTCAAAGTAAAAAAAATATGTCGCTTCTTGTCAGAAAAAAATAAAGAACCGAATTTTTCCGGCTCTTCATTGTTATTATTATAAATTTCTGATATAGGCGTCGAGTATGTCCGCAGCGGTCTTGCGCTGCTTCGGCGTCAGCGACGCTAATTTTTCCGTCAGCTCGTCAAACACAAACTCCCTGCCTGACGGCAATTCATCGCGCAAAATGAAATCAGCCGAAATGTCCAGTGCTTCGACGATGCGGATAAACACCGCGACACTCGGCATTTTCAGTCCGCGTTCAATCTCGCCGAGATATACCACGCCGATATTCGCCTTTTCTGCCAACGCTTCCTGTGTCAGTTTACGTTGTTTCCGCGCTTCACGGATCTTTTTACCCAACTCAGCCTTTTCCATCTTGCTCCTCCAAAGTCTATTGCATGGATTCCATATTATCAGTATATGGATTTTTAGCCAATAAGGAACAATCTATTGACTGTTTTTAATCCTAATAGCACGGAAAATCTTAATAAAAAAAAGGGCAGCAACAGCCACCCTCTCAAAAAGATTCTTTTTGTATTTCGCAAAACATACCTATTGGATTCATTCTGCATTCATCATTCTGCATTCTGCATTTTTATGCAACCAGCATCGCGATCTGATAAAACGCGAACGCGACAATCCAGGCAACGCCGCACTGCATGAGCACTACGCCGACGGTGGCAAGAGCCGATTTCAGCTCCCGTTTGATGGTGGCGACGGCTGCAACGCAAGGCGTATAGAGCAGTGTAAAGAGCAGGAAACTGAACGCCGCTACAGGCGTAAAGACGGACGACAGCGACGCGCCGAGACTCGAAACATTCGTATTCAACAGAATCGCCAACGTGCTGACAACGGCCTCTTTCGCCGAAAAGCCGGAGATCAGCGACGTCACCACGCGCCAATCACCGAAGCCCAAGGGCTTGAAGATCGGTGCTAAAAGCTGACCGATCAGCGCAAGCATACTCTGCGAGCTGTCCGGCGCGACATTGAGCTTCAGATCAAAAGTCTGCAAGAACCAAATGATAATGGTCGCAAGGAAAATGATCGTAAACGCGCGCTGAATGAAATCCTTTGCCTTATCCCACAGCAGCAGCGCAACGCTCTTCGGCGACGGCATACGGTAATTCGGCAGCTCCATGACAAACGGAATGGGGTGCCCGCGGAAGACCGTGTTTTTCAGAATCAGCGCGACGAGGATCGACAGCAGGATTCCCGAAGCGTACAGACCGATCATCACGAACGCCTGATATTTGTCGAAGAATGCCGCCGTAAAAACCGCGTAGATCGGAATTTTCGCCGAACAGCTCATATAGGGCGTCAGAAGAATCGTCATTTTGCGGTCGCGGTCGGACGAGAGCGTTCTCGTCGCCATGATCGCCGGGACGGAGCAGCCGAAGCCGATGAGCATCGGGACAAAGCTCCTGCCCGAAAGCCCGATTTTTCTCAATGGTTTATCCATCACGAATGCGACACGCGCCATATAGCCGGTGTCCTCCAAAATCGAAAGAAAGAAAAACAGCGTCACGATAATCGGCAAAAAGCTCAGCACGCTGCCGACGCCTGCGAAGATGCCGTCGATCACGAGACTATGTACCACGGGATTGATGCCGTACGCTGTTAAGCCACGGTCAACAACGCCGGTGAGCGCGTCGATGCCCATGGAGAGCAGATCGGAAAGATTGTTACCGATGACATTGAATGTCAGGAAGAACACGAGGAACATGATGCCGAAAAACACCGGCAGCGCCGTATATTTCCCGGTCAGGATCTTATCAATTTTTGTACTGCGGATATGTTCCCGGCTCTCATGCGCCTTAACGACGGAATAGGCGACGACGTTTTCAATAAACGTATAGCGCATGTCCGCCAACGCCTCGTTGCGGTCAAAGCCTGTTTCATTCTCCATCTCCACAATGCTGTGCTCGAGCAGTTCTTTTTCGTTCTCGTCAAGTTCCAATTTCTCAAAGAAATAGGAATCTCCCTCAATCAGCTTGGTCGAGCAGAAACGGCGCGCAACGCCGATATTACGGGCATGATCCTCGATGATATGCGCCACGGCGTGAATACAGCGGTGCACCGGACCGTCGGGACAGAAATCATGCACCTTAGGCAGGATTCTGTTTTTGGAGACCTCGACGATCTTATCGGTCAGCTCCGAAACGCCCTCACCCTTTGCCGCGCTGATAGGCACAACGGGAATGCCGAGCAGCTCGCTCATGAGCTGCACATTGACCGTACCGCCGTTGGCGCGCACTTCGTCCATCATATTAAGCGCGAGCACCATCGGGATCTGAAGCTCCAGAAGCTGAAGCGTCAGATAGAGATTGCGTTCGATATTCGTCGCGTCCACAATATTGATTATACCGTCGGGCTTGCCGTCGATGATAAAATCACGGGAGACGATCTCCTCCTGCGTATAGGGACGGATGGAATAAATTCCCGGAAGATCGACAACCGTACAGTTTTTCGCGCCCTTGATCTCGCCCGATTTCTGATCGACCGTCACGCCGGGAAAATTACCGACGTGCTGATTCGAGCCGGTCAACGCGTTGAACAGCGTCGTTTTTCCGCAGTTCTGATTGCCTGCCAACGCAAAAATCATGCCGTTTCCCCGCTTTCCGTAATCTCAATATAACCGGCGTCCTCTTTCCGGATCGTCAGTTCGTACCCTCTGACACGGATTTCAACGGGATCGCCCATCGGCGCGATCTTCACCATCGTAACCGCCGTACGAGGAATCAGCCCCATATCCAGCAGACGCATCCGCAGCGCGCCCTCTCCGCCGACTTTGCTAATCACGGCGGACTTGCCGACTTGCAGCTTATCAAGCGTCATATTTTCTTTCCCCTTTTCCTACTGAATTGCTTATCCATGATAGTCCCATCGGGTCCATTTGTCAAGAATCAAATGTAACAAAACTGAAGCCGTGACATCGCGGGACATCACGGCAGATTGTATCAATAATGCAGGACAGGCATCTCTGCGGCGGTGTACTGATAGGTGCCCTCATACATATTGTCGGAATAGCCCTCAACGGGAGAGAGATAGATGCCGCCGTCCGACAGCGTGATGGTATACATCAGTTTGTCCGCGCCGTCGTTGTGATGCTCCGCCCAGTAATAGGTCTCGTCCTTTTTCACGAGCTCACCCGTACAGAAAACGTCGCCCGTCAGATGCTCGCCGTCGCCTACAGCGATCTTACCGTCGGCGATATAGATATAGAAGCCGCCGTCCGTATAGACGCCGTTATAGTTGCGCGCCGCGATCTGCAGCTCCCCGATTTTCTCGTCCGCAAGCTCGAAATCATCTCCGATGCGATCCTGCAGAAGCTCCAACGGATAGCCGATGCAGCCGTCCTTTTCGTAATCGTTCACGGCAAGCGAATAGTAATACCAGCTGAGCGTATCGGCGTTGTCCGCATCTGCGGCGCCGCTCTGGTAATATCGTACGGCATCCTGATAGTTGCCGTCAAGCACCGCGCCGGTCATGGCTTCAAAAGCCGCATCTGCATTTTCAAACTGAACGGTGCCCGTCTCGTCTTCGTTACCTCCGGGAGCCGCGCACGCCGAAAGGCTCACCGCCGTTACGATGCACAGCAGAATCGCCGTCAGAATTTTTCCTTTTTTCATGATAATCCCTCACAATTTCATTTCTATTTTTCGAACTCCCAGAAGTTTTTTCAAAAGCGTGTTATCCATCAGCGTAGAATTCGGTCGAACCGCACCCTCACGGAACTGTCCCGTCGGCGAGACCGGAACGATCAGCGACTCAGGGCTCCCCAGACTTTTCGCTAAAAACAGCCCCAGTTCATAACGGGATAACGGCGTATCGCCGGCGATGTTGATGATACCGGGGAGCTTCTGACCTGACAAACAGAGCGACAGAATCAGCGAAGCCGCCGTTTTATAATCGAGCGTCGAACGGACGCCGCCGGTGATCAGCTGCGTTTCCTTGCCGGATCGCAGGTTTTCCGTCACCGTGTCGCAGAAGTGCTTTTTGCGCGGCGAAAGACTTTTTGAAAACATCAGCGGCAACCGCAGTGACGTGCCGCCGATTGACGAAGCGATCGCTTCGCCCGAAAGCTTCTGTTCGGCGTAAACGCTTAAAGGATTCGGTCTGTCGGTCTCCTGAAAGCGGTAGTCGCCGCCTTCACCGTAGACAGCGTCGCTGGAAGTAAAGAGGAAGCTGCCGCGAGTCGTCAGCGACGAGGCGATCTCCCGCAGAACGCCGACATTGAGCCGTTCCGACTTTTCCCTGTCCTGAGCGGCAAAGTCAATATTGCTGACCGCCGCCGTGTACAATACATGGGTATTCGGAATGCTGTTGATTTTATACGTCAATTCCAGACGGTACGCCTTATCGAGCAGATCTCCGGCGCACGGAATCACGCGCCCGGTATCGACGCCGCAGCAATCGCCGCCGCGGCCAAAGGCGAGCACGTTATCCTGCGTGTTGTCCAGTATGGAGCGGATCAGATACGAGCCGAGAAAACCGTCGGCTCCGATAACAGCAAACAAAAAAATCACCGGAACCATTATATCACGCAAATGAGTTCCGGTCAATATCTTTTATCCATTCAATTTGGTACTGACTTCTCCCGAAGAAAGGAATTCTTCGGTTCCGTCAGGATAGCGGACGCGCAGACGGAAGTCGTCGTCCACACCCTGCGCGACGGCTTTTCTTTGCGAATCCGGCTTTATCACAAGGATTTCTTTATCCGTCAGGAATGAACGCCGGCGGTATTCCGGCAGAAAACGCTTCTGCGTCAGGCAGGCGTATTCCTCCATAAAGAAATTCACCGTGTCGGCAACAATACGGCTGACGGCCTCGGGGTCGTAATCGCTGTTGTCAAAGACGCTGCCGGCAATATCCCGCAACTCTTCGGGCAGCGAATTTTCCGGGAAAAACATATTGATGCCGATGCCGAGCACGGCGTAGGAAAGCCCGCCGCCTTCCATATCGAACGCCGCTTCCGTCAGAATCCCGCAGACCTTTTTGCCGTCTCGGTAGACGTCGTTGACCCATTTGATCTGCGTCTGACAATTTGCGTTCTTCTCAATCGCCTTCGCCGTGGCAACGGCGGCGCAGGTCGTAATCAGAAGAGAATCGGCAGGCGCCAACGACGGCCGCAGAAGTAGGCTGAAATAGACGCCGGTGCCGTTTGACGAAAGAAAGCTCCGTCCCCGTCTCCCCTTTCCGGCGGTCTGTTCGGACGCAACAAGCAGAAGCCCCTCCGGCTCTCCGTTCTCCGCCAGTTCTTTCAGAATCGTATTCGTTGACGTCACCGTCTCGCGGTATTCAACGCGCACGGACGGACACGTCAGGTATTTCCCGATGCTCTGCGCGGACAGCAGGCGGTTCTCCGGCGAGAGGCAATAGCCCTTGTTCGTCACCGCGCTGATGGCGTACCCTTTCTCCTGCAGCGTTTTCACCGCTTTCCACACGGCGTTACGGCTCACGCCGAGCTGTCCGGCGATCTCACCGCCCGATATGTATTCGCCCTTTTTCGTCTCGAGAAAAAGCAGCACACTGTCCGTCACGCGCACCGCGCTCAGTCCTTCCTTTTAAATCTTGATTCGCAGGGACACGGCTTTGGTGATCGCAATGGCCAGCGCCATTTTGACAAGATCGGGAATGATATACGGGAACACGCACCAACCGAGCACCGTCATCAGCCCGACGGGTCCCGTATTTTTCATATAAATCACCATAAACCATGCCGTACCGAAGGCGTAGCAGACGAAGAGTCCCAACACCAACGCGATAATCATAACATATACCTTTTTGCCGAATTTGTCAAGAATCAGTCCTGCGATCAGCGCAAGGAACAGAAAGCCGACGATATAACCGCCGGTTGTGCCGAACAGCACGCTGATACCGCCTGTGAATCCGGCGAACACGGGAACACCGACCGCGCCGAGCAGGATATAGACCACCACGGACAAAAGTCCCCGTTTCATACCCAACAGACCGACCGCCACAAAGACCGCGAAGGTCTGGAGCGTGATGGGAATCTCACCCACCGGGATCGAAATCCATGAGCAGACCGCGATAAGCGCCGCCATCATCGCGATGAGTGCCATGTCGATCAGCTGTTGTTTTTTTCTTTTTTTGCTTGCGGACGCTTTTTGCGTCTCTTCCGTAAGCGTTTCGTTTTCGGACATAAAAATCACCTCATAAAATTTTTACGAGGTGATTGTAGCACAGGGAACTTTGATTGTCAACCATAATTTAAAAAATGGTGACAATTAAAGTTTTATAATATGATATGAAGCGCAGTCTAATGTGCAAAGTTCAGAGTGCAGTGTGCAATGTCGGAAGCCCTACGGGCTTGATTTTAACGCCTGCGGCGTGCTTTTCAATGAATCAAAAGGCGAAGCCTTTTCCGAAATTGAACTTTGCACTTTGAATGAATCAGAACTTTAATTTCCGATTGATCTCTTTTACCGTATGCTCATCGACCTTGACGACGGCTCGATCATACGTCATCATGCCGTTGACCTCAAACTCCACATCGCTGACCTGCGTATAGACGATCGCGGACAGTCCCTTGTCGAGCAGCGGCAGAATCTGCTTTTCATATAATTTTTGATAGGCTTTTGTCAGGGACGCTTTATCCTTGAACATCATATAGCCGAAGCTCTTCTTTTTGTTCCAGACATGGCCGTCAAGAATCTGCGAATAGCCGCCGAACTCGCTCAGGACAAAAGCTCTCGACGTCTCCTGCTTCGGCACCTGAACGGGCAGGATATAGCGGTGAATGCTCCGGAAATCGCCGCCGCCCTGATCATACCAACCGCTGGCATGATCGACAAATCGGGACGGATCCGCCGCCTTGACAGCCTTGCCGATTTCGAGTGCGTCGAACTGTCCCCAGCCCTCGTTGAACGGCACCCAGGTGCAGATCGAAACACAGTTGTAATGCTGATCGATCATCTCGAACAATTCGTCCTTGAACTGCTCGCGCCACTCTTTTTTCTCACGGTTGAACGTCTTATACTTGTTATCCTTCATCGAAAGCGACGCGACGGGAATCAGCACGCCCTGAATGTTGGGAATCACGCCGGCGTGCACGACGTCCAGCTCTTTTCCGCCGCTGACCATATCCTGCCAGACGAGCATCCCCAGACGGTCGCAATGATAGTACCATCTCGCCGGCTCGACCTTGATATGCTTGCGCAGCATATTGAAACCGAGGTCTTTCATCTTCTGTATATCGTAGATCATCGCTTCGTCGGTCGGCGGCGTCAGACCGCCGTCGCACCAGTAGCCCTGATCGAGCAGACCGTTCTGGAAATACGGCTCATTATTCAGGAACAGCCTTGTATAGCCCTGATTATCCACGCCGAGCGAATATTTTCTCATGCCGAAATAGGTCTTGACTTTATCCCTTGTCCGACCCTTGACGGAAAGCGTCAGCACCGCGTCGTAGAGCTTCGGATGCTCGGGACTCCACAGCTCAAAATCGGGCATCGCGACTTCGTCGTCGGATTCAATCTCCTGCTTGAGAATTTTCTTCTCACCATCCATGACTGTCAGCGTCAGCTTGGCGTTCTCGCCGCGGACGGATGTTTTGATACGCAGCGTGCCGGCGTCGATGTCGGGCAAGAGCTTGACGGAATCAATATGCGTCTCGTCGATCGCTTCAAGCCAGACCGTCTGCCAGATGCCCGACGTGCCCGTGTACCAGAAACCGTGCGACGTGATCGCCTGTTTGCCGCGCTGCTGCCAGCCCTTGTCCGTCGGGTCATAGACATAGACGATCAGCTCGTTTTCGCCGTCCTGCACAAGCTCCGTAATATCAAACGAAAAGGCATTGTAGCCGCCGATGTGCCCGCCGGCAAGCTGACGGTTCACAAAGACCTTGCACTGCCAATCCACCGCGCCGAAATTCAGGATGACGCGTTTGCCCTTGAATTCTTTGGAAAGGGTGAAATTTTTCCGGTACCACAGACGGTCGTCGGGATAAAGCGAACGCTCAACACCGGACAACGCCGATTCCATCGCGAACGGAACAAGGATTTTCCCCTGATAGATTTCGGGGAACGTGACGTTCTCCTTTGTAACGGCGTACTCAAACTCGCCGTTCAGATTCACCCAGAAATCACGCTCAAACTGCGGTCTGGGGTATTCGTTCAGCGGACAAACGCGATCCACCTGATCGTAAAAAATGCTTTTTATATGAGACATAATAAGAACCTCCTCATCATTTACAATGCTCAAAGTGCAAAGTGCAAAGTGCAGTTTCGTCAAGCCCTGCGGGCTTGGATTTTACGCCTGCGGCGCGCTTTATAAATGAATCAAAAGGCGAAGCCTTTTCCGACATTGAACTTTGAACTTTGCACTCTGAACTTTGCACACATCTCTTAGTTTCATCAATTCTTCTATATTTTACACCAAAATTTCCCGTTTGTCTATACAAAATTCACATTGACACTGAATTTTTTTGCGGGTATAATAAAAGTACAAAATATCTTCAGGGCGGGGTGCAAGTCCCCACCGGCAGTACAGTCTGCGAACGCTTCGTGAGGAGCGCCGAAACGGTGAAATTCCGTTACCGACGGTTATAGTCCGGATGAAAGAAGAACATATCGAGCCACAGCGGCCGTGTTTTCCTTTTTGCGTTCTGATGATATTCAGAGCGTTCTTTTTTTGCGCTCTGCAATATTTAAGAAAGTGGGTACAAACACATGAAAACCAACAAGAAAATCAATGTAAGAGCGCTGACCGTCACCGCCATTATGGGCGCGCTCGGCGCCGTGCTGATGGCACTCGAATTTGCGATTCCCTCGCTGATCCCCTCGTTTATCAAGCTCGATTTTTCCGAGCTTCCCGCGCTGATCACCTCGTTCGCCTACGGACCGCTCTGGGGCATTCTCGTCTGCCTGCTCAAAAACGTGATCCACGTCTTTTTCGGCGCAACCATGGGCATCGGCGAAATCTCCAACTTCATTTTAGGCTCTGTCTTCGTGGGCATCGCCGGTCTGATTTACAAAAAACATAAGGACAAAAAAGGCGCGCTCATCAGTTGTCTGATCGGCTCCGCAGCGATGGCAGTCATCAGCGTTTTCACAAACTATTTCATCGTCTATCCGCTTTATTCCAAGGTGCTCGGTATGCCGATGGAGGCGATCATCGGGATGTATTCCGCGATTCTCCCCTCCGCTGACAATCTCTGGAAGGCGCTGCTGATCTTCAACCTGCCGTTCACCTTTGTCAAGGGGCTGATTGATTCGATTTTCTGCTTCCTGATTTACAAGAGAATCTCCCCGATTCTGAAAAAGCAGTCCTGACCTCTTGACAAACCACTCTCAGAGTGGTAGAATAAATGCAAACCGAATATTCCTTATAAAGAGCGACGGAGGGATCGGCCCTATGATGTCCGGCAACCTGCTTTTGCAAGGTGCTAAATCCGACGGTAAAACCGAGAGATAAGGTTTCTTGACTCACGGTCACCATGCCGTGAGTTTTTATTACCCCGGGAAGAATTGGTTTAATACAAAAACGGAGAGGAATCCACTATGGCAAAACGACTTTTTACATCCGAATCGGTGACGGAAGGACATCCCGATAAGGTCTGCGACCAGATTTCCGACGCGATTCTGGACGAGATGCTCAAACAGGACAAATTCTCACGCGTGGCGTGCGAAACCATCTGCACAACGGGCATGGCACTCGTCATGGGCGAAATCACAACCAATGCGGTCGTCGATATTCCGGCGATCATCCGCCAAACGATCTGCGACATCGGCTTCGACTCCCCCGACGCCGGGTTTGACGGCAACACCTGCGCCGTTTTCACGACGCTTGACAAGCAGTCGCCCGATATCAGCATGGGCGTCAGCAAGTCGCTTGAAATGAAAGAGGGAGACGACGACGCCTACAACCTCAACGGCGCCGGCGATCAGGGCATGATGTTCGGCTTTGCGTGCAACGAGACCGAAGAGCTCATGCCGCTGCCGATTTCTCTGGCGCACAAGCTCGCGCTGCGTCTGACAGAGGTCAGAAAGAACGGTACGCTTTCCTATCTGCGTCCCGACGGCAAAACGCAGGTGACCGTGGAATATGACGACGACAAGCCCGTCCGCATCGAGGCGGTCGTCATCTCGACGCAGCATAAACCCGAAGCGACGCAGGAGCAGATCCGCAAGGACATGATTGAGCAGGTCATCACGCCGGTTCTGCCCGCTACTCTGCTTGATGAAAACACCAAGATTTTCGTCAACCCCACCGGACGTTTCGTTATCGGCGGACCTGCCGGCGACAGCGGTCTGACGGGACGCAAGATCATCGTCGATACCTACGGCGGCTATGCGGCGCACGGCGGCGGCTGTTTCTCCGGCAAAGACCCCACGAAAGTGGACAGAAGTGCTGCGTATGCGGCTCGGTATGTCGCGAAGAATATTGTCGCGGCGGAACTTGCCGACAAATGCGAAATTGAACTCGCTTACGCCATCGGCGTGGCAAGACCCGTTTCCGTCATGGTCAACACCTACGGCACCGGAAAAGTCGCCGATGAGAAGCTCGCCGAAGCGGTAAACAAGGTCTTTGACCTGCGTCCTGCGGCGATCATCGATATGCTCGATCTGCGCCGTCCCATTTATAAGCAGACGGCGGCATACGGCCATATGGGCAGAACGGACATCGACCTGCCGTGGGAGCACACCGACAAAACGGACGCGCTGAAACAGGCCGTACAGGAATAAGGAGAGAAGGCAAAACAGTCCGTCGTGACTGTTTTTACACAAGGGAATCCTCGCCGTAGGGTTCTGTTATCCATCATCTGTTTTAAGACCGGAAAACGACCGCAGGAGGTTTCTCCCACGGTCGTTCTGTTTTTTCGCTCTTGCAAGCCCGGTCTGTCGCCGGTTACTCATCCCTCTATATTCCCGCTGTCCTCGTACCGGTCATTCTGATTCTGCGCATACGCAGCCATCTGGTCTATGGCATCCTTGATTTCCTGCTCGGGATCATGCCAAGAATCCGATTCCGCTTCGGCGTTTGGTGCAGACCACTGTTCCAGGTCTTCCATCAGTTCATGGAGTTTTTCAATGTCCTGCTCACGGATCGTTTCCGTGTCTTGCACATGGGAGGAAGTCTCTGTCTCATCGACTGCCCGAGAGCAGCCGCAGAGCAGGCAGGCGATCCATATGAGTAAGCACAGAAAAACAAAACACTTTTTTTGTCTCTTCATTTTTCCCTTTCACCTTTCGTATTCCGTATCGACAATACGGAAAAATAAGCCAACTGCGCCGCAGGAAGCTCCAACTGTTTGCAGCTTAATAGGCGGTAAAGCCGAGTGAATGCATCGTGATGCCCGTTCCCGTTGCGTCCAGCATCATACTTGCGTCAATGAAAAGGAGAGACAACTGCGATACGCCGATTGATTTCAGGCTGTCAGTCGCATTGGACGGACAATCCAGATAAGACCAGTAAATACCGTTATTTCTATCGGAATAGGATTGCTTGTATATATTTCCGCCGGCGAAGCACTCTGCTCCTCTCGCCGTTGTATACAGCACCGCAACAGTTTGCGAATCTGAATTCTTATTGAAAAACAGTCCGACACTGCTTGCGGCGCCGGAATCATAGAATGCATGGGAATAGAACACTATCTGTGATTTTTGCGCATCATAGGAAATCATCGCGACGATTTGCGTACTATCATGTCTGTATGACATCTTCAAGGTATAATCGCCGTCTTTGTATGTTCCGTTCGTTTTCAGGTACTGAACCAGACGATCATAGTCGCTTGTCTGCACAGCAGGCTTGGTTGTCGGCGCGGTCGTTGTGGGTTCGGCAGGAGGATTTGTCGTCTGTTCTTCGGCAGGCGCAGAAGTTTTACCGTAGGCTGTAAAACCGAGAGAATTCATCGTAACGCCCGTTCCCGTTGATTCAAGGATTATGTTGGAACTGGTGAAAAGGAAATTCAACATCGCTACACCGAGTTCTTTAAATTCGTCAGCCGCATGGGACGGACAATCCAGACTCGTCCAATAAATATTGTCATTGGTTTCAGAATAGGATTGCTTATATATATATCCTCTGCCGAAGCACTCCGCTCCGCTCGGCATTGTATACAACAACGCAACAGTTTGCGAATCTGAATTCTTATCACAAAACAGTCCTAAACTGCTTGTTGTTCCGTCATCAAAAAATCCCTGGACAAAGAATATAATCTGCGACTTTTGCACATCATAGTTAATCTTCACGAAGAATTGCGTACCATCATGGTCGTATGATTCCAGCACGAAATAATCGCCGTCTTTGTATGTTCCGTTCGTTTTCAAATACTGAACGAGGCGGTCATAGTCGTTTGTCTGCGCAGACGGCTTGGTTGTCGGATCAGTCGTTGTGGTCACAATCGGTTTTGTTATCGGTGCTGACGTCGTGGGAGCAACGGCAGTCTTTGTTGTTGTTTCCTCCTGCCAATCATAAGAGGAATCCTCGGATATGGATTCCGGTGATTCAAGTTTGGCTGCCGCCCTTAAAATAATACGGGCATCGGAGGCTGTCACCTGTCCGTCATGATTCGCATCAGCAATGTGAGAATCTTTTTCGTTCAACGATTCAAGCTTAGCCGCTGCCCGCAGTACAATTCTGGCGTCACCGGCTGTTACCTGTCCGTCATGATTCACATCGCCGACAAAAACCGCAGATGCTGTCAGGCATGACATCATAGAAGTTACCAAAATCAGTGCCGCAATCAGTATTGCTACAGGTTTTTTCATTTTTTTCATTGTTTTTCCTACCTTTCTTTTTTACAAACTCCCAAAACTCTCCTTTGATTTTTTTGAGGTCAGTTCCATTTTACCAGACTAATTGTCCCATTGTACGGACTTTTTATCAAAATTCAAAAAAAACTTTACTCATTCATCGGAGTGTGCTATAATACAAAAAAAATCCGGGAGTGTTTGTTTATGAAAAAACAGCTCGCTATCCTGCTTGCTATTTTACTACTCACAGGTTTATGCGCCTGTAGCCGAACGCCGACAAAAGAGGAAAGTTCAACGGAAGACAACCCGACTGCGGAATCGGCCGGGACTGTTACCCCGAATGAGACGCCATCCGGCGAAAAGCTCTCCGGTATGCTCCGCGTCATATGGGACAACGGCGAACAGAGTTCCAACACCTTTAGCTTTTACGGCGGAACCGTAACGCCGGAACGCATCGCCGCAGGGCTGTCCGGCTGGACGGGCTTACGATTCCGCATTTCCTGCGAAACCGACGAAGCAGCCGGAATCATCCGCATCAACTGGCTTTCCGACTCTTCTTTTGCGACCAGGCAGATTCCCGACGGACTGCGTGAGGAATTTACATTTACCGATGCCGAAACAATGCGCTGGTTCATGCTCAACAGTCTGACCGGATCGATTCTTGAAAACCTCGGCGACTACGCCGTCTACTACACCGTTAACGGCAAAGATATTGCAGAAACCGGGCTCTCCTCCTCGTTAAGCTCCGACAAAGCCTATACGGAAACAGACGACAGCCACATTCTTCTTAAATAATGAACAGCCATACAGACGCAAAACCCCGTCCGGATTTGAACTGCCCCAAATTGTGCGGACAGTACAAAAGCCCCCTCATATGGTGTAGAT
>CAMEBF010000004.1 GCA_945912145.1 uncultured Clostridia bacterium | reverse complement strand
CCGCAGCAGATGATGTCGTTGACGCACATGGCGACGCAGTCGATGCCGACGGTGTCATGCTTGTCCATCAGGAACGCGAGCTTTAGCTTCGTACCGACGCCGTCCGTTCCGCTGACGAGAACGGGCTTGCTGATGCCGGTCAGATCCAGCTCGAAAAGGCCGCCGAAGCCGCCGATGTCGGAGAGCGCGCCGCCCGTCATGGTTCTGGCGATGTGCTGCTTCATCAGCTCCACCGCTTTGTAGCCTGCGGTAATATCGACGCCGGCCTCTTTGTAACTTTCGCTGAAACTTTTCACTGGTTGTTTTCCTCCTCTTTGAGTCTGTCTGAAATCTTTTGTTCAAATCTGTTTTTATGGGTTTCCGTCGGGATCTCCGTCGGATAGTCGCCGCTGAAGCAGGCGGTGCAGAAGCCATCCGTCCTGCCGCCGCAGGCAATTTTTTTAACGCTGTCAACGCTTAAATAGCCGAGGGAATCCACGCCGATGATCTTCGCGATCTCCTCAACCGTGTGATGACACGCGATCAGGTTATCCCGTGAATCAATGTCCGTGCCGTAGTAGCAGGGATTCAGGAACGGCGGCGCGGAAACGCGCATATGGACTTCTGTCGCGCCGGCTTCACGGATGAGCTTAACGATGCGTGCGCTTGTCGTGCCGCGGACGATGGAATCGTCGATCAGAATGACGCGCTTGCCCTTGACCGTTTCGGCGATGGGGTTGAGTTTGATGCGGACTTTATCTTCGCGTGATTTCTGCCCGGGAGAGATAAACGTCCTGCCGATGTATTTATTTTTGATAAAGCCGATGCCGTAGGGAATGCCCGACTGACGGGAATAACCGACGGCGGCGTCGAGCCCCGAATCGGGAACGCCGACCACGACGTCCGCATTGACGGGATGCTCAAGCGCTAAGAACGAACCGGCTCTGAGCCTTGCCTGATGAACCGAGCAGCCGTCCATGATCGAATCGGGACGCGCAAAGTAGATGTACTCGAAAACGCACATCGAGCGCGGCGCTTTGCCGACGTGATCGAGAATCTGACGGATTCCTTTTTTGTCAAAGATCAGGATTTCGCCCGGCTCGAGATCGCGGATATACTTCGCGCCCACCGCGTCAAGCGCGCAGGTTTCGGACGCCACAACATAGCTGCCGTCGTCGCACTGTCCGTAGCAGAGCGGACGGAAACCGTTTTCGTCGCGGACGGCGATGAGCTTGGACGGCGACATGATGACGAGGGAATACGCGCCCTTGATCTTGTTCATCGCGCGGTTGACCGCCTCTTCGATGGACGGCGACGAGATGCGCTCTTTGATGATGTTATAGGCGATGACCTCCGTATCACTGGTCGTCTGGAAGATCGACCCCTGCAATTCCAGTTCCGTGCGCAGCTCGTAGGAGTTGACGATGTTGCCGTTGTGCGCGATGGCCATGCGGCCTTTGGTGTGATTGACGACGATGGGCTGCGCGTTGGCTCGGTCGGTCACGCCTGTTGTACCGTAGCGGACATGTCCGACGGCGATATTGCCCTGCCCCAAAGCATTTAACCGTTCGGCGGTGAAAACATCGTTCACCAGACCTAAATCACGGTACGAATGGAACAGACCGTCGTCATTCACGACGATGCCGCAGCTTTCCTGTCCTCTGTGCTGTAAGGCGTACAGACCGTAATAGACGGCGTGCGCCACATCCGTTGTCTCCGGCGCGAAGATTCCGAAGACTCCGCATTCTTCATGGATTGTGCTCATAAGTTCACCCTAAACTTAATGTATAGTGTATAAATGCCTGTAGGGATTCTGAAGGTTCAAAGTGCAGAGTTCAAAGTTCAATGTCGGAAAAGGCTTCGCCTTTAGATTCATTATAAAAGCGCGCCGCAGGCGTAAAATCAAGCCCGCAGGGCTTCCGAAATTGCACTTTGCACTTTGAACTTTGCCCATTCAATGTTCATATATCATAGCGGAGCAAAGCGACGCTCCGCTTTGCCCCGATTGTTTTATCCGAATATTCTCTTCATCATTTCCTGATAGGCCTCTTCTACGGAGCCCATATCGCGGCGGAAACGATCCTTGTCCAGTTTTTCGTGTGTGGTGGCGTCCCAGAAACGGCAGGTGTCGGGCGAAATTTCGTCGGCAAGAATGATGGTGCCGTCCGCCGTTTTGCCGAATTCGATCTTGAAGTCGATCAGATCGACGTTGATCTTCTTGAAGAAATCAACAAGGAATGCGTTGATCTTGAACGTGTAGTCCGTGATCGTCTCGAGATCCTCTTTCGTCGCCCAGCCGCACGCAAGGATATGGTAGTCGTTGACCATCGGATCGCCGAGGTCGTCATCCTTATAGCAGAATTCGAGCGTGGGGCAAAGCAGCTTTGTGCCCTCCGCGACGCCAAAACGCTTGGAGAAAGAACCGGCGGCGGTGTTTCTGACGATCACCTCAAGCGGAACGATCTTCACTTTTTTGACGACGGTCTCGCGCTCATTCAGCTCCTCGACGAAATGCGTCGGAACGCCCTCTTTTTCCAGAAGCTGCATCAGGTAGTTGGACATACGGTTGTTGACGACGCCCTTACCCGCGATCGTGCCTTTTTTCAGACCGTTGAACGCCGTCGCGTCGTCCTTGTAGGAAACGATGCAGTAATCGGGGCTGTCGGTCGCGAAAACTTTTTTGGCTTTGCCTTCATACATCTGTTCTCTTTTTTCCATGCTGAATCCCTCTCTAAAACTAAAATAATGCAGAATGCAGAATGATGAATGCAGAATTGTGGATAGTCATTCTTCATTCTAAATTCTAAATTCTTAATTCTTAATTATATTTTTCTTCGATTGCCTTGTTTTTTTCGAGGACTTTCTCTTTGCCGCTGTCTCTTGCGTCGGCGAGCTTTTTCGCGAGCATCTCGTCGGTGACGGCGAGCATCTCGATGGCAAGTAGAGCGGCGTTCGCGGCACCGTTGACGGCGACTGTCGCGACGGGAATGCCCGTGGGCATCATGACGGTGGAGAGAAGCGCGTCCATACCGTCGAGGTATTTGGCGGCAACGGGAATACCGATGACGGGAAGCGTCGTGTTTGCGGCGATGGCACCGGCCAAATGCGCCGCCATGCCGGCTGCGGCGATGATCGCGCCGAATCCGTTTTCTCTTGCGCTTTCGGAAAATGCTTTGGCCTCTTCAGGCGTTCTGTGCGCCGAAAAAACGTGCACCTCAAAGGGCACTTCGTATTCCTTCAGCGTGTTGATGGCTTTTTCTACGACGGGCAGGTCGCTGTCGCTGCCCATGATGACTGCGATTTTTTTCATGGAAAATCCCCGCTTTCTGTCTGTGCGACGGCGCGTCCGAATAAAAAAGGGCAGTCCTGTTTCATAGGACTGCCCAGACGGTCGGCTCTTACTGGATTTCTGCTCCCTGTGGTCAATTCCACCTATCCGTCAGTCACAGAAATTACATCTAAATTATAGCACCCGAAGGCGCAGAATGTCAACCGACAGTTCTTTTCCGCCGAGAAAAAATACGGGGCGGATTCCTTTGCAATTTGTTGACAATTCACAACGAATTGTGATAAAACGCGTCGCGGAACCAGACGTCGTTCACTTCAAAGGTCTTGCCGGTCAGATTGTTCAGAATCCCGGCGTCGGTTTCAAAAGGAAAACCGAGGCGATAGGAATAGAGACATTGCTTTTTGTATCCGCCGAATTTTTTGTTCAGCTCATTCGAGCCGTACTTGCCGTCGCCGAGCAGGGGACAGCCTAAAAACGCGAAATGTGCGCGGATCTGATGCGTCCGTCCCGTGTGCAGCCGCACTTCAATGAGGCTCAGACCGCCTTTCGTGTCGAGCACGCGGTATTCGGTGATCATGGTCTTACCGCCCTCAACCGGGTGATCGTACACCCTGACCTTGTTCTTTTTTTCGTCTTTGATCATATACGCCGTCAGCGTCGCTTCCTTTTTTTTCGGACAACCGATGACTAAGCAGAGATAGCGTTTGTCGATCTCGCGGTTTTTGATTTTTTCGCTCATGATGCGCAGTGCTTCGGCGTTTTTGGCGGCGATGACGATGCCGCCGGTATTGCGGTCAATCCGGTTGGCGAGCGCCGGCGCGAACGAGTGCTCCTGCTTTGGGTCGTATTCGCCCTTTTCATAGAGATAGCGTTGGACACGCGTAATCAGCGTATCGACGTATTCGCCCTCATCGGGATGAGAGAGTACACCGGCTTTTTTATCGAGCAGCAGAATATTCTCGTCCTCATACAGAATATCCAGACTTTTCGGTGCTTTGAGAAAGTCGTAGTGATCGGGCTTCGCCTCAAAAAATTCGTCGTTGATATAGAAGTCAACGACATCGCCCTCACACAGACGGAAGGCAATGTCGCTTTTTTTTCCGTTGACTTTGATGCGTTTGAGCCGTATGTATTTATACAGCAGATTTTTCGGCAACGTCGGCGCGGCTTTGGCAATGAATTTATCGAGCCGCTGTCCGGCGTCGTTTTTCGCAATGGTAAAGGATTTCATTCCGCTTCTCCGAGCTTCTTTTGAAGTTCTGCAATGGCCGATTCGCGGTACTGCGCCTGTTCGGGCACGAACTGCTTTCTCGCGACGACGTTCATGATGAGATTGACGGTAAACAATACCAGCGCGATGAACAGAGCATAGGAAAGCTTCACGGAAACCACATCGGGAATTGCCGCTTTCATCATGACGGACGACGCAATGACACAGCCGATGGCGGCGACGGTGCAGCCGACACTCAGCGCACATAACGCAATATTGCCCTTGGCATGATAGCCGATTCCGGAGATCAGCAAAACGAAAAAGTTCAGTACGCCGAAGACGATGCTCATCACAACGAACGCCACCGAGAGATACAGCAGCAGGAACGCCGTTCCGGATTTTTCAAAGGAAATAAAGCCGAGCATTGAACCGATGTCGAGCTTGCCGTTGACGATCGATAAAATCAGGCTCAGCATGGAGACGGACTGTGTGCCGTCCGAAAAGGGGAGAGCGTCCGTTACCCCGAACATCGGGAACAGCAAAAACAGCAGCGGTGCGAATGTCAGTACGAAGCGCGCAATGCGGAATTTGTTGCCGAACAGGGCGTTTTTAAAAGAACCGGTCTTTCTGCGGAAGCTTGCCCATGCGCTGTCTGCCTTGACGGCGTCCTCCTCGAGACGACCCTCCCAGTTGAAGTTGGGAATGTTGACCTTGCAGACGGGACATTCTGCCTTTACGTCAATCAGGCGCAGCCGGTAGTTGCAATTCGGACATCTTGCCATAAAAATCTCTCCTATTACAATGTAATCTTCAATATCGAAAGTTTCTTCTTTTGTAATAATCCGTATAAAAGTTCAAAGAGCAAAGTTCAAAGTCCAATGTCGGAAAAGGCTTCGCCTTTTGATTCATTATAAAAAAGCGCGCCGCAGGCGTAAGATGTAAGCCCGAAGGGTTTCCGAAATTGCACTTTGCACTTTGAACATTGCACATTCAGTATAATGTCAATTCGCTTACAATCGCGAAATGGTCAGACGGGTAGCGGCCGTCGTATTCGTCCGTGATGACGCGGTAGGCGTTTGCAAAACCGTGCTCGTCGAGGAACAGAATATGGTCGATCGGCAGTTCCCCTTCGGTACTCTTGCCGGTGTAGCCGTGATAGGTGCCGATGTCCGCTGTCTCGGCGGCGACATACATGCTGTCCACAAAACCGCCGTTGATCAGTTTTTCATACGCGACGGTGTTTGCCTCACAGTTGAAATCGCCGGTGATAATGACCGGGAGATCAGGCGCGTATTCCTCAATCTTTTTGAGCAGAAGCTTTGCGGAATTGTTGCGGGAAATATAGGAGATGTGATCCCAATGCGAATTGAAAACGGCAAACGTAAAGCCCGTTTCCTTATCTTCCAGAATCGCCCAGGTGCAGATGCGTTTGAATAGTGTACCCCAAGCGATAGACGCTCTGTCCGGCGTGTTCGAGAACCAGAACGTCCCGGAATCGAGCAGATTGTATTTTTCCGTTTTGTAAAATACGGGTGAATATTCGCCGTCCGTTTCCTCTTTCTCACGACCTCGTCCGACATAGGAATACTCGGGCAGTCCCGCCCTGAGACGGGTCAGCCAGTCATAATCGACCTCCTGAAAGCCGACGACGTCGGGCATCACGCTGCGAACGGTCGCTGTTACGCCGGGTTCGCGCATTTCATGCGCGTTGCTGCCGGTGCTTACGACGTAGACATTGTAGCTCATCACCGTCACGTCGTAAGGCGTCGCATCGTCGGGAACCGGCGTCTGCGTCTGAATGGGAACGGAGGAGAGCATACCGAAGCATGCCAGAATAAACGAAATCAATTTTATCCAGATTGTCATATGTCCTGATCCTTTCTTTTATTGATAATGAACCGCCACGGCCAGCATCATGAACGCAAGAGAAACGATACCCTCAAGCGCAAAGAGCTTCCAAGACCATTTTAACCATTTTTTATACGAAATCCCCACCATGCCGATGGCAATAATCATCAGTCCGCTTGTGGGGTACAGCAGATTCGTGAAACCGTCCGCCATACAGAACGTGACGACCATCGACTGCCGCGTTACGCCGACGAGGTCGCAGAGCATACTCATCAGCGGTACAATCAGGAACGCTTTTGCCGTTCCGCTGCCGATAAAAAATTCCAGAACGGCGATAAAAACGAACATCAGAAGAATTGCGCCGTAGGGTGAAATGCCGTGCATCGCGCTGTTGATATGGTAAAGCAGCGTGTGCATGATCTTTCCGGTGTCGAGGATATACGTGATCGCTAAAATAAATATGATCAGCGGCACGACGGGCAGAATCGTTTTAACGCCCTTGCCGAACGCTTTCCACAATTCCTTGCCGCGCAGTCCCGAAACGTGACCTGCGAGCAAGCCGCCGACCGGGAAAAAGATCGCCATACACGCGAGAGATGCGTTGCTGCCGATGGTCTGCATCAGTTCGTTTTCGGTCCGTCCGCCGGCGTAGCTGAGAATGAACGACGCCGCAATGCCCACAAGTACCATTCCCAGACAGCCGACAAAAACTCTTGTCGCTTTGCGGATTGACGGCTCGTCCAGTACATAGCGGCATTCCGTCATGGAATATTTGCCGCGGATCGCTTTGTCGCTTTCAAACGCGATGGACTTTTCAGGGTGTTTTTCAATTCTTTTCGCATAGAGAATCAGGAAGCCGGTCAGCGTCAGATAGACGACCGCGAACAGCAGCAGACGCAGCCAGAGACCCGAAAAAACGCTCAGTCCGGCCAATTTCTGAACGGTGATGACGTTGAACGGATTGAACGTCGCCGCCGTAAAACCGAACGCAACGGCCACAAAGCTCATGCCGATGCCCGTCAGCGAATCCCAGCCCATCGCCAGCGCGACGGCCACGGCGATCGGGACAAGCGTCAGACTCTCTTCGAGAATGCCGGCGGTGGAGCTTAAAAACATACCGGCGAACACCATCACGGCGATCAGCGCGTAACGCCTTGTCTGGAATTTATCCACGATCGTGACCATGATGTATTTCAGCACGCCGATGCGGTCGAGAATCAGGAATGTACCGCCGACTAATATCAGGATCGCCAGAATCGCGATGCCCGTCATGGCGTTGTCGCTTGTAAAGGCTAAAACCGGCGACGCGATGATCTTCCAGACCGGCATCCGGTAATTGTCAATCGGCGTATATGTGCCGTCAACAATCGAGCCGTTTGCGTCCGTTTGGTATTCGCCGCGTGGCACGACCTGCGTCAGAATGCCGACAAAAACCAGAATGACAGCCAACACCGCCAGAATGCTCAGAATTGTTTTTTTATCAATGTTCAGTCCTTCGGACTGCGCCGGTTGTTTGGCGTCCTCAACCTTTTCTTTCGTCACCGTTGTTTCACCATGCTTATGAATGCAGAATTAAGAATGCAGAATGCAGAATAGTTGTCAGATTAGATTTCTTTCGAGATTGACTAAGCAGTCCTGAATATTCGTCACGATGCCGTTCGAGCCGTTGACGCCTCTGTCGCGCATCTTGTTCATCATGAATTCGGAGATATCCACCGTGAAGAAATAGACGGGACGCACCGTATCGCCGAGCACCTTGTACGACGGTGTCAGACTGCTGACGGATACGGTATTGAGCTGAGAAGCGAGCGTCACGACCGTTGTTGCCTGCTTGGTAAAGACACGCATTTTCTCCTGTGCGGCGGTCATGTCGGAAATGACGTCCGGCAGCGGGCCGTCGTCACGCGGAGAACCGCCGAGAATATAGGGAATATCGTACCGCACCAGCGCGGACATAATGCCGTCGTGAATGTTGTTGTTCAGAATATAGTTCTCAATCGAACCGGCTTTGCGGACCTGATTGATGATATCAAGCTGATTGTAGTGACCGTTCTTCATCACGCGCTTTGTATAAATATCCTGACCGCAGCAGGTGTTGAACGCGGCGGCTTCAAGATCGAACACCGCAAGCGCGTTGCCGGAGACGAGCGCGTCGCAGTAGCCGGCCTTGATGAGATTTGACATCGCCTTGCGGCTGTCGTAGTCAAAGGCGCAGGCCGAGCCGAGCACCCAGAGGATAAAGCCGTTGTCGCGGTCGTATTTCAGCACTTCATACAGAGAATCGTAGTCCCTCGTCTGCGAGGTTTCTCTTGTGCTGCCGGAACGGAACAGAACGCTTTCGTCCTCGCTGACCGACTCAAAGCGGAACGCCTTGGAATGTACATAGACGCCGCGGGAGCCGTCATCCGTGCGGCATACGACCACATCGTCGCCGTCGCGCACATCGCGCATTTCCGTCACGACGGGAACGCCGTCCCGGATCACGACGACAGCGTCCATGCGGCTGTCCTCGAGCAGAATCCATTTGCCGCCGATCTTGACGTATTCGGGGAAGACGGTCGTCGAGTAAAAGCCCTCGGGCAGAGCACCGTCTATGCTTTTGGCGGTTTCGGCGTTGGGCGCGCCGCGGAACGGTTCTTTTTCAAAATTCGGCTCGATGTAGCCGGGCAGAGATAACATAACACCAGTCCTTAAAAAAATACATTCTGCTTGTATTATATAACAACTTTATGTCCGATTACAAGATTATTTAAAATATTTTTTAATTTTTTAAGTTTTTTGGCGAAACGGTTGTAATTTCCGATTTTTAATGCTATAATGATATCAATTATACTGTGTCAATATGCGAGTTATCAAAATTAGCACGAACAGGAGCGATTCGTACATGGATGAAAATCAGACATTTTCGATAGGCAAAGAATCCTTTCTCTTAAACGGCGAGCCGTTTACTATCGTTTCGGGCGCGATCCATTATTTCCGCGTTCCCAAGGAGTATTGGCGCGACAGACTCTTAAAGCTCAAGGCCTGCGGCTTCAATACCGTGGAGACGTACGTCGCCTGGAACTGCCATCAGAAAAATGAAGACGCTTTCGATTTTAGTGAGAATAATAATATCGAGGAGTTTTTGGATATAGCGGCCGATCTGGGGCTTTACGCCATCGTCCGTCCCGGCCCGTACATCTGCGGCGAGTGGGAATTCGGCGGCTTTCCGTGGTGGCTTCTGCGCTATGACGATATTGAGCTGCGCTGCATGAATGAACGCTACATCGGCTTTGTCGATAAGTATTTCGATGAGCTGATTCCCCGTCTCGCGACGCATCAGATCACCCGCGGCGGCAACGTCATCATGATGCAGGTCGAGAACGAATACGGCAGCTATGGCGACGACGAAGAGTATATGCAGTATATCGCGGCGGCTCTCGTCAGCAGAGGTATCGACGTCCCGCTGTACACGGCGGACGGCATTGAAGACCATATGCTCGCCAACGGCTCCGTGGAAGGCGTTTTTAAAACGGTCAAATTCGGCGCGAACCCTTCCGTTAACTTCCCGTATCTGCGCGAATTTCAGAAGGACGGTCCGCTGATGTGCTCCGAATTCTGGAACGGCTGGTTCGATCAGTGGGGCTATAAGCATTACGAGAGAAAGCCTGCCGACGCGGCGCGCAGCTTACAGCGCATCATGGCGGACGACGCTTCCGTCTCGACCTATATGTTCTGCGGCGGCACGAGCTTCGGCTGGATGAACGGCGCGAATTTCGATTACGAGTATAAGCCCGTTGTCAACAGCTACGATTCCGACGCGCTTCTGACGGAGAGCGGTGAAGTCACCAAGAAATATGAGCTGTTCAAAAAGACCATCGCCAACCACGTCAAGCAGACGGAAGAGACGGTGCTCGATCCGCAGGTTCCCAAGGCCAGATACGGCTCCATTCGCTTTACGCATTGTGCCGGTCTGTTTGAGAATCTCGAGAATCTTTCCAGCGCGTTCAAGCTGATCAAGCCCGTTCCGATGGAAAAGCTCGGTCAGGGCTACGGCTTTATTCTGTATAAAACGCATCTCAAAGGCCCCAGAGACTATATGCCCCTCGTCATCAAAGAAGTGCACGACAGAGCCTACATATTCCTGAACGACGACCTGTATGCGATTCAGTCGAGAAATGATCCCGAGTCCATCGTTGACATCCGTGTGCCGGAGGAGGGCGTTGACCTTTCCATTCTTGTTGAGAATATGGGACGCGTCAGCTTCGGTCACGAGCTGAAAGATTATAAGGGCATCACCGACAGCGTTCGCCTCGGCGATACGTTCCTGTTTAACTGGACGGCGTATCCGCTGGAGCTGAATAACCTGTCTCAGATCGATTTCAAAGCGGATACGGATATGATCTTCTTCGATCACCCGACGTTCTATAAAGCGCAGTTCATCATCGAGGAAACGCCGTCCGATACGTTCGTCAAGCTTCCGGCGTTCACCAAGGGCATGATTTTCGTCAACGGCAAACCGCTGTCCCGTTACTGGAGTAAGGGCCCGCAGCGTTCGGCGTATCTGCCTGCACCGTTCCTGAATCAGGGCGTGAATGAAATCATCGTTCTCGAGCTTGAGGGCTTCAAAAAAGGCAGAAAAAATCCCGTTGTCGTACTTGACAACAAGCCCGAACTCAACGGTTAATTCAAAATGGAAACAGAAAAAGCAGCTCTTTCGGGCTGCTTTTTATAATGGCTGATAAGGCTTATAAAACTCCGTGCTTTTGTAGCTGTGAAACGATGAGCATTGCCGCGCCGAGGACGGCCAATACGACGCCGGTCACACGGTTGAGCGTTTTGGCAGAGGCTTTGTTCGCGAAATGAGCGGAAACCTGCGCGCCGACGAACGTCGCGAGGACGCAGACAATCAGCGCCGTCGTATCGGGCATACCGCCGATGACGAAATGGGAAACGGCTCCGGTCAACGCGGTGAATGTCATGATGAAAACGCTTGTGCCGACCGCCGTTTTCAGTTCATAGCCGAGCACGGAGGTTAAGATAATCAGCATCATCATGCCGCCGCCGGCACCGATAAACCCGCAAATCAGACCAATCACAATGCCGCAGGCGATGGACTGCAAAATCTGCGTCCGGCGGCTCTTTTTCTGCATCTGTTCCTTGGTCGTCATGACGGGCTTGACGATGAATTTCACGCCGAGCAGGAATGTCATCAGCACCGAGAAATTGCCCATCGCCGTATTCGACATCTTCGACGCTAAAAAACTGCCGGCGACGGTCAACGCCATCACCGTGACCATCATGACCATGCCGTTTTTGATGTCGAGGTTTTTATGTTTTCCGTATGTCGCGGCGGAAACGGCGGACGCGAGCACGTCGGAAGCGAGCGCAATGCCGATGGCTTCATATGCGGGAAAACCGCAGAACGTAATGAGCATCGGCGAAATGACAGCGGCGGCGGAAAGCCCCGCCAGTCCCGTGCCGACGCCTGCGCCGAGCCCGGCGATGATAAAAATGAGAATCTGAAACATTTTCTTTCCCTTCCTTTTCTTTTATCATTATAAATTCCTATATAAACTGATTGTAAACAGATGGAAGCTCAAAGTTCAAAGTGCAAAGTTCAAAGTTCAATGTCGGAAAAGGCTTCGTCTTTTGATTATAAAAGAGCGCCGCAGGCGTAAAAATCAAGCCCGCAGGGCTTCCGAAACTTTTGCCGACAGGCAAAAACTTCACTTCGGCGAAGCCGAACCTTCATAGCCCGAAGGGCTGCTTCACTTGTCCCATAGGGACAAACTTCACTGCGAAGCCACGCGCCGCAGGCGTAAAATTCAAGCGCGAAGCGCTTCCGAAACTTTTGCCGACAGGTAAAAACTTCACTTCGGCTAAGGCGAACCTTCATAGCCCGAAGGGCTGCTTCACTTGTCCCATAGGGACAAACTTCACTGCGAAGCCACGCGCCGCAGGCGTAAAATTCAAGCGCGAAGCGCTTCCGAAACTGCACTTTGCACTTTGAACTTTGCACATTATTTATTAAAGAAATCTGTCCGATTCTCGTGTTTATATAAAAAATGTCTCGAACCTCTTCCGAAGTCCGGGACATTTTTTCAGCTTTGAATCGCTGTAAAGTCGTACATTTCTTTTGTATTGTCCGCCGCTGTATGAATCGTGATGAGCGTGCTCATGTTTTTAGTCTGCGGTGTGATGTGATAATAGGTGCCCTCATAAAAACTGCACTGGCATTCTGACGGGTGGCTGTGTCCCATCGAGACCAGTCCCACGCAGCCGGCTTCGGCGAATACATCGTCAAGCGGCTGATTCTTCGGAATCAGATATTTTTCGTCGCTGACGGGTACCGTCGCATAGCCGTCCTGATAGGGACTTCCGTTCTTTGCTGCCTCGTTGAACGCCGGTGTGTTCTCATGCACGAAAACGCTTACCCTGACGTCGGGATTGACGCTTTGCTTGGCGGCGATTTCCTTGCGACACCATTCGACCTGATCTTCGTGAACATAGCCGTAGATGTGCTCGTCATCCGTGTCGTCGTAATCCATTGTATCTAAGAACACAAGCGAATGCGTGAGCGTCTCGCCGTCCAGAATATCAATGCTGTACTGCGCGCCGCCGGAAATCTCCCTGACGTCCGCCGCAAGGCAGTATTCATACTGCGCGAGATATGCCGTCACATCGGCAGAAGTGCCGTAGTTCATGCCGTCGTTGTTGCCGGGAACATACGCCCAGTACTGCTCAAGAGAATCGAACAGCTCGCCGACGGTTTGCAGCACATATTCCTTGTTGAACGCGCCGGAATCGCCGTCGTCGATCATATCGCCGGAAATGACGACCAGATCGGGAGAGTAGGTGAGTGTCTGCTCTTTCATTTTTTGCAGCACCGCGATATCCGCATAGGACAGCCCCGTTGTAAAATGGGTGTCGGAGAATTGCAGAACGGTAAAATCGCCGTTTTCATCGGTTTGCAGTGCGGGTAACTCTCGGAACTCCGCCGTTTCGGCGAATCCGGAAATGTCACCTTTGTTCCGAAGCTGACGCAGCGCGCCGTCCGTGGAAAGGAACGAGAAGATCGCCGTAAAAACGGCCATCAGAATGGAGAAAAAGGATCGCATACAGATTACCTCCCAAAATAAGATACTTCATCCTATCATACATTTTAGATTTATGTGAATTATATCACAAAATGAGATAATTGTCAAGAGAAATCAAAAAATATACTACAATAAATTTATAGGAGGAGAGCATTGTGAGATTGAAGGATCTGAGGGAAGACCATGACTATACGCAGACATATATTGCGTCCTTGCTCGGCGTTCGGCAGAACACCTATTCGCAGTATGAATGCGAAAAACGCGAGATTCCCATTGCCATGCTGATTCAGCTCTCCGAACTGTACGGCACATCGGTTGATTATATTCTGGGACTGACCAGCAATCCGGAACGGTATAAAGAATAAAAATCAGCGGCATGGAAAACCGCTGATTTTTTTATGCCTGTGTCCGTTTTGACGGAATTATTTCATGTTCTGTCTGGTCTGGAATGTATGAATAAGCGAATGAATCTGACGCATGATGTCGCCGATGATCGGAATGGAGGCAAGCGACTGATAGCTCTTGCAGAAGAAGCAGGTCATCCGGCCGTAGTAGCTGCCGCCGGTTTTCGGCGCAGAAGCGACATAATTATCGATGTCTTCCTGCGTGTTGAACGGCGCGTTCTCAAGCGTTGCGTCGGGAAGGAACTGCTTGGCCGTCTGATAGATTCCCGCCTCGGTGAAGTTGCCGCTGTTGGTTTGCAGGCCTTCCCCCCACTTCCGTGCGATTTCTTCATAGCTGTCGTTGTGAATGTCGACGGTCAGTTCGTTTGAAGTGCTGCCGTAGAGGAACCAATCCGAATTGGCCGCCCAGCCGTTGTAGCCCTTATAGGTCCAGAGCGTCCAGATCATGCCGTTCGCATCATAGGCCTTGATGGCAAATTCCAGCGTGACCTTGTCGCTGACCGGATAGAATTCTCCGGCGTACATCGGAACATTGTAACCGCAGGCCCAGCCGGCTGCGATTCTGGTTGTGTAGTCGGATTCGTTTTTATCGTACTGATGGTACTGATAGACAACGTTCGTCCAGCCGTACTTTTTCGGATTCGGGAGCTTATCGGCGCTCCATGTGCCGATCATTGTGATCATGCGGTCGGGATCTTTGGCGCGGATTTTGTCATACGCCATGTCGTAAAATTCCCAGATATAGGAATAAATTCTGTTCTGTACCGGGACGCCGCACATCGGCTCATTGAGCAGATCGAACATCGCGACGGCCGGATCGCCGGCAAAACGCTCGGCAATGACTTCCCACAGCTCCGCTGCCTGCTTACGATACCATTCACCTTTTTCTGTGCGGTCGAAGAAATGGTAGCTGTTCTTGATTCCCGCGTGACCGGAGTTGCCCTGCGCACCGTTTGCGCCGTGCAGATCGAGAATGGCGTAGATGCCGTATTTGCGGCACATATCCACCGCCCATTCGAGACGGGACAGATCGATTTCGCCGTTTTCGTCAAGGATCCATGTTCCGTTATCATCGGACTGGAAATTGCGGTACCAGAACGGAATGCGGACGCAGTTGAAGCCCATATCGGCAATGTTCTTGAAATCGGCTTCCGTGATCCAGTTGTCCTGATAGATGTTGAAAAGCTCATAGGCCTTTTCAAGGCCGAAGCGTTCCTCAAAGACACCCAGGGTATACAGATCCCCCTGCGCGTTGTTGGAAACAGGCGTGAACCAGTCCTCCTGGATCAGCCAGCCGCCGAGATTCAGACCGCGCAGAAAGACCTCTTCGCCTTTTGCATTATAGATCTTGCTGCCTTCGGCGTGAAGTGCGTCTTCTGCCGTGATGCTGATGTTTTGCGCATCTTCGGCGGTAACCGCGACGGAGAAGACGGACAAAGCGCAAAGAAACGCCAGGAATACGGATAAAATGCGGGTTGCTGTTTGTTTCATAACGATATCCTCCCGGATTTTTTACTTTACTTGTATTATATACCTGTTTTTTCCGAATGTCAAATAAAAAAGCGCGATCCCGGACGGAACCGCGCTGATTTTTTTGAGAATCAGAATTGGATTTTTGAAGAAATATACGCTTCCAGCTCGCCGATGGGCAGTCTGACCTGTTCCATGGTGTCGCGGTCGCGGACGGTAACGCAGCCGTCGGTTTCGCTGTCGAAATCATAGGTGATGCAGAACGGCGTGCCGATCTCGTCCTCACGGCGATAGCGTTTGCCGATGGAGCCGGTTTCGTCGAAGTCCGTCATGAAGCTCTTGCTGAGCTGTTCGTAGACGGTCAGTGCCTTGTCGGACAGCTTCTTGGAAAGCGGCAGAACGGCGGCTTTGTAGGGCGCGACGGCGGGACTTAAATGAAGCACGACGCGTACGTCGTTCTTTTCGGCGTCGATGACCTCTTCGTCGTACGCCTCGCACAGAAGCGCGAGCACCGTGCGATCAAGACCGTAGGTGGATTCGATGATGAACGGAATGAATTTCTCGTTCGTCTCAGGATCGAGGTATTCCATTTTCTGACCGCTGTATTCCTGATGGCGCGTCAGGTCGAAATTCGTGCGGTTGTGCGTACCGTTGATCTCACCCCAACCGAACGGGAAAAGGAATTCGATGTCGCAGGCGGCTTTGGCGTAGTGCGCGAGCTTCTCATGATCGTGGTAGCGCAGATGATCGGCGGGAATGCCCAGATCCTCAAAATACTGCTTGCCGTACGCCTTGAAATAATCGTAAAGCTCGGTGTCCGTACCCTCTTTGCAGAAGGTCTGGAACTCCATCTGTTCAAATTCGATGGTGCGGAACGTAAAGTTGCCGGGTGTGATCTCGTTGCGGAACGCCTTGCCGATCTGACCGATGGAGAACGGGAGCTTGGCGCGCATCGTGCGCTGAACGTTCAGGAAGTTGACGTATTCACCCTGCGCATTTTCGGGACGCAGATAGATGACGCTCTTGCTGTTGTTGGTGACACCGCGGAACGTCTGGAACATGAGGTTGAATTCGCGGATATCGGTAAAATTATGCTTGCCGCAGTTCGGGCAGGGAATGTGATGATCCTTGATGTACTGGAACATCTCCTCTTTTGTCATGCCGTCTGCGTGCGCATCGGGATCGAAATCATCGATGAGATTGTCGGCTCTGTGACGCATTTTGCACTCTTTGCAGTCCAGCAGCGGGTCGGAGAACGAAGCGACGTGGCCGCTCGCTTCCCAGACTCTGGGGTGCATCAGAATATCGGCGTCCACCTCATAGCTGTTTTTGCGCTCCTGAATAAAACGCTTTCTCCAGGTGTCCTTGACGTTGTTTTTCAGCCGCGCACCAAGAGGACCGTAGTCCCACGTGTTGGCGAGACCGCCGTAAATATCGCTTCCGGGGAAGATAAAGCCCCTGTTTTTGCAAAGGGCTACGATTTTTTCCATGGTTTTTTCGGTGTTGTCCATTTTATAACCTCCGATTTCACAATTCAACTATTTATTCTAAAGCAAAGGGATCGAAAAGTCAAGACAAAAGCGACAATTCTACCGAAGTTTGTTCAAAATATAAATTAAATGTAAAGAAAAGAAAACTGCCTTGACAAAAATAAAAAAACTATGATAAACTGCAAACACTGTATACAGAAAATTTACCAAAGAAAGGAGACGGGCATGATGTTGCATTACAGAACGAGAAAACAAAACAGCAAAGCAAGGCGTATTTTGTCCGTTTCGGCTCGGTAAGCATACGGATATTTTCTGGCCTCGGCTTTGCGCCGGGGCTTTTTTTTGTGCGAAAAGAGAAAGGGAGATTCTATGAAACAAAAAACGAAAGGGGAGCAGACCGGGACTTTCCGGGATATCGCGTTCGCCGTAAAAACGCTGATCCAGGCGTCGCCGCGCTTTATTTTCGGCGGCATCGTCACCATGACGGCTTACTGGTTCTTTACGGCGTATGTGCAGGAAGTCCTGTTCCTCAAAAAGCTGCTCGAAATCATCACCGAAGGCGGCACGTTCCGCGATTTTATGGGGCTGCTGCTGATGTTCTGCGTTGCCGCGTTACTGGCGAAAGGGACGGACTGCCTGGGCGATTATTTTTCGTCGGTCGGCGGCAAGGTGGTGTATAAAAAACTGAATGAAAAGATTTTCCGAAAGGCGGCGGAGGTTGACATCGAATGCTATGAGAATCCCGAATTTTACGATGTCTACAAGCGCGCGACGGAGATTCTGACGGACGATATCTATCACGGTGTGCAGTTTGCGGTGGCGGAGATGGTGTCCGGCACTTTTTCGGGCATCTTTCTGATCGGCTATGTCGCAACAGTCGATCCGAAATTGCTGCTGATCCTGCTGTCCGTCGCGGCGGTTGTTGCCGTGCAAGGACGCAAAAACAGGCTTCTCTATCAGAGAGATCGGGAGATGACACCGAACAAGCGGCAGAAATCCTATGTGCAGCGTGTCGTGTTCCTGCGCGACTACGCCAAGGATATGCGAACATCGGATATTTACCGGGTGATGCAGAAACGCTTTCACGACGCCATTGACGCGAACCGCGCCGTGATCGGCAAATACGGCCCGAAGCTGGCTCTCTTTGAGGTGTTTGCCGGCGTAGCGGCGGAGGTTGTGCCGGTCGTTGTGACCTATTCCTACGCGGCGTATCGATTCATTGTGAAAAGAAATTTGAAAGTTGCCGATTTTTCGGTACTGATGACCGCGATTAATAATATCAAGGACGTCGTCCGCGATGTGAGCGGCTCTTTTGCCGACTTACAGGAACGCGCTCTCTATTTCCGCAATCTGAAGCAATTTCTGGCTTATGAATCCCATGTCGTCAGTGGCGAAAGAGAAGCCGGAACACTTGAAACACTCGAATTCCGGAATGTGACCTTTACCTATCCGGGCGCCGAAAAACCGTCGCTGCAAAATGTTTCGCTGTCGATTACAGCAGGGGAGACCGTTGCCGTCGTCGGTAAGAACGGCGCGGGAAAATCCACCTTCGTCAAGCTTCTTCTGCGGTTTTACGATCCCGATGAGGGCGAAATTCTGTGGAACGGCGTCAATCTCAAGGAATATGATCTGGCGTCCGTTCGGAAACAGATCGGCACGGTGTTTCAGGATTATAAGGTGTTCGCGCTGACCGTCAATGAAAATGTGCTCTGCCGCGAATGCGAGAATGAACAGGATCGCAAAGATTCCGAACAGGCGATGCGCGCAAGCGGCGCGTACACTAAGGTCAGTACGCTTCCGAACGGCGCGGACACGGTGCTGACAAGGGAATTTGACGATAAGGGGGCGGGACTGTCCGGCGGCGAACAGCAGAAGATCGCGGCGGCGAGAATGTTCGCAAGACCCTTTGCGCTGGCGGTGCTCGATGAGCCGTCCTCCGCGCTTGACCCCATCGCCGAATATAAAATGTATGAAAGCCTGCTGAAAGCGACGGAAAACAAAACCGTCGTCTACATCTCGCACCGTCTTTCGAGCGCGGTGCTCTCGGATAAAATCTTTGTCTTTGACGCCGGCACGGTCACGGAAAGCGGCACGCACGACGAACTGACGGCGAAGGGCGGCCTGTATGCCTCGATGTTCGCCATGCAGGCGTCCGCTTACCGCGAAACAGGGGAGGAGGAAACGTCATGAAGAAAACGGAAAAAACACAGCACAGCATTCCGTCGAATATCCGGTACATCATGAAGCTGATGTTCTCGATTTCGCCGGGCATGGTGCTCATGGATATCGGGCTGCATATCCTCAACCGTCTGCCGTCAAAGCTCGTGTCGGTCATCGGAATCCGGTATATCATCGATGAGGTGCAGGGCGGCGGCGATACGGCAAAAATCATCGGCGCGGTCGCGCTCATCGCCGGCATCATGCTCGCCGCGAGTGTCCTGAACGCGCTGGGTTACGAATTGTATATCCGCAAAGAGCAGGAGAACCTCTATCGCGGCATTCACGCGAAACTCTATGAGAAAGCGGTGTCGCTTGACCTCGCAGCCTATGACAATTCGTCCTTTTACAGCGATTTCATTTTAGCGGTCGAGACTTCGTCGGAGAACATTCAGTTCATTTTGGGACAGGTGCGCAATTACGTGACGGAGATTCTCTCGTTTATCATTATTTCGTCGGTGCTGCTGTCGATTGATTGGGTCTGTCTGGTCATTGTTCTGGTGTTTGTTCTGGCCTTTATTCCGGTGGGACGCAAAACGGGAACCCTGCAAATGCAGCGACGGGAAGCCGCGACGGAAAAACACCGCCGCAGCGACTATTTTGCCCGGATTTTCTATCTGCCCGAATACGCGGGAGAAACGCGCATGAACGGCATTACGCCTCTTCTGATGAAACGCTTTTCGCAGAGCGCGGATGAGATCACGAAGACGCAGAAAAAGTATGTCAAAAAGCTTGATATCCTGTTCTTTTTGCAGGACGCGTCCGTGCAGGTCGTCGGCTTTATGCTCGTGCTGACCGGCTATATCGGCTATCGGACGATCGTCAGCAAAACCATGTCGGCAGGCGATTTCGTGGCGACCTTCAACGGCGCGGTGCAGATCGGCAGCGCGGTCATGTATTTGACGGTCTATGCGATCCGCAACTTTACGGAGCGTTCCAAAATGATCGAAAAATACCGCACGTTTTTGGCGTGCCCGGTGACGATGAAGGACGGCGCGCATGAAGCCGAATGCGGCGAGCCGGAGACGATCGAGCTGAAAAATGTCAGCTTCACCTATCCCGGCAACGAAACGCCGTCGCTGAAAAATGTGAGCATGACGCTCCGACCCGGTGAAAAGATCGCGCTTGTCGGCTACAACGGTGCAGGCAAGACAACGCTGACAAACCTGCTGCTGCGTCTGTACGACGTGTCGAACGGCGAAATCCGCATCGGCGGTAGGGACATCCGGAACGAGACGATCGCGTCGCACCGGAACCGCTTTGCCGCAGTCTTTCAGGATTTCAAGATCTTCGGTGCAACAGTCGGGGAGAATGTCGCGCTTTCGCCGGATTATGATGAGAAAAGAGTCATGGATGCGCTGCGTCACGCAGGCTTTCGCAAGGAGCTGCCGAACGGTACAGAAACGGTTCTTCTGCGTGAGTTCAGCGACGACGGCATGATGCTCTCCGGCGGTGAAGAGCAGAAAATCGCCATCGCCAGAGCGTTTTATAAAAAGTGTCCGTACGTTATTCTCGACGAGCCGTCGGCGAATCTCGACCCGGTTTCGGAGTACGAGCTGAACCGCTCCATGGCGGAAGCGGCGAAGGAAAAAACGGTGATCTTCATCTCGCACCGTCTTTCCACCACCCGGCACGCCGACCGCATTTTCATGATGGAAAACGGCGAAATCGTCGAAAGCGGCACGCATGAAGAGCTGATGGCGCAAAACGGCAAATACGCCTATATGTTCCGTCTCCAGGCGGAAAAATATACGGAAAAATAAAACGAACGGCTTTCTGATTGCCGTTATTCCGATCGATTTCAAAACGTATTGACAAAACCTTTTTTCCGATCTATAATAAAACCATTCCCGAAATCCTTCGGGTTTTGAGGAACGGTCAAGAGGTTTATCGAGAATAAGGCGGTTGGCGTATATCCTCCGAAAGGAGGTGACGCATATGCCAATTATCATTACGTTACATATCGGCAAACGATACACCATAACGATAAGGATAACAAGCAACAACCGCCACTCGGCAAAGTGACGGTTGTTTTAAATTGAATTTAGAACAATAGCGCTAACCGCTTTGAACGGTTACCTCTTGACCTTATTATACTATAAAGATTCCATTTTGTCAAGTCACGGTAAGAAATCAAACCGTGACTTTTTGTATGCCCTGAATGATGCAAAGTTCTGCTTCAGGACCATTCCCTTACAGCGACATCAGCAGCAGCATGGATTCGATGATCTCGTCACGCGGCGCGGGCAGGCCGTTTTCGAGCCATGTTTTGATCGAATAGACGATCGCGTTGGAATACAGCTCCGCAATGATCTTTTCATCGACGGGATAGACGCGTCCCTGTAATTTTTTGCTGTTGAGCAGCGCGACGAGCTGTTCGTAAACGAATTGCTTGATCTCGGCGAAAAGTATACTGTTATAATTGGCAGAGCTGACCCGTTTCAGAAAATGCCGATTCTTCTCTTCAAAGTCCAGCAGGCTGACGATGGCCTGCCGGATGTAAGCCTGTTCGTCATCCGGCGTATCCTGAAACAGATGCAGCTCGGCCGCGAGCAGATGCATGGTGTAGCGCAGCAGGTCGAATTTATCCTCAAAATGATTATAGAACGTCGCGCGCGGCACATCGGCGTTTTTGCAGATGTCGATGACCGTAATCTTTTCAAGCGGCGACTGCTCCAATAAGTTTAAAAGCGACTCCGAAAGAAGCTTCAGCGTGCGTTCGGTCGAAGCGTTCAGATGTTCTGCTGCGGGCGTTTTCATGATTCTCTCCTTACCTGAAAATTTGATACAAATTTAACAATATGTCCAATTTTTAACAGTTTGTAAAATTTGTTTCTTGTTGTTCATCTACTCTTAATATAATATAAAGAGGGAAAAAAGTCAAGAGCTTCCTGCATGGGAAGAGAAATACAGGAGGGGGATTTTGCTGTGAAGCTCAACTTTGAAAAACTTGTTTGCGTTTTTGCGTCCTGCTGCGTGATAGGATTCTGTGTCGAATCCGTATGGTGCATCATCAAAAACGGCTACCTGGAGAGCCGTCAGTCGCTCGTTTACGGGCCGCTGAGCGTCGCTTACGGTATGGGCGGCGTTCTGCTGACGCTGGTGCTGTCGCGTTTTTCGGATTCCTCGCTGTGGAAGGTATTTTTGATTTCGTTCCTTGTCGGCACGGCGGCGGAGTACATATGCTCGCTCGGACAGGAGATCGTTTTCGGTTCCGTCGCGTGGGATTACAGCCACCTGCCGCTGAATATCAACGGCCGCGTTTGCCTGCTTTACTCTTTGTTCTGGGGTGTCTTAGGAGTGTTCTGGGTCAAGGTCTTTATGCCGCTGACCGATAAGCTCGTGAACGCGCTTAATCCCAACGCCGTTACGGCATTTGTCTGGGCGTTCTCTGTTTTCTTCGTATTTGACGCGATGATGTCTGCCGGTGCCGCGTTCCGGATGAACGAACGAGAAAAGGGCGTGCCCGCGTCAAGCCGCATCGACGTTTTCTTCGACGAGCATTTCGACAACGAACGAATGCATAAGATTTATGCCAATTCCAAAAAGGTGGAAAAATGAGCCGTTCGGCTTGTTTTGACATATCAATTTTTCAAAAGGAGGACAGGGAAAATGGATATCGCTGCAATCGGCGTCAAGATCTATAATCTTGTTCAGTTCATGATTATGACGATCACGAATCTTGTCAAAAAGGCAAGAGGTCAGGATCCTGTTTATTCGGATGAAGACTTCTCCAAGATCGGTTATTGATTCGTCATACAAAGAACGGTACAGCCCTTGCGTTGTACCGTTCTTTTTGTTGCTTTTATCAGAGTGTATCCAGATGTGCGGCTACCCGCAGAACGGTTCTTGCGTCCACCGCGGTGATTTTTCCGTCACGGTTGACGTCCGCGCCGAAAATCATATATTCGAGCGTCAGATCGAGTTCCGCCGCGAGCCGCAATATGCTACGCGCATCGGAGGCTTTTAGCGCGCTTTCGTCGTTCGGCGACAGCTTGCCGGGTCGATAGGTCTTTTCCACGCCGTCAGGCAGTACGACGGTAACGGTTTTTAGCTGCTGACATCCGATGAAGCAGGAATCGGGCACAACGGTTTCGCCGAATCTGACCGAGTGTAGTGCGGCGCATCCGCGGAAAACGCTTTCCTCAATGATTTCAGCGTTCCGGGGCAGAGAAACTGACGTCAACCTGACGCAGCCGGCGAATGCGGAATTACAGATTCTCGTCAGCTCGGGGCAACCGGACAGATCGGCAGTTGTCAGCGCGGAGTCGCGGAAGGAGTCGTTTCCGATTTTTTGCAATGTCGTGGGGAAAAAGACCGTTTGAATTGTTGTATTGCCCATAAAAGCACCGTCGGCGATCTGTGTTACGCCGTCGGGGATCGCCAATACCGATCCGCCGTTGTATTTTTCCGTGCAGTTGAGCAGTACCGTCTGATCGGCGGAATAGAGAATGCCGTTTTTCAAAACGGTCGCTTCCTCTGCGCCGACCGGCAAAGACAAAACGGATACCAGCAGGATGATGCTGAGACAAAACCGTAATGCTTTTTTCATTTTGATCTTCTCCTTCATTCTGATGTTCGATACAGAGCTTATCGTCAGATGATTTTACGGTCGGGATCCTTAAAGTCGCGCAGACGCGCCTGATACGCTTTGACGGCGGCGTCTTCAAACGGCAGCACAACGGGCTTCCCCTCGATCTCAGACAGCCATTGCTTTGTGAAAAGCGGATTGATGATCAGGAACGGCCCGATCAGATACGTCGCGATCAGGTTCTTACGGTGAAAACCTTCCCACGGACAGTCGGGATTGAGACCGACGCCACGCGTGACGTCAAAGAATTTTTCGTCGCAGGAATCCGGGAACGCCAGCCCGAACTGGCTTTTGTAGCCTACAATATCGATGCCGTTATAGGTTCCGAGCGTCATGCCGTTGAAGCGTTTGAGCATTTTGCGCACAACGTGAAAATCAAAGAGTCCGAGACATTCGGTCTTTTCGCCGCTGTCGAAAATGCTTGTACCCAGAATATCACAGGCGTTCGCCGTAAAGAGCATATGCACGCCCTTGTCGATCAGCTCGTTCAGACGGTCGACGTATGGCGTCAGTGCTTCGATTACGCGTACCTGGTTGCTTTCGGACATCGCGCCCATATAGATGAGATCCGGCTCATGCTCGGTAAAATAGGGCTTGTCGTGAATGTCTGTGAGAATAAATTCTCTGTCCGGCAGGCATTTTTTCATGTATTCCACATTGGCCATGTCACCGAACAGAAAATAGTCGCTGAAAAGAATTTCCGCCGTCATGCCGTCTCACCTCCGTTTTGGCCGGCTGCCGCTGATTTTTTTGCAATGGCGGGTTTGATCTGCTTTTCCAGAATATCGAATCGGAACATATCGAAAAAGATCATCAGCGTGTCGATGCCGTCGAGTGATACTTTTGAGACGGTGTCCATTTCGTTTTTGCCCGTAATGATCTTTTCTTCGGGAACGCCGGCAAGCAGAAGACGGTATTTCATGTCGTCTGCGCGGGGACCGGCGGCGTAGATACGGACGATGGAATCGTCGTTCAGATACTCCAGATCCGCTTCGTAGTACCACGCCACGTTTTCGCAGTCCTCACGTTCGTGATTGGTGTCGTCCACCATCAGGAAGACCGCCTTTTTGCCTTTTGTGATCTTTGCGGTGTGGCAGTTGCGCGAACAGGCGATGGGATTGAAGCCCTTGAGCATGGTGCAGATGACGTTCACGTCACCGACTTTCATCTCGCTGTAGCGGGTTGCGGTGATATGGAGCTTGCCGAGGAATGCGGCGATTTTTTGGTCGTCATAGCCGTATTCCGTCAGCAACGCGACGACGGCGACTTCGTTATAAATGTTAAAGATCGTGTCGCTGATGAGCGGGAAAGAATGCTCTGCGCCGTGATAGCGCACGGTGACGGTTCTGTTTTTATAGTCCGCCGTTGTCACCTCATAATCGGAAGCCGGCGACTCAAGCGAACAATGTGAGCAATGCGCCTGACCGATATGGTGATACCGTTTGAACGTGTAGATCATTTTAGCACCGCAGACGGGGCAGGTGCGGCCGTCGTTGATGATGTTTGTGTTTTCCGTCTCTTCTCCCGGGAGTTTGTCCACAGAGAAGAAAACACGGTTTTTGTTTTTGCCTTCGCCGAGACGTGAACTGATGATGTCATCGCCGTTGAGAATCAAGGTGGATTCTGCGGGCAGATAGTCGTTGATCATCTTGAAAATGTATTCCGTGTGCGCGTTGCGCATCAGCGAATCGCGGAACAGATTGGTGCAGATAAAGTAGTCCGGCGTAATATACTTATAAATATGAAGCGAACTGCGTTCGTCCACTTCGAGCACCATCGTTTCGTATTTCGGCTTGTTGAAAAGATTTACGCCGTCGATGAGCGTCGCGCTGATACCGGCCAGCGTGTTGGAGCCGTAGCTGTTGTCGAGAACTTTCACGCCGTCCTGCCGCAATGCGTCCTCGATCATATTGCAGGTGCTCGTCTTGCCGTTCGTGCCCGTCACACAGATGATTTTTCCGGGCTTGCCGACATAGCGAAGGAAGTCCGGACAAATTTTGACCGCCAGCTTGCCGGGAAAATGCGTGGCACGGCGGCCCATCAGCTTCAGAGCGGCTTTGGCGAGCTTGCCCAGAAGAAAAGCTATCAGAAATCGGAACATGGTATATCTCCCTCTTTTTCGTTTAAGATAATATTACCATATTGTTTTTTTTCAGTCAAGGCGTTTGCAAGGGAAAAAGCAACTTGGTAAAAAATAGGAAGAAAAAAGCATATCGCAGAAATCAAAAAAACGGGGGTGTCAAAAGCAGGATTTTTCTGGAAAAACTGAAAACGAAAAACGGAAAAAATGCAGCATTTTTGATTTTTCAAATATTTCCGGATTCCCTGAAAGTCCCGATATGCAGGCGTTTGACAAGAAAAATGCCGGAATGCCGTGAGGTGCTGCGAATCAAAAAATCAAGCAAAAAAATTTTTTCAATTTTTTCCGATAATTAAAAGAATCCTCTTCACGAAAAGTTTGGGGAAAATAAGTATTGAAAAAGAGCATAGAAAACTCCAAAATGGTAGTAGCGACACCGGCCAGAAAAGGAGAATTCTATGCTCTGTCTTGAAGATATCAAAATCGAAGCAAAATGTTAAGGGTTTGAAGCAAAACAATTATCCGTCAGCCCGAAAAAAGATCGCGCAATCATCTATGTTGAGAGCAAGATGCATACGCAAGAAAAGGACCTTGTGCCCCCATATTTGTTTGCATAATGAATTAGGGCTTGACGATACATCATTGTTTTTGTTACAGTTTTCATTGACGGATAGCCACATGGTTCTTTTTTGTGGCGCAACTTAACTGTAACACAGATCTGGCTATTCGTCATTTCTTTTTTGTTTTTTTGTAACACATCTATTGTGAACCTACAAGCAACCGAGCAACCTTTTTGCTGCCCGGTTGTTTTTTTCGCTAAGAGGGCTGCCTTAGTGTGACAGCCCCATTCTTATCCAACGGCCGTCATACGGGGGAATAATCGGACCGGATAATTCACTTTTCTGCTTGTAAGCACATAGCAAAACCTCATCTTTTTGCTGTGCGATCAAAGCAAGTGTATTGTAGTCTGCAAAAAAATAAATGTCAATAGTTTTGACACGAAAAGCGGATTTCTTGTAACGAACGACATGGGTTTTCAAAAAAACATCATCGTTTATACCATTCCGGTATCGACGATGATGTTTTTCTTATTTCCTCAGAATCCGTTTCAGCGCGGCGGGATCGAGCAGGTTGACAGTCTCGAATTTTCCCTTATAAAACACGGCGAAATTATTGAAGACGCAGGGAAGCTCTTTCGCTTTCTGCAGCGTGTCAACCGGAAAGAAAGAAACGGGGATGGCGTCCGCATCGCAGGTTTTCCGGATCGTTTCGATATTCTGCAGGATATAAGGGCATTGAAAATCATAGTAAATGCAAAGTTCTCGGTTTTCGATTGTCAGCTTTTTGGCATTCTGCGCAAAAGAGGGAACCGAGCCGTCAAACGACAGCGCAAGGAGCCGGTAGCCGTTTTCTGTCGTATCGACCGTCCGGAACCCGAATTTTTCTGCGAACGATTGATCGGACAGCCAGGCTTTCTGTTTGTCGGCGCCGAGCATGCAAACGCCGGATTTTCCGTTCCGGCGCGCTTCATTGATGCAGGATTCCATCAGCTCTTTTCCATAGCCGTGACCTTTGGCGTCGCCTGTTACCCATAAACAATAGATGTAGTAATAGTTGTCGGCCATGACGGGAACCCATGCTGTTTCGCAGGGCGCATATTCGATAAAGCACGTCGCTTTCTCATTTAGTTTCCGGAAGACGTGTCCCTCCGGCAGCCGTCCGGCGAGCCATTTGCGTTTTTCTTCCACGCCGGGATGCGGCTTCTTCGTACGAATGATGCAGCACAAGTGCTCGTTTGCGAGATTCTCAGGTGTCAGATCGATAAATTCTTCCGTCATAATATAATTCCTTCATTTGCTGATAAAATATCAGCGGTATTCTGCAATAAAGGTGCCGATTTCATCGATGACGTCCTCCGCCTGTGGGAATACGCCCATCGCGCTCAGATACCCGTGTCCCATGCCGTTATAGACGACAACTCTGACAGGGACGCCGGCGTCCTGCAATTTGTGCGCCCATGCGATGCAGTCGTTGCTCAGAAAATCCAGCGCGCCGACGGAAATGAAGGTTGGCGGATTGCCCGACGCGTCAAAGGAATAGGGATTGCAGTACGGGTCGGGTTCTTTCATGCCGAGCTTGTCGTGAATGTCCGAAAAGGTATCCGTCATGATTTTAATCTGCGCGACGACACAGCGCGAGAGCCTTTTCTGCGTCGGCTCATAGGGAAAAGCGTTTTTTTTCGGCTGATAGTATTTGTCCTCAATCTGGAACGGATTGAGCGTGGCATATAACAGAATCTGTCCGCGCACCATGCCGGTTCCCTTGGCTCTTGTCGAACAATACTGCGCCAGATTGCCGCCGGCGCTGTCGCCGATTACGAAAATTTTTGTCCTGTTAATAGACAGTTCTGCCGCATTTTGAACAATCCACTCGAGCACGCTGTAGCAGTCCTCATGCGGCGTAGGATAGGGATTCTCCGGCATCAGCCGGTAGCCTGCGCTGACGACCGTCATGTTGAATTTTTCGACAAAGACCTTCCAGATCTCGTCGTACGGTTCGATCGCGCCGCCGATGAAGCCGCCGCCGTGCATGAAGTACAGACAGCCGTTTTCTTTTTTGCATCGTTCGCTTTTGTAAATGCGGATCGGGATCGCATAGCCGTCCTGCGCGGTGACACACGAATCCGTGATGTTGATTCCGTCGCGCACGCAGACTGCGCTGGCGGATTTTTCGCAATTCCGGCGGAAAGACGTAAGCCCTTTTTCGGTCAGTGGGATCCGGAGTTTATCGAGCAGAAAATCGGGCAGCAGAGCCATCTTTTTGGCGTTACGGCCGAGAGGCCCGCCGAGCAGACGCGGATCAATGCCGAGCGGCGAAACGGCGTCCGGCGCGTATTTTTCGGTGATCGGCAGCTTTCCGTCCATGCGAACTTCTGCCGTTGCTTTCAGCTGCCGCAAAAACTCCTCGGTATACCATTTTTTATCCCAGCTTTTTTTCATGCCGTCGTTTCCTGTCTTTCTCAGTCATTCGGAATGATCTTTTGTTTGATCTCGGACATCCGCTTGTCGAGATTTGCGCTCTCTTCGGCGCAGAGCTTCAGTTCTTTGCTGATCTCTTCAACATTCGGCACGTCTTTTTTATACAGAAGCTGGTGTTCGAGGCTTGCCCAGAAATCCATCGCGATGGTCCGCATCTGGATTTCGGCGCGCATCTGCCGTTTTTCGTCCGCAAGAAAGATCGGGACTTCGACGATCAGATGCAGACTGCGGTAGCCGCCGGGCTTGGGGGTTTGTATGTAGTCCTTGATTTCGATCAGCGTGATGTCGTCCTGCTTGATAAAGGCGTCTGCGAGCATATAGACATCATCGGTAAAAGAGCAGACGACGCGGATTCCCGCTACGTCATTGATATTGTTTTCGATTGCTTCGCATGAGAGCGGCAGATTTTTGCGCTGGAGCTTTTCGGCGATACTCTCCATGGATTTCAGACGGCTTTTGACGGAGGCGATCGGGTTGCGGTCGTGCTTGAGTGAAAACTGCTCGTTGAGCACATTGAACTTTGTTTCGATCTCCATGATGGCGCAACGATAATACGCCATAAGGGTACGAAGCGGCGTTGTCTGTGTTTCCAGCCATTTCTGGGTTCTTTCGTTGATGAGTAGTCTGAGCGATTTTTTACTCGGTGTAATCAGTTCCATAATATCAGATCCTTTGCCTCGTATTATAGCACGAAACGGAGAATCCTGTCAATCGGCGTCGGCTCATTTCCGTGTTAAATTTCGATAAAGAAAATCGTTCCGAAGCGCGATGTACGGCAGACGGAACGATGGAAATTTTTCTTATCGGTAAACGAGATGCACGGCGTGTGCAATGCCGGGAATGGATTGTTTTTGCAGTGCGGAGGTCGAGGAGAGCAGCGCGCCTGTCGCGACGAACAGCACGCTTGTCAGCTCACCGCTGCGCATGCGTTTGAAAATGTGCGAGCACAGCACGCTTGCCGAGCAGCCGCAGCCTGAGCCGCCGGCGTGAATGTCCTGCGATTCACGGTCATAGAGCATCATGCCGCAGTCATTGTGCACTTTTGTGATGTCCAGTCCCTCCCGCGTTATCAATAACTGATGCAGCAGGTCGCTTCCCACAAAGCCGAGATCACCCGTCAGGATCAGGTCGTAATCATCCTGCGTTGTGCCTGTGTCGGTCAGAAAATCCTTGATGGTTCTCGCGGCAGCCGGTGCCATCGCAGCACCCATGTTGTTGGGGTCGGTGATGCCTAAATCCTGAATCCGGCCGAACATCACCCGGTCAACAAGAATCCCGCAGGGCTGATTGGCTTCGAGCACGACGGCTCCCGACGCCGTGGCGGTTCTCTGGGAGGTCGGCGTGCGCTGTCCGCCGTATTCAAGCGGAAAACGGAACTGTCTTTCCGCCGAGCAGAAGTGCGATGAAGTGGAGGCGATGGCAATTCTCGCCGCGCCGGAATCGACAAAGACGCTTGCCGCAGCAAGAGAAAGAGCCATCGTCGAGCACGCGCCGTAAACGCCCAAAAACGGAATGTTCATCTCCCGGATGCCGAATGTCGAGCCGATGCACTGATCAAGCAGATCGCCGGCAAAGAGCATATCGATATCGTCGTTCGTTTTACCGGCTTTCTCGATTGCAAGCGTGACGGCTTTTTTGTGCAGTTCGCTTTCCGCCTGTTCCCACGAGACCTGCTTGCCGATGCCGTCGTCGGCATAGAGATAATCAAAATCAGCGGCAAGCGGCCCTTCTCCCTCGGTTTTTGAGCCCACGGCGGCACTGCCGATCACGCCGGTATTGCCCGAAAGCTGTACCGTATATCTTCCTAATCGTTCCATTTTTATCACCGTTTTTTGTTTTTATTGTTCACCGGAAGTTGTTTTCTTATACACAAACGCATTTTTTTGTTTTTTTATAAATAATTATAAAGAATTTTCTAAATATCTTGTAAAAATTAACTTGGTCTGTTATAATTTCGACGTTGAGTATTGATGAAAGAGGAGAAAACTATGTTTTATATTCTTGCCGTTGTACTGGGTGTACTGATCGGCCTCATGGATGTTTTTTTTCTACAGGTTGACAAAAAGAAAATTCCGCTGATCGCTTTGCGGGATGCTCTTGCCTGTAACCTGATGGCGATTGTGATCTGCGACATCGGAATGCGTCTGAAAGAGGACATAACTTTCCTTCCGTACGCATGGCACAAATCGTCCGTGATGATTCTGTATGTCGTTGTTCTGCTTGTCTGCGGCGTTATCTGGATCGGCTGCACAGGGCTGTTAGACGGAAAACTGTCGTTTACAAGAGAGTCGAAAGATCCGAAAAAACATAATGTCATCCGGATCCTGAGCGTCGTTCTGGCTGCTCTCGGAACGGCGGCGTTTACGGGAACCCGTTGGGGTAAAGTCACATTCGGCGACATTACGCCGGATCAGATGCTGATCAATATGTTTTCACCGACGGACGGCACCAGTTCCGAAGTGATGAATACGCTCTGGACGGGGCCTGTTTTTCAGACGCTTTTTGTGACATTTTTCTTTGCGCTGTTTGTTTTTTCCGGGCGCATTCCGATGTGTCGGCGGAAAGAGAAGACGATCTGCCTGTTTCCGCTGAAGGCCCGTCGGATCGTCAGCCTGATTTTAGCGGTCGCGATGCTGATCGGCGGCGTTGCCTACGGCGTCAAGAAGTTCCGGCTTGATAAGCTGCATAAAATGTATGTGAAGAAATCGAGCTTTATTGAAGACAATTATGCCGATCCCCGGACCGTTAAGATGGAGTTTCCGGAAAAGAAGCGCAATCTGATTTTTATCTATCTCGAATCGATGGAAAACTCATACACCTCAAAAGAGCTGGGCGGATATCAGGAAGAGAACCTTCTCCAGCCGCTGACGGATTTAGCCGATGAAGGGTATACGTTCTCAAATTCGGATGAACGGTTCGGCGGACCCGTTGCCACGACGGGTTGTACGTGGTCGGTTGCATCGATGGTCAATATGAATACGGGGCTGCCCATGAAAGTTCCCACCAGACAGAACAGCTACGGCTCACCGGGAAAATTTTTGCCCGGCGCAGTGACGATGGGCGATATTCTGCAGGCAGAGGGGTATGAACAGACGCTGATGTTCGGCTCTTCTGCGACGTTCGGCGGCCTGCGGTATTTCTATGAAACCCACGGGGATTATACGATCCTCGACTATGATGCCGTCAAAGAGAAGGGCTGGATCCCGAAAAACTATAAGGAATGGTGGGGCTATGAGGACGATAAATTGTACGAATATGCCAAAGCTGAGCTGACACGGTTGTACGAAACGGGAAAACCGTTCAATTTCGTCATGGAAACCGCCGATACGCATTTCCCCGATGGCTATGTCAGTCCGAATACACCCATGACGCGTGAGAGTCAGTACGCGAACGTCATCGCTTACAGCGCATCCGAAGTCACAAAATTCGTGCGCTGGATCCAGGATCAGCCGTATTATGAGAATACGACGATCATTCTCATCGGTGATCATCTGAGCATGGATACCGATTTCTTCCTGAATTTTGACCGGAGCTATCTGCGTACAACCTTTAACCTGATTCTGAATCCCGCGCCGTCCATCGGCGAAATTCCCGAAGAACGGCTGCACAATCGCTGGTGGGCCAATTTCGATATGTTCCCGACGGCAATGGCGTCCATCGGCGTGAAGATCGACGGCGATAAATTAGCGCTCGGCACGAATCTTTTCTCCGGTACGCCGACGCTCTTTGAAGAAAACGGCGGAGAGGAAGGCTGGCAGAAAGCCAACAGCGAATTTGAGTTCGGCAGTCCGTTTTATAAGAAAACGATCCTCAATGCGGACTATCAGCCTTTTGATACGAAAAATATCACGGAGTACGCTATAGGAGTTGAGCCGGAATCCGCTTCAGATGCGGCGTAAAACGCAGAAAATCTCTTGATTATTTTGGCGTTTTAGAATATAATAGGATCAAGAATAATCTTCGGTGAAACGGACAGTGCTTTCGTTTTTGCCGGAATTGAGGTGTTTTCAGTTGAATTTTCGAGATGTAGTCAAGGATGCGAAAAAGCAGATTCAAAGCTGCGCCGCGTTTTCCGTTTCCGGGATCCGGCATATCTGCAAGGAGATCGGACCCCGTCCCTGCGGCGAAGAAAGCGAGAAAAAAGCGCAGGAATATATGGCAGAGGAACTGAAAAAATACGCCGATACCGTCGATCGCGAGACCTTCAAGGTTCATCCCGATGCGTTTATGGCGTTCGTTCCCGTTGCCGGAGCGAGTCTTCTGGCTTCGACGGCGTGTAATCTGGCCGGTGCGTTCAAGAACAAAAAGTTTTCGGCGGCATCCCTTGGCTTTGTCGGCGCGGCACTCGCCGGTGTTGTCGGTGAATTTGTGCTGTATAAAAAGTTCTTAGACCCGTTCTTCAAGGAAAAGGAATCCGGAAATGTCATTGCGGTTCGCAAGGCTTCGGGTGAGACGAAAAAACGGATCATTCTGTCCGGTCATACCGATTCCGCGCCGGAGTGGACTTATACTTACTCGCTCGGCTCTCACGGCGTTCTCACCGTTGCGGGCTATGCGTTGGTCGGACTTGCCTATAACGTCGCAACGACAGCGTTGTCCCTGACGATGAAAGACCGCACGAAACTCAAAAAGCTTGCGCTCGGTCAGCTCGCTTTCGTACCGGCGTACGGATTGCTGTTTGCGTTCACCAACGGCAAACGCTATGTCCCCGGCGCGAGCGACAATCTGAGCGGCTGCTATGTCGCGTCATCGGTGATGAAGTTCCTTGCCGAAAATGACATTCGCTTTGAGAATACCGATGTCGTAGCGTTGCTTGTCGGTGGCGAGGAAGCGGGACTGCGCGGCTCGAAAGCGTTTTTTGAAATGCACCCTGAACTGAAAGAGGACGGCGTGGAGACCATGTTCGCCTCTTTCGATACGATCCGCGATGAGGACTATATGATGATCTACAACCGCGATATGACGGGACTTGTCAAAAACGATGAAAATGCCTGCCGTCTGATGCAGAACGCGGCGGCAGAATGCGGCATGGATGTGCCGCTCGGCGCGATTCCGCTCGGTTCAACCGATGCGGCGGCGGCTTCGCAGGCAGGAGTTCCGGCGGCGAGCTTCGTTGCGATGGATCCCGCGCCGGCGCGGTACTATCATACCAGACTGGACACGGCGGATAACGTCGTGCCCGAGACCATCGAAAAAACCATCGGCATCGCGCTTCAGACTGTTTTCGATTTTGATGAAAAAGGGCTTTCGACCGATTGAGAGGAGATTTTTTATGCAGAAATATGTAATCGGCGTGGACTACGGCACGCTTTCGGGGCGCGCCGTGCTCGCGGATGTAAAGACCGGCGAAGAACTGGCAAGCGCTGTTTATGAATATCCTCACGGCGTAATGGATGAAACGCTGCCCGACGGCACAAAGCTCGGGACGGATTGGGCTCTTGAGCATCCGCAGGACTATCTGGACGTGCTGGCGCATACGATCCCCGAAGTGCTCCAAAAAAGCGGCGTCTCGGCAGACGATGTTATCGGCGTCGGTACGGACTTTACAGCTTGTACGCTCATTCCCGTCAAGGCGGACGGCACACCGCTGTGCCTGCTGCCCGAATACGAGCATGAACCGCACGCGTATGTGAAGCTCTGGAAGCATCACGCGGCGCAGGATAAGGCGACGAAGCTCAATGAGATCGCCGAAGCGAGAGGCGAAAAATGGCTGAACAATTACGGCGGTAAAATTTCGTCCGAATGGGCGATTCCGAAGATGTGGCAGGTGCTCGACGAAGCACCGGAGATTTATGAGGCGGCCGACCGCTTTATCGAGGCGGCGGACTGGATCGTCTGGCAGCTTTGCGGCAACGAGACGAGAAATTCCTGCACCGCCGGTTATAAGGAATTGTGGAATAAAACGACGGGCTATCCGTCAAAAGACTTTTTCAAAGCACTTGATCCGCGTCTTGAGAATGTGGTTGAAGAGAAGTTAGGGCAGACCATTCTGCCGCTCGGCACAAAAGCCGGAGAGATCACCGAAGAGGCGGCAAAGCTGACCGGATTAAAGGTCGGCACGGCGGTTGCGGTCGGTAATGTGGACGCGCACGTCTGCGTACCTGCGGTTGGCATTGATGGCCCCGGTAAGCTTTTAGCGATTATGGGCACTTCGACCTGCCATATGCTCATGGGCGAGACGGAAAAACAGGTGCCCGGTATGTGCGGCGTTGTCGCAGACGGCATTATGCCCGGTTTCTACGGCTATGAAGCCGGACAGAGCTGCGTCGGCGATCATTTTGCCTGGTTTATCGAAAACTGCCTGCCGAAGTCCTATTATGACGAAGCGGAAAAACAGGGCATGAATATTCATAAATTTCTGCGCTCCAAAGCGGAAAAGCAAAAGCCCGGCGAGAGCGGTCTGCTGGCGCTTGACTGGTGGAACGGCAACCGCAGCGTGCTCGTGGATGTCGATCTGACCGGCATGATGCTCGGCATGACGCTGGCGACGAAGCCCGAAGAAATTTACCGTGCACTGATCGAAGCGACAGCATACGGCACAAGAGAAATCGTTGAAAATTATCGCCGGAACGGCGTACCCGTTGAGGAGTTTTACGCTTCGGGCGGCATCAGCCAGAAAGACCCGATGACGATGCAGATTTATGCGGACGTGCTGAAAATGCCCGTGAAGATCGCCGGTTCCATGCAGGGGCCCGCACTCGGCAGCGCGATTTTCGGCGCGGTAGCGGCAGGCGCGGAAAAAGGCGGCTGGGATACTGTTTTCGACGCCGCAAGAGCCATGGGACGTGTCAAAAACGTTGTCTATGAGCCCATCAAGGAAAATTCCGAGATTTACGATAAGCTTTTCGCGGAATATCAGACGTTGCACGATTATTTCGGCCGCGGCGAAAACGACGTGATGAAACGCCTGAAAAAAATCAAGATTCAGCAAAAAGAATCCAAGAACTGAAAATAATGCAGAATGAAGAATGCAGAATGAAGAATGTCGGAAGCGCTGCGCGCTTGATTGGATACACCAACGGCACAAAAGAATAAGTTTTTTTGCCATTCTGCATTCTAAATTCTAAATTCTTAATTCTTAATTCAATAAGGTGGTATTATGGAAGACAAACTCCGTGCGTATACGGAAAGCCTTTTCGCGGGAATCCCCTACAGCGAGCGTTCCGCCGCCATTCTGGAGCAGACCGCTTCAAGGCTGATTGTCCGTTATCGGGAATTGCTGAACGAAGGCAAGAGCGAAGAGGAAGCCTACGCTTCGGCGATCGTATCTCTCGGTGACGTCGGCGCGCTTCTGAACGCAGCGCGTCAGCCGATTGCTGCGTCTGCCGACGATGAAGAAGATCTTCGCGCCTCGAATAAACGCAGCGCGGTTCTTTTGGCGGTTGCCGTCGCGCTCTATATTCTGTGTCCCGTTCCGTGTATCCTGACAGAGAATAAGATCGGCGTCGTACTGCTGTTCGTCATGGTGGCTGTCGCGACGGGTCTGATTATTTTCGGCGCGATGACCAAAAAGAAAGCACCGGCGACGGTTGGGACAGCTCCCGTTCCTGTCAAGGAGAACAGTCTTTTCAAGGCGTTTTCCTCCGCGCTGTGGGCGGTGATTGTCGCGCTGTATTTCATCATCAGCTTCGCTACCGGCGCCTGGTATGTCACCTGGGTGATGTTCCTCATCGGTGCGGCTCTTGAGGGGGTTCTCAAGGCCGTGTTTGACCTGAAAGGAGATCGGTCATGAAGACATCGGCTATTATCCGAATTGTGATCTATTCGTTTATTGCCTTGCTGCTGACGGCGGTGATGATTTTCGGCATCGTCGCGGGAAACGGCGGTATCGTGTCGTTCGGAAGTCTCAATTTTTCAAAAGAGGAGCCAGGTTTTGCATCGACCGCAACGCCGTGTACGATTACCGCGGACATCAAAGAAGTCAAAATTGAATGGACGGCGGGCGACGTCATTTTGGAAAAGGGAACCGGCAATGCGATCACATTCAGCGAAACAGCAGATTATGAGATCAAAGAGGGAGACGAACTCCGTTACCGTCAACAGGGCGATACGCTGGAGATTCATTTTGCCAAATCGACGGTCTGGAATTTTTTCGGCACGAATAATGTAAGAGGCAAAACGCTGACCGTCACGCTGCCCGATACACTTTATCGGAACCTTTCCGTCGAGACTGTTTCAAGTGCTGTCACCGTGATCGGCCTGCAGGCGGACAAAATGGATATAGAGACTGTCTCCGGCGGCATTTCACTCGACGGGACGGCAGTCGGTGAGCTGGACTGCGAATCCGTCAGCGGTAAGACAGAAGTTAACGGCACGATCACCCGATCCGCGTCGTTTGATTCCGTCAGCGGAGGCATCACACTCTCTTTGCCGCAGGACACCGGTTTTACGGCGGAGCTCGATTCGGTCAGCGGAAGCTTCTCAAGTGATTTTGAAACGACAAAACAGGGCGATGAATACCGCTGCGGCCTTGGCGGCATCGATCTGTCATTCGAGACCGTTTCGGGTAATGTGGAAATTCTCGTTGCTCAATAAAACGCCTGACGGCGTTGCCTACAGGCACGCCGGAGGTTTTTTATAAATCCAAGCGCGAAGCACTTCCGAAATTGCACTTTGCACTTTGAACTTTGCACATGATAACGCAGAGGCGGACTCCAAAAAACGGAGACCGCCTCTTTTTATGAGATTGGAAGGTTACAAAAAGCAATAATAAATCAGTCCGTACAGCGAGGCGGCGCCGCAGCCGTAGACGATGACGGGGCCTGCAATGGTGAACATTTTTGCGCCGGTTCCGAAGATTTTTCCGTCGGTGGTGTACTCCAGTCCCGAGGACACAACGGCGTTCGCAAAGCCTGTGATGGGGACAAGCGTTCCTGCGCCTGCGTGCTTGGCGATCTTATCGAAGACGCCGATTCCCGTCAGAATCGCCGTGATGATAATGATCGTCACAGGCACCAACAGCTTGACCGTCTCTTCCTTGATTCCAATGCGGGAATAGAGCATATAGAATGCTTCGCCGATGGTGCAGATGAGCCCGCCGACGAGAAACGCGCATAGCATGTTTTTCAGTTTCGGTGACGGCGGCGACGCTTTTTTAGTCATCTGCTGATATTCTTTATCCTGATTTGGCATGATATGCATCTCCTTTACCTATAGTATGCGGGACAAAGGCGGAAATATACGGCATTTCTTTGTGATTTGTGATAAAGGAATGCAAAAAAACAGGACTTATGTTGGAAAATCCTACAAAAACCGAAAAAATTGCAAAAAACACTTTACAACTTTAGTTTGATAAAGTATAATAGCACCGTCAAAGTGCTTCGGCGCATCGAAAGGAGAAAACACATCATGAAGAAATTTATCGCGATTGTAATGGCAGCTATGCTTCTGGTTCTGACCTTTGCGGGCTGCGCAAAAGAAGAAACCAAAACACCGGAAGAGAAATCGACCGAAGACGCTGCGGTTGTAGCGGAAGATGTCTCGGCAGCCGGCTCCGACCTTGAGTATGTCAAGAACAAAGGTACGCTTGTTGTCGGTATCACGGACTTTGAGCCCATGGATTACATGGATGAGAACGGCAACTGGATCGGTTTCGACGCCGATATGGCGGCTGCTTTTGCCGAGAGCCTCGGTGTTGAGGTTCAGTTCGTTGAGATTGACTGGGATTCCAAAATCCTCGAGCTCAACAGCAAAGCCATCGACTGCGTATGGAACGGCATGACGCTGACGGACGAAGTCACGTCCTCCATGAGCTGCTCGAACGCCTACTGCAACAACGCGCAGATCGTTGTTGTGAACAAGGACGTTGCGGATAAATACAAGACGGCTGAGGATTGCAAAGAGCTTTCCTTTGCGGTAGAAGCGGGCTCCGCCGGTAAGGAAATGGCCGATGAAAACGGCTTCACCTACACGGAAGTTGATAAGCAGGCTACGGCTCTGATGGAAGTTGCCGCCGGTACGGCAGATGCGGCGATCATCGACTCCCTGATGGCGGCTGCGATGGTCGGCGAAGGCACGGGCTACGAGAACCTGACCTACACCGTTGCGCTCAACAGTGAAGAGTACGGCGTCGGCTTCAGAACCGGTTCCGACCTGACGGCTGCTCTGAATCAGTTCTTTGTTGACAGTGCCGCGAACGGCACAACGGATGAGCTTGCCGAGAAATACGGCGTTCAGGCTGCGATCATCAAATAAAATCACACTGATAATGAATGGATTGACAGAGGGTATATTGCGGTATACCCTCTGTTTGAATGTCAAAAGGGAAGGGACGCGATTCGATGTGGGAATCCTTATCGGCAACGTTCGGTAAATTCGCCGAACAGTTTCCTATTGTCTTCAACGCGCTGAATGTGGGCTTTTTGCAGACGCTCAAGCTGTTTTTTGTAACGCTTCTGGGCGCGATTCCACTGGGGCTGATTATTTCGTTCGGCTCTATGTCTAAATTTAAGCCATTGAGCAAGATCACCAGAATTTTCGTCTGGATTATCCGCGGTACGCCGCTGATGATTCAGTTGCTGATTATATTCTATTTTCCAGGGCTTGTTCTGCATAAACAGCTTTGGGGAGGCGGCGAATCGGGACGCTTTTTAGCGGCCGCAGTCGCGTTCATCATCAATTACGCCTGCTATTTTTCCGAGATTTACCGCGGCGGCATTCAGGGCGTTCCTGTCGGTCAGCAGGAGGCGGGTCTTGTACTGGGTATGACGAAGCGTCAGATTTTCTTCAAGGTTACGCTGCTGCAGATGATCAAAAAAATCGTACCGCCGATGAGCAATGAGATCATCACGCTGGTCAAGGATACCTCTCTTGCGCGTATCATCGCGCTTCAGGAGATTATCTGGGCGGGTCAGGCGTTTATGAAAGGCTCTCACGGTATTTCGGGACAGATCTGGCCGCTGTTCTTCACCGCCGTTTATTATCTGCTGTTCAGCGGCATTCTGACGGTGCTGTTCAATAAAGTCGAAAAGAAGCTCGACTATTTCAGGAGTTGATATTATGCCGGTACTTGCAGTTGAGAATATAATGAAAAGCTTCGGAAATACCAAAGTGCTCAGGGGCATCAGCTTCAGCCTCGAAAAAGGTGAGGTGGTTTCCATCATCGGTTCGTCGGGAAGCGGCAAAACGACGCTTCTTCGGTGTCTGAACTTTCTGGAATTTGCGGAAGAGGGGACGATCACCGTCAACGGCGAACAGATTTACGACGGAAAAGCCGGAAAGAAAATGAACGACGCCGAAATTCGCCGGAACCGTCTGCATTTCGGCCTGGTATTTCAGAATTTCAATCTTTTCCCGCAATATAACGTGTTGAAGAATATCACGCTTGCGCCGTCGCTGCTGAAAATCGGCACGCCGGAGGAGATCGAAGCGAACGCCAAAAAGCTGATTGCCCGCGTGGGGCTTACCGATAAAACGGAAAATTATCCGTGTGAACTGTCCGGCGGACAGCAGCAGCGTGTCGCCATCGCGAGAGCACTTGCGCTCAATCCTGACATTCTCTGTTTTGATGAGCCGACCTCTGCACTTGATCCGGAGCTGACCGGAGAAGTCCTCAGGGTCATCAAGGATCTCAAAAACGGCGACAGCACAATGATTGTCGTCACGCATGAAATGGGATTTGCGCGGGAGGTCTCCGACAAGGTGATCTTTATGGCGGACGGCATCATCGAGGAAGAGGGCGCCCCCGAAGAGGTTTTCGGAAATCCGAAATCCGAAAAAATGAAAGCATTTTTGAGCAAGTCGCTCGAAAATCTGTAAAAGGTGATCTTATGCCGAACAATCATGATGAAATGCTGACGGCGCTTTTTGAGCTGATCGCGTCCATGCAGACGCCCGAGGATTGCCGCGCGCTGTTTGAGGATCTGTGTACGATCAAGGAAACGGAGCAGATGGCGCAGCGCGTCGAGGCGGCGAAGCTGATTCTTGAAGGCAAAACCTATCAGCAGATCATCGCCCAGACGGATATCTCCTCCGCAACACTCAGCCGCGTTTCCCGCTGTGTGCAGCACGGACACGGCTACCGACGGTTTTTGAAGAAAAATCAGGCATAATCAGTAAAAATGAGCTGTGATTTTCAGCATATCTTGTATATTTATACGGAAAATAAGGGTTGAATTTTGCATGAATATGTGATATACTCATACCGTAATTCAATAAAAGGAGCGAAACCTCATGAAAAAAGTATTATCTGTTTTACTGGCGCTTGTCATGGTTTTCTCAGTCTGCGTGCTCTTCTCGGCCTGCAGCAAGTCCGACAAAAATGAACTTGTCATGGCAACCAACGCAACATTCCCTCCGTATGAATATATGGAAGGGGATAAGATCGTCGGTATCGACGTTGAAATTGCTGAGAAAATTGCTGAAAAGCTCGGCAAAACGCTCAGAATTGAAAATGTTGAATTTGATTCCATTATCACCGGCGTTCAGAGCGGTAAATACGACATCGGCGTTGCCGGTATGACGGTTACCGATGAAAGACTGGAAAGTGTTAATTTCTCGAATACTTACGCAACGGGCGTTCAGGTTGTTATCGTTACGGAAGATTCCGCAATCAAGACTGTTGACGACCTGAAGGGCGACGGTTCTATGAAGATCGGCGTTCAGCAGGGAACTACCGGCGACATTTACGCTTCGGATACGGAAGAAAACGGCGGCTACGGTTCTGATAATGTCGTGAAGTACAAATCGGGCGCCGAAGCAGTTTTAGCACTCAAGACCGGTAAGGTTGACGCCGTTATTATTGATAACGAACCGGCGAAGAACTATGTTGCAGCAAATGAAGGCCTGAAAATTCTGGATACCGAATTTACAAATGAAGATTATGCCATTTGTGTTGCCAAGGGAAATGATGAGCTTCTCGCTGACATCAACAAGGCCTTGGAGGAGATGGAAGCAGATGGTACGCTTCAGCAGATTATTGAGAAATACATTCCTTCGGACGGCAATGCCGCTGAACCTAGCTCAGTTGATGGAGCAAGCGTAGTTGACGAATCCAACACCGCTGCTTAAATTTAATTCCGATTCATATTCACAATGGGGCGGGTAGACAACAACTCGCCCTGTTTTTGTTCGTGAAGGGAGGAACAATACGTTCTGATGTTTGATGAAGCTTTTGAGAGCCTGAAAAAACAATTTGTGCTCAATTTTTTGAATGAGGATCGCTGGAAACTGCTTTTAAAGGGGTTAGGCAGGACACTCGGGATTACATTTTTTGCCGTTATTTTGGGAATCGTAATCGGTATTCTTGTCGCAGCCGTCTGTTCTTCCTTTGATAAGAATAAAGAATCGCTTGCTAAAAAAGGCGGCTTCGGTTATGCTGTTTTCAAGCTTGCAAACGGAATCTGTCGGCTGTATTTGACGGTGATTCGCGGAACTCCTGTCGTTGTTCAGCTTTTGATCGGTTATTTTATCATTTTCAAGTCCTCCAACAACAGCTTTATGGTCGCTGTTATCATATTCGGAATCAATTCCGGCGCCTATATTGCCGAGATTTTCCGAAGCGGCATTATGTCGGTGGATAATGGTCAGTTTGAGGCCGGCCGTTCTCTCGGTTTTACTTATTTTCAGACGATGCGTCATATCGTGATTCCTCAGGCGTTTAAAACCGTGTTGCCGACGCTTTGTAATGAATTTATTGCTCTTTTGAAAGAAACTTCTGTTGCCGGTTATGTCGGAATAGAGGAGCTGACGAAGGTCGGTGATATTATAAGGAGCCGGACATTTTCGCCCTATTTACCGTTGTTTGCGGTCGCCGGACTCTATTTGATTATGGTCGTGATTCTGACCAAGCTTGTAGGCAAGCTGGAAAGGAGGCTGCGCAAGAGTGAGCGATAATGTTTTGATTCAGGTTTCAGGACTGAAAAAGTACTATAACAACGGGGAAGTCAAAGCACTGGACGGCATTGATGTGGAAATCAAAAAAGGCGAAGTTGTTGTTGTCATCGGTCCCTCCGGCAGCGGTAAATCGACGTTTCTGCGTTCGCTCAATTTGTTGGAGCTTCCCACGGACGGTCATATTTTTCTTGATGATGAGGATATTACCAGTCCCAAAACGAATATTAACCTGCATCGCCAGAAAATGGGTATGGTGTTTCAGCATTTCAACCTGTTCGCGAATATGAACGTACTGAAAAATATGACGATCGCGCCTATGCAGCTACTCAAAAAGAGCAAAGCGGAAGCTGAGGAAAAGGCGATGACACTTCTGAAACGCGTCGGTCTTGAGGACAGAGCGGACGCGTATCCCAGTCAGCTTTCCGGCGGACAGAAGCAGCGTGTCGCAATCGTTCGCGCTCTCTGTATGGAGCCGGAGGTCATGCTCTTCGACGAGCCGACTTCGGCACTTGATCCGGAAATGGTCGGCGAAGTGCTCGAGGTCATGAAATCGTTGGCAGCGGAGGGTATGACGATGGTTGTCGTCACACATGAGATGGGATTTGCGCGTGAGGTTGCCGACCGCGTGATCTTCATGGACGGCGGCAAGATCATCGAGGAGAATACGCCCGAAGAGATCTTTACCAATCCGCAGAGTGACCGCCTGCAAAGCTTTCTGGCAAAGGTTTTGTAAAAGAATCATATGGAAATTGGAATGGCGGGTTGCAATCAACCCGCCGTTATTGTATAATAGGGAAGAAATGAGGTGAACCGCATGAAGAAACAGAGAGCCGAACGCAAAGTCGGCGAGTCGATTTACGCTGACATCTACGCGCTCGGCGATGGTTATCGCCGTGTCTTTGCCGCGTTTTTCCGGGGGGTCGCAAGGATTCTGAAAAAGTTCTTCCGCATGATCGGTCTGTGCTTCATCGCGGTGTTCACATTCTTCGGCAGAGTCATCAAAAAATATGCCAAAGCGATTGCTTCCGAATGTAAGCGGTTCGTGTCGGAGGTCAAAGGGGCATGCCCGAATCTCCTTGCCGCATTCCGGGACAAGCCGTCCAAGGGCATCCACCGTTTCTTTCATTATGTGAAAAAATCCTTTTCGTCGCACAGTCGCTTTAACCGCGCCGCTGCGAGCACGGTTCTGCCGATTCTTGCTTTGCTCGTGCTGTTTTCATTCGGCGGGACGTTCAAGGGGCTGACATTCGCTCTTACCGTTACGGTGGACGGACAGGATGTCGGCACGGTTGCAAACGAAAACGCCTATAAAGCTGCCGAAAAGGAGGCGCAGAAGCGTTTTCAATCGGTAGGAAGCGATATTGACATCACGCTGCCCGAATACCGCGTCACGCTGACGACCGTCAACCGGCTTGACGATACGCAGACGGTCTGCAACCGCATCATTGCGGCGGTGAGCGAAAATACCGTCAACGCCTGCGGCATTTATGTCGGCGGCGAATTTCTTTGCGCGGTAAATAGTGAAGATACATTCACAAGAGTCAGCAATCGCGTGCTGAGCGAGTACGCTGAGACGAACGGTCTGACAGACGATGACTGTAAGGTTGAATTTGCGGACAATGTTACGACGGTCGTGGGGCTCTATCCCGACAACGAAATGCTCTGGACTCCGGACGAGCTGTACGACTATATGTCCGGAGACAAGATCAAAGCGGTCGAGCACGTCATGCAGGAAGGAGAGACGATTGCCGATCTGCTCATAAAATACAACCTGTCACAAGCAGAGCTCAAAAAGCTCAATCCGAAGCTCGATATCGAAAATATTCCGGTCGGTTCCACCTTACTGATGAAGAAAGGGGAGAAAAACCTTTCCGTTAAGGTAATGAAAACCTATATCAAGGTGGAGACGACGCCGTTTGACACGGTTTCGCAGTACGACAATAACCTTTATATCGGCGATACGATGACGATCGTTTCCGGCGTACCGGGACGCGATGTGGTTTCGTATACCGATACGTATATCGACGGCGTTCTGGTGGATTCCGCCCGAGAGCTTGTCCGCTACAACGCGAACGATCCCGTAAATGCGTTAATCAAAATCGGGACGAAAGGCATTCCGGTCGATAACAACAGCGTCCCCGTGTCGCCTCGTCTGACGCGGGATCAGGGCGGCACATTCATCTGGCCAGCGCCGGATAACTGCTTCTGGCTTTCGCAGGGCTATAATCCGTCGAATTCTCACTACGGTATTGACATTTGCTCGTCTGACAGCGGCTCGAGCCGCGGACGTCGCATTGTTGCGGTTGCCGACGGTGTGGTCGTGATGGCGACCTATCATTACAGTTGGGGCTATTATATCCGGGTTGACCACGGCAGCGGTGTTGTGACGGGCTATGCGCACGCGCTCGAAGGCTCGTTCCGTGTGAATGTCGGCGATTATGTCAAGGCGGGACAGCAGCTTTCCGCCATCGGTACGACGGGAAATTCCACCGGCTATCATCTCCATTTTGAGGTCTGGCTCGACGGCGTTCGCGTCAATCCCTTGCCGTATGTCTACAGCCAATACACCGGTGCCGCCGTCAAATAAGAACAGAAAACGAAAATGCGCCGTGCTCAAAGCATAGCGCATTTAGTATTGTCAAATCATTCTTTATTCTTCATTTTTTAGATGCCGCACCGTTTCGGCAAGCGGCAGCCCGACCACATTGCAGTAATCGCCGCTGATGCGTCTGACGAGCAGGGCGCCCTTACCCTGAATGCCGTATGCGCCGGCTTTGTCCATCGGTTCGCCTGTCGCGATATAGCTATGGATTTCTTCGTCCGTCAAAACGTAAAATTCCACTTCGGTTGCGCTGCAGAATAGATCACTTTTGTCATTCTGCCTGATGCAGACGCCGGTGTAGACGGTGTGGGTACGACCCGAAAGAGACGAAAGCATCCGGAACGCGTCGTCTTCGTCCTTGGGTTTTCCCAAAATGGTATCGCCGAGCGCGACGACTGTGTCGGCGGCAAGCACGGTGCAGTCGGGATAACGATCCCAAACATCGTCGGCTTTCTGCTGCGCCAGGAGCTGCACCGCTTCGGGCGGTGTGATGCCGTCGGGTAGATTTTCTTCGCATTCCGACGGAACGACGCGGTAGGAGAGCCCCGCCAGCGTGAGAAGCTCGCGCCGTCTTGGGGAGGCGGAAGCAAGAATCAGGTTCATATTTGTCCCTCTTTTTCAAAAATCTCTCGTGAGTGTTCGGCGTCCTTCGCCATCTGCGCGGATAACGCTTCGAGCGAATCAAATCGGATTTCGGGTCGCAGATATTCGATCAGCGCGACTTCAGGGTGCTTGCCGTAGAGATCGCCCGAAAAACCGAGAATGCAGGTTTCGCTTCTCGGCGCGCTGTGTCCGATGGTCGGACGGATGCCGATATTTGTCATCGACGGATACCAGCGGCCGTCGGCGTATGTCATGGAAGCGTACACGCCGAATTTCGGCACGATAAAGCTCTCCGGGAAAAACTGGTTGATGGTCGGAAAGCCTAAAATTTTGCCGCCGCGCCGGTCGCCGACAACGACCTCAAAATCATAGGAAAACCGCCGTCCGAGCATGGCGTTGGCGTTCCGGATGTCGCCGTCCGCGACCGCCGAACGGATGCGGGTGGAGCTGACGCTCTGTCCGTCGTAGTCGATCTCTTCCGAGACGGAAAGCGTCACGCCGTACTGACGGCACAGCGACGCGAGAACCGTTGTATCGCCTTTGCCGTCCCTGCCGAAATGATAATTGAAGCCGCAGGAGACAAAGCCTGCATTCAGTTCTTTCAGAAGAATTTCTCGGAAAAATTCCTCCGGCGTCATGGCGTGAATTTTCTCGAACGAAACGACATACGGCGTACAGCCGGTTTTCGCAATTTCGCGTTCCCTCACGCCGCCTGCGAGCAGCTCTTTCGGCGCGTTGCCGGTCAGATAGCGTAAGGGGTGCTCGGAAAAGAGCAGCAAAACGGGAAAAAGACCGGCTGCTTTCTGCGCAGCGGCCTTGTCGATAACGGACAGATGTCCTCTATGCAGACCGTCGAACGTGCCGAGCGCGACGGCTGTTTTTTGACCGTTTGTTTCAATCATTTGGGGTTACCCTTTTTACTTTCAGAACGGCGTCCCCTTCCGTATATTCACCAAGTCCCAGGAATTGATGATCGGGGGAGAATACGGTGTAAAGAGACGGATACAGCGTCATTTTCAGACGTGTCGCGTCGAGTTCGCCGCCGTTGCGGAAACGCTTTGCCTGCGCTTCCGATACCGTGACGGACGGATACGCCGAGAGCGCCTGCTCGACAGGGAGCAGAACCGCCGAAATGTCCTCTGCGGCTTTTAGCTCGTCTTCCGTGTGCGCGTCCTCGAGGGAGAAGCCGTTTGCGTGTGTGCGGCGAAGGGACGTCATGACCGCGCCGCAGCCGAGTGTTTCTCCGATGTCGGAAATGAGCGAACGGATGTAGGTGCCTTTGGAGCACATCACATGGATCGTATAGTCCCGTTTATCGGCAGACAGACAGGTGAGCTCATGGATCGTGACCGTCCGTTTTTCGCGTTCGATCTCGATGCCCTGACGCGCCAGCTCGTAAAGGCGTTTGCCGTCTTTCTGAATGGCGGAATACATCGGCGGCGTCTGTTCGATCACACCGCGGAATTTTTCGAGAGCAGCCAGAACGGCGTCTTCGCCGGGAATGTCGTCGCTCATCGTCAGCGTCTTGCCGGTGATGTCAAGCGTATCGGTCGTCTCGCCTAAACGAAAGGAAGCCGTATAGCCCTTGTCATGGCAGGGAAGAAAGTCAATAAAACGTGTTGCATGACCGACGGCTACCGGTAAAACGCCTGTCGCCATCGGGTCAAGCGTGCCGGTATGACCGCATTTTTTTTCGCCGGTGACGTGCCGCACGATGCGCGCGGCGATAAAGGAGGTGATGCCCTCGGGTTTATCGAGAATGATAAAGCCTGTCATGAAAATCTCCTTTCCGCCACAGCGTTTTACAGTAGGCCGATTTTTTTCAGTTCTTCTTCCGTATAGCGGAGAATCGTTCTGACTGCATCCTCCTGCGATCCCTCAAACGAACAGCCTGCCGCCATTTTGTGACCGCCGCCGCCGAGATGCTGCGCGATGGCGGAGGCGTCCGCCGGTTCGTTCGTTCGCACGGAAATGCGGAACAAGCCTTTTTTCTTTTCTTTCATCGTGATGCCGACATAAACGCCTTCGATCTGACGGGGAACGGAGGAGAGTACCTGCGTTTCGCCGTCCGTGACGCCGCTCTGCGTGAACATCTCATTCGTTGCGACGATCATGGCGCATTTGCCGTCAAAATACGTCCGCATGGAGGCGATCGCCATTTTTTCAAACGCGGCGTATTCTTTGGATTTTGTCTCGAACTGTAATCTGTTGATATTCGCGAGATCAATGCCCGCGTCCGCCAAATCCGCCGCCGTGCGAAGCGTTTTCGCCGTCGTGTTGGCAAAGCGGAAACAACCGGTGTCCGTCGCGATGCCGACATAAAGGCATTCGGCAATGTCCCGCGTAAGCGGAATCTTCATGAGCTTCAGCACATCAAAAACCGCTTCGGCAGCCGCTGCGGCGTCCGTGTCCAGACAGGTGTTCTCGGCAAAAAAGGCGTTCGAGATATGATGGTCAATATTCAGTTCGATTTTGCATTGCTTATCATAGTCCGTTCCGCCGACGCCGAGAATCTTCGCGTCCGCCGTATCGACGGCGACAAGATGACGCGGCGCAAAATCGTCGGAGGCGGTAAGTCCCTCAGCCATAAAGGCGTCCGTGCGGGAAATGCTTTCCAGATGAATCCACGCGTTTTTGCCGATTGACCGTAGGGCACGGCAGAGCGCGCAGGCGCTGCCGACCGCGTCGCCGTCCGGGTTTTCGTGCGCGAGAATCAGAATATCGTCCATCGCGAGCAGCATTGCGGCTGCCTGTTCTTTACTGATCCTCATGGTTCTGATCCTTTCGGAGCTGCTGTTCGTAATTCTCCCACAGCTCGATGCCTGCTCGGACAGAGTCGTCGGCGATGAAGCGCAGCTCGGGAGATTTGCGCAGATGCAGGCGGTTTCCGACCTCACGGCGGATCAGCCCCTGCGCACGCGTCAGTCCCTCGACTGCGGTTTTGGCGGTGTCGAGCCCTTCAAGTGCGCTGATATACACTTTGCCGTACGACAGATCGGACGCAAGCTCGATGCGCACGACGGTCAGGAGCTTATCCTGCACGCGCGGATCTTTCAATTCTCGGATGATTGCGGTGATCTCTCGTTTGATGTCCTCCGCTGTGCGGTCGTTCTTATACATCGACATGAGACAGGTCACTCCTTCTTATTTGAAAAATACATTACTGATCGCGGTATTCTTCGGTGATATAGGCTTCAAAAATGTCGCCCTCTTTGATGTCGTTGAATTTCACAAGTCCGACGCCGCATTCATAGCCGGAGGCGACTTCCTTGACGTCGTCCTTGAAACGGCGCAGGGAGTCGATCTCGTCCTCGGCAATGACGATGCCGTCGCGGACGACGCGGATTTTCGCGTTGCGCTGAATCTTGCCGGAGAGGACATAGCAGCCCGCGATGGTGCCGACGCTGGAGATTTTGAAGGTGCTTCTGACTTCCAGACGGCCGAGGTCAACGTCGCGGTATTTGGGCGCGAGCATACCTTTGATCGCGGCTTCAACGTCTTCGATGCAGTCGTAAATGACCATGTACATACGCATTTCGACATGATCTCTCTCCGCATTGGCGGCTGCCACGGGATCGGGTCTGACATGGAAGCCGATGATGATGGCGTTGGAAGCGTGCGCAAGCATAACGTCGGATTCGTTGATGGCACCGACGCCGCCGTGAATGACGCGGACGCGCACTTCGTCGTTCGAGAGCTTTTCAAGGCTCTGCTTGACAGCCTCGACGGAGCCCTGAACGTCGGCCTTGACAACGATGTTCAACTCTTTCATTTCGCCGGCTTCGATGGTGGAGAAGAGGTTGTCGAGCGTCACTCTGTGGACGGAGGCAAACTGTTCTTCTTTCTCTTTCTGTTTGCGCTGTTCGACAAGTTCACGAGCCAGTCTCTCGTCGGAAACGGCGTCGAACGCGTCGCCGGCGTTGGGCGCTTCGGTCAGACCGGCGATCTCAACGGGAACGGAGGGACCCGCCTGCTGAACCTTTTTGCCCTTGTAGTCGGTCATAACGCGGACACGACCGACCGCCGTACCGGCAACGATGATGTCGCCGGACTTGAGCGTGCCGTTCTGGACGAGCAGCGTCGCGATGGGACCTCTGCCCTTGTCGAGTCTCGCTTCGATAACGATGCCTTTCGCGGCGCGGTTCGGGTTGGCCTTGAGCTCTTTCATCTCGGCAACGAGAAGTATTGACTCAAGGAGCTTATCAATATTCATATGCGTCTTCGCCGAAACGGGCACGCAGATGGTATCGCCGCCCCATTCTTCGGGAACGATTTCATATTCGGTGAGCTGCTGCAGAACGCGGTCGGGATTGACGTCCGGTTTATCCATCTTGTTAATCGCGACGATCACGGAAACGCCGGCGGCCTTCGCGTGGTTGATCGCTTCGATGGTCTGCGGCATGATGCCGTCGTCGGCGGCGACAACAAGAACGGCGATATCCGTCGCCATCGCGCCTCTGGCGCGCATCGCGGTGAATGCGGCGTGACCGGGCGTGTCTAAGAACGTGATGTCGCTGCCGTTTACATTGACGCGGTAGGCGCCGATGTGCTGCGTGATGCCGCCGGATTCGGTCGCCGTGACCGAGGTGTTGCGGATCGCGTCGAGCAGGGAGGTTTTGCCGTGGTCAACGTGACCCATAACGCAGACGACGGGACTTCTCGGAACGAGATTCTCCTCGGTGTCTTCGGAGTCGTCGATGATCTGATCTTCGATCGTGACCACAACTTCCTTTTCCACTTTTGCGCCGAGCTCCGTTGCGACGATTTCGGCGGTGTCGAAGTCGATTGTTTCGTTGATGGATGCCATCACGCCGTACAGGAAGAGCTTTTTGATGACCTCGGACGCCGTCACTTTCAGACGGGATGCGAGCTCGCCGACCGTGATCTCGTCGCCGACTTTGACGACGATCTGTTTCTTGGCGCGCTCGGCGGCGATACGGGCCAGACGCTCCTGCTCGGTTTCTTTTTTGCCCGAACGCATACCCTGCTTGCGGTACTGCTTGGATTTCTGGTTGATCTTCTGCTTCTTGGAGGTGTCGCGGTCTTTCATTCTGGCGTTTTCGGGCGCGATCTCCTCGTACTTTTCATTATATTTATCCAGATCGACGTTGGTGCTTCTGGTGTCGATGGTGTGCTTGTCACCCTTGGTTCTCGCCTGAATGGGCGTGTCGGATTTCTTTTTGTCCGCACGTTTTTCAAAGGGCTTTTGCTGCGCAGTTTTCGGCTTTGCCTGCGCGGCGGGTTTCTGCTTGCCGTCAGCAGGCTTCGCGGCAGGCGCTTTGGGTGCGTCCGCTTTCTTTTCCGCCGGTTTTTCGGCAGCTTCTTCGGTCGGTTTTGCCGTGTTCTCTTCGGTCTGCTCCTTTTTCGGCGACTCTTTTCTGACCGCGGTCACGGTGAAGTATTCGTCGAAGGACGCGACCTGTTTTTCCTGTGTCAGGGTTTCAAAAATAATATCCAGCTCTTCGTCAGTCAGAGCGGTCTGGTGTTTTTTCGGGTCATCAAAATATTTGCCGAGCAGCTCAATAATGCCGTTGCTTTTTACATTGAAGTCTTTCGCGACTTCGTGAACTCTGTATTTATTGACTGGTGCCATGTATTGAGTCCTCCTTTATGGTTGATAGAATAAGGTTTTTCAATCCTTCGTCGGTCACGGAATACAGACCGGCGCGTTTGCCGATATGGGTGGCCATGTCGTCCATGGTCGCGTCCGTCATGAGCATGGGAACGCCGTCCGCAAGCCTTTCCGTTTCGCGTCTGAGACGGTCGGAAGCGTCCGCCGTCAACAGCACGAGCCGGGCTTTGCCGGATTTCAGGGAAGCTTTCACGTCGTCATGACCGATGCAAAGCTTGCCGGCGCGTCGGCTCAGACCGACTGCGTTATAAAATTTCTCCGTCACGTTTCGCTCAGCACCCTTTCCGCTTCTTCATAGATGCTGTCCGGGATTTCCGTTTCAAAAAGCCGCTCGAGCCGTCTCGATTTGCGGGCTTTTTTCAGACATTCGGCGTTCGGACAGATATAGGCGCCTCTGCCGGATTTTTTGCCGGTCAGATCGACGCTGATCTCGCCTTCGGGTGATTTCACCACTCTGACAAGCTCTTTCTTCGGTTTGGATTCATTGCAGCCGATGCATTTGCGCATCGGGATTTTTTTCGGCGTCATGACGGTGACCTCCGGTATTGAAAAAGTTTTTGCAGATTATATCTGGATCACGGGCTGATAAAAGCCGCTTTCGGGCTTGATGTCGATCTTCCAGCCGGTGAGTTTGGCGGCGAGACGGGCATTCTGACCCTTGTTGCCGATGGCGAGAGAGAGCTGCGTGTCGGGAACGGTGACCTGGCAGGAGCGCAGCGATTCGCTGATGATCTCGACCTTCAGAATTTCGGCGGGAGCGAGAGCGGCGGCGATGAACTCCGCAGGATCCTCGCTGTACTTGACGATGTCGATCTTTTCCCCGCCGAGAACGCTGACGATCTTGCTGACGCGAGCGCCTCTCTGACCGATGCAGGCACCGACGGGATCAATGTCGGGATCCTTGCTGTAAACGGCGAGCTTCGTTCTGGAGCCGGCCTCACGGGAAACGCCTTTGACTTCGATCGTGCCGTCAAAGATTTCGGGAACCTCCTGCTCAAACAGTCTCTTGACAAGACCGGGATGCGTGCGCGAGATCATGGCTTTGGGGCCTTTGTCCGTGTCTTTTACATCGACGATGTAGACCTTGATGAGCTGACCGATGTCGAAATGCTCACCGGGAATCTGCTCGTTCTTGGGCAGGATCGCTTCGGCCTTGCCGATTTCAAGCGTCAGGTTGCCGGTCTTGACGTCAACGCCGAGCACCTTTGCCGTGACGATTTCCTGATTGCGGCTCTGGAACTCCTGAAGCACCTGTCCGTGTTCGATCTCGCGGATGCCCTGACGCAGAACGTGTTTAACCGTCTGCGCGGCGATACGACCGAAATCGTTGATTTCAAGCGGAATCTCCACCACGTCGTCCGTTACGGCACCCGATTTGTAGTGCTGGGCTTCGTCAACGGAGATTTCGATGGCGGGATCCATCACGTCGTCCTCCGTGGGAACGACCGTTTTTCTCATGTAGAGGCGAACCTCGTATTCCTCCGGGTTGATGTCGCAGAAGATGCCGTCCTTTGTGCCGAAGTTGTGTCCGGCCGCGATGACAAGTGCGTTTGCGATTTTTTCGTATATGGCGTCAGCCGAGATGTTTCTTTCTTTCTGAAGCGCGTTGACCGCCTCAAAAAATTCTTTATCCATTTTTTCCTGTCAGTCCTTTCGATATGATACATCGGGCTTTGCGTTTGTCAGCCCGTTCTTTTACGTTTTCAGTCGAAACCGGGGAAGTCGTCAAGACGCACCCACGAGGTCTCTTTTTTGTTGACGGTCAGCGTTTTGTTGTCGCCGTAGACAAGCGTCAGCGTGCCGTCGTCGTACTGCTCAAGAACGCCGTGAAACTCTTTTTGTCCGTCAACGGCGCGAGGCAGCTTGAGCATGATTTTTTCGCCGAGAAAACGGCGGAAATGTTCGTCCCGGACAAGGTCTCGCTCAAGACCGGGGGAGGAAACCTGAAGATTGTAGCTCTGTTCGATGGGGTCGGCCTCGTCCAGCGGTTCTTCGATCGCGTGACTCATCGCAACGCAGTCCTCGATACCGACGCCGCCTTCCTTATCGATGAAAATCCGCAGGTACCAGTTCGTTCCCTCTTTCTGAAAGCGGACGTCCCAGAGAATCAGACCGAGGGATTCCGCGATGGGCTGTGCGATGTCCCAGACGGCGGAAACGGTGTTTTTCTTTTCAGCCAAGTCAAAACCTCCTTAATCGTGTAACAGCAAAACAAAAGAGCGAGGAGAACCCCGCTCAAGTAAAAACATACTATCACTACGGTTATTATAACACCGGGTTCAGAAAAATGCAAGCGTTTTTCTAAAAATATTTTTAAGAATCCCGTTTTCAAAAATTTTATAAATTTTCGGAACTGCCTATTGTAATATTTCCGATTAAAAGTTATAATAGAACCAAATGGATTGTAATCAGGAAACAGGTGAAGAAGAATGTTGTTTTCTCAGGATTTAGGAATTGATCTGGGTACCTCCAATACCCTTGTCTATGCCAAGGGAAAGGGGATTATTATAAGAGAACCCTCCGTCGTGGCGCTTGACGTGCGCGAAACGCCGTCCAGGGTGGTCGCAGTCGGAACGGAGGCAAAAACGATGATCGGACGGACGCCCGGTTCGATCACGGCGGAGCGTCCGCTGAAAAACGGCGTCATCGCCGACTATGAAATGACGGCGGACATGCTGCGCGCCTTTATCAGAAAAGCGCAGGGCAACACACCGTTCAATCGGGCTCGTGTTATGCTCTGCATTCCCTCCGGCGTCACAGAGGTTGAGCGTCGCGCGGTTCACGATGCGGCAAGAAATGCCGGCGCACGCTATGTCAGCCTGATCGAAGTGCCGATGGCGGCGGCGATCGGCGCGGGACTTCCCGTCGGCGAGCCGGTCGGCAGCATGATTGCCGATCTGGGCGCAGGTACGTCGGAGGTCGCGGTGGTGTCGCTCGGCGATATCGTGGCGTCGAATTCCGTGCGCGTCGGCGGCGACGATATGGACGAGGCGATCATCGCTTATGTCCGGCGCAAACATAACCTGCTCATCGGCACGAGAACGGCCGAGGACATCAAAATCAAGATCGGTTCTGCTTACCGCTACGACGGTGAAGCAGCGATCAATATCAAGGGACGCAACCTGACCGACGGCCTGCCGAAGAATGTGGAGATTACGTCGGCGGAGGTTCGCGAGGCAATCTCGGACTGCGTCAATCAGATCGTCGATATGATCTGCGATACGCTCGAGAAAACGCCGCCTGAGCTCGCGTCGGATATTCTGGATCGCGGCATTATGCTTTCCGGAGGCGGCGCGCTGCTGCGCGGCATTGACAAACTGATCTCACATGTGACGAAAATGCCCGTTAAGATCTGTCAGAATCCGCTGGACTGCGCGGCTCTCGGCACGGGAAGATGTCTGGAAAAGAACATTCTCGGTCTTTAAGGATAACGATATGAAAAACTTTTTCAAAAGTACGCAATTTAAAGTCATTCTCTGCATTCTGGCGGCTCTGCTCGCCGGCATGATTCTGGCTGCCGTGACGAACGACGCCGTGTCGCCTCTGACCGACGTCGCAGGCGTAATTTACCGTCCGTTTCAGAAGGCCGCCGCCTTTGTCGCGGAGAAGACCGGAGATTGGAAAGGCTCGTTCGCTTCGTCTGCGACCTATCAGCAGCGTGTAAAGGAGCTGGAATCGCAGGCCGACGAATATGAGCAGCAGCTTGTCGATTATGAGCGGACAAAGCAGAAGCTGAACGCCTATGAGGCGTTTCTCGACGTCAAAGAGGACAACCCCGATTATGAGTTCTGTCCGGCGTCCGTCATTTCCCGCAATACGTCGGACGCATACGATTCGTTCACACTCGACAAGGGAACGACAGACGGCGTAAAAGTCAACAATCCCGTCATTTACGGCAACTGCGTGGTCGGTCTTGTCAAGGAAGCGGGGCTGACGACCTGCGTGGTCAGGACGATCTTAGACCCGTCGCTCAACATCAGCGTATATGAGATCAAAGCGCGTGAAAACGGCTATTCCAACACGACGGCGGCACTCTCGTATGACGGCCTGTGCCGGATGTCCGGGCTGTCGAAAGATACGGCGGTCGCGCCCGGCGGCATCGTCTGTACGTCGGGTCTCGGCGGCATCTTCCCACGCGATCTTGTCGTGGGAACGATCACGGTTATGAAAAATGAGGAGACCGACGTCTCTGTGTACGGCGTCATCGAACCCGGTGTGGATGTGCGGACGCTCAACGACGTGTTTGTCATCACCTCATTCGCGAAAGACACCGGCGAAGACAGCACGGCGGAGTGAGTGAAGAGTGAAGAGTGAATAGTGAATAGTTTCGGAAGCGCTTTGCGCTTGATTTTAAATGAAAGTTCACGGCGAGAGTGTTGTGGCGATTCGTAATCGCCCGGCACCGGCAGGCGTTTTGGCGTCGCTGTTGCGACGCAGTGAAGAGTAAACAGGTAAGAAGTTTCGGATGTATACCTGAAATGACAGTTGAAGAAAAGGAGCCGAAAAATGTTCCGTTCGGAGGGAATCCCCGTTTTTATCAAAAGAATACTGCTGTTGCTGACGGCGATTCTGCTGGCGGCGTTGCAGAATACGGACGGGCTTTTGCCGACCTTTTTCGGCGCGAGGTTGATGCCGCTGATCCCGTTCGCTGTCTGCGTCGGGCTTTGTGAGGGCGAAACGGCGGGTCTGCTGTACGGTGCGGCAGCCGGTGCGTTCTGGGATGTTTGTGCCGGAGGACCCGACGGCCTTCATGCGCTGTATCTCGCGTTTATCGGATGCGTCGCGGGACTTATGGTTCGCTTTATCATGAAAAACCGCTTGCTGACGCAGTATTGCTTTACCACAGCGGCAAGCGCCGTTTATGCCGTTCTGTTCTGGTGGGTTTCCGTCAGTATCCCGATCGGCGACGCCGGCAACAAAAAACTGCTTGGGTTTTATCTGCCGTCGGCGGTGGTCACGGCGTTGTTTTCCTTTATTTTATACTATTTCATTCGATTCATCAGCGAAAAGCTCCGGGAACCGGAGCGCAGCGAAGCGAAAATCGGAAGAATCAAACGGGGGAGAGATCGGAGTTGAAAAAGTCAAAAACCGACTTGCGGGTCAAAATTATTCTGATGCTCTTCATCGGCATTCTGCTTCTGTACGGTGTTTTTCTGTCGGTGACGATCATTTCCGGCGGCGAAGCTTCGTATTCCGGCTCGTCGTCGCAGGTTCAGGTCGTGGTGGAGGCGGCAAGAGGCGAAATTCTTGACCGCAACGGCGTCACGCTGGTTTCCAACCGTCAGGGTAACAGCATCGAGTTTAACGCCGCGCTGTTCCCGCCGCAGTCAAAACAGCAGGAGAGAAATCGCATTATCGCCGCGCTGATCGAGCTTTGCGAATCCAAGAATGAGAAATGGATCGATAATCTTCCTCTTACTTATGATGAAAACGGAAATCTCACGTACACCGAAGGACGCGAGACGGATATTGCCAATCTGAAAAAGAAGAATATGCTCAATCTGAACCCTTACGCAACGGCGGATAACTGTCTGGACGCGCTGATTGAGCTGTATTCTTTGGAAGAATACGACCGAGCCGAAGCGAGAAAAATTGCGTCTGTCCTGTATGAGATGTGGCGCACCGGCTACAGTGTCTCGACGCCGTATACGTTCGCCGAGGATGTTTCCAACGAAACGATTTCTATTATAAAGGAAAAGAGCGATTTCTTCAAAGGTGTGGAGGCTTCGGTCGATACTTACCGAGAGTTTTATGACGGCACGCTGGCACCGCATATTGTCGGCATCACCGGTGCCATCAGCAGCGATGAATACGACAGCCGCCAAAAAGAGCTGGAGGAAAAGAAAAACTCCGGCAACTATTCTCAGGAGGAGCTTGAGAATCTTGACCGCAACGCCTATACGCTGACTGATTATGTCGGAAAATTCGGCATTGAAAGCGCGATGGAGGATACCCTGCGGGGAGAAAAAGGCGTCAAAACGATCTCGGTGGACGCAGGTGGCGCGGTGACGTCTTCCTATACCGTCATACCGAAACAGGGCGATACCGTGGTGCTCACGCTCGACGCCGGACTTCAGCGCGTAGCGCAGAATGCGCTGCAGGCAAGAATTTTAGAGCTGACCAAGAACTCTGCCAATTCGGAGCTTGACGCGGCGGGAGCTGTCGTTGTGCTGGATGTCAATACCGGCGAAGTGCTGGCAAGCGCGTCGTATCCCTCTTATAATCTTACGGAGTATTATCAGAATTATAATTCGCTTTTAAAGGCAAAGGGCTCGCCGCTGATTAACCGCGTATTGCAAAGCTCCTATGAACCCGGCTCTACGATGAAGCTCTCTACCGCTTTAGCGGGGCTTGAGACCGGCGTCATCGATAAGCAGACGAAGTTTTACTGTTCAAGCGTGTTTCAGTATTTCGACGTAACGTTCGGCTGCCTGAGCGCACACGGCGAGCTGAACGTCGTGACGGCGCTCGAAAAATCCTGCAATATCTATTTCTATAACGTCGCGGAGCAACTCGGCATCGACGTCATGAACGACTACAGTTCCAAACTCGGACTCGGTCAGAAGACCGGCGTCGAGCTCAACGAATCCGCCGGTATTCTGGCGGGGCGAGCCTACCGCGAATCCATCGGCTCCACCTGGCAGATGGGCGATACGATTCAGGCTGCCATCGGCCAGTCGGACAACCTGTTTACAATCATTCAGCTTGCGAACTACGGCGCGACGATTGCCAACAACGGTACGCGCTACAAGTGTCATTACGTCAAGTATATCATGTCCGCCGATCATGATGAGATTCTGTACGAGGCGAAGCCCGAGGCCGTGGAGAGAACGGGGATTTCGCAGTCGTCGATCGATATTGTGAAAGAGGGTATGCTCGCCGTTACCACAACCGGCTCCTGTCGCACCGCGTTTGCGGGCATTACCGAAAAGGTCGGCGCGAAGACCGGTACATCGCAGGTCAAAAAGATCGTGAATGGTAAAACGCTTGAGGGCAACAACGGTCTGAATGTATCCTTTGCGCCGTTTGATAATCCCGAGATTGCGATTGCCGTTATCATCGAGAACGTGGACAGCGGTACGGCGACGGCGACCGTGGCGGCAGATATCTACGATTACTATTTCTCGACGAAAAATCAGATCTCAACCTCTCAGCCGTCCAATCAATTGCTGCGATAAGGAGGAGTCTATGGCGGAAACAATACTGATCGCCTCCGGAAAAGGCGGCGTGGGTAAATCCACGGCAACTCTCTTTTTCGGCAGAGCGATGGCGAAACAAGGAAAAAAAGTCCTGCTGATAGATGCCGATACGGGGCTCGGCGCGCTGGATATCCTGTTGGGTGTCGCGGATAAAACAATGAACACATGGCTCGATGTTGAACGCGAAGCGTGCGAGCTTGAAAACGCATTTTTGCCGGTCGCGGACAATCTGACGCTTTTGCCCTCTCCCAAAGAATATGACGAAACGTTGTCCGACGATGTATTTGTCCGATTGGTGAGCCGGTGCGGCGAGAGCTTCGACGTGATCCTGATTGACGCGCCGGCGGGCATCGACCGCAATCTGAAGCGGGCGGCGACGGCGTGTGAAAAGGCTGTTTTTATCGCGACAGCGGATGAGGTGTCCGTCAAAGGCGCGGCGGCCGCGGCGGCAGAAACGGAAAAATTCGGCATCAGTCGCGAGAATATGCGGCTCGTCATTAACCGTTTTCAGAAAAAAGCGGCGGCGAAATGCCGGTTGCTCAATCTCGACGGCGTCATTGACCGTTCCGGCGTACAGCTTCTGGGCGTGCTGCCCGAAGATAAAAAAATTCCGCAAAGCTCCGTAACCGGCGTATTGCCCGGAGACAAAAGCAAATTCCAAAAGGCGGTCGAACGCATTGTACTGCGAATGGACGGGCAGACCGTTCCGCTTGTCTTATAATAAGATAGCGCGTTTGGTTTTTTTTCATCAAACTGAAAAAACTTAAAAAGATTCTGTTGAAATATGAAAAATTTTATGATATGATTATAAAACAAGATATTTCAAATTGCATTTTTGGAAAGACGGTGTAAAAACATGAATATAGCTTTGATTGCTCACGATTCAAAAAAGGAACTTATGACGCAGTTTTGTATCGCGTACTGCGGAATATTGAGCCGTCATAATTTGTGCGCCACCGGAACAACGGGAAGACAGGTTGCGGAAGCAACGGGACTGAAAATTGCTAAATTTATGAGCGGTTCACAGGGCGGCGTTCAGCAGATCGCGTCGCGCATTCAATGCAACGAGATCGACTTGCTGCTTTTCTTCCGCGATCCCTTGAACGCGAAGCCGCATGAGCCGAACGAAACGTCGATTCTGCGTCTGTGCGACGTGCACAATATCCCGGTCGCGACGAACATCGCCACGGCGGAATGCCTGATCATGGGACTTGATCGCGGTGACCTTGACTGGCGCGATATTGTCAATCCGAAAAAATAAAGAAGAAAAAGAAGCAAAGGCGGCGGCTGCGTCGTCTTTGTTTGAATCATGAGGTAATTTTATGGCATTGCTGACAAAGGCCGCAAGAGGCACCGGCGACGTGCTGCCTGCGGTCAGCTATCGAAATCGATTTGTAGAATCCACCATGCTCGAGATCGCGAACAACTTCGGCTTCAAGGAGATCCGGACGCCGGTCTTTGAGCATACAGAGCTGTTTAACCGTTCCGTCGGTGAGACGACGGACGTCGTACAGAAGGAGATGTACACGTTCAACGACAACGGCGGACGCAGCATCACCTTAAAGCCCGAAGGAACCGCCGGCGCGGTGCGCGCTTTTCTGGAGCACGGGCTCTTTAATGAGCCGATGCCGCAGAAGTATTCGTATGTGACGCCGTGCTACCGCTATGAAAAACCGCAGGCAGGTCGTCTGCGCGAGTTCCACCAGTTCGGCGTGGAATGCTTCGGCGCCGCCGATCCGTCGGAGGACGCGGAGGTGATCGCGCTGGCAAAGAGCATTTTCGATTTCTTCGGAATCGACGATCTACGGCTCGAGATCAATTCCATCGGCTGCAAGACCTGCCGCGCTGCCTATCAGAATGCGCTGCGGGAGTATTTTACCGCGCGTAAGGATGATCTCTGTGAGACCTGTCGGGGGCGGCTTGACCGCAATCCCATGCGCATTCTCGACTGCAAAAGCCCGGTCTGCTCCGAAATTGCGGCAGGCGCGCCGAAGATTCTCGATTATATCTGCGACGATTGCCGCGCGCATTTTGACTTGACGCAGAAATATCTCGACGCAATGGGCATCGAATATACGGTCAACCCCACGATCGTCCGCGGACTGGACTATTACACCCGGACGGTGTTTGAGTTCGTGACCGGCTCGCTCGGCGCGCAGAGTACGGTATGCGGCGGCGGCCGCTATGACGGTCTGGTCGAGGAGCTTGGCGGCTCGAGTGTTCCGGCGTGCGGTTTTGCGATCGGACTGGAGCGTTTCATGATGCTGCTGGATGCAAGCGGCATTGATCTGCCGAAAGAAGAACCGCCTGAGCTGTACATCGCCGCGATGAGCGTTGAAGCCAATCTTGTGGCGGCGAAGATGGCGGCAGAACTGCGGGAAGAGGGCGTTCCGTGCCTGTTCGATACCGTGGGACGTTCGCTCAAGGCGCAGATGAAGTACGCCAATAAGACCGGCGCGCTCTTTACCGTGGTATTGGGTGAGGATGAGATCAAAAACGGCGCAGCGCGTGTCAAATGTATGGCGGATGGCACCGAAACGGAGCTTGCGCTTGAGGATTTCGCCGAGAACTTTATCCGGATGTCCATCGACAAAACGCTGGATGACATCAATACCACCGATAATTTTGATGTTTCTTCTCTTTTGGGAAAAATCTGACCACTATAGAATACAGTAGGAAGAAGGATAACTTCTATGGAATTTATGACCGGTTTGAAAAGAACCCATTACTGCGCCGATTTGCGGCTTGCCGACGCAGGCAAAAAGGTGACGCTCTGCGGCTGGGTGCAGCGTCAGCGCGATTTGGGCTCGCTGATTTTTATTGACCTGCGCGACAGAACGGGCATCATTCAGCTCGCGTTTGACGAGAATACCGATAAGGCCGTCTTTGAAAAAGCGGCTTCGGCGAGAAGCGAGTATGTGCTCGCCGCTGTCGGCACCGTGAGGGAGCGTTCGGCAAAGAACGCGGAAATCCCCACCGGCGATATTGAAATCGACGTCGAAGAGCTGCGCATTCTGGCTAAGAGTGAAACGCCGCCCTTTGAGATTATTGAGAATTGTCCCACGGCGGAAACGACGAGACTGAAATACCGCTATCTCGATCTGCGCCGTCCCGATTTACAGAAAAATATTTTATTGAGAAATAAAGTGGCGAAGATTACGCGTGATTTCTTCTATGACAACGGCTTTATCGAAATTGAAACGCCGATGCTTATGAAATCGACGCCGGAGGGAGCGCGAGACTTCCTTGTGCCCTCCCGTCTTCACAACGGCACGTTTTATGCGCTGCCGCAGTCTCCGCAGCTTTATAAACAGATCTCGATGGTTGCCGGGTTTGACCGCTATATCCAGATTGCCCGCTGCTTCCGCGACGAGGATCTGCGTGCCGACAGACAGCCCGAATTTACCCAGATCGACCTGGAGATGTCTTTCGTGGACGTCGAGGACGTGCTGGAGATTATCGAAAAATACATTCACACCGTTTTCAAAGAGGCCATCGGCGTGGAGATTCCCGAAAAACTGCCGCGTCTGACCTATGCGGAGGCGATGGATCGCTACGGTTCGGACAAGCCCGATACCCGTTTCGGCATGGAGCTTTACGACCTCTCCGACGAAGTGAAGAACAGCGAGTTTGTGGTCTTTAAGTCGGCGCTTGAAGCCGGCGGCACGGTGCGCGCGTTTACCGCGAAAAACGCTGTCAAAACGCTGTCGAGAAAAGAGATCGACAAGCTGACGGAAACCGCCAAGGGCATCGGCGCGAAAGGCCTTGCCTGGATTCGTATGACCGACGACGGTATCGCGTCTTCGTTCGCGAAGTTCATGACCGAAGACGAAATGGCGGCGATTCTCAAAAAAGCCGGCGCGGAAAAGGGCGACGTCGTTCTGATCGTTGCCGACCGCAAGAAATCGCTTGTTCTCTCCGTTCTCGGCGCGCTTCGCTGTGAGGTCGCCAGAAAACTGGATATCATCAAAGAGGGTTATAATTTCCTGTGGATTACGGAGTTCCCGTTCTTTGACTGGGACGAGGATGCGCAGCAGTTCGTGGCGATGCACCACCCGTTTACTTCGCCGCTCGACGAATGTATTCCGTATCTGGAATCCGATAAAGCCTCCGTTCGTGCCAAGGCCTACGATCTGGTTCTCAACGGCATCGAGCTTTCTTCGGGATCAATCCGTATCACGAATCCCGAGCTTCAGGACAGAATTTTCCGTCTGTTGGGTCTTTCCGAAGAGGAGGCCAACGAAAAATTCGGTTTCCTGCTGGGCGCGTTCAAGTACGGCGCGCCGCCTCACGGCGGTATGGGCATCGGCCTTGACAGACTGGTCATGCAGATGATCGGTGCCGAGAGCCTGCGCGACGTTATCGCGTATCCGAAGCTCAAGGACGCGACCGAACCGATGACGAATTGTCCGTCCGAAGTTGATCAGGAGCAGTTAGATGTTCTCGGCATCGAAATCAAAAAGACACCCGAAGCATAAAAACAGGAGTGTGAATGCGATGAAAAAGACTTTCCGGAAAACAACGGCTCTGCTGCTTGCGCTGCTGATGCTCGTCTCGTGCTCTGTGATGGCATTCTGCGAAGAGACGGTGCAAGCCGGCGATGCTTATTACGAACAGGGCGATTATACGCTGCATTATACGGTCATACCTGCCGAGGGCGCATACAAAGGACGCATTCTTTTCCTGCACGGTTTCCTGTATTCCGGCTCGACATGGGACGGCGCCGCGCAAATCATGAGCCAAAACGGCTATGACTGCTATCTCGTCGATCTTCCCAATTACGGCCGGAGCACGCGTGAGAATCAGGACATTACCCCGATTGACCGTGAGGAGCTTGTCGTTGGCATGATGCAGACGATCGCGCCGCTTGACGAATGGCTGCTGGCGGGTCACTCCATGGGCGGCGGCGTCGCACTGAACATCGCCTGCGATCACCCCGAACTCAAAGGTCTGATGCTGTTCTGTCCGAGTGAAATTCAGATGCCCGGTGAAAAGGTTCTGAATCCGTTCACGCAGTCTGCACTCTTCCAGAAGTGCTTTACCGGTATGTTCAACGCGATTCTCCGTTCGACGCCGATTGTGAAGCTTGCGCTCTTTATGGTTACAAAGGATTGGTCGTATGCCTCGTCATATGATACGACGATTCTGACCGAGCCGCTTCTGCGTGACGGCACGGCGACGGGTATTTTCTATTCGATGGCGTATGCACGCAATACCGATCTCGACGCGATTGCCGGTATCAGCGTTCCGACGCTGCTTGTCTGGGCGGACAGCGATATTGTCATCAGTCAGTCCAACACGCAGAATATCACGGACGCGCTGTCTGACGCCGAAGTCCATACGGTCAGCGGCAGTCATCTGGTGATTGAAACCGATCCCGCAGAAACCGCCGATCTTATGCTGGGATTCTTAAAATAATAAGTGAGATAAATACTTGAAAATAAGAGAAAAACGAAGAAAATCGAAGCATTTGAAATCTACTTTAAAAAAGTTGAAAAAAAGTGTTGACATTGCAAATTCGTTGTGATATGATAATCAAGCGCACGGAAAGCGTGTGCTTGATTTTTTGTGAATAATTTCAGAAATATACGGAGGTAAACATTATGTCAACTTATATGCCTAAAGTCGCAGACATCAAACGTGACTGGTATGTTCTTGACGCAGAGGGCAAGACTCTCGGCGCAGTCGCTGTTGAAGCGGCCGTTCTCCTTCGCGGTAAGCATAAGCCCACTTTTGCTTATCATGAGGATTGCGGCGATAATGTCATCATCATCAACGCCGACAAGGTCGTCCTTACCGGCAAGAAGCTTGAGCAGAAAACGTATTATCACCACACCGGCTACATCGGCAACATGAAAGAGGTCAAGTATGACACCCTCATGAGAGAGAAGCCCGTTTTCGTGGTTGAAAAAGCTGTTAAGGGTATGCTTCCCGATTCCACCATCGGCCGCAAAGCCTTTACGAGACTTCATGTCTACGCAGGCGCAGAGCACAAACATCAGGCTCAGCAGCCCATCGCGAGAGAGTTTTAAGAAAGGGAGGCAGATTTAAATGTACGAAAGCAATTATTATTACGGAACAGGCAGAAGAAAAAGCTCCGTAGCTCGTGTCAGAGTATATCCCGGCACCGGCAAAATCACCATTAACGACAGAGATATTGACGATTATTTCGGTCTTGAAACCCTCAAGCTCATCGTTCGTCAGCCTCTCACGCTCACCGGCACGTCGGAGAAATTCGATATCGTTTGCCGCGTTGCAGGCGGCGGTGTCACCGGTCAGGCTGGCGCGATCCGTCACGGACTTTCCCGTGCTCTTCTTCAGTTCGACGAGAATCTTCGTCCCGCTCTCAAGAAAGCCGGTTTCCTGACGAGAGACCCCAGAATGAAAGAGAGAAAGAAATACGGTCTCAAAGCAGCCCGTCGCGCTCCGCAGTTCTCGAAGAGATAATCATACCGATTGTTTCAAAATCGCAATTTTCCCCGGAAGCCTCGCGCTTCCGGTTTTTTCATGTTTGTCAAAAAAGATGAAGAACGGCATCATATTGTAAAAACACGACAACCGTCAACTGTTCAGCGACGGATGCCGTGTTTTTTTTAGCATGATTACTTATAATACGCCATTTTGTAGAAGTTCGGGTATTTCGCGAGTGCTTCGCTTAAAGTCGTTCGGGTGTTGGAGCCGGGATCGTTAATGGAATACGTGTTGCCCGAAAATCCTGTGACGACGACCCAATGGGTGTTGCCGACACTTGTCTTGAGTCCCAGAATGACGGGTTTGCCCTGACGCAGCTGCGTTTTGAGCTTTTCATAGGTGACGGCGGTATCGGTCACATAATTTTGCGGCCAATAGAGTGAGCCGGTCGAAGAGTAGGACAGCTTTTTCGACATTGCGTCGGGGGTGATAGTGGTGCCGGTACGGTAGCTTTCGGTCATGGCGAGACAGGTGGTTGTGCAGCCGATCGCGCCGATTGTCTTGCCGGAAGAGCCGATCAGGACATTCGCCCAGCGGGAATCCGTCTGCTTGAAGCTCGGCACGTTCAGCTTGACGCTGCTCTGCGAAGAGCCGGAGGAAGTCGTCGTTTTGATATACGAAGCGGAAACGTATCCGGTCTTTGTGCCGTTATAAAGAACTTTGTGCCAGCCGTTTGCGCTGCTGAGAATCAGGACGCTCTGTCCCTTACTCAGCTTGCCGATGATACTGTAGCCGGTTCCCGCACCGGAACGGACATTCAGATTGCCCGAGCTGACGGAAACGGTGCCGGCAGTCGAACTGACTTCGCGGATATACGATGCGCTGCAATAGCCGTAACGATCCGAACCGTATTCGACGCGCCACCATGAACCGGATTTGCCGATAAGCGTGACGTGGCTGTTTTTCGGCAGGGAAGTCAGAACGGCGGAGGAAGTGGACGGAGATTGCCGTACGTTCAAAGAGGACGATGAGGTTGCGACAAGCCCTGCGCCGTGCGCCGTTTCGGCGGCTCCGGCGGTCGGCATCAGCGCGACCGTTGATAAGAGAATAATACTTAGAATTGCGGCGATGATTTTTTTCATTGCGACGCCTCCTTTCGGTGAGCCTACTATAACACGGCTCGCATCAGGAAGGCAATACGCCAAATAGTGGAATGAAAAACGACGGAAAAACTGCCGTCATTCAATAATTCCAAATTAGAAATATAAAAAATTACAAAAACTTCATAAAAAATCATAGAAAGGGGTTGATTTTTTTTCGGACAGGCTTTATAATGAATACATCGTGGTGTGAAATTGCATAGCAATTTCATAAAAATGGAGCAAAGTGGAGTAGTGGAGGTGAGTCGTCATGAATTTTACGGGAACATTCTATCACAGTCTTGACCCCAAGAACCGTGTGTTTATTCCCGCTGAATTTCGTGAGGATCTCGGCGAAAACTTCTATATCTACAAGGCTCCCGAAAACTGCCTTTGCCTGTACAATGAGGAACGCTGGCAGCAGCTCTCGGCGAAGATCGCGGAGGAAACGGATTCCACCGCTGCGCGTAAGAAAAAACGCCTGTTTTTCAGCCGTGTTTCCTCCTGCAAAATGGACAAGCAGGGTCGAATCACCATTGGTGCAGATCTTCTGGAATACGCGTCGCTTGAAAAAGACGTCGTCATCGTTGGTATGAGCAACTGTATCGAGCTTTGGAATCCCGAAAAGTGGAGCCATATCGACGACGAGGATGAGGACGATCTGGCCGAGGGCGTATTCTTCTGATTGGGTAAGAAAGGCGGTGCATCATGGAATTTGTCCATCAGTCAGTTCTGCTTCGTGAAGCAGTCGATGCGCTGTCCGTTCAAAAAGATGGGATATATGTTGACGCAACTGCCGGCGGCGGGGGTCACTCCTCCAAAATTCTTGAGTCGTTAGGCTCGCAGGGTAAGCTTGTTGCCATTGATCGTGACCCCGACGCCGTTGCGGTGCTCTCCGAAAAATTCAAAAATCACGATAACGTACTTATTATAAATGATGTTTTCGATCATATCAAGCGTATTCTCGAAGCCAATGATATAGGGGGCGTTGACGGCATTCTGGCCGATTTGGGTGTCAGCTCCTATCAGCTCGATAACGCCGAACGCGGTTTTTCGTTCCATAAGGATTCGCCGCTTGATATGCGCATGAGCAAATCAGGCTTCTCGGCCTATGACGCGGTCAATCAGCTTTCCAGGGGGGAACTTAGCGAGATCCTTTCGACCTACGGCGAGGAAAAATACGCGTCGTCCATTGCCTCCCGCATCGTCAGAGAACGAGAGAAAAAACCGATCGAGACAACGTTTGAGCTGTGCGAGATCATTTCAGCGTCCATGCCGGCGAAAGCGAAACGCGACGGACATCCGGCGCGGCGAACCTTTCAGGCACTTCGGATCTATGTCAACCGCGAGATTGATATGCTGCCCGGAGCGCTGCGTGATATGTTTGAATGCCTGAATCCCGGCGGTGTACTCGCCATTATTACGTTCCATTCGCTCGAAGACCGTATTGTAAAAAATACGTTCCATGAATATTGTCAGGGCTGTACCTGCCCGCCGGAATTTCCGATTTGCGTCTGCGGTAAAAAACCGAAGGGTGAATTGCTGTTCCGTTCGGTGGCCCCCTCGGAAGAGGAGATCGCCGCCAACCCCAGAAGCCGGAGTGCCCGGCTTCGCGCCATACGAAAATTATAGAAAAGGAGATGCGTTCGGTGGCACAGAGTGCTTATGCTTTTGATTTTTCTCTGTTTGATCCGACCGATTACGGTACGGCGGCTCCACAGTTAGAGCCGGCGTATGAACCGGAAGAGCTGCCCGTCAGCCGGCCGGTCAAAAAGAAAAAGAAACAGTCTTCCAAAGCTGTTTCAAACGCCGACCGCAAGGCTACCTACGCCTCCTTCTTTGCCAGTCTGAAAGTGATCAGTGCCGTCTTTTTTGTGTTTTCGATGATCTGCGTTGCCATGTATCTGAATGCCAGACTCGACGAGACCGCCAAGGCGATCACCGCCGTCGAATCCGAGATGAAGATCGTCGAAAGCGAGCATATCCGGCTGGCGTCCAGCCTCGAGGGGATGGTTTCGATTGATAAAGTTGAGGATTTCGCGGAAAACAATCTGGGTATGGTCAAGCTTGAGAATTATAAAATCACCTATTTTGATTCTGACAATACCAATCAGGTTGTGATCTCGGGAGGAAAATCGTACGAGGATTCCGGCATCGGGTCTAAATTCAAAAAATTGGCGGAATATATTTTCTGACAGGACAATAAACATAATTCAGGGATTGTTTTTGACATACCGGCGGCAGGACCGCTGCGGTTTGTTCAAAACCGGCGTAAAAAGGGCGAAAACAATTTTCGCCCTTTTTATGGCAATAGGTCAGATTTTGCGCGGATGCGTATTTCTGCCGTCCTGTCCTTTGAAAGGAGCATTCTGATGAAAGCGTCGGTGAATTACAAAAAAAGAGCCATCTGGGCGTTTCGCATGGTTGCGCTGCTTGCCGCCGGACTTCTGGTCTGGGTCGGCTTTGTTCAGGTTGCGAAAGGTGATCAGTATGCCGCCGCCGTAGAAGATCAGATGTATGCCGACAATGAGATCAAAGCGAGCCGCGGTACGATTTATGATACGAATATGAACGTTCTGGCGCAGAGCGCGTCGGTCTGGAGCGTTTATCTGACGCCGTACCGCTTCAGCGAATATGACGAGTCCATCCGCGATGAGGTTCGCGAGATCGTAGCAAGCGGTCTGGCGGCGATTTTGAAGATGGACGAAGAAAAAATTCTCGGTTATACGCAGAAAACAACCTCTTATCAGCTTGTCAAGGGCGAGATCGAGAAGGACACGCGTGATCTGATTGAGAATTTTATTAAAGAGAATGCGGAACGGGAGGAAAACCCGATCAATCTGAGCAAAGTCATCGGCATCGACCCGGACGTCAAACGCTATTATCCGTATTCTTCTTTAGCTTCGACCGTTATCGGCTTCACCGGCACGGACGGCGACGGACTTTCAGGTCTGGAGTATTATTATAATGATACGCTTAAGGGGGTAGCCGGCCGGACGATCACGGCGGTGGACAGTAACCGTTCCGTTCTGCCGAATCAGTACGAAACGATCTATGAAGCGCAGCAGGGCGAGGGGCTCGTGCTGACGCTCGATATTTATATTCAGTATATTCTGGAGGATATCCTCTCGCAGGCGCTGGAGGACACCGGCGCGCAAAACATATACGGCGTTGTTATGGATGTCGATACCGGGGCGGTGCTCGGCATGGTCTCGCTGCCTGATTACGATCTGAACGATCCGTTCACAATCAAGAGTGAACGGCTGAATACCGCCTATCAGGAGGCTGCGTCCGCTCCCGAAGAGGAATCAGAGGACGAAAACACATCCTATCTGCGCAGTAAGACGTATTATCAGAACGTGCAGTGGAGCAACCGAGCTATCACCAGTACCTATGAGCCCGGTTCTGTTTTCAAGATTATCACCGCCTCGGCAGCGATCGAGGAGGGAAAAGCGACGGTCGATACGCCGTACTATTGCAGCGGCGCCATTGACTACGCGTCCCGTACGATTCATTGCTGGAAAGCCGGCGGACACGGCAGCGAGGTCTTCCCCGATCTGCTGAAGAACTCCTGCAACCCCTTTGCCGTCACCTTGGCCAATGAGCTGGGGACGGATCTCTATTATGATTATTTTGAGGCGTTCGGCTTTACCGAAAAGACCGGCATCGATACCTCCGGCGATTTTACGCCGAATGAGGGCGTGCTCTTCATGTCGCGTGACAATTTCTCGAAATCGGATCTGGCGTCTTATTCGTTCGGTCAGAGCTTTCAGGTATCGCCCTTGCAGATGATCACGGCGGTTTCGGCCGTCGCGAACGGCGGTAAGCTGATGACGCCGTACCTTGTGAGCAAAACGGTGGACGCCGACGGCAATACCATTTCTGAGACGAAGCCCACCGTCCGCCGTCAGGTGCTTTCGGAATCGACGTCAAAGATCATTGCCGATGCGATGGAGCAGGTGGTTGCGACCGGTACCGGTAAAAATGCCTATGTGGCAGGCTATCATGTCGCCGGTAAGACCGGCACGTCCGAAAAGCTGACGCAGGGCGACGACGGCGGATATATCGCTTCGTTCTGCGGCTTTGCGCCGGCGAACGATCCCGAGATTGCGGTCATTATCATTGTCGATGAACCGCAGGGCGAGCACGGCGGCAGCGCAGTAGCGGCACCTCTGGCCGGGGATGTTTTTGAGCAGGTGCTGACGTACCTCGGCGTAGAGCATTCGTATACCGATGAGGAAATGGCACTTCTTGTCGAGACGGCTCCGCTTCTGACAGGCAAATCGGTCGAAGCGGCGCGTTCGGAAGTTTCGGCAAAAGATTTGAATATCAAAGTAATCGGCAGCGGCGATACGGTCATCGCGCAGTATCCGGACGCCGGACGCGAATTGCCGTCCGACGGTATGGTCGTTGTGTATACGCAGAGCGACCATACGCAGGAGACCGTGACCGTCCCCGATTTTACGGGATACACGGTGAGCGAAGCCAACCGGCTGGCCATGAACAGCGGCCTGAATATCAAGATTTCGGGCAGTTCGCTCCGCAGCGGTACGGTTTACGCTTATAAACAAAGCATCGCAGCCGGCGAGGAAGTCAGTATGGGTGAGATCATTACGGTTTCCTTTAAGACGACGGTGGATGTGTCAGACTGACGGAGGCGAAAAACAATGAAGATTTCTGAGATCCTGAACGGGATCAAGACATATGAGGTTTACGAGGACGCCGACGTGCGTTCGATTACGGCGGATTCGCGCAAGGTGGAACCCGGTTCTGTCTTTGTGTGCGTCAAAGGCGGTCATTTCGACGGTCATGATGCGGCGGCCGACGCAGAAAAGAAAGGCGCCGTTCTGGTTGTCGCGGAGCGTGATACGGGCGTGCAGAATCAGGTCATTGTCAAGAATTCCCGCGAAGCACTTTCGCTGATGTGCGGCAATTTCTTCGGCAATCCGGCGAAAAAGCTGAAACTGATCGGCATCACCGGCACGAACGGCAAAACGACTACGGCGTTTCTGATGAAGAATATGCTCGAGCGTATGGGACACAAGACGGGGCTGATCGGCACCGTCAAAAACTTAGCCGGCGATAAGGAGTTTCCCTCCTCGCTGACGACACCCGAAAGCTTCGAGCTGCATGGACTGTTTGCCGAAATGGTGAAAGAGAACTGCGAATACTGCGTCATGGAGGTCTCCTCGCAGGCACTCGCGCAGGAGAGAGTCGCCGGTCTGCATTTTGACGCGGCAGTCTTTACGAATCTGACGCAGGATCACCTGGATTATCACGGCACGTTCGAGCAGTACGCCGAAGCGAAAGCGAAGCTCTTCGCCGTCTCGTCGCTGTGCGTTCTCAATCTCGACGACGAGCACGCCATGTCCATGATGCGCCATTCCTCAGGACGCATGGTGACCTATTCCGTGCATCACGATGAATCGGATTATACGGCGAAATATATCAAATATAAAAACGACGGCATCGAATATGAGCTTGTGAAAATGGGCTATATCGAACGCGTCAAGGTCGGCATTCCGGGTGAATTTACCGTCTATAATTCCATGGCGGCGGCCGTAACGCTGATCGAGCTCGGGTTTGATTTCAGCAAGACGCTTTATGCGCTGTCTCTTTGCGAGGGCGTCAAGGGACGCATTGAGGTCGTCCCGACTGACACGGACTACACGGTCATCATCGACTACGCCCATTCTCCCGACGGACTGGATAATATCATTTCCTCTCTACGGAAGATTGCCGCCGCGCGTATCATCACTGTTTTCGGCTGTGGCGGAGACCGTGACAAGACGAAGCGTCCCATCATGGGCGCGATTGCCGCGAAGCTCTCGGACGTCATCGTTGTGACCTCCGATAATCCGCGCAGCGAAGATCCCGATGCGATCATTCAGGATATTCTTGTTGGCATCAAGGGCAGCAAGACGAAAAAAATCGTCAAAACAGACCGGACACAGGCGATCGCCGCCGCGCTTCATGAGGCGCAGAAGGACGACATCGTGCTGCTTGCCGGAAAAGGACATGAAACGTATCAGATTTTAAATACCGGCAAAATTCATTACGACGAACGCGAAGTCGTCAAAGGCATTCTGGACGGCTCGATAAAGGTTGATTGATTGTGAAAGAACTCAGATTATCGCAGGCGGCGCAGGCTGTGAACGGTCGCCTCGACGGCGCGGACGGCAGCTTTTCCGGCGTGTATATTGATTCCCGGAAGCCCGTTTCCGGCGGTCTATTCATCGCCATTGAGGGCGAACGCTTTGACGGACACGATTTCGTGAAGAACGCCGAAGCGGACGGCGCGGCGGCGGTACTTTGCCGCAAGCCGGTCGAATGCACGCTCCCTGTTATTTATGTGGATGATACGAAAGACGCGCTTCTGGCTCTCGCGTCGTATTATCGAGGCCTGTTTTCGTGCCCCGTTGTGGGGTTGACCGGAAGCGTCGGCAAGACCACGACGAAGGAAATGACGGCTCTTGTGCTTTCTGCCGCCTACAAAACGGTGAAAACACAGGGCAATCTGAATAACGACATCGGGATGCCGCAGACGATTTTTACGATGGACGACAGCACCGAAGCCGCCGTCATCGAGATGGGTATGAACCATAAAGGGGAGATCGCGCGGCTTGCCGCCGTTTCCCGACCCGATATCGGCATCATTACGAATATCGGCGTTTCGCACATCGAAAATCTCGGCTCTCGGGAAAATATCTTGCGGGCAAAGCTCGAAATTCTGACGGGCATGAAAAAGGGCTCGCCGCTGATTCTGAACGGCGATAACGATCTGCTGAGTGCTGTTCGGAACAGCGATTTTGATATCCGCTTTTTCGGCATCGAAAACCCGGATTGTGCCGTCAGAGCCGTTGATTTAGAGCCTTCCGCGGACGGAACGGCGTGCAATATTGTCTATCAGAATCAAAAATATCCGACGTTTATTCCGGCGGCGGGCATTCATAACGTTTATGACGCGTTGGCGGCGTTTGCGGCCGGTACGGCGGCAGGCGTTGCACCTCACAAAGCGGCGGACGCGCTGCGGCAGTATGTTCCGGCGGGAATGCGGCAAAAGACCGTTCGGAAGAACGGCATCACCTTTATTGAGGATTGCTACAACGCAAGCCCCGATTCCGTAAAAGCGGGGCTCAATACGCTTGTCGATATGCCTGCAAAGCGTCGCATTGCGGTGCTGGGCGATATGCTTGAGCTCGGCGATTACGCCGAAACGGCTCATGCGGAATGCGGACGGTATGCGGCGCAAAAGAAAATCGATATTCTCATTACGGTCGGCGAAGAATCGCGTCATACGGCGAAAGCGGCCAAAGAGAGCGGCCTCGTTGAAGTGTATCATGAGGATAACACGGACGACGCAGCCAAACGCTTGCTTGCCATGCTGCAAGATGGCGACGCGGCGCTTTTTAAGGCGAGCCGCGGCATGAAATTTGAAAATATTCTCCATATTATATATAACGGATTGGAAGTCTGAGGAAAGGCGGAATTGTTTGTGAATCGGTGGATAGCGTTGATAATCGCGGCGGTCATCGGATTTTTTGTGGCGTTCCTGCTGGGGTACGTCGTCATTCCGTGGCTGCATAAATTAAAATTCGGGCAGACCATTTTGGACATCGGTCCGAGCTGGCATAAGAAAAAGCAGGGAACTCCCACGATGGGCGGTATTCTGTTTATGGCGGGATTTCTCGTTTCGATTATAGTTGTCCTGCTCTCCGACCGCTTGATGGGCGGAGATCTTGTCGCGGGTAGCAGTCCCGTGCCGGGCAATGTCAAAACAAAATTCTACAGCGGTATCATCATGGCGTTTGCGTTCGCGCTCATCGGATTTGTGGATGATTATATCAAGGTCGTCAAAAAGCGCAACCTCGGTCTGACGATTCCGCAAAAGACCATCGCGCAGATTGTTGTCATGGGCGGGTATCTGGCGTCTTTGCACGCAGTCGGCGCAACCTACATCTATTTCCCGTTCTTCGGCAATCTTGATCTGAAATGGTTCTTCTGGATTGTCGGCGCGGCGGTCATGTACTGCACGGTTAACGCCGTCAATTTTACAGACGGTGTCGATGGCTTGTGCGCGTCTGTCACGGCGACATTCTCTCTGGCAATGCTCGTCATTGCGGTTTTGCGCGGCGTTTTCGGCGTCAGCCTGCTGTGCGCGGCGCTATTTGGCGCGCTTGCCGGCTATCTCATCTGGAACTGGAACCCTGCCAAGATCATGATGGGGGATACCGGTTCGATGTTTCTGGGCGGTCTTGTCGTTGCGGTCTCGTACTGCCTGGATATGCCGTGGCTGATTGTACTTACCGGGTTCGTCTATGTCATGGAGTTCGGCTCGGATATCATTCAGATTGCCTATTTCAAGGCGACGCACGGCAAACGCATTTTTAAAATGGCGCCGATCCATCATCATTTTGAAAAATGCGGCTGGAAAGAGAAAAAGATCGTTTATGTATTTTCGGCGATCAATATCATTGGTTCGGTGATCGCGATTTTACTGGTGTATTTCGGACAGCCGAAATAACGAAGAACACAATCAGACCGGAAAGGCGCGGAGGTGCGGTTTATGGAAAAAGAAAAAAATCAGGAATCTTCGCTTGCAAAGAAGGTATGGTATAAATTTGCCAACTACGGCAGCATTGACATCTGGTTCCTGATCATCGTTCTGGCGCTTCTGTGCGTCGGGCTGATCATGATGTTCTCCGCCGGTTATCCTTATGCGCTTTATAAATATCATGATTCGACCTATTTTATCAAGCGTCAGTTTTTCTTTGCGATCATCGGCGTGGCGGCCATGCTGCTGATTTCGCGTATCAAGCCGGAGTTCTGGCGCGCAACGGCAAAGCTCATCGCAGGACTTTCGACAGGATTGCTGCTCTTGGTGCTTGTGCTTCCGGCCGATGAAAACGGCTTCCGCCGCTGGCTGAAAATCGGCGGACATTCGCTGTTTCAGCCGTCAGAGATCACAAAGTTTGCGGTCATTATTGTCGGTGCTTATATTTTTAACCGTTATTCCAAACACATGAGTACAAATAGGCCTTCAAAAACGCCGGTCGGCAAATGGGTTAATCGTAAGCTCGGCGCGGATATATTCCGCGAGTCATGGGATCCGGCGTGGCAGTATTGCCTGTTTTTCGGGCTTTCGGCTGTGCTGGTCTTTGCGGAGAATCACCTGTCGGGCTGTATTCTGATTTTTGCGCTCGGCGTTATCATGCTGTTTATCGGCGGCGTTCGCGGACGCTGGTTTGCTGTCGGCGTTTCGTTGGTTCTGGTGGTCGCGCTGATCGTCTGCGTCCCGGTTGCGCTGCAGATTCAGGACGTTCATGAGCAGCTCGAGGCGGCAAGTGATCTGCCGCAGTCCGAGCAGGACGCATTGAGCGACGAGCTCTATGACGAGCTGATCAACGGCGGAAAAATTCTGAAAGGCTATATGCGCGAGAGAATTGTCAGCTGGCTTGATAAGGATTATTCGCCGCGTGACGCACGTTGGCAGACGAATCAGGCACTTTACGCTATCGGCACCGGCGGCTTCTTCGGAAAAGGCCTCGGCAATTCGACGCAGAAATATATGTATGTTTCCGAGCCGCAGAACGATATGATTTTTTCCATCGTCTGCGAGGAACTCGGTTTTGCCGGTGCGGCGCTGATCCTTGGTTTATTCATATTGCTCGTTTACCGTGGTGTTGTCATCGGGCTGAACGCCAAAACACGTTTTGGCATGCTGCTGGCGATGGGTCTCGTGTTCCAGGTCGGCGTGCAGGTGATGCTGAATATTGCGGTCGCGTCCGATGTGATTCCGAATACCGGCATCAGTCTTCCCTTCTTCAGCTTCGGCGGCACGTCGCTTTGTATGCTGCTGGGCGAAATGGGCATTGTGCTTTCCGTCTCACGCGACGGACGAATCCAGAAAAAATAAGGGGAACGTAAAATGAGAATCATTTTTGCCGCCGGCGGTACAGGCGGTCATATCAATCCGGCGCTGGCTGCCGCAGGAGAGATCCGCGAACGGCACCCGGACGCGGAAATCCTGTTTATCGGCACGAAAGATAAAATGGAAGCGAAGCTCGTCCCCGCGGCAGGCTTCGATTTTAAGACCATATCCATCAGCGGCTTTCAGCGCAAGCTGACGCTGCAGAATATCGGCCGGAATATCGCAACACTCTGGCGTCTGGCCGGTTCCGGCGCCGCCGTGCGGAAAATTCTCAGGGAATTCAAGCCCGACGTTGTCGTCGGCTTCGGCGGCTATGTCAGCGGTCCCGTTGTGCGGACGGCAGCTAAAATGGGCATCAAAACGGCGATTCATGAGCAGAACGCTTTTCCCGGCGTGACCAATAAAATGCTCGCAAAGGAAGCCGACGTTGTGATGCTGACCGTCCCCGAGGCGAAACAGTATCTCGCCTGCAAAAATGAGCCGGTCGTGACGGGGCTTCCCGTTCGCGGTGAAATTCTTTCTGCCGATCGAGAATTTGCCAGAGTGGAGCTTGGTCTTGACGACAAACCGCTGATTTTTTCGTTCGGCGGCAGTCTCGGTGCGAAAACGATCAACACCGCGATGGTCGATCTGATCGCAAAACTGCACGACAGCGGCAAATGCTCGTTTATTCACGCTTACGGACAGTACGGCGCATGGGTGCCGGATAAGCTCCGCGAAAACGGCGTGGATACAGAGAATGAAAAAAATGTAACCGTTCAGGAATACATTTATAATATGGATCAATGTCTTGCGGCCGCTGACATCGTGATCTGCCGTTCCGGTGCGAGCACGCTGGCAGAACTCGAGGCCGTCGGCAGAGCATCGATTCTGATTCCGTCGCCGAATGTGGCGGAAAATCATCAGTATCATAACGCGATGACGCTGGTGAAAGCCGGCGCGGCAAAGATCATCGAAGAAAAAGACCTGACGCCGGATGCGCTTTATGAGGCCGTCAACGAATTGCTCGATAATGAACTGCTCCGCCGTGAGATGGCGAAAAATGCCAACAAACTGGCCGTGCCCGATGCAAAATCGCGTATCGGCGACTGTATTGAGTCCCTGGTATAACGGAACAAGGACAATTCCCGCCGCATAGTATGAGGTTGTGAAAGGTGGGAGCTTTGTGAGCAGATACATCATAAACGGAGGAAACAGAATCTACGGCGAGACAAAAGTGCAGGGCTCCAAAAACAGCGTTCTGCCCATCCTGGCCGCGACGGTGCTTGTTCCCGGCGAAAGCGTGATTGCGAATTGTCCCGATATTTCCGACGTTGACGCGACCGTCAAAATCCTTCGTTATCTCGGCTGTAAAGTCACGCGTGAAGGGCACACGATCATCGTGGACAGCACGGGAGTCGATAAATACGATATCCCCGACGAGCTGATGCGCGAAATGCGGTCCTCCGTCGTTTTCCTCGGCGCGATCATCGGACGCATGGGCAAAGCAAGTCTCTCGACGCCGGGCGGCTGTGAGATCGGTCTGCGGCCGATTGATCTGCATTTGGATGCGATTCAGCGTTTCGGCGTGAATATTCGGGAAGAATTTGCAAAAATAGATTTTGAGGCCATCAAACCGCTGGAGGCGACACGCATCTCGCTTTCGTTCCCGAGCGTCGGCGCGACGGAAAATATCATTCTTTCCGCCTGTACGGCGAAAGGCACGACAGTACTGACCAACGCCGCGAGAGAGCCAGAAATCACCGATCTTGCGGATTTTCTCAACAGCTGCGGCGCGCGGATTTCGGGCACCGGTGAGGGAACCGTTATCATCGAGGGCGTGAAGAGGCTGCACCCTGTTACCTATAAAGTGATTCCCGACCGCATCGTTGCCGGAACGTATATGACGGTAGCCGCGATGACGCACGGCAAAATTCATCTGACGGGTGTGATCCCGGCGCATATGGGGCCTGTGATCCCGGCGTTTGAAGAAGCCGGCTGTGATATTGCGATCCGAGGCAGCGAGCTGACGCTGACGGCGCCGTCGACGCTTCGGCATATCAAGACGATCCGCACCATGCCCTATCCCGGTTTTCCGACCGATATGCAGGCGCAGATGATGGCGATGACGACAATCTGTTACGGCACGAGCGTCATTATTGAGACGATTTTTGAGAGCCGCTATAAGCACGTCAGCGAATTGTTGCGCTTCGGTGCCAAGATCCGGGTCGACGGCCGCATGGCGGTCATTGAGGGAACGGGAAAGCTGACAGGCGCGTCCGTGATCGCTTCGGATCTCAGGGGAGGCGCGTCCCTGATTCTGGCAGGGCTTGCGGCAAACGGCACGACGACGGTTGACGACGTGCGCTATATTGCAAGAGGGTATGAAAACCTGAGCGGCGTGCTGACACAGCTCGGATGTGATATAAGAATGGAAAAAAAGGAAGCTTCCGATGGAAACAACGCAGAAGACGGCGGCTGAAAAAAAAGCCGAACGCGAAAAACGAAGACGGAGAATACAGAAAATCAGACGACTGAAAGTCGGCGCAGGTCTTTGCCTTGCGCTGGCTTTGGTGCTGTATCTGCTGTCCGCATTTGTCTTTTTTAAGATCGATACCATTGAAGTGTGCGGCATTCCCGACGAGAACGGCGACGTGACTGCCGGCAGCAGCTATTATACTGCCGAAGAAATTATCCGGGCTTCCGGCGCGGAGACAGGCGGCAGCCTTGTGAATATTTCCAAATCGAGTATTGAAAAAAATATTGAGAAGCTGCTTCCGTATATCGGCAATGCCCAGGTGAAACGGAAATACCCCTCGACGCTGCGGATCATTGTTGAAGACACCAAGGCGGATTTTGCCGTTGAAACCGGCGGATTTATCCTGTTTGATAAAGATTATAAGGTGCTCGAAACCGTCGCAGAGGTGCCAAAATCCTGCACAAAGCTCATCGGCGTGTCGGTTGATTCCGCCGAACCCGGTTCCGAGATTTGTTTCACCGACGAAGCGTACAAGGATCGGATTGAGTCTGTGATGCAAGCCTGCGAGGACGCGCAGATCGGAACGGTGACAAAGCTGGATCTGACCAATATCGCAAGTGTCAAAATTGTGATTGACGGCCGCATCACGCTTATCCTCGGTACGATCACCGATCTCCCGGAGAAACTCCGGACGGGCATGAAAACGATCGAGGCCGAGCGGGAAAACGACCCGTATGTCCGGATTATCATCGACGTAAGCGAAAAAGACCGTTCTTACGTTCGGAATGATTATTCGCCTTATGACGAAGATGTCTCGGAAGCGATGACGACGGCACCGGAGTACGACGGTGACCTTCCCGATTCGGTCGGATAGCGTCGGTTTGTGCATTCTGTCTTTTTTTCGGCAGGATAATATTGTAATATTTAGCGTAGATTTCATATTGCAATTTGCAAAAACTCATGGTATTATATAAAAGTATAGTTGTGTTTATTTCCCGAAAATTTCATATATGGAGGAAGTCAAATGTCTTTTGAAATCGCAAATGAGAACGAAGAAGTTACCAAAATCAAAGTCATCGGCGTTGGCGGCGGCGGCGGCAATGCAATCAACAGAATGGTCGATGCCGGCGTACAGGGCGTCGAGTTTATCTCAATAAATACCGATAAACAGGTGCTGATGTATTCCAAAGCCACCAATAAGATCCAGATCGGTGAAAAGGTGACGGACGGTAAGGGTGCAGGCGCAAGACCTGACATTGGTCAGAAAGCGGCTGAGGAGAGCATGGACGCCATTAACGATTCGCTCAACGGCGCCGATATGGTATTCATCACGGCCGGCATGGGCGGCGGTACCGGAACAGGTGCGGCTCCCGTGATCGCGCAGATGGCGAAGGATAAAGGAATCCTGACCGTCGGTATCGTTACGAAGCCCTTTAACTTTGAGGGCAAACGCCGTATGAGCCAGGCGGAAGCGGGCATTGCGGAGCTGTCCCAGCACGTTGACAGCCTGATCATCATCCCCAATGAGAGACTCAAGCTTGTTTCCGATGAAAAGATCACCTTCTCCAATGCGTTCGAGATCGCCGACGATGTGCTTCGTCAGGGCGTTCGCAGCATTGCCGAGCTGATCACGGTTCCCGGCCTTATCAACCTCGATTTCGCCGACGTGACTTCCGTCATGAAAGACGCCGGACATGCTCACATGGGCGTCGGACGCGCTTCCGGTAAGGATAAAGCCGAAGAGGCCGCCAGAATGGCAATTACCAGCCCGCTGCTTGAGACCTCGATTCAGGGCTCCAAGGGCATCATCATCAATATTTCTGCGTCCCCCGATATTACGCTGGACGCTGTGGACGTCGCAAGCTCCATCATTTCCGAGACGGCCGATCCGGACGCCAACATCATCTTCGGCGTTGCGCTTGATTCCTCTCTTGACGATGAAATGGTCGTGACGGTTGTTGCGACAGGCTTCGGCGAGAATGGCAACAGCGCGCCTGCTGCGGTCAAGGCTCCCGAGAAAGCGGCGGCTCCCGCTGCGCAAGAAGAGAAAAAGCCCGCACAGGAGTTCGGCACGAACGACGATGACCTCAGCGATATCTTCGATATGTTCAAAAGCAGAAGCTGACAGGCTTCTCTGAACGCAACATTTTGCAACGAACCGGCGGCGTCTTTACGGACGCCGCTTTTCCCTGATAAACGACAGGTTTTCTCTTTCTTTCTATTATATAAGGATAGGTTTTTCTCCGTGCTTCAAAAAGTTGAAAAACTTTTGCAAAACTATTGACAAAACAGTCAAAATTCAATAATATCTTAATATACATGATATTGCTTTGATTTTTTGCAAAAGGAGAGTTTTATTGTATGGAGTTTGAAAAAATAAGAGCAATCATCTGCGAACAGTTGGATCTGAACGAGGACGACGTTGCGATAGATTCTCTGTTGGAGGATCTCGGAGCGGACAGTCTCGATCTTGTTGATATTGTCATGGGAATTGAAGATGAATTTGGCATGGAAGTTCCCGATGACGCGATAGAGAAATTCTCGACCGTCGGCGACATTGTCGATTTTGTCGAAGAGGTTTAAAAATGAGGGCGGAAAGGATCGCTTCCGCCCGTTTGATTTTCATTTGACGGTGACGTATGATTCGAAACATTGTTTTTGATATGGGGAACGTGCTCGTCATGTTTTACCCGGAAAAAACGCTGAAAAAATATTTAACGAAACAGGAAGAGATCGATCAGATCCTCCAAGTGTTTTATAACAGCGGCATATACCGTGACTGCGACCGTGGTGTGCGGACTTACGCTGAGGTAATCGAGGAGATTTCCGGCTCGTTGCCCGAACATCTCGTCGCGCTGTTGAAAAGGTTGTATCTTGACCAGTGCTTCGGCAAAGAGGAAATGCCTGTTTTTCCCGAGATGTACGATCTGATCGTAAAACTGAAGCAAAACGGCTATAAGACGTATCTGCTGAGCAACGCGGGCTTTGATTTTTACGAGTATTCCAAAGGCATCCCGGCGATCGGGCTGATGGACGGTCAGGTGATCTCCTGCGAGTATCGGCTGCTCAAGCCCGAACGCGGCATTTATGAAGTTCTGTTTCAGAAATACGGTCTTGAGCCGTCCGAATGCCTGTTTATCGACGACGTGCAGGAAAATATTGACGGTGCGGCGGCGTGCGGTATGGATGGTATCTGCTTCTCTCCGTCATTTTCAAGTGTTGAATGCTTAAAAGACGCCCTTCGGAAAAAAGGCGTCGTGATATAGAATAGAAAACTAAAGAAGGTTAAAGAATGAAACTCGATAAGCTTGTTGGTGAGCGATTTAAGGAAAAACCCTCTGACTGCGTGGTAGACAGTCACGCGCTGATGATTCGCGGCGGATATATGAAATTCGTGGCGAACGGAATTTATTCGTCCTTTATGCCGCTGCGCCGGATTACGAAAAAAATTGAGAATATTATCCGTGATGAGATGGATCGGATCGACGGTCAGGAAGTGCAGTTCCCGGTTGTGATGCCCGCTTCTCTGTGGGAAGAGTCCGGCCGGTATCAGTCCATCGATAATTCGCTGTGCCGCTTCAAAGACAGAAACGGCGCGCCGATGGTGCTCGGTATGACCCATGAGGAGGCCGCCGTGCAGCTTGTCCGCGAATACGGCAATACATATACCCGCTATCCGTTTATGATTTATCAGATCCAGACAAAGTTCCGCGACGAGGCAAGACCGCGTGCAGGTCTGATCCGTGTCCGTGAGTTTACGATGAAGGACGCCTATTCGTTCCATACGTCGCAGGAGGATCTCGAAGATTATTACGAGAAATGCTACCATGCTTATGAGCGGATTTTCGCCAGAGCCGGCATTCCCGAGACGATCGTTGTCAAGTCCGATTCCGGCATGATGGGCGGCAATATTTCGCATGAATATATGCTCCTGACGTCGATCGGTGAGGATTCCATCGCGATCTGCCCCGAATGCGGCTACCGCGCCAATATGGAAGCCGCCGAAAGCATTATTAAGAATACCCGCGACGAGGTTTCCGAAGAGCTGAAAAAGGTTGCGACGCCTGAAATGCACACGATTGAGGAAGTCTGCGACTTCCTGCACGCGCCTGCCGAAAAGAGCGTCAAAGCGGTCGTCTATCAGAAAAACGCCGACGATGCCTATGTCATTGTCTTTATCCGCGGCGATCTGGACGTCAACGAGACAAAGCTGACGAACTTCTTAGGCGAGAATATTCATCCTGCCGTGATTACCGAAGAGAGCGGCATCAATGCCGGTTTCATCGGGCCTGTGGCAATGAATGCCGCCGCAAAACCGCTGATTCTGTTCGATGCCTCCATTCAGGGCACGAACAATATGGTCTGCGGCGCGAACGAAGTTGATTTCCATTATACGGGTCTGGATATGACGCGTGATTTCCCCGACGCCGAGTATCACGATTTTGCCAAGATCATCACAGGCGGCATCTGTCCGTCGTGCGGCAAGCCGTCGATCACGGTTTCCCGCGGTATCGAGGTCGGCAATATCTTCCAGCTCGGCACGAAATATACGAAGTCCATGGGCATGACCTATCTTGACGAAAAAGGCGAGAGCCATTACCCGATTATGGGCTGCTACGGCATCGGCGTCGGCCGTCTGGCGGCTTCTGTCTGCGAAGCGCATCACGACGAATACGGTCCGATCTGGCCGATCTCTATCGCCCCCTGGCAGGTTCACCTCTGCTGCGTTAAATCCGCAGACGAAGAGGCGCACGCTGCTGCTGACAGGCTTTATGAGGACTTACAGAACGCCGGACTGGAGGTTATTTATGACGACCGTAAGGTCAGCGCGGGCTTCATGTTCTCCGACGCCGATCTGCTGGGCGTTCCTGTCCGTGTGATCGTCAGCCCCAGAAACCTGAAAGAGAATGTCTGCGAAGTCGTGACAAGAGACAAGACCTACAGCGAAAAAATCCCGGTTGAAGATACCATAAACGCCGTCAAAAAACTGGTCGCCGACCTGCTCGATCAATGTAAGGCGGAATAAGAATAAAAAAGATAAAGCGATAGGGACTGTGAGAAACGTCCGTATCGCTTTTTTTGATTGTCTATTCAATTCTGGTCTTCAGAAAGTGCGTGACGCCGTTTTCCGTGTTGGCGGCGATGACGCCGGTGGCGCGGGATTTGACTTCGTCTTTGGCGTTCAGTACCGCGTAACATTCGTCGCTGACCTCGAACATAGGCAAGTCATTGAGATTATCGCCGAAAGAGACGACGCGGTCGAATCCGCCCGATTCTTTGAGGCGCAGCACGGCGTTCTTTTTGGAGGCGTTCGCCGAGCTGATCTCAAGGTACCAGTGATCCGTATTGTAGATGTCGCGGTAGAACTCGACGTGCAGATCGGGGCATCGGCAGAGCGTCTCATAGGCTGGCTCAAGGCATTCTTTTTTGTTGTCGATGGAGTAATAGACGATGTTCCTACTCAAACATTCCCGGAAAGACGAAACCTTTGTGAATTTTTTGTTGTATTTTTTTTGTCTCTCTTCGATGAACGCCTGCGCGGTCGGGGAGTCGGTGTTTTCGTAATAGGTCGAGAGATGTCCGTCATCGATGCAATAGAGAAACCCCGAATGAAGCTGCTTGTCAATGGCGTCGAGCAGTGCCAGCGCGCCGTTTTTCGCGATCGGCTCGATATGGGTATAACGCTTCTGCTGCAAGTCGTAAATCGCGACGCCGTTCATCAGGATGATCGGGACATTGACGGGGATATTTTGCAGCATTTGCACGACGGTGGCCTGTGTGCGCGCCGTGGCGATGGAAAAATGCAGCCCGTTCTGAATCAGCTGAGTCAGCGTCTGCGCCGTTTCTTCGTTGATCTCGGCGTCGGCGTTCAGCAGCGTCCCGTCGAGGTCGGATATGTAGAGTGTTTTCATAGTATTTCCTTTCGCAAAAAGCAGCGCACAGTCAGAAGACCGTGCGCGTTGTTGTTACAGGTTTATTACAGATTTCCGAGGTCTTTGTCACCGGTGCCGGTGAAGAGGTTCGCCAGGAACCGGAATGCCTCACGCATCAGTTCGGCGATTCTCTCGAAGAAACGACCGATCACGGCAAAGGGATTGTCATCCAGTTTATTGAGATTCTCCCATTTCGCATACAGGGTGATGTCTTCGTGGAACGTTACCGCGGAATCTTCGGTAATCAGCACATCGTTCGCGGTGTACCAACCGAGGAATTCAAAACCTTCTCTTTCATCAGGCGTCGGCAGATAGCCGAAGTCAACGTCAACCGGATAGATTCTGGACGCAACTTCGCAGGTGCCGTTGCCGGGATCGAACGTGACCTTAATGACCTCGATCAGCGTGACGACGCCTCCGGAGACATAGAACGTGTCGCCGTTGGTATCGCTGTAAACGAAGCCGGTCATATCGCCGTCGTAGTCAATGAAATCAAGGGAGATATTGTCGGGATCCATATCCTCGATGGTGACGCTGATTTCGGCGCCTTCCGCAAATGCGGGATCAACCTTCAGAACGGTGTTCTTCTCGAGATAGATATTGGACGCCTTGCCACCCTGGGCGGTATTGCCGGCGATATAAACGCTGTCGCCGACCGTTATGGACGCACCCTGCTCAACATAAACTGCACCGAGCTCGCTGCCCATATTGAAGTTGTCGGTGATTTTGCCGCCGGTGATTACTGCGGAGCCGCCGCTCTCAACGGAAATCGCACTGCCCCAGCTTCCCTCATTTTTGATGCCCGCTCTGCATCCGGTGATCTCGCCGCTCTGCATGATGAACTTGGCACCTTTTCTGGCGAGGTCGAACGCGCCGCCGTCAGAGAGTGCATAACAGTCCTTGACAGTGCCGCCGGCCAGTTTGATCGTGGCACCGTAGAGCGCGATAGCCGCACCGCCGTATGCCGCGGTACAATCGGAAATCTCAGCGCCTTCGTTGATCACAAGTGCGCTTTCGGTTGTGGATGCGCTGTCGTAAGAACCGACAACGACTGCAGCGCCGTTCGCGCTGCTGGCAAAGTTTTTGATGAGCTTTGCGCCGCTGCCGAGAACCAGCGTACCGTTGTTGACGACTGCGATGCTGTCCGTTTCGCCGGGAATAATGTCGGAGTTGCCGTCGACTGTCACATTGGAAAGGGTGACTTTTGCAGCATTGCCGACTGTCATCATAAGGCCCGTAAACGCCTCGTCACGGGTCAGGGTAAAACCGTTTCCTTCCAAGGTAGCATTTTTGGTAAAGGCGATAGTATCGCTGATCGTCAGATCCTTCAGAATCGCAATGGAGCCGCCTGCCGTGACATTGGCGGCAGCTTCCTTGAGTGTACCTTCCCCTTTTTTCATGCCGAATGATGTATACCAAGCCGCTTCCGGCTCAGCCGGTGTTTCGGTCGTTGTTTCCTCGCCTGTTGTGGTTTCTTCGCCTTCTGCGAATGCGGCAATCGGGGATACCGCCAAGATCATCAGCATGGCAAGAAACAGCGCCAGTCCTTTTTTGAAGCCTTTCATGTAATTTCCTCCTATCGGAAAAATTGATACGCATTCATTATACAATATCCGGTTGAATTTGTAAATAAGGTTACGGCATTTTTTACAAAAAAATTTAAAAAGTCTTAAGAAATTTTTGAGTTCTCTTGACATTTTCCCTGCTAAAATGGTAAGCTAAATGAGATTAGGAGGGGTCTTGATGGACGATCAGCAGCCTGAGAAGGTAAAGAACAAACACCGCCGGGTCGGCAAGGTGTGGATTTTGGCTGTGATCGCCGTGCTCACGGTCGCGATCCTGATCGCTTGCCTGCGTCCTGACAAAGAAGTGATAGCCCTTTTTTATTCTCCCGGTCAAAGCGGCGTGCTGGTTTTTTCTGACGATCAGTATTCCGGCGAAGTGTTGCCCGGCAAAGGAGTTTCGTCATTTCGTTTCAGCGGCGGCTCATCATCGTGCGCCGTGCTAATTCCGGACGGCGGCTCATATAAACTCTATTATACGGACGGCGAACAGCATACTGTCGTCGCCGGGAACAGTACGAATCATTATGTGATCGCTTATTCCGGCTCTGCCGTTGTTTATACGGATTCCGTGGGTGTTCTGTACCGGTACGATACGGCGAAAAAGAAAACGGAAACGCTCAGCGATGGCGCGGATCGCTTTGCCGTCTCGCCGGACGGAAGCCGCATTCTCTTCACAAAAACCGGAGAGGGAAAATCCGTCCTGTACTTGTATGAAAAAGGTTCGGCGACGTGTATCGGTGAACAGTATACGCCTCTTGCCGTTTCAGACGACGCATCGTATATTTATGCGTTGAGTGCGGATAACTCCTTGTGTCTGCTCAAACGGGACGGTACAATGCGTTCCAAATTGTGTTCGCAGGTCAATCCGTCGTCGGCGTTCTGCTTTTCGTCGGACGTTTCCAGCGTTGTTTTCAGCGACGCATCGTATACATATATATCGCATGAGGGAAAAAGCCGGATCCGTATTATTTCCGGTGTGGCCGAACCGGCTCTCAGGTCCCACGCCGTCTGCGATTCCTACGGTGTTTCCTATGTGTATGACGATGACGATCTGACCGATATCATTTATGCGTCTCACGGCGCGACGGATGTCCTGTTTTCCCTGACGAAAGGCAATGAGCGGGTAGATATAAACAATTCTGTTGTGCAGTTTTCCGAAGCGGGAGGGGATTCTCTCATTTACATCAGCGATCAGGGCAGACTGTATCTCTGGCGCGGAGAAGAGTCGGAAGCGATCGCTGACGGCGTCAGACAGGCGGTGGCTTGCAAAAACGGAAAATATATCTATTATATCACGGCGAATCATGATCTCTTCGCGTATCACGGCGGAAAAACGCAGCAGCTCGCCTCCGATGCCGAAACCCTTTATATAACGGCCGACAATAAGCTTCTGTTCCTGCTGACCGACGGCAGTCTGTATGCCTCCGCCGGGATGAAGTACGGCGAGAAAGTCGATGAATCCGTCCACAGCTGCTATGTGACGGATACCGCCGTGTTCTACAGGAAAAATTATAATGCCCAGACGGGGTTGTCTGAGCTGTATGCGTCGTCGGATTCCTCGCATTTTAAAAAGGCATTTGATGCTGTTTCGTGGATTATGTGATAAAAAAGATGTTTTTGTTTATTTTCAGTTCATATTACACGTGTATAATTCAATATCATGAGGTGATAGTATGGTTAAAGTATCATGGAAAAAAGTAATCAGTCTTCTTCTTGCGGTTCTGATGGCCGCCGCATTTGCCGGCTGTTCCAAGAGCGATCCGGAAGCTCCGACGAAAGATGACGCCGAAGTGATGTCGCAGACACAGGCGACGACGGCTGCTCCGGCGATGACGACCGAAGCGCCGACGACGCAGGCTGCCGCAGCGGAAACGACGACGGGCGCACCGAAGGACGGCGAATCCATTCAGGGCATCATCGATACGCTTGAATCCAAGCGGTTCTATATGTCAGGTACGATGAACCTGAACGGCGGACAGACTGTCGATGCCAAAGCGACCTGCGACGGCGATAATTACCGTCTGGAAATGGTATCGGCGCAGATGAAAATGTCCGTTATCTATCTTGACGGCACCCCGTATCTTGTCAACAACGGCACCAATTCCTATGTCGTGATCGACGATGCGGCGCTGGCAAATATGGATCAGGTCATGAAGAGCCTGTCGGCATTCGGCGTTTCCTTCAACAGTCAGGATATTGCGGAAATGAAAAATATGATGGCGAATTTCGATCAGAATATGGACTATTCACAGTACATCAACGACGGCGAATACTCCGAATACACCGCGACTTTGGACGGACAGGAGTACCTCTGCTCGATGTATAAGACTGAATACGGCACCATCCGTATCTATACGCAGGATGGCACGCTCAAGATCATTGATGTTTTCGATGCGGACGGTCTCAGACAGATGAACTTCGTCGTTTCGGCGTTCATTCCCGAAGTGCTGTCGCCCATCTCACTCACCGGCTATACAAAAGCGGCTTCGATTCTGAATCTGTTTACATCCATGTAAAAGAGATATATTTCCGGCGTCAGAGGTTTCCTCCGGCGCCGTTATTTTTTTCTAAAAAGAAAAACTTTGTCTTGCAAATCGTGGTGACGTATGGTAAAATCAAGAAAATAAACATTCAGGAGAGATAACGATGTACAGACCCGAATACCCCAGACCGTCTTTTGTGCGCGAAAACTGGCGCAATCTGAACGGCCAGTGGGACTTTGAAATTGACGATAAGAAGAATTATCTTGCCGACGAAACGGCGTATGCCGCAAAAATCGAAGTGCCGTTCTGCCCGGAGAGCAAGCTGTCCGGCATTGAGCATAAGGATTTTATGACATCTGTCTGGTACAGACGCACGGTGACGATGACAGCGGAAGAGCTTGCCGGCCGCGTGCTGCTGCATTTCGGCGCGGTCGATTATGAAGCGATTCTCTATGTGAACGGCAAAAAAGCGGGAACGCACAAAGGCGGCTATATTTCTTTTTCGTTTGATATTACGGAATACTTGCATGAGGGCGAAAACACGCTGGTGCTCAATGCCAAGGACGATACGAAGAGCCTCGAGATCCCGTCGGGCAAGCAGTCGAACCGCTTTGAGAGCTATGGCTGCTCCTATACGCGTACAACGGGCATCTGGCAGACCGTCTGGCTGGAATTTGTAGCGGATACTTACATTTCGGCTCGCAAGATTACGGCGTTCCCCGAAACCAAGACGATCGACATCAAGGGCATTGTCGAAAACGGCGCGAACGCGGTTGTGTCGGCAGAGGTTTTCTATCAGGGCGAAAAGGTCGCCGAGGGTGAGGGAGCCGTCCAAAAGGACAGCTTTGCGTTCAGCGTGACGCTTGACGGCGAAGTGAAGCTCTGGGACGTGCTTGCGCCGGAGCTTTACGACATCGTGCTGACGGTGAAAAAGGACGGTGAAGTTGTCGATACCGTCAAGACCTATACGGGCTTCCGCAGCATTGAGCTGAAAGACGGCAAATTCCTGTTCAACGGAAAATCCGTTTTTCTGCGGCAGATTCTCGATCAGGGCTTCCATCCCGACGGAATTTATACGTTCCCGACCGCCGAGGATATCGAGAAGGATATCGACATCGCGATCGATTTCGGCTTTAACGGCGCAAGACCGCATGAAAAGATTTTTGAGGAGCAGTATCTGTATTATGCCGATCAGAAAGGCTATCTGATCTGGGGAGAGTTCCCGAACTGGGGCTGCTCGCTCGATTCCAAAAAGAGCAAAAAGGGACTGAATCATTTTGTATCCGAATGGCGCGAAGAGCTGGTACGCGATTATAATCATCCTGCCATCATCGGTTGGTGTCCGCTGAATGAAACCTGGGACGGCGCGCAGTTCTGCGACGCATACTGCCAGAAGGTGCTCTATGCCGAGACGAAAAAATACGATCCGTACCGTCCGGTAATCGGTTCAAGCGGCGGCTATCTCTACGTGACGGACATCGATGATTATCACGATTATTCCCACACTGCCGAGGAGATCACGGAGCACGTGCATAACCATAAGAACGGCACGAAAGAAGAAAAGAAGCTGTTGATGCTCAATAAAATTCAGAAAGCAGGCTTCCTGACGCAGCATCAGCTCAAAGGATTACCCATCTTCCTTTCGGAGTACGGCGGCATCGCGTTCAACAATGACGAATCCGTCAGCTGGGGCTATGTCAAGGAAACCAGCGAGGACGATTTTGTCGCGCACTATATTTCCGATACCGAAGCGATTCTGAAAAGCGACTGCATGGGGATGTGCTACACGCAGCTGACCGACGTCGAACAGGAGCAGAACGGCCTTGTGACCTACGCCAGAGCGCATAAATTCAGCGAACAGGCGAGACAGAAAATCCGCGAATGCAATCTTCAGAAAGCGAAAATTGAAGAATGATACAAAGAATCGGCTTTCCGTTCGGAGAGCCGATTGCTTTTATGTTCGTTTTCCTGTTTTTATAAATTTTGCCAAATCCTCTGCGGAATCGAATCCGTCGTAGTCGCCGACAATGCCGTTTCGGTGATAGATCACGCCGTTTGCCTCATTGCGTTCGAGGCAGTCGAGCAATTCCTTGGCGCCGTATCGCTTGGTGAATTGCGTAAAGCCGTAGGGCTTGCTCTTCGCGAGCATTCCTTTGCGGCAGTTCTCGGGGCATTCATAGCAACCGGCAAAATTTTTTTCGCGGGAGCATTTTCTGTTTTCGCACCAGTCTTTTCCCGCGCAGGCGTCATCCTGACAGCCGGTGCAGACCGTGTTTTCCGAACAAAGACAGCAAGCAAGGCCGCAGCGCGCGATTCCCAATTCCCGTTTCATTCCCGCAGCTCCTCTATGTTTCTGTCGATTTCGTCCTGCGTCAAAACGGTCAGCGTTTCATGCGGGTAACTGCACAGCACGCTGTCTAAGTATTGAACGCCGCAGAAATACGGGCAGATCGAGGTGTTCTTGACCGCACATTTGTGCATAACGGTGTTTTCGGCGTCGTTCCACGGACAACGGGTATTCCCGAAGTCGGCGTTGCTGAAATCAATGTCCATGTTCGCGCCAATGCGTTTTTTTACTCTTGAATCCATAGTTTCTCCTTACAGTAATTCGCTTACAATATAATTCGATACCAGAAATCCGTTTCGCGTCAGCGCGGCGTGTTCATCCGTGAGAGTCATCAGTCCCTGTCCGGCGAAAGCGTGCGCTTTTTTCAGAAAACCGTCCGGCAGGGGAGAATCGAAACGCTCTTTGTAGTCGGCAAATCGTACGCCGTCCGTCAGCCGCAGACGAAGCATCAGGTATTCTTCCGCATCGCCGCCGAAAGCGTCAAAAACGGCGCAGTCTCCCTTTATAAATCCGTCCGTATCGCGGGGAAAGAAAAACCGTTTTCCGCCGAGGAAGGAGTGCGCCGATGGGCCGAGCCCCAGATATTCCTCACAGTTCCAGTATTTCAGATTGTGACGGCTGGGGAAACCCGGTTTTGCGAAATTGGAAATTTCATATTGCAGGATTCCGTTTTTTGTAAGCGTTTCCGCCATATGCAGATACAGCTCACAGACTGCGTCCTCGTCGGGCAGGTTCAGCCTGTCGCGCCGTCTGTAGAAAACGGTATTTTCCTCGAGCGCGAGCATATAGGCGCTGATATGCGGGACGCCCATGGAGAGGCAGAATTGCAGCGTTTCGTCAAGGGACGCGATCGTCTGATCCGGAATGCCGATCATCACATCAAGTGAGAGGTTCGTGATCCCGCTTTTTTGGGTGTTTTTCAGGGCTTTTTCCACCTGTTTTTTGTCGGCGAAGCGTCCGAGCTGCCGTCGTTCCGCATCGACTGCCGATTGCAGTCCCAACGAAATCCGATTGACGCCGCCGTGCGCGAGCTGTCGGAAAAATTCTTCGTCCACACCCGACGGATTGCATTCCACGGTGATTTCTGCATTTTCAGCAATGCGATAAGCCTTTTTGGCTTCGTTCAGAATCCGCAGCAGCCTCTCACCGCCTAAAACGGACGGCGTGCCGCCGCCGAAATACACGGTGTCAAAGGACAGGTCGGCGTTTTCGGTAAAAGCCGCCGTGCGCGTGCCGGTGCTCATTTCGTCACACAGCGCGTCGGTATAGGCGTCGAGCATAGCATCGTCCGGCAGACGGGAATAGAAATCGCAGTACGGGCATTTCGAGCGGCAGAACGGAATGTGAAAATACAGCCCTTTCATTGCTCGTCGAGCTTGAGGATCGCCATAAATGCCTCCTGCGGCACTTCGACCGTGCCGAAAGAGCGCATTCTTTTTTTGCCCTCTTTCTGCTTTTCGAGCAGCTTTTTCTTTCGCGTGATGTCGCCGCCGTAGCACTTCGCCAGAACGTCTTTCCGTAACGCCTTGACCGTTTCGCGGGCGATGATCTTGCCGCCGATGGCGATCTGAATCGGGATTTCAAACATCTGCCGCGGAATGTTGTCCTTGAGCTTTTCGGCGATTTTTCTGGCGCGGCCGTAGGCCTTGTCCGAATGAATGATAAAGGACAGCGCGTCCACGGCGTCACCGTTGAGCAGGACGTCGAGCTTGACGAGATTGCTCTGTTCGTAACCCTTGAGCTCATAGTCGAACGAAGCGTAGCCCTTAGTTCTGGATTTGAGCGCGTCGAAGAAATCATAAATGATCTCGTTGAGCGGCAGGTCGTAGCTGATCTCCACACGGTCGGCGGAAATATAGATCATGCCCTTGTAATTGCCGCGCCGTTCCTGACACAGATCCATAATCGTGCCGACAAATTCGGGCGGCGAGAAGATGTGCGCGTCCGTCATCGGCTCTTCGGCGAAGTCGATCTCCGCCGGGTCGGGATATTTGGTCGGGTTGTCGATCTCAAGTACTTCGCCGTTCCGCATATGAATTTTATAGATAACGCTCGGTACGGTCGAAACCAGATCCAGATCGTATTCGCGTTCCAGACGTTCCTGAATGATTTCGAGGTGCAGAAGTCCCAGAAAGCCGCAGCGGAAGCCGAAGCCCAGCGCGCCGGACGTCTCGGGCTCAAAGGACAGCGCGGCATCGTTGAGCTGCAGTTTTTCGAGTGCCTCTTTGAGTGCTTCGTAGTCTGCGCCGTCGGCGGGATAGATGCCGCAGAAGACCATGGGATTGACCTTTTTATAGCCGGCAAGCGGCTCGGCGGCGGGGTTCTCCGCCGTTGTCACCGTGTCGCCGACACGCGCATCGCGAACGGTTTTAATCGACGCCGTTATGTAGCCGACTTCTCCCGCGCAAAGTTTTTTCGCGGGATTCAGGGATGTCGCCGCCATCTTGCCGACTTCCACGACGGTGAATTCCGCACCGGTCGCCATCATCCGCATGGTGTCGCCGGGTTTGATCGTGCCGTCCATGATGCGGACATAGACGATAACGCCTTTGTAATTATCATAAACCGAGTCAAAAACAAGTGCGCGCAGCGGCGCGTCATCGTCGCCTTCGGGACAGGGAACGAGAGCCACAATCTGCTTGAGCACTTCCTCCACATTTTCGCCCGTTTTGGCGGAAACGCGCGGCGCAAGGGAGCCGTCCAGACCGATAATCTCTTCAATGTCGAGCGCGACACGGTCGGGATCGGCGGCGGGCAGGTCGATTTTATTGATGACAGGCACTAACTCTAAGTCGTGATCGAGTGCTAAATAGGTGTTCGCGAGCGTCTGCGCTTCGATGCCCTGCGTCGCGTCCACGATCAACACGGCGCCTTCGCACGCCGCCAGGGAACGCGAGACCTCATAGTTAAAGTCCACGTGACCGGGGGTGTCGATGAGGTTCAGCTCGTATTCTTCGCCGTCCTGCGTATAGTAAAGCGTGACGGCGTGCGCCTTGATCGTGATGCCGCGCTCACGCTCTAAGTCCATATCGTCTAAGATCTGCTGCTGCATATCGCGCTTCGCGACGGAATTGGTCAGCTCCAGCAGACGGTCGGCCAGCGTGGACTTGCCGTGATCGATATGGGCGATGATGGAAAAATTTCTGATGTGTTTCTTTGGTATTTTCATGGATTTCCTCCGGAATTAAAGGTCGTTGTCAGTCGGCTTGAAGCCGAGGCCGAGAATTTCCGACGCGTCGGAAATGATAATAAACGGCTGTTCATCGAAGCGTCTGACGATTTTGCGGATCGTCGCCACTTCATGCGGCCGGACGACACTGAGCAGCATATGCTTCTCTTCGCCGGTATAGGCGCCCTGAACGGGAAGAATCGAGACGCCGCGCGGTGTTTCGGCGGTGATAGCCTTGGCGATTTCCTTCGCTTTGGGGGAGATAATCATCATCATTTTGCCGCGGTCGCTGCCGTAGAGCACGAAGTCGATGGCCTTGCTCGAGACGAGGAAGACGATGGTCGCATACAGAATGTTTTCGATGTTGCGGTACACAAGCCCCGAGAGCATGACGACGAACAGATCGCAGATCATGACGAGCCTGCCCATGGAAACATGGGGGAATTTCTTTTTGAGCAGCCTGCCGAGAATATCGGTGCCGCCGCTTGTCGCGCCTCGTGTGAAAATAACGCCGAGCCCGACGCCCATCAGCGCGCCGCCGAAGAGTGCCGCCAGAAGTGTATCGCCGCTGTAGACCGGCAAAAACAGTGCGCCGACGTCGATCAGCACAGAGACCGATAAGGTCGCGAACAGCGTTTTGACGATGAACTGCCAGCCGAAAACAATAAACGAAATGATAAACAGCGGAATGTTCAGCACGAACATGGACGCGCCGATCGGCAGATCCCACAGGTAGTTGATCAGAATGGCAAGACCCGTTGCACCGCCGGAGGAAATATCATTGGACGAGATAAAACAGTTGACGCCAACGGCATAGATGAAGCTGCCGGCGATGCAGATGGCAATATCCAGAAAAACTTCTTTTGCGTTGATTTTTTTCGCAGATTTCATAAAATCACCTCATTGACTGACGATTCGTGCGAATAATTCTTTGAGCCGATCGGTCTTTCCGTTTATGTAGAGCCAGCCGAAGAGCGTTTCGAGGCCGGTTGCGGCGTGGTAATCACTTTTTGATTGATTGCGCGGCGTATGCGCGGTGTGCGTGTTGCGTCCGCGGATAAAAATGCCCGATTCTTCCGGCGTCAGATACGGCATCAGGATTTTGGAAGCTGCCGCCTGATACGAAGCGTTGACCATGCGGATATTGCTTTCGTGGAGCTTGTCGGCTTTGCCGCCGGACTGCTGCGTCAGGTATTCCCGCACCATCAGCCCGTAAACGCCGTCGCCGAGAAAGGCCAGTGCGGAAACCGGCAGATTTTCGGGTGCTTCTGTGTCGGTTTTTAAGCTGTCGATTCGCATATCAGGGGACATATTCAAACTCCAGATCGTAGATATTGACGGTGTCGCCCTCCTGAATGCCGCGTCGGCGCAGCTCGTCGAGAATGCCGCTTGTGCCGAGCACTTTCTGGAAATACTGGAGAGATTCATAGTCGTCCATATCGGTTTTGTTGAGAATCTTTAAGAGCCATTCCGCTTCGACATAGTAGGTGTCGTCAATGACGGAAATCTTGAAGCCGCTTGTTTTTTTCTTTTCGAGCATTTCCATGGGGATCGGCTCGGTTTCGTACTGCCGGATCGGCGGCAGGGTTGCGAGAAGAGCTGCGGCGGCGTTGATAAGCTCTTTTGTGCCCTCGAGAATCGGCGCGCAGATTTCAAAATACTGTAAGCCCTTGTCCTCAATATAACGGCGGAAGCTCTCGCGCTGTTCGTCCGTTGCCATGTCGATCTTGTTGCCGGCGACGATCTGGGGGCGCGTCGCCAGTTCGGCGTTAAAAACCGCCAGCTCCTTGTTGATGGTTTCAAAGTCTTCGATCGGGTCGCGTCCTTCGCTGCCTGCCACGTCTACCACATGAATCAGCATACGGCAGCGTTCAACATGACGCAGAAATTCATGACCGAGTCCCGCGCCCTCTCCGGCGCCTTCGATCAGTCCCGGAATATCCGCCATCACGAAGCTGCTTTCCGGTCCCATACGGACGACGCCGAGTACGGGTGTGATCGTCGTGAAATGATAGTCGGCGATGATGGGCTTCGCTTCGCTGACAACGGAGACAAGCGTCGATTTACCGACGTTCGGGAAACCGATGAGACCGACGTCCGCCAAGAGCTTGAGCTCGAGCGTGACCTCCCATTCTTCACCCGGAACGCCGTCTTTCGCAAAACGAGGCGTCTGCCGTGTCGGCGTCGCAAAGTGGGTGTTACCCCAGCCGCCTTTGCCGCCTTTTGCCGCGATGAACGGCTCGTCGGAGGACATGTCGGCGATCACCGCGCCGCTTTCGGCTTCACGGATCACCGTGCCGCGCGGAACGCGAATGACTAAATCCTGACCCTTTCTGCCGTTCTTGCGCGAGCCTTGCCCGTTCTGACCGTTTTCGGCGGTGTATTTTCTCTTGTAACGGAAATCGGCAAGTGTCGAGAGGTTCGTATCGACCTGAAAGATGATGTCGCCGCCTTTGCCGCCGTCACCTCCGTCGGGGCCTCCCGAAGCGACGTATTTTTCGCGGTGGAACGCAACCGCGCCGTTACCGCCGTTGCCCGCCTTTATTTTAATTTTCGCTTTGTCTACAAACATCATATCGGTTTTCTCCAAACATAATAAATCATTATAAGTATAACATAATTCTTTTTATTTATAAATAGGCAAAACGAAAAAAAATACAAGAAATGCGAAAAAAGTTGGGGCGATTTTTTTTTATCAGTTCTTGACTGCGTGTAAAAAACAGGCTAAGCTTTTTTTATAAAGGAAGCGAACCGTTTACGCCTGAAATCATCTAATTAGTGAAATGCAAAATCGGTACCGTTTGCATGGAAAGGATACAAAGCATGGATAAAGAGACTTTTTCCGAAAAGGTTCTGTCGAATGAGCAGATGCTTTACCGGATCGCCAAGACGATTCTGTTTTCGGACAGCGATTGTGAGGACGCCGTCGCGCAGGCGATATACAAGGCGTATGCCGCTTTGCCGCGACTCAGGGAGGAGCAGTATTTCACGACATGGCTTGTGCGGATTCTGCTGAACGAATGCTATCGGGTGCAGAGGGAAAAACGCCGGCAGACGGTGTTTTCTGAGTACATGGAGGCCGATGGCGTACGTGAGGAAGAAAACCGCACCGAACTCTATGAAGCCGTCGCGTCACTTCCCGAAAAAATCAGAATCACGGTGGAGCTTTACTACATCGAGGGCTATTCGGTGGAGGAAACGGGGAAAATCCTCGGGATTCCGCCGGGAACGGTAAAAAGCCGCCTGTCGGCAGGACGACAAAAACTGAAAACGATACTGGAGGAGTAATCATGGATAAAAGGCAAAAAGAAGACTATGTGAAAATGCCGGAAAGCTTTCACGCGCAGATTGCAGAAACGCTGTCTTCGCTGGACTGCGTCGGACAGAATAAGAGAAAAGCATTCCCGAAAACCGTGAAAATCGCGTTGATCGCGGCGGCGATGACGGTTGTTCTGGCGGTCTCGGTTTTCGCAAACAGCGAAACCGTGCAGAGCTGGCTGCATCAGATCGGAAGGTATCAGGTTGCCCTGTCATTGGAAGATGACAGTGAGGCATCGGAAGATGAGAGTGGGGAAGCGGCCAAAACCGTGCCGTATGTCAAAGTCAATCTCGGTTGGCTGCCGGAGAGCATCATACCGCTTGATCCTCCGTATAAGTATACCAGTACAAACGGTGACGGAGTCGGTGGTCTGACCTTTATTCTGTATGAGAAGGAGACGGCGAAGAATCTGGATTTCAGATATGTCGGCAGCGTGACGGAGACAATGTTCGGCGAGAGGAAAGGCGCCGTGATTCGGTACGCGGATTCCGGCAGCCGGGAGCTGCTCATCTATTTTGATGATTTCGGCTATGTGCTTCGCTGTATGGCGGATGAAGACGTCAGCGACGAGGAGCTGCTGAAAATTGCCGAAAATATCTCTCTTGAGGAAACGGACAAATCGAACGCTTTCATCGTAGAAACGTATATTTCCGGTGTAGAGGAGATCAGCGTTCCGGCAGGAATACTGAACAAAAATACGATTCATAAATCCTGCGGAGATACGATTTCGTTTACCAAATGGCCGAATGAGGGGTTCCGGATGACCGTTCAAGGGGTGCAGGTTTGCGACAATGTGTCGAACCTTGATATGACGTCCATCAATAAGAGTCACCGTGATGAAATTGATGAATCAGGCAATCTGAAGCCGTATGAACGTAAAACCTATCGGTATGGCGACGGCATAGACACATTGAATGTGCTGGAAAAATCGGAAATCGTCGGACGCCGTCTGGTACTGGTTGAAATGACGGTGGAAAACAGAACCGGCGAGCAGGCAGAATACTATGTTGACGGAGTCCTTAAGGACGCTGTCACAGGAGAATATTTCAGCGATAGTCATATGTTCTACATCAGCGGACAGAACGGTGATTCGGGTAGCTTCTTTTTTGTCCCCGTTGCAAAGGATGAAACCAAAACCGTAACGGTCGGTTTCCTGGTGGACAGCGACAAGGATTTGTCGAATCTTGCGATGGAGATTACGCTGGATTCGCGTGAATGTATTCTCGTGGATCTGAGCCGATAAGGGGATAAGAAAACGGACAGAGGCTTTGCGGCTTCTGTCCGTATCATATCACGAATTATTCGTAATAGATTCTATATTTTATCCGGAAAAAATGAATGATCTGCATTGTCGCAATTTGCGGAAAATAGTGTTTTTATATCATTGCAGATGGAGAAATCGCAGAATGATTATAAGAAAAATCGTTCCATCATTTTGGTTGGTTTTCGTAATGATTGCCTGTTTGTGTTTTCCGGCAGCAACGTCAGAAGAATGCGTATCGAAGCCAATAGCGGCTGATGAAGCGTTTGTGTGTGGAGATGTGGACGGGGACGGTGTCTTGACAGCTGTTGATGCACGCCTGATTTTGCGTACCGCGTCCGGCTTGGTTCATATGTCGGATATTCCGTGGAAAGCCGCTGATTATGATGGAGATAATATGATTACAGCAGTTGACGCCAGAATGGTGCTGAGGGTTTCAGCAGGTCTTGCCGTTGATGAGCCGGAACCGGAGCCGATTACCTCGAAGCTCATTCAAGTCAACACAATTTGTCAATATCCCGAATATCCTACCGGCTGCGAGGCTGTTTCGGCTGTTATGGCGCTGAAGTATTACGGTTTTCAGATTACCGTGTATCAATTTATTGACAGGTATTTATCACTTGGTACTGCGCCCTATCGAATCAACGGAGTTTGGTATGGCAGCGATCCGGATGTTTCATTCCTCGGCAGTCCGACTGATTCCAAAAGTTGGGGGATATGGGCGCCGGGACTTTGTCGCGCACTGCAGCGGTTTTTTGATGACCAACCCGATTATTATGACGTTTCATATACCTATTCAGAAAGTTTGGACAGTTTATGTGCGCGTTATATTGTCAATGATATGCCCGTTCTTGTATGGGCGACGGCAGACATGAAGAGCCCGCGTGTCAACGCTACGATTCATGTAATAGGGTCAGATAAAACATATACCTGGATTAGCCCGAACCACTGCCTGCTGCTCGTTGGTTTTGACGAGAACGGATATTATTTCAATGATCCCATAACAGGAGAATGTAAAAAATACGGACGGGAAGAATCCATAGCTGCTTTCATGGGAAATGGATCGCAAGCCGTTATTATCGAGAAAAAATAAAAACGGCGATACCGATGAACAGACGCATTCTTTGAGGTAAATTATAAAACCGGCGGTCTCGGAAAAGGCCGTCGGTTTTTGGTATCGTATTGTTTATTTGACGATTTCGCCCATCGTTGCGGGAGTTGCGCCGCAGGCGTTGGATTCGTCGGTGTCGATGTGCATGGCGAGACTGAACTTGTCGCTGACTCTGACGACGACGTCGCCGAATACAAGGGAACGACCGTCGGAATCAATCTTAACGCTGACGACTTCTTTATCCGTTACGCCGTAGGTTTCGGCGTCGGCAGGCGTCATATGAATGTGACGTTTGGCGACGATCACGCCTTCGCTGATTTCGATTTCGCCCTTGGGACCGACGATTTTGCACGCGCCGGAGCCGGCAATGTCGCCGGATTCACGGACGGGAGCCTTGACGCCGATGCTTCTGGCGTCCGTCGCGGAGAGCTCGACCTGCGTCGCGTTTCTGACGGGACCGAGAATGGAGACAGCGGGGAAGCTGCTCTTGGGGCCTATCACGGCGACCTTTTCGTTTGTGGCATACTGACCGGGCTGGGAAAGCTCTTTCTTGACGGTCAGCTCGAAGCCCTCACCGAATAAAACGTCTAAATCTTCACGCGAAACGTGAACGTGTCTTGCGGATGTTTCAACAATAAATTTTTCCATAATTCATTTCCTTTCTGGTTTTCCAAAACGATTTTACAACGAAACCGTCGAAAATGCAATAGGGAAAGGAAAATTTTTTCATTCTTCCGGCTCTGTCCGCTCCCGGAACGTCACTTCGCCGTCTACGAGCTCGATAACCGGCAGGGAATAGCGTTCGATCAGCTCTTCTTCCTTTTCAAGACCTGCAACCATCCTCAGCGCGAGACGGGCATCTGCTGCCGTCACCTTGGAATCGTTGTTGATGTCCGCCAGACGCAGCTGCACGTCGCTAAACGTTTCCAGAGACGCCGCATAGCGAAGAATCAACCGAGCGTCCGCCGCAGATAGCTTTTCCGAAAGCGATGCGTCGCCCCATACGGGCAGATAGGTGGAATTGCGGATCCATTTGGCGTAGACCGTGACATTTGCGGCGGTATAGGAGTCGATTTTGTTGGCTTCCTTGGTAAAGTCCGCGTCAAAATACCAGCCGCCGAAGGAATATTCCGCGTTGATGGTGCCGGCATTTTCAAAGCGGACGCTCTCCGATGTCCGCCGCGCGACGGGATTGGGATTCACGACCTGATCGGCGGTGACGCCTTTATTGGCGAGAACATAGGTGATGGTATAGGTCTTCTCCGTAAAATCGGCATAGAGCGTGAGCTCGCCGTATGCGTCTGCCGGAATTGCGTCAACATGATTTTTTAGATTTTTATCCGTACACCAACCGTTGAAGATGAAACCGTCCGTTTCCAGCGGTAATAAGGCGGTGTTGTCGCCGTAGCGATAGGTCGTCGGGTTGGGGTTTTCGATGGGATTGACCAGCAGATTCATCTTGCCGTAATCGTAGCGGATGGAATAGACCGCAGTTTCCCATTTTGCATAGAGAGTAAGATCTTCGGTGCAGGAAACATCAATCTGCGTAATTTTTGAATTTTCATTCCGGTCGGGAGACGTGTACCAGCCGGCGAAAGCGTAAAATTTATCCGCCGACACGGGATCGCTCAGCGTCAGAACGGAAGTCGCGGATCGGGTGTCGGGATTCGTGTTGCGGATGCTTGATTCCGCAATGCCGCTGTCATCGGTCAGCATATACGTGATGTGATAGCGTGTTTCGATCCAGTCGGCGTACAGGATCAGATCGCCTTTTGTCCCGGCGGGAATTGTTTCGATTTTTGTCGAATAGAATTCGTCGGTGTACCAGCCGCCGAATGTGTAGGCGGGATCGTCGGTTCCGGCATCCAGCAGCCGGATTTCCTGATTATATAAATAGATTTCCGGGTTTTCATTGCGGACGGGATAAACGCTTGACGATGCCTTGCCCAGATCATAGGAAATCGAGAATGTCGCCGGCACCCAATGCGCATAAAGCGTGACGTCATAGCAGGTGTAGGCTTCGATGACCGATACGGGTTGCGTGTAGGCGTCGTCAAGATACCAGCCGTCGAAACGGTAGGCATTCGTATTGCAGAAAGGCTCTGAAAGCGAAACCGCTTCTCCGGCACTGCGTGCGGTGACGTTGGGGTTGACAATATCACTATCCTGCAGCTCGCAGCCGGGCGTTGTCAGCACGTAGGCGATGTTATATGTCAATTCTGTCCATTTGGCATATACTGTGATGTCGCCGGCACTACCGCCGACGGTTGTGACTTTCGTTTGGCACGTCGGTTCCGCAAACCAGCCGACAAAACGGAAGCCGGGACATTCGGGCTCTGTCAGCGTCACGGTTTCATTTTTCCCAAACGAATCGGGATTGTGATTGACGACGGACTGTGCGCAGACGGCGGCTTCGCCGAGATCGTATGTAATGCGGTACGGTGTTTCGGCGGCGACGATCGCTGTGAATGCGATCAGCAACAGCATCACAAGGGCAGCCGTACGGATTCTCTTCCTCATTTTGTTCCATCTCCTCTGTACTCCTTCTTTTTTCATATTATAAAATAGATGTCGACGCTTGTCAACCGGTTCATTTTTGCGGAAAAGATTACAAATTTGTAACAAAACGTTACAAATTTGTTATTTTACTTGACTTTTGATGGGATTTGCTGTAAAGTATGCAATGCAATGAGGGATTCCTGATTGCATTGCTACGGAAAAAATCCGAAAACGAATAGAATGAAAGGAGCTAACATTAGAATGAAAAAGGTTATCCTTACTGTTTCTGCGCTTCTTGCTTCTGCCGCGATGGTTTTCTCTTTCGCAGGCTGCACGAAGGAAGAGACCAAGACGCCTGAAGATAACAGCGCACCTGCTGCTGTTACAGCAGAAGCTGATTCCGCTGAGGCTGTCAATGGTGCAGAATCCAGCACGAACGCTTAATTGTTAGCAAACTGTTTATGAAAAATACTCCCGTTCTTTTCCGGACGGGAGTTTTTCATTTTTAATGCAGAATGCAGAATGCAAAATGCAGAATGACCGGTTTGAATGAAAAGGCGGAGCCTTTACCGACATTCTGCATTCATAATTCTGCATTCATAATTCTGCATTCTTAATTTTTCAGCATTGCCAGAAGCGTCTGTTTTTTATTCTTTTCCGGGTCGCGGATGACGATTTCGAGCAGATCGTTCAGCGCGTTTCCGATCTCGTTTTCCGGAACGTATGGCTTGAGGTCATTTCCCTTAACCGCCAACTGCGCGAGTGTGCATGGCTCGTTTTTGTTCAGCACGTCGTCAAATTCCGAATAGGCGAAGATCAGTTTTTCGGAAATATCGCGGAAATCCTTTGACAGTGCGGATTTGTCTGCTCTGCGGATTTTCATCAGACGAATGAAATTCTCTTCGCCGAGGTCACGGATATATTCTTTGACCTGCACTCTCGTTGCGGGTACATCTTTGTCGTGAACGGAAACCAGGAACGAGACGGCCTTGATGATATCGTTTTTGAAGCGCAGCCGCTTTAGGACGTTCTCAGCAATGACGCCGCCGACAGCCGCATGGTTCTTAAAGGTGGAATTGCCGTCCGCGTCGAGCTTATGAGTGGCGGGCTTTCCCGCGTCGTGCAGCAGCATCGTCAGGCGTAGAATCGGGTCGGCTTCGATGTTATTAACGGTGTGAACGGTATGTTCCCAGACGTCGTAGGCGTGCTTTCTGCCGTGCTGCGCGAAATCAAATTCTAATGCCAGCTCCGGCATAAAGACCGCAAAGACAGAGCGGAAACGCATCAGTATCTCAAAGATATTGTCGCCGCAAAGCATTTTGACAAGCTCCGTGCTGATGCGTTCCTTTGCGATATGATTCAGCAGATTTGCGTTCTGCAATATGGACTGCGCCGTTTCGGGTTCGATGGAAAAATTCAGCGTCGAAGCAAAGCGCAATGCGCGCAGAATGCGCAGCGCGTCCTCCCTGAAACGTGTGTCGGGATTGCCGACACAGCGGATCGTTTTGCTTTTCAGATCATCTTCGCCACCGAACGGATCGATGAGTCCCTCTTTGGGGTGATACGCCATCGCGTTGACGGTGAAATCACGGCGGGAGAGATCGTCTTCGAGTTTGTCGGTAAAGGCGACCTTGTCGGGGTGACGGTTATCGGAATACGCGCCGTCCAAGCGAAAAGTTGTGATTTCGATCGGCATGCCGCTTGAGAGCACCATCACGGTGCCGTGCTTGATGCCGATGTCGACCGTCCGGAAATCTGCAAACAGCTCTTTGATTGTGTCCGGCTTCGCGTCGGTTGTGACGTCCCAGTCGTGCGGCTCTTTGCCCATTAGGCTGTCCCGTACACAGCCGCCGACGACATAGGCGCGAAAGCCGTTTTGATTCAGTATATTCAGTACGGTCATGACCGGACCGGGTATCGGAAACATAAGCGTGCCTCCTAAGTTTTTTTTATCGGTTTGCTTGTATTTTTTTGAAAAATATGGTATGATATACAATATCACAGGGAAACAGGTGATTGACATGAAATGTCCGTATTGCGGCTATGAAGAAAGCAAAGTAATTGATTCAAGACCGGCTGAAGAGGGCGAAAAAATCCGTCGCCGCCGGGAATGTATGCAGTGCCAGAAGCGGTTTACCACCTATGAAGTGATTGAAACGCTTCCGATCGTCGTTGTGAAAAAGGATAAATCGCGTCAGGTGTTTGACCGCTCCAAGCTCATCGGCGGTATGCTGAGAGCTTGTGAAAAGCGTCCCGTTCCGCTGGAAGTGATCGAAGAGGCGGTGGACGATATTGAAGCGACGCTGCAGAATTCCATCGACCGCGAAGTGACATCCATTAAAATCGGCGAGCTGGCGATGGATAAGCTCAAGAGTATTGACGAAGTGGCGTACGTCCGTTTCGCGTCGGTTTACCGTCAGTTCCGTGACGTCAACTCCTTTATGGATGAGCTGGCGCGACTTCTGAATAACAAATAAGCTTATGATGACGGGATCTCCTGACTGCCTGCGGTCTGTGGCAGCTTGACGACGAATACCGTGCCCTTGCCGGGCTGACTTTTGACGGAGATTTTGCCGCCTGCAAGGTCGACGACCCGTTTCGCCAACGGCAGTCCGAGCCCGTTGCCTTTGCCGGCGTGTGAGGAATCGCCCTGATAGAATTTATCGAAAATCTTCAAGCGGATGCTGTCGTCCATGCCGATGCCCGTATCGGCGATCTTGACGGTCACGCCCATGGAATCGCCGTAGCATTTGACGGTGATCGTACCGTTCTCCGGCGTGAATTTGATGGCGTTGCCGAGGATGTTCAGCCAGATGTGGGAGAGCATCTCTTCATTGGAATAGTAAGGAACCTCGCTGAGATCAAGATCAAGGCTGAGGTTCTTTTTTGACCACTGTTTTTCGAGCAGCAGAATGCAGGAACGGATCTGCTCGTCGAGATAAAACAGCGTTTTGTCCGTGATGATCTGCTGATTCTCAAATTTCGTCAACAGCAGAATGTTCGAGGACATGGAGGAGAGCCGATCCGACTCGCTGACGATGATGTTGATATACTCTTTTCTCTGTTCCTCGCTCACGGAATCCTTTTGCAGCTGCTTGGCAAAGCCGCGGATAGAGACGATGGGCGTTTTGAATTCATGCGAAAAATTGTTGATAAAGTCGTTGCGGAACATCTCTGTACTGCCGAGCTCTTCCGCCATGGCATTGAAGCTGCGTACCAGTTCGGCGATGATATTGTTGACTTTCGGTTCCTCCACACGGACGGAAAAATCACCCTTTGCCACTTTTCTCATGGATTTGCTCAGATTGTCGATCGGCTTAAAGAGGTAGCGGCTGACGAAAAATGTGACGATCATGCCGATGATCATACTGGCAATGAACGTGCCGATTAGTAACGTCATCGGCGCGGCGCGCACGACCGCGGGAATTTTGATCGCCCTGAGAACGATAAAAAACAGGACGGCTGAGCCGCTGGAAAAAAACAGCGTAAAGAAGGTCACTACGGTGACCAGAATTTGCATCGGAATGTGTTCTTTATCCATAAGCAGCTCCTTAATATACGGCTTTGTAGCCGAGTCCCCGGATGGTAACAATGCTGAAATCGGGGTTGTTCTTGAATTTATCGCGCAGACGGTTGATGTGAACGTCCACCGTGCGTTCGTCGGTTTCCGAATCCATATCCCAGATTTCGTCCATCAGCTGACGGCGTGTGAAAATCTTGTCTTTATAGGACAATAGCTGAAAAAGCAGCATGAATTCCTTTTGCGGCAGCTCGACGGTGCCTTCGGGGGTTGTGACCGTCATCGAATCGTGATCGAGCACGGTATTGCCGATCGTGATTTTGTGTTCGCTTGCGATTTTGGAACGCCGCAGCAGCGCCGCAATGCGCAGCAGCATTTCTTCATCGTCCACGGGCTTGACCATATAGTCGTCCGTGCCGGCCAGAAAGCCCTCTTTTTTATCGATGGGCGATTCCTTGGCCGTGACCATCAGAATCGGAATCTCCCAACCGCATTCGCGCAGCGTTCTCGTAAACTCGAAGCCGTCCATTTTCGGCATCATCACGTCCAGAACGATCAGATCGACGTGAACCTTGTCAAGCACCTCGAGCCCCTCTTCGCCGTCCGCCGCGCAGACGGTATCGTAGCCGTGCTGCCGCAAAACGGCTTCGGTCAGTTTTCTTGTATTTTCGTTATCGTCAACGATCATGATTTTCAGCATCATATGCCACCGCTTTCTATGGCATTATTATACTATAAAAGACGGGTTTCGTCAAACGGTATTTTCTTTTTTTATGAAAAATATAACGCCGGAGCTGCTCCCGGCGTTGTTTGTTTATCGGATCATGGTTTCCTGGCCGATACGGCGGATGGTGACGGAGACCGAAACCGTATAGGTGATTTTCGGCAGATAGCTTTCCCATTCGTCCTTGACGCGCTCGTAAAATGTTGGTTCTTTTTGCATCAGTCGGCGACCGAAACGGAAAATATCGCATTTTTCCTCTTTGAGCTGACGCGTGAGCAGAGCCTCTATGCCCTCTTTCAGAGTGCTTTCGGCGGCGGCTTCGATTTTTTTCATGTCCTCTGCCGTGAAATTACCGAACTGTGGTGTGTCGAATTCGAGCATATCCGCCGTGCATCTGACGCGGATTGTATAATGCGGAACGCCGTCTTTCACTTCTACGTCGATCTTTGATGACGCTTTGATGATGTCAAGCCCTGCCGCCGTGCCGTCGGATTCGATGCTGAACGTGCCCTTTTCCGCTTTGTCCGTCATGAGCAGAAAGAACATTGTCTCCTGCGACGACAGGCGGTTTTCGTTCTCCCCGTTTGTGTGCACATAGGTGCCGGTGACCTTGACGCTTTTCTCTTTGCCGTTCCGGTCTGCGTCCACTTCGAGCAGCGGCATGGTAAAGGCGGTTGTGTCCTCTAAATGCAGATTGATGACATTGAACAGCTCCGTATTGACGGAAATGGAATTCTGATAGCTTTCGAGAATCGACTGCTCAATGATTTTTGCCGTGATCTCGCCGCCGCTGCCGGCAACCTGTAAAATGTCCGATGCTTTTCCCGACGCCGCGGCAACGTATACATCGGCTCTCGCCGTGTATTCACGTGCGAAATAATCAAGCGCGCGGATTGTCTTGTCATCCGACAGCGAGGAACCTAAAATGATGATACGGTTCTGGCTGTACAGCGGATTCTTGCCCGTCGTGTCGCACAGCTCGTTGATCGCCTCCGCGATCGTTTTGCCGCGAACGGTGTAATTCGCGACGGGGGTTTCGGCGGTATTCTCTTTCCCGTTTGACAGCGCGGTAACGAGTACCTGCACCGTCAATGCGTATTGCTCTTCCTTTTCGTCCCAATCGACGCCGATCCCCTCGATAATCAGGCGGTTTTTCAGCTCCGTTTCACCGGCGGCGCAGGAGGAAAACAACAGCAGGACGGCAAGCGGCAGAAGCAGCAGGCTAAGCTTTTTCATCTTGTTTCCTCCCTTTGATTTTTTCCGCGAGCACGACCGACAGCGGCACGCCGACCGCCGAAACCAGATATAGAATAATGGAAAGCGGCGACGTGACGACCTGTGAAAAATGGAAGATGCTCCTTGAAAGCGCGAGCATTCCCGTAAAAATTACGGCGACGGAAAGCAGCAGATACAGCACCTTTTTTTCTTTGCCGAAAAGCGACGTAAGCAGATAGTCGCACAGGAAAAAGATATAAGCGAGCTTGACGAGCGCACAGATCATCCAGACGCAGGTGATGATGGAATCCATGCGCTCCACAAAACCGAATTCCGCCAGAACGGAAAGGGAGTACATACCGAAAAGCTGTGTTGTGCTGAACGAGCCGAGAATGCCGGAGAGCATCAGATTCGTCAGGAAGATGATGCCGGTAACCAGCAGAATCCAGACCGGCAGCGACTTTCTTTTCTGTTCCTTGACGAACGGCAGCAGAATGCCGACCGCGATCAGCTCATGCGTCTGCGCGCAGGTGTAAAGCCCCGAATCAACGGTTTCTGCTAAGTTTTTGGTCGTAAACGGCGTAAAGTTCAAGAAGTCGAAATCCCCTAAAAGCGAGCAGAAGACGAACACGAAGACAAGAAGCACGGGGAGCAGAAAAATGACGGCGGAACGTCCGAGTGCTTCGATCCCTTTATACCCGGCGTAAGCGGAGGCGGCGAGCAGCGTCAGCATGACGAAAGACATATCGGTTTCGGGGAACATGACGGATGACGCGAACAGCTCGAACCGTGTGGCTGTCATAATGCCGTAAAAGAAAAAATCGACCAGATAGATCAGGCAAATGATCTTTTCATACACGGCGGACAGGCACGAAGCGCGTGTAAGGATCGAGGAATTGGCGTCCTTTTTCATCAGCCACAGCGTCGGCAGGGAAGTCAACAGCAAAAAAATGCCCATCAGAAGCGAGCCGACCAGCGTTTCCGAGGAGGAGAGCTGTGCGCGCATATTCGCGATATACGCCACAAGCGAAAAGGTGCGGCTGAGAAACAGCAGCGTGTAGAATTGAAACGGCGTGATGTTAGCTTTTGTTGGCATCGGAATCACTCCCTCTGAGTTTCTGCACCTGAATAAAGCGTTTGCCAACCTTTTTCCATCCGGCGAACAGCAGACTGTCACGCGAAGCGTAGCGGTCAAAGGGGGAGATCGGCGACGTAAACGGCACGCCGAACGAGCTGACGGAGCAGAGATTGACCGCGACGATGCCGAAGCCGAGCATGATGCCGTACAGTCCCGCCATGCCGCCGACGATGATAAAAACCATCCTCAGAACGGAGGACGCCTGATGCAGCGGCGAAATCACGGCGGAGCAGATGGCGGTGATCGCGACGATGATCAGCATGGGGGCGCTGATAAGTCCCGCCGTGACGGCGGCGTCGCCGATGACGAGAGCACCGACGATGCTGACGGCGTGTCCCATGGATTTCGGCATACGCAGTCCCGCTTCCCGCACGATTTCATAGATAAAGTGAATGACCAATGATTCGAGGACAAGCGGAAACGGCGTTCCCTGAAGCGAGGAGGCGATCTCGAAAATCACGTCCGATGGGAAAATCTCCTGATGAAATGTGCCGACCGCGACGTAAATGCCGGGCAGAAATACGGCGGCGAAAAAGCAGATGATCTTCAGCAATCGCGCAATGAGCGTATAATATGGTCGCGACAGATAGTCGTCGAGCGAATGAAAGTTTTCGACGAATAAATACGGCACGATCAGCGCGTACGGCGTACCGTCCACGATGATGCCGATGCGTCCTTCCGCGAGTTTTGCGGCAAAGACATCCGGCCGTTCCGTCAGTCCGACCGATGTAAAAAACGACAGCCCTTTTGCCTCTAAAAACGGACGGACGGCTCCGGCTCCGGGTACGATGTCGAGCTGCATATTTTTGAGCTTCGATTTGACGTCGTTGACGATCACCGGATCGGCGCGCTTGGCGTGATAGCAGACGCAAAGGGTCGTATGGCTCGTTTCTCCGGCCGTGAGCGTCTCAAAGCGGACATACGGACTTTTGATGCGGCGGCGTACCAGCGTCACATTATCCTTATACATATCCACGAAGCCCTCATGCGAGCCGAACTCCTGCGCTTCGGACTCCGGCTGATCAATAGAACGCTTCGGATAGCCCTGCACGCTGAACGCAAGGCATTTCGGCACACCGTCAATCAGCAGCAGAATGCAGCCCGAAAGAAGGTTCTGCACGGCGTCCTGCATGGTGATGGCCTCTTTGGTATCGCATTCCGACGCGCGGTATTCGTTGATATGATCGTAAATCATCTGCGGTTCGGTCGTGCCGAATTTCATCTCCAGAACAGGCGCAATCACGGCGGAGGACACCAGCAGATTGTCATACATCCCGTCGAGCACGATAAAGGCGGCTTTGATGCCGTTGACCTGCGTATTTTTGATGACGAGGTCGAAGCTCTCGCCGAACAGCTCACGAAACGCGATGATGTTTTCCCGGAGCTGTTTATGAATCCCCTCGGGAATTTCTTCGATATCCTCTTCGATAACGGGGTCGGAGAGATTGATTTTTGATTTTTTCCATTTGTCAAACATTTTACCACCGTTCTTGTTATTGCCCGAAAAAAAACGAATATGCGTCCCGAATCGGCGAATACTGGAAAGGGTGATAGTATGCTGATAACAATCGTGCGAACCGTGATTTTATATTTCTTTCTGATTTTCGTCATGCGGCTGATGGGCAAGCGGCAGATCGGGCAATTACAGCCCGGCGAGCTGGTCATCACGATCCTCATTTCCGAGATCGCCGCCATTCCGATGCAGGATAACGAAATTCCGATGCTCAACTCTATTGTGTCGGTGCTGATTCTGGTGGGGCTTGAGATCATTGTCTCCCTGATCGCAATGAAGAGCATTCACGTTCGTTCGCTGTTGCAGGGCAATTCTCTTGTCGTGATCCGCGACGGCAAGCTCGACCAGAAGCAGATGAAGCGGATCCGCTACACGGTGGACGATCTGCTCGAATCGCTGCGGCAGAAAAATATTTTCGACATCGGCGACGTGCAGTATGCGATCGCCGAGACGGACGGCAGTCTGAGCGTGCTGCTCAAGCCCGAAAAACGGGGCGTGACGATTGAGGATATGGAGCTTGAGAGCAGCAGCGAGGGACTGCAATGCGTGCTGATCTCCGATGGCAGGGTCATTCATTCGGAGTTCGAGTACTGCGGCATGACGGACGAAAAATTCAGTCGGCTGTGCAAAGAAAAAAGCATCGACCCCAAGAAGATCATGCTTCTTACGATCGATGCGAAAGGCAATATGAATATAATCAGGAAAAAAACGAAATGATTACGCCATGAGCTGACGAATGATTTTCACGCAGTCCTCTTTATCCATGATCTTCGGAACGGGATAAAGGGGATTGCCCTCTTTCAGCGCACGGTCCGCGATGGTGGAAATGTCAGCTTCCTTGATCTGGTCAAATTTGTCGGGAATGTTCATGTCCTTGTTCATGCGTCTGATCTCGGCAATGAACATCTCTGCTTTCTCCTTGTCGGATTTACCGGCGCAGTCGAGTCCAGCGACTTCGGCAAGTTCAGCGAGTCTCTTATGCGCCGATTCGCCGAAATAATCGAGAACGTAGGGCAGAATGACCGCGTTGGCCAGTCCGTGTGGAATGCCGTACATACCGCCGAGGTTATGCGCGATGGCGTGAACATAACCGACGTAGGCTCTCGTAAAGGCGACGCCTGCGTAGTAGGAAGCGAGCAGCATATTTTCTCTCGCTTCAATATTTTTGCCATCCTTGTAGGCGACCTCGAGATTTTCAAAGATCATCTTCGTCGCCATTTTCGCCTTTTCTTCGGTGTCGGGCGTGTTGCTCTGGCCGATGTAGGCTTCCACGGCGTGCGTCAGGGCGTCCATGCCGGTGGTCGACGTGATGTGAGGCGGCAGACCGACCGTCAGCTCAGGGTCGAGCACCGCGTATTTCGGACGAAGACGCGGATCGTTGATCGCGTTCTTTTCATGCGTTTTGGGATTGGAGACGACCGCAGCGATTGTCGTTTCCGAGCCGGTGCCGGCTGTCGTAGGAACGGCGAAAAGCATCGGGATCTTTTTCAGAACCTTCAACTGACCGCGCAGCTGCGGAATCTGCTTGTCGGGTCTTGCGATTCTTGCGCCGCAGGCCTTTGCGCAGTCCATGGGCGAGCCGCCGCCAAACGCGATGATCGCTTCACAGCCGTTGCCGAGATAGAGGGCTCTGGCTTCTTCAATATTGTCAATCGTGGGATTGGGCTGAACGCCGTCGTATACGACATAGGCGATCTCGTTGTTCTTGAGCTCTTCAAACAGACTGTCGAGCAGATGCAGTCCCATCAGCCCCTTATCGGTTACAACCAGAACATTCTTGTAGCCGAGCTGTTTGACGGTTTTGGGCAGCTCCTTGACGGCGCCGGCACCCTTGATGAGCTTCGGCTCCGACCAGTCGAGCACGTTGACGGCTGCTCTCATAATGCCCTGGTAGGCTCTGCAATATGCTTCATACGCTTTTTTATTCATGATAAAAACCTCCCGAAAGAATTATTTGGATTTTTCTGCGGTCTCTTTGGTTTCGGTCTTTTCCTCTTTTTTCTTGTGGAACAGAATCTTGTCTACCGGGAAATACAGGAAGAACTGAAGCGCGGAGCAAATCGCCGTGGCGATGTTTTTGGCAAGCGTTTCGCTGCACCAGTCGAAGCCGACGAAGACCTCTTTCAGCGTGGGGTTCAGCCATGCGGAGAAGAAGATCAGCGCGATCGTGAAGATGATGTAGATGGGCAGCGTGACGGCGACATTGGCGCCGGAATTAAAGGTCTTTTCTTTATTGACAAAGAACGCGACGATCTGCGCGACAATGTTCGCGACATTGCTGACGATGAAATAGCTGAGACCGCCGACGGCGACGGGATACACGAATACCCACCAGCTGAATTCAACGGTTTCCAGTGCTTTAATTGCAGGGATAAGCTGCAGGGTGTTCAGCAGAACGAACTGTACGATCATAGCCAGAAGGCTGACGACGATGAATTTTACGAACTGCCAGATGGTGACAAGTACCGATCCTTTTTCCGCAGCCTTGTTGTCGATGTCTTTGAGTTTAGCCAAAATAATCACTCCAAAATTTTTTTTCGGGAAAGCCATACTTCCCAGTCTGTCGGAAATATTATACAGGAATCTTTTGACGATTGCAAGAACTTCCGAAAAAAAGTAGAAGAAAAATCGGAAATCGCGTGAGTTTTTTTTCTTAAACCCAAAATGCGAGTAAAAAACTGCGACCGTTCCCGGCCGCAGCATCGCTTTTTCTGATTGGCTAATAAAGATTGATAATGACGTTTCTCTCCGCCGCAATGACGGCGTCGTTGTCTTTGAGCTCTTCGATCATGCGGTCGACATTTTTCCTGGACGGCTCGCATAGAGTCAGCAGCAGGTAGACTTCGCCTGTTTCTCTGTAATCCATGAGAATTTCAACGTCTTTCACCTTGTCTTCGCCATAGAATTGCGACGTGTAGCACGCTTCGTTGTCCACGCAGGCAGGATTGAGCATAATGATGGCTTCCGACGGGCTGTAATCACTTTCCGGTTTGTTTGCCTGTTTGCGAAGATACTCCTCTTTGATGCCGCCGAAATCCTCAAGTCCGGCCGCGCAGCGCAGAATCAGTCTGGCGTCTTCCACCGTGAGCACTCCGGACAGATCGGCGTCGCAGGCAGCGGCACAGTCATTATCTTCTGCTGAAAGACGGTCAAGCTGCGAAGCATAGCGCAAGACGGCTCTGGCGTCGGACGCCGTGATAAAACCGTCGCGGTTTACGTCACCCAGGAGAATAACCCGGTAATCGATAACGCCGAAATACCAGAGCATATCTCCCGTTTTGAGCTGCGCGTTCCCGTCAAGCGCATTGCCATCCCTGCCGGTAAAGGAAATGATGGTGTCGTTGAATGTAAGGTCGCTGATTTTGGTTTCCTCCGTCAAGACAAGGCGGTCTCCCGCAAGGAAAAGCTCCGTCGGGATTTCCCGGTTCATGTCGTAAGCAAGACTTGTTCCGCTGCCGGCTGTCAAAAGCGCAGCAATACAGAGCACACAGATGAATAATTTTACTTTTTTCATAAAAATACCTCCATTCTTTATTGATATTTTAGCATAAATATTGCTTGTTGTCAAGGAATTTACGGAATGTGGCATAAAGATTGACGGTTGTCGTTTTTTGTTACAGCGGACAAGAAAAGAATTGCAAATCGCGGCAAGGTATGCTATACTTGTGAAAAATCAGAGTTCTGTCAGCGGAGGTTTGGCAAATGGAAAAATATCTTATCAATCCCAACCAAAAAATTTCCACGATCAATAAGGACATCTATGGGCACTTTTCCGAGCATCTCGGACGCTGCATTTATGAGGGACTTTTCGTCGGCAAGGATTCGCCGATTCCCAACGTGAACGGTATGCGCTGCGACGTCGTAAACGCGCTTAAGGAGATGGGCATTCCCGTTCTCCGCTGGCCCGGCGGCTGCTTTGCGGATGAATACCATTGGAAAGACGGCATCGGTCCGCTTGAAAACCGCAAAAAGATGATCAACACTCATTGGGGCGGCGTCGTTGAGGACAACAGCTTCGGCACGCATGAGTTCTTCGAGCTCTGCCGTCAGCTCGGCTGCGACGCCTATATCAACGGCAACGTCGGCAGCGGCACGGTGCAGGAGATGAGCGAATGGGTGGAGTACATGACCTTTGACGGTCTGTCCCCGATGTCCGAGCTTCGCAAACAGAACGGACGCGATGAGCCATGGACGGTCAAGTATTTCGGCATCGGCAACGAAAATTGGGGCTGCGGCGGCAATATGCGTCCCGAGTATTATGCCTATGAATTTAACCGCTACAATACGTTTGTCCGCGATTACGACAGCATCAACAAGCACATTTACCGCATCGCCTGCGGTCCGAACAGCGAGGATTACGACTGGACAGAGCGTTTTATGAAGACCGCGAGACGCCACATGAACGGCATTTCGCTCCACTATTACACGGTGCCGCACGGCTGGGACGGACGCGGCAAGGCGGCGGAGTTTGACGAGAATATGTATTATGTGACCGTCACGACCGCCTATAAGATTGATAAGATCATTCAGAATCACGTGGAGATCATCAACCGTCACGATCCCGACCGGCGCGTCGATCTGATCGTAGACGAATGGGGTACATGGTTCGACGTGGAAGAGGGCACGAATCCCGGCTTCCTCTATCAGCAGAACACGATGCGCGACGCGATGGTCGCGGGCCTGACGCTCAATATCTTCAATAAACACTCCGACCGTATCCGTATGGCGAATATCGCACAGCTTGTTAACGTCCTGCAGGCTGTCGTGCTGACGGACGGCGAAGATATGCTCCTGACGCCGACTTATCACGTTTTCAAGATGTATAAAGACCATCAGCAGAACACGCTGCTCGGCAGCTATCTGACCAGCGATACCCTTGAGTGTGAGGGACTGACGATGCCCAAGCTCATCGAGAGTGCTTCGATGGACGAAAACGGCGTCATTACCTCGACGATCGTCAACGTTTCGCTTGACGAGACCAAGGAAGTGAAATGTCAGATCGCCGATTCCGAAGTTAAGACCGTCAAGGCGGAGATTCTGACCGGCGCGATGGATGATCATAATACGTTTGACGACAAGGATAAGGTCAAAACAGCCGTTTATACGGATTTCGAGAAGACCGCCGACGGCTTTACGGCGAAGATTCCGCCTTGCAGCGTCGTCAAATTCACAATCACGAAATAATGGAACTGCGCGAATGCAAAAAATGCCTCCTCCTCCAGAGCGGGGAGGAGGAAAATTATAAGCTGGTTCAGGAATACATCCAAAAAATAAAGTCCGCGGACAAATGTCCCGACGAGCTGTATCAAGAGAGATTGGAAAAGTGCAAGGACTGCGACAATTTGATCAGCGGCGTGTGCCTGAAATGCGGCTGCTATGTGGAGTTCCGCGCAGCGTACCGCAATAAGAAATGTCCGGATGTCAAACGCAAAGCATGGTAGAGAGCGTCGCGCCGCGCCGCAGTGAAGAGTGAATAGTGAAGATGTAAGAGGTTCGGAAGCCCTGCGGGCTTGGATTATAAAAGTCACGGCACTTTTTCGCGCCGTGACTTTTTTTACAGTGTTTCGCTGAATTTATCCACAAGCGACTGATTGCGCGTCATGGAGATGTTGTTTTGCAGAATCAGATCCGTCGCTCCCTTTTCTTTGGCGAAATCGGTGATGTCGCCGTCATAGTAGCGGTAGTCTATGATATAGACATACTGATAGTTACAGGCGAGATACGGCGCAAATGCGTTGCCGAACGATTCCTTGACCAGCACGCAGGTCTCGCCGTTCTGCATATCCTTGTTTTCGATGACGGAGATCGGATTGTCACCGCCGATGAAGCAGAGATATTTGTACGATTCCGAATAGTCCGAAGCGTCACAGATCAGCGGCCAGTCGATAAAATCGGCTGCCCCCTTTTCTTTCATGCGGAACGAGACATTAAAGGGCGGCATATAGGCGTAAACGGTGTCCGGGGATTTCGCGAGGTTCTGGTTCTTGCCGGTGTCCGTATAGAACGAGCCGAGGAAACCGTCGAACTGGTACTGCGTGAAGTTGCTCAGCTGCTCGAACTGCGCTCCCTTGACCGTCATGAACTGGGCGTAGGCGTAGTACGCGCCGAGCGACGTCCAATGGTGGTCGGTACGGAAGTAAACATATTCGTCGCGGTGGGCTTTGAGCAGGTCGTAGAGCGCGACCGTCTTGACCGAACTGTCCGTTTTGGAGTACATATAATTGATTGCGTCTTTCTGGTCGGACGAATTGAGCTTGCCACGGGTCTTGTCGTTCAGCTTGATGTCCATGCTCGTCGGGATGATCATATTGTACACATTGATGCCGCTGCCTTTGAGGGACGTTGCCGCCGCATTGACCGCGCTGACGTATTTGTCTGCGGTGCTCTGGACAAAGTTGTAGTATTCGTACGCGCTGTCGTCGTAGATGTAAATCGCGCCGAGATTCTGCTCGACGGCATTCTCCTTCTCTCCGCCGCCTTGCTGCGAGTTCTGCGGATTGTCTGCAGGCAGCGCCGGTTTATAGAGATCGGGCGTGGAAGCCTGCTCCGGCTGTCCGGCGTTTATATCCACATAATCCTGACTGGTGTCCTCTGCGTCGGGGATTGCGTCGCCGGTATTCTCCGAAAAGTGATGAATGGACTGCCCGATGCCGAGCATTTTTTTGATGTTCGTCGAGGTCGTGACCAGCGAATCGCGGAACGGGAACGTGTCTGCGAACCAGAGATTGATGTCATCGAAATAATCGCCGCTGAACAGCGCGCTTACTGTCAGCTTCGGGAAGGACGCCAGCTCTCGTTTCTCGCTTTCGGAAAAAGAAGGACGGTCGGTAAAGTCAAAGGACAGCCCGAACATCACCGTCAGCGTGCAGACGAAGAGCAGGGAGCCGATCAGATAGGAGAGCCGCCGGATCCGGACGGTTCTGGCTTTTTTTCTTTTCTTTTTTTTCTGGCTGATTTGTTTGTCTTGCTCCATTTTTCTGTCCTCCTCCCTCAGAATCTAAAGTACAGAAACGGATTGTAGGAATCGCCGACTAAGCAGATCGCCGAGACGATGACCAGCACCGCCGGAATCACGGCGCGGAAAACGGAGTAGGCGATATTGATTCCTTGGTTCTGCTTGGAATAATGATCGATGATGTTTTTCAGGTATCTGACGATCGGCGTGCAGGCCAGACAGGCGATCACGATGAAGAAGAAATTGTCGGAGATATAGAGGAATGCTTCATGCGTTGCAAATGAATTGTGATTCAGGCAGAACATACCCTTGAGCACCGTGCCGACGAGAGACATATTGTCAAACTTGAACAGCACCCAGCCGAAGTAGACTACGACAAGCAGATAGAGATGCCGGACGGCTTTCGGTGCTTTTTCGAGGAGCTTGCCGAGGAAGAGCTTTTCGAGTGCGATAAAGACAAAGAAATATAAGCCCCATAAGACGAAGTTCCACGACGCGCCGTGCCAGAGACCCGTCAGCGCCCAGACGACGAAGAGATTAAGTATCGTGCGGACGGCGCCTTTGCGGTTGCCGCCAAGCGGAATGTAGACGTAATCGCGGAAGAACGAACCGAGCGAAATATGCCATCTGCGCCAGAATTCGCTGACGGAGGACGACGCATACGGATAGTCGAAATTCTCTTTATAATGGAAGCCTGTCATCAGTCCCATGCCGATGGCCATATCGGAGTAGGCGGAGAAATCGAGATAAATCTGCAGCATATAGAACAGCACGCCAAACCAGAGCGTCAGCGCGGAAGCAGAGGAAAGCTTCTGAACATTATCTGCCAGAAGTGCGGCATTGCCGGCTGTCGCGTCGTCAAGCAGCAGCGTGTCGGCGAACGTGCCGCAGGTGTTCGCAAGCAGAACCTTTTTCGCAAGTCCCGAGGAGAAGCGCATCACGCCCTTGTTGAAGTCCGACATGGTCGGTTTTCGGTTTGTCAGCTCGTTTTCAATATCGGAATAACGGACAATGGGACCCGCGATACACTGGTGAAACAGGCTCGCGTAGAGCAGCACATAGCTGAATTTCTTCTGTGCCGCCGCATCGCCTCGGTAGACGTCCACAACATAGGTCAGAAGCTGGAACGTATAGAACGAGATGCCGATGGGCAGGGAGAACGGCGTCATCGACTTGTCCGTCCCGGCGATCGCATAGATCGTGTTCACAAAGAACGAGCTGTATTTGAATATGGCGATGAGCCCGAGCGCGACCACGCAGGCGGCAACTAACGAGAGGCGCGCTCCCTTGGTATCGCCGTGCTGTTTGGATTTCTCGATCGAGAGCGCGAAAAACCAGCAGGCAAACGACATAAACAGCAGAAGAAAGACGTATTTCGGCTCACCCCACGCATAAAAAATCAGCGAGAAAACGAGCATAATCACGTTCCTCGTGCTGTTTTTTGTCGGAATGTAATAAGCCGCTAAGTTCAGCGGCAAAAAGATACAGATAAAAAACAAACTTGAGAAGACCATCCCATAATACCTCCTTCTATCTATTTATTATGCAACAATTTCCGACCGGAATCAAGGTCTTTTTTTTCTTTGTAATAATTTGTAATAAATCCGAAATTCAATATTGATTCAATTCCCGTTTTCTATTATAATAAAACAAAAGGGAGGAAAAAGGAATGCGTATTCTGATTGTAGAGGACGAGGTTTCGCTGGCGGACGCCGTGACGGCGATCTTAAAGAAGGAGCAGTATTTCGTGGACGCCGTTTACGACGGCCGCGACGGACTGGACTATGCACTCAGCGGGATTTACGACCTGATTCTGCTCGATATTATGCTGCCGAAAATGAACGGACTCGACGTGCTTAGGGAAATTCGCGCAAACGGCATCTCGACGCCGGTCATGCTGCTGACGGCGAGAACCGAGGTCAACGATAAAATCAAAGGTCTTGACTGCGGCGCGGATGATTACCTGACGAAGCCGTTCAATAAAGGTGAGCTGCTTGCGCGTGTCCGCGCTCTGACACGCCGCAAAGGGGAGATTCCCTCGAACGAGCTGACGTTCGGTGATATTACGCTGAACCAAAGCACATATGAGCTTAGCTGCGGTACGCTTTCGGTCAAGCTCGGCGCCAAGGAATTTAAGATCATGCAGATGTTCATGTTCTCGCCGAAAAACATCATTTCCAAGGACGAATTTATCGAAAAAATCTGGGGCTACGACAGCGAAGCGGAATATAACAGTATCGAGGTCTATATTTCCTTTTTAAGAAAAAAACTCGGCGCGATCAAATCGACCGTTCAGATCAAGGCGTCGCGCGGTATCGGTTATTATTTAGAGGGCTGAATATCAAGTTTGTGAAAGCAGGTGATCCGCCGTGAATATGATTAAACGGACACGGAACAAGTTCGTCGTAATAACGCTGTCTTCGATCTCGCTGGTTCTGATTCTGATTCTCGGCGTGCTGAATCTGAGCGTCTACTGCGCGATCTATTGGAACGGTCGCGATAATATTGAGCAGATCCGCGAACGCCGCGGCTTTGTTTTCAGCAACGTGTTTGATAATGCTTCGGCCGGCTCGCCGAACAGCTTTATCCCAAATATTGCCGACGCGTCCGGCAAGGTATCGTATATGTACGTCAGCGTGAGGAATGACAAACCTTCGTCGCCGTTTATCACGACAAATATGAGCGATTCCTATTCCTCCGATGATATTTTCGCAATCGCGCAGCATCTGATGTCCAGCGGAATTGACAAGGGCACCTATAATAATATGATGTATGAGATCACACGGGACGACCTGATGACGACGGTCGTGATCGTGGATATTTCCAACGATCTGAGCCTTCTGGCGAATCTGCTCAAAATTTCGTTGTTCATTATCGCGTCGAGTCTCGTGATCGTGTATATCTTCACGCATTTCCTTTCCAAATGGGCGATGAAACCCATCCAGACCGCCTTTGAAAATCAGCAGCGTTTCATTTCCGACGCGAGCCACGAGCTGAAAACGCCGCTGACGGTCATTTCGGCGAACGCCGACGTGCTCGAAACCGAGATCGGCGAGAACAAATGGCTGAATAATATCAAGCAGCAGTCGGTTGTGATGTCGGAGCTGGTGTACGATTTGTTGGATCTTGCGAAAATGGACGAGACGAAAGACGATATGGTGCTGAGTGAATTTGACCTGAGCGCCGTCGTATTGGGCAAGGCGCTTGAGTTTGAGTGCACGGCGTTTGAGAATCATAAACGGTTTGAGCAGAATATCAAAGAGGGCATCCGCTTTAAGGGCAATGAGGATTCCATCAAGCATCTGGTGACGATTCTCATTGATAACGCGATCAAACATTCCGACGAAAACGGCATCGTGCGCGTGACGCTGACGACCAACGGCAATAAAAAAATCTTTCAGGTCTACAACACCGGCAACGGCATCAAGGAAGAGGAAAAGGACAAAATCTTTAACCGCTTCTATCGCAGCGATAAGTCCCGTGCCCGTGCAACCGGCGGCTACGGACTGGGACTGTCGATCGCAAAATCCATTGTGGACGCGCATCACGGTTTGATTACCGTGGACGGCGAAGAAAATAAGTGGGTCAGCTTTACGGTCATTCTGCAATAAAAGCAAAGTCCGCACCCGAAACCGGATACGGACCTACGGATACAATGGCAAACGCGAATTCTTTTATCGTATCCGTCACTGCTATTATCAGCTTTTCAATCAAATATATCAATGGAAAATCCTGTTATTTCAGAACGAGAGCTGTTCTCCCGCGTCTTCGGCGGACAGAACGGCGCCGGCTGACGGCAGGGTTTTTGTTTTATACCGCTGAGGCTTGGCGAACATTCCCTCGCTGTAGGGGACAACGCCGGCAACGCGGTGGCCTTTTTTCAGATTCATCACGGCGACGCCCTGTGTATTCTTCGTCGTTTTGGAGGCGATCGCGCCCGACGAGAAGATCAGCAGACGTCCCGAAGTGGAACGAATGACGAAATCTTCCTCTTCCGTGACGGCGTAAGCCGCAACAAGAGGGGATTTATCGGAATAGGCGTTGAGGAGCTTTTTTCGGTTGGTCTTGGTTGCGTAGGACGCGAGATCGACCTTTGCTACCTTGCCGTTTTCAAAGAAGAACAGCATATAGCCCTTGTAGTCGGTCGTCGCCGCCATGTACAGGCACGATTCGCCGGCGTCGAAGCCCAGCTTCGTCGGGATATAATCGCCGAGCAGGCTCGTTTTGGAATCCTCGAAATCCGCCGCCTTGGCTTTGTATGCCTGATAGCGGTCGCTGAAGAAGAGCAGATCAATCGCGTTCGTCGCGTCTTTCTCCGCGATGATGCAGTCGTTTTCCTTGAGCTTGTGCTGACCGCTCATGCGCAGCGACTGCGGCGTGATTTTTTTGAAATAGCCCTCTCTTGTGAAGAACAGACGCACGGGATAATCCGGGATTTCCTCGGCAGCATCCTCGACGCTTTCGGCATAATCGTAAAGAATCTCCGTTTTGCGCTCCTGACCGTATTTTTTCATCACGTCCTGAAGCTCGGCAATGATGATCTTCTGAATCCTCGCCTTATGCGCCAGAATGTCTTTCATATCCTCGATGGTCTTTTCTAAATCCTCAATGTCGGCAAGACGCTTGAGAATGTATTCGCGGTTCAGGTGGCGCAGCTTGATCTCTGCGACGTATTCCGCCTGAATCTCGTCGATGCCGAAGCCGATCATCAGGTTGGGGGCGACCTCGGCTTCTTCTTCCGTCTGCCGAATGATTTTGATTGCCTTGTCGATGTCGAGCAGAATCTTCTGTAAGCCTAAGAGCAGATGCAGCCTGTCCTCCGCTTTTTTCAGATTGAACGCGGTGCGGCGTTTGATGCATTCGCTGCGGAAACCGAGCCATTCCTCTAAGATCTCGCCGACGCCGAGAACTTTCGGCACGCCGCCGATCAGAATGTTGAAGTTGCAGGCGGTCGGGTCTTCGAGCGGGGTTTTCTGGAAGAGCTTTGTCATCAGCTTTTCGGGATCGACGCCGCGTTTCAGGTCGATCGTGATCTTTAAGCCCGATTTGTCCGTCTCGTCGCGGATATCGCTGATCTCCTTGAGTTTGCCGCCCTTGGCGAGCTCAATAATTTTATCAATGATCGCTTCACAGGTTGTTGAGGGCGGAATCTGTGTCACATCGATGCAGTTGTTCGCCTTGTCGTAGGTGTATTGAGCGCGCACGCGGATGGAGCCCCGCCCCGTTTTGTAGATTTCGTCGAGTTTGGCTTTGTCGTACAGCAGGATGCCGCCGCCGCTGAAATCCGGCGCCTTGAGTGTCTCGGAAATGTCGTGATCGGGATTCTTGATCAGTGCGATGGTCGTCTCGCAGATTTCGTTCAGATTAAAGGAACAGATGTTGCTCGCCATACCGGCGGCGATACCCGTATTGCTGTTGACGAGCACGGACGGGAACGTCACAGGGAAGAGTGTCGGCTCTTTCATGGAATTGTCGTAGTTCGGGACAAAATCGACTGTATCCTTGTCGATGTCGCGGAACAGCTCTGCGCAGAGCTTATCGAGCTTTGCTTCGGTGTAACGCGAGGCGGCGTACGCCATATTTTTGGAATAGGCCTTGCCGAAGTTGCCTTTGGAATCAACGTATGGGTGCAGCAGCGCTTCGTTGCCGCGCGTCAGACGTACCATCGTTTCATAGATTGCGGCGTCGCCGTGCGGATTAAGCTGCATCGTGCGGCCGACGATATTGGCGGACTTCGTTCTCGGTCCGTTCAGCAGTCCCATGAGATACATGGTGTACAGCAGCTTGCGGTGTGAGGGCTTGAATCCGTCGATTTCGGGGATTGCGCGGGAGAGAATAATGCTCATCGCGTACGGCATGAAGTTCTTTTCAAGCGTGTCGGTGATGATCTGCGGCTGCACCTGACCCGCGCCGAGAATATGCGCGTTCGGCTGCAGTCCCTCCGGCTTCTTTTCGCCGTCGGTTTTCTTTTTTCTTGCCATTGTTGTCTCTCTCCTTTCAGCTGATGTCCGCGAACTCGATGTAGTCGCTGCCTACCTCGGCAATGTGATCCTTACGACCCTGCAGATTGTCGCCGAGCAGAAGCTCGAAAACGTCCGCCGTCATTTCGGCGTCATGCGACGGCTCGACCTTGACCAGACGCCTCGTCGCGGGATTCATCGTCGTCATCCACATCATGTCCGGCTCGTTTTCGCCGAGACCTTTGGAACGCTGAATGGTGTATTTCGCGTCGCCGATTTCGTTCAGGGCTTCCGTTTTTTCCTGTTCGTTATAGGCAAACCACGTCTGGTTGCCCGATGTGATCTCATACAGCGGCGATTCCGCGATGAAGACCTTGCCCTCTTCGATGAGCGTCGGCATCAGCGCGTAAATCATCGTCAGAATCAGCGTGCGGATATGGAAGCCGTCCACGTCGGCATCGGTGCAGATGATAACCTTGCTCCAACGCAGATTGTCGAGATTGAAGGTGGACATATTTTTATTGGCTTTGCTTTTGACTTCAACGCCGCAGCCGAGCACCTTGACAAGATCGGTGATGATCTCGCTTTTGAACACCTTGCCCAGATCGGCCTTTAAGCAGTTGAGAATTTTGCCGCGCACCGGCATAATGGCCTGGAATGCGGAGTCACGCGCCTGTTTACAGGCACCCAGAGCGGAATCGCCCTCCACGATGAAAATCTCGCGTTCGGCGACGTCCTTGCTGCGGCAGTCCACGAATTTTTCGACACGGTTCGCCATGTCGTTGGAGGACGCCAGCGTCTTTTGCAGATCGAGTCTCGTTTTTTCCGCTTTGACGCGGCTGCGCATATTGATCAGCACGCGGTCGGCAATGCGGTCGGCGTCGAGCTTGTTCTCGATAAAGTAGACCTCGAGCTGATGCTTCAGAAATTCCGTAATCGCCTGCTGAATGAATTTATTGGTAATCGCTTTCTTCGTCTGGTTTTCATACGAGGTCTGCGTGGAAAAGGACGAAACGATAATCACGAGACAGTCCTCGATGTCCTGGAACGTAATCTTGCCGTCGGATTTCAGATATTTGCCGCTCTGCTTGAGATAGGCGTCGATCTGCGAGACGAACGCACTTTTGACCGCCTTGTCCGGCGCGCCGCCGTGCTCAAGCCAGCTTGAGTTGTGGTAATAGTCTTTGAGCTGCTTTGTTTTTGAGAAAGCAAGGGCGACGTTGATCTTGACCTTGTATTCGGGCTTGTCCTCGCGATCGCGTCCGCGGCGTTCCGTCTGCCAGAACTGCACGGCGGTAAACGCCTCTTCGCCGCAGAATTTTTCAACATAATCCTTGATGCCGTTTTCGTAGCAGAATTCCGTCGTTTCAAATTTGGTCTCGGAGATCTGATTCTTGAAGATGAACTTCAGCCCGTCGTTAACGATCGCCTGACGGTCTAAGATTTCGCGGAAGTATTCCTCGGGAATATCGACGTCCGTGAAGACCTCAAGGTCGGGACGCCATTTGATGCGCGTGCCGGTGTCGCGTTTGGCATAGGGCGTGACCTCCATCTCGCCGACCGGGAACCCCTTTTCAAAATGCAGCGTGTAGCATTTGCCGTCGCGGTGGATTTCTGCGTCCATGTATTCGGAGGCGAACTGCGTCGCGCACAGTCCCAGACCGTTTAAGCCCAGAGAGTATTCATAGCTGCCGCCTTCGTTGGTGTCGTATTTGCTGCCGGCGTACATCTCGCAGAAGAGCAGCTCCCAGTTGTAGCGGTTTTCGTTGGCGTTCCAGTCCACGGGCATACCGCGTCCGAAGTCCTGGACCTCAATGGAACGGTCAAGATAGCGCGTAATCGTAATTTTGGAGCCGTAACCCTCTCTTGCTTCGTCAATGGAGTTGGAAATGATCTCAAAGACCGAGTGCTGACAGCCGTCAATGCCGTCTGAACCGAAAATGACCGCCGGACGCAGCCGGACTTTATCCGGGCCTTTCAGAACTTTAATGTCCTCGTTGCCGTAATCTTTCTTTTTCGTTGCCATATCGTCACCTTTATATATAATGTATAGAACAGAGAATTTACCAAGATTTTTACATACTTATATATTATAATATTTTTTGCCGGTTTTCGTCAAGTAGTATGGATGAAATTTTTGTTCGACAGCAAAAACGGAAAAAGATAAATAGATTTTGCCCTCATGCGGCATGATTTTCGTCGAAAATAAAAAAAAGTAAAAAAATTTCAAAAAAGACTTGATTTTTACGGCGCAATGTGATAATCTATACAGGCAATGTAACGAGCGTATGTTTTGAGTGCGTTCCGTTCCGCAGTTCGCAAAGAAAGGAAGTTTCCCTGATGACACCTTGGGAGTATATTCTCGGCGCAGTTTTAATAATCATATCCTTGATTTTGATTGTGATCGTCCTGATGCAGCAGAGCAAGTCGCAGGGACTTTCCGGTGCGATCGCCGGCGGTGCGGAAACGTTCTTCGGCAAGCATAAAGGCCGCACGATTGAAGCAAAGCTCGAAAAAATAACAAAGATTCTTTGCACCGCGTTTATAATTCTGACCTTGGCAACAACCCTTGTGGTCGGTTTTCTTGCGTAACGTCAGGTTTTATAAAACCGTGATTCAGTAGCTCAGTCGGCAGAGCACCTGCCTTTTAAGCAGGGTGTCCGGGGTTCGAATCCCCGCTGAGTCACCAGAAAAAAGCACTTCTTCGGAAGTGCTTTTTTCAATGATATCCGTTCCTGTCGGAACGGATGATATACCTCCGGTATGATATCTGCTTCGCAGATGATATAGACCTGCGGTCTATGTGGAACGGATATTATATCATATTTTTACAAAGTGAAAATATATCATGCGGTCGCAGCCGTATATCATATTGCGCAGCCATATCTCATTCGTCAAGTCACGGCACGAAAAGTGCTGTGACTTTTTTATAAATCTAAGCCCGCAGGGCTTCCGAAACTTTTTCCGCAGGCAAAAACTTCATGTCGGCGAAGCTGATGCTTCACAGCCCGCAGGGCTGCTTCACTTGTCCCGCAGGGACAAACTTCACCGCGTCGCAATGCGACGCGAAATCTATTGACAAAAATAAACAATTCTTTTATAATAAACCTGTCCCGAATCCTGTCGGATTGTAGGGGACAGTCAAGAGGTTTACCGAGAATAAGGCGGTTAGCGTATTTCCTCCGGAAGGAGGTGACACGCATGATTTTAACATTTACTTTTCATATTGGAAAACGAACATATACGCTCCAATTCCGTGTTAAAAGCAACAACCGCCACTCGGGAAAGTGACGGTTGTCATTATAAAATAATCACAATCTAAGCTAACCGCTTTAAACGGTTACCTCTTGACTATATTATAACCCGGAAAACAGGATTTGTCAAGTCACGGCATAAAAATGTGCCGTGATTTTTTTATGGAAAATGATCTTAAAAATCATAATAAACCGATGCCGAACCTGTAGGGGCGATTCGTAATCGCCCGGCACCGTCAGGTGCAACGACGTAAGGCGTTTTTTTGTTAAACCAATTCAATTATGTGATTGGAAACGGCGTTCCGCCGTTCTGCTGCGCAGCGGGCGATTGAGAATCGCCCCTACAAGCCTGCCGTAAGTCGTTTGCAAGGACAAACTTATTTGTTTTGCGGTGATAAAAAACATAGAATTATTTTGAAAAAAATGTGCAAATTCTATTGAATTTGACAGGGGAGTATGGTATACTTTATAAGAATAAAAGTGGGTTTTTCTATTTAATCCTACGGTGAAATTCCCACAAGGGAGGAAATTTTATGCAGAAAGTGAAGAAGTATTCACGCCAGATACTTGTCTTTATCCTCGCATTAGCGACGGCATTGATGTGCTTTTTGATTTTAGCACCGCAAGCCGACGCAGCGGATGGCGTGTATAAGTATAAGGTTGAAGTGAATATTACAGACTCCTGTAAAGCAAGTGCAGGTCATGTAAAACTTTACTACAAAACTCAGAATGGAATCAATTCCTCAGAAACTGAACTCGTTATTACCGAGAATTCCGGAATGTGGAATTCAAAGCAAGTGCATACATTTGAGGGGACTTGCAGCGGCTTTCCTGTTCGTGTAAATACACGCTGTAAAATGGGACGTTTTCGTGGTGTTACCTATTATTGCACGCTCTATGTATACAACAATAATACAGGCGCATGGGTAAAACTCGGCGAATCCGGAAAACAGGACTACAGTAATAAAGATAGAAATGCAGATACGAATGCCGATACATCACTTTATCCTTATGTTTCGACGGCGGCTTTTTCTGTTTCGAATCCCGTTTACGTCAATACCGACGGTTCCAAAGTAGATAAAACAGTATCTGTTTCAGCTACCGATCAGTACGGTGTCGGTTGGGTAAATGCTCCTTCCTCATGGTCAAAATCCAGTTCAAATGTTACTTTATCCGGTAGTGGCAAAAGTATTACAGCATCGTTTAATAATACCAGCGATTCCAAGGATTATACGACTACATTCAGCTCGACATGGTCTACGGCGAATCCGAGCTATTCAAGTGTAACAAAAACCTCCGGTTACGTTCAGGTCTATGTCCCCCATACTCTGACAGTTGATACCAACGGCGGTTCTACCGTCAATAATGTGACGGGTAAATATACCGGCAATGCCGTCACGCTCACTTCTCCCACCAAGACGGCGTATGATTTCACAGGTTGGACGCTGACAAGCGGCGTCGGTTCTGTCAGCGGCAGCACCTATACGTTCGGCAACGGCAACGGCGCAGTCAGAGCAATCTGGACGCCGCACACTTACACCATCAACTATTCTCCCGACGGCGGCTCTGTCAGTCAGGATTCGGAGACTTATAATGTGGAGAGTACTTCTCTGACGCTGCCCACACCCACCAGAACCGGTTATACCTTTAAGGGTTGGACGGTCTCCAACGCGGACGGCAACTGGACGGTCGGCGAACCGGTAACGAATACGATTTCCGGCAAGTACGGCAACATTACCGTTAAGGCGAACTGGGAAGCCAATCAGTATACGCTTTCCTATAATCTGAATGATACGGATCGTCAGGGCACAGCGTCCTGCTCCGAAACGAGCAAGACCGTGACCTATGACAGCGCGGTCGGCGAACTGCCCACACCCACCATGACTGCTTATCAGTTTGACGGTTGGTTCACGGCTGCGACAGGCGGCACGCAGGTGACAGCCTCCACCGTTTATCAGACGGCGAGCAATACGACTGTTTACGCCCATTGGACGCCCATCAATTATACAGTTACTTATGATGTCAACGGCGGCGACGCCCTGACCAATCTGACTTATACTATCGAATCCGGCACGCTTCCGCTTCCCACCAGAACGGGCTATACCTTTGCCGGTTGGGAAGTCGTGACGGCAAGCGGCAACTGGACAACAGGCGACAAGCTCGCGTCCGGAACATCTCTTGTCGGCAAATACGGCGATGTGACGCTCAAGGCACTCTGGACTGCCAATTCCTACACCGCGACGCTTGATCTCAACGACGGCAATCGCGTCGGCACGGCAACCTGCGAGAAAGATTCTATCTCTGCGACTTACGACAGCACCTTGGGTGAGCTGCCCGTTCCCGAACTGACCGCTTACACATTCGACGGTTGGTTCACGGCTGCCGAAGGCGGCACACAGGTGACGGCTGCCACCGTTTACAAGACGGCAGGCGACACCACCTATTATGCGCATTGGACGCCCATCACCTACACGGCGACGTTTGATCCGAATCAGGGTCAGTTCGACGGCATGGCACTGAATGAGAAGAAAACGATTGATTACAATATTGAAACGAGTGAATTTATCTTCCCGAGCTGCACCAGAGTAGGTTATACCTTTGAATACTGGATCACGGCAGTATCGGCGGACAGCAACTGGACGGCAAACGATACCTATGATGCCGGCGAGACGCTGACAAACGCACATATGTACGGTGACGTGACCTTCGCCGCAAAGTGGGACGACAATACCTACACACTGACTTTCAATGTTGATACGGATGCCTTTACCGAGGCTTCCTGTGAGACCGCAACGATGTTTGTCACCTATGACAGCGCTGTCGGTGAGATGCCCGTTCCTACGAGAGACGCTTATGATTTCGATGGCTGGTTCTTAGCGGACGGCACAACGGAAATCACAGCGGAAACCGTTTGGAAAATCGCGGATAACACCACCGTTTACGCGCATTGGACGCCGATTGTCTATACAATTTCTTATAACGTAACCGGCGGCGACGCGTTAGAGCCGACGACCTATACGATCGAAGATGACCTCTTCTTCAAAGAGCCGACCAAGACCGGCTATACCTTTAACCAGTGGATCAACCAGACCGCAAATACCGGTTCCTGGAAGAAGAATACAACCTATACGGCGGAACAGTTGCATGTCGGCACCGGCAACTGGGGTAATATCACCCTGACGGCGACCTATGATATTAACTATTATAATATCACATGGGTTGTCAACGGTGTCAGCGAGACGGTCAGCGTTAAGTACAATACCGCTCCGCAGCACGCCGATCCTGTCATTACGGATGACGCCCGCTATTACTATACATTTACCGGTTGGGATCCCGCCGTTGAGCTTGCTACCAAAGATGCTACTTATACGGCGCAGTTTGATCTGACTCCGAAGAGCTACACCGTGACCTGGAAGTATGAGGACGGTACCGTTTATGATTCCGCGGTCCTGAAATACGGTGAAGATATTCCCGAAAAGGCTGTCCCCGCAAAAGAGGGTTATGACGGCACATGGAAACAGGTCTATGATACGATGCCTGCGTTCGACTATGAGATCACGCCCAATTACACGCCCAAGCAGTACACGATCAAATGGGTGAACTATGACGGCACGGTTCTCGAAACCGATACCGCCGACTACGACTCCACACCTGTTTATAACGGCGCAACACCGACGAGAGCAACGGACACGATGTATGTCTATTCTTTCAACGGTTGGTCACCTGCCGTTTCCACGGTCAAGGGTGAAGCCACCTATACGGCGCAGTACAAGACCATTGCTCTGCCTTATGAGATCACATGGAGACTGTACAATACGGACGATGTCACCTATACGGATGTTCAGACTTCAACGCTTCGTTACGGCGATCCGATCACCGCTATGCCCTCTATTCCGAAGATCTACGGCTATGCCGGTTCGTGGGTCGATGTTCCCGAAACCATGCCCGATCATGACCTTATCATTGAGGGACATTACACCTATGGCGCATGGACGGTTACCTGGTACATTGATGACGCGACGCAGTCCGAATCCATCTTTATGAACGGTCAGACGCCTGTCTACACCTACGCAACCCCGACGAAGAATCCTACGGCCGAATACACCTACACATTTGCAGGTTGGGCTGCGACGCCCGGCGGTGAAGCTCTCGAAACGCTTCCCGTTATCGCGGATTCCGACGTCACCTATTATGCTGTTTTTGCTGCGACACCCAATTCCTACACGGTAACGTGGAAAGCGGACGGCGCAGTCGTCACTTCCGAATCCGTTGCTTACGGCACGGCGATCCCCACAGTCAATGTCCCCGAAAAGACCGGTTACACTGGCGTCTGGGATTACAAGGGCACGACGATGCCTGCAAGGGATCTGACGATTAACGCAGTTTATACGCCGATCAAATATAATGTTACATGGGTAGTCGGCGACGGTGAGGTATCTGAAAAATGGGATTATGATTCAACTCCCGTTTACACCGGTTCAACTGACAAGACTTCTTCCGTAACGGAAGACTATAAGTTCATCGGTTGGGATAAGGAAATTGTCCCCGTGACGGGCGACGTGACGTACACGGCTGTATATGAGGCCTCCGCGAGAAAGTACACCATTACCTATGTTGCGGACGGTGTGACTGTTGATACGCAGGAAGTTGCGAACGGTTCGCTTATCACGCTGATTCCGGTTCCCGAAAAGACCGGCTATACCGGCGTCTGGGGCGGTGTTCCCTCCGTCATGCCGGCGAATAATATCACCATCACGGCGATTTACACACCCAAGAATTACACGATCAAGTGGATCACGCCCGCAGGCGAAACAACGCAGCAGTGCGCGTATGATTCCACGCCTGTTTATGGCGGTTCGACGCCCGTTAAGGAATCCACCGCGGAAAAAGACTTTACTTTCACCGGTTGGTCTCCCGAGATCACGACTGTTACCGGCGACGCTGTCTACACGGCGCAGTTCTCCGAATCCGCGAGAAAGTACCGTGTAACCTATATCGCGGACGGTCAGGTCATCACAACGCTTGAGGTTCCTTTCGGTGATGAGCTTCCCAATCCCGAGATCCCCGAGAAAGAGGGCTTCACCGCTTCCTGGAACACCGGCTACCGTACGATGCCCGCAAAGGATATTTCTGTTACCGCTGTTTACACAGCTCGAAAGTATGTCATTTCCTGGAAAGTGGACGGTCTGACGGTCTACACGGAGACCCTCGCTTACGGAAAGATCATTCCGACGAAGGAACTCCCCGAAAAGGTCGGCTACACCGGCGAATGGGTGACCGAATATAAGGTCATGCCGGCGAAGAATATCACGATTGAAGCGGTTTACACCGTCAATACCTACAACATCCATTGGAATGTTGCCGGTGAAAAAGACAGCGATGTCGTAACCTACGGCGTAGATTTTGAGTACACCTTTATCGGTGCTGATCTGCCCGATGATGTCAGAGTAACCGTAAAGGGCAAACCGATCACGAATTATGTTTACGACAAGGAAACCGGCGACTTCTTCCTGCCCGGTGAAGCGATTGTCGGTGACGTCAATATCACTGAGCGCGCAGCAGCCGGTTACAACAACGTTTACATCACAATCGGCAACGGCGGTTCCTCCAATACGGCGGAAGTGACGCAGGACGGCATGGCGTATTTCACCCAGATCTATGCGCCCGACGGTTATTTCCTGCCTGACACGGTCAATGTTTATCTGGACGGTGTTCTCATCACCGAGGGCTACACCTATGATAAAGAGACCGGTAAGCTGACGATCAATGCCGAGATCATGAACGGCGAGCTTGAAATCAAGGCGACCTGTCCCGTTAATCCCGACTGGGTACCGCCTACACCCGATGAAGACGACGATGAGAATCGCGGCGGTCTCTTCGGCGCTCTCCTGGAATTCTTTGAGAACATTCTCAATTTCTTCCGTATGCTTTTCGGCGTGAAAGTCTGATTGTCATACCATGACTTCCCCTGACTCCGGTCGGGGGATTATTTTAGTGCTTTATTTTTCCATTTTCGAAAAATACCATAAAAAGTTTGTATTTTTTTCAGTATTTTTCATAGAATTCGTTGCAGAACCCGATTGAATATGTTACAATATAAAACTGATTGGAGGCTACAAGATGGATTTGAAAGAAAAAATCACCACCACAGTCGGTAAGGTCAAAACTTACTGGAAAACGCCGATGAAAGGTCGTTATATGCCTTTCCGTGAGATTGCCGCATATTCCGGCGGCGGTATCGGCGCGTATTTTATCATTACGCTCGGTACGGCCTGTCTGCTTGCGACCGGCAACACGCTGATTTCCAGCACACTCGGCGTCGACGCGACCGATATGTACATATTGTACGTCATCGCCGTTTTGGCCAACATTCCGTTGACGGGTATCCGCGCCAATATCATTGACAATACCCGGAATAAGGCCGGTAAATATCGTCCCTACATCGTCAGTATGGGTATCCCGACTGCCATTATCTGTATTCTGATGGTCTGGTTCCCGTACGATAAGCTTGTCAACATCGTCGGTGAAGGCATGATTTTCGGGGAAACCCGCGCTTATGTCGCGAAGTGTGCCTTGATTTTGATTTTTAATCTGTTCCTGCATTTCTTCTATTACTTTTTCTATGACGGTTATGAGAACCTCATTCACGTGCTCTCGCCCAACTCTCAGGAACGTGCCGATGTCGCGTCTGTCAAGAGTATCGTATATTCTCTTGCGCCGTCCATCGTCAACCTCATTACACCCCTCATAGCGGCAAACATCTTCCACACAAATTCCACCGATATCCGCGTTTACCGACTTCTGTACCCGATTCTTGGTGTCTTCGGTATTCTGATGTGTATTGTTGTGTATAAATACACTGAAGAGAAGATTGTTCAGGCGAAGACTCACGTCATTCAGATCCGTTTTATCGACGCGTTGCGTGAAGTGGCAAAGAATAAATATTTCTGGATTATTTCACTTGCGGGTTGGATCGGCTTCCTTGAGTCCTCCTATGCGAACATTCTCTACTGGCTGTATAACTACGGCGGTGTCTGCTCGGGTAATGTATACGGACTTGTCGTGACCATTTACGGCAATTCGGCGCTGTGGGGCATGTTACTGGCTCCGTTCTGCATTCGCCGTTGGGGCAAAAAAGCGGTTCTGGTTATTACCAATATGTTCAATGTCGTCTTCATTTTGATGATGCTCCCTGCGACAAAAGATCTGAACGGTGCCGTCACGATCTGGCTGGTGCTCGGCTGTCTCTTCCTGAACGGCTTCATGGGCGCGTTCGCGCATATCCTGAATCCCGCGATTCAGGCGGATATCCGTGACTATCAGCAATATAAAACCGGCGAACGTATCGACGGTATGTTCTCCGCAGTTGCCACGATCGGTACATTGATTACCTTGGCGACTTCCTCCGTTCTTCCTTTCATTTATGAAAAAGGCGGCATTACAAAAGAAAACGCTGCCGTCGTTACCGCGAATCCCAATGTCCTCAGCCGTATGCTCGGCGATGGCAAGACTGTCGGTCAGATTCTTTCTGAGCAGATGTTGCAGGGGCAGGATAACTATAACAATGCCTATTCCGCGCTGTATGATCCGGACATCCTGATGAAATTGCTGCATGTTCTGATTATCATCTCCGCTGTCGGCGCGCTCATGAATATCATTCCGTATTTCTGGTACGATTTCACGGAACGCAAGCAGAAATCCGTTGTCCGCGTGCTGAAAGTCCGCGCTCTGTTTGAGGATTACGACAACGGCGCGCTCGATGACAGACAGCTTGTCGAAACGATCGACCTGATTCAGAACGCGAGAAGGATGGCGGTTTCCGAGCCGAAAACAGTCAGTAAAAAGGATTATAAATCCGTACAAGATAAGAAAGAACGTAAAGCCGCTAAAAAGGCCTACCGCGAAGCACTCGAATTTAACGAGGAGATCGAGATCTCCATGTTTGTCTGCGAAGAGCTTGACAAATTTGATTCCGCTCTGACGCAGCGTCAGGTTGCTGTATATGAGAAGGTTTACAACGCAGGACTGGAAGGTCTGCGCAAAGCCGATATGGCAAGCATAAAGGCTGAATTGGCTGCTGCGAAAGCCATGCCGAAAACGACGGAAGAAGAGAAAGAGCTTCGTAAATTCGCCGTTGAGGTCGCCAAGAAAAAGAAAGTTTCCCGTAAAGCGATCGATAAGAGCTTTGCCGGCGACGCCGTATTCGAGAAGCCTGATTTTGCTGTTCTTGAGCAGTATTTTAAGGATGAAGACGACTGCGATGACAGGCTGAAAGTTCTGTATCAGGAGCTGAGCATGGCGAGAAAAGAGCATGACGGAGCGCGCGCAGCCGAAGTAAAAGCGCAGATCAAACAGACGCAGACAGCCCGTAAGCAGGCCCGCAAAAATTCCAAAGCGGAAATGGATCGTCACGCCAACTTCAACCGCGCCGCCAAGCCCTATCTTGACGCCGAACGTCTGCTGAAACAGCGTGAGAACTATAAGCATTTCGACGAGATCGCCGCAATGTACGATGAAGCGAAAGTCCGCGCCGAGCAGGCGGAAGCCGAAGAGGAAGCGCGCAGAAAGCAGCAGGAGATGGAAGAAAAAGCCTTTGCCGCGCAGCTGAAAGCCGATAAGAAAAACAAGAAGAATAAAAAATAAGAGGAATACAATGGCGAACAGATCTTTTCAGAAATTATACGAATTTCTCGACGACGCGTGTAAGCGTATTGCCGATGTCGAACTGCGGGAACGCTTCCGCAAATGCTATCTGAATACGCTGGAAACAACCGTCCGGTATGATGAAAACGGCAATGTCTTTATCATTACGGGGGATATTGAAGCCATGTGGCTGCGTGACAGCAGCGTGCAGGTCAGCCATTATGTGCGGCTCGCCGGTGAGGACGAGGACGTCCGGGGTCTGGTCAAGGATCTTCTCAAGCGTCAGTTTGACGGCATTCTGGCGGATCCTTATGCCAATGCGTTCAACGAGAGTGCCAACGGACGCGGCCACAAGGACGAGACGGATAAGCTCGACATCGTCTGGGAACGTAAATACGAGATTGATTCGCTGATCTACCCGCTGTGGCTGCTCAATCGTTATTATGAGCATACCGGCGATACAACTGTCTTCGATTCGCTGTTCTTCAAGACCTATCGCACGATTCTCGATACGCTCAGGACGGAGCAGGAACCGAAAAATTCTCCCTACTATTTCCGCCGTCCGGGAGAAGAGGGAGATTCGCTTGACAATAACGGCAAAGGCGCTGACTATGCCTATACGGGCATGGTGCGCAGCGGCTTCCGTCCGAGTGACGATAAGTGTAAGTATCCGTTCTTTGTTCCCGGGAATCAGTTCATTGTCGCGACGCTCCGTGAGCTTGGCGGCAATCTGCAAAAAGCAGGCGTCGAAGATTTGTATGCGAAGGACGCCAAAACGCTGTGTGAAGAGATTGAACAGGGAATCGAAAAGTACGCCGTTGTTGATACGCCGGAATTCGGGAAGATTTACGCCTATGAGGTGGACGGCTTGGGTCATTCTCTCCTGATGGATGACGCCAATGTGCCGAGCCTGCTTTCTTTGCCGTATCTCGGTTATTGCAGCGAGGATGACGAACTGTATCGGAACACGAGACGCTTCGTGTTAAGCTGTGCGAATCCGTATTACTTCGTCGGCAAGGCGGCTTCCGGAGTCGGCAGTCCGCATACGCCGGATCGCTATATCTGGCACATTGCTCTGATTATGGAGGCATTGACGACGAGCGACAAGGAAACGTCCGACCGGATTCTGAAGCTTCTGATGACAACCGACGCCGGAACGGGCTTTATGCACGAGGGCTTCGACTGCGACGATCCGAACGCTTTCACCCGGAGCTGGTTCGCCTGGGCGAATACGCTTTTCGCCGTGTTCGTTCTGGATAAAGTCTTATAAAACGCATCACCGCTCATTTCGGGCGGTGATTTCTTCTGTAAAAAAATTGCTGCAAATGCTTGCATTCGGAGGAAACTTGTGATAAAATAACAACGATAGCATCAAAAGCTGTGATGAAGACAGGCGTTCCCTTTCACGATTCCAAGCGAGCCGGCGGCGGTGTGAGGTCGGCAATACGGTCGGGAATGACGATCACTTCGGAGCTGAGAGCTGAACTTCTTACGAAAAGTAAGCTTCTCCGGCGTTCGCCCGTTATCGCGGACACATATGACGGTATGGTGGCATTCAGGTGGTATAGCAAAGTACAGTTTCGGTCTTTGTCCTGTTTTCGCAGGGCGAAGACTTATTTTTTGGAAAGGAGAAATCCCCATGTATGAACCGATTTCGCCCAACGTGAATTTCGTTGAGCAGGAAAAGAAAATCGAGAAATTCTGGCGCGATGAAGAGATTTTTGAAAAAAGCATCAAAGACAGAGAGCACGGCACGCCCTATGTCTTTTACGACGGTCCGCCGACCGCCAACGGCAAACCGCATATCGGCCACGTCCTGACGCGTGTCATCAAGGATATGATTCCCCGTTACCGCACGATGAAAGGCTGCATGGTGCCGAGAAAGGCCGGCTGGGATACGCACGGTCTGCCGGTTGAGTTAGAGGTCGAAAAGATGCTCGGTCTTGACGGCAAGGAGCAGATCGAGGAATACGGTCTGGAGCCGTTCATCAAGCATTGTAAAGAGAGCGTCTGGAAATATAAGGGGATGTGGGAGGAATTCTCCCGTACCGTCGGTTTCTGGGCGGATATGGATCACCCCTACGTCACCTATGAGAACGATTATATCGAATCCGAATGGTGGGCGCTCAAGCAAATTTATGATAAAGATCTGCTCTACAAGGGTTTCAAGATTGTTCCCTATTGTCCGCGCTGCGGTACGCCGCTGTCCTCGCATGAGGTCGCACAGGGCTATAAGCTCGTCAAAGAGCGTTCCGCTGTTGTCCGCTTCAAGGTAAAAGGGGAGAACGCCTACTTCCTCGCCTGGACGACGACGCCCTGGACGCTTCCGTCGAACGTCGCGCTCTGCGTCAACCCGAAAGACACCTACTGCAAGGTCAAGGCCGCGGATGGCTATACCTATTATCTGGCGGAAGCTCTGCTCGATAAAGTGCTCGGCAAGCTCGCGACGGAGGATGCTCCCGCTTACGAGATTTTAGAGAGCTTCCCGGGACAGAGCCTTGAATATAAAGAATATGAACCGCTGTTTGATTATGTCCTGCCCATTTGCGAGAAGCAGCACAAAAAGGCGTTTTTCGTGATGTGCGACAGCTACGTCACCATGACGGACGGTACCGGCATCGTCCACTGCGCGCCGGCGTTCGGTGAGGACGACGCGAGAGTCGGAAAACGCTACGATCTGCCGTTCGTACAGCTTGTGGACGGTAAGGGCAACCTGACCGAAGAGACGCCCTATGCCGGCGTGTTCGTCAAAAAGGCCGATCCGCTGGTGCTTGTTGATCTCGACAAGGCGGGTCTGCTCTTCGACGCGCCGAAATTCGAGCATGATTACCCCCATTGCTGGCGCTGCGGCACACCGCTGATCTACTACGCAAGAGAGTCTTGGTTCATCAAGATGACCGCCGTTCGTGAGGATCTCATCCGCAATAACAATACGATCAACTGGATTCCCGAAAGCATCGGCAAGGGACGCTTCGGCGACTGGCTCGAAAACGTCCAGGATTGGGGCATCAGCCGGAACCGTTACTGGGGTACGCCGCTGAACATCTGGGAGTGCGAATGCGGCGAGCGTCATGCAATCGGTTCGATTGAAGAGCTCAAGAGCATGAGCGACAACTGTCCTGACGAGATCGAGCTGCACAGACCCTATATCGATGCTGTCACGATCAAATGCCCGAAGTGCGGCAAACCGATGAAACGCGTTCCCGAGGTCATCGACTGTTGGTTCGACAGCGGCTCCATGCCGTTCGCGCAGCACCACTATCCGTTTGAGAATAAGGAACTGTTCGAGTCGCAGTTCCCGGCGGACTTCATCTCCGAAGCCGTCGATCAGACGAGAGGATGGTTCTATTCACTGCTCGCGATCTCAACGCTGCTGTTCAATAAGGCACCTTATAAGAATGTTATCGTGCTCGGTCACGTTCAGGATAAGGACGGTCAGAAGATGAGTAAATCCAAGGGGAACGCCGTCGATCCGTTTTCCGCATTGGAGACGCTCGGCGCCGACGCGATCCGTTGGTATTTCTACACGAACTCCGCGCCGTGGCTGCCGAACCGTTTTCACGATAAGGCCGTCACAGAGGGACAGCGCAAGTTCATGGGTACGCTGTGGAACACCTATGCGTTCTTTGTGCTGTACGCCAATATTGACGAGTTTGACCCCACCAAATATGATATTCACGATTGCGCGCTCACCGTCATGGATAAGTGGCTGCTTTCCAAGCTTAATTCCATGGTCAAGGCGGTGGACGACAATCTCGCCAATTACCGCATTCCCGAGGCCGCCAAGGCGCTGCAGAGCTTCGTCGATGAGATGAGTAACTGGTATGTCCGCCGCGGACGCGAACGCTACTGGGCGCAGGGACTGCCCGACGACAAACTTGCCGCCTACATGACGCTCTATACTGCGCTTGTAACCACGGCGAAGACGGCAGCACCGATGATTCCGTTTATGGCGGAGTCGATCTACCTCAACCTTGTCCGTAGTGTGGATAAGTCCGCGCCGGAAAGCGTACACCTGTGCGATTTCCCCGAAGTGGACGAAAGCATGATCGATAAGAAGCTCGAAAGCGATATGGACGAAGTCATCGACATCGTTGTGCTCGGACGCGCGGCGAGAAACGGCTCAAACATCAAAAACCGTCAGCCGCTTTCCACAATGTATGTCCAGTGCGAGAAGAAGCTTGAGAGTACCTATGTGGATATTATCCGCGATGAGCTGAATGTTAAGAATGTTGACTTTGATTCCGATGCGGAGTCGTTCGTTACCTATACCTTTAAGCCGCAGCTGCGCACACTCGGCCCGAAATACGGCAAACAGCTCGGCGAGATCAGAACCGCGCTTGCGGAATTGCCGTCCTCTGCCAAGAAGACGCTTGACACCGAGGGCAAGCTGACGCTGACGCTCGCAGGCGGCGACGTGGAGCTTTCCGCGGATGACGTTCTGATCGATACGAAGCAGAAAGAGGGCGTGTTCACCGTTTCCGATAAAGGCGTTACGGTCGCGCTCGATACCGACCTGACGCCGGAGCTGATCGAAGAGGGATACGTCAAGGAGCTGATCAGCAAGATTCAGACGATGCGTAAGGATTCGGGCTTCAACGTGACGGACAGAATCACCGTTTCTCTTGCCGGCAACGCGAAGATTTACGATGTTGCGAAGAAGAACGAAGCCGCCATCGCAGCGGTCGTTCTGGCGGACGAGATCAACGATAATGCTGCCGACGGCAAAGAGTGGGATATCAACGGTGAAACCGTCACCATTGCTGTGGCAAAAGTATAAAAGTTTAAAGAATTTGCGGGCAGATACCCTCTGTCCGCATTTTACAAGGATCAATGAGCAAAGTTCAAAGTGCAAAGTGCAATTTCGGAAGCCCTGCGGGCTTGAATCATGATATGCCTGTAGCGCGTATTTAAAATGAATCAAAAGGCGAAGCCTTTTCCTCCATTGAACTTTGAACTTTGCAATTTGAACATTCAAAATAAGGGTAAGATTCTTTGTTTTTTTTGATTGGGAGGCATCTTATGTCAGATTTATACAGTTCCGTTTGCATCTCATCGGTGTACGCCTCGGTCTTGTCGATGTTCGGTATCGAAAATACCGGGAATACCGCGTCGCCCAATCCGCTTCTGATGTCGCTTGCCGAAAAGAAGCTCGGCGGCAGAAAGATCGACCGCGCCGTGCTCTATAATCCCGATGCCGTCGCACTCTGGCTTTATATGAAGTATACGGAAAAATTCACAAAAGCGGCGCTCGCTTCCGATCTCGCCGTGCCGATGCTCTCTGTCATGCCCAGCGTCACGCCGGTCTGTTTTGCGTCGATGTACACCGGCGTCATGCCCGACGTCCACGGCATTAAACGCTACGAAAAGCCCGTTCTGAAAACCCATACGCTCTTTGACGCGTTTCTGGAAAACGGCAAAAAGCCGGCGATCGTCTCGACAAGCGGCGACAGCATCTCGAAAATCTTTCTGGAACGCGACATGGATTATTTCATCTATGATTCGCTTGAAGACGTCAACAAAAAAGCAATGGAACTTCTTGAACAGGATTCGTATGACCTGATTGTCATTTATAACGGCAATTACGACGGCATGATGCATAAGTACGGTCCCGAAGCGCCTATCCCGATGGACGCGCTGCGGCAGAATGTGGATTACTATACGGAGCTTGTGGAAAAAATCAAAGAAAAGTGGAAAGACCACGATGTTTTCTATGGCTTCTGTCCCGACCACGGCTGTCATGAAATCGACGGCGGATGCGGCTCCCACGGGCTCGACATGGAGGAGGACATGAACGTCATTCACTTCTACGGCATCAAACCGAAAGAATAAAGAATCAGAAATCAGCCCGCAGAGCGTTTGCCCTGCGGGCTTTGTCGTTCTTGTTGTAAAAGGAAAATTATTTTTTCTTGTTTGTTGAAAATTATTTGATTTGGGCTTGTGTTTCTCTGAAAATTATGCTAAAATGACAAATGCAAAACTACATTTGGAGGTTTTTCCATGGCAGAGAATATTCTTGATCGTTTTAAGACCGACACCGAGACGCATACCGTTGACGCGTCGAAAAAGGTAAAAGTCGGCATTATCGGAACAGGCTGGATCGCGGAGGCGCACGCCGCCTGTTATAAAAGATGTCCCGATGTGGAGATCGTCGCGCTGGCGGATATCGTCCCCGGCAAGGCGCAGAAGTTCGCCGAGGATAACGGCATCGAGGGCGCAAAGATTTATATGAGCGACCGCGAGCTGATCGATAACGAGCCCGACATCGACGCCGTCAGCGTCTGCACCTACAACCGTCAGCATGCTCCCTGTACGATTTATGCGCTTGAGCACGGCGTCAACGTCCTGCTTGAGAAGCCCATGTGCGTCACGCTTGACGAGGCCGTCGAAATCTGCCGCGCCGAGAAGAAGAGCGGCAAGGTGCTTTCCATCGGCTTCCAGCCCCGTTTTGATGAGAATATGAAGATGGTGAAAAAGGTTGTGGAGTCCGGCGAGCTCGGTCAGATTTATTATATCCAGACCGGCGGCGGAAGACGGAAAGGCATTCCCACTCCCTACGGCACGTCCTTTATCGAGGACGAGACGGCCGGCATCGGCGCGCTGGCGGACATCGGCTGCTATTCGCTTGATATGGTACTCAACGCCATCGGCTATCCGAAGCCGCTGACCGTTTCGGGCTATCTGTCCGATTTCTTCGGCAAGGACCCGGCGACCTATCCCAATCATCCCGAATATGCCGAGAAGTTCAGCGTAGACGATTTCGGCGCGGGCTTTATCCGTCTTGAGGGCGGCATCCTGCTCGATTTCCGTATCGCGTGGGCAATGAACCTTGACACCCCCGGCGATACCATCATCATGGGCACAAAAGGCGGTCTGCGCATTCCCTCGACCGAGTGCTGGAACGGCTCCATCGGCGGCCCGCTGAAAATCTATCATGAGGTTGCCGGCAATTCCGTTGAGACGGTCATTCCCGAAAAAGAAAACGATGCGGATAACTTCGATAAAAAGATCCGTTCGTTTATCGATGCGGTCAAGTACGGTCTTCCGGCTCCCGTTCCGTCGAGCCAGATCATCTACAACCAGGCGATCATCGACGGCATCGTCCGTTCCGCCAGAGAGGGCAAAGAAGTCACGATCGATATCCCGGAGATTTAATACCACAAAACAAAGCAGCACCCGTCTGATTTTCTGAACTGCCCCAAATTGTGCGGACAGTACAAAAGCCCCCTCATATGGTGTAGATA
>CAMEBF010000003.1 GCA_945912145.1 uncultured Clostridia bacterium | reverse complement strand
CCGATCGTAACGCCGCCGCATATCGTGACATTTCCTGCAATCCAGCAGTTGTTGCCAATCGTAATTGGTTTGGCGTATTCTTTATCGGTAGGCGTACCATCTTGCTTTACATACTGATTTCTGTCCTGCCAACGAAGCGGATGTATGGGCGTAAGAAGCGAAACATTAGGGCCAAAAAATACATTTTCGCCAATCGTCACAGGACAACAGTCAAGACAAGTAAAATTGAAATTTGCAAAGGAATTTGTTCCGATGGATGTGAAGCAACCATAATCGAATTGAACCGGTCCTTGCAAATAAAAGGAATCCCCGGCTATGCCAAGCTCCTTTATAATTTCGGCACGTCTTTCATCTGTTTCAAGGCGCTCGTTGTATTCATTACTGAGCCTGTGAGCTTTTGTTCTGAGTGTCACAAGTTCTTTATCGGACGGGTCATATATTTTTCCCGCTATCATTTTTTCTTTTTCTGTCATCTTTTATTTCTCCTATAAAAAGTCAAGTGGTTGAACCAACTTGCTGTATTTTATGTAAATATTGATAACCGAAAACGGTTATGTTTTCAGCACAGCATAGGATGTTTGAGTTGTCAAAGGCAAAAACGTAGCGTTCCTTGACAAGGAAAATGGTCTATGCTCCATTTCACATTTTGTGTAAACACGAAAAATGGCATAAAACACAGGATGGTAATCGGGCTGGTAAGTCGCAGGACGGCTTACCGCCCATAATTGCATATTAGCAGAAAGAACGGGGCATGTCAAGGGCGGTTGCTTTAAGGAAGCCGTTCATTTTACCCTTCCCCGTCCATTTTCGGGTAATATCCATTTGGGCAAAATAAAGTATTTTAAAAGGCTGTCATCGTTCGGAAACACCGCTTTGCTTTTTGTTACCTTACGAAGCTGACGGTTGAAATTCTCGATTGCATTCGTCGTGTAGATGAGTGTTCTGACCGACTGCGGATACTTGAAACAGGTGGATAATTGTTTGTTCCGGAATGAATAATTACAGAAAAATGACCCCACGTATTTTTCCGTTACGCAGGGTCAGATTTTCCATATGATGTTGACATTTTTTCCGGAGATTTCGATGCGTTCGATGAACTCTTTAGCGATCAGCTTCTTTTCTTCAAAAGAAAGGGCATCAAAATCCAGATGTTTCACGTCCGGCGTTTCGTGCTGCGATCTTTTGAGCAGCTCTTCTCGCTGTTTATGCAGCACTTCGATCTGCTTTGAAATGTACTGCGCCGACACATCGCTGCATTCGGCAAGCGCACTCACAAGCCGATCGATTTTCTGCTCGATCAAAAGAACCTCCGCCGACAGTTCCGAGGGTTCGGGAATGATTTCCGTCGGCGGCGACTCCTGCAGGATTTCGGAGATCTGTCCGGCTATGTAATCTTCAAGCTCCCGGATATCAACCTGAATCGAAGCGTCGCATACCGAGAAATTCGATCTGCCCGAGCACAGCAGATTGAGGCTTCCGTCACTCCCCGCGATTTTCAGGGCATATCCGCACTTGGCGCATTTGAGCAGGCCTGTCAGGAACGAATATTTCCCGGCATTGGCGCGATTGATCTGAGAATTGTGTTCCAGTTTCTCCTGTACGGCGAGCCAAAGCTCCGCACCAATCAATCCCTCGTGATTCGCCACCGTAAGCATCTGATCCGGTAAGGCATTATACTTGTTTTTGGCGCGATCACGCTTTCCGATCAGGTTGCAGGCATGAATCCCGTCAAACGCCTCAACCGGAAGCTCCGTTTTCAGCCCCTTCGCCAAATAATACCAATAGATGTCCGGCGTGGCTTTTACATAAACAGGACTGTGTAAAATACGGGAGAGCGTGACATTGTCCCACATCTCCCGTTTCGGCCCGTGTACTCCCCTTTCCGTCAGCGCATTGGCAATCCCACGCAAAGAGGTCTCCGGCTTCGCATACGCCTCAAAAATCGATTGCACGATCCGTGACCTCTCCGGGTTCGGAACCAGCGACGAAACCTGTCGGCCGTCGCCGGTTATTTTGGCGAGATCAAAGCCGTACGGTGCAGGACCACCTGTCCATGCGCCGAGCCTGAAACGGTGCCGGTAGTTGTCTTTGACTCGTTCGGCAGTGGTTTCCCGCTCAAGCTGCGCAAAGACCAGAACAATATTCAGCATCGCTCTGCCGATCGGCGACGACGTGTCGAACTGCTCCGTAACAGACTGAAATGCAACGCCGTGCTTTTCCAGAAGCTCCCACAGTCGGCTGAAATCCGCAATACTGCGGCTGAAACGGTCAAGACGGTAGACGAAAATCTTCTTGACCGATCCTGATTCGACAGAGCGTATCAGCTCCGTAAACGCCGGACGCTTGATGTTTTTGCCGGAATAGCCTTTGTCTTCGAACACCTCGGCATCATTTCCGGCGAATTTGCGACACAGTTCAATCTGCCCTTCGATCGACAGGCTGTCCTTTTTGTCAATCGACTGCCGCGCATAAATGGCGTTCATGACTTTGCCCTCTTCGCCTGTAGTAGCAAGATACAGCGTCTGTGCAGTTCTGACTGCCGGAGCAGGCGTTCGGTTTTATCATGCGAAATAAATATGTTGGTTATGCTCATAGCAATTCCTCCTTGTCATTTCCATGATATGCAGCTGACCGTTTGAATTATGACGGAAAGCATTATCAGGAGGTTAGGAGCGGTGTAAAACTTTGCAAAATGCAGGAAAAGCCGAAAAATAACCGTGATTCACCGTGAAGCAAAACGTGACATATTGACAAAAAAACTGACTCCGCAAGAAATACGGAGCCAGTATATCGATTACATTCTATTCTTATCTGCCATTTGATCCATGATTATACAAGAGGAATCTCAATGTCATACTCGGGAAGATAAATGCCCTTGGCAAAATCTCTTGCATGGAAAACGACGCTGTCGTCAAATACTTCCATGGTAAAGCCGATACCGGCGTCATTATACTCGCCGTCTTTGTTGTTGATTGTGAGAGAAGGAAGATTGATGGAGTTGATTTCGCCGATTTTCTCATAGGTATACTGACCGATACCGGTATGAAGGTGACCGGAAATCATGAACACATTCGGGTAGCGGTTCATAATCTCGTACAGCGCATCGGACTGATCGCCCACAGAACCTGCGCTTTCAATCGGGCTGTTCCATGTGTCGGGAAGACCGTGTGTATTCTTCAAAGTCTGATGGCATACAACAAAAGCAGGTTTGCCGTCAGCAGTAGCTTCTTTGAGGTTGGCATCAAGCCAGGCAAGCTGTTCGTCATTAAAATAGGATTCCTCAAACTCGGTTCTGTCCGTTCCCATGACAATGAATCGGTATCCATTGATATCATAGGTATAATGCAGCGCATCAATCGACAGCTCGCTGTCCGCATTTTCATTCAGACTGTTTGTAAAGTGGGCAAATGTGTTTACGGTAGATTTGTAAACCTTCATTCTGACATCATGATTACCGACTGCCATGAGATAGTTTTCTGCTCCGGAATCTTTCAGATGATCGGAAACATATTCATACTCGCACAGCAAACCGTTTTCGGCGATGTCCCCGGCAATCAGGAGAGCGTCGATATCGGACTGCGCATTTTTTAAATCCTCACAGGCTGCGTCAAAATACGGTGTTCTTTTAGGGAGATAATTGGAAACCTGAGAATCTGCCCAAAGAACCACATGCAGGTTTGCATCATCACTCGCCTGAATCACATCATCGGTCGCAGGCCCTGCATAAGGCGTAAAAGCATAGAAAATTGTCATCAAAAGCACCATCAGCTTATAAGCGACAGCAGAAAATACCGTAGTGGTCATTCAATACATCTCCTTAAAAAACAACCCACATTTAATTTTTTTGTCATTATAGCATGAACCCAGATAATGGTCAAGCGAATTACAAAAAATTTACACTAAAAAAACACCGGCTCCCATCCAACCGCTGCCGGTGGGGATACGCTGGACTGGAAGAATATTGAGGCGGAGGAGATCATTCGCCGGGTGACGTCGAAGGTAAAAAGCGGCTCTATCATTCAGTTCCACACCGGAACGGAGCACACTGCCGAAGCGTTGCCGGAGATTCTCGATTATCTGAAGCAGGCAGGACTGAAGCCCGTTTGCGTCGGTGAGCTGATCTACAAAAACGGCTACACGATCGACAACAACGGACTGCAAAAAGCGGAGAACCCGACATCATAATGCTCAATTCACATTAAATTCAAACAAGTTCACAAAAAGTTTACATTTCGGCGTATTTGTTCAAAAAATGATAACCAATGACGCTCTGTTTTGTTTTATAATGACTAAGGTTAAGAAAAAATATACTACCATGTTTGGAGGAATTTCAAATGGCACAAAAGAAAACTGTTTTTATGACAGGCGGTACCGGCACAATGGGCTGGTCGGCATTTCAGGAACTGCTGAAAAAGCCCAATGAGGTTGACATCAGACTTCTCGCCAGAAAGAGCAAAAAGAACTTTGAGCTGCTCAAAGATTATCTTTCCTATCCGAATGTCAAAGTCATCTGGGGCGATCTGCTTGATTACGAGAGCATTCTCGAAGGCATCACCGGCGCAGATTACGTTCTGCACATCGGCGGCATGGTTTCTCCCGCTGCGGACTACAAGCCCTATTCCACGCTGAAGACCAACACGACGGCTGCCGAATACATCGTGAAGGCCGTTCTCGCGCAGCCCAACGCTGACGACATCAAGGTCTGCTACATCGGTACGGTTGCCGAAACCGGCTGCCGTAACTACCCCATCCACTGGGGACGCTGCGGCGATCCCATCAAGATCTCCATCTATGACCATTACGCAGCCTCCAAGACGATCGCTGAAAGAACTTTCGTTGAAAGCGGCATCAAGCATTGGGTTGTTATGCGTCAGTCCGGTATTCTTTATCCTGCTCTCCTTCACAACATGGAGCCCATCATGTATCACGTTCCGCTGAACGGCGTTCTGGAGTGGGCTACGGTTGAGGATTCCGGCCGTCTGATGGCAAACTTCGTTACCGAAGAGAATCTTCCCGAAGAATTCTGGAACAGCTTCTACAACATCGGTTCCGGTAAGGAATACAGACTCACCAACTACGAATTTGAAAAACTCCTGCTCGGCTGTATCGGTCTGGGCGATCCCAAGGATCTGTTCGATCCCAACTGGTTCACGCTCAAGAACTTCCACGGTCAGTTCTACGCAGACAGCGACAAGCTTGAGCATTATCTCCACTTCCGTGAGAATCTCCCCGTTGAGATGTACTTCGACAGAATGGCTGAACAGGTTGAATTCTACTTCAGAATTCCCAAGCTGATCCCCACGAAGAAGCTCATCGCCGCCTGCGCGAAGCCGTTCATGAAAAAGATTGCCGAGACGCCCAAGTGGGGTACTCTTGACTGGATCAAGACCAAGGATCCCGACAGACTCTCCGCTTACTACGGCACCTATGAAGACTGGCAGAAGATCGGCGGTTACTGGTCGATGTTCGATCTCGAGCATTACGACACCAGAAATTCCGCTGCTGATGCTTTCAAGCTCGACCACGGTTACGATGAGAGCAAGCCCACTTCCGAGCTCGACCTGAACGATATGAAGAAAGCTGCCGAGTTCAGAGGCGGTAAGTGCCTGAGCAAGAAGATGACCAAGGGCGACATGAAGACCAAGCTGACATGGAAATGCGGCACCTGCGGCAACGAGTTTGAAGCAAGCCCGACGCTGATCCTCAAGGGCGGTCACTGGTGCCCGAAATGTATCGTTCCTACCGAGAAGTGGAACTACGACGAGGTCGCCAAGACCAATCCGTTCTTCGCACAGGTCTGGTACAACGATCATACTCCCGACGAGCACAACGAATATGTATTCGATGAGATCTTCGAGGGTTGGGAGAAAAAGAGATAATCTCCATAACAAAAAATAAAAGTGCTTGCTTTTCGCAGGCACTTTTTTATATCAGTATTTCAATTCAGAAGTGATGCATCCTCATCTCCGTACCATTCGACAAAGCCCGCATCCCATTCGAGCCAGGCACGGAACGCCAAATCCGTCGAAGGCGGCGCATAGATGGTCAGATCCACTTTTCGCTGATAGCGCGTCGAGAAAGCAAACGAAGCAATCTCGATTTCGGTCGCTTCGATATACACGCAGGCCAGATAATCGCAATCCGTAAAGGCATTCGTATCGATATATGCCACAGATGCCGGAATCGTAATCGAAGTCAACGCGTCAACCGAATAAAAAGCGGAGTGTCCGATATAACGAAGCGTGTCGGGCAGCGCAATGCTGCGGATATTCTCATACCGGAAGGCGTCCGCCCCGATCCCGACAACAGGCTGTCCGTTAATCTCTGCGGGAATCTCATAATTGCATGACGGTTCTTTCTTGGCAATGCCGGCGATTTCCACACCGCCTTCAACCGGATTCGTATACCATGCGATTGTTTCCGTTGTCGTTTCCTCAGTCTGCGTGATCGGCGGCGTCGACGGCTCCGTCACCGGCTCTGTCGTCGGCGCAGTAACCGGCTCAGTCGGAGCGTTTGTCACCGGTTCTATCGTAGTAGCGGTGGTGGGAGCGGCAGTCGGTCTGACTGTTGTTTCCGGAAGCTCATAACGAGCATAAAGCCTTATATCGTACAGATTTCCGTTCACACTTAAGGATTCCTCAACTTTGATCATCGCCGCTTCTGAGGGGAGATAGCTTTCCTGATCGTATTCGACGGAATCGGGAGACGGCACAAGAACCGTCTCGGCGGCAAACGACTCAATTCTCGCACAGACACGCAGAATCGTCCGGGCATCCGTCGCCATAATCTTCCCGTCGGCGTTTGCATCGGCTCTGATGATCTGCTCATCGGTCAGTTTGTCAAGACCGGCGGAAGCACGAAGCGCCAGTCGGGCATCTGTTGCGCCGACCTTTCCGTCATCGTTCACATCGCCTGTTTTGCATACTCTGCCGGGATATTTGATGCAATAAATCAGCTCCCGGCTCGAACCCGGCTCAATGCTGCCGTAAGAGGCGGCATTCACGGTACCGTGGAGAAGCGAAAAGCCCTTGGGAACACCGCAGCTGATCGTCACGTTGCGGATTATCTCCGCCGTGTTATTCCGGATCACGGCGTGAATCTCAATTTCGTCGTCGATTTCATAGGAATCGGAAGCGACTGTCAGCCATGCGGAAACAGAGTCCCCGTTTGCCTCCCCTGCGATCACACACACGGGGAGGATCAGAATCGCCATGACAAAAGAAAGAAGCTGTCTGCTTTTCTTCATTTTCCGTCTCTCCTTTCATACAGCCGCATCCGGCAGATCAACTATGTTTTATCGTTTTCCGTCAACCGTTCCATGCGACATAGTCGGCGTCCCAGACCACGCAGGCGGACTGCAAGCCGGTTGACGACGGCGCGTAGATCGTCAGATTACAGTTTCTCTGATAGCGCGTGGAAAAGGAATAGGTTTCCACGCTGATGGAGGTCGAACGGATATAAACCGTCGAAAGTGCGGAACACTCCGTAAACGCGTTGGTATCGATCATGGTGACCGACGCCGGAATTGTAATACTTGTCAGACCGTCTGCATCATAAAACGCCTGATAGCCGATATAACGGACGGTATTCGGAATCATGATGGTGCGGATAGAATCCTCATTCTTAAAAGCATGCCCGGCGATGCCGACAACCGTTTTTCCATCTATGGAAGATGGAATCACATAATTGCCGGACGGCGATACCTTTCCGATTCCTGTGATCTCGACGCCGCCGGAAACGGAAGAAGTCAACCAGTCCTTTGCGACGGTTGTCGGAGCCTGTGTCGTCGGTGCTTTCGTTGTCGTGACCGGAGCCTTTGTCGTTGACGAAGCTTTTGTCGTCGTGACCGGGGCTTTTGTCGTGGATGGTGCCTTCGTGGTTGTCGCACCGGCTTTTGTTGTCGCTGCCGTCGCCTTTGTTGTGGCGGTGGAATCCGCAGCAGACGAAGCCTTGGTCGTTTCTCCGGCTTTCGCCGTTGTACCGTCGGAAACGCCCTGCGTCATGTCTTTTTCGGCGGATGGCGCGGCAGTTCCCGCATTACCGGATAAATCGGAGGCTACGGGCTGCGTCCCGGCGTCAACAATATCGGCAGTCATCAGATCGCCCGACAGCTCCACTCCCGAAGCCCCGACGGGAATCTGTCCGTTATCCCGGGAGGACAGCAGAAGCGCAGCGCATACGACAGCGATAATCAGAACCGAAGCGACAGAAGGTAAAATGACGGCAAGAGGCTTTCTTTTCTTCTTTTCCGGAATGGGCGCGGCCATCTGCTCGGGAATCTGCTTGGTCATGCAATACGGACAGAAATTCGCGTCCGCATCCAGCTCCCTTCCGCAGGAGATGCAGTTTTTCAGAGGAATCCGGCTTTCGACAGGCGTTTCGGCATTGGGCTGCCGGGAGGCACAATACGGACAGAAATTCGCATCGTCCCCAAGTGCTTTACCGCAGGAATAACAGTATTTCATACAATATCCCCTTTGTTATCCAGCTGAATATAATTTATAGTATACACGCATTTTTGTAAAGTTGCAACACTTCTGAAAGATTTTGCACAAACAATGCTGTGTGCAGCTTGGGTTTCAGAAAATAACGATTCCTCCGAAAGTCAACGGGTACTGTCTCAGTAACTGTATGAGCGAAACACATAATATTCAAACGACTCTAATACCGCATTACTGCCGGTTGCAACTGATTCATCCGGATTATCAACATTGATATCTATCGTCAGTTCACCTTGCTCCGTATACCAGGAAGCATCAAACACATATGGGCAATATTTTCCACTGATGACGATTTGATAAAGAGAGAAGTCCTCGTCATACGGAATAATCTCAACTTCAGGATTAAGAAAGATATTTTCAACCAGTTCATCAACAGAATGATTGTAAAAATACATATTTCCGTATATCTCTTGAATTGTTGAAATATCTGACTGATATTTGTCATAACGATGAATACGATTCACCGTTTTTTCGTCCGTAAATGGCTTCAAGCTGATATGCTGATTCTCATTCGATATACCGGTGACTTTTTTATTCTTATCAATGGTAACATTCAGTTCAACAGCGTTGGAAGAATCATTTTCAAACATCAGCAAAGAATAGCCTTTGAAACGGGAACCGCTCACTTGAAACGAAACATAACCGTCTGCTTGAATATCCTGATAAGTCACATTCGTATAATCGGCAGGCAACTGATACCGCCAAAAGGAGATACTGTCCTCGCCGCTCTTCTTCTGTCCGGGAAGATAGACTTCCGTATAACCGCCGGCCGTCTCGTTCACAAGCTCGTTATCGCTTAAATAATCGTATATGATCTCACAGGCTTCGGTTTTAGACAGACCGAACAAATCATCGCCGAGGCTTTTATATAGAACAAAATCAAGTGCAACTATAACGACGATCAAAACAGACAACACGATACACGCGATTTTTTCTTTTTTTGAAAACTGATGTCGTTTTGTCTTTCCCGGAGCAGTCGGAGGATTCCCACTTTGCGGTCGAGACGGCTGAACATCGGGGAAAGCGCCAACCTGATTTCTTTTCATGTCCGGAAAAATATATCCGCACTTTTGACAGCAAAAAGCATTCTCCACATTCTCTTTACCGCAATTTCCGCAATACTTCATAGTTTCACCACACATCCCTGTTATACGAAATCCGTGTAAATGGTCGCTTTCTTATTCTCCGTGGATTCTTCATCATCTCATCGAGGTGCGCATTGCTACTGCACAGCCTGTGCTTCGATATTCAGAAATACCGCTTCGTTTTTCTGGACATATTCTCTGGTCAAAAAGCTGAAAACCGAACCGATGACACCCAGAATGCCGCCGAAACAAAGATTGTAACCAAGCGTCACAACAAGTCCCGTGACGGGCTTATACTTTTCTACAATGCCGACCGGGTTCACAAGGACGTCTTTGCTATATTGCAGATCTTTGCTCGCAGCGTAAAGATTCAGTCCTGCAATGCAAAACAGAATCAGCCCCGTAGCTACAGCATAATCCCCGAGCATTAGATTCACAAATCCCAATATGATCTGATATACGGCGATACAGAACCAGATAATCGCTTCTGTCTTAACCTTTTTTGACAGCTCCGCAACAGGGGACGTCTGCGGCTGATAAGCTGCTCCGTAATAACCGTTCTGTCCATAGGACGGCTGCCGATAGTTCGGGATGCTTCCTGCTCCACGCTGCTGTTGATACGTCTGCTGATAAGGCGGCACCGTACCGACACCGGATCGGTCGGCATGCGCCTGCGGCTTCGGTACCGGATTCGATGTGCAAGCTGATGCTCCCGAAGGATTTCCGGCTGCGCACTCCTGAGACTGCCCCTGATTTGAGCCGGTCGCATCCTCCGGGACGGGTGTTCCGCAGCGACCACAGAATTTTGCGTCATTATCGAGTGCACTGCCGCATTTTATACAAAAACTCATAAAATGTCTCTCCTAACACTATTTTTTTGAACCATCTCAGATTTCCATCACATTCGTCAGAATCAGGAAAATAATCATGGTCACCATAGCAACAATCGCAAGAAGCCAAGACAGGCGATAAGGGAGAGACCTGTTTTTCAGCTCTCTTCTGAGATGTTTTTCTTGCTCTTTGGCAGCATGTCTGTCTAAGTTCATATTGTTTCTTTTAAAAGCATTCTGCAGTTTTGTATTGGGAATCAGGGCGACAAATTCAGCGACCAGACATAGTACGATTCCCACATAAGCATGAACGAACAACGCTATCAAAATGGCGGCCAACAGCAGCACGGCGGAAACAACATCCGTAATTCTTGCGCATTCCACACACTTGTCGTAATCCGGTGCCTGCATAACGTGGAAAACCGGAGCGGACTGATACGGCGGGACGCCGATAAAGCCCGGCCGCTGTGCATACGGCTGATGATACTGCGGAGCATTCCCCTGCTGCGCGTTTTGTGTGTAGGCCGCTGTCTGCGGCGGTGGTGTCTGTACGCTCTGCTGGACAGTAAAAGACGACTGCGGCGGTGTCATTTCCAAAACAGGAGCACCGCAATGCTCGCAGAATTTTACCCCCTCAGACAATTTGTTTCCGCATTTGATACAAAAACTCATGATACCATCTCCTTATTGATCCATGATCAGATTTTGTGTTTTCAAAGTCTATACGACATTTACTCTGGATGCGTCCGCCAAAGAGCTATCGGCGGTTTTCCTATCGCGGATCCTGATATTTTGTTTTATTATACAAAAAATAATGCTTATTGTCAATACTTACTGCTTTTAGTTAATTCACTTTTTCTTTATTTTTCATTATAATAAACTTGTTAGGGCGTGATAGCATTGAACAGACAGATCGATTACGCGGCCTTGGGAGCCCGTATCCGCAAGGCGCGAAAATCAAAAAAACTGACGCAGGAGCAGCTCGGTGAGTTCTGCTCTCTTTCCGCCGCACATATCGGTCACATTGAACGCGGAACGCGCATCCCATCACTGGAAACGCTGTTTCGCATATCCAATATATTGCAGGTTAGCTTAGATTGGCTCGTCTTTGATTCCGTGGAGCCATCCGACGGAATGCTGACGCGCATGGAAGCGATGCTCAGCGGCAAAGACCGGCAGAAGGTTGAGAGTTTTTATAACACCGTGAAGATTCTTGCCGAAAAAATCGACAGTATGTAAAAAAATACCGCAAATGACAATTTGATTATAGTCATTTACGGTATTTTTTCACTAAGCAGACTGCTAAGAATTTAAAATTTATTCAGACTGGCTTTCAGCTCCGCGACGTCGGCATATCGATCCGCCGGATCAAAGGCGATGCATTTTTCGATCACTTTTCCGAGCTTGCCTGAATACAGTCTTTTGGATGGATGTTCTCCGGTGAGCATCACGTTCATCAGGACCCCGACGGAAAAGATGTCTGCACGTTTATCTGTTTGAGAATACCCGAACTGTTCAGGTGCCGCATAGCCGATTGTCCCCATCACCTTGGTATCTTTCGACTTGCCGTATTGAAAAACACGCGACGCATCCAGATCGATCAGCACCACGCGGCCGGAATTTTCGATCATGACGTTTTCGGGTTTGACATCACGGTGAATGATATCCATCGAATGCAGCGTATACAAAGCGTCGCATATGCTGCGGCAGACAACAACGGCGCCTTTCGGCGTGTATAAGCCGCTCATCAGGACATCGGAAACCGTCATGCCATCGATAAATTCCTCCAGCACCGTAACCATGTCGTCTTCCTCATAGACGTCATAAATCGTCGGGAGATTTTTCTGACAAACTCGCATCAACTTCCGGTAGATTTCGCCGTTTCCCCGGCATCGAATCTTTACAACGTCCCTGCCGAGACGCTTATGACGCAGCCGCAAAACCTCACCGTTTTCGTCCCGCTTCAGTACAGAGACCACCGCGTATTCCTTTTTCAGTACGTCATCTCGCCAACTCAAAACTTTCACACCTTACCCTTGATTTTATTATTGTAACATGATAAACTGAATTTGTCACGAAAAATTTGAAGGAGATTACAAAATGCTCAAAAAGCCTACTGACGAAATGCTCGGCCGTCTAAAAGAGAGCTCCGATATCAACGCCTATCTCAAAGAGAATGAAGACTATATGATCAACGGCGACATCGCGCAGTATCTGAGAGACATCATCCAAGAGAAAAGACTTGTAAAGGCCAAAGTTCTGAAAAGAGCAGAAATCAATGAAAACTACGGCTATCAGATCTTTATGGGCGCAAGAAACCCCTCCCGCAATACGCTCATCCAGCTTTGCATAGGAATGGAGCTGGAGCTGGAGGAGACGCAGTCCGCGCTCAAATTTGCCAATTATGCGCCGCTGTATGCCAAATCCCGACGCGACAGCGTAATCATCTCCGGCATCTTACAGCACAGTTCTGTTTTTGAAATCAACAATTTACTCTATGATTTCGGCGAAGAAACCTTATCCTGACGCACTCTTTCGCGCCGTTTTTTTTCGTTTTCATGATTTTTCAACATTCTGTAAAAAAAGCCTTGCAACGTATATAAAAATCGTGTATAATGTTTTTCAGTATATGCGATAGGAAGAAAACAGGTATGTTGGGTAAAAACGTAAGAGTTCGAATTACTAAGCCCTTCAATTCCTTTGACAGCAAAACAGGCATTCAGTATCAGTTGAATTTCGGCATCGCCGAGATCAAAACGGAGAAAAAGAATTTTATCTATTCGGCCTGCGTGATGGGCATTAACCACCCTGTCAATATTTTTGAAGGCAGAATCATTGCCGTTGTCCGGCATCAGGACAAGCGTCCGAACTATATCGTCGTGGCGCCGAAAAAATCAAGATATATCAATTTTGAGATCGAGGACGCCATCCGCTTTCTTGAAAAAGGCAGACGATATTCCCTCGAATGTCTGTACGAAAGCTCCTGCGGCGCCGTCGTATTCCGCACGATAGGCGGAGAACGCCGCTTCCTGCTGATCAAGAACAAGAGAAGCAGCCATTGGGGCTTCCCGAAAGGCCACATTGAACGCGGTGAAAACGAGATCGCAACAGCCAAGCGGGAGGTCTTAGAGGAGACGGGGCTGCATATCCATATCATAGAGGGCTTCAGCTCGACTTCCGAATACAAGATCGCTGCCAAGGTCGAAAAACGGGTAACCATTTTCGTCGCATCCACGACCGACACGCAGACGACCATTCAGCAGGAAGAGATTGAGGATTACATCTGGCTCAGCTATGATAACGCGCTGAGTACGCTGAAATTTGAAAACGACAAAAGCATTCTCTCTTCGGCGCAGGAATTTTTAGCGCAGAAGAACATCTGAAAAAAACTGACAGGGGTTGACGAAACTGGCTGAAACATTAGCGAACTTTTTTGTAGAACTCTTCGGCAATAAAATTCCCGGAGAAGTGACGATTTTTCTCATTTCTCTCTTACCGATTCTGGAACTTCGCGGCGGTCTGATCGCGGCAGCTTTACTGAATGTTCCGCTCTGGAAAGCCTTTATCATCTGCTATATCGCTAACATGATACCGGTGCCATTCATCATTCTTTTCATCAAGAAAATTTTTGAATGGCTGCGGAAATACAAATTCTTTAACAGAATCATTACGAAGCTTGAAGCAAAAACCGAGAAGAATAAAGACAAAGTCATGCGCTACAAGCAATGGGGACTTCTGCTCTTTGTGGCGATCCCGCTGCCCGGCACCGGCGCATGGACGGGTTCACTCTTTGCGGCACTCTTAGATATCGACATCAAAAAGGCGACGCCGATCATCGCTCTGGGTGTTCTGATCGCCGGTATCATCATGGCAGTACTATCTTACGGTACGGCGGCTCTGCTCGGAAACGAACCCGCAACCGGCATGATCACGCAGCTCCTCACATCAATCGCATAACTCGCAACCGACGCATCCATCTGCGCCGGTTTTTTTTGAAAAAATATTGAATATAAAACAAAAATGTGGTATACTATATGTACCACACAAATTGAATAGTCGTTTTTTATGCGCAGAATCGTTTGAAGTATACATTTCTTATTCCGGTAAAAATGTATGCTCTGATTTTCGTATGCTTCTCTCGATTCAAGCGTGAAGTTAAGAAAATTCAATTTGTGTGGTAGCAATTGGAGCTATATTTTTCGGTGTGTATGGCTTCGGTTGTACACACTTTTTTTATTTTACGGAGGTAAAACAAATGGCTAAAAAAGTTATAGTCCTGATCCTTATCGCCACCATGCTGTTCGGCATAACGGCTTGCAGCGCAAATCCGACCGGCACGACGGATGACCGGGACAAGGAAAAACAGACCGAATCGACAACAATACCGATAACAACTGATCTTCCGACAACAACCGAACTCCCGACAACGACCGTACCCACAACGGAAATGACGACATCGGTCATGGATTTAGGCTTTTACAATCTGAGCGATTTTAAGGACGAATACGGGAACTGCTTATTAGTGGGAATCACCGGTTACAGCAGCTCCGACGGTGGGTATATTTATTTTGATGCCAGTGATACCGGATTACTATTTTATGACGGTTTTCTGCAAAAAATATATTATCTCACGTATGACTCAAGCTCCGGGCTGTCATACGAAAGAGGACGCGGACCATATTCCTATTCGGTTATCAGCAACGACGGAATATCTTACGCAGGTGAAAGCACAGTCATCTATGAAAGAGTATCGATCAACAACAAAGCTGTCATTTTCAAAACCGATTCAACCCGCGGAGAAGCTTGGTATATACCGGCTTCGATGATAGATTGGTCGACAAAGGAAGAGGATTTCGAAGCAAATAATGGCTATCATTATACAAGATATTTCTTAAAATAATAAACATAATGACACCGAAAGAAGAAATACCGTGAATCCATCCTGATCGGAGCATATTGTCATTCAATTTTTCTTTTCACCGCAAAAATAACCGGCTCAGCCATCACGCCGAACCGGTTTTTTTATGATTTATTTTTGAGCAATGCTTCTTTCAGACGGCCTTTCGGGTCTTTTATGAGCAGAACAATGAGCCAAGCGCACAGTCCGAGTGCCACAACGGCAAGTCCCAACAACGCGTCATTGAAGACATCAGCCGGCGCAGGATTGAAAAATTCCGCTTTCAGCTCGACGTACTCAAAGATTGCGTCGACGAACCACATGAGCGACGCACCCCAGAAAATCAGGCTGAGCGTACCCGTCATCATGCTGTCATTCTCAGCGTGCCGATACCAACAGACAGTGGAAATGATCGCCGCAAACAGGGTAATGAGTAATGTCATCGTCTTCTACCCTTTCAGGCTTCATTGGCGGCGATTTTCGTCTTACGCTTGCAGACCACATCGGCGACAAGCACCATGCCGACCCAGACCACCGTCACAAGCACCGCCATCGTCACGCCGACCGTTGCCAGCTCATGCAGCATTTGCAGTGTATCCGCAGGATTCGACGCCGCCGTCAGAAACGGGAACCACGGGACAATCTCGCCGTGCCATAAATGCTCAAACGCGAGCAGCAGAACGCCGCCCCAAAGCATCGACGAAAGCCATCTGAGCTTTCTGGACCATGCGATCTTCTGCGTGTTCTGAGACGTCAGAGAGGAAGCCTCTGCTCCGCGTTTTTCAAGGGACAATGTCGCCTTCTGTTCTTTCTTTTTCACAATCTGAACGGCAACCGTCACGGCGATCGCTTCGGCAGCCGGTACTAAGAAACAAGCCATTTTTTTACTCCCATCTTTTTCTTTTTTCTCATTATAACAAGGGATGATTCCAATGTCAAGAAGCTGTTATGAAAATTTCACGCCGAGCAGAGAAATCAGATCGACCGCCTGATGCGGCACGATCTTCACCCCTCTTAGCTCCGAATAGGTATCGGAAACGCCGATCGCGGCAATTTCACAACTCGACAGGTCAACGCCTTTCAGCGGTGTTCTGAAAAAGTCCGCACCGCTGAAATCGACCTCATGGAAAACCGTCTTTTTCAGCTTGACACTTGTAACCGCCGCTTCTTTCATCCGGCAATTCTCCCATCGGGTATTTTCTATCTTCGCTTCGGCAAACGACGCATAACAGAACGACGACGAACGCAATACGCAATCGCGGAACAGGCTCTGTGCAAAATCGCAGCCGTCCGCCTGACAGCTTTTCATCTCGCAGCTTTTGAAGTACGCATCGCGAAAACTGCATTTGACAAAGCGGCAGGATTCAAACCGAACCTCCGTAAAGCTCGTCTTCCCGAAATCACAGCCGACGAACTGACAGGCGCTGAAAGTCACGCTTTTGCAGTCAAAACCGCCAAGGTCAAGTCCTGTCGCACGCTCCTGTTCAAAGCAGGTATTCGCGAGATAGCTGTCGTCCGCTCTCGCCTGTTCGATTATTTCTGAAAAATTCTCCGTCATTTGAAATACATATAGAGCTGGCATTTAATCATGCCGTTATAGAGCTTGCGGCGTTTATCGGCTTTGCGGCCGAACGCCTTTTCAAAATCCTCGTCCGCCGTAATGATCGAATAGCTCCAGCCGCGTTTCGGCACAAAGACATTGCCAAGCTTGCGGTAGAGGTCTTCCGCGGACTGAATATCGAGCAGCCGTTCTCCGTAAGGAGGATTGACGATCACCGTACCGCGGTCGGTCTCGGGTTTGAAATCCGCCGCATCGCGTTTTTGAAAGGTTATCAGATCGGCGACTCCTGCGCGTTTCGCGTTTTCGGCGGCAAGCTCCAGAGCGCGTCCGTCAATATCCGAACCGTAAGCATGAAAGGGAATGTCCCCTTTTTCGAGGGACTTTGCGCGTTCACGCTCTTCACGCCACACGTCGGCGGGAATCTGCGGCCACTCTTCCGCCGTAAAATTCCGGTTGACGCCCGGCGCGATATTCTTGACGAGCATGGCGCCCTCCGTCAGAATCGTGCCGGAGCCGCACATCGGGTCATACAGCGTATGGAAATCCCGCAGTCTCGCGAAATAGCACAGCGCCGCCGCCAGCGTCTCCTTAATGGGCGCGGCATTCGCCGCCGGACGGTAGCCTCTCTTGTGCAGGCCTCTGCCAGACGTATCAAGAAGCAGGCTTACCTTATTTTTCATAATGGAAAACTGAATCTGATAGAGTGCGCCGGTTTCACGGAACCACTCGACCTTGTATTTCGTTTTCAGACGCTCCACAACAGCCTTTTTGATAATCGACTGACAATCGCTGACGCTGAACAGATCGGAATTGAGCGAATAGCCCTTGACGGGAAAGCGGTCTTCTCTGCCGATCCAATTCTCCCACGGCAGACGTTTCGTTCCCTGAAACAGGTCTTCAAAGGAATGGGCTTCAAACGTGCCGATCAGCACCTGAATACGTTCCGCATAGCGGGAACAGATGTTGGCGCGCGCCAGAATATGCTCGTCACCGGAAAACAGCACACGGCCGTTTTCGGCCTGCACGTCGGACGCGCCCATCTCGCGCAGTTCTTCGGCGATTGGCGCTTCGAGTCCAAGCAGACAGGGAATCACAAATTGAATCTTCATACATTACCTCACACGAAAGCCGCCCGCAGGCGGCCGAAATTTATTTCATGGTTTTCATGACGGCTTTGACCCTATCAGGGCAGTCGGTGATGATGCCGTCCACACCGCAACGGATCATTTGGCGGATCTTCCGTTCGGAATTGACCGTCCAGACATTGACCTTGATCCCGGCGTTATGCGCCGCCTTGACATACAAGGGATTGACATAGATATCCATCGGGTGTAACGCGTCTGCGCCGATCTTTTTGGCAAACGCGATGGGGATGACGAGCATTTTTACCGCATCAAGATGATTCGGTGAGTAGAGAAAACCGGTTTTGCATCGTGCGTCGATTTTCTTTGCCTCGACAAGCAGCCGGCTGTCAAAGCTCGAGATCAGCAGACGGTCAAACAAATCATGCTTTTTGACCGCTTCGATTGTTTTTTCGACGATGCCGGTCTCTTTCTCTTTCGGGCTTTTCAGCTCAATGTTCATAATCTCAAGATCGGAAGATGCAACAAGCTCTAAAAACTCGTCGAGCGTCGGGATCGGCGTACCCTTGAACTTTGGGCTGTAATATGCACCGAAATCAAACTGTTTCAGCTCGCTGAGAGTATAGGAGGAAATGCGTCCCATGCCGTTGCTCGTTTCGTCAATGGTATAATTATGACAAATGACGGGGATGCCGTCTTTCGTGATATGTACGTCCGTTTCAAAGCCGTCCACACCGAGCTGGAGCGAACGCTCAAAAGCCGGAAGCGTATTCTGCGGCGCGTAGCGATTTGCGCCTCTGTGGGAAATGACCTTAACAGAATCCATATGGTTCACACTCCGAAAAGAATATACTTTATTATAGCATATTCTTCACAAAATGAAATCCTTTTTTTGTAAATTTTCAGAAAACGGCGAAAATTCTTTTCTGACGGGAATTGACATTTTTTTTCTTCGCGGTATAATAGAATCAGAAATCAACAGGAGGAACCCAACATGGAATATAAAATGAATGTCGCGGGACTTGACAGAGCGTTGCCGCTTTGCAAGGTTTCCGACGACCTGTACATCGGAGCATTCGTCATCTTCGGCGACGCGGAACTGACCGTTGCCTGTGCGCGCGAGCTTCTGAAGAAAGCGCCGGAATACGATTACTTAATCACAGCCGAAGCGAAAGGCATTCCGCTGATTCACGAAATGGCGAGACAGCACGGCGACAAAAAGTATTTTCTCGCAAGAAAGAAGCCGAAGCTCTACATGACCGGCGTCATGGAGGTTGATGTGCGCTCCATCACCACGGCGTCCGACCAGAAGCTCTATCTCGATACCGCCGACGCCGCCATGATGAAAGGCAAAAAAATCCTGATCGTGGACGACGTCGTCTCCACCGGCGGTTCGCTTGCTGCGCTTGAAGAGCTTGTCCGTCAGACCGGCGGTGAAATCTGCGGCCGCATGGCGATTCTCGCAGAAGGCGACGCGATCCACATGGATAATCTGATCTATCTGGAAGAGCTACCGCTCTTTAATCCCGACGGCACGGTCAAATAATTCACAAATAATACCTTTTGATGAATTATTTGTGAACAAATCGAATTTCACTTGTATTTGCGCCCGATTTATATTAAAGTAGTATTGTAAATAATCTATGACGAAAGGAAGTCGTAAGCATGAAAGATCTGATAGATATTCTCTGCTGGCTTATCAATTTAATCAGAGGCTTCGTTGAGCTCTTCGGTATCGACTCAAGCTTCATCGATGAAATTACCGGCAATCTTCAGAACATGGTCAAGTAATTTACACCGTTTCCCTTACACCGCTCTTCATCGGGCGGTGTTTTTATGATACCGTGACGGAGTGACAAAATGGAAAAAATCAAAAAAGAAAACGACGATTTTCTGCTTGAATGCGAGAGATGGTGGATTTTTGCCCTGATGATGTGCATCGGCGGCTTTTACGGCGGTTACACCTACTCATGCCGCGGCGGCGTTTTTTGCAACGCGCAGACGGCAAATATCCTGCTTTTCGGTATGTCCATCGGAAACGGCGATTTCAAAAAAGCACTCTACTATCTGATTCCGATGGCGGCTTACCTCGGCGGCACAATTCTCTCCGAATGTCTGCCAAATACGGTCAAGAAACACTCTCACGTCCGCTGGGACACCGTTTTCGTCGGATTTGAGATCGTGGTCGTGCTGATTCTCGGTTTTATCCCGGAGGCAGCTCCCGTGCAAATCGCGCAGGTCATCGTCAACTTTATGTGCTCGATGCAGTACAATACGTTCCGCAGAGCCGAGAACATCCCGATGGCGACAACGTTCTGCACGAATCACGTCCGTCAATGCGGCGTTTACCTCGTCAAATGGTTCAAGCACAAGACGGAGAACAATTTCCTAAAACGCAGCCTTTTCCATGCCGGCATGATCGGCGTATTCATCGTCGGCGCGTTTTTCTCGACACTGCTGAGCCGCTACTTCGGTATCCGCTCCATCTGGTTCGCGGAAATCCTATTGACCTTCACGTTCGTCGACCTGCTTCACGCCGATCTTACGAAAGAAAAAGGTATGCTTGACAGAGTTCCCAAAGGACATTAAAAAAAATCGACCGACTGTTCATAAAAAGCAGTCGGTCGTTTGCTTATTTCTTCTTTTCGGCTTCTTTTCTGATTTCGGCGAAGTCCTCCGATGAGACATAATTGCTGTTTTTGATCTCGCGAAGACGCTTTCTCGTTTCAGCCTGCTTCTTTTTATAGCGGCTGTAAATGATGAAAATATAAAGCAGAACGCCGATCAAGACGACCGCCAGAATCATCAGAAACACCGGTGAAAGAATAACCGTTTTGGCGACATAGCCGAAATGAAGAATCGGACTTCTTTTGACGGAATCACCTGCGACAAGATTGACCGACGCGATCACATTATCCGCATACTTGATTTTTACGGTACCGAGCACATCTCCCTTTTCAACCGGTGCCATGATATTCTCCTGCGTTTCGTAGATGTACTCGAGACTCGATTCATCCACCGTGCTCAGCAGCAGCGCCTGAATCTGCTTTTCGGGCATCAGACGGACATGATCGGTCTGCGTCGAAAGGGAAACGGGAACGTCTGTGATGATATCGGTCGCTTCGGCGATCGTCGTCATTTTTAAGTTTTTGAACGCCCAGCGGAACATCCGCCGCGCTTCATAAAGTGCCGTATTGTCCGGATAACCGCAGTCGTCGATGCACTCATTCGGGCAGCCGAGAACAATGCCGATATAGGAATAGGCATCCTTCGTCGCAAGCACGGCAGCGCACCGTTTGGCGCCGTCGGTATGCCCGGTACGAAAGCCCTTCGCATATTCATAATAATACCGCGAGCCGTTTTCAATGATATCGACAACGGTATTGAGTTCACGCGCGTCGGATAGATTCGTCGCCGGAACGGTATAATCCACCGTTGCGGCAATGGCAGCGATGACGGAATTGTCCATCGCATGACGCGTCAGCAGATACTGGTCGTAAGCGGTGGTGTACTCCCCATCTTCGTCGAGTCCGTGCGCATTGGTAAAATTCGTATTCTCACAGCCGATCGACTTTGCAAAATCGTTCATCATCGTTACAAAACTATCGATCGAGCCGCCGATGTACTCCGCGAGCACATTCGCCGCGTCATTGGAGTTTTCGAGCAGCATACAATAAAGCAGATTCCGGACGGAAATCTCCTCGCCGACCTGCAGATCGCACGAGGCACTGTAGATGCCCTTTAACGGCGCCAGCGACGACTCCGTAACCGTAACAACAGCGTCAAGATTCTCACATTTTTCGACGACCAGAATCGCCGTCGTCGTTTTGACAAGCGACGCGCATTGCAGTTTTTCGTCGGCATTCTGCGAAAAGACGACGGTATCCGTATCGAGATTGACGAGCAGATACGCTTCCGAACGCATATCCTCGAGATTCATATTATAATATTCCGCCGAAGCGCCGAATGAAAACAGCAGCAAGAAAGCCGGAATGAAAAAAATAACAAAAAATATTGATTTTTTCATAGACACACCCACCACATTAGTGCTATAATTAAGTATACAATTAAAAAGGCGAAATGTAAATAAGAATCTGAAATTTTCGGAGGAAAAATATGGTATATATCACCGGAGACATTCACGGCGATCCGAACCGCCTTTCGGCAGACGCGCTCAAATTCATGAAGCTGCACGACACGCTGATTGTGTGCGGCGATTTCGGTTTTATCTGGGATGATTCCAAGAATGAAGATAAAATTCTCAGGAACTTAGGCAAACGCAAATACAACATCTGCTTTGTGGACGGCACACACGAGAACTTCAAAATCCTGAATAAATTCCCGGCGGAGGACTGGAACGGCGGCAAAGCGCGCAACATCTGCGGCAACCTCTACCACCTGATGCGCGGACAGATTTACACCATCGAGGGCATGAAAGTCTTTACGATGGGCGGCGGCGAATCGCCCGAAGCGGAGCTTCGCTTTGACGATACGGAGGACGACCGCCTCGAGATTCCCACCAAGGAAGAGCTGCTGGCGGCCGTCAATCGTCTGGAAAGCGTCAATTACGACGTCGATCTGATTATCACGCACGAACCGCCGTCAAAGACACGCGAATTTCTGCTGATGCAGAAAAATGAACAGTTTTCCGTCTCGGCACTCAACGCCTTTTTCGATGAGCTCGCCGTCCAGTGCCGCTATAAAAAGTGGTACTTCGGCAGTATGCACACGGACAAATACATTTCGAGCAATCAGGTCGCCGTTTTTCGCAATATTCTCAACGCAAAAACGGGTCTGAAGATTTAGTCTTTCACGAATTTTAACAGAATCGACACAGCCGTCTCCGCCGTAAAATGCCCCGGAGTGCGGCTGAAATTTTTTACGGGAGACGTCCAGCGTTTGCCGTAGTTTTCCGCCTGCTCCCGCGTCATGGCAACATCGACGGCGGCAAGCGTTCCGAGCATCGAAAGAAGCTCGTTGCGATTCGTCCCCATCAGCTCGTAAAGCTTTTTCGCCTTTTCGGGACAGGCGTTTTCCGCAATCATGAGAAAATCCGGCAAAAACGCGGCGCAGGCTCTGCCGTGAGGAATTGCAAAATCCTCCGTCAGGATATATCCCATTGTATGCGGAAAGCACGTTCCCGTGATATTGAGAGCAAGCCCGGCAAAGAGAGACGCTCTGTAAAGCGTTTCTCTGCCGTTTTCATCGGGCAGATTCCGGTTCCGGGTAAAGCCGAAAAGTCCGTCTTTCAGAAGCGCAAACGCCTTCTCTGCGTATAGTTCGCTCATCTCATTGCTGACAGAAGAGAAGTACGATTCCGCGGCGTGAGAAAACGCGTCAAGCGCGGTCGAGACGGTCACGCTATATGGCATGGAAGCCGTATAGGCGGCATCGCAGAACGAAACGGCGGCGTAACAATCCGCACCGGAGATGCTCTTTTTCATGCCGTTTTCGCTGTTCGTCAGCACTGCGACACCGGTCACTTCGCTGCCCGTTCCCGCCGTTGTGCCGACCAGTACGACCGGAAGAGGCGCATTGTTATACTGCCGCAGATAGATATCCGCGGCGGTCAGTTCAGGGTTCGCCGCATAGATCGCGACCGCCTTGGATGCGTCCAACGGCGAGCCGCCGCCGATGCCGAAAATAAACTGTGCGCCGCATTTTCTCGCCGCCTCTCCTGCCCGTCGGCAATCCTCGGTATAGGGATTCTGCGTGATCCCATCGAAAATTTCATAAGAAATTCCGAGTCTTTCAAGGTTTTCCGTCGCGTCCCGGAGCGCGCCGCTCTCTTTTGCGGAGTGACCGCCGGTGACGATCAGACACTGATCGCCGAACTGCTTTAGCACATCGGCATTCTCTTTCAGACAGCCGCGTCCGCTGATGATTCTGACGGGCATATACAAATTTAGATTCATGGATATTCCTCTTTTCTTATACAGAAAAAAGACCGAAAAGGCTTCGGTCTCTTTTTTTTGAAATCAGTTCGATAGGAATCAAGAAGCAAGGGAACCCCCGGCGAGGGTTCCCTACGGAAAAACAGTCACACCGGACTGTTTTTCCTACCCTCCTGCGCTTTTTATACAAAGAGATTTCGCGGTCTGCGGACCGCGACGATGGGCTTTGCCCCTCGACCCCACGAGCCTTTGTAAAGGCTCGACCGAAACTTTTATATAAATTCTATTAACCAATTACGCGGACAGCAAGCACGCCGGAGACCGTTTTGACAGCTTCTGCCGTTTCCGCTGTGATATTCGCGGCGTCTACGATCACGTAGCCGGTCTCCTTACGGATCGAGGCTGTCGCGTTCTGCGTGGGAACGCCAACCTTCGTTAGCACGGCAAAAATCTCGTCGCTGACGTCGCCCTTTGTGATAACCGTCAGGCGTTTGTCTCCCTCATGCAGCTCTTTGGAGACGCACGGCAGGTTGACGGAATTGACGACATTGCCCTTTTCGATATATTCGGCAATCTGGTTGACAGCCATGACTGCGCAGTTTTCCTCGGATTCAGGGGTGGACGCGCCGAGATGCGGCAGCGCGATGACGCCGTCGAGATCGAGCATTTCGCAGGTCGGGAAATCCGTGGCATAAGCTGCGCATTTTCCGCTTTTGATCGCATCGATGACTGCGTCGTTATCCACAAGTCCGCCTCTTGCGAAGTTCAACACGCGAACGCCGTCCTTTGCCTTGGCAAACGCGTCTTTGCCGATGATGCCCTTGGTATCATCCGTCAGCGGCGCATGAACGGTGATATAATCGCTGAGCGTGAAAATATCGTCCGTCTTCGAGGTGATCGTGATGGACTTGTCGAGCGTTTCCGCCGCTTTATCCGTCAGGAAAGGATCATAGCCGATGACTTTCATGCCGAGTCCGACCGCCGCGTTGCAGACCTTGACGCCGATGGCGCCCAAACCGATCACGCCGAGCGTTTTGCCCATGATCTCGGGGCCGGCAAAGTTGGACTTGCCTTTTTCGATTTTTTTGCTGATCTCGTCTTCGCCTTTGAGCGTCTTGCACCAGTCGATTGCGGGAGCAATCCGTCTGGACGCGAGCAGCAGACCGCAGATTGTCAATTCCTTAACGGCGTTGGCGTTCGCACCGGGCGTATTGAATACGCAGATGCCCTGCTCGGTGCATTTGTCAACGGGAATGTTGTTATATCCCGCGCCGGCTCTGGCAATCGCCAGTACACTTTCCGGAATCTCCATATCGAGCATCGAAGCCGAACGGACGATGACGGCGTCGGGAGCCGCTACATCATCGGCGCAGGCGTACTTCGCCGCATCAAAATGCTGCAGGCCGGTTTTGGAAATCTTATTGAGAGTTAAAATGTTATACATAAAACATCTTCCTTTCGGGAAAATCAGGAATTCTCCTGCTCAAATTTCTGCATAAACGCGACGAGCTTCTCCACGCCCTCAATCGGCATCGCGTTATAGATCGAGGCTCTCATGCCGCCGACCGTACGGTGACCTTTGAGGTTAATAAAGCCGTTATCCGCCGCTTCTTTGATGAATTTCGCGTTGAGCTCTTCGCTGTCCGTCACAAACGGAACATTCATCAGCGAACGATCTTCGGGAACGACCGTGCCGCGGAACATCTTCGAGGAATCGAGGAAATCATAGAGGACTTTTGCCTTCTTTTCGTTTCTCGCTTTCATCGCCTCAAGGCCGCCGAGACCTTTGATCCACTCGAGAACGAGCTTCGTGATGTAGATATTCCAGCAGGGAGGCGTATTGTAAAGGGAATCCGCGTCCGCCTGAATCTTATAATCGAGCATGGTCGGGGTGATATCTCTCGCCTTGCCGAGCATATCCTCACGGATGATGCAGATCGTCACACCGGCGGGAGCGACATTCTTCTGTGCGCCGCCGTAGACCATCGCGAATTTCGTCACGTCCAGAGGCTCCGACAGGAAGCAGGACGATACGTCCGCGATCAACGGGATATCGCCGACATCGGGGATCTCATGATAGACCGTGCCGTAGATCGTGTTGTTCATGCAGATGTAGACATAATCGGCTTCGGGATCGAAATCCTCACGCTTCGTTTTGGGAATATACGTAAAGGTCTTGTCCGCAGAGGACGCGACAGCGCGCGCTTCGCCGTATTTTTTCGCTTCGGCGAACGCCTTTTTCGCCCACTGACCGGTGATGATGTAATCCGCTTTGCCGCTGCCGTTCATGAAATTGAGCGGAATGGCCGCAAACTGCGTGGACGCGCCGCCCTGTAAAAACAGAACCTTATAATTATCGGGGATGTTCATAATCTCACGGAAAAGGGCTTCCGTCTCTTTGATGATGCCGTCGAAAACCTTGGAACGGTGCGACATTTCCATAACGGACTGACCGCTTCCCTGATAATCGAGCATCTCCTCTGCCGCCTTCTTGAGCACTTCTTCAGGCAGCATGGACGGACCTGCTGAAAAATTATAAACTCTTGCCATTGGTATCTCCTCCGTATCATTCGAATATGTTTTCGCAAAGCATTTAATTGCTTATGGTACAGTATATCAAATCCTACCGAAAATAGCAACACCAAAAGCGCGAAAAAATTTTTTCCGGTAATTTTATACAATTCATATTTTCAGACATTTTGATTTTTCGGTTGAAAAAAGGATAATGGTGTCGTATAATGGGGAAGGATGCGAACGGCTCCCGGATAGAACCGGACATTTTAGGAGGAAAAAGACATGAGCATTCACAATGAACCGAAAATTAAAAATCCGATTGTCGTCGCGGTCCGCGAACAGCTCGAACACCGTGCGCTCTGGATGTATCTGCTGTGCGACGAAGCGAAGAAAAAAGGTCTCGATCCCGAAGAATACGCGCCGGCGGCAATCCGTCGCTGCGGCCTGTATCAGGGCGCCCAGCTGCGAAAAAAAGCCGGCGGCGGCGACTCACTCAAGGGATTGAAAAAGGCACTCTTCAGTAAACCCGCTCAATGGATGTTTGAAATGGACATCAAACGCTGCACGGACGACCATCTGGACATTGACTTCCACTACTGCCCGCTTGTGAAAGCCTGGCAGAAGCAGGGATGCACGGACGAAGAAATCCGTATGCTCTGCGATCATGCGATGTGCGGCGACCGCGGCATTGCGGAAAGCTTCGGCTGCGAGCTTGATCTCCCGGCGACGATCGCAAAAGGCGACGAGACCTGCCAGATCCGCTTTGTAAGACGAAAGAAATAAAATACCGTAAAATGAGAAGAGATAGGTACGACTGACGCGCCTATCTCTTTTTGATTCATTTTAAACAACGATATGCGCCGCAGGCATACAATTCAAGCCCGCTGGGCTTCCGACACATTTGCCGCAGGCAAATATTTCACATTGGCAAAGCCGATATTTCACATGCGAAGCATATTTCACCTGCCGCTATGCGGCAGATTTCACCGGCGGCATGAAATGCCGCCTAATTCTCCGCCCATTTCATTGAACGTTCAACCGCTCTCTTCCAGCCTGCATAGATTGCGTCGCGTTCCTCTTTGCGAAGCTGCGGCACGAATTCACGGGAGACTTCGCGCAGCCCCTCGATCTCCAAGCGGCTCGACCAGAACCCGACGGCAAGACCGGCGCAGTACGCCGCACCCAGAGCGGTCGTCTCCACAACCTTGGGACGGTTGACCGTCGTCTCAATCATATTTGCCTGAATCTGCATCATGATATTACTGACGCTTGCGCCGCCGTCCACGCGCAGCTCCGTCAGATCAATATCGGAATCCGCTTTCATCGCTTCGAGCAGATCCGTCATCTGGAACGCGATGCTCTCGAGCACGGCTCTGGCGAAATGACGCTTATTGACGCCTCTTGTCAGTCCCACGACGCAGCCTCTGGCGTACATATCCCAATACGGCGCGCCGAGGCCGGTAAACGCCGGAACCAGGTAGATACCGTTCGCGTCGGGAACGCTTTCTGCTAACCGATCGCATTCGGGAGCCGATGAGATCATCTCCATTTCATCGCGCAGCCACTGAATAACCGAACCCGCATTAAAAGCGGAACCCTCAATACAATACTCCACTCTGCCGTCGATGCCCCAGGCGATGCCCGTCAGCAGATTATGCTCGGATTTGACACGTTTGCCGCCGGTGTTCATCAACAAGAAACACCCGGTACCGTAGGTATTTTTCGCCTGACCGGGACGGAAGCACGCCTGCCCGAAGAGCGCCGCCTGCTGGTCACCGATGGCGCCGGCAATCGGAATGCCCGCAAGCGCCTCCAATCCGGGAATGCCCTCTGCCACTTCGCCGTAAACCTGACTCGACGGCACGACCTTGGGCAAAATCGACATCGGAATGCCGAGCCGCTCGCAGATGTATTCATCCCAACAGAGCTTATCGACGTCAAAGAGCATGGTTCTCCATGCGTTGGAATAATCGGTCACATGAACCTTGCCGCCGGTCAGCTTCCAGATCAGCCACGTTTCAATCGTACCGAACAGCAGATTGCCTTTTTTGGCGGCTTTCCGTGCGCGCTCGGAATTTTCGAGAATCCACTTGATCTTCGTCGCAGAGAAATAGGCGTCGATAATCAGGCCGGTATGTTCTTTGATATAGTTGCGAAGCTCCTTATCTTCAATGATCTGCTTCGCCATATCCGCCGTTCTGCGGCACTGCCACACGACGGCGTTATAAACGGGCTGCCCCGTTGTTTTATCCCACAGAACCGTAGTTTCACGCTGATTGGTAATGCCGATAGCTGCGATGTCTTTCGCTTCAATGCCGCCTTCGATCAAAGCATCGGCAATGGCGCGGTATTCGCTGCGCAGAATATCCATCGGGTCATGCTCGACCCAGCCGGCTTTCGGGTAAATCTGCGGAAACTCATACTGCGCTTTGGCCGAGATCTGACCGTTTTTATCGAAAAGAATCGCACGGGAACTGGTTGTTCCCTGATCGAGCGACAAAATATACTTTTTATCGGAATCCATAAAAATCTCCTCGCTATATTTTCTATTTTTATTTATTCTACACCAAATGCGCACCGGATGTCAAGATGTCGGATTAAAAAACACAGCCGCCGGAAAAATCGACGGCTGATGATTCTTATCCGTTCAATTCACGAAAGATACGCCATGAGACGACTTTGATATGATTTTTTTCGGCGCGCTCCAGCAGATCGCCGCTTTTAAGCAGTTCAAATTCAAAAACACGTTTCGTCCATTCGCTTATTGTGTCGTCGATCGGATACGCAGGGTGCAGGAACATCTCCGTCACGCCTTCGCCGCATTCATCGACCGCGTCCAGATAATACTGCCGCAGCGTCTCATAGTTGCCGATGCGCTCTATGTTCCACGCATTTGACACCAGATCGTCAAGAAGCTTCACGCCGCGACGCAGTCCCGCATTGACGATTCCCTGCTGCAAGGCAATCAGCGGCTTCGGAACGGCGCGTCCGAGCTGACGAGCCAGAAAATCCGGTTTTTTGGGGAATCGATACGGCAATTTATGCTGCGAGCAAAAGTCGTATGCGTCGAGATAGAAACGTCTGCCGTTGATACCGTACAGCGTCGCGCAGTGATTATCCGCATGATCGACAGTACAGCCGTTTTCTATCAGGAAGCGATACTGCGCTTCGAGTTCTGCGCAGACGTCTTTCCGTTTCGCGTGCAGCGCGAGCTTTTTACCATCATGATACAGTCCCTTTTCATCGGAAAGAGACGGCGCTGCGGCCAGACTTTTCCAACGATTGTTCTCATCATCGGAATTGATCGTCAGATGTACGCCGACCGGAATCCCTGCCGAAACAGCCGTTTTGGCGGCATTCAGCGCGTCGGGCGCGACCGCCATGAGCGATGTGGACGAGATCAGGCCTTTTGCGTACAGCTCCGCAATCGCTTTCGTCTGCTGTTCGTTATAGCCGAAATCATCGGCATTAAGAATCAGATATTTATCCATGCTTACTCCGCTATGATTTCATTCACCGCGGGTTCTCCGGCATTCTTTTTCTCAGGGAAATGCAGGAACAGCGAGAAGACCGTTGCAAGGATCATCGCGATCGCGGGGAACACGCACAGAAGCATTTTCGCCGCCGCGCCGGGATTTTCGCCCGGTTCGTCGCCGCTGACAAAGCCGTAAGCCGACGATGCAACATAGAACGCAAGAGACGTAAACAGACCGTTCAGACGGTTCATGACACCGACAAGGCTCGAGATCATGCCCTCACGCTTGATGCCGTGCTTTTCAAAGTCGTCGTCGATGATCTTCGCGCCGATGCAGTCCATCGTGATCAGACAGCTTGCAACGCCGAAGCCCATGATGCACTCGATGGCAAGGGAAACTCCGAGCGATTTGGAGAAATAGAGCGGAATAAAGCCCGCCGCCATAATCATGAAGCCAAGCCGCCAGACCTTGATGACCGGGACTTTTTTAATGACAAACGACCAGACGACAATGCCGATGACGGCAACAAAGAATACCACGCCGAGCATGACGGTCGTCATACCGCTGTCGAGGCCCAGGGTATATTTGACATAAAACGGGATCGCCTGCGAGATCAGGGAGAACGCCGCCGAATAGAACGCACCGGCAAAGCCGAAGATCCAGAATTTTCCATTGGTGATCAGGTCGAAGATGCTGCGGAAGAGCTTCGGCTTCTCCCCTGTTTCGTAATCGGGGTCTTCGGTGCAGCCGAAGGTACAGAACATGATGACCGCTAAGGCGACAACACCGTAAATGACAGACGTAAGCTGATAGCCGATGGCTTTTGTGATAACCGGCGTAAGCGCGATACTGATAACCATCGCAAGAAGCTGGCAGACCTGACGGATCGCGTTGGTCTTTGCGCGCTCTTCATCTGTCTTGAAAATTTCGGGGAACAACGCGCCGTAGTTGGCGTTCATCAGAGAATCAAGCGTGCCGGTCAGAATATACATCAGCAGCATATAAATGAACAGCATCGTTTTTTCGCTCTGGATGCCCTTCGGGACATTGTAAAAGAGGATAAAACACAGAATCAGCAGCGGCGTACCGATAACAAGCCAGGGACGCCGTCTGCCCCATTTGGTCCGCGTTCTGTCTGACAGATAGCCGTAGACGGGATTGTCGATCGCATCTACAAACGTATAAATCAGCAGGACGAGAGAGTACTTCTTCATGTCGAGTCCCAGCATATCGACGTAGAACAACGCCGCATAGGATTTGAACATATTGATGGGGATCGACGTGCCGAACATACCGATTCCGTAACGGAACGGGGACGTCTTTTTCTTGACCAATTTGCTTTCTGAAGTCATCACAAAACCTCCGTGGTTTCAAAATATACAGGATTGGAAACGGCGCTGACGCGCTTTTTGCCTTTGACCGCTTTCAGGTAGGCAAAACGCGGTTTATTCAGCTTGACGCGGTCTGTATGCTCTTTCTCTCCGCGGCACAGGAGCTGTTCGCCCTTGTCCGTCACGAGATAAAGAGACGCGCCGGCGAGATTTTCCGCCGTGATTTCGAGATAGGTATCCGCTTTCCGGATCACGGTGTCGCCCATCATCGCGTCGCCGTAACGCAGAATAAGGCACGGGCCGTCCCGGTTTTCTGTCACATAGGCGTGACCGCTGCGGATCGCCGCCAGAATATCCGCTTCACTTCTCGAAGAAGCAAAGACCGCCGTGACCGGCTCCCCGAGCTTCGCGAGAGAATGCGGTCGATGGTAATCGCTGCCGCCGACGGCAGGGATTTTTCTGCCCTGACGCAGAAGTTCGGTCCACCAGGTGATGCCGTCAAGGTTCGTCGGACGCATCGGGCCGTTCCAGATTTCCATCATGTCAAAAGCGTTCTCGTCCTCCCACAGGTAGGGACAGAAGCGGCACTTCGGGTGATTGACGGAGATCACGGCGCCGCGTGCTCTGGCGTCGGCGATTATTTTTTGCATCTGTTCATGGGAATTGGCGATAAAAGAGTTTTCAAACGGTTCCGCCAGTCCGAAAAAATTCATATGGCCTTTATAGTGCGTCCATTCGGCCGCCTTGACGAACGTCAGATTATCAAGATGCGGCAGATGATAATTCTCCGCAAAATTATTGTGATTGGCCAGCGCGATAAAATCAAGCCGTCTTTCCTTTGCCATTTTGCCGAGCGTAAAGGAGTCGAAGCGGCCGTCGGAGGCATCGGAATGAATATGCAGATCGCCAAAGAGCCATCTGGGCTTTTTCTCCTCCATTTCAATCGTGTAGAGCACCTCTACGCCGCCTTCCCGGACATGGTACGCGCCGACGAGAATCTGCCATTTTCCGGCATGAATCGGCTCGGAGAGATAGCCGCTCGAGGAAGCGTATTCCCCGACGGAAATCGTAGAATGCGCGCTGCCCGACCAACCGAGGAAACGGCCGGATTCATCCTGCAGACCGATGTCGATCGTATTGACCGGCATCAGATCACCGAGCAATCCCTTCGTGCCGCGGAAATAGGTATAGGAAACGGTAATTCTTTCGATATTTTCGGGCACATCGAACGGAACGGTGTAATAGGTTCCCTCCGCTTCCTTTTTCACGGTGTGCCGCAGTTCGAGCTTCATTTGTTTTTCTCCTCTGGAATCAAAAAAATAGCAACATGTCTGTATTATACAATATCTTTGCAGATTTTTCTACATTTTTTATAAAATTTATGAAAAATTTTTCAAAAAAAGAATGCGGCTCTGTTTGCGCAAAGCCGCATGGTATTCTTATTTGGTTATGCCTTCCGGCAGACGACTTTGCCGTCCTCGGCGGAAACGATGATTTCGTTGATGCTCATATTGCGGTTATCGATGATGATCGTGGCGATCGCGTCCTCGATATTCTTCCGGATGGCGATGCGCAGATCTCTCGCGCCGCGTTCACCGCTTTCTGCCATTTTCGCGATGGCGGCAGACACGCCCTCTTCGACGGTCAGCGTGATGCCTTTGTCGCGAAGTCCGGGAACAAGGTCATGGATCAGCAGCGTCGCGATCTTTTCATAATCCGCCTCACTGAGCGCGTTAAAAACGATCACTTCATCCACACGGCCGATAAACTCGGGACGCAGGAACTCGCGCAGACCTTTGAGCGCCTTATCTTTGGAAGCGTCGCCGCTGGTTTTGCCGAAGCCTAAAGCGCCCTCACGGTTCTGACTGCCGGCATTCGAAGTCATGATAATCACGGTATTCGAGAAATCGACTGTGCGTCCCTGCGCGTCGCTTGTCTTGCCCTCGTCGAGGATTTGCAGAAGAATATTCATGACGTCCGGATGCGCTTTTTCGATCTCGTCAAACAGAATGACCGAATAGGGCTTTCTTCTGACCTTTTCGGTCAGCTGTCCCGCCTCGTCGTAGCCGACATAGCCCGGAGGCGAACCGATGATTCGGGAAACGCTGTGCTTCTCCATAAACTCCGACATATCCAGACGAATCAGCGTTTCGGGCGTATCGAACAGCTCGTTTGCAAGCTGCTTGACAAGCTCCGTTTTGCCCACGCCGGTGGGGCCGACAAAGATGAACGACGCCGGACGCTTCTGGGGATTGATCTGGATTTTATTGCGCCGGATCGCCGCGCAGACCGCCTCGACGGCTTCATCCTGACCGATGATGCGCGCTTTGAGATGCGTCTCCATATCCGCCAATTTATCGAGATCGGAGTCGATGATCTTGCGCACGGGAATGCCCGTCCAGAGATTGATAACCTTAGCGATATCATCCTCGGTCACGTCGTTATCCTGTGCCTTTTCACGCAGCGCAGGCAGGTTGTTTTCGAGAGCAAGAAGCTCGGAACGAACCGACGCGAGCTCCTCATAATCGGGTTCTTCGCCGTCCTGTGTATTCATCAGGTCGTTTTCTTTCTCTTTCAAATCCGCCAGCTTCTTTTCGGCGATTTCGCAGTCGCTGATCGCTTTATTGCGAAGATTCGCACAGGTGCAGGCTTCGTCGAGCAGGTCAATCGCCTTATCGGGCAGGAAGCGGTCGTTGATGTAGCGTTCGGAAAGGGTGACGGTGAGATAGAGCAGACGGTCGGAAATGCGGACACGGTGATACATCTCATAGTAGCCCTTGATGCCTTGAAGCATTTTATAGGCGTCGTCGATCGACGGCTCCTCGACCTTGACGGGCTGAAAACGACGCTCAAGCGCGGAATCCTTTTCGATATGCTTGCGATATTCGGTGAAGGTCGTCGCGCCGATGACCTGAATTTCACCGCGGGACAGCGCCGGTTTCAGGATATTCGCGGCGTTCATGGAGCCTTCTGCATCGCCTGCGCCGACGAGATTATGCACCTCGTCGATAAACAGGATAATATTGCCCTCAGCCTTGACCTCTTCAACCAGTCCTTTGATACGGCTTTCAAACTGACCGCGGAACTGCGTACCGGCAACAAGCGCCGTCAGATCGAGCAGGTGCAGTTCTTTATTCTGCAATTTCGCCGGAACGGCTCCCGCCGCGATTTTCAGCGCGAGACCTTCGGCGATGGCGGTTTTACCGACGCCGGGTTCGCCGATCAAGCAGGGATTATTCTTCGTTCGGCGACAAAGGATCTGCGTTACGCGGTAAATCTCGTCCTCACGGCCAATGATGCGGTCGATCTGACCGTCCCGCGCTTTCTGCGTCAGATCGGTACAATATAAGTTGATGAATTTGCGCTGTTTTTCTTTTTTCGTCGCGTCCTTGCCGGCGCGGCTTTTACGCGAAGTTTTTTCTTTGGACTTGTCCGGCGTTTTTTCACCCGGCGCGCTGTTCTGCACGGTTTCATCGTCTTTTTTCATAATGCCCTGCATAAACGGGAACGTTGATGCGCCGCCGAACTGGAAGCCGTCCATATCGCCGAGCGCGTCCATCGCGTCGCCGAGCTGTTCGCTGACGGCGTCCACATCCTCTTCGGTAATCCCCATCTTATCCATAAACTGTTTGATGGGACCGATATTGAGCTCCATAGCGCATTTCAGGCAAAGTCCCTCCTGCGTCGTTTCATCTCCCTGAATTTTGGAGATAAACACGACAGCGGGACGCTGACCGCATTTGGAACATAACATATTTTTATTCATTGATTGTCTCCTTTAGCTTTCATCGCTTTGTGATGATTTCAAAAGCTGCAAAATATCGTGACTTGAAAAATGATAGACACGGTTACAGAACTGACACGTCACCTGCGTATCGTCATCCTTTGCCATATCGAGCAATTCGTCTTTTCCGGCAGCGATCAGGGCGTTCTGCACGCGTTCACGCGAGCAGTCGCATTGATAAACCGGGTGCGATTCGTCGAGCACTTCAATCGAAAAAGACGGCAGCACCGCTTTGCAGATTTCCGCAGGCGTCAAACCGTCTGTCAGCATTTTCGTGACGGAATGAATACCGGCAATATCGTGTTCGACCTTGTCGATGGTATCGTTTTCCGCCGTCGGCAACAACTGAATCAGAAATCCGCCGGCTTTGAGCACCGACTTATCCTGCGCGACGAGCACGCCTAAGCCGCATACCGTCGGCGTCTGCTCGCTTGCGGCAAAATAAGACGTAATATCCTCGGCAATCTCACCGGAAACAATGGGAACCTGACCGACATACGGTTCGCTCAGTCCCAAATCCTTAATCACGGTCAGAAAACCGTTTGTGCCGACCGCGCCGCCGACGTCGAGCTTGCCCTTTTCATTCAGCGGCAGCTCCACATTGCCGTCCACGATATAGCCCTTGACGCGGCACATACTGTCCGCCACGGCGATGACCGATCCTGCCGGACCGCCGCCGTTGATCTTAAGCGTCAGCGTGTCGTTCTTCCCCTTGAGCATACTTCCCATCATCGCGCCGCCAGTCAAAAGTCTTCCGAGCGCCGCCGTGCAAACCTTCGACGTGCCGTGAATTTCATAGGCTTTCTGCACAACGTCGGTCGTATCGCACGCCATAATCAGGAGCGTGCCGTCCTCCGATATACATCTGACAAGATGTCCCATAATTTGTCCCTCTTTATATTTCTTTCACCGCGACAAAATAGACGCGCTGCGCGTCCTCACGCGGTTCGCAAAGCTCCATATCCTGTAAAACAGCCCGAACGCCGAAGCCCGATTCGCAGAGCCATTTTGTAAGATCGGGAAGCGCATAAGCCCGTTCGGAAAACGCTTCCGAATGGCGTTCGTAGTGATTGCCGCTCCGGATAAAAACATCCAGACTGATATCCACCGTTTTGCTTTTGGGCTTATAGGCGTTCTGCCAGACGCAGTAAGCATCCCCTTTTTCGGAGACGAACGCATGATTGCCCAGAACGGTTTCATGCTTATAAATCGTATTGACATCGAACACGAATACGCCGCCCTTTTCCAGAAACAGCGATACGGACGCGAACATTTTTTTGACATCGCAGGGCTTCAGCAGATGATTGACGGAATCAAGCGAACAGACGACGCCCTGCACCGTGCCGTATAGATCGAGATCGGTCATATCCTGACAAAGCAGAAGCGCCTCCGGCAGCTTTTCCCGCGCAACGGAAAGCATCTCCGGCGAGGAATCGACTAAAATCATATCGTAGCCGAACGACGCAAGATACGCCGAAAGCGTTCCCGTGCCGCACGCCAAATCAAGCAAAATGCCTGTTTCACAGCCATAACGGCGCAACAGCGAGTGAATGTAATCCGCCCGCTTTTCGTATTCGACATTCAATGTCAGGCTGTCATAAACCTGCGCCAGAGCGGCGTAGCTCATGTTTCGTCAATCCTTTTGAAAATGCCGTAATGCGCGTAGTTCGCCATATAGCGTTTGACGCGGCTGATGGTCGCCGGCGACGCGCCGGTCTGCTCTTCGATCTCGTCGTACTTTTTGCCCTCCGCCACCATTTTGGCGACGACAAAGCGCTGCGCCATCGCGCTGATTTCCGTTTCGGTGCAAAGATCGGTAAAGAACGCTTTGCATTCCTCTTCGTCCTTGAGTGACAAAACCGCTTTATAGAGCATTTCGGCGTTTTCTTTTTTGACGCTGTCTTTCATAAAATCCGCTCCTATCTATTCTATCAAAGATTCTTAAAATATTCTTTAACTTCCGCTGCCTTTCCGCAGGATAACGCGCCCTCGGGACAGGACGAAACGTAGCAGCTCGGTCCGTAATGTGAGAAGATCAAAGGCGAGACAGCGCGAAGCTGCCGCAGCATTTCGATGGCATAATCGCGAATTTCCCACTGCGCGCGGTTGCAGGTGCGAAGACGGAAGAACAAGAGTAGTTCCCTGCCGTTCATCGTTGTGACGATATCAAGCGTATTGCCGCTCATCTGGCAGTAGACCGCCTGTTCTTCGGAACAACCGTTGTCTTTGAGCGTTGCATACAGCTCCTGCATTTTCGCGAACGCCGCGTGATAGCGTCCCAGAAGCTCCTCGTTTTTTGCGATCGTATCGGGAATAATGTATTTCGTTCTGTCCGTCAGCGTCAGAGACGGCACCATTAAGCCCTGCATCCGGTGACGCGCAAAATGGGTAATCGTCGAAAGCGAAACGCCGTTGACTCGGAACGTATACTGAACGGTTTCGAGCGGACGCGGACGGGACGACGATGTGACAAGCCCGATAATCTTTTCAACATTTTCCGGCTCGCTCACGATTTTCTCAATCGTATCGGGCGCGTACTGTCTTGTCCAGATCAGCGCGGAACGCGCAACGCATTTTTCCGCGTCTGTAGGATAGGACAGAAGCTGTACGCTCTCTTTTGCCGTCGGTTCGTCGTTTTTATAATTTTCAAAGAGATAGCCGATCGCTGTTTTGTCGGACGCTTCGGGACGTCTTTTGAAGAAATCCGCGCAGATTCCCGGCGTCAGTTTCTCGATCTGGTCATAGAGCTGTTCGCCCAAATCGTGCAGCTCGCGGAACGCGCTGCCTCGTCCGAAGAGCATGGCGCGAAGAATATGCAGCAGCTCTCTGGCATTGACGGTGCAATAGAAGTTGCTCCGTAAGCAATACGGCAACAGAAACCGCGCATCCTCCTTGGGGATTCCCGCTTCGAGGAACGAGGAATACTCCGCAAAAAGATACGACATCGTCTCTTCATATTTTTTCTCGAGTTCTTCGCTGCCGAGGTCGGGTGTATAGAAGCCGCTCTTGCCGAAATCGACGTAGCGTCGGGATTTGACGGTAAAGGACGCGAGACGGAATTCAATCATAAACTGCTCGACAAAGACGGAAACGTCCCGAAACGCGATATTGAAAACCGTATGTTCAATCGTCGAATTATGCCCCGAACGGGTGACCTTCGCGATGAGCTTCGCGTTCTTTTCCCTGTCCTGTGAGCGTTCAAAAATTTCGGAGGCGTTACCCTCCTGCGTTGAGATTCTGCCTGCCGCGGCAGGGATCTTTTCATCGGTATCGGTCATGCCGAGAATGATCGCGCATGAGCCCCGTGTGTTTTCTGGATTCATCTTTCTCCTCCGGAATGTAATCAGGTTTATTTTATCACAAAGTGAAGAAAAGGTCAATGAATTCTTTCTAAATCATAAAAAATTCGTTGAACTTTTCAAAAAATTATGCTATGATGAGGGCATTCACAAAGGAATGAGGAACCGTCATGCAAAAAATCCGTCTGACGCTGTTCGGAACGCCGGGCAGACAAAAGCTAAAAATGATCTTTTTCCCCACAAAAACACAGGTTTGCCATCTTCCGGAAGGCTACACGGTGCGCAACTTTCGGGGTGAAGAGGATATTCTGCCCTGGGTGGAGCTGTGCAAAAACGGACTGCTTGCCGACGACGCCGGAGAGGAAGCATTTGCAGAGCGTATCACCAATGTCAAAGGCGTGAACGCGACAACAGACCTGTTCTTTATTGAAAAAGACGGAAAGCCCGTTGCGACTGTGACGGCAGTTGACAACTTCGCGGACAGCGGTCTGGGCTGCATTCACATGGTATCCGTCGCGACAGCGGAACGCGGTCACGGGCTCGGACTTGCTTTGTGCGAAATCGCTGAAAAAAAACTGTCCGAACATCACGTTCAGACAGCCTATCTTGTCACGGACGACTGGCGCAAAGCCGCCTGCAAAAGCTACCTCAAAGCCGGTTTCTTCCCCGTCAACTACGATTCTGACATGGCAGACCGCTGGTCCGATCTGCTGACGCAGTTCGGCATTGACTCCGTCATGATGGTGACGGACGACGGCAAGGAAGACAAACGGATTTACAGTAAATAGTTTTCGAGCACCTGCGTATCGTAATCGAAATCCCTGATTTTCAGATAATGGGCGGCGGATTCGATCAGGGCTTTCATCGGCGACATACCGATGAGCTCCGTATTCGTGACTGTCACGCCGCGCTTTTCCGCTTCGGCTCTGACCGCTTCGACGACGCGGTATAAAGGCGTCACGCGGAAATCCGTCAGGTTGACGGAAACCTGCGCCGTGTTCGTTTCATGCAGCATCATACCGAGCGCTTTCACGCAGGGCAGACCGCCGCTCGATTCCCGGATCGCCTTCGCGATCTCCTTGGCAATCGAGACATCGGAGGTCGAGAGCTCCAGATTATACGCGATCAAAAATTCCCTTGCGCCGACGATGGAAATTCCTGCCGTGGGATGATACCCCGAACCGAAATCAGGCTGCCACTCGGGCAGCTTTGTTTTTTCAGGCAACCCCTCAAACTGACCGCGCCGCACATCGGCAAGATTGCGCCGATGCTCTGCGGTAGCGGCTCTTTCATATAAGTAGACCGGCACACCTGCCTCTTCGGCAATGCGCTTTCCCGCATTCCGAGCGACGGCAACGGCTTCCTCCATATCGGCATTCCGAACCGGGATAAACGGAATGACGTCAACCGCACCCATTCTCGGGTGCTCGCCGTGATGACGGGTCAGATCAATGCTCTTTACCGCCTGTTTGCACAGACGGACGGCGGCTTCCGTTACACTTTCGGGAGAGCCGATGAACGTGAGTACAGAGCGGTTGTGGTCGGCATCCGACGTGACGTTCATGAGACGGATTCCCGGAACGGAGGAAACGGCGTCGGCACACGCTTTCACCACATCCGGATTGCATCCTTCGCTGATATTCGGAACACATTCTATCAGTTTTTCAGTCATCTATGTCACCTAAATCTTATCATTGAGAATTTCCCTGAGAAACTCGTGAATTCTATCATAGACGGGCTTACTCTCTTTCACGCCGTACAAGGGATAGACGTGCCACAAACCGTCGCCGACACTTAATTCGCAAGGAACGCCGGCGGCGTTCAGTTTTTCACAGAAACGCACGGAATCATCGAGCAGAATTTCATCGCTGCCGACGAAAATCAAGGATGGCGGAAAGCCCGTCACGTCACCGAAAAGCGGCGAAATATAGGGATCGGCGGCGTCCGCGCCCTGCGTATAGATATCGGCGTAATACTGTACCTGACCCTGCGTCAGCGCGACGTCGTCCTCGGCTTTCCCGGTGAAGGAATCGCCGCTCATGGTCAAATCCGTCCAAGGCGAAATGCTGATAATTCCTGCCGGAAGCGGCTGCTTCAGATCCCGGAGCTTCAGGCACAACGCATTGATAAGACCGCCTCCTGCCGATTCGCCGACGAACACGATCTCCTTTGGCTGATAGCCGAAACGGCGGATATAATCGTAAACGGTCATCGCGTCATCAAGAGCCGCAGGATACGGGTATTCGGGCGCTAAGCGGTACGCCGCGCAGAAAACACGGATTTTGTATTTATCCGCCAGAACGGAAGCGAAGCCCTTGGCATAATCGAGATTGCCGCAGCAGTAGCCGCCGCCGTGCAGATAGATAATCACGCCTTCGTGTGTCTGCTCTTTCGGTGCGACCCATGCGCCGACAAAATGACGAAACATCACCGTCTGATAAATCAGGTTCTGATCGTGCAGCTTTTCGAGCAGTTTGCCGATTCTTTCCTGCGCGCGCCGGGTATCTTCGAGATGCTCCTGCGTGCGGTTTCGGTTTTTGGCGGCAAGAGCCTCCCGGAGAGTTGCGGTTGCGAGATCCATAAAAAACTCCTTTTACATAACGGCGGTCGGATATCCGGCCGCCGTATCATGCAATAATCTTTTATTTTGATTTGATAAAAACGGAATACATTCCGCTGATCGCTTCTGCGACAGCCGAAACGGATTCCTCCACGCCGGAGGCGAAGAATTTTTCCGCGGAAAGAGAGGAGAACATCATCGCGAAAATCTCCGGGCTTCCGGCTTTTTCGCCGGCGAGAACCCGACGAACAAGGTCGGTGTACACCGTCTTGCTCTTGCTCTTCGCCGCCGTATTTTTCACCACACAGGCCTCTTTATAGAATTCGCGGTTCTTCTCTTTTCTGAAGAATTTGGCATCCGCAGCGGAAATCAGATCATAGAACGAAATGAGATAATTCGCGATCAGATCATAATGCGAAGCGCATTCCGCCTGCACCCGTTTGCCGAAATCCTTATCGATCACGCAGCGGTCGTTCTGATTTATGCAGAACGTCTTGACAAAGTTCAGAACGCTGTGAATATAAGACGGTACTTCGGCGGTCGGCATGCCGACAAGAAGATTCTCGCCGTCGGGTACGATGTAGCCTTTTTCGATGCACTCAAGCAGCGCAAGCGCAAAGAGATACGGTATCTTTTTGCTCGTCGCTTTCGGATGAATGCGGGAATACGGCACCAATATTTTATACGTTTCACAAGGCGAATATTCCGTCGGAAGCATTTCGGGAAGCGATTCGGTATCGAGCTTCGTCGCCTCTTTTTCGAGCTTGGCGCGTCTGATTCTTTCTCCGAAGAGCACAAAAACTGCCAGAATAATCACAGCAATGACGGCGATAATCCACGGAAGAACTCTCGAAAGTACACGTCCGAACGCCTTCAGATTCGCTTTCGCCGCAGAATACGAGACAAGAGAGCCTCTCTCAAAAGGAGAATCCGGCATTGTCACTTCAACAGCCAACGTGCTGTTAACGTACTTGGAAGCAAACACCGCGCCGTTCTCATCTACTTCGCCGTTGGACATCTCGGGAACGGAAATCCTGTCAGCTTCGAGTCCCGTCGGCGGCGTAACCGTGACTGTAACATTATTGCAGGTATACGGAAGCGTATTACCGATAAACACGAAGGAAAATACGGCGTCTCCGCTCATTTTCTTCACGGCGCCCCTGATCGTATACGTGATCGTATAGGTCTTTGTCACCTGCGCGGAGGGAGAATTGACCATGATCGTATAACAGCTGCCGTCGGTCGCTTTCTGGAAGATATAGGCGTTCATTTCCGTCGTCGATTCGCGAGCCGGCTTGCCGTCGATCGCTACGCCCACGCCCGTGATCTCATCATACTGCTGCAAAAGCGTCAGCCCGTCATCCAAACCGGTGTATACGTCAAGATTCCGGGTAAAACCTTCGGATGCGCCGAGATAATCGACTGTCCAGTTTTCCGTAACCGAGACAGTACCGTCCGTATTCACCACGGCGTCGATATCGACCGCAGAAATCGTTTCGGACGATGTCGCCGATACGGGGACGCATAACGCCGTCAGCGTCAGAAGTGCTGCCATCAGAGCGAACAAAAATCGTTTCATCATTCTCATACCTTTCCTTTATTGCTTGTGTTCATGCAATTCGTAATAGTAAACGCTGCCGGGATCGATCCCCTGCGATTTCGTCACCATTTTCGCATACGCGGGATCGGACAGACGCTTCAGGGAATACGCGATCTGCGTCCGGTATTCGTCGGAACGCAAGACTGTCTGCCTATGGATCAGGCGGATCACCAGATACGCCGCATAAATCACGACGGCGACGGCCACCATGCACAGCGACATTGTCAAATTCTTCTTGATTAGAATAAAAAACAAGAAGATGGCGTAGATCAGGATAATGCCGATGCGAAAATTTCCGTATGCCGACGAAAACTTGATATCAAAATAGCGTTTTCCGTCGATCAGCGCCGGTTCGAGAATGGAGCTGCGGTAGGATTCCTTGCCGCAATCCGGGCATTTCATCATCGGATTCCCGACCTTTTTCCCCTTGCGCGCCGTGCGGTCAAAGTATTCGCACGCGCAGTACGGGCATCGAAATATCTGATAATCCTTCATTTTTGCCATAATGCAGATTCCTCACTTACTTAATACTGCTATTATACAAAAATCCGGGCCGTCTGTCAATCGCAAATTACGGTTTTCTCCGGCGCGGAATACCGCACAGCCCGGATGCCGTCACGATACGAGATTTCAACCGCGATTCTGCCGTTTGGCGTCATGATGCTGCCGGCGATATCGCCGCTCTCGGGAAGATACGCAGGATCAATGCGCACTTTCTCATAGCCGGCGGAATCCTCCGTCTGCCGGATGCCGAGAATGTAGGTGAAGATCGTTTCCGTCACCGCGCCGAACATCGGATGCGACAGCGAATCGCAGCCGTCCCAGTTCTCCCAGAGTGTCGTCGCGCCGTGACGTCTCATATACGAAAACGAAATCTCGGAGTCGTTCGTCAGCAGCTGCCAGGCAAGCGACGCATGACCGGTTTCAAAGAGAATTCGCGTCAGAATATCCGTGCCGAAGATACCGGTGTCGTAATGACCGAGCTCGGTATACTGCCGCACAAGATTCTCTTTTGTGCGTTCGTCGCCAAGGCCGATATCGAGCGCAAAGGCATCGGCGCCCTGTACGCCGCCGCAGAAGCTGCCTGTCTGCGCGTCAAAGAAATCACGCACAAGCGCCGCCGAAACACGTTCGATCTGTGTTTCGAGGGAACAAACGTCATCGGCATATCCCAGAAGAGACGCCGATTTTCTGACGAGCTGCATACATTTGATGTAAAAATAAGTATTGACAAATTCCGGCGGAATGCGGATATCATTATTCGGCGGACACCAGTCGCCGAGGCACCAGCCGTGCTCTTCCTCCCTGACGACGATACCGTTCTCGCTGTGCGCCTGCATATAATCCAGATACCGTTTCATTCTGGTATAGTATTTTTTCAAAACAGAAATATCGCCGAATTTTTTATAATAGTTCCACGGCACAATCACCATCGCGCCGCCCCAACCGCCGGGTCCGCCTCCGCCTCCTAAAAACGGCGCCGTGTGCTGCACATGGCCGGAGTCAATGTCCTGACAGTCCGCAATGTCGTCGAGCCATTTGCGGTACATCGTCTTACTGTCGAAGATCGTCATGGCGGCGGCGGAACAGAGCTGACCGTCGCCGGTGTAGCCGAGCCGTTCGCGGTGCGGACAGTCGGACGGAATCATCGCATGGATATTGCAGTTCTGGGTGCGGCAGTACGCTTCAAACAGCCAGCGGAGATTTTCGTTCCCGGTGCGAAGTTTTGCCGTTACGGGAACAGGCGAATGCACGACATCGAACCGCACCAGTTCTGCGTTACCCTCAAGCCGCACAAAGCGACCGGCGCGCCAGGTAAAGACAGGCGAAAACTCCCGCTTTTCTTCGCCGCAGATATAAGTATCGCACTGTTTGCGCTCTTCGCCGCCGGTATGGCGCAGCCGGAACCGATACTCTTCGTCCATCACTTCCGCCATCGTCACGAACGCCGTATCGCCCGGTTTCGCCGAATCGCAGAAACGGACGACCCAAAGCCCCGAAACGTCCTCGCCGAGGTCGTAGATTCGGGTATCGCCGTCACGGTGAAGTAAAATCGGCGTCAGGCTTCTTGCAACGGTATCACCCGAAAAATCCTGGCGGCAGAGCACGGCGGGCGACACGCTGACCGGCGTCATGAATCGACAGTCGGCGTCGTCATAGTCAGCCGAAAAGACCGACTCGTCATAGTCCCTGCCGTCCATTGTCTCATTGATATAAATATTGGTACGCTTGATATAGCTCGCGGTATATTTTACGGTTTCGTCGGAACAAAGTTCTGTTTCGGAGCCGTCTTCGTTTGTCAGGAACAACCGGAAGATCAGCTTTGTCCTTCCCCATACCGGCATTTCTTCGGCGTGATTCTCATCCTGGCCGTACCAGCCGTTGCCGATATGGAACGCGATGACATTTTTGCCGTCATTCAGATACGGCGTGAGATCATATTCAAGATAATACCGGCGGTGGCACATCGTATCGAAAATCGGGTAGGACGCGCCGGAGAGATCACGCGCTTCATAATCGGACAGCGCCGGAATATACATCTCCTGCGTCAGCTTCACGCCGTTGCAATACGGCTCGACAAAGCCGAGCACGCCGACACGCAGAACGGCTTTTCTGATTTTTTCCGACTCGAATGTTTTTCTCGCGACAAAGGCCGGAAGCTTTTCGGCACACCCGAGCCACTCGCAGCCGTCAAAAGCAAATGAACGCACCATCGGCGCACGTCTGACCGCACCATCATCAAAGACGCAGCCGTCTGCGGCAAAGCCGCATTTTTCATAAAAGCCGACCGCATCGCGACGGGCATTGACCGTCACCTGACCGGCGCCTTTTTCACGGCACAGACGCACCAGTTCTTCGACAAGCGCCTTGCCGCGTCCGCCGCCCCGTACTTCCTGCAACAAGGCGATATTATCAATATGAAAGCTGTCAGGGGATTCGCGATAAAAACGGCCGCAGCCGACTGCCCTGCCCTGCTGAAAAAGGGCAAGAAAATCGGCTGACGGATCACGTTCGTCAAATATCTGATTTTCGGGGATCCCCTGCTCCAGCGAAAAGACGGCTTTGCGGATTTCCTGCGTCTCCTCGCCGGGAACAAGTCTGAAATCGTTCATTTTTTACTCCGCTACGACGGTAAATTCGTAGATCAGCATACTGTCTTCATCAATCACATACTCGGGCAGCGTCATCGGACCGCAGCTTCCGCTACCCGATCCGCGGACATAGCCGTCGATCGTGAGAACCGAAGACGGAACCGTTACGATATCCTCCTGATGCTTCGCTTCGTAGAGATTTTTCGGCGTATAGTCGTGAATATTGAACGCGAATCTCTCCTCGGCATACACGCGCATTGCATGACCGTTGTCATCGGAAACCTTAAGCCATTTCACGCGGCAATGCTCGCCGTTGTCCTGCGGATAGATATACGGCTCGTGCATATCGTGTACCTTCGCCTTATAAATGCCGATGGGCGACTGCGCGGTCATATCAGGCAGATTCTCCTGCGCGCCGCGTCCGTAGTATTCGACATTCGTGAATGCTTCGGGCAGCTCTACCGTCATGCCGAAGCGCGGCAGATCAACTGTCTCATCGATGACCTTATTGAGCACGGCGCGGACTTTCATCTCGCCCTTGGGAGAAATCGTATAATCGACCATGCATTCAAACAGGTCTTTTTTGCCGCCTTTCAGGTTGTAAACGGAGATGATCGACGCGCAGTTCTTATCAAGACAGACATCGAACGAATCGGGAATGACCGTTACGTCGTCGAGCTTCATATCAACCCATTTCTGAATGATCGGACGGTCGTTATCGAGCGGTGAACGGAAGACGTTGGGGACAAAGCCGTAAACGCCGCCGGCAGGTTTCTGATTGAGATACTCTGTGCCGTTCTTGCTCAGCGAAACGAGCTGTCCGCACTCGGCGCAGAACACAGCCTCACCGCCTTCAAAGCGGACGGTGACCTTTTCGCCGTCGGATTCCACGGCGATTTTACCGGTTTCATTCAGCGTATAGGAGACGGAAACATCATTCAGAATCATCTGCTCGCGGGAGACTTCCCTGTCGCCGTCAAGCATGATGAAATTCATGATGTAATCGTTCTTGTCGTCAATGTCCTTAAACGGGATTTCGAGTTCGACCGTCTCCTCCGGCGCAATGTCGAGAGCGACTTTGCCACTGTCATAGGCGACACCGTTCTGCTCGAGCACCCATCCCAGCGTCAGGTACGAAGCGTTGCGGAAACGGTTGGTATTGGTCAGCTTGAAGACCTTGCCGCCGTCAAACGACGCTCTGACAGGACGGTACACCTGTTTCATCTCAAGCGCGCCGGTATGGGGCGTTCTGTCGGGATAGACAAGGCCGTCCACGCAGAAGTTGCCGTCGTGCTGTTTCTCTTTATGGTCGCCGCCGTAGGTATAGCGGTAAGGATATTTCGGATCATCCGGCTCATGATAGACGCTGTGGTCGCACCACTCCCATATGCAGCCGCCCATCAGGTTGTCATACTGATAGAAGAGCTGCCAGTATTCTTCGAGCGCGCCGGGACCGAAGCCCATTGCGTGCGCATACTCGCACAGGAAGAACGGTTTCTCCACATAATGCTGCATGGAGAGCTTGGTGCCGCCGTGGTACTGTCCTTTGTATTTGCCCTCACCGATTTTCTTCACATCGTCCTGATGCGTGTACATTTCGGACGCCACATCGTACGCCACGCGTTTGGTTCGGACGACGCTCTCATAATGAACAGGGATGGGCGTGCCGACTTTCTTCAGCCAGTCGTAGCAGTAATCCTGGCACTTATAGCCACCGGCCTCATTACCGAGCGACCACATCGTAACCGAAGTGTGATTGCGATCCCGGCGGTACATTCTCATGACGCGGTCAAGATAATGATGCTTCCACTTCGGGTCGTTGCTGATGGCGTCCAGCGTCTGCGTCAGCTCCCAGACACCGTGCGTTTCGATGTCGGCTTCGTCCACGACGTACAGACCATACAGATCGCACATCGTCAAAAGGAACGGATCCGGCGGATAATGCGACGTTCTGACCGCATTGACGTTCAGCTCTTTCATGAGCTTGATGTCGTCCTCAATATCCTGATGCGTCATCACATAGCCCGTCTTGGGGTTGGAATCATGATGATTGACGCCCTTGAATTTAATCTTTTTGCCGTTGAAATAGAAAATATTGCCCTTGATCTCGACAGTCTTAAAGCCCGTATAGCTGCGCAGAGACATGACTTCCCGATCATTTTCGGTCAGCGTGATGCAGAGCGTATAGAGATAGGGCTCTTCGGCGTTCCACTCGGTGACTTGCAGGGACGGGAACGAAAAACGCATTTTCTGCGTGGCTTTCTGCTCGTCGGATGCAATGACTTTATCGCCGTCGTACAGCGCGACTCTGACAGAACAGCCCTCTGTGTACGCAGGTACTTCCACGTCGCAGGTCATATCATAGCCATCGCCGTTCTTTTTAGAATTAACCTCATAATCGTATATGTAAGATTCTTCGTAAGCCGTCAGCAGAACGTCTCGGAAAATGCCGTTCTCGCGGAACATATCCTGCGCCTCAAGGAACGAGCCGCAGCACCATTTGAAACTGAGCACAACAAGCTCGTTTTCACCCTGCACGAGCTTATCGGTGATGTCGTATTCGGCGGAATTGTGCGCACCCTCCGAATAGCCGACATAGCTGCCGTTGACATAGACCTCAATATTGTTCGCCGCACCGAGGAACGTCAGGATATACTTTGCGGCAAGCGTCTCAAGCGAAAACGTCTTGCGGTAAACGGCAGCCGGCATATCCTCGGGGACATCCGGGAACATCGTCTTGAACTCATAGGGACAGTTCAGGTAGACCGGCTCAAGATAGCCTGTCCGCTGCCAGGTGGACGGCACCTGCACCTTGTCGAACCGCGCACGCGCCGTATCGAGAACATCGGGCACCTTATCGCAATGCGGATAGAATTTAAAATCCCATTCGCCGGAAAGGCAGGTCACCATGTCGGATTCGTACCGTTCACGGCGGACGTCAATCGTTCTGGCCTGCTCCAACGTGCGGAACGGAATAAAATAGGCTCTCGGTTCTGTGATATTATCCCGAAAAACCTTGAAATTTCTGTAATTCTTTTTCTGTAATGTATATTTCATAGAATCAACCTCCGTATACGGTTTCAATTATTGTATCATATGACGAGTTTTTTTTCAATCTAATAATTGAAAATTTATTAAAAATATGCTAAGATAAAGACAACACATTTTTGAACGGAAAAGCTTGCAATGGAACGAAAAAAGACGAAAAATAACGACATCTGTCCGGTATCGGGCAAATGCGGCGGATGCCAGCTGCAAAACATGACCTACGACCGTCAGCTCGCTTTTAAGCAGGCGAAGGTCGTAAAACTTTTTGCGAAGTATTGTCATGTCACCGATATTGTCGGCATGGACTCCCCCTATCACTACCGCAACAAGGTCAGTGCCGCCTTCGGCACGACAAGAGGCGGTCAGATCATATCCGGCGTGTATCAGTCCGGCACGCACCGCATCGTCAAGACGGACATCTGTCTGCTCGAGGATGAGACGGCGGACGCGATCATCGTTACGATCCGGAGACTCCTGAAAGAGTTCAAACTCACCGCCTATAATGAGCATACAGGACGTGGCTTCCTGCGCCATGTACTCGTGCGGCGCGGTTTTCAGACCGGCGAAGTGATGGTCGTGCTCGTGACGGCGACGCCGGTATTTCCCGGGAAAAATCATTTTCTCGAAGCGCTGCTGACGCGTCACCCGGAAATCACCACGATCGTACAGAACATCAACGACCGCTTCACGCCCATGATCTTCGGCGAAAAGCAGAAAGTCCTCTTCGGCAGCGGCTCGATTGAGGACATTCTGTGCGGCAAGCGGTTCCGCATCTCGCCGAAATCGTTTTATCAGATCAATCCCGTCCAGACCGAAAAGCTCTACGCCGAAGCGATCCGCCTTGCCGGTCTGACCGGAGAAGAAACGGTTATCGATGCCTACTGCGGCATCGGCACCATCGGCATCGCCGCCTCTTCACTGGCAAAAACCGTCATCGGAACGGAAGTCAATCCCGACGCCGTGCGGGACGCCGTTCTCAACGCCGAAATCAACGGTATTCGCAATATCCGCTTTTATACGCAGGACGCCGGCGACTTCATGACCGCCGTCGCCGAAGAGGGAGAAAAAGTCGACGTCGTATTCACCGATCCGCCCCGCGCCGGATGCAGTATGGCGTTTCTGAAATCACTTGTCACGCTTTCGCCGCACAAAATCGTCTATATCTCCTGCGACCCCGAAACGCAGGCTCGTGACGTCCGCTTCCTGACACAGAACGGCTACCGCGTCAAAGAATGTCATCCGTTCGATATGTTCCCGCATACAAGGCATATTGAAAATATTATTTTAATGGAAAAATAAAGGAGATTCTATTATGAAAAACAATTACAAGCGATACCTATCGCTGATTATGTCGCTGCTGATATGTTTTATGTCGGTTCTGCCGTCCTTTGCGGAGGAATCGATCACGAAAGAAGAATCGTCCGGCGCGGAATTTGTGCTCGGCGATATTGACGGGAACGGTCTGGTTCAGGCGGCCGATGCAAGAATCGTTCTGCGGCTTTCTGCGAAGCTCGAAAACACAGCCGACTTTTCCGAACGGCAGCTCGACGCCGCCGATTATAACCGCGATTCCAACGTGACGGCCGCCGATGCCCGCTATATCCTCCGCGTCGCCGCACAGCTCGACCCGTTTGCCGTAATTGAAATTCCCCCGACAACGCAGCCGCCCGAAACGACGACTAAAGCGCCGGAAACCACCACAAAGCCTCCCGTCGTTCTGACGCCGGAAAACCGCAAATATCCCCTCGAGCAAAGCTCCCTGTTCAAGAACACCTACGCCCAGTATGCGGTGCTTTACGATTACGACAACGATAAAATTCTTTACGGCAAGAATATGCACGCGCCTTGCCATCCCGCCAGCACGACAAAGGTCATCACCGCCTGTCTTGGCTGCGAATACCTCGGCGCGGATTACATACTGACCGTCGGCAACGAGCTCAATCTCGTCGAATCCAACACGAGCCGCGCAGGGCTTTACAAAGGTCAGAGGATCAAATTCAAAGAGATTCTCAAATGCCTGCTCGCACCCTCCGGCTGCGACGCCGCCTACACCATCGCCGTGCATGTGGCACGCGTTGCCGCCAAGAACCCCGATATGTCGGCGTCCAGGGCACTCTCCTACTTCGTTAATATGATGAACAGCTATGCCAAAAAGCTCGGCATGAACGATTCGCATTTCGCCAATCCCGACGGATATCCCAACAGCAATCACTATGTTTCCGCCTATGATATGACAATTATCACCGTCAAGGCTTTTTCCTTCAAGCTAATTCGCGACGTCGTCAAGCAGCCCTATGTGACCGCCTATTTCGTCTCCGGCGGTTCGGTTTCCTACACCAATACCAACGAGACGATTAACCCCTACAGCAGCCGCTATTACCCGTATATGGTCGGCATAAAAACGGGTTCGCATTCGCTGGCCGGTCAATGCCTTGTCACCGTTGCGCAAAAAAAGATAGAAAAGACCGGAAAAACCAAAACCTTTGTCGCGGTCGTGTTCAAATGTCCCTCAAAAGACGCACGCTACAGCGATCTGAAAAGCTTGTATGATACCGCTTTCTCCTATTTCTGGCGACAGCCTTGACATTTTGCATAAAATATTGCATAATATACTTAAATTTATATTTCTATAGAACAGGAGATTGATCATTATGAAGAATCCTCGCTTTATCTGTCATTACCGTTTTAACGGAAACGATATTGTCCACGAGGGCGCAGACTCCGCCTATCTGACGGCCGATTACTCCGTAACCGACGATTCCGTCCGGCTGACATTGAAGCCCAAAGCTCATATCGAGCTGACGGACGCCTGTTTTGTCTTTGATCACGATTTCCGCGACGACGACCGTTTCTTTGCGAACGGCTATCAGTCGTGGACGACTTCACGCGAATACATGAAATCCGACGTGCAGACCGGTGTTATGCCGCTTGCCAAAAAGATCGGACTTGGCAATCTGGCCGGCATCTCCGCAGACATCCGTTTCTGTCCCGATGATGAGCAGCCCGGCATTTTCCGCAGCCATTGCTATACCTATATCAAAAATAAAGAAACCTATTTCCTGATCGGCTCGCTGTCCGAAAAACAGGGATATACCGTCATCAAGGGCGATATGATGCGTCACACGATCACCATCGCCAAGGATGTGGAGGGTCTTGCAATCGATTCGGAGTATCCGCTGTTTGACATCGTGATGCTCAGCGGCACGGAGGGCGAGGTTTTCGACGGCTATTTTGACCGTATGGGCGTCAAAAAACCTCGCATTGACCATCTTGCCGGTTACACCTCCTGGTACAACTATTTTCAGAATATCAACGAGAGCATCATTCTGCGCGATCTGAATGCGATGGATGTCGTCCGTGAGGACGCAAATATTTTCCAGATCGACGACGGCTACGAGACTTTCGTCGGCGACTGGCTCGACCCCAATCCCGCCAAGTTCCCCGACGGCATGAAAGCGATCGCCGACTGCATTCACGATAAAGGCTATATGGCAGGCATATGGCTTGCGCCGTTCAATGTGCAGATCAAATCCAGAACCTACCGCGAGCATCCCGACTGGGTCATCAAGGACGAGAAAGGCAAGCCCATGCTCGGCTGTGCCGGTTGGGGCGGCGCCTACACGCTCGATATTTATAACCCGGAAGCGCGTGAGTATATTCGTCACGTCTTTGACGTCGTCCTGAACGAATGGGGCTATGACATGGTCAAGCTTGATTTCCTCTACAGCCAGTGCATGATGCCTCGAAATAATAAGACAAGAGGCACGATCATGTGCGAAGCGATGGCGTTCCTGAGAGAATGCTGCGGCGACAAGCTGATTCTCGGCTGCGGCGTACCGCTCGGCGCGGCATTCGGCTATGTGGACGCCTGCCGCATCGGCTGCGATGTTGACCTGAAATACGCCGGCAAATACTATAACAAGCTCAAACTCAACAACGAGATTCCCTCCGCACAGCTCTCCATGAACAACGCGATCTTCCGCCGACAGCTCAACGGCCGTGTCTTCCTCAACGATCCCGACGTGTTCTTCTTCCGTTATTCCAACCTGAAATTTACAACGGAGCAGAAAATTCTGCTGGCCTATATCAACCATATCTGCGGCGACGTGCTCTTCGTTTCCGATAACATGGGTGAATATTATGACAACGATGTGGAAGCCGTCAAAAAGATTTATAAAAAATCCGACTGTACAATTTTAGACGCGAATTACGCCGATCATAATAAAAAGATCATTCTGAAGCTCCGTGACAAAGACGGCAAGATCAGAATGCTCTGGTTTGACTTAGCCAGCGGCTTCGGCAACCAAACCTACATCAGCGGTATCTTCGCGAAACGATGAAAAAAATCGCCATTTTTCAAAAAGACCTTGGGATCGGCGGTATCCAGCGTTCGCTTGTCAACCTGCTGACGAACATGGATCTTTCAAGCTACGAGGTCGATCTGTTTCTGTTTGCCGAGCCGTCCATCTGCTCAAAGGCACAGCTCGGCAACGTCAATCTGCATATTTTCCGTCCGTTGTTCTACCTGAACCGCGTGGTAAAATTTGACACACTGCGAAAGCTCTTCCGTTACGATCTACCGGATAAGGAATACGATCTTGCCATCGACTTTAACAGCTACAGCAACGAATGCGCTCTGTGCGCGCTGTCCGTCAATGCCAAAAAGCGGATCATGTGGATTCACAACGATGTGGAGATCGAGTATCGGAACTCAAAAAAATACCGGATTCTCTGGTCAGCGTTTCATAAAAAATTTGAGCTGTACGATGAATTTGTCGCCGTATCGCAGGGCGTCGTTGAGCCGTTCCGGAAGATGACGGGGATCACAGACAAAAAGATCACCGTCATTCCCAACGCGATCAATACGCCGCAGCTATTCCGCCAGAGCCGCGAGCCGGTCGATTTCGGGCCGGAGCCGTACAATACAAACTTCATCTTCGTCGGACGGTTTACGCACCAGAAAGGCATTGATATACTGCTTGATTATTTCGCGCAGGCCGTTCAGATCCGGACGGACATTCATCTGTATCTTTTAGGCAGCGGCCCCGAAGAGCTGAAGATTCAACAGCAGATCGAAGCGCAGCAGCTCGGCAGCTTTGTCACCGTTCTGGGCGAAAGGGAAAACCCCTATCCTTACATGGCGCAGATGGATGCGCTTGTCCTGACGTCCCGTCATGAGGGACAGGGTATGGTTCTTTGGGAAGCGAAAGCGTTGGGGCTTGACCTGATTTTTGAAAAGCATCTTGAGAAATACAACGCCGACCTGACCGGCTCGGACGATATCGTTTCGGCGATTGTCAACCAGAAAAAACACGTCAAGCAGCTTGACAGCCTTGACTACTATAATCTGAAAATCAAAAACAGCCTTTACGAGCTGTTTGACAAATAACGGAGGAACGGTATGCTTTTAAGTGTCATGATTCCGGCGTACAACTGCGCCGATACGCTGACGCAGGCGGTGGAATCCGCCGCAAAAAATCAAAGTGTACCGCTGGAAATCCTCATTGTGGATGACGGCTCGCGTGACGAAACGCCTGCCGTTATTTCTGCTTTATCGGAAAAATATGAGATTGTCCGGTCAATCCGTACGGAAAACGGCGGCCCTGCGAAAGCGAGAAACTACGGCATCGGGAACGCGAAGGGCGATTATATTTTGTTTTTAGACAGCGACGACGTTTTCGAGCAGGATGCAATTGAGGCGATTGCCGACAATCTGACGGGAGATGAAGATCTCCTGATTTTCGGCTTCCGGCAGACCTTCTGCGGACGAGCCGAAGATAAAATCTACAGTTTAGACGAGCCTTTTTCGACCGACCTTTATTATCGGAACAATCTCCTCAATCAGGTCTGGAATAAGGCGTATAAACGGGACTTTTTAGAGAAGAACGCCGTTCGCTTCCGTGACTACCGCTACGGCGAAGACCGGCTTTTCAACGCCGAGGTTCTGCGTGCTGCTCCGACAGTCAAGGAGATTCCCGACGTACTGTACGATTACCGCATTGATAAATCCGTCAGCCTGATTTCGGGGTATATTCCCGAGAAGTTCGAAGCGTGCAAAACCATTTACCGCGAGTTTTCCGCGCTGTGTGAGGACAAGAATGTCCCAAAGTATATGTTTCTGAAGAACATTCTTTCCTGCATGACGGTGCTCTTCGCCGAAAACTGTCCGCTGTCAAAGAAAGAAAAGAAAGCGAAAATCAAAAAAATTCTGACCGATGAAACGGTGCAGACCGCCATGGAAGCAAAACAGTCCGGCAAAGCGAACGAAGTGATACGCCGTGTGATTCGCACCGGAAATACCGGTTTGAATTACCGTTTCGCACAGACCGTCGCATTCTGTCAAAAAAAATTCCTGCCGCTGTTCTTAAAATTCAGAGGATAAAAACTGGCATACAGCCAGATGGTGTGCCGTCATCGTATTGTGCGATAATGAAAAAACAGGAAACGAGGAAGCTTCGCAAAGAAGTTTCTTTGTTTTTTCATACAGAAAATGACACTCCCGGTTTTCGGAAGTGTCAAAGGATGATACTCGTTTCTTTAATATCCGATTACATATGCCGCAAGGCATATATCATCGCATAAAATGCGATATTATACCGCAGGTATATCATCCGTTCCGGCAGGAACGGATATTATTTTATTATGCCCACCACATTTCGGCGGGGTCTTCTTTCATCAGGACACGCTTGAGCATTTCGACGGCTTTGGAAAGCCCCTCGTTCTGACTCATGAGTGAATCCTCATGCTCGATGGAAAGAACGTGATCGTAGCCGACAAGACGCAGGTTGCTGACCATATCCTTCCAGTACAGCTCATCGTTGCCGTAGCCCACCGAACGGAAGATCCAGGAACGGTGAATCTCATCGGCGTAGGGCTTGGTGTCGAGGACGCCGGTTCTTGCGATGTTGTATTTGTCGAGCTTCGTGTCTTTCGCGTGGACATGGAAAATACAGTCGCCGAGCGCACGAATGACCGCGACGGGATCCATTCCCTGCCAGATCAGATGGCTGGGGTCGAAGTTCGCGCCGAGCTCGGGACCGACAGCCTCACGAATGCGCAGCATGGAATCCGTATTATAAACGCAGAATCCGGGGTGCAGCTCAAACGCAATCTTATCCACGCCGTGCTGTTTGGCAAACTCGACAGTCTTTTTCCAGTACGGAATCAGCACTTCATTCCACTGCCAATCGAGAATTTTGCCGAAATCATCCGGCCAGGGACACGTGACCCAGTTGGGATATTTCGCCGTTTCACAGTCGCCGGGACAGCCCGAGAATGTGTTGATCTGGTGAATACCGAGCTTCTCCGCTAAGAGAATGGTGTTATGAATCACATCGTCAAAATACTGCGCCGTCTTTTTATCGGGGTGTACGGGATTGCCGTGACAGCTCAATGCGCTGATGCCGACATCGTAATGCGCCAACAGTGCCTTGAAATCCTCGAGTGCCTTGCCGTCCGATAACAGCTTTTCAGGGTCGGCGTGCGCGTTGCCGGGATAGCCGCCGCAGCCGATCTCCACCATCTCGATGCCGAGTGACTTAAAGTATTTGAGCGCCTCCTCAAAAGGCAGATTGCTCAGAAGTGTAGTAAATACGCCTAATTTCACAGAAAAAACCTCCTTATTTTACGGACTGCAGATAGCGCATGCTTCTCGCGACGTCGGACAGACCATCGGGCACGGGATCGTCGTTTTCGAGGATCACCCATTCGATGCCTGTCTCCTTGACAGCGCGGATCACCGCGTCCAGATCATTATCGCCTTCGGTCAACGCTTTGGGCTTACCGGCGAGTCCGTCTTTGATATGAATGAAAAGAATATCGTCTTTATGTTCGGTAATAAAACGGTAATTATCCACACCGGCATAAAAGCTCCAGTAGGTGTCGATCTCGAGCTTTGTGCGCGCGCTGATGATCTCCATGGCGGTCTTGCCGTTTGCAAGCGGCGTGAATTCCTCGGTGTGATTGTGATAATAGGTCGCAAAACCGGAAAGCTCCGCGCCCTTTTTCAGCACATCACCGGTGTGCTCGCACGCTTCAACGGTATCATGTGCCGCACCGCCGACGCCAATCGCAAGACAGCCGAGCGTCTTATGAAACGCCGTCGTTTTCTCGATATTTTCAGGCAGATAATCGTCGAGTCCGATATGAGTACCGACCGCGACAAGGCCGAGCTCGTCGAGCTTTGCACGGATTGTTTCGGCGGAAAGCCCGAAATAGCCCGCAAACTCCACTCCCTCAAAACCGAGCTTTTTGACTTCTTCTAAAATCTTCAGGAAATCGTCACCGTTATGGATCAGATCACGAAGAGAATATAACTGTACTGCAAATTTCATGTTGTTACCTCGTATAAACCATTTTGGAAATATAGTCAATTGTAAAGCGCATGCCCCATTCGCCGAGGTCGCCTTTCCAGACGCCGGAATGCGGCTCGATGCTGAGCATTCCCGGATAGCCGTGAGCATAGAGCAATCCCATCACCTGACGCCAGTCGATCATATCGAGCCCGGCAGGCGGATCGTCCACATGGTCGTCCCCGATATGAATCGTACCTTTGATATGGAAATGGTAGATTCTGTCCGCCCACTCGTTGATCTCCTCTAAATATTTGCCGCTGCCGGTGTTGATGCAGTGCGACGGGTCATATTTGATGCCAAGCTCGGGAATGCGGCTCATGATGGCCGTCCAGGCTTTCGGCTCGCGGACAAAGTTGTTCCAATCGCAGTTATACATAGCGACTTTGACGCCTTTTTCTTTTCCGTAGGCGACGGCCTTGCTCAGAAACTCAACGGCGTGATTGCAATTCTCGAAGAAAGAATCGTCTTTCAGGTAGTTGACGCCCGTATTAAAAACGGGACAGCCAAGCTCGGCGCAGACGTCGAGCATCGTATAGGTATTCTGCAGTTCCTCTTCGATCACGGTGCCGTCCGGTGCGATTTTATCGGTTCCCCAACGACCGATGGAGAGCACACGAACATCGTACTGTGCACTCCATTTTTTGATGTCGGGGACAAGAGCCGTCAGATCTTTCGGATCGTTGCCGATGTTATAGCAGAATTCAATGGCGTGCAGCCCCAATTCCGCGACATGACGGAAGCCCTCTTCCGTCCAGTTTTCAATGATGCCGAGTGTCATCATAGACAAAGCTCCTTTCAATCGTCGATATAAACCGGTTTGCCGGTCTTTGCAGACGTGTAAATGGCTTCGAGGATCTGCGTCACGACAAGAGCCTGCTCCGCTTTGACGCACAGTTCCCCTTTGCCGAGAACGGCGTCAATCCATTTGCGCTGATCGAGCACCGCAGGATCGTCGCTGGTTCCCTCATAGAACGCGACGCCGCCGGATTTCAGATCGGGGATTTCGAGGCATTGACGGTTATTCTTGATATAGTTCACGCGGACGCCGTCCAGCGTATCGACGCCGCCCTTGTCGCCGCAGACAAGGAATGTCGCTTCTTTCGGGTCGGCAATATTGAGCGCCCAGCTCGATTCGAGCGTCACGACTGCGCCGTTTTCCATCACGATATAACCGAATGCGGAGTCCTCCACCGTAAATTCCTTCGGATCCCAGTCGCCCCATGCGTTGGCGGTGTTTGTCTGATCGGCAAGCTTACGGAACGTGTTACCGACGACCATTTTGGGCTTATAGTTATTCATCATCCAGAGCGTCAAATCGAGCGCGTGCGTGCCGATGTCGATCAGCGGACCGCCTCCCTGCTCATATTCGTTCAGGAATACGCCCCATGTGGGAACGGCTCTGCGGCGAAGCGCAATGGCTTTCGCAAAATAGATATTGCCGATTTCTCCGCTTTCGCAGACGGCTTTTGCGTACAGATTCTGCGCGCACTGACGGTTCTGATAACCGATGGAAAGCAGCTTGCCCGTGCGAACGGAGGCTTCAACCATCGCTTTGCCCTCGGCGTATGTCTTCGCCATCGGCTTTTCGCACATGACGTGCTTACCGGCCTCCAGCGCGTCGATTGTGATAAAGCTGTGCGAACGGTTCGGTGTGCAGACGTGCACGACATCAAGTGTTTCATCCTTCAGCAGCTCTTTATAATCGGTATACACCTTCGCGTCGGGTGTGCCGAAATCCTTAGCGGCCTTTTCGGCGCGCTCCGGGATAATATCGCAAAATGCCGTCATTTCGACTTCGGGAATCTGCTTGAGCGAGGGCATATGCTTGCCGTTCGCGATGCCGCCGCAGCCGATAATTCCGATTTTCAGTTTTTTCTCCATGTCAGACTTCCTTTCTTGAGAGAATATCTTTTTACTCTATTAGAATAAAACATAAAAATGAAAAAATCAAGTCTTTTTCAATCATGCACCGTATAATTCTACCGCTGAATTTTGTGCAATTTTTCCAATCTTAAATTCGTACACTTTTCTTATTATGAACATATTATGAATTTTTTATTGACATTTTATTTACACATATAACACAATTCGACAATATCCGTATGGTATGCTACCAAAGGAAGGTGATTTTGACATGAAAAAAATGCTCAAAAAAACAGTAGCGCTTCTACTGACGCTGACACTCTCCCTCTCGTTGCCGATCATAACGACGAATGCGGAAACAATTGATGTCAATACCTATGAATGGGAAGTTCTGCGTCTGACGAATCATGAACGCCTGCAATACGGTCTTCAGCCGCTTTCCCTCGATCCTGCGATTCAAGGGATCTGCAATCGCAGAGAAGTGGAAATCGCCTCGTATTTTTCTCATGATATGCCGGACGGCACAAGTGCCTATATTACAAAATTAGATAATGCGGGAATTGCTCATTCCTGCTGCGCCGAAAATATCGCCATGGGGCAGGAATCTCCGCAGGATGTTGTCACCGCATGGATGAACAGCCCGGGACACCGCGCCAATATTCTGCATTTCGCGCTGACGCATATCGGCGTCGGCTATAACGGACGCTATGAAACGTGGGTTCAGGTCTTCACGGGAACTTGCGACATCACGTCGATTACCGTCGCGCAGAACGGAAACGGCAGCTATACGCTCGGCACGCCGATTGATAAATTCAGCGAATATCTTGTTTTAAACTGCCGTCAGCACGGACAAACTGTCCTGCCGCTCGACAGCGCATTCTGTTCGGGATACAATCCCTATCAGACGGGTCGCCAGACCGTGACCGTGACCTACCAAAAACAAACACCGGCAAGCAGTGCGGTCATCAACCACGATGGTCTGCTCTATAACTACCGTTCGGCCAATGACATCGCTTATACAACCCTGACGACGACATTCACCGTTTCCCTCTTCGATCCGACAACGGAACAGACTACGGTACCGACCACGGAACCGACTACCGCGACGACCACGGAACCGACTACCGCGACGACCACGGAACCGACTACAGAACCAATTACGGAACCGGAAAGCGAACCTATTTCTGAATATCCTGAAGAAACAACCACGGAAAGAATACCGGAACCCTCAACCGAACCGACAACGGAACCGTCTACAGAACCGCCAACCGAACCAACGACAGAGCCGACATCAGAGCCGACAAGCGAACCTCCTCTGAAAGAGCCTGAAGTCTATGACCTCCGGCTGCCGGAAAAAACAAAAGCCGGAAATATTGCCATGATTCTCGCCTTAAAAATCGAAGGCCTCAAAGAAATCCATCTTTACGATCCGGACGGTGCTCTTGTGACCGACGCCGCACAGGTAGTCGGGACAGGTTGCGCAATCCGATGTGTTTTCCGGGACGGTCAGGAAGCCGAATACATCGTTATGGTAGATGGCGATATCAATTCTGATGGCAAAATCACAGCACAGGACGCACGATTGATTCTGAGAACATCCGCTTCGCTGATGATCGTTTCCGGTGTTTTTGAACAGGCAGCAGATATAAACGGCGACGGCAGAATCACGGCAAGCGACGCAAGAATGACGCTCCGTTATGCGGCCGGACTGATCAAGGATCTGAATAGCTAAACCAAAAACCGTCTCCGTTTGACGCGGAGGCGGTCATTTTTTCAGGATTCGGTTTCTTGCGACGTTTGCAGGACGGAAAGGATATAGTCTTTGATCGCTGCAAAAAAGCGGTCACGGTCAAAGACTTGCTTGAATTTTTCATCCAGTTCGCTGACGCGGTCACGATCCAGCGAAACCCCTTCGTTTTTCTCATCGTACATGGCGTACATAGCCGACGCCGCAGAATACACTTTCTTTTCACCGATTGCCTGCAAGCCCTGCAAGGCGGTTGACGGCAACGGATCTTCATTGTGACGGCAGAAGAAAGAAAGCGAATCCAGACAATCCTCGTCAAAATAAAAGAGCGCGTAGACGTTCTTTTCCCACTCCGGTGCCGTCCGGAACATTTCGTCCGGATTCGCGGACTGATCAAGCCGGTTCTGCAAAACGGCGGTAACGCCTTCCGCCAGTTCGGCGGGATCGGCCTCTTTTGCGATCGCTTCTGCAAGCGTCCCGTATTTCTCCGCAAGGAATTTCTGCCGTTTCCAGTCCTGTTCCTGTTTGCGCATGATTTCATTTTTCTTACGAACCGCTTTAGAGGCTTTTGTACCGGCCCAGACCGCAAGTGCAATCAGCAGCACCAGCAACAGCCACATATACCAGTAATCCTGTAATGATTCAATCATTCTTCTTCCTCCGTCAACGCTTTATACAGGTCGCCCTTTTTGAAGCCACTCTCTTTGGCGGCTTTTTTGGCGGCCTCGGTCGGTGAGAGTCCGCTCTCAAGATAGCGTCTGGCCAAGGCAACGCCGTCTTCTTGCGTTAAGACTGACGGTTCTATCTGTTTCCCCTCTATAATCAGCACATATTCGCCTTTGATTTTATCGTCGCCGTATTTCCGCACAGCCTCGGCAAGCGTCGTCAGCTCCACATTTTCATGAATCTTCGTCAGTTCTTTAATCAGAGCGATTTTTCTGTCCCCGAGGAACTGAAGCAAGTCCCGAAGTGTGGCCGCCAGCTTATGCGGTGCTTCGTAAAAGATCATCGTCCGTTTTTCATCGGCGATCTCTGCGAGATGCTCTCGTCGCTTCGGCTTATTCATCGAGAGAAAGCCCTCAAAGGTGAATCGCGAGACGTCCATGCCGCTGATCGCCGCCGCCGTTATAATTGCGGACGGCCCGGGAACGGACACGACTTCGATTCCGTGTTCATGGCACAGCGCGACAAGATCGATTCCCGGATCGGAGATCGCAGGCATACCGGCGTCCGTCACCAGCGCACAGTTTTCGCCGCTCATGAGACGCGCCACAATATGATCGCTTTTCTGCGCCTTGTTATGCTCATAATAGCTGACCATCGGTTTTTTTATGCCGAAATGATTCAACAACTTGAGTGTAACACGCGTATCCTCGGCGGCGATAAAATCCACCTCACGCAACGTTTCGGCTGCACGAGGCGAGAAGTCGCCTAAATTCCCGATCGGCGTCCCGACAACGTATAATTTTCCGCTCATTCGACAACCATTTTCCTTTTCCCGTTTTTATTCTTCGGATACTCCCGGATCCGGCTGATATAGTCCATATTGACAGCCTGTAATTTACCGTCCTGATCCTCAAGCGTGACCCAGCCCTCCGATACGGATTTGACGATGCCGTCGGCTGTTCCGCCGGAGGCGAGATTCAAGACGCAATCCTTTCCGAGAAAGGATTCGATGATATGAGCCATTGGTTTTTCTCTCCTTTTCCGTTTGATGCGCAAAATATTCAGCAGGTTTCTGAGACGCCGCCGTTCATAATACAGAGACAGAAACACAACAAAAAACAACAAGAATATAAATCCCCTATTGCCGTCCATGCTTATCAATCCTTTTTATAGGAACCGATGATCCGCAGCATCTCCTCTGACAGTTCACCGTTCGGATTCTCAATATGCAGTTCAGCCTGGGCGACAAGCCCCGGTTTGCGTCCCCGTTTGCCCTCTACAAGCACAAGCCACGGCGCAAGACCGTCCCGCTGAGAGACAAAGCGCATTCGCTTCGGCTCGATTCCGGCTTTCTGCATTGCTTTCGTCAGTTCAAAGAGCCGTTCGGGACGAATGCAAAGACAAAGCCGTCCGCCGAATTTTAAGAGACGGGAAGCCGAGTCGCAAATATCGTCAAACGAGCACAGAATGCCATGACGCGCAATCCGATCACTCTCCTGCTCACTCTCGATGCCGCCCTGCGCTCTGGTATACGGCGGATTCATCGTGACGAGATCAAACTGACCGCGCGGCAATCCCGTCGGCAGTTCCCGCAGATCGCCGCAAAGAGGCATCAGCTTATCAACCGGATTGATCGACACTGAACGGACAAGCTGACGGTAGGCTTTCTCCTGAATGTCAAGCGCATAAATCTGCCGGCAGCACCCCTCCCGAAGCCAGTAAAACGGAATGATCCCGCAGCCCGTGCCGAAATCGCAGGCAAGGGTATTCTTTGAGGGGGACGCAAACGACGCAAGTAAAAGCGCATCCGTCCCGAAGGTATGCGCCTTCGAGACGATGAGCTGTAAATTATGTCCGATCCATTCAATATGTTCATCCTCATGCAAGCCGACAGGCCCGGTCTGCATTTCAGTTTTTATAGGTTGCATCGAAATAATCCAGATAGGCGGCGACACGCAGCGTTTTTCTCGCGTCCTGTGCCGAAATTCTTCCGTCCGTATCGACGTCGGCCGCAACGAAGAACGCATTTTCGAGTTTCTCAAGGCCTGCCGCAGCGCGCAGAATCAATCGGGCATCGGCAGACGTTACCTTACCGTCGGAATCCACATCACCCGTTACGCTGAGCGCATAGTCCGTCGGAACGCCCTGTCCGTCGGGATCATCATAGGAGTAACGGAATCCGGTGCCGACAAAGCTTTCTTCCGCAACAAAATTTCCTTCGGTATCATACAGCGCAAAATCGTTCCGGTTGACAAAATTCAGAACGAAGTCACCGGCTTTTACCTGACGCGCGATATTGGAAACAATCATCTGCTCGGAATCCACCACCAGAATAGAATCGGAAACGGGGGCTAACGGATGAATCTTATTGAGCGGATTGTCCTTGTCGTCCCCGATGTAATCGTCATTATCCCCCTCACCGAAAACAATCACGGTGATATTCTCATGCCCGCAGACAAGGCAGGTATACTTGACCTGCGCGGAAAGCCCGTCCGCTGATTCTTTGATGATTTCATAATCGCCGTAGGTATGCTCCGTTTTGGGAATGAGCGTCGATACGGAATCCTCACCGCACAGCAGGCAGACCTGGTGCATCAGACCGCTTTCGGAGCAGGTCGCTTCTTTTGTTACGATCCATTCATCGGAATACGAATGCGCCTTCGGGTCGATCGGGAGAATCTCCTCCCCTGTTCTGGCGTCACAATAGATACAATGATGGGACTGACTTCCCTCGGAAATACAGGTCGGCGCAACGTCAACCGTATAGGCCACAGAATATGTATGCAGATCCGGCTGCGCAGGGAGCACTTCGGAATCGACAGGCGCGCCGCAGACAATGCAGTGATGCGAACGGACGCCGTCAGAGGAACAGGTCGGTTCGGAATCAACGGTCCAGCTGTCGGCAGGGGTATGATTCCCTGTCGGTTCAATTGCCTTTGTCAGCGCGACATGACCGCACAGATCGCAGTAGCACTCCATCCGGCCTTCGACGGCACAGGTGGGCAGCACCGTGACTTTCCATGCGGAGGATTCACTTGTCACATGGTTATCCGGCGCAATCGGGATTTCCTGATGATCGAAATACTCGCCGCATAGCTTACAATGATAGGCTTTCTCTCCCTCTGCCACACAGGTCGGCTGCGTCAGCACAACATAATCGCCGTCACGGACATGAGCGTCGGGATCGGCCGGCACCTCCTGTGCGTCGATCTGCGCATTGCAATCTATGCAGATATGGAATTTCAGACCGGCTGAGGAACAGGTCGGTTCGGGATCGTACATCCAGTCAGAGGATATTCTGGTATGATTGTCCGGATCTTTCGGGATCGTCACCTGTTCGATATAACCGCATACAGAGCAGGTACGATACTTGAGTCCCGTCGCGGAACAAGTCGCTTTTTTTATGACGATATAGTCATCGGGAAAATCGTGCGTTTCGCAATCACCGTAATCGACCAGCGCCTTCTCCTGCACGGAGTAGGTCTTTTCCGTCGATGCGCCCAGAAGAACAATCCCCGTCATCAGAAGCAGGATCGCCGGAAGAAAACGCAGAAACCTTTTCATTTTTATCAGCCTCTCTTTCATCATTATTTTACCATGGACGCCCTATGAAGTCAACAGCAAAAATTGAACTTGAGCCTGCGGCCAAAATGTGGTATGATATCAGAAAAAAAGAAAGGACGATACCGGAAACGGTACCGAACGATTCGATATGATCTGTGTGCTGTATGAAGACCGCGATATCATCATCTGCGAAAAGAAACCGGGAATGCTTTCGGAGGAATCGGACGCGCCGGAAAGCCTGCCGCATATTCTGAAAGAGGAAAAAGGCGGGGACATCTACACGATTCACCGGCTTGATAAACCGGTCGGCGGCGCCATCGTTTACGCAAAGAACAAAAAAGCGGCGGCAGCCTTTTCGCATCTGATCGCTGAAAGCGGGATAACGAAAGAATACTGCGCCGTCATAGACGGTGTGCCAGATGAAGAATCCGGAGAATGGCGCGATTTTCTCTTCAAGGACAGTCGTCAGAACAAAACCTATGTCGTCAGGCGAATGCGCAAAGGCGTCAAGGAAGCGATTTTACAATACCGCGTGCTCGGACAGCATGAAAACCGGTCGCTGGTCGCCGTAAAGCTCATCACCGGACGCAGTCATCAGATCCGCGCCCAGTTCGCCTCGCGAAAAATGCCTCTCACGGGAGACGGCAAATACGGCAGCCGTGATAACAAATGCGCAGTCGCGCTGTGGTCGCGTGAGCTTTCCTTTACTCACCCGTTTACCGGCGAAGAAATCCACGTCGTTTCCGAGCCGCCGTTCGGTGACTATCCGTGGAATCTGTTCAGAAAAGAAAATGAAACCTTAATTCAGCTCCGCATTTCGGACACTTGACGACGCGTTTGCCTCTCCCCTTTTTCAGCCGCAGAAATTCGCCGCAATGCTTGCAGGTACGGAAACGGTGCGTTCTTGCATACGTCACACGGAGTTTCAGATGCTCGAAATACGGCTTCCATGCCGATAGAAACTGTTCAAACTTAACATTTTCCCGATAGCGCTTTTGCAGATTCCGCGAAAAGATGCGGTAAAGAATATAAAAGACAAAAACAACCTGTAAGACGCTTACGGCGATCCATGCCTTCGGTACGGCACGCAGAAAAACCTTGACCGCACAAATCAGGCAATAGATAACAAGCAAACCGTATGTCAATTTATCGATGCCGTTCCGTCCGGCCATAAAATTCTTGATTTTTATGAGGATATTTGCCATTTTATTCACTCTTTTCCCTCCATTATGCTATAATAGAATTGACATTCTTTTTCAGAATGATTATAATAAATCTGTTTTTTATTCTCGTAACAATTCCGAGGTGTTTTATGATTTACAACAATATTTTGGACGCCATCGGCAACACGCCGTTGGTGCGCCTTTCCAAAATTGTTCCCGAAAACGCAGCGCAGATCCTCGTCAAATACGAAGGGCTCAATGTCGGCGGTTCCGTCAAGACAAGGACGGCCTACAACATGATCTGCGAAGCGGAAAAACAGGGCAGAATCCATAACGACACGATCATCGTCGAGCCGACAAGCGGCAATCAGGGCATCGGTCTGGCGCTCATCGGAGCCGTCAAAGGCTATACGACGAAAATCATCATGCCCGATTCCGTCAGCGTCGAACGGCGCAAGCTTGTTGAGCATTACGGTGCCGAGGTCATTCTTATTCACGACGACGGCAACATCGGTGAATGTATCGAAAAATGCGTCGCGACAGCAAAAGAAATGGCCGAAAAGGACAAACGCGTCTACATTCCTCAGCAATTTGAAAACGAAGCCAATCCGATGGTTCATCGCCATCATACCGCGCTGGAGATTTTAGAGCAGACAGCAGGACCGATTCACGGATTCTGTTCCGGCATCGGCACGGGAGGCACGATCACCGGCATCGGCGAAGTGCTCAAGGCGCAGAATCCCGACATGGAGATCTGGGCGGTCGAGCCGGAAAACGCCGCCATTCTGGCCGGCGGCAACATCGGCACGCATTTACAGATGGGGATCGGCGACGGTCTGATCCCCGCGATCCTCAATCGTGAAATCTACGACTCGATCTGCATCATCACGGATGAAGAGGCCATCGGCACGGCAAAAGAATTAGCCCGGTATGAAGGACTGATGTGTGGCATCTCAAGCGGCACAAATGTCGCAGCCGCAATCAAGCTCGCAAAAAAACTGGGCAAAGGGAAAACCGTCGTCACCATTTTGCCCGATACGGCGGAACGCTATTTTTCAACGCCGCTGTTTGACTGAAATACTGCAATCAGAACAAAAAGAGACCGACTGCCGGCAAAGCATTCGGTTTCTTTTTTCTTACTATACGGAAGCGGTAACGACCTGCTCCGATTCGTCTTTCGTTGTCAGATTGATGATAATATCGCGTCTTGTCACAATGCCGATAAACGAGCCGAGATCATCAACAACCGGCACAAAATTCTGATTCAGCGCAACATCCAACAATTCGCGAACATTCGCGGTAATCTTCACAGAACGGTACGAATCGCGGCGTATGACTTTTGTCAACGGAATCTCTTCGATCGTCTTCTGACTGACTTCTTCCCGTTTATGGAAGCAGTCCGACAGATACCACAGAAAATCCCCTTCGCTGACCGTACCGATATATTTTCCTTCCCGATTGATCACAGGGATCGCGGTATACCCGTAATGACGCATTTTTTCAAGCGCCTGTCTGACAGAAAAGTCGCTGTATAGATACGCAACCGATTGCTTCGGTTTGAGCAGAAAAGCAATATTCAACCATTTCATCTCCCGGGCACAGATTATAAATCAGGAGTATTAAATGAATATTAAAAATACCATACAAAAATGATTTTTACAGAAATTCGATATTGGCACTGCAACGCAGAATGATCCGCGCATCGGCAGCATTCACCTTACCATCCTTATTGACGTCGGCAGCCGCAAGATAGGCGTCGGCGATTTTATCAAGACCGGCGGTATATCGCAGCACCATGCGGGCATCAACGGACGTAATTTTCCCGTCTCCGTTTACATCACCGAGCATACTGTCAATCACGACAATGTTGGAAGAAAATGCGGAAACAACACGATTCGCCGAGTCCGTCACCGAACAGAAAACAGCATAAGTGCCCGTACTCGTCAAACAGAAGGTCGCGCTATCCCCTTTTCCGTACACACCGCTGCGGAAGATCTTACCGTCACGGAAAAGCGAGAAACAGTACTGATACTCACCCGTACCGCCGGAAGCTGCCAATGTACAGGTTACGCTCTCACCGCATACGATTCCCGTTGAACTGAGCGTAATCGCGTCGATGCACAAGGCGGCATACACCGTTGTGACTGCGGATTGAACCGGTTCCGAACGCGAATCCGAATCGACCAGAGAAACCGTCAGAGTATAATCGCCGGGCTCTTCGGGAACATAGGTATATTCACAATGCAAGGATTCTTCCTCAGCAATCAGAACGCCGTCACGGTACAGCGAATAGCAATACATAGCGGAATCGGAAGCCGAAACGGCCTGCGCCGTCCACGTGATCGGTTCATAAGTCATAGCGTAATCATCAACATTGCTGATCACGGAACTGAGCTGAAGCTTACAATAGACCGTAAAGTCTGCGCTGTAAGCCACGGTGATACGCCCCTGATCATCCGATGCCTCAACGCGGAAATAGTAAACGCCCGGAACGTCGGTACGGAAAGCAGCAGTATCCGCCGATGAAAAAGAGGTATTCTGATAAACACACGTACCGGAATCATCAAAAACGCTGAAACGATAGAGATACGATTCCTCACCTACTAAAGCCTGACACAGTACGCTACCGCCTGTCTGGACGGAAATTGCACTTAAAGAAGCCGAAAATACAGGCGTTTCACCGCCGGTTGAAATCCTTTCTGCATAAGCCAGAGAAATCCAACCCTCACAGCCCCGGTAGGAAACAAATCCCCAACCATTCTGCACTTCGGTAACCACGATCTGCGTATCCTTCGGAATGCCGGTCAGGACTTCGCCGTCTACTGGTGATTTGCGAAGATTGAGGACAGACGCGGTAATGCGATAAAGCGCGGCATTCGTGACAAGCGCGCTGCTATCATCCGGTATGGGAGAAGACTCATAAACGCCGCTCAGACGCAGGATCTCTCCGGTAAAAGCAGAATCGGCCAGTTGAGAATCGGAAAGCCATATCAGCTCCGATGCTTTGACATAATATCCTTCAAGCGTTCGATACCAAGAGGCACCGACCGTATTCACGCCGGATGACTTAATCAGCAGATGAGTTCCGTTCTCTGCGTATGCAATTATATTATTTCCCTCAGACGGTTCCAGACGCAATGGCGTCTTCGTGTCGGAAGAGGAAGAAACGGAATAGGTGCCGAGCATAGTCTTGGCGGTATTTTTATACTTTGTAATCTCTTTAGAGTATTCCTCCAAGGAAGTTACATTGCCGCTGAAAATATAATATCCCGAAGCGGTCATATACCATTGCGCGCCGAAATTATTCTGACCGACAAAATCCATATAAAGCAGCGTGCCTTTTGACACTCGAGATTGTTCGCTGCTGCTGCCGCTCGGATAATAACGAAGGGCGGAACCGGACGCAGAATCATCGGTTACAACATAATAAGCACCGACCGCCTTTTGCGTCGCACGGAAAACCGCCGTATCGCTCTGTGGCTCATAAGTCCCCTGTTCGCCGTTATAATCGGGATCCGTGGGGGTATCTGTGGTGGTATAATCTCCGTCGTCAACCTGAACCAACGGTGAAGCAACATACCAATAGCTTGTCAGATTGTTGATTTGCTCATTCTGCGTTTCGCCGACAATCGTTGAATCCTCGAGCTTGATTCTTCCCTCAGGAGCCGCAGAGGAAGGATCCGCTACATAGAATGTATCCGTTACTTCATCATAATCGGTCAGGATAACGGCATGACTTTGTCCGTTGTTTCCGCCGTTATAAATCAGAACACCTTGCGGATAGCTATCGAGTAAATCGAGAAGATCCAGCCGGGTATTCTCGCCGGAAAAATAACCGTGACCGACCGTCATATGATACGCCGTAAAATTCCACAAAAGACCGAGCCCGTCAACCCAGGCGACGCTGCGGATGTTTTCTTCGGTAATTTCCTCCCAATCGGAATCGCCGGCAGCGATAGCCGTTCTCCGCAACATCATAGCGGCGCTTGAAAGCGTGCAGGTAACCGGGGTACACTGTTTCAAAAAGACGTTTGGTTGATTCAAATCACCAAATCCTGCGGCATGACTCATAAGCCCTGTCGGAAGCAAAGACGACGGAGCTAAGAGCATCAGTATCACAAGAAGAAGCGATAATGCCTTTTTTTTCAGTTTAATAGCGATCAATCCTTGAAAACATATTTCGATACATTTTTATCATAAATGATTTTACCCAAAAAGTCAATACAGAATATTTGTTTATCTGGTTGATTCTGACAAAAAACGGGCGCCCCGGATGGGACGCCCTTGTTATTCAGGAATTCAACCCTTTTTGAAGATGCTCTGGAAGAACGCTTTCAGCTTCGCAAAGAACTGCTTGATCAGTTGAATCAATCTCTGGAAACCGGAGAGCGTGGGATTGCTCGCTTCGCCGGCATTCAAAAGCGCGTTGACATAGTAGGTGATGTTATCCATATCACCAAACATTTCGGTAATGCTGAAATCTACATTCTTAAAGCGAGCACCGAGGTTATCCGCTATGGGAACAAGAACCTTATAAACTGTAAAGAGAAGCTTCATCGTCTTATCGGGCAGCTCGTTTGCTTGCGCTTCATCATTCAGGTAGGTGAAAATCTCAAGAAGCAGATCATCATTATCATCTTCATCATCGAGCTGGCAGAAACCAATCAGGAAGTCGCCGATATTGATGGCGTTATCCTTATAGAAAAGGGTTTCCGTTACCAGACGAAGCAGGATCGTCAACAAATCGGCACCGCCGGAAGAATTCAGGTAGACATAACGGTTACCGGAGATCGAGACACGTTCCTGAACAGTACCCGCACAGATAGTCGCCAGGTCGATATACGGAAGCGTAATCTTCAGTGTGCCGACTGCATAAACAGGTTTCGTCACCGTCTGCATCTCCATGTGACCCATGGTCTTACCGTTTTCGTCGAGGACTTCTTCGCCGTTCTGATCGAGATCGGGAACGAAGACCTCTTCTTCAACCTGCTTCTCGCCGAGCTGAATATTCTTGTTCTCAATATCGAACGAAAGCAGATCGCCGAGCAGACCTTCGATCAGGGAGTTGACCAACTGGTTAATATCAAGGTCAAGCGGAAGAGAAAGGTTCAGCGCAAAACCACCGACACGGATGTTGGAAAGCAAACCGTTCAGAATCGGATAAACATCAAGAACCGGCTCCAGCATATCCAGTAGGACATAAGCGAAGTGAACAAAGTTATTGATAATATCGTTCAGACCGCCAATCGAGAAGAAGAACAGCAGGTTCGGAAGCATCCCCAACAGAATGCCCACCGGATCCTGAATCAGATCTTCTACGAAGTTGAACGCGGGGATAAAGGAGTAATAGAATGCGTCGCAGCTCATGCGGACAGTATTCTCAAAACTGTTCGTACCGTCACCGACAAAGACCTTGGAGAAGAACTGATCGAACGGGATCAGACCTCTTGTCGCGCCAAGTGCTTCCATAAACGGAATCCACGCGTAATAATAATCTTCGTAACCGGGGATGTTGATAAGACCCAGAACGCTCAGATCCTCGCCGCCGAAAAGGAAACGAACCAGGACGGAGAAAGGAGCAAGCGCTGCAGAGATGGCACGAATAAAGATCTGTCGAGGCGTGTACTTCGCCGTTACTTCGGGATTATTAAAGCCCCAGTCGAGCGGCTCAATGCGGACATCCTCACCGGTCTCCTCATCAATACCCATTTTGTAGAAGTAGTCTTTCGTGTATTTGTAATCGGGATCGGAAGCATTGTAATCAGCATAGAGCTTCTTATAAACATCCGTCTTAATGCCGTCAAACTCATACGCCAAAGCTTCATAAAGGAATCTCTTGGAGTAATCAACATCAAGTGCGGCATTCAGGATCGACGAAAGATCAACACCATTCATGCCGTCAAGCAAACCGTAGAGCATACCGACCAGGTTGCTGACCATATCGTTGTTGAAGAGCTTCTCAGTCAGCAAGCCGTCAAGAAAACTGCCGAGCGAGTCGATGTTATCAAGCTTCAGCATAGCGAGCACATCGTCTACGATATTATCAAGGTTGTCGAGGACATAAGCGCTGTCTTCTCTGGACCAGTATTCGGTGTAAAGCACCGTAGTACCGTAGTTGTAGTCATCATGCTCTTCGGCATTACCGATGATCTCATCCGTGTAGTAATTGACATAGTCGAGGCCGTAAGTATAATCGGTACCTCTGCCCATCGTATGGTTACCGGCAGTGCCGAGTACCTGCCAGATGCTGCCAAATTCGTTCTTATAGAACAGCTCATAGAGAGCGGCAATGGCTTCGTCAGGATGCAGGGCGATGTTATTGATGATGTCGCCAAGCTTCAGACCGGCCACAAGCTCTTTATCAAGCGTATCGCCGAGACCGAACGCGTCAAGAAGCGTATAGTCATTCAGAAAAGCCTGCGTATCCGCATCATAAGCTCTGTACTTGAGAGCCGAGAACAGATAACGGAAGATGTAAAGCAGAACAAGACCCTCAGACTCTTCACCGGCGACGTGCATATCAACGCCGTAACGGACGCCGGCATTCCATGTTGCCGTGGAGCCGTCCTTGGCGGTCATGTTGATGACCTGTTCACGGACAGAGGAAAGCTGTTTCACGGTACCGCAAGCCTGAAGCTTATAGTCCATGATGGCGGGAAGCTTAGCCTTGACGGTTTCGCAAACGGGATCAATTACCGTATTAAACTCCACATCCGTAGGCGGCGTGGTCTTTCTGTAGAGCATATTCTCGCCGGTTTCTTCATCCGTGAGCGTGTATTCATAATACTTGTATACAGGAATGCTGTACTCCGCTTCGGTAGCTGTCGTATCGTTTCTTTCGAGAACAACATTTCCGGCACTGTTCGCCCAACCGATCTGATTATAAATCGCATTGTCGTTCGGATTGCCGTCCTCATCCAAACCGGTGATGAGCGTCGTATACTCATCATTCTGATAGGTCAGCATATCGCCGTTGGCGTTGGCATAGGCTTCCGTCACGCCGATCGTCATGGTCTGTTCATTATAACCGGTCATACCGGGTTTATAGACCTTATCATCATTTTCCGCATGATAGCCGACATAGGGAATACCTGTATCAACTTTAATACCAATCAGATCAAGGATGCCCTGAAGTGAATCCAGGAAAGCAAGCTTATCACCGAGCAGGTCGGCAAGCTTCAAGGTATAAACTGTGCCGTCATAATAGTTAAAGCCTAAGTTACTGCGAACTTTCAGTCCGATCGGGATTTCCAGAGCGTTCAAAGTGGCAAGAAGAGCACCGGAAGTCAGGTAATACGAGACATTGGGAAGCAACGTCAGAACGATGGAAATCGGGTCTGCCAGAACCTCATTCATCAGCCAGTCAAGCAGCGGATTCAGAAGACCCTTATTCAGGAAGTTCTCAACATTTGTCGTTGTATAAGAACCGTTGAGTGCGCCGGCAAGGCTTCTGAACGCAGCCGGTGTAATCAGATCCGTAACACCGAGAGCTTCCAGAAGACCAAGGAGAACATCATCATACAAGTCAAGGTTTTTCAGAACCAGATACAGATCAACTGCGGCATCGCCGACGAAGATTTCCATTCTCTGGTCACCTAAAAGAACGGCAAGCAACGGAGCCAGAGGACACAGAATCGCGCACAATGCCTGCTGGAATTTGGCGCGGTCACCATTGATGCCCCAGAAATAGCTGTCGGTGTCGGCATCTCTCCAACGGTTGCCCATATATTCATCGTTTTCTTTACCGATTGCGTAAACACCAAAATTCTGCGTCTGCGCCGTCTTCGTCAGAGTACCGCCTTTTGCAGCAATCAGAGAATTGACAATAGCCGGATATTTTGCATTGTAGCCGGCCTGTCTCATACAATAGCCGACACCGGCCGGGGTCAGACCGATATTTTTGCCGAGGAGTAAGCCGTAAATCAAAGCCTGCCATCCGTCACTGCCTTCCGTAACCCAAGTGAGCAAATCAGCAACAGTACCGCCGACGGCATTTGTAATCAGTGCGTCGTTCAGGTTTGCGTCGATCAGATTCGTGACCATCGGATAGAGCATACCGAGCAACATATTGATAATCGAATCATCAAAGACAAAGTTCTGAATGACCTGAACAAGAACTTCCTGCGCGGTATTGGCCTCAACGCCGTAGAACGCTTTGCCTTCATACTTGGGATCGCTGAAATCAAAGAAAGTCTTGATGATCGCGCCGACACGTTCACTCTTGAGCAGGTCATCGATTGTGCTGACAACCGTCGTAACCTTTTCCGTCGTGACTTTATAAACAACATTATTGCCGTTCTTATCCTGATACTTTTCGTATGTATGCGACGGCAGATATTTATCGATGTTCGTCGGATCCACGATCGGGGTCAGCTGTGTGACAAGGTTGACATAGCTGAACGCTGACTGACCGAACGCGGCAATCTTCGCCGCATTGGAAAGCGCGCCGAAGGTAGCAAACTGCGCACGGATATCGCCGTAGTAGGAATTGATGATCTGCTGATTCGTCGTATTGGGCAGAACATCCGCCTTATAATACTTGACGAAATAGGTATCCATATTGGCTTTGAGATCCGTCAACGTTTTTCTCGTCGTATTGGTTTTGTAGGTATCCGTTGTGATCTCATAGCCGTTGTTGTAATACTGCGCTTTGGTGCCGGACTCGTCATACTGACGGTTCATCGTCCACTTGACGACCGTGTCTCTCTCCGTAAAGGGAGCTGCCGTCAGTTCGGTATTGACAAGGATCGTTTCAAGATCGGTAGCAACTTCAAATTCGAACTTATGGAACCAGTTACCGGAGTTAACCGACGTGCAGTTACCGCTGAAATATGCCAACACGGAATCAACGTTGCAGTATTCATACAACGTAATCTTGTTGACGCGTCCCTGCGCGAGCAGATCACGGATATTGCCACCACCGGAAATAACATCTCTCCAGTCGGTATCTTCATCGTCCGTCGCGAAATACTTGATCTCGCCGTCAACGACTTCATAAGTCTTCTCTTCGGAACGACCGACGATGTTGCCGTAGCTGTCCGTCAGATATGTATAACCGTCAAGGAACAGATACTCTCCGTCATCGCCTTTGATGAATTTCAGATTCGACGCCACGTCTTTTATGATCATGGGAATCGTGTAATCACCGACGCCGTACTGTTTGCTCATCACAGCGTCAACCAGACCGAGATAATTCATCAGAGACTTTCTGATGGTAGCCTTATCATCGTCCTTAGCCGTGACCTTGTGGTTATAGGCAACCGCACGGATCGCCGAGCCGTCGTCATCGGCATATTTGTAATTGTCCGATTCATTGCTGACCTCGTACTGGTTCATATCGCCGACTAAGCTTTTGATCGGATAGCCGTTTTCATCGGTATTCACCACGAATTTGGTCTCGAAACCGGAAGTTTCGGTTTTGTAGCTGAAGAAAGAGTAAGCAAGATTGCGGTAGAGTGCATCCGTCTCGTTATCAGCCGCAAAGGCAACGAGACTGACCGACAGTGCCGAAAATAACATCAGCACCGCGAGGAACACACTCAAGGTCTTCTTCATAATCTTCATCTTTTTATCCCCCTTTAGTGTGAATAAAAATTGTTCTGTTGACACTATATATAGGCATACGCGGCACGCATAGTCCTACCTATAGTTTCACTTAATAACATTATATATAAACCCTGTAAAATTTTCAAGGTTTATTGAAAAAAAGTTTACAGAAAAATCTTTTTTTTCATATTTTAACAGAAAAGCTTGAATGAATTTGTGCAGAATAATGAAAAACAAAATAAGTCTTGATTTTTCAGCAAAAAGGTTGTATGATTGATTAGAAAAAGCCGGTGTGATGGAATTGGCAGACGTGCTGGACTCAAAATCCAGTGGTAGCGATACCGTACCGGTTCGACCCCGGTCACCGGCACCATGAAAAAAGCACTGCATAGGCAGTGCTTTTTTCAATGATATCCGTCCTGATAGACGGATGATATACCTTCGGTATGATATTTTCTGCGAAAATGATATACGCCTTCGGCGCATGCATGATTGTATAACAAGGAGCGATCCCATGAAAAAAGCAGTCATTCTTTTCTCTTCTCCCCATGAAAACGGCTGCACGAAAAAACTGCTTGATGTTTTTTTATCGCAATGCCGTTTTGAAAAGCATATATATAATATGTATAAGGAAAACCCGGCACCGTGCATCGCCTGCGGGCAATGTGAGACGGACGGCGTTTGCTTTTATTCGGACATGACATCTCTTCTCCGTGATGTTTTTTCCGCCGATCATGTCATTTTTGCCTCTCCGGTTTATAATTACTCGTTTCCGGCTCCGATGAAAGCATTTTTGGATCGTCTTCAGCCGTATTATAGTGAAGAAAAAACCGCTCCTGTCCGCAAAGGTTTTTTACTTGCCACCTGTGGGAAGAGCGGAAAATTTTCAATGGAATTGATGGAAAAACAAAGCAGAATCGCGTTTTCCGAGCTATCAGCCGAATACTGCGGCTGTTATTTTCAGACAGAAACCGACAAGGATATTACTTTACAGAATGATGCAATTTGTAAAGTTAAAAAACTTGCCGCCTTGTTTTTTTCAGACTGAATTTTTTAAGGTGTACCGACCTGACAGGAACGCTTTTCGCAGCTCCTTTGACGTGCTGACACGCTCTTCCAGATAGATGCCGCCGCGCGCCAAATCTTCCGTTTCATGGAAATCGGAACCCGAGGACGGCAGCAGTCCGAAACGTTTTGCCCATGCCAGAGCAATTTCATTCGAGGAATCATGCCTGCGGTTGCCGTTGAAGACTTCCATACCGTCAAGCAGATTCGGCTGACAAACGGTCATATTTTTGCGGAATGGATGCGCCTGAATGATCGTCAGCTCATGCTCCAGCGCGAATTTACGGAACTGCTTGAGGGAAAGCTCCGTGAACCATTCGTTTTCATAGAGCAAATTTTCATCGACACCGAGAATCACATAGTCGTTCGCGTTTTCGGGCAGTCGCAATTCAATGCCGAGCATGACGGTAAAATTCGCGCTCTCGTACAGCTTCGCCGTCCTGTAACCGTTCAGATAATAGTCTATTTTATCTTTCCACGACTCCCCTTTGTAATCCTTTTTCAGATAGTCTGTGGAAAAGTGATCCGTCACCAGAATACCGTCATAGCCGGCGTTCCGATACAGTCGTACGCCGTCCGCCGCCGTAACATTGCCGCAGGGGCTGACCTCCGATGTGTGAAAATGTGTTTCGTACAAATAACTCATGATACATTACCTCTTTCGCTTATTATAATTCATTTTTCCTGTATTTTCAAGAATATTCGCAAAAAATCTTGCATTCCTTTTCCAACTCTGCTACTATTATCATGAGTAATTTTGGAGGCGAAACGCAATGAAAATATTAAAAGCGGCAGTCATCGGCGTTGGCGGAATCAGCCATGAGCACATCACGGCCTATCAGAAAAATCCCAATGTTGAGCTCTACGCATTTTGCGACATCAATGAGGAAAGACTATATCAGAAAGCCGAAAAATACGGCGTCGCCAAAGAGCGCTGCTTCACGGACAAAGACGAAATGCTTGCAGCTCTGCCCGAAATCGATATTGTCAGCGTCACGACATGGAACAGCGCGCACGCAGAATGCACGATCGCTGCGCTGAATGCCGGCAAGGACGTCATCTGCGAAAAACCGATGGCGATGAACGCCGAAGAAGCGCGCAGGATGAAAGAAGCCGCCGACAAAAACGGCAGACTTCTGCAGATCGGCTTTGTCAGACGTTACGGCAACGACTGCAAAGTGGTCAAAGATTTTATTGACGCCGGTTCCTTTGGCGATATTTACTACGCGAAAGCAACCTATCTGCGCCGCAACGGCAATCCCGGCGGCTGGTTCGGCGACAAATCCCGTTCCGGCGGCGGCCCCCTGATCGACTTAGGCGTGCACGTTATCGACCTTGTCCGCTATCTGCTCGGCAAGCCCCAACCCGTTTCCGTCTACGGCGCGACATTCCAGAAACTCTATAACCGTCCGACCGTCAAGTCCCAGAAAGGCTATACGGCCGCCGACGCCAAGCAAAACGATATCTGCGATGTGGAGGATTTAGCCTCTGCGATGATCCGTTTTAACAACGGTGCGGTGCTCAGCATCGAAGCGAGCTTCAGCCTGAACATCAAAAAGCCCGAAGGCGATATTCAGCTTTTCGGCACGAAAGCCGGCTGCAAGCTCGATCCGCAGGTCGAAATCTACACCGAGATGAACGACTATATGGTCAACGTCGCGTTTGACGACGACACTGCGCTTTCTTTTGACGGGCTTTTCTCCAACGAAATCAACCATTTCGTCGACTGCGTGCTCAACGGTACCGAATGCATCGCGCCGGCGCAGGACGGCATTGATATGATGCGCATTCTCGACGCCGTTTATGAATCGGCAAGAACGGGTCACGAAGTGATTCTGTAATTCAAATTCGGAGGACAATTTTGTTCGGATATATCAGAACGCACCGACCGGAGCTGAAGGTTCGGGAAGATGAAATCTATAAGGGAATCTACTGCTCTCTCTGCCGCGAGCTGGGCAGACGCTACGGCGTTCTGTCCCGGATGTTTTTAAGCTATGATGCGACTTTTCTTGCGCTTGCCGTTCTGGCGTTAACCGACGACAAAGTCAGCTTTGAGCAGAAACGCTGTCCGTTCAATCCCGCGAAAAAGTGTCATTTCTGTACGCAGCAGTTCGACGCCATCGCCTTTGCGGCGGACGTTTCCGTGTTGCTGCTCTATCATAAAATCCGCGACAATATACGGGATTCAACCTTATTTAAAGCATTATTGTTTAGAATCATGCTGATCTTTGTGGTCAGTCCGTTCAAAAAGGCGCAGAAATTCCGTCCCGATGCGGCGGAACAGATCGAGCTTTATATGGATCGGCAGAACGCAGTCGAAGAAAAGCAGTCGCCGAGTGTGGACGAAGCCGCCGAACCGACGGCTCTCCTGCTCCAATCGCTTTACGCAACCGGCGAAACCGACGACGACCAGAGACGGGTACGGGAACGGATCGGCTACTGCATCGGCCGTTGGATTTACCTGATTGATGCGTTTGACGATATTGAGAAAGATCGCAAATCCGGGAATTACAATCCGTTCCTGCTCTCCGGACAGGATAATTATGAAAAAATCAAGGGCGATCTGCTGATGACGGCAGGCGAAGCCGCTAATGCGTTCGAACTGCTGAATGTCCGAAAATTTGCCCCGATTCTATCCAATGTCATTTACGACGGACTATATTATGAAACCCTGAAAGTTTATGAGAGGAGGCTGCACGATGAGTGATCCGTTTGAAGTTTTAGGCGTATCTCAAAATGCAACCGATGAAGAAATCAAAAACGCCTACCGCGAAAAGGCCAGAAAATATCAAGAGGGCAACTATGCAGGCGGCCCGCTTTCCGACGTCGCCGAACGCAAAATGCAGGAGCTTGACGACGCCTATGACGAAATCATTACCAAACGCCGTTCAGGCGGCTACTCGTCTTCGACCTCCTATTCCGCCGGTTCTGCGTATTCCACCTCCAATTCGACCTACTCACAGAGTTCCTATACGCCGCCGACCTACGCGGAAATCCGCGAAAAGGTGCGCAAGAATGATCTCGACGGCGCACAGATCATGCTCGATGGCATTCCCGAAGCGTCCCGCATTGCCGAATGGTATTATTTACAGGGCATGATCCAGCAGAAAAAAGGCTGGGCGAACGCTGCGTACGAAAACTATGAACGCGCCTACCGTATGGATTCCACGAATCCCGAATACGCCAGAGCCTATCAGGTGATGAACAATCAGAGAAGCGGCGGCTACCGCACGGCAAACGACCGTCATGCCGGCTCCGAATGTAGCTTCTGCAATATGTGTCAGGGTCTGATCTGCGCCGACTGCTGCTGCGAATGTATGGGCGGCGATTTAATTCCCTGCTGCTGATAAGGTGATACGATGAAAAACAGCGCCAAAACGGCGCTCGGCGGCATGATCGCGGCGCTATCCTTAGTCGTGATGCTGCTGACGGCCGTGATCCCCTACTTAGAATACGCGCTGCCGGCACTTGCAGGCGCGCTGCTCGTATTGATGGTCATTGAAATCAACAAAAAATGGGCGTTCTGCGCCTATGTGGCGGTCAGCATTCTGTCGTTTCTGATTCTGGCAAACAAGGAAGCCGCCATGATGTACATCGCGTTTTTCGGCTACTATCCGATTCTCAAGCCCGCACTCGAAGGCAAAATCAAGCAGAACTGGCTCTGCTGGCTGCTCAAATCGTTGGTCTTTAACGCTGCCGTCGTCGCCGCCTATTTCATCATCGTCAAGGTGTTCGGCATTCCGATTGAAGATTTAGAGGAATACGGCACGAAAATTCTGCCGGTTCTTCTGCTATTGGGCAATCTGATGTTCGTGCTCTACGACATCTGCATCACGCGTCTCGTAACGCTCTATCTGCTGAAGTGGCAGAAAAAATTCAGAAAATTATTCCGTTAAATCCATATAAAAACGTGGACGAAAAAATCGTTCACGCTTTTTTCGATCATCTGCCATTTTAATGCAAAAAATCATTCACGAAAAAAATACCAAAGAAAAAATCCCGTCCGGAAAGTCCTTTTTCCATGAACGGGATTTTTGACGATTGTAAGCTTTGGGATTTGGCGGACGTCTGGTCACGGGATTGCAGCTCCATATGCCGCGGAATTGTTTGTAATACGCTTTTTTCTCTTTTTTTGTCATTTTGGACAATTCTTTTTGCATTGTTTTTCACCTCAGAAACAGCATACCACAATGACTTGAAAAAGAAAAGAGGAAAATAAAATTTTTTTCTGAAAAGACTTGACAATCACGGGATTTATGATATAATTATTGAGCAATCGCTCTTATGGACCATTAGCTCAGTTGGTTAGAGCAACCGGCTCATAACCGGTCGGTCCGGGGTTCGAGTCCCTGATGGTCCACCATTCAGACCGAATTTCACTCAAAGAGTATAATAGATAGGGGTATAGCTCAGCTGGTAGAGCAGCGGTCTCCAAAACCGCGTGTCGTGAGTTCGATTCTTACTGCCCCTGCCAAAAAAAAGCACTTGCTTCTGCAGGTGCTCTTTTTAATGGCATCAGTCGCGTTTTGATTCCTTCATGTCTTCCTATTGACCACTTATTGTATTTACGATGATTCTCTGCCGTGAAACGTAAATACGAGACGCAGAAAAAGACCGGATCCTAAGACCCGGTCTTTATACTTGCTTCAAAACAGATTATTCATACTCTGCGGGGATCATGTCCTCGAGCTTGCTGAGAACCTCATCAAGGAATCCGAACTTACCAAGAGCAATCATAACTTTGATAATCTTGACGAGAAGTTTGATAATCAATACCATTTGCATTTCGCCTCCTAAAATTTTCTTTGAAATAACTATACAATATGAACCGTCTCAAGTCAAGGAAAAATAAACAAAATTCACATTTCGTTTTTATTTTTGCAAAACGAACGGCATATTGTCTCAGAACTTCAGCGTCGCCTCATAATCCGAAATGCCGTAATTGCCGGCGCTGTGCTTGAGCAGCTCATAGAAATCAAGCGTTTCGCCCTGTGAGCCGTGCAGTTTTTTATTCAGGATCCGGAAGACGGGTTTCAGTCTGCCGAACACTTTCAGGATGGTATTGCCGGCAGGCGTTCCCTCCACATAGGGCTGATCACCTTCAAAAGCATAGCGCACAACGCCGATCGCAAGCTCTAAAAACGGCATATCGCGCACCTCGGGAGCCGCCTTGACGCACAACAGACGCGCGACCTTGCCGACGCTCCATGTGCTCATCGCCTTGCCGATCTTCTTCACGGGGCCGAACAACGCTTTCTTGTCACCTGCGCCGAATTTTCCAAGCAGCTTTGCGGGATTGTCCTTCATGCCGGTAATCATCGAACGGATCATGCGCTCAAACTGATCCTGCATATAGTCCTTACCGGATTTGCCCTTGGTATCCCACTCAAATTCGGGAACGGGAATGCTCGTCACCTGCAACGTGTTTTCGTCTTCAAGCGTACACAAGCGCATATATGCCGGACAGCCGATGATCGAGCCGGTGCAGATATCGTAAAATTTGTTGCCGTTCGGCGTCTCGGTGACGTTGATGCTCTGGTTGTGCATATGTCCGGTGAAGCAGACGTGCACGCCGTTGTCCGCGAGCATCTCGATGACCGCACGGCTGTTCTTCTGCCTCGCGTCGGGGATCAGCTGTAAGATGGGCTGACCCGCCAAGAGCGGATAATGCTCCATCGCAAGCATGATCTGACCGTCCGCTTTCGCTTTCTTCGCCTGCTCCTTTGCCCAGTCCATCAGCTCGTCGGTATATGCGACGTTGCGTTTTTCGGGGCTATCGTTACACAGGACAAGAAGCCGCACGCCGTCGGCAATCTGCGCGACATAGGACAGATACTTCTGATTGAACGCGATGGCTTTATCGTAGCCAAAATCACGATAATAGTCGTATAAATCCTCAAATCGGATGCCCTCGACCGGCTTTCTGCCGTGTTCCTCGTCATAGGCAAACGGATTCGGCTCGATATCATGTCCGGCGGTCACGACGTAACAGTCCTTCCCGCTGTCCTGCAAGTCTTTGAGCTTTTGTGAAAACTCCTCATGGCTCGCCTTTTCGCCGTTAAAGGAGAGATCGCCGCTGAAGAGAATCACATCCGCCCGGGTCTGATTTTTCAGATACTCAAAAACAGCGTCGTTGATGGCTGCTGTCTCGGCGTAGCATTTCTGCTCAAAATCCATAAATTCTTCGTAAGCGGTTCCGTAGGCATCCAGACTCTTCGCGAAGTAGTGCGGATCCGCCACAACAAGAAAGGAAAACGGTTTCATAGCATACCTCCGTTTCATACGCTGACGGGGAAACGCGACGGCAGAGATGCCCTACCGCCGCGTTTCCTCGCCTTATGTTTCTGCTTTCGCAGTTATCATACGATCTTATGACTCGGCAGACTCTTCTGCTTCACCGCTCTGCTCTGCCAGTTTTTTGCGATACTCAATGACTGACGCGTGAATCTCCTCTTTTCTCTTGCCGGTCAGCTTCCAAGCAAAGAACGGTACGCCTGCCAGGAACATCATGATACCGTGTACGACGGTATAGAAAAACAGGAGCATGATCTTCGTATGTTCGCTCTGAACGGCATTGACGCCGTCAACCGCCTGCTGATAAGCGATAATGGGCACTTTCGTACCGTAGAGGATTTTCGGCGCAAGCGCGTTTGCGATCGTGCCGCTGATCATGGTGCCGACAGAGATGACAAACGGCAGGGATGCGTCCAGACGTTTTCCGGTCTTGACCTCGATTTCTTCGAGGACATCCGCCTGGAACATCGTCGGCAGCAGATTCGACGCACCGAACTGCAGACCGATAAGGAACAGGAAGATAACGAACACGATCTGCAAAACCGCGTTACCGGACTTAAAGTAGGCATAACCGATGCCAAACGCCGCGAGATTCACGACCACCGAATAGCAGCCGCTGGCGATATAGAGAACCTTGGAATTGAACTTCTTGAGCAGGAAATTGATCAGCAGCATACCGACCGCCGTACCGATTCCCGTGGGCAGACCGAAGAGCAGGAACTTGCCTTCGCCGAGTAGTGCCTCCGCCAGGAAGATGCCCATATAGGTCGAAACACCGCGGAAACTCTTGAGAAATTCGGAAATGATGATGACCCACGAGGTTTTATTCCGCAGAATGTCAGCAAAACCGACTATCGGATTTTTCTTTTCCTGACTGTAGACAACGCGTTCGCGGACGGTCTTCATGCCGAGCAGCATCGTTACGATGCCGCACACGCCGCACAATGAAGCAACACCGATATAGCGGAGCCCCTTATCCTTGACGAAGAACGCGAGCACAAGCTCGACGACCAGCGGCGCAGAATTGCCGACAGCGGATACGATACCGCGGAACGACATGATCGTATCACGTTCACGCAGATTCGGCGTCATGACAATGGCGACTTTATTGACGCAGTCGCCGAAATTGGTGCAGACCGACCATGCCACGGCGACCGTCACGAGATAGATCATCAGCAGCGTACCGGTGAGACCTTTCGGAGCGCAAAATGAGAGCACAAGAAAAACACCGGCCGGAATCGCAACAAGCAAGGCAAGCGGTCTGAATTTGCCGCCTTTATTGGTTTTTCTTCCGTCTATGTACATCGCGATGAAAAAGTTCAGCACGAACGGAATGACGGACACCAGAACATTATAAAAAGATACCTCATCATCGGATAATGTCAGAACGTTGACAAGGTAATTGTTCCGGTATGAACCGACGGTACCCGTCATCATCGTATAAAAGAACACCGATACAAGGTAAAGAATAAACTCTGAATTTTTGACATATTTTGTGTCTCCCGTAACAAGAGGAGACGCCGCTGCGGCGGTCGGCTTCTTTGCCATAATTCTGCATCTCTCCGTTTCTCGATATGCTTTTTTGCCGTAAAACTCACGTCAGACGGCATAGCACATCAAATTTAACAAATTTATTCAATAAATGTCTTAATTATTATAACAGTTGACACAATGAAAATGAATTGCATTATGTCACAAGGATATGGTATAATGTAATTATCTTCATAAAAATCGCAGGAGGCTTTTATGGCAGAACAGACAGACGAAAAAACAACCGTCACACCGTTTTACATTCTGCGGCAAAGCGCGGACAAAAACGGACGGACGGATTTTATCAATATGACAACAAATACACCCGAAAATACCTATCTGCACGTACAGATGATCGGTTACGAGGAATGCACGGCGGACAAGAAAGACCGTCTTCATACATTCGAGGGCTATACGCTGCACTTTATCCTCAAAGGCAAAGGCCGCTTCGACGGTGTGTCTCTCGGAAAAAACGACGGATTTGTGGTGAAGAAAAACCATATGGCGGAATACGCTCCGGATCCGACCGACCCATGGACATACTGTTGGATCAACTTTGACGGCGACATCGCCGACGAGCTGCTGCGCATGGTCGGCTTCCGGGAAAACCGAAGCATCTTTCTGCTCAGGGAAAACAAACGGATCAGTTCACTGATACTGGGCGCGCTGACGTATGATTATGAAAAAACGGACGTCGGGATGCACCTGAACGCCGTTCTTCTTGAAATATTCTCCGTGCTTCTTGCCAACAAGCCCGATCCGTTCAGCCACACGTCCTACTCTGTGCGGGAAAAACGGGTCAAAACTGGACTGGCGTTTATCCGCGAGCATTACCGTGAGAAAAACTGCATCGAGCATCTCGCAAAAGAAGAGAACGTCAATATGCGCTATCTTTCCGCGCTGTTCCGGCAATACTCCGACCGTTCGCCTCAGGCACATCTGATCCGCGTCCGCATCGAAGAGGGAAAACGCCTTTTGCGCACCACCTCGCTTTCCGTCAGCGACATCGCGGAAGAGGTCGGCTACGAGGACGTGCTGCAATTCTCCAAGCTGTTCCGCAAGCACACCGGTGTCTCCCCCACTGCCTATCGCAAAGGCGAAATGGACGCGCTGCGGGAATACGAATGATCCGTCAGGCCGAACCGATGCCGGAAAGCGCATCCTCCAGCTGTTTTTTATACGCAGAGACTGCCGTTTCAGGCGATTTGATGCGGATACCGCCGCCGAACGTAAAGACCCAGGAAAACAGAGCCGGGCTCGGCACAGCCTGAATACAGACTGTATAGCGTCCGGTCCCGGACGGGATAAAGCGGCATTGCTTTCCGAATTTATCGATGACCGCACCGGCAAATTCGGCAGCACATTCGAGAATGACATCCGCCACCTCCCCCGAAAACATTTTCACCGTCGCATTAGAATAGGCAGCGACATCAAATTTGCGAAAATGCTCTTTGCCATCCCGCGGATCACGCAGTATTTCCACGCTGTCCATTTTATCAACGCGATAATGCTTGATCTTGCCCGACGTCGATTCATAGGCGATCAGATAATACTTTTCGCTGTCAAACTGTAAACCGAAGGGACTGACGCGGATCGGCTTTTTGTCGTTATGGTATACCTTACTTTTGTCCGGCGCATAATTGAAGTACAAAAACGCAATCTGGCGGTCGCGGCGCATGGCCTCATGAATCATATCGGTGCTGTAATAAATGGATTCGTTGTCGTTCTTGATGCGGTTGACGATATAGACGTCGCGTTCGAGATCCTTGCGTTCATAGACACTGACAAGATTTTCCAGTTTCTTGATCAGCTCGAAGCTCTTTTTCTGCGTAATGAAACGCGAGGACTGCACGGCGTCCACCAGCAGCTTCAGCTCCGTCAGCTGAAATTCACGCGTGAGAAGCGCAAAACCGCCGTTCCGTCCTTTGACAATCTGGATATCCATTCCGAAGCTTCGGAGTGCCTCGATATCGGAATAAACGCTTTTGCGTTCGGCGGAAAATCCCTCCCGTTCGAGCATCGCGATCAGCTCCGCCGTCGTGACTAAATGGTTTTCGTCGGTTTTTTCATAAAGATAGGCGGCGATCTGCAAGAGTTTTAGTTTTTGTTTTTCGCTTTTCGGCATACGAACAACTTCCCTTCCGACTACTCTGCATGTATTATACATCATAAATTGTCCAATAAAAAGGACTATTTAAATTATTTTTTCAAAAATGGCAAAAGGGAGCCACCAATCGGCGTGCTCCCTTTTCCGCTTTCATTTCCCGTCTTACGACGCTTTCATTTTCAGACGCAGCTTATCGCTGATCATGGCGATGAACTCGCTGTTTGTGGGCTTTCCACGGGTATTCTGAATGGTATAGCCGAAATAGGCACTCAACACGTCCACATCGCCTCTGTCCCACGCGACCTCGATCGCATGGCGGATAGCCCGCTCTACCCGCGACGCCGTCGTATGAAACGTCTTCGCGACGGTCGGATAGAGCACTTTCGTAACAGAATTCATCATTTCGGTATCGTTGATCGAGAGAATGATCGCTTCCCGAAGATACTGATAGCCCTTGATGTGCGCCGGAACGCCGATCTGGTGCATGATCTCCGACACCGTCACCTCAAGACCAGTCTTATCAGGTGCGAGCTGCGGCATCGCTTTTCCGGGCATATTCCCGTTCCAGGAGACGAGCTGCGCGATCCGTTCCGCGATGAGATCCCCCTCAACAGGCTTCAAAAAATAATAATCGGCTCCGCAAGATAAAATCTCCTGCTCAAAACGGGCATTATCCGTTCCGGATACGACACAGATTAACGGTCTTTTGATCAGCTTCATCACATCGAGACGTTTCAGTACGCCGAGCGCGTCGAGCTTGGGCATAAACGCATCCATCAGAACGACGTCCGGTACTCTTTTCTCGATTGCGCGCAACACTTCAGTCCCGTCTTTCGGAACGGCAATCACTTCATAGCCATACTGAGACATTGCTTTCAGGCCGGTATTCCCGAATTCGTTCGGTTCTTCCGTTACCAATACTTTGAGTTGATTTTTCATACAAAACGAATCCTTTCTTTCTGCCGATACGAAATCCGACAGATTTATGTTCAATATTCCATCCACATTCCAGTCTCATATCCATCTCTTTTGCCATATTTTACCATTATTTTTAAGAAATGTCAATAGATATTTCAAAATATTTTCCACTTTTTTGTCATGTTTGCAAATTAAGTGGAAAGAATGATTCTTTTGTTGAGAAAAAAGAGCGGTTGTCGCGCCTCCTCCCGGAAAACTTCAAGGTTCTATAAAGGTTGCCGTGCGAGAATACCATAGTAGAACCGGAAGAAATTTGTAAAATCTTTTATTTTATCATTGAAAAACAATTTTCCATGTGTTACTATTATTTATATTCTTTAAATGGAGAGAAACACATGGATATCAAAATTTTCAAGACAAAAGACGAAATCGGAAAAGCAGCGGCCGACCTGATCACTGCCCAAATTAACCGCAAAGCCGACAGCATTCTGGGGCTTGCGACGGGCGCATCTCCCGTATGCACCTATCAGCATTTGATTGAGGACTGCAAAAACGGAAAGGTTTCGTTCAAGAAAGTCAGAACTTTCAACTTAGACGAATACTGTGGCATTCCGCGTTCCGATAAAAACAGTTACTATACTTTCATGCACGAAAACCTCTTCGATCATATCGACATTATCGAAGAGAATACCCACGTTCCCGACGGCAATGCCGCCGATGTGGACGCGTACTGCGCATCGTACGACGAAGCCATCCGCAATGCCGGCGGCATCGATATTCAGGTGCTCGGCATCGGCCGCAACGGTCATATCGGCTTCAACGAGCCGTCCGACGAGTTCGCAAAGGGAACCTATAAAGTGAAGCTGACTGACAGCACGATCGAAGCGAACAAGATCTATTTCGCCGACGCATCTTCTGTTCCCAAAGAAGCCATCACCATGGGTGTGGAATCCATCCTGCAGGCTAAGAGCATCATTCTCATTGCAGAGGGCGAAGCCAAGGCAGAGGCCGTCCGCGCCATGGTCAAAGGCGAAGTCTCACCCGCCTGTCCGGCGTCCATTCTGCAAAAGCACGCCGACGTGCACGTATTTCTCGACGAAGCGGCGGCCGCTCTGCTGTAATCAATCATCATTTCTGAGGTGTTATCCATGCAAAAAGCAATTTCATTTCTCATGATCGGCGCCGTTGTGATGTCGCTGCTGCTTTGTTCCTGCGATGCGACCGGCGGGACTGAAGAAACCTCCGATCAGAATGACGAAATTATTGCTGCGATCGACAAATCCTCCCCCATCACGTCGGGGAATCTGATCACGAAATCCAAGGTCGATGAGGACGGAAACGTCAACATCAGCTATTACGATAATCATGACAATCTTGTCGAACAATATATATGGCATGACGGCAATCAGAAATCGCATACGGTGATGACCTATTCCGATACGAAAATGCTCCTGACAAAAGAGGAACTGACGCCGCAGGGCAGTCACAATCTGCTGACGAAGTATCAATACGATTCCGAAGACAACCTGCTGCAAAAGACGATCAACGAGTTTGAGAACGGTCAGCTCACCAAATCCACGACGTATAATGCGGACGAAGAGATCACCGGGTATTCGCTCTCATTCTATAACGATGCGAACCGGATTTCCAAAATCGAACGGTACGACGCTGACGGCGAAATGCAGGAGTATTTCATGTATGAATACGACGGCGACGGCCACACCTCCAAGTATTCCGCCTATACTGAAGACGGCGTCCTGAAACGCTACACGACCTTCGCTTTCAACGACAAGGGCTGGCTGATCGAAGAGAAGTATTTCGACGGAGGGAACAAGCTCCAGGAATACTACATTTTCGATTACTACGACAGCGGCAATCAGAAAACCTCGTCGCATTACGATGCCGAAGGCAATCTGCTCTCCGAGGATCATTTCGACGACGTCTCCTCGGCGTAATAAAATAAGAAGCGGACAGAGGCAAACCTGTCCGTTTTTTTCATGCAAATTTTTTGATTTCGCTATTGAATTATCCCGCCGTTCTATGTATAATAAAGAATGATTATACCCTATGATAAGGAGGGCACGCATGGCGGTGAAATATACAGTTTCTCTGCAAAAAATCATCAAGGATATCGGCTATGAGGTGCTTTATGTTCCGAAATCGCCGTCGGATATTTATATCTCCTCCAAGGATATTATCCGTCCCGGACTGATCTTAGCCGGCTATGAGGATTATTTCGACCCCGAACGCATTCAGGTGCTCGGTCTGACGGAGATCGGCTATCTGAATAACCTGTCCGTCGCGCAGCGGCAGCAATGTCTTGAACGGTATCTGTCAACGCATCCTGCGGCTCTTGTCATCACAAGAAACTTAGAGCCCGTCGAGGGAATGCTCCGCACGGCGAAAAAATACGAGGTTCCCGTTCTGCGCACGGCCGATACCACGTCGGCGAATGAGTCCACGATCATCTCCTATCTCGGCATTGAGCTTGCCGAACGCATCACGCGGCACGGCGTACTGGTCGAAGTTTCGGGTGAAGGCGTACTGATCGTCGGCGACAGCGGTGTGGGCAAAAGCGAAACGGCCGTTGAACTGATTAAACGAGGCCACCGTCTCATCGCGGACGACGCCGTCGAGATCCGCAAGGTCTCCACAAAAACCGTCGTCGGGCAGGCGCCGGATAACATCCGTCACTATATCGAAGTCCGCGGCGTCGGCATCATCAATGCCCGTCAGATCTTCGGTCTGGGCGCGGTCAAGCTCTCGGAAAAGATCGACATGGTCATTCGTCTTGAGCCGTGGGATTCCAAGAAGGTCTACGACCGCATGGGACTTGAGGAAAATTATATCAATATTATGGGCATTCTCGTGCCCGCGACCGTCGTGCCCGTCACACCGGGACGCAATCTTGCGGTCATCATTGAAACGGCGGCGATCAGCAACCGCCAGAAGAAAATGGGCTACAATGCCGCGCAGGAGCTCATGCAGAGCCTTGGCATGGAGGACTTCGAGCCGGTCAAGCAGGAAATCGAAATCTGGGACAACGCGCACGGCCCTGACAATTACGTGTAAAAAAAATTTAACATATTTTCGGAGGAAGTTCAGTATGTATAGAATTGGTGTTGATTTGGGCGGAACCAATATCGTCTCCGCGGTAGTGGACAACGAATATAAGATCGTTGCCAAGGCCAGCGCGCCGACACTCGCTCCCCGTCCGGCGGAGGAGATTTTCGACGACATCGCCAAGACCATTAAGGAAGCCCTTTCCAAAGCCGGCATCTCGATGAGTCAGGTGGAATCCGTCGGCGTCGGAACGCCCGGTTCGGTCAACAAGGAAAAGGAACTGATCGAGTTTTCCAACAACTTAGGCTTTGAAAACACCCCGGCTTACGAGCTGCTGCGCGAACGCATCGGCTTCCGCAAGGTGTTTTTTGAAAACGACGCAAACTGCGCAGCGCTCGGCGAAGCGATCGCAGGCGCAGGCAAAGGCGTCAAGGATTTCGTCGCCGTCACGCTCGGTACCGGCGTCGGCAGCGGCATCATTTTAGACGGCAAACTCGTCACCGGCACCAACTACGCCGCCGGCGAGATGGGTCATATGGTCATCGTCTGGAACGGCGAGCAGTGCACCTGCGGACGCCGCGGCTGCTGGGAGCGTTACGCTTCTGCGACGGCGCTGATTCAGCAGACGAGAGACGCCATGGTCGTCGATCCGTTCACCAAGATGTGGGACATCGTCGAGGACGGCGACATCCGTAATGTCAACGGCAAAACCGCATTTGACGGTTTCCGCGCAGGCGACGCCACGGCGCAGAAAGTCGTCGAGCGTTACATGGGCTATCTTGCGTGCGGCCTTGTCAACATCATCAATACATTCCAGCCGGAAATCGTCTGTGTGGGCGGCGGCGTCGGCAATGAAAAAGAGAATCTGCTCGCGCCTGTCAGAAAGCTTGTCCGCGCGCAGACCTACAGCATTCACGCCGAAAAACAGACGAGAATCCTGCCCGCCGAGCTCGGCAACAACGCCGGCATCATCGGCGCTGCGCTGCTGGATAATTAAGAAAGAGTTGTTATATTGTGAGTAATCTCTCTTTTGCCGATCGCATCCGTTCTCCGGAGTGCGAGGTGCTCGTCGATGCGCCTATGAGCCGTCAGACGACATTCCGCGCCGGAGGCAATGCCGACATGATAGTCTTTCCGAAGACGAAAGACGCGCTGAAAAAAATACTGGACGCCGCAAAAGAAGCGTCTCTCCCCTGTTTTGTCATGGGCAACGGCAGCAATCTTCTTGTGCGCGATTCAGGACTGTCCGGCGTCGTTATCAAAATGACGGCTTACGAAACCGAACCGCAGGTCAGCGGCACGACCATCCGCTGCGGCGCGGGTACGCCGCTTTCCCGTCTGTGCACGGCGGCCTATGAGCATTCGCTGACAGGGCTGGAATTCGCCTACGGGATTCCGGGAACGGTCGGCGGCGCGGTCTATATGAACGCCGGCGCCTACGGCGGAGAAATGAAAGACGTGCTGACAGCAGTCAGCCATCTGACGCCGGACGGAGAGGAAGAGACTTTCGACGCGTCCCGTCTTGCGCTCGGCTACCGGAAGAGCTTCTATTCGGCGAATCCCGGCTATATCATCACGTCGGCAGAATTCACGCTACAAAAGGGCGATCCGGAAGCGATCAGAACCCGGATGGACGAACTTCTTGCCCGAAGAAAAGAGAAACAGCCGCTTGAATTTCCAAGCGCAGGCAGTACTTTCAAACGTCCCGAAGGTCATTTTGCCGGTGCGCTGATTGAGCAATGCGGCTTAAAAGGCTACACCATAGGCGGCGCGCAGGTCAGCGAAAAGCACGCCGGATTCCTCATCAACCGATATGACGGCTCTGCACAGGATATTCTCGACCTGATCGCCTACGTCACCGATACCGTTCAGAAACAGACGGGCATCACTTTAGAGCCCGAAGTGAAAATCATTCCGTGATATGTCATTTTCATCAGATGTCAAAAAAGAATTATGTGCGATCGAATGCGAATCGGACTGCTGTCAGCGCGCCGAAGCGTACGGTTTGCTGTACTTCGGCAGAGCGTTCGGCAAGCATGATATCAGCCTGCTGACGGATTATGATTTCGTCGCGGAACGGTACAAAGCCGCCATTCGTTTTCTGATTCAGAAAGAGCCGGAATGCGTGTTGTCAAAATCCGGCAAGACCACGATTTCCGTCGAGAACGGCGACGACCGCATGGATCTGCTCAACGAACTGGGCTATACCGGTTCGGAAACGTCGCTGCGGATTCTGACGTCCAATATCGAGTATGAATGCTGTTTCGGCGCATTCATACGCGGCGCATTTTTATCTTGTGGGATTGTGACTGATCCGAAAAAGGAATATCATTTGGAATTTGACGTCGCGTTTAAGAACAAAAGCCGGGACTTCAGCGAGATATTCGAGGACTTCCCCGCTTCTCCGAAGCAATCCGACCGCAACGGCGTGAATATTGTCTATTTCAAGGACAGCGAACAGATTGAAAATATTCTCACGGTCATGGGCGCACAGGTTTCGGTTCTGGAGTTTATCAATGAGAAAATTTTCAAGGATGTCCGCAACCACGTCAACCGTAAGGTCAACTGCGATAACGCCAACATCCGTAAAACCTGTCAGGCGGCGGCTCAGCACCGCGAAGCGATTGAAAAGCTGATACAATCGGGACGCTTCGACGAGCTGTCCCCGGAGCTGAAAGAGCTTGCCCGGCTGCGACTCGATAATCCCGAAATGACACTCAGCGAGCTCGGCGCAAATCTCACACACCCGCTGTCGCGTTCGGGCGTGAACCACCGGCTGAAAAAAATCATGGAAATCGCCGATAAAACATCAAAATAGCAACAGCCCGGGGCTCTGTCCGTAAGGATAGAGCCCCGGTTCGATTCGTTTTGCATAATATACTCCTTCCTGATATTTCCAAAACTCCTTCAACAACAGGATAGCAAATATTCTGTTATTTTTAATAAATAAATTCTAAAGATTTGGTAAAGAAAAAGCTCCGACTGCAGAAATCGGAGCCTACTTTTATTTTTTCTTTTTTCCAAAAAAGCCTTTTTTCTCTTCCGTTTCTCCCGGCGTCTGACCTGCAGAGAACGGATTCTTTTCACCGATGTCGTCGTAAAGCTCGCGGATCAGGTCTTTCTGATGCTGGCTGAGCTTTTTGGGAACCTCAACCGTGATTCTGACAAGCTGATCGCCGCGGCCTCTGCCGTTGACATTCGGAATGCCTCTGTCCTTGAGCTTAAAGACCATACCGTTCTGCGTTCCGGCAGGGATGGAATACTTGACCTTGCCGTCGAGCGTGGGAACGAGCAGCTCATCGCCGAGTGCCGCCTGCGCGAAATTAACGGTCACTTCACACCAGACGTTGTTGCCGTCGCGTTCAAAGAACGGATGGGGTCTGACATTCACGCCGACGCGAAGATCGCCAGACGGGCCGCCGTTGACGCCGCGATTACCCTGTCCCCTCATGGAGAAGACCTGACCGTCGTCTATGCCCGCGGGAACGTTGACGTCAATCTTAACGGGACGGCGAATGCGTCCGTAGCCTTTACATTTATTACAGGGCGTCGGGATAATCGTACCTTTCCCGTTACAGCGGGGACAGGCTTTCGAGGACTGGATTACGCCGAACGGTGTACGCTGCTGTGTCGTGACCTGACCTCTGCCGTTACAGTCGGGACAGGTCTGCGTAGTCGTTCCCTTTGCGGCTCCCGTGCCGCTGCATTCGTCACAGACTTCGATGCGCTGGACGTCGATCGTGCGTTTGCAGCCTTTCGCCGCCTCCTCAAAGGAGATCGTGATCCCCGTCTGAATATCGCTGCCGCGCTGCGGCGCATTGGGATTGGCGCGCTGACTGCCGCCGAAGCCGCCGCCGAAAAACGACGAGAAAATATCACCGAGGTCAAAATCCATGCCACCGAAACCGCCGAAGCCGCCGCCCTGCCCGGCTCCGTAATTCGGATCCACGCCGGCGTGACCGTAACGGTCGTATTTGGCTTTTTTATCGGGATCGGACAAGACCTCGTACGCCTCGTTCGCCTCTTTGAATTTTGCTTCGGCTTCCTTATCACCGGGATTCAAGTCCGGGTGATACTTTTTCGCCATTTGTCTGTATGCTTTTTTGATCTCGTCCTCCGACGCGCTTTTGTCGACGCCGAGGACTTCGTAATAATCTCTCTTCTCTGCCATACCAAATCTATCCTATGATAACAGCATATCCCCGCCGGATGACGGGGCTGCTGCTTATGATTTTTATTCGTTTACATCGGTGAAAGGCGCTTCGTAATAGCCGTCGCTGCCGGGGGCTGCGCCACCCTGCTGACCGCCGAAGCCTGCGCCGCCTGCCTGGCTCGGGTCAAAGCCCTGACCCTGCGCGCCTGCCGCCTCCTGCGCGGCTTTGTACATCTTCTCGGAAAGAGCGTAGAAGTCTTTCTGCAGCTCCTCCTGACGCTGTTTGATCAGGTTCATATCCTGGCCTTTCAGCGCTTCTTTCAGCGCGTCGATCTTTTCGTTGATGGACTTCTTCTCATCCTCGGAGAACTTGTCGCCGTTTTCGCTGATGATCTTCTCGCTCTCGTAAACCATCTGGTCGGCAGCATTTCTCGTGTCGAGCTCTTCCTTGCGCTTCTTATCCTCTTCGGCGTACTGCGCGGCTTCATTCACGGCCTTTTCGATATCCTCTTTGGACATATTGGTCGAAGAGGTGATCGAGATGGACTGCTCCTTGCCGGTGCCGAGGTCTTTCGCGGAAACGTGAACGATGCCGTTCGCGTCGATATCGAAAGTGACTTCGATCTGCGGGACGCCTCTTCTTGCGGGCATGATGCCGTCAAGATGGAAGTTGCCGAGCGTCTTGTTATCTCTTGCGAATTCTCTCTCGCCCTGAAGAACGTGAACCTCAACGGACGTCTGGTTATCTGCCGCCGTGGAGAAGATCTGGCTCTTCTTGGTCGGGATTGTGGTATTTCTGTCGATGATCTTGGTGCAGACGCCGCCGAGCGTCTCGATGCCGAGTGACAGCGGTGTGACGTCGAGCAGAAGCATACCCTTGACTTCGCCGCCCATAACGCCGGCCTGGATCGCTGCGCCGATCGCGACGCACTCATCGGGGTTGATGCCCTTGAACGGCTCTTTGCCGGTGAAGGACTTGATGGCGTCCTGAACCGCCGGGATTCTCGAAGAACCGCCGACCATCAGAACCTTGTCAATCTCAGAAATCTTGAGTCCGGAATCGGAAATCGCCTGACGGACGGGTCCCATTGTCGCTTCGACGAGGTCGGCCGTCAGCTCGTTAAATTTGGCTCTGGTAAGCGTCATCTCCAGATGCTTGGGGCCTGTGGCGTCCGCCGTAATGAACGGCAGGCTGATCTGCGACGTGGTCACGCCGGACAGCTCAATTTTTGCTTTCTCCGCAGCCTCTTTCAGACGCTGCATCGCCATCTTATCGCCTCTGAGGTCAATGCCGTCGGTTTTCTGAAATTCGCTTGTCATCCAGTCGATGATTCTCTGGTCGAAATCGTCACCGCCGAGGTGGTTATTACCGGCCGTGGCGAGAACTTCCTGAACGCCGTCACCCATCTCGATAATGGAGACATCGAACGTGCCGCCGCCGAGGTCGTAAACCATGACTCTCTGGTCGTTTTCTTTATCAATGCCGTATGCCAGCGCAGCCGCCGTCGGCTCGTTAATGATACGCTTGACTTCAAGACCTGCGATCTTGCCGGCGTCCTTTGTCGCCTGTCTCTGCGCGTCCGTAAAATAAGCGGGAACGGTGATGACCGCTTCGGTTACGGGACCGCCGAGATAGCTTTCCGCGTCGGATTTCAGCTTCTGCAGAATCATAGCGGAAATCTCCTGCGGGGTGAATTTTTTATCGTCGATTTTGACATGATAGTCGGAACCCATCTGACGTTTGATGGAAGAAACTGTATGGTCGGGGTTGGTGATGGCCTGTCTTTTCGCGACCTGACCGACCATTCTTTCGCCTGTTTTGCCGAATGCAACAACGGACGGCGTGGTTCTTGCGCCCTCTGCGTTCGCGATAACGACGGGCTCGCCGCCTTCAATAACGGCTACGCAGGAATTGGTTGTACCTAAGTCTATACCGATAACTTTTGACATAATGATGATCTCCTTTTTAATCTATCAAATTGATTTAATTGGCTACTTTTACGGTTGCGGGACGGATCAGCTTATCGCCGAGCTTATATCCCTTCATGAAAACATCGGTGATTTCATTTTCGCCGAGGTTTTCGTCTTCGACGTGCATCACGCCGTTGTGCAGATTCGGGTCGAATGTGTCGCCGGGAGCACCGAATTCCTCCACGCCGAGGCTACCCAGAATTTCCATAAACTGCTTCGCGATCATTTCGATGCCCTTGCGGTACGTCTCAAAATCGGCGTCTGCGTTGGAGGCGGCCCGTTCAAAATTATCCACGACCGGGAGAATTTTGGAAAGGACGTCCACCTTGGTGTGCGATACTCGGGAATCCAGATCCTTCTGCGTGCGCTTTCTGAAATTATCGTACTCCGCTAAAACACGCATATAGCGGTCGTTCAGGGCGGCGTAATCATCCTGAAGCTTTGCCAGCTCTTCAGCGCTTTTATCGACCTTTTTGGATTTTTTTTCGGTCTTTTCACGCTTCGCGGTCTTTTCTTCCGCGGCAGGTGTTTCCGTCGTCTGCTGCACTACATCTTTTTCTTCATTTTTTTCCATTTCCCCATCTCCTAATCAATCGTTTCCGAAAGAACCTTTCCGACCGTTTCGCCGACAAAGGCGATACTGGGAATGATTCTTGCATAATCCATTCGCAGAGGTCCTATCACGCCGATGGAACCGACCCGTTTGCCGCCGACAGAATATTTGGCGGATATGACGCTGGCGTTTTCAAGCGCGCGGTGCATACTCTCGCGTCCGATCGTGACGGACAATTCATCATGCCCGGCACTCAGGATCTCCGCCAAACCGGAAGCGTGCTTCATATACTCGAAGATATTGTAAACATCCGGTTCCAGCTCTTTATACGCCATCAGGCGGGACTGCCCTTCGGTGATCACGTTGCAGCGGGAGGCCTCACGAGCCAGTTCTGCAAGCGTGTCAAGCAGCGGCGTCATCACAAACGCCTGATCGCCCAAAGACGCGGCAAGCGTCTGAATCTTTGCGGTCGTCAGCTCGTAGGAACTGTGCCCGGTGAAGTGCGCGGCGGCGATGTTATAAAACAGCTCTGCTGTCGATATATCAAGCTCGCAGTCGCACCGGCAGACCTTACTTTTGACAACACCGGTGGAAATCAGGATTACCACAAGCGCGGTATGCTGACTCAAGGGGATCAGCTCCACCCGTTTGATGACCGCCTGCGCATCATACGGCGTCAAAGCCGCCGAAGCGCATCCCGTAATCTCGGACAAAAGCCTTGCCGCCTGTGTCAGAATCTCCTCCGGCTCGCCTGCCATGTTGTCAAAGCGGCTTTCGATTGAAAAACGATCCGCGTCGCCAAGCTCATAGCGCGTCATCAGATTGTTGATGTAATACCGAAGTCCCTTTTGCGAAGGAATGCGGCCTGCCGAGGTGTGCGGCTGCTCGAGATAGCCGTATTCGGAAAGCTCGGACATCTCGTTGCGGACGGTTGCGGACGACACCGCAAGACTGCCGCACAACACCTTTGAGCCGACGGGCTCACCCGTCATAATATAGCGTTCCACAACGGAGGCCAATATTCTCTTTTTTCTCTCCGACAGCTCCATCTGCTCACCTTTTGTTTTTCGGTTAGCACTCTCGATATATGAGTGCTAACTCTGTTAATAATATAATCCTTATTCTCTCCTTTGTCAAGAGGAAAATACAATTTTTTTGAAATTTTTTAATTTTTTCCTCATTTTCACGGTTCCGAACGCAAAAAATAACAGCCGTTCGGCAAAACCGTTCGGCTGAAGCTACTCGATGATATGCAGTTGTTTCATCAGGTCAATGCGGCTGTCCGCAATTTTAAGACTTTCGGTCGGCGAGACCTTGTTTTTTCCGCCAATGCTCCGTACGGCGTAGACCGCAAGACGCCGGAGCCAGAAGAACGGTAAAAGAAACGGCAGAAAATGCAGGATCCGGTAGCGGCTCTTCATCACGGTGTACGACGGAAAAAGCGTGGCGCGCATATTTCTTTTCCCCTGATTCTCCACGGCGGCGCTGACAACGGACGCGCTGTGCAGTCTGTCCTCCGTGCTCTTGCCGAAGACACCGGCGGCAAGCAAATCCTCAATAAAGGCGTCATAGCAAAAATCCATATCGCCTGCCCTTTTCAAAATATCGGAAAAATCCCGCTCAAAAATCGTCTGCGCCGCGTAAAAGCAATGATAGGCAAAGATGTCGGCGCGAAACTGCTGTAATTTTCGGAAAACTTCATCGAAATCAATTTCCGCTCGATGCCGCTCGGCGAACAGCATGATGTCCACAAGCTGACGGATGCCGAAGCCGCTGCCGATAAAATGCTTGAACGCATGAAAGATCAGGTAAAGCATATGATCCGTGTACGAAAGTGTGCGGAAACCGTCCGAAACAATCGCACGGGCACGAAAACCGTCAAACACCTGCTCGGCAATTTTTTGAATCCGATCGCTTCCTTCACCGAGTGAATGACTGACTTCGAGATGCAGCTCCTGCGAGGTGTACGAGCCGTTATGTTCCGCAAACCCGTTCTCGGTGAGAAATTCATGAAGCGGTTTCTTCTTCTCATCCGGCACGACCAGATCAAAATCGGAGCAAAGCCGCAAATCGGGATTGGGATAGGTCGCGGCACAGACAGGGCCTTTGACGACAATCACATCAAACTGCCGGTCTTCAAGCTTCTGAGACAGCGACGAAAAGGCAATATTCTTGGCAATCTGCGCGGCAGTACTGCGCACCATCTGCCGTTTATAGGCAAGCGCGTCTGCCGATACAGCTGCGGCCGCACTGTAGATCAGCGGCAGGACATTGTGCATCTGCGACAGCAAAAAAACCGACCCGACGTCATACCGATAGCCGTCAGGCGGTGTTTCTCCGTTGATTCCGCATTTCAGCAGAAATAAGAACTGCTGTTCCCGATCTGTCAATGTCAGTCCTCCGTCACATCACCGGTGCGCAGTCGGCTCCTGAAACAATGTAAGCGCGGTTGCACACCTCAAAGACGCTTGTTCTGTGCGTCGTGAAAATACAAATTCTGTTTTTGCCCCATTCAGCTAAGTTTTGCAGCACCCTCTGCTCGGTATCGATATCGAGCGCGGAGGTCGCCTCATCAAACAGGACGACCGGCGCATCACGCAGCAAAGCACGGGCAATGGAAAGACGCTGCATCTGCCCTTCGGAAAAGCCCGTCCCGCCGTCGCCGACACGGCAGTAAATGCCGTCCTTCTCTTTTTTCACAAAATCATACGCGCAGGCGATCTTCAAAGCGTTTTCGATCTCCTCATCGGTTGCGTCGGGTTTGACGAGCCGCATATTTTCCGCAAGCGTGTCGCTGAACATCGTATTTTTCTGCGGCACATAGGAGAAGAACCGTCTCGTCGCGGGGGATACGGAAATCGTCTCGCCGGCTTCCTCACATTTCAGCGAAACAATGCCGCTTCCCGGCGCAATCAACGCCAGAAGCAGGCGCAGAATCGTTGTTTTGCCCTCACCCGATGGTCCGGTCAGCGCAACAAAATCCCCTGTTTTCGCCGTAAAGGCAACATTTTTGAGGGCATCCTCCTCTTCGCCGTGGTAACGGAATGTGACATTTTTGAGCGAAACCTCCAGATTCTTTCCGGCGACCGATTCATAGAAATCCATTGCCTCCGGCTCATTCAGATCGTCATCCTTCGGCAGATTCCGAATTTCGGTCAGGCGTTCGGAGGCCGCGACGGAATTGATAAGCGTCGGCACGATACCGATGATGGACGAGAACGACGACGAGAGCATTCCGTAAAGCTGAATGAACAGCACGAGCGTTCCGATGGAGATCGCGTTCGTCCAAAGACGGTAAACACCCCAACCAAAGCAGGCGTACGTCACCATCTGCGTCACGAACGACATGATGGACGTGACGATCAGGGAAAATTTATTGTAATCAAGATTCAGTTTGATATATTCACGCTGCAATCGGCGCAGCTTCATGCAGAAAACCGAAACCAGTCCGAACGATTTGAGATACTGCATATTCAGCAGCGCGTCGGAATTGAACGCCATGAGCTTACTGTTGACTTTTTTCAGTTCTTTTGCATAACTGTGCATTTTTTTCATCAGGAAACGCGAACAGACAAGGAGCAGCGGCACAGTAATCAGCGCGATGAGCGCCATCGTTTTATCATAATAGAACACCACGCCGAACGCAGCAAGGAACTGAAACGCCTTCGAGACGAACGTCGGAAAAATGCCGATCACGCTGCCGGAGACGGTAGATACGTCGTTATTAAAGCGGTTCAGAATATCGCCGGACGAATAGAGCGACGTATACTCCCAGTTCGAGCAGATAAAACTGTCAAAAATTTCGGCGGTCATCTCGGTATTGATCTTGATCTTGATCTTTTCGGAAATGCGGCCGCAGACGGCATTAAAGATAATTTTGAACGCAGAGAACGCGATTGCCGCGCCGATGACACCGTAAATGCTGTCGAAATTCAAAATACTGTCGCCCTTGGAACTGCCCGTAACAATATCGATCAGCGACTGCGAAACAAGGCTCGCTAAGATGCCGAAGACCGTACTGAACAAAGCCATCGCCGTAAAAACGACGACAGACACCCAATACTTTTTCGCGAGAGCCAGAATATTCTTTAACTCACGCGTGATCTCGTTCAGATTTTTGTCCCGGAGCTTCATGTACTTCACCATGTTGGATTATACACCAATCGACACGGTTTGTCAAACATTCCGTACATTTTATCCGAGCATTTTGCGAAGCTCCTGCAAAATGACTTTTTCACGGCGCGAGATCTGCACCTGCGTCATACCGAGTTTTTCCGCCGTCACGGACTGCGTCAATCCCGCGTAATAACGGAACTCCACAATCTTGCGGTCGCGCTCCGGCAGCGTTTCCACAGCGGCTTTCAGCGCGATCTTATCCCCCATCTCCTCCGTTGTATCGCCGACGGTCACATCAATCTCCGCGCATTCGCCGCTGTCGTCGTCCACGGTCAGCGAGAGAACCGGCAGCGACGCGCACAAAAGCTGTGACGTTTCAAAAAAATCATACCCCGATTTTTCCGCCAATTCGCTGACAGTCGGCGAACGACCGAGAGAGGCAGTCAGCTCGTCGCGCAGACGCATGAGCTTGACCGCCTTTTCCTTGTCGCTTCGTCCGACCTTGACCGCGCCGCCGTCGCGGAAAATCCGCTTCATTTCGCCGATGATCGCCGGCACGGCGTAGGTCGAAAACATGAATCCCCTTGTTTCGTCGAAGCCCTCGGCGGCTTTCACCAGTCCGATACAACCGGACTGCACCAGATCCTCGAACTCGACGCCGCGTCCGCGGAATTTGTTCGCGCAGGCGTAAACCAGCCCGATGTTATCGGCCGCCAGTTTATTTCTTTCTTCTCTGTCACGGCTCATCGTCGCTCTTTCCCCGAATCTTTTTATAGATGGTAACCGTTGTGCCGCGACCCTCTTTCGACGTGACGCGCAGCTTGTCCGAAAAGCACTCCATCACGGAAAAGCCTAATCCGCTGCGGTCTTCGCCTCCCGTCGTAAAGAGCGGTTCTCTCGCCTTTTTGACGTCGGGAATACCGATGCCCTTATCGCGGATTTTAATCATCACGCCGTTGTCCTCGGTCAGCGAAACGGTTATGTAAATCTTGCCGATGCGTCCCTGATAGGCGTGCACGATGCAGTTGGTGACCGCCTCGCTGACCGCCGTTTTGATATCGGACAGCTCCGAGACGGTCGGGTCGAGCTGTGACGCAAACGACGCGACGGCGCTGCGGCAATAGCTTTCGTTAACGGAGCGGGACTCCGCCGTGATTTTGATTTCATTTTTGATTTTCATACAGTTCCCTCTTTTTTCAGCGTGATGATTTTGCCGAGCCCCGACATGGTCATGATTTTTTCAACATTTTTCGGCATTTCGCAGACGCAGACGCGGCAGCCGTAGACCTGCGCGGTTTTGTAGCGTCCCATGACGAGCCCGACGCCGGAAGAATCCATAAAATGAACATTATGAAAATCGAGGATCAGCTCCTTCGGCATAAGCCGCTGCATTTCGCCGTCAATGGCTTCTCTGATTTCTTTCGATGTATGATGGTCGATATCGCCGCTTAAAAAAACGGTCAGGGTATCGCCGTCCGTCCGGAATAAGACCTGCATATTTCTCCCTCCGATGCAAAACAAAAGCAGTCTGTATTTATCATACAAACTGCCTTGTGAAAAATATGTCTGAATATGCGGTCAGACAAAATTTATCGGATTTTTTCCGCGATTACCAATGCGCTTTGCCGCAGTCGCAGAAATGACGGTCTTCGATGCCGAAGAGCTTCCAGAGGAAGCGGACGATTTTATAGATAAACTGCATGAATTTACTCTCGCTGTGGCAGAAGCAATCGCAGTCTTTCGTGAAATCCTCACCGCAGTTGTCGCAGACGCCGTCGTGGTTGTCGTCGGGGTGCTTGCACTGCCAGTCGGTCGTGACGGTGTTGTTCGGGTCGTCCACGGTGATATTCACGGTTTCGCCGTCTGTGACCTTCGCCGAAGTTTCCGACGAACCGTCAGCCGTCTCGAGCGTCACGGTAATATCGTTAAGACCCGTCACCTGCACGCCGTCGGAGGTTTCGGTTCCGATAACATCAGAAAAAGCTGTTCCTTTAACCGTCAATGAAACAGTTTCTCCGTTGGCATCGATCGTCGTATGGGTGAATTCTATATCTTTATTCGCCGTGTCTGTCATAGTGAATATGATATGGCCGTTTTCATCTGTATTCATATCGCAAGTTGAATCAGCAGGCAAGTTGATTGTGACAGCGGACTCATAATTTGCATACTCAACACAACCACTCATATCATTCGTTGAAAAAGATAAAGGTTCTGTATACGAGCGATCCATCCAATATAGTTGTTCAGTAACTTCCGTTTGTTCAGAATTATTTTCCGTTGAACCAAAGCCAACTACAGGTACCCATAAGATTTGTCTCCGAAGCAAATCGGACACATTTTCAACAGATACATCTTTTTCAACCAGTATCAACCTATAGTCTTCACACAAATTATATGCATTTCCAAACATGACCATTTTTTTCATCGCAACTGAAAACATATTACAAGGATTGCAACCCTGTATCTTTGCATTTTTCGCCTTAAATATATCACCTGGTTTAAATTCAAAGTACCAGTCATAATACTCGCCTGACTCATTCTTAAACAAAATGATTGAGCGTTCTTCTAAATAATTTGAATCATCGATTAGAATCTCTGTATACTGTACACCATCATTCGTACATCCGTCAGATAAACCGGTTGCAAGAACAGTATGACCATCAGAGCCATTCTTTAGCATATTAATAACAACAGGCTCGCCATCATTATATACATAGTCATAAACATCATCATAGATGCTTTTCAATCGATTTTTCACAGAAATACTGTCTATATCATCAACTATGTTATTATCAATCAATAATTCCCATGGTCCCCATTGATACACAAAACCATAATCAATGTAGTCCGATACTCTCATTCTTAAACTGTCAATGTAAAAATCCTGATGATTTGCACTGCCATTCCAAACATCATGAATACAGCTTGGATTCGCCTTGTTACCCTGTTCATCGAGGTAAGAAATATCGTCAAGACTACAATAACCCTTTAATAAAGAGCCTGTTGTTACCGCCATTCCAAAACAAGTTCCATTATTGCCATCCTTAGCGTGCATCGCATACAATGTCGAACCCCACAGAGCTCCAAAAAGATTATAGAACTTATCATACGATATAGAATGAGCTGGATTTGTAAAGGGATATTTATCTTTTAATGGATCATAGCCATCAGGATAACGTTGCGCATTCTCCCATTCACAAACAAAAGCATATTTATAGTTTGGATAATTTGTTGCAGTATCATTCCATTTTCCCGTTTCAAACCCAGAAATTGCAGTATATAACATTAAATATTTTTCTGAGTTTCTTATATTATTTGGCTCGCCCTTAGCCCAGTTTGTATATTCAAAGGGTTCAGAAGTGACCCACACAAAATTATTATCGGCATCTCTACATGCTCCGAGCCTAACATACGGTTGCTCAACATCTTCAATAATACCTTCAATAAAGCGTTGTTCTTCTTCAGAAACTATAGTTGCTAAATGTCCCCCTAGTTTTTCACAATATTCTTTAGCTTCTACCCAACTTAAACTGTCCTTATAGACCTTGTAAGCATTCCCATTAAACATCACAGCGTCACTCGGAATGTTTATTTCCGCATTCGATACTACGCCGAATGTCCCCATCGGCAAGAGCATTGCGATTGTCAGAATGACAGCCAATACGCGTTTTGATAATTTTTTCATAAAACTACCTCCTGAAAGACAGAATATTTAATAACCAAATGGATATCATATGAGGATAATATCACAATTTTATAGTATTGTCAAGATATCCAAACGGATATCAGGGGGATTTTTTATGGGATATTATAAAAGAATACGCGAATTGCGCGAAGACCATGACCGGACACAGCGCGAGCTGGCGCAGTTACTCGGTATGCCGCAGCCACAGTACTGCCGCTACGAGCAGGGCTTCCGTGATCTGCCGACGGATATTCTGATCGCACTTGCCGACCTTTATGACACTTCGACCGATTATATTCTCGAACGCACCGACGATCCCGGTTTTTATCGTTCAAAATCATGACAATACTATAAAATTCGGTTATTTTCAGTATAATCCGATTGAACATCCTTGTCAAGATAAAATAAATGATTTGTAACTGAAAAATTGATTTTATTTCATAAAAAAATCCGACAGAGATTATTCCCTGCCGGTTTTTCTTATTGTCTTGTTAAACGGCGTTAAAACTTCTCCATGCTGTCAACATTGAGCACAAACACCGTTGCGCCGCCGACGGTGACTTCCTTTTCGACTTCGCCCTCACGGAAGCCGTAGCCGAACGAATCCTTGGTCGTCACGGTATGGGTTCTCTTCTGCGAATATTTCGCCACAATATCCTTGACTTTATCCACTCTGTCATCCTCGGCGCCGATCAGGTAGGTCGTATTGCCGATCATCAGGAAGCCGCCGGTCGTGGACAGCTTCGTGACGAAGAAATTATGCCGGGTGAGCGCGGCGGAGACCGCCATGCTGTCGTCGTTGTTTACAATTGCAATAATCAGTTTCATCGTTACGTCTCCTTTTACAGATTGGGTAAAATCATTTTCAGGCTCTTTTTATCGAGCTTGGTATAATCGGGAATTTCATAGCGGTTGTCGTTCGCATCCTTGATCAGCACGCGATGATCAAACAGGGGCTTAACCGCCGTGATATGGTTGCGGATCTCAAATTTCACGATGCCGCGTTCCGTCTCTGCCGTCCACATCCAGATACCGAACTTATCCGTCATGTCGATAAAACGCAGAATCTTCGGCATCATATAGTATTCTTCCAGGCAGCTCTCCACCGCTTCCCGCGACTGCGCATCGAGATTGGCAACGTCACGGATCATGGCCTGTTCGTTGCCTTCGCCGTCGAGCACGGCGATGTATTTATTCTTACCGCTGACGGGGAACATCCGCCGCAGCTCCATATCGTGAAACACCTCGTCGGAATGATAAAACTCCATATCCACGAAAATTTTATCCTTTTGGCGGAAGCGCACTTCCGGTCCGTCGATATACCGTAAAATCATATGCAGCCCCTCCTTACTCCAGATTCTCGCTCTGCTTTTCCTTGAGCAGCTGTTCGCTCATGGACTGAATCTGCACGAGCTTATAATATTTGCCCTTGCGGCGCATCAGCTCTTCGGGCGGTCCGCACTCGATGATCTCGCCTTTATCGACCACGACGATCTTATTCGCCTTGCGAAGCGTGGAGAGACGGTGCGCGATCATGATGGTGGTTCTGCCGCGAATCAGCTTTTCGATGGCGCCCTGGATCAGATATTCCGTCTCGGAATCGACCGCCGCCGTCGCCTCGTCAAAAATCAGAATGCCGGGATTTTTCAGAACGGCTCTGGCAATGGAAACGCGCTGTTTTTCGCCGCCGGAAAGGCCGACGCCGCGTTCACCGAGGATCGTATCGTACGCATCGGGCATTTTGGAGATGAATGTGTGCGCGTTCGCGATCTGTGCCGCATGGAGCACCTGCTCGACGTGCACTTCACCGCAGCCGTAGGCGATATTATTGAACACGCTGTCACGGAACATCAGCGGCTCCTGCTGCACAAAACCGATCTGTGAACGGAAATAGCTCATATCAATATCTTTTATGTTCTTGCCGTCTACGAAGATTTCCCCCTCATAGTCGTCATAATACCGCATGATGAGGTTGATCAGCGTCGATTTACCCGAGCCCGTCGTACCGACGATGCCAACGATGTCGCCCGGTTCGATCGTCAGATTGATATTGCTCAGGACTTTCTTCGAGCGGTCAAACGAGAAGTTGACGTTCTTGAACTCGATCTTACCCTGAAGCGGTTCCGCGTCCTTATAATCGCCGAAATCGTGCTCCGGTTCGGCGTCAATGATATCGAGAATTTTCTCCGCCGACGCGATGGCGTTTTCGTAAGAATCCGAGAGATTCGCGAAGAAGTTGACGGGATTATAGAACGTCGCGGCGTACGAAATAAACGATACCAGAATACCCGCCGAAACGCCGTATTCGCCGTTTATCGCCCATTTGCCGCCGACCGCCCAGATGAGAATCGAGCCGCAGGTGACGAAAAATGTGATAAGAGTGGGGAAAATCGCCGCATACAGACCGGTTTTCTGATCCTCTTTTCGCCATTCGTCACAGTAGCGGTCGAATTTATGAATGACCGATTTTTCATTGGAAAACGCTTTGATAACGCGGATGCCGGGAATGGAATCGGACAGCATTGTCGAAATCGCGGAGTGACGCCGCCACAGCCGTCTGTACTTCGGCGCGACCAGCTTGCGGAAGCGTCTGGAGATCATCACAACGATCGGAATCGGGCACAGCGCGAGCAGCGCGAGCTGCCAGTCGATGCTGAACATAATGACGATGATGCCGATCATGGTGAAGAACTGCACGATCGCCTCCTGCGAGATCTTCATGACAAATTCCTTGACCGTCTGCGTGTCGGAATTGACACGGTTGATGACGGAGCCGGTCGAGGATTTATCGTAAAACCGCATCGGCAGATACTGCGCCTTGGCGAAAATATCTTTTTTCAATCCCGTGATGATGCCGTCGCTTGCGCACCGCAGCCGGTACTGCCGCACGCCGGTCAGGACATACTGCACGAGATAGAGCGTAACGAGAAAGACGATGATTTTGATAAGCTTTGTCATATTGTGATTCGGGATCACGTCGTCAACCATAATACTGGTGATGTAGGTCGGAATCAGCGAAAGTCCCGTCGTGACCGCCGACAGCAGAATGCAGAAAAGCAGATTCCATTTTTCGGGCAGGACATATTTCGCGAGCTTCGAGAACATTTTGCTTTTGCCGGTGCAGTTGATGCACGGCGCGTCCGGGCTCGGCAGCTTGCGTCCGCACTTCGGGCAGAAGCTGCGCATTTTGACGTAGGTCGAATGGACGATCTCCACCAGATCATCGGAATAGCCTTCATCTCTGCACGCCTCCATATAGATGGCGGCGGCGTCCGCCAGATCGGCGGCGGCATACGAAAAACGGATCAGGCTCTGCCATTTACCGTCCGGATATTTGACGCGGAAGAGCGCGTTGCCGTACAGACGCTTGACCTTCGCCCGTTCGATGCTCTCATACTCCACGACCGTATAGCCGTTCTCGTACGATTCATCAAAGGCTGCCACTCGATCACGACCGAACACAAGCGCAGAGGTTCCGTAGGAGCCGTCCATTTTCAGATCGCCGACGACAGCAAACAGGACGTTGTCGTCCCCGAGAATCGTCTCGGCCTGCTTCATCACGGCTTCACTCAAAGGGCTGTTGGACATAAAATTCATAAAACCACACCTCGGAAAAAGGCGTTTCCGCCGGGAAAAATTATCATTTCACACGGGCATTATAAACACTCTTAACCGATTCGTCAAGGGGGCATTTTATTTTTCCGAAAATTCATTTTTAAGTCCAAGAAAAGCCGTTTTGTCCCGGAAATATTTAGGCAAAATTACAATGAGGGAGAATGCAATATCAAAGAGTTTTCCTCATTGGCACAAAAGCACCTTTTCAAAGTGCAAAGTTCAAAGTGCAATTTTGGAAAAGGCTTCGCCTTTTGATTCAAACAGATGCTATCCGCAGGCATAAGATACAAGCACGAAGTGCTTCCGAAATTATTCATTATTCATTATTCACGATTCATTTTTGCGCAGCATTGCGCAAATCGCTGCGCCGAGGGATACGGCGGCGACGGCGGCGGACGCGCCGAGAACGGAGGTCTTTTTCTTCTCCATTTCGTCGGCGTCCCAGAAATAGCCGAGCTTCGCTTTCAGGGTGTGTCCGCATAGCGTCTCGTAATCGAGCGTATTGGTATAGAATTCATCGGGAGTCCGTTCGTCGATTTCAAACACACGGACGCCTCTTGTCTTGCCGTAACAGCGGAACGAGGCGCACGGCGTCGCGACGAAACGAATGCCGTCATGCTCGCCGGCAAAGCAGTTGCGATGATCGTGCCCTGAAATGATCGCTTTCACGCCGCCGTCCGTGAGAAGCGCCTGATACATGCCGTTATCTTCGGAAAGCGTAGAAGACGGCTCACCGAGACGACCCTCCACGCCGTCTTTCAGACGGTAACAGACGCCGTCGTCGCAGATAGCAGCGTCCTCTTCGGCACACGGCTCATAGAGATTTGTAATCTCACGGAACGGAATGTGCATAAACACCAGCGACGGATAGGGCTTGCCGCCGTTTTCCCGTTTTAGCTTTTCCGATTCTTCCCGGAAAAACGCAACCTGCGCCGGTGTGATCTCTTCATAGCATCTGTCCCGCGCCTTATCGTAGCGCGCCGTATCGAGCATCCATAGATTCAGGAGCCGCTTTTCGCCTTTGGAATCATAGACCGGCAGACAGTAGGTACCGCACAGCTCGCCGGTGTTCTCCAGTCCGCGGTTCAGGCTGTTGGCGCGGAAAATATCCGCCTGCTCGTCTTTGGTAAAAGCATTGCGGTCGTCGTGATTGCCGAAGATCATGGCGAACGGAATACCCCGTTTTGTCGGGATGTCGAGAATATGACCTAACGCTTTTTTTAGAACCTGATATTCCTCTGAGCGCGTCAGGTTCCGTTTGCCGTCCGAAAAACGGTGATCGGACAGATGATTGCCCAGAATATTATCGCCGGTAAAGACGATCAGATCGGGCTTTACGCGGTCGCACGCGCTTTCGAGCATACGCAGCATCGTACGGCGCACCCAGTGCATATCCTGCGCGTCGCTGATCTGCAGAATCGTGAGTTTTCCGTTATTGAAACATAATTTATCCATAGCTTACACCGACAAATAACAAATGACCTTCGAGAAATCGCGTCTGGCAAGGTCTTCAGGCTTTATCATGAAATACAGATAACCGCTGTCCTCGAATTCTAATGTGAAATCATCACCCGAAAAGGAATCGAGGCAGAACAGCAGACGGTAGCCGTCGAGCTCGTCTTCGCCGCCGGGGAAATCGCCGAAAAGCTGATGAAACGCTTCCGTGCAGTCGTTCTCGTCTTCGGAAAAGTCGATTACAAGTTCACGGAAGCCCGCCGGATCGCCGTTTTCATCGACAATCTCTCCGCTTTGCAGCTCCGTTTCGTCAAGCGGTGTATAACGGACGGCAAAATTGCCCATGCTCTGAAAGCCCGCGGTAATCGCCGGAGCATCCTCCATACCGAGCGGATTCGCGATGCAGCCGAAAAAGTAGAGCATTCCCGTTTCGGGCAGTTCCGGAGCAGACTTATGCGCATCGGCACAGTTGATCTGGCAGATAAACTCCATATCGAACTCATCTTCGTCCGTCGGCCACTCAAAATCTTCCGGCAGATCGGGTGCGCCGAAAAATTTGCTTGCGCCGAGCTCCGCCTGTTCTTCTTTTTCTATTAAATATAGTGCTTTGTGTTTGTTCATATTGTCATCACCATGACGTATTTTACCATATCAAAAAGAAAAATACAAGAATCCGGACGCATTTGCCGCAAGATTTTGGTCAAAGCACCGAAAACAATTCTTCATTGCTTTAAAGTGTTGACATATTAAAGAAAGCGTGCTATGATAGGGACAATCATTCGGAAACGGAGTGTTATTCTCATGAACATCGGCATTGTAGGCTTGGGACTCATCGGCGGCTCTATGGCAAAGGCTCTGAAAGCCTACACGAACAATAAAATTTACGGATTTGATCTCAATGAAGACGTAGTGGAGGAAGCGATTTCGCGCAATGTACTCGACCGAAAGCTCCACGGCGACAATATATCGCATCTCGACCTGCTGATCATCGCTCTCTACCCGGAGGCGGCAATCGATTTCGTCAAGCAGCACGCTTCTAAGATCAGCAAAAACGCCATCGTGATGGACTGCTGCGGCGTCAAGCGCATCGTCTGCCGCGCTCTTGAGCCGGTCGCCGAAGAATACGGTTTTACCTTTATCGGCGCGCACCCGATGGCGGGACTGCATATGTCGGGCTTCGCCTACTCCAGCGAGGAGCTTTTTAAGAATGCGTCGCTTGTTCTGTGTCCGAATGAAAAGACCGGCAATGAAAAGGTCTACCTGCTCAAAGGGCTTTTCGCCGACGTCGGCTTTACCAATATCCAAATCGCCACTCCCGAAGAGCACGACCGCATTATCGCGTTTACCTCGCAGCTTTGCCACGTCGTCTCCAACGCCTATGTCAAAAACGACGCCGCCATGCTCCACAAGGGCTTTTCGGCGGGCAGTTACCGCGATCTGACCCGTGTTGCAAAGCTCAACGAGCAAATGTGGACGGAATTATTTTTAGAAAATCAAGATTATCTTGCCGAAGAGCTTGACGAACTGATTACAAATTTAGTACAATATAAAGAAGCGATCTGCAAGGGCGACGCAGAAAAACTGTGTCAGCTCCTGCGGGACGGCCGCATTCGCAAAGAGACGATTGACGGCGACATTTACAGAAACTAAGGTGACAGAAAATGAATACGGTCATGATCGAGGTCTCCAAAACCTATCCGATTCTCATCGGCGCAGGACTGCTTAACAACTGCGGCGAAATCATCAAGGACAAGCTCGGCGTACACGCGGCCGCCGTCATCACGGACGACATTGTGGACAAGCTCTATGCAGACAAGGTGATGAAATCCCTTGAGGACGCAGGATTACGTGCCGTCAAATTTGTCTTCCCGCACGGGGAGGAATCCAAATCCATCGCCGTTTACGCCGAGATTCTTTCGTTTCTTGCCGAGCATCACATCACAAGAACCGATATGCTCATTTCGCTCGGCGGCGGCATTCCCGGCGATATGGGCGGCTTTGCGGCGGCGACATTTCTCCGCGGCATTCGTTTTGTACAGATTCCGACGACGCTTCTTTCCGCTGTGGATTCCTCCGTCGGCGGCAAAACGGCGGTCAATCTTCCCGCCGGAAAAAATCTTGTCGGCGCCTTTTATCAGCCCGATCTTGTCATCTGCGACTATAAAACGCTCGACACGCTCCCCGAAAGCATTTTTGCCGACGGATGCGCCGAGGTCATTAAATACGGCGTGATCATGGATGCGGACTTCTTTGACTTTCTGAAAACGCACGACATCAAAGATAATATCGAAAAAGTCATCACGCGCTGCGTAGAGCTCAAACGCGATGTGGTTGATCAGGACGAAAAGGAAATGGGACTACGCGCGATCCTCAACTTCGGCCACACCATCGGGCACGCGATTGAAATCAACAGTCATTTTGAAATTTCGCACGGCAGCGCCGTCGCCATCGGCATGGTCATGGCGGCGAAGGGCGCGTATGCAACCGGCATGACGGACGCCGATCTTGCCGATGCCATCCGCGAAGTGATCGTCAAAAACAAGCTTCCTGTTTCCTGTCCGTTCACCGCCGAAGCGCTCTATGCCGTTTCCTGCTCCGATAAAAAGCGCAGCGGCGACACCATCAAGCTCATTATCCCCGAAAAAATGGGAAAATGCGTCGGCAAAAGAATCCCTGTTGAGGATATGCTGACTTTCATAAAGGCAGGGCTGTAAGATGAACGTTACGTTATCGCTACACGGAATGCGCGGCGAAATCGACGCCATCGCTTCCAAATCGGACGCGCACCGCTTGCTGATTGCGGCGGCACTCTCCGACGCGCCGTGCCGTCTGCTGCTCAATTCCACCTCCAATGATATCGAAGCCACCGTCGCGTGTCTCGGGAAAGCCGGTGCTGTCATCACGCGGGAGGGCATGAATCTGCTTGTCTCCCCCATTCGGGATATTCCGAAAAGCGCGGTGTTCGACTGCGGCGAAAGCGGCTCGACCATACGATTTTTAATGCCTGTCGCGGCGGCGTTGGGCATTTCTTCCGTTTTTACGGGATCGGCGAGACTGCCCGAACGGCCGCAGACGCCGATTCTTAGGGCGATGGCGGAAAACGGCGTGAGAGTCTCCCCTGACGGCGTTTTCCCGATTACGACTGAGGGCAAGCTCCAAAGCGGCGTTTTCACCTTGGCGGGCAACGTCAGCTCGCAGTTCGTCACGGGACTGCTCTTTGCGCTACCGCTTCTCCCGGGCGACAGCGAAATCCGTCTGCTGCCTCCCGTGGAATCGAAGCCCTACATCGCCATGACGCTTGCAACCGTGCGACGGTTCGGCATTGAAGTGACCGAACAGGGCAATTCCTATTTCATCAAAGGCAATCAGACCTACCGTTCGCCGAAAGAAATCCGGGTGGACGGCGACTGGTCGAACGGCGCGTTTTACGCCGCGTTCGGCGCGCTGTCGGACATCACCGTCAATGGATTGTATGATACTTCTGTTCAGGGAGACAAAGCCATCGCGGACATTGTCCGCCGCATGGGCGCGGATGTGACACTTGACGACGGTAAGCTGACGGTACGGAAAAATCAGCTTCACGGCTTCGACGTAGACGCTTCGGATATCCCCGATTTAGTCCCGGTTATCGCGGCACTTGCGGTTTTTGCCGAAGGCACGACGCGCATCACGAACGCCGGAAGACTCCGCATTAAAGAGAGCGACCGGCTCGCGACCGTCACAAAACTGATCCGAACAGCCGGAGGCGATGTGACGGAGCTTCAGGACGGGCTCATCATCAACGGAAACAAACCGCTGAAGCAATCCTTCACAGTTTCCGCCGACAACGACCATCGGCTCGTAATGGCGGCGGCGGTGCTGTCCTTTGCGTCAAGCGTCACCATTACGGGAGCGGAAGCGGTCAACAAATCCTATCCCGCATTTTTCAACGATATTCAGAAACTCGGAGGCGACTGCCATGTCATCCATGACCGGTAAAAATATAAAAGTGTCCGTTTTCGGGCAATCCCATTCGGCGGCGATCGGCGTCGTCATTGACGGACTGCCGGCGGGCTTCCCCATAGACCTTGAGCGCGTGTACGCCTTTATGGCGCGTCGCGCGCCGGGGCAGAACGCGATGTCCACAACGCGAAAAGAAGCGGACAAGCCCGAGATTCTTTCGGGTCTTGCGGACGGCGTGACCTGCGGTGCTCCCCTTTGCGCCGTCATTGCCAACACCAACACCCGTTCGCAGGATTATAAGAATCTGAAAGACTGTCCGAGGCCGTCCCACGCGGATTTTGCCGCCTCGGTCAAGTACAACGGTTTCAACGATGTTGCAGGCGGCGGTCATTTCTCCGGTCGCCTCACCGCGCCGCTCTGCTTTGCCGGCGCCGTCTGCATGCAAATTTTAGAGACGAAAAATATCAAAGTCAAGGCGCATATCTACGCTATCGGCGGCATTGCCGATACGCCGTTTGACCCGGTAAAGATTCAGGACGACGATATCGCCGCAAAAGATTTTCCCGTGCTCGACGACGTGCAGGGCGAAAAGATGAAAGACGCGATTCTCGCCGCAAAAGCGGACGCGGATTCCGTCGGCGGCGTGATCGAATGCGCCGTGACAGGCGTTCATGCCGGCTTCGGCGACCCGATGTTTGACGGTGTGGAAAACATTCTCGCGCGGAACATTTTCGGCGTGCCGGCGATCAAGGGCATCGAGTTCGGCAGCGGCTTTTCGTGCGCGCAGATGCGCGGCAGCGAGCACAACGACCCGTACCGCATCATAGACGGTCAGGTCAAAACCGAGACGAACCGTTCCGGCGGCATCACAGGCGGCATCACAACGGGAATGCCCATCGTTTTCCGCGTCGCGGTCAAGCCGACGGCGTCCATCGGCAAGGAGCAGAAAAGCGTCAGCCTTTCCCGAATGAAAAACGAGCCGCTCATCATTCACGGCCGGCATGATCCGTGCATCGTCCAGCGAGCCGTTCCCGTCATCGAAGCGGTCACGGCATTTTCGATGCTGGACATCATCAGCGAACCGTAACAGAAAGAGGCAAGAGATATGGACATCAACGAATTGCGGCAGCAGATCAACGAAATCGACAGCGAGCTGACGGTGCTTTTCAATAAGCGCATGAACGTCGCGCTTGATATAGCGAAATATAAAGCCGAAAACAATCTCCCCGTGCTCGACAAAACACGGGAACGCGCCGTTCTCGACCGTGTGGCGGCGGCGTCCGAGCCGGAGATTCAGAACTACGCGCGGATTCTCTATTCCGATATTTTCAATATGTCCCGTGCGTATCAGCATCAGGTCATCAACGGGAAATCCCCGCTGACGCAGCAGATTCAGACGGTTCTCGAAAACAATCCGAAGCTGTTTCCCGAAAGCGCAAAAGTTGCCTGTCAGGGCGTCGAAGGTGCCTACGCGCAGCACGCCTGCGACCGTATTTTCCGCTATCCCGCCATCACCTATTTTGAAAAATGGCGCGGTGTTTTTGAATCGGTTGTCGGCGGCGAGTGCGACTACGGCGTTCTGCCGATTGAAAACAGCACGGCAGGCTCCGTCAACAAGGTGTATGATCTGTTGAAAGAATACAACTGCTACATTGTCAGAAGCATCCGTCTGAAAATCGACCATTCGCTTCTGGCGAAACGCGGCACGAAGCTTACCGACATCAAAGAAGTCATCTCACACGAGCAGGCGATCAGCCAATGCAGCGATTTTCTGAGCGCACTCGGCGTCAAGACAACCGTTGTCAAGAACACGGCGACGGCAGCGAAAATGGTGGCGGAGAGCGACAGAAACGACCTTGCTGCGATCGCTTCGGCGGACTGCTGCGAGCTGTACGGGCTTGATGAACTGCAATGTGCCGTCCAGAACGTCAAAAATAACTATACACGCTTCATCTGCATCGCAAAGAATTTGCAGATTTTCCCCGGCGCGGACCGTACCAGCGTCATGATGACGACGATGCACAAGCCCGGCGCGCTCTACTCCGTGCTCTCGAAATTCAACGCGCACGGCATCAACCTGTTAAAGCTCGAAAGCCGTCCGCTGCCCGAAAAGGATTTTGAGTTCATGTTCTATTTCGACATCGAAGCCTCCGTCTACTCCCCCGACCTCTACTCTCTTTTTGACGAGCTTTACGCCGAAAACTGCAATTTTACCTATTTCGGCAGTTACTCCGAAGTTATTTGAGAAAGGAAGCGAGTTTCATGGAAGGCACTTACGGTCTGATCGGCAGAAAATTAGGCCACAGCTATTCGCCGCAGATTCACGCGATTCTGGGCGACTACACCTATAATATTTATGAAATGGAAGAAAACGAGGTCGGCGACTTCTTACAAAAACGGGAGTTTGACGCAATCAACGTCACGATTCCCTACAAAAAAACGGTCATGCCGTTCCTCGATAAAATCGACGATGCCGCGATGAAAATCGGCAGCGTCAATACGATCGTCAAGGAAAAGGACGGCACGCTCACGGGCTACAACACCGATTATTACGGCTTTACCTATATGCTCCGAAAAGGCGGCATTGACGTGAAAGACAAAAAAGTGCTCGTGCTCGGCGACGGCGGCGCATCGCTGACCGTGCAGAGTGTTGTCCGTGATTTAGGCGCAAGAGAACTGGTTGTCGCGTCGCTTTTCACCGAGACAAACTACGATCATCTTGACCCGCATTTCGATTCCGAGGTCATCATCAACGCAACACCGGTCGGCATGTACCCAAACAATCTGGAATCGCTTGTCGATCTCGATAATTTCCCGTTTTTGTCAGGTGTGGCGGACGTCATTTACAACCCCGAACGCACCAAGCTGATTCTGGAAGCGCAGAAACGCGGCATTCCCTGTATCAGCGGTCTGTATATGCTCTCTGCGCAGGCCAAAAAGGCGGCGGAATACTTCTTTGATACGAAATTCGACGATGCGGTCATCGATAAGATTGTCAAAAAGCTTTCGTTTGAGCTGACCAATATCATTTTAGTCGGTATGCCCGGCTGCGGCAAAACGACCGTCGGCAAGGCTCTCGCGGAACATTACGGCAGAAAGCTCGTCGATACCGATGAACTGATCGTGCAAAAAGCCGGAAAATCCATCCCCGATATCTTTGCCGAACAGGGCGAAAAGGGCTTCCGCGCGATTGAAGCCGAAGTCGTGCGTGAAGTCGGAAAAGAAAAAGAGCTGGTCATCGCCACCGGCGGCGGCGTGATCGTTACGCCGGAAAATTATGACGCGCTGCGCCAGAACGGCACCGTTATCTTCATTAACCGCAATATTGACGTTCTGCCGAAGGACGGCCGTCCGCTCTCCCTGCAGAACGATCTGCGCGATATGTATGAAAAACGTCTTCCTCTGTACCGCAGCATCTGCCATCATGAGATTGACGGCAACGGCACCGTCGAGGAAGTCGCCAGAAGAATCGAGGCGTTGTGGGAATGAAATTTTTAGTCATCAACGGTCCGAATCTCAATATGCTCGGCATTCGCGAACCCGATATTTACGGCAAGACGAGCTATCAGGGGCTTTTGGAAAAGATCGCCGGATGGGCCGAACAAAACGGCATCGAAGTCGAGTGCTACCAGTCCAACCATGAGGGCGACATTGTCGATAAAATTCAGGCCGCCTACGGCAACACGGACGGCATTGTCATCAACCCCGCCGCTTACACGCATACCAGCGTCGCCATTTTAGACGCACTTAAAGCCGTCGGTATTCCCGCCGTGGAAGTGCATATTTCCGACATCAACGAACGCGAAGCATTCCGTCAGCTCTCCTACGCCGGAAAAGCCTGCTTCGAGCACGTCATCGGCAAGGGGCTTGACGGGTACCTGATCGCGTTGGATATGCTGTTACAAAACATTGAATAATGAAGGCGATTCCATGGAAACTGCAATCACGCCAAGACATCTCTATGCTGACGTCAAAGTCAATTTCGGCGCATACGGCGACGGCCGTCATGACGACACCAAAGCGATTCAGAACGCGCTCGATTCTCTGAAAGATAGCGGCGGCACGATATTTTTCCCCACCGGCGTCTATCTGATTTCTTCCTGTCTGATTTTCTATTCCGATCAGACGCTTGACTTTGCCGCGGACGCCGTGCTCAAAAGAAAACCGCTCGGCAACAGCACGGAGCCGATTGAACTGCGGTATCTGATGGCGTCTTATACGGAGGATTCTTCACAGTATGCCGGATACAATGGTGTGCACAACGTGACGATCAACGGGGCGATTTTCGACGGGAACGAAAATATTACCTCAAACTCCAAAATAACACTTCTGAATACCTGCCATTGCGCCCATATTACGATCGTCAACTGCTCTTTCCGCAACGGTTCGGTATGGCACTGTCTCGAAGTCAACGCCAGCCGGAATGTGCGGATTACGAACTGTCTCTTTGACGCAAATTCCTATACCGTCATGCGGAAAGACCATAATGAACTGATTCAGCTTGACGCGGCGAAAGCAGGGCTGTACGGTCCTGTCTTTTTCCAAAGCGGCAACGAGATGGCGTTTGTCAATGACGAAACGCCTTGCCGGAATGTCGAGATTAACAACTGCACCTTCCTTTGCTGCGGCTTTGCGGCGATCGGCTGTCATTCCGATTATCCGCATACGGATATCCGGATTCATAACAACACTTTTTCGGGCACACCCGACAGCAGGGGCTACATCGGCTTTACAAAATCCGTATCGAATGTTACGGAATATGAGAATTCCTATGAACAATAATCCATGAAATAAAGACCGGCGCGGAAGTTAATTCTTCCGCGTCGGCTTTTGTATGTGTGTACGAATGACAGGCTTTTTTAATTCTGCGTATACAATCTCTTATAGGGATTGCCGGAGTTCGGCTCTAAGATATAGAATTTGCTGTCGTAAATCCCGACCGAACTGACGCCGAATTTATCGCAGTAGGCGTCAATATAAGGTACAAACTCGTCAAGTGCATCCTTCGTCGCTTCCGTGACACAGACCTGCGCGGGAAGATCCGCAGGAGGTGTGTTGCAGCGCAGCAGAATCTTGCCGCCGTGCATCCCTGTGCCGCAGAAGTAACCGACGGGAGGTGCGCCGTCATTTCCTATCCCCAGGACGATAATTTTACCGCCTGCCTGATATTCACCCAGAAATGACCCGGCGCACCCGCCGATCACAATAACGGGAGACTTGTCTTTGTAACTTTTCATGTGGATTCCCGCGCGGTAGCCGGCGTTCTCTTTGACAAAAATGCTGCCGCCCCGCATGGCGTAACCCGTAGCATCGCCCGACGAACCGTTGACGACGATCTCACCCTCATTCATGGTATCGCCAATCGCGTCCTGCGCATTGCCGTTGACGTTGATGGTCGCGCCGTTCAGATAGGCGCCCAGGGCGTTGCCCGGCGTACCGTTAATGGTAATATTTTTCCCGGAAAGCCCACTGCCGATGTACCGCTGACCGAAGCATTTGTCAATGATGACTTCCCTGTCGCGGCTGTCACGGATCATCGCGTTGAGCTCCTGAAAATGCATGGTGCCTGCCGTTATAATCATGGAATCCACCTCACTTGATACCGGATAATTTAAGTTTTCTGTAGCTTTCGTTCATCGCCATCATGGACGGCTCTTCTTTCATCGCGTCAAAATCGAGAGAGGAAAGCGGCATCTGTTCGCGGATCATCGACGTATAAATGCCCGCTTTCTGCACGTCGCCGACTAAGATAAAGCCTTTGAGCAAGCCGTCTTTTACGATGAGCTTTTTATAATTCCGGCCGTCCGTCAGGACGGTCTCTTCGCCGTCGTAGCTGCCGGCGGTGATGATATGCAGTCCGAAAAATCCGATGGCGTTCATCGGGATCGCCTTATCGAAGCGTTTGTCGCCGCCCGCCATATTGACGCCTGCCGTCTCGCCCTGCATATAGGCGTTGGGGAGAAGCGCCAGAATTTTATCGGTGTCCGTCGTAATATCGTGGCTTTCCGCGCAGTCGCCTGCCGCGTAAACATCGGGCAGCGAGGTCTTGCCGGTTTCGTCTACGACGATGCCGCGCCGCACTTCGCCGCCGCAGTCCGCGATGAGCTTGGTATTCGGCCGGACGCCGACCGCCACAACAACGATATCGAACGGTACGGTTTTACCGCTTTTGAGCGTCGCTTCGCCGTCAGCAAAGGACGCCACGCTGTCGGAAAGAATGAATTCGATTCCCTTTTCTTCGAGATGCTTTTTGACAATATCGGAAGAATCCGTATCGAGCACGCTCGGCATCACTCTGTCCGCCAAGTCCACGACGGTGATGCTCTTGCAGCGTCCGTAGATACCCTCGGCGCATTTCAAACCGATGAGACCCGCACCGACGATCAGGACTTTTGACGTTTTCCTGAGCGCCTTTTCGAGTGCCAGCGCGTCGTCAAGCGACAGAAAGGTAAATTTATTTTTGACATTTTCCAGTCCTGCCATCGGCGGCACGAACGGCGAAGAGCCGGTCGCGACAAGCAGCTTATCGTAAGGGACGCTGCTGCCGTCCGAAAGGCTGACTTCTTTTTTTTCGGGGTCGATCGCCGTCACGGTTTTGCCGAAAAGGCAGGAGCATTTATTTTTTTCATAAAAATCGTTGCCGCGGTATTTCATTCTTTCTCTGTCCGTATGACCGCACAGCAGATAGGAGATCAGCGGACGGGAATAGGTGTGATAAGGTTCCGAAGCAATCACGGTGATGGGGCTGAACTCATCCACGCTGCGGATGCCCTCGATGCAGCCGACTGCGGCGGCGGAATTGCCGATCATTACAATTTTCATTTCCGTCACCTCTCCTCGTAAACAATCGCGTGATTCGGACAGCCCTTGACGCAGTTCGGCTCGCCGACAGCGTTTTTTGTGCACAGCTCGCACTTGCTGATGACGCCCTGTTCGTCGGGTCGGACACAGCCGAACGGACAGACGAGCACACAGGTAAAGCAGCCGACGCATTTATCTTTATTGATTTCGACCACGCCGTCCGGGGATTTGGAGAGCGCGCCGGCGATGCAGCTTTTGACGCAGATCGGGTCGTCGCAATGACGACAGTTGACCGCAAAACAGATCTTGTCGCCTTCTTCTACGCGGATATTCGGCGTGATGGTCTTACCCTTGAGCTTTGCCATATCCGAAAGCCCCGAATTGGCAAACGCGCAGTTGTATTCACACAGATGGCATCCGAGACACCATTCTTCATTGACATAAACTTTTTTCATGCGGTGTCACCTCTCATTCGCCTGCGTGCATGATGCCGAGGATATCGAGTTCTTTCTGCGTAAGCCCAATGCCGCGCAGCATCAGTCGGTTACCCCGGAGGGCTTCGATGGAGTTGATACCCATGCCGCCCATCATTTCCTTGATCTCATGATCCCATGCCCTGACGAGATTGACAAGACGCTGACTGCCGATATCGGGATTCAGCCGCTTGACGAGATCGGGCCGCTGGGTCGCGATGCCCCAGTTACACTTGCCGGTGTGGCAGGTACGGCAGACATGACAGCCGAGCGCGATCAGCGCACCGGTGCCGATATAGCAGGCGTCCGCGCCGAGTGCGATGGCCTTGACGACATCGGAGGCGCAGCGGATAGAACCTGCCGCAAGCAGCGAAACATCGCCGCGGATTCCCTCTTCGCGAAGTCGAGTATCGACGCTCGCAAGCGCAAGCTCAATCGGAATGCCGACGTTATCGCGGATTCTTGTGGGAGCCGCTCCCGTGCCGCCGCGAAAACCGTCGATGGCGATCATATCCGCGCCGCTCCGGGCAATACCGCTGGCAATCGCCGCAATGTTATGAACCGCCGCGATCTTGACGATGATCGGCTTTTTATATTCCGTCGCTTCTTTTAACGAGAAAACAAGCTGACGCAGATCTTCGATCGAATAAATATCATGATGCGGTGCGGGAGAAATCGCGTCCGAGCCCTCGGGGATCATACGCGTTGCGGAGACGTCGCCGACAATTTTCGCGCCGGGCAGATGACCGCCGATGCCGGGCTTTGCGCCCTGTCCCATTTTGATTTCGATCGCCGCCGCCGTTTCTAAGTATTCCTTATGAACGCCGAAACGTCCCGACGCGACCTGTACGATGGTATTCGGTCCGTATTCGTAAAAATCCTTATGCAGACCGCCTTCACCCGTATTATAATAGATGCCGAGCTCCCTGGCGGCTCTCGCAAGGCTTGCGTGCGCGTTGTAGCTGATCGAGCCGTAGGACATGGCGGAGAACATGATTGGGGTATTGAGCGTCAGTCTCGGGCTTCTGTTGTCAATGATCTTACCGTCCTGATCGCGCTGAATGGTGCGCGGCTTTGCGCCGAGCGTTGTTTTCGTCTCCATCGGCTCGCGAAGCGGGTCAATCGGAGGATTCGTCACCTGCGAAGCGTTGATGAGCATTTTGTCCCAGTAGACGGGAATGTTCTGCGGATTGCCCATCGAGGACAGCAGCACGCCGCCCGTTGACGCCTGACGGTAAATCTCCGTGATCTTATCACCCGTCCAGTTGGCGTTCTCACGGAATGTATGACGGGATTTTTCAATGTGCAGCGCTCTTGTGGGACAAAGTGAAACGCAGCGGTGGCAGTCCACACACTTGGAATCGTCCGCCGTCATCATGCCGAGGTCTTCGTCGTAGCGGTGAACCTCGTTCGCGCATTGTCTCTCGCAGACGCGGCAGGCAATGCAGCGTGTCGTGTCCCGGATGACCTCAAATTCAGGGTAAATATAATTGATGCCCATCACTTAACCCCTCCGTTCAGTCTGACAATAACGGCCTCGCCGCCTTTAGGTGACCAGAGCTTGTCAAGCTCCGGCTCAATGACGCGGATCGCGCATTCCTCACTTGCGATATAGACCATATCGTCTTTTTCACCGACGACCATCGAACGCAGCTTCAGTCTGTCGTTGAGCGCCATCAGACCGCCGTCAAAGCCGACAAGAATCGAAAACGGCCCGGTGATCAGAAGACTTGCGAACGTATCGCGCAGGTATTCGAGTCTCGCTCTCTCCTCCGGCGATTTCGTCGCGATAGTCGACCAGAACGGTGCGGCGATGATCTGCGCTGTCTCCTCCATCGTGAGCTTTTCGCGTCTTGTCAGGTAATCGATAATATAGGTAATGACCTCCGTATCGGTCAGAAGCGTGCATTTATAGCCGAACATCTCGATGTAGCGGCGGTTCGCGTCATAGGAGGAGATTTCGCCGTTGTGTACCACGGACATATCGAGCATCGCAAACGGATGCGCGCCGCCCCACCAGCCCGGCGTATTCGTCGGATAGCGTCCGTGCGCCGTCCAGCAGTAGCCCTCATATTCGTCCAGACGATAGAACTCGCCGACGTCCTCGGGATAGCCGACCGCCTTGAAAACACCCATGTTCTTGCCGCTTGAGAAGATGTAAGCACCGGTAATCTGCGTGTTGATCCTGATGCAGCAGCGCACGACGAATTCCTTTTCATCAAGCTGACTTTCCGCGAGCTTCGTCGGCAGCGGTGCGACGAAGTAGCGCCAGATCAGAGGCTCGTCTGTGATCGCCGGTGTCTTTTTGACGGGAATCTTGGAAAGATTGATGATATCGAAGTGCATTTCGAGGAACTGTTCGCACTCTTCACGCGCTTTGGTATGATCGTAAAAAATATGAAATGCGTAATAATCCTTATACTGCGGATAAATACCGTAGCCGGCATAGCCGGCGCCCAGACCGTTAGAGCGGTCGTGCATCACGCGCATGGAATTGACGATTCTGTCGCCGCAGATATTCTTGCCGTTCTTTGAAAAAATCGAAGAGATGGCACAGCCCGCAGGGATTCTGATTTCGCCTTCTTTTTTCATCACAAAAACCTCTGTTCCGGAAATCGGGTACAAAAAAAAGAACGCTGATAGAAACCGCCCTCTAAACGGTTTATATCAACGAACTTCTTTGTCCTATTTGCTAACAGTTTACAACAATCGACATGAGATGTCAATATCACTTTTTAACAAATTTGACTCGTTATTTTCAGTAATTTTTCATAAGCGTCAACGATTTCTCCCTCATCACGGTAGCTCCATTTGTACAGCTCGATGATGTACTTCCCACTGTAGCCGTAGTTCTGCATCGTGCGGAAGAATTCCGGAAAATCGAATTCGCCTTTCAAGGGCGGAATGCAATCGAGCTTATCGTTATAATCGCTGATGTGCACGTGCGCGATGTCGTCGTGCAGGAGCTCTAAAAAGTCATACGGAGAATATTTCGAACGACGCGCCTGTTTGATATCGAGCACGACGCCGAAATCCTTGCCCAGATAATCGCGCATCTCCTTCAGATACTGTGGACTTTCGCTTCGGTGCAGTACCACGTTTTCCTGACAGACCCTCACGCCGTACTGTGCGCCCATATCCATCAGTTGCCGGAAACGGCGGCAGTATTCTTCATCATCGAACTGCGCGATGGTCTTGACGCCGTGAATGACGAAAATTTTTGCACCGAGCTGCGCCGTCACCTGAAAGAAGCGGTCATACAGCTGTAAAATATCCTGATAGCGTCTTTCATACGTGCTGAAAAGGAAAAACGACTCGGCGAACGAGAAGAACGGATGGACGGAAACGATGTTCATGCCGTATCGGTCCCGGATCGCCTTGAGATGTGCGACAAAATCGTCCGTCAGCTCGGAAAAGGAATTGAGAAACAATTCAACATTCTGAAAACCGGCTTGTCCTGCCGTTTCGAGCGCCTCCTCCGTCAGCTTCGGATAATAGCACGCCGAGGATACCCCAAAGTCAAACGCCATCATCTTCTCTCCTTTTCCAGTTATTTTGAATTGCGCGATGCCCCCGAAATGCAGTATACTCAGTTCGGGTGAGTTCGATGCAAAAAGTTTTATATGCTTATAAAGAAATTTTCAAAAAAATGAATCCTGTTTCCAAATACACGATGAAATACGGCACGGTGCTGCTGCTGACTCTGGCGGCTCTCGCCGTCTGGTTCTATACGCACGCCACAGGCGAAAATGCCGCAACGTATTTGATGCTGCACAGCGATTTACTGTACAGCATCAAAGAGTGCATCGGCAGCGTTTACATTCTGCCGATGCTTGCGGAAATCCTCGTAATGGCGAGGAAACTGCCATAATTAAATCACGCCGAGCATACTCAGAATGACTTTGAAAATCGGGTTGAGCGCGGAAAGAGCCTTGATGAGGCTGTCCGCCAGAGCGGAGGTCGCATTGCCGAGATCGGTCACGCTCTTGACGTTCGCTTCGGGCATACCGTCATACGAAAGCAGGAACGCCTGCGTATAGGTAACTGCGCCTTCGCCGATAATTTCAGCTCTGACATAGCTGCCGAGGTTCTCGCATTCGTCGAGGTCAATCGAATTGCCCTCGGCAACGACCTGACCGTCGGAAATCCAGCGGACGTAAAGAATGCCCGTGCCGGAAACCGTGATTTCGGCGTCCGCATCGTCCACGGTAATTTCGTCGATATACGCCGCCGATGCTTTCTCGTCAAATTCGTAAATAGCACCCTGGCTGCCGTTTTCGGCGATGTTCGCCGTCATTTCGTCGGCGGTTTCTTTCATTTCGGCTCCGAGCGTCTGTGCGGTCACGTCTGCGTAAGCTAAAAGTCCGTCGGCATAGGCCGCAAGCTCATCGACGTTGCCGATATAACGGCTCTGCGCGAAGAAATTGCCGGAAAGCAGACACGCCTGAAGGGCAGAAGAAGTCTTTTCGGGCATCAACGCAATGATGTAGCCGGAGTTGACGATATCAAGATTGTGTGCGTCGCTCGAAGCGATGGCATAGACGTTGCGACCCGCAGGCGCCATATCGGTCAGCATGATATCCCAGAGTTTTCTGTCAAAACGGGTTCTGGAATCGCCCTTGCTGTTGATATCAATGCCGATGCAGGAGGGATACTGCATGAGCAGATTCTCGAATTTTCTGATCTTATAATCATAAGAAGAATTGTCACGGTCATACGCGTCTGCCGTATAGACTTCGTCGCGGGCAGAGGTGTACTCGCCGGGATGATTGATGACGGAAACGCCGCCGAGCGCGTCAATATTACTGATGGGCGTCTCATAATCGCTTGTGCCGCCGAGAATGCCATTGCCGTAATCGACAAAGAAGCTGTTGACATGCGCGTTATTGAACGATGTGGGATTATTCTCAATCGCAAACGGAACGCGGAGCAAATCCTTGCCACCGGTCTGCGCGTAATAATCGTCGCCGTTAACCGTCGTGACCGTGTAGGCCTTGCCATTCGCCGCCGTTCCGGATTCGTCCAGCGTTTCGACCGTGGAAAGACCTCTGCGGAACATCATGGCGAATTTGATCGCAGGAACAACATTCTGCTCCGTCCAGCTGTAGCTTGTGGTACCGTGATCGCTGACGGCGAGAATGTCATAGCCGAGCTCATAGTGTTTTTCAACCATTTCGGGCAGCGTATTGGTGCCGTCCGTCGCGTTCGTGTGCGAATGCAGATCCGCTTTGTAGCGGTTGAACGTATCCCAATCCACGTCTGCATAGGGATTGGTGATGGTGTAGCGATTGTCCGCCGCGAACGCAGGAACTGCTGTCGCAAGCAGGAGCAATACTGTCAGAAAGATTGCTGTTGCTTTTTTCATGAGAATGTCTCCTTATCCGTAGATGATGGTGGTAATACTGTCAGAGGGAAGTTTGACAAGGGATTTCGCCCGGCCGCTGTAGATCGTTTGCAACTGCGACTCCTGCGTGGACTGAACCACTTCCATTTTCCCCACTAAAATATTCATAAAGATGTTGCGGTCGCCGCCTTCGTTGACAAGCACGACAACGGTTTTGCCCTCAGGCGTTTTATACGCCGAGAGATTGAGCGACTGCGTGGTGATCAGCACATCGGAATCCTCCGTCTGCACGACCGAAAAATCGAGCACATCGGGTGTAGCGGCAATGCGGACGCTGCCCGCCGGAATGTATTTCGAGAAATGCGCCATCGCGTAATACCGCATTCCCGTATAAAGCTCCGAGAATTCCTCGTTGCTGACAAGAAGACCGTCGGAATACTTTTTGCCGTCTTCGCCGACGGAATAGTTATTCACGCCGACCCACGCCGACCAGGAATTCGCGTTACTTCTCGCAAGATCCTGCTGTATGACGCGCGCCATGATCACTGCGCCGGTGAAATCATCAATATCGTGTTTGCACGGCAGCTCGCACCATTCCGTCATATCGACGGGGATATCGGCGTACTGTTCTTTGACTTTCTCACCGAAATCTTTTTTGCTTTTCAGATCAGTATCGCGCCAATAGCTGTGATAGGCAAGAGAACCGAGCACTTCGCGGATTTCGGGATCGTGATAAAGCGCGTTAAAATACCAGTCGGTATCGTCGCCGAGCTCGCCGCTTTCGGGACCCATGAGCTTAACATCGAGATTTCTCGCTTTGATTGCCCGCGCGAAGACACGGAACAGCTCCACGACCTCTTCGCGTTCATAATGGCAGCCTTCCTGACCGACCCATGCGCCGCCCCACGACCACTGCGGTTCGTTGACGGGACTGATGTACTTGACAGGCACGCCCTTTTGCAGGAAGTATTCTGTGATCGTCAGAAAATAATCGGCGTACGCCTCATAGTTTTCAGGCGGGAGATTCGAGACATAGGGCTCCGTACCACCGGTCGCCTGTCCCGAAACCGTCATGGAATAATGCGGCGAATTGGCGAAAAGAACGACCGTATCGATACAGCCATAGGACAGACACCTGAAGAGCATCTCCTGCGCCGCCGCGTCACGGGTGAAGTCGTATTCGTACTCGCCCGTATTTTCATTATAATAGTAAAAGCTTTCAGTTGCGCGGGAACCGCTGATGCGGCTATCGGGATTATCCTTCGAGCCGCCGCCGATGTTATAGCGGTAGATATTGAGCCCCAGACCGTCCTCACTGTAGAGTGCCTTGGCGGCCTCTTCGGCATAGGGAGAATCCCCGGTGAGCTGCGCCCACCAGCACGCCGACGCGCCAAATCCGCTGACCGTCTGATACTCGATGCAGGAATTGACCGAAATGCTGACATCCGCATTCTGCATAAAGCGTCCATCCCCTCCTATATAGATCACCAGAATATCCAGAAGAGATAAAAAAAGACAGAAAAGGCGTTTCAAGAAAAGCATGGCGCTTCCTCCGTTTTTTTTGATAATGATATTTTATGATACTATAAAAAAAACTTTTTTGCAAGAAGTTTTTGTGCATTTTTACAAATAATCCATATTTTCAGAAAAATATTGTAACTTGCGGACAGGAGTGCTATAATCGATTTTGTCAAAAAATGCAAAACCGAGGTGTCTTTTTATGTGGATTCTGATGGCCGTTTTGTCCGCGTTCTTCGCAGGCATCACCTCAATCACAGCAAAGTGCGGCATTAAAAAGACAAATTCCGACGTCGCAACCGCGATCCGTACGATTATTGTTCTGATTTTTGCGTGGCTGATGGTCTTTATCACCGGAGCGCAGACCGGACTCTCCGCGATCAACGGCAAAACGCTGCTCTTTCTGATTCTCTCAGGCTTTTCGACCGGCGCGTCGTGGCTGTGCTATTTTCGCGCGCTGCAGCTCGGCGATGTTAACAAGGTCGTTCCCGTCGATAAATCGAGCACGGTGCTAACCATCATTCTTTCGTTGATCTTTTTTCAGGAATTCAAGGGCTTTTTCCAGATTGCCGGGACAATTCTGATTGCCGTCGGCACGATTCTGATGATTCAGAAGAAAGAATCAGGCGAAGAAAAGAGCAAAACATGGCTTCTTTACGCGGTACTGTCCGCCGTGTTCGCGTCGCTGACCTCCATCTTCGGCAAGATCGGCATTTCCGGAATCGACTCGAACCTCGGAACGGCGATCCGCACCTGCATTGTGCTGGTGATGGCGTGGCTCGTCGTATTCATCAAGGGCGAACAGAAAACAATTCGGCATATCGAAAAGAAAGAGCTGTTCTTCATCTCTCTGTCGGGGCTTTCGACCGGCGCGTCTTGGCTGTGCTATTTCAAGGCGTTGCAGGACGGCAAGGCAAGCGTTGTGGTGCCGATCGACAAATTGAGCATTCTCATTACGATTGCGTTTTCCTACCTCGTCTTCGGCGAAAAGCTGACGAAGAAAGCCGTCGCAGGTCTTACGATGATCGTCGCGGGAACGCTCTTTATGCTGCTGTAAAAACAGGAGAAAACTTTCATGAAAACAAACAAATTCGCGGGGCATATCGCCGCGCTCTTCACCATCGCGGTCTGGGGCACGACTTTCATTTCCTCCGCAAAGCTATTAGAAAACCTCTCTTCGGCGGAGATTATTCTCTGCCGTTTTCTGCTGGCGTTCCTGCTGTTGAACGTGATCTATCCGCCGAGGCTGCGCTTTGAAAGCGTGAAACGCGAAGTGACTTACGCGCTCGCCGGGCTGTGCGGTGTGACGCTCTATTTCTTTTTGGAAATTGCCGCGCTGCGCTATGCGAAAGCCGCCGCCGTCAGCGTGATTCTATCGACGTCGCCGTTTTTCTGCGGTCTGTTTTCACTCTGTTCCCAAAAAGCGGACAAGCCGAAACTGAATTTCTTTGTCGGCTTTCTGCTCGCGGTTTCGGGCATCGTGCTCGTGACTTTTGAAGAGGGATTTTCGTTTTCTGTCAGCGTCAAAGGAGCGCTCTTCGCCGTCGGCTCGGCACTCGCATGGGGGTTATATTCCATTCTGACCAAAGAGATCGGCTCCTACGGACACAACACCATCGCCACGACAAGGCGTATCGTGATGTACGGGCTGATCTTCATGATCCCGACGCTGTTTCTCTTTGACTTTGATCCCGAGCATATCAGACTCCTTGCCGACAAACCGACGCTATTCCGTCTGCTCTATCTGGGACTGCTCGCTTCGGGCGTCTGCTTCGTCACCTGGAACCATGCCGCGAATGCAATCGGACCGGTCAAGACAACGACCTATCTCTACCTCTCCCCTCTCGTGACGATTCTTTGCTCTTACTTCTTTTTAAAAACGCAGACGATCACCTGGCAGATTCTTCTGGGAGCGGCGCTGATTATCGCGGGCTTGCTGCTGTCGCTGATACGGAGCACAAACGCGCCGACAAAAAAGAAGAAAACAAAGAAAAAATCAAGCAAACGGCGATAAATCAAAAGTTCAAAGTGCAGTGTTCAAAGATCAATGTCGGAAAAGGCTTCGCCTTTTGATTCATTATAAAAGCGCGCCGCAGGCGTACAATGCAAGCCCGCAGGGCTTCCGATATTGCACTTTGCACTTTGAACTTTGCACACTAAATAAAAAGACTAAGAAAAAGAACAAAACAAGCAGACGCTGATGCGACAAAAGTTCAAAGTGCAGTGTTCAAAGTTCAATGTCGGAAAAGGCTTCGCCTTTTAATTCATTGTAAAAGCGCGCCGCAGGCATAGAATCAAGCGCGAAGCGCTTCCGGAATTGCACTTTGCACTTTGAACTTTGCACACTAAATAAAAAGACTAAGAAAAAGAACAAAACAAGCAGACGCTGATGCGACAAAAGTTCAAAGTGCAGTGTTCAAAGTTCAATGTCGGAAAAGGCTTCGCCTTTTAATTCATTGTAAAAGCGCGCCGCAGGCATAGAATCAAGCGCGAAGCGCTTCCGGAATTGCACTTTGCACTTTGAACTTTGCACACTAAATAAAAAGACATCGAGGTGATTTTCCATGAACGGAACCGATCGCATGACAAATAAAAAAACCAATTTCCTGATTTTCCTATGCTGGGCGGCGTACACGGCTGCCTATATCGGGAGGCTCAATTACAACGCCTCGATGGTGGAGATTCTCGCGCAGCTCGGGACAAGCAAGGAATCCGCCGGCGCGGTCAGCTCCGCGTTCTTTCTCGCATACGGTGCGGGACAGCTTATTCACGGTCTGCTTTCCAGACGCTACAACACGAAATACTCCGTCACGGTCGCGCTCGGCGTCTCGTCCGTTCTCAACCTCGCCATGACCTTCTGCGGCGACATCGCCGTGATGAAAGTCATCTGGTTCGCAAACGGTATTTTTCAGTCGATCCTCTGGAGCTCCCTAATCAAAACACTGTCTCTCTATCTGCCGAATGAGAGGCTGCCGAAAGCCGTCATGATGATGAGCACGACCGTTGCCGTCGGCACATTTGGCGCCTACGGGCTTGCCGCACTCTTCTCTGCACTCACAGTCCGGTGGACAGCGATTTTCTATGTTTCCTCTGCCGTTCTGGCTCTTGTTGCGATTCTCTGGTTTTTCGGTATGCGGACGGTGGAGAAATGCGAAAAAGCGACGCTTAAATCCGAAGACAAGACATCCGGCAAACTCACGCTCACGCCTGTTTTCGCGGTCTCGATCGGGATTATCCTGTTGACGGCGATCGCGAACGGCTTCATCAAGGACGGCGTGACGACCTGGGTGCCGTCGATTCTGAAAGAGAAATTCGGCGTCAGCCCGTCGCTGTCGATTATTGTCACGCTGCTGCTGCCGCTGCTCTCCATCTTCGGCGCAACGCTTGTCAGGCTCCTGCACGCGAAGCAGAAAAACGTCGCGATTCTGAACGGCCTGTTTTACCTGCTCAGCACCGTTTTTATCGGCGCGATTCTGCTCACAATCGGTCTGCGCTTTGCGCCTCTGACGCTGCTGCTGTTCGCGCTGACCGCCTGCATGATGGCGTCGGTCAATAACGTCATCACCAGCATTATTCCGCTCTACTCCCGTGACAAAATCGATTCGGGACTGTCGGCGGGACTCCTCAATACCTTCTGCTACGTCGGCAGCACGCTGAGCATTCAGCTCTTGGGCAGAATCGCCGACACAAAGGGCTGGAACGACGTGCTCGAGTGCATCTTCTTTTTCTCCCTGGCGGCGTTTCTCCTGTGCGCCGTATCGGCGCTTCTGTCACAAAAGAAAACGACATAAAACTTATCTGACAAAAAAAGCCTGCCCGCTAAGAAACGGACAGGTTTTCTTTGTTCAGGTTTATCACAATTTTACAAGCGAAAAAGGGAAAAATCAGACGACGCCCTGTTCAAGCATGGCGTTCGCAACCTTTAAGAAACCGGCGATATTCGCGCCTGCCACGAGGTTGCCCTTCATGCCGTACTCCTCCGCAGCGGAAGAAGCGTTCGCGTAAATATTCTCCATGATTTCTTTGAGTCTCGCGTCAACCTTTTCAAACGTCCAGGAGCCACGAATGGAGTTCTGGCTCATTTCAAGTGCGGAAGTCGCAACGCCGCCGGCATTTGCCGCTTTCGCAGGTCCGAAGAGGATTCCGCTGTTCAGGAAGACTTCAATCGCATCGGGCGTAGAGGGCATATTCGCGCCCTCAGAAACAGCCTGACAGCCGTTTTTCACAAGAATCTCCGCCGATTCCTTATCGATCTCATTCTGCGTTGCGCAGGGCAGTGCGATATCGCAGGGAATCGTCCAGATGCCCTTGCAGCCCTCATGATATTCGGCTTCGGGGTGAACCGTCAGATACTCTTTGATTCTCTTTCTCTCGACTTCCTTAAGCTGCTTGACAAGCGGCAGATCAATGCCGTTTTTATCATAGATGTAGCCGTTGGAGTCAGACAGCGCAACAACCTTGCCGCCGAGCTCGGTCGCTTTCTGCGTCGCGTAGATCGCAACGTTGCCCGAGCCGGAAATGACAACGGTCTTGCCCTCGAAAGACATACCATGGTCGCGGAGCATGGCATCCGTGAAATAGCACAGACCGTAGCCCGTCGCTTCCGTTCTCGCCAGAGAACCGCCGTATTCAAGTCCCTTACCGGTCAGAACGCCGGAAAAGACATTGCTGATTCTCTTATACTGACCGAACAGATAGCCGATCTCGCGTCCGCCGACGCCGATGTCGCCTGCCGGGATATCCGTATAGGAGCCGATGTGCTTGGCGAGCTCCGTCATGAAGCTCTGGCAGAAACGCATGACCTCCATATCGGATTTGCCCTTGGGATCAAAGTCCGAACCGCCTTTACCGCCGCCAATGGGAAGACCGGTCAGCGAGTTTTTGAAAATCTGCTCGAAGCCCAAAAACTTGATGATGCCCTCATAGACTGACGGGTGGAAACGCAGACCGCCCTTGTAAGGACCGATGGCACTGTTGAACTGCACGCGGAAGCCTCTGTTGACATGGACGACGCCGTTATCATCGACCCACGGAACGCGGAACTTGATGATTCTTTCCGGCTCGACGATGCTCTCGAGTACGCCTCTTTCGATGTACTCGGGGTGCTTTTCCACGACGGGTTCAAGCGATTCGAGCACTTCGCGCACAGCCTGGTGAAATTCTTTTTCGCCGGGGTTTCTGGCAATGACTCTCTCCATAAGCTCTGCCAGATAGGTGTTTGTAAAATTCATTGGATATTCCTCCGGATATAGTATTTACAAATTCTCCCGAAATGTAAACGGATGGTTCTACCGACAGGGGTGAACTGCCACAAGTAAAATCCTCCTATTTCCGTACTTTATCGCAATAAAGCAACATAATCATAGCAGAATAAAAATAAGATTGCAAGAGGAAATAAACGAAAATTTCATTTTCATTGCTATTGCAAAAAGAACGACGAAGTTGTAGAATAATTTTTGTAGAATTTTGAAAGGAATGCCGTATGAAAACCGTTCTGTGTATGCTCAATTCCAAATTTGTCCACTCGTCTCTCGCGCCGTGGTGCCTGTTTGCCGGAATCAAAAAATACTGCGGAAACGCCGTGGATGCGCGTGTCGTTGAGGGCACCGTCAACGAGAATTTGCGGACAGTCGCCGAGCGCATCATCGCCGAAGAACCGGATGTTGTCGGCTTTTGCTGCTATATCTGGAATATCGCTTCTGTCAAAAAGCTTGCGGAAACGCTCAAAGACGAGACCGGCGCTGTGATTGTTTTCGGCGGTCCGGAGGTCAGCTATAACGCCGGGGATGTGCTGAACGACTGCCGCTTTGTCGATTATGTCCTCTCCGGTGAAGGCGAAGAGCCGTTCGCGCGTCTTTGCTCCTATCTGGCAGGAGAAACGGACAATGATGAGATTCCGGGACTTTGCTACCGAACAGAACATGGCAATGCCATTGCCGAACCGTACGTTTCCGGCAAAGAGCCGGTCTCACCGTACTGCGACGAATATTTCGCATCGCTCGGCGGACGCATCGCTTATATTGAGGCGTCACGGGGTTGTCCGTTCTCCTGCGCGTTCTGCCTGTCGGGACGGTGCGGCAAGCTCGTTTTCTATAATATAGAGCGTGTCAAAGAAGAGATTCTGCGCCTTGCCGCGACGCAGACGCAGACCGTGAAATTCATAGACCGAACCTTTAACGCCAACGCCGAACGAGCCAATGCGATCATCACTTTCATCATGGAGAATTACAATGCCGGTATCATACGAAAAGGCGTCTGCTTTCACTTTGAGGTGGACGGCGGCACGCTCAAAGAGAGCACGCTACAGCTTTTAGAAAACGCGCCGAAAGGACTGTTTCAGCTTGAGGTCGGCTTGCAAAGCTTCAATCCGCAGACGCTAAAAGCCGTCAACCGCAATCCCGACACCGCAAAGCTCGTCAAAAATATTCAGCGGCTGCTGCGTCCCGGAAATCTTCATATTCATGTTGACCTGATCGCGGGACTTCCTCACGAAGATCTTGAAAGCTTTGAAAAGAGCTTCAACAAACTGTATGCATTGCGTCCGCATATGCTTCAGCTCGGGTTTCTCAAGCTCCTGCACGGTTCCGAACTGCGAGAAAAGGACGAATTATTCGGTTGTGTTTACAGCGAAGAGCCGCCGTATGAAGTAATACGCACCGACTGCCTGAGCGAAGATGATCTGCAAACGATTCACCACGCGGAAGCGGCTCTCGACCGCCTTTACAACAGCGGACGATTTCCCCGGACACTCGATTACCTCACCGAAGAATGCGGCTTTTCTCCGTTCGCCCTGTTCCGCGATTTCGGTGCATTCATGGAGAAAAAAGAAGCAATCCCTCTTGACGAATATCTCACTTTCGTATATAATTTTTTCGCGCCGAAAACGAACAAGGCCGTCCTGCGTGACCGCATGGTCTGCGATCGGCTCGCGTCGAATGCCTCCGGCGTGCTGCCGGACTGTCTGAAAATCCCCGACAAACGGCTCAAACAAATCAAAAAAACAATTCATGAAACGCTCTGTCCCGGCGGCGGCAAGATCGCCTGCGCGATCCTCTATACGGAAAACCGCGTCGTCTGGTGCGATTACCGGCAAAAGGACGATGTGACAGGGCAATACACCTTAACCTATCGGAACGGAGTTGATTTCTCTCTATGAGAATGAGAAAAAAGAAAAATTTAGAGCAGAAGCTCGCGTCCGTCTCGAGAAATCTGACGATTCTCCATTCGGACGATCCGAACTACAATACGGCGGTCGAAAAAAAGGAATACCTCGATTTTGCCGCGATTTTCGGCAACGACAATCCGATGCAGCTTGAGGTCGGCTGCGGCAAGGGACAGTTTATCTGCGAACTGGCAAAGCAGCACCCGGAGCTGAATTTTATCGCCGTAGAGGTCAACCCCAATGTCATCTATATGGCGTGCAAAAAGGCGCAGGACGCGGGACTTTCCAATATTCATTTCCTCGAGTGCCGCGCTGAATTCCTGCCGAAATATATCCCCGACAATAGCATTGAGCGAGTCTATCTCAATTTTTCGTGTCCGTTTCCCAAAAAGAAATATGCTTCGCACCGACTGACGAATGCCCGCTTTCTTTCGATTTATAAGCAGTTAATGAAACCCGGCGCGGAGATTCATCAGAAGACCGACAATATGCACTTGTTTGAGTATTCTCTCGAGCAGTTTTCACAAAACGGCTTTGCTCTGAAAAATGTGACGCTCGATCTGCACAACAGCGGATTTGAGGGCAATATCATGACCGAATATGAAAAACGCTTCACCGATCTGGGGCAGCCGATCTACCGGCTGGAAGCGTACCTAAAGGAGGATTCCGATGAAATATGAAAACAACTGGGAATCGCTGAATCAGCGAGAGGTTCCCGAATGGTTTGAGGACGCGAAATTCGGCATTTTTATCCATTGGGGGCTGTACAGCGTACCGGCGTACGCGCCAAAAGGGCAATACGCCGAATGGTACGGCTACCATTGCGATAAAGCGCGTGACGACAATTTCGGTCCGCAGTACCGCGACTATCACGTAAAAACCTACGGCGAAAATTTCCGCTACAACGATTTTGTACCGATGTTCAAGGCGGAGAATTTCGATGCAAAGCAGTGGGTTTCGCTGTTTGAGGACGCCGGCGCACGCTACATGAATCTTGTATCGAAGCATCACGACGGCTTCTGTCTGTATCAGACCAATTACGCATGGAACTGGAACAGCGTGGACGTCGGCCCGCACCGCGATTTCTGCCGCGAGCTGAAAGACGCCTGCGAGGGTACAAAGTTGCGTTTCGGCGTGTATCACTCGGTGTATGAGTGGTTCCACCCGCTGTACTTAAAGGATCCCGAAGAATACGCCGTCAAGCACCTGATCCCCATGCTCAAGGAGCTGGTCGAAAAGTATCAGCCGAACACCTTGTTCACCGACGGCGAATGGGATCATCCGTCCTCGGTCTGGCACAGCACGGAGTTTTTACAATGGCTTTATAACGAATCAAGCGTCCGGGACGTCATCGTGCCCAACGACCGTTGGGGCAGCGAAACGAGAGGACGGCTCGGCGGCAATCTGACGACGGAATACGGCTATATCGCGCCGGGTATGGAAAAAGCCGAAATCGACCGGGTTTCGGAGGAATGCCGCGGCATCGGCGCATCGTTCGGCTGGAACCGCTTTGAGACAGTGGACGATTATCTTTCCGCCGACGCTCTCATTAAAATGCTCGTCGATCTCGTCTCAAAAGGCAGCAATTTCCTTCTCAACATCGGCCCGACCGCCGACGGACGGATTCCCGTCATCATGGAGGAACGCCTGCGGCAGCTCGGCAAATGGCTGAAAGTCAACGGAGAAGGCATCTACGCGAGCCGGAAATGCCAAGAAAGCCATGATGAGAATATCAAATATACGCAGTCCAAAGACGGCAAAACGGTATTCGCGTTCCTGCATTCCTATCCGTTCGGAAAAGTCGCATTCTCCGATGTTCCGTATCGCGAGAATATGAAACTGACGCTTTTCGGCTGCGACGAAGTCTTCCACGCACAGAACGAAAACGGCAAATTGGCGGTTGATTTCGGTCACTTGCCGCCTGATAAAATCCGTTCGGAATCGGTCTATACTCTGAAAATCGAATTATAAAAAATACGGACACCGCCAAAAAAGCGATGTCCGATTTTTTTATCAAAATGAACGTCAAGTTCACAATCTGTATTACCGATCTTCCGTCAGCTTCTGAATTTCCGTCACGGTCAGGGTATCGTTTTTGACGGTGAAGCGGATATTGAAGCCTGCGAACGCGACGCCGTAAAGGCGGTCGTCGTCCTCAATATACGACGGTCTCGGATCAAGTGTAAGCATCTCGACGGCGGCTTCTCTTTTGTCCTCGGGCAGTTTTTCCAAAAGCTCCTGCGGAAAATCCACCGCAATGCGGTAATCCTTCGTCTGCGCCGTAAAGCCGTCCGACGCCTGCGGTTTGCAGTCGGCCGTCGGGATATAGGGCTTGACATCGAAAACCGGCGTGCCGTCCATCATGTCAATGCCCGAAACGAGCAGCACCGGCGCGTTCTCACATTCATAGTCGATGCCCACAAGCCGGACGCACGACAGTCCGATGGGATTCGGACGGAACGGCGAACGGGTCGCGAAAACGCCCATGCGCGTGTTGCCGCCGAGACGAGGCGGACGCACCGTCGGCGACCATTCGTCGCGCTCGGTTTCGGAGAATTTCCAGATCACCCAGATATGCGAAAAATCCGACAAGCCCCGGAACGCTTCGCGCCGGCGATATTTCGGTTCAAAGACGATTCTTCCCGTCAGCTCTTCGCACAGTCCGCTCTGCCGCGGCAAGCCGAATTTGGACGGAAAATCCGTCTCGATATGCGCGATCGGTTCCATGTCAGCTGTTTTCCAGAATCCGGGCGACTTTCAGCACCGCCGCCTGCGTTTTGGAATCCATGATTTCGCCGTTCATGATTTTCTCCACGAACTCGGCAACGGGGATTTTCTGCACGTCCAAAAACTCGTCGTCGTCCGTATGCGCGCTGCCGTAGCGGAGATTTTTCGCCATATACATATGAATGATCTCATCCGTGTAAGCGACGGACGGATACAGCCCGCCGATATAGGTGATGTCGGCGCTTTCGACGCCGGTCTCTTCGCTTAGTTCGCGCTTGGCGGCGTCAAGGGGCTTCTCTCCCGGATCGAGCTTGCCCGCCGGAATCTCCACCGTGACGCGGCCGATCGGATAGCGGTACTGCCGCACAACGATAATCTCGTTCCGATCCGTCACCGGCACGACGCATACCGCGCCCTGATGGCGAATATATTCTCTCGTGGACGTTCTGCCGTTCGGCAGTTCGATTTTGTCGCTGTATACATGAAGCAACCGTCCGTCGAACACGTTCTCAGACGTGAGCTGTTTTTCAATCAGGTTTTCTTCGTTCATATTTTTCACATTCCCAACATATAGTTTTATCGGCAGACACGCCGCAGGCATAAAAATCAAGCCCGCAGGGCTTCCGACATTGTACATTGTAAATTGTACATTGACAACCCTCTGACGCCATAACTATAGCACATTCCCGGAAATTATGCAAGCGTTTTTCGGTTGTACTTTTAGTGAAAGCTCACAACGATCAGACTTCATGATACGATTTTTTAACAAATGTTACAAAATTGATTCCGACTATTGAATTTTATGAAACAAGGGTGTACAATAAGCTCACAACTGAATCATTTGCTAAGTGAAGTTTGCAGGAGATTAGGCTTTCTGCCTTTCCGAAGGAGTAACACTCTCAGGTTTCCCGGTTGGGATTATGACTGTAAACGGATAGCAATTCCGGAGAAGCTCGCGTTTTTAAGCGAGTGCCGAAGGTGCAAGACTTCCGAGTCAATCTCTCAGGCAAAAGGACGGTTTTTGAATTCTGCAAATAAGCAGCCGCTTTGCAGATTATTGTCGTTAGAGATGCGCCGGATCGGTGTGTCTTTTTTCTTTTATCGAAAGACCCGGGACACAGGTTGTAAGGATAACGCAAGAGGTGACAGATGATGGGCTTTCTCGACACGCTCACAAGCATCAACAACGCAATCAATGACTTTGTATGGGTCAAACTGGGACTGATTCTGCTGCTCGGCACCGGTATTCTGATGACCGTGCTCACTAAGTTTTTCCAGGTGTCGCACATTCGGCACTGGTGGAAGCAGACGATCGGCAGCATGGGAAGCAAGCATGTTTCCGGACATTTAGACAAGAGTGAACAGTCTATTTCACAGTTCCAGGCTCTGTGTACGGCGCTGGCCGCTACCGTCGGCGTCGGCAACATTTCGGGCGTGGCCGCCGCGATCTGCTCCGGCGGTGCGGGAGCGGTATTCTGGATGTGGGTCGCCGCATTTTTCGGTATGATGACCAATTATTCCGAAAACGTGCTCGGCATCTATTACCGCCGCAAAAACGAGAAAGGCGAATGGTCGGGCGGCGCGATGTATTATCTGCGCGACGGTCTCGGCGCGAAAAAGGGCTGCAAGGGAATCGGCAATTTGCTCGCCGTTCTGTTCGCGATTTTCTGCCTGCTGGCTTCGTTCGGCATCGGCAACATGGGACAGATCAACAAAATCGTGGCAAACTTTGAATCCGCATTCCGCATTGACGCGCTGTCCGACCATATTCTCTACTCCACGGAATCCGGCTCCGTCTCGCTGTATGCGCTGATTATCGGCATCGCAATTATGATTCTCGGCGGTCTGATTATCGTCGGCGGCTTAAAACGCATCGCGGCATTTGCCGAAAAGATCGTGCCGTTCATGGTCGTCGCATTCATCATCGGCTCGCTTATCGTCATCGGCGTGCATTACAGTGCCATCGGTGCGGCTTTCAAGGCCATTTTTGTCACGGCATTCGCACCGAAAGCGGTCTGGGGCGGTGTCACAGGTGTCGCAATCAAAACCGTAGTCACATGGGGCTTCAAACGCGGCGTTTTCTCCAACGAGGCCGGTCTCGGCTCGTCGGTCATGGTGCATTCCAACTCCAATGTCAAGGAGCCTGTCCGCCAGGGGATGTGGGGCATTTTTGAGGTGTTCGCCGATACGATGGTCGTCTGTACGATGACGGCGCTTGTCATTCTGACGTCCGGCGTGATCGACCTGGAGACGGGTATGCTCGCCGTCAACGCCGGTTCGGACGCAACGCTTGTCGCGTCGGCGTTCGACACGGTCTTCACATTCGGCGGCGTCCGCGTAGGCAGTATGTTCATCGCCATCGCAATTCTGCTGTTCGCGTTCACAACGGTGCTCGGCTGGTCGCACTACGGCACAAAAGCGTTTGAGTTCCTCTTCGGCACGAAAGCGACGATCTTCTATAAGATTTTCTTCGTGCTGATGATGATTTCCGGCGCGGTGCTGACTTCGAGCATCGCCTGGGATATTTCCGATACGTTCAACGGACTGATGATGATCCCGAACCTGATCGGCGTGATCTCCCTTTCGGGACTTGTCAGAAAGATCACGCAGAACTACATTGACCGCAAGATCAAGGGCAAAAAGGACGTTGAGCCGATGCTCTCCGTGTTCCCCGAAATTCAGATGGAGCAGGAAGCGGCAATGCTAAATGAAGAGGCCGAAATGGAAAAAGAAGCCACGGCGGCAAAGCAATAAATACCGATAAAACCAATGACGGTGAATCCCGAACCAACAGGATTCACCGTTTTTTCATATAACGACTTGCCGTTTTTTGCTTTAATTTGAGAGCGGAGTGCTTCATTTTTTCATCATGGAATTATCGGTCCCGAAATCCGGTCTTTTCTTGATAAACTGAAATTCATACGTGCTTTCAGCTCAACAGAAGCCTGAAATTTACAGCGCAACTGCAATTTCAGAGATGGCCACCAGAGTTGCCTCTCCACTAATCATTATACGATGGTTTTCTTCCATTCTGCAATGTAAGTATCCACCGCGCTTCGATGCCTGGTACGCATAAATTTCCTTTTTATTCAGTTCTTTTGACCAATAGTCGGCAATCTGGCAATGGGCAGAACCGCAAACCGGGTCCTCTGTGATACTCAACTTCGGACAGAAGCTACGCGATACGCAATCGGTTTCTTTTCCCATCGAAGTTGCATTTTGAATTCTTCCCTCAATACCGGCCAGAAGTGTTTGATTCGGATTCATAGTTCTGACGGTATCTTCCGAATCAAATATACATATCAGATCAAGACCCAATACCGCTTTAACCGGGCATGCGCCGAAAGCCCTTTCCATTGCATCCGTGACTGGAATCTCCTTCAATTCGTAGGTGGGAAAATTCATCTCATACAGATTCCCATTCCGATGAATCGTCAACTCACCGCTAAGGGTATCAAATTTCACTTCCTTGCTGTCAGGCTCATAATAATTCAAGATAACAAAGGACGATGCCAGTGTGGCATGACCGCATAACTCCACCTCTGTACCCGGTGTGAACCAGCGCAGATGATACCTTTTTTCTTCCTTTACGATAAAAGCGGTTTCGGAAAGATTATTTTCCATCGCCAGTTTCATCATAGATTCTTCAGATGGCCAGCTTTCCATGACACAGACCGCCGCCGGATTTCCTGTAAAAGGTATATTTGTAAATGCATCTACGATATATTGTCTCATTTTGTTTTTCTCCTTAAATTCCGATTTGTCGTCCTCATAATCTGCGTATGGCATTCCAAGAATACCGGCTGATCTATAACTTTCTCTGCTCTTCCTTAATGTCTCTGATAAGATACTCCAAAAACTCTTTACATTTTCCGCAGCCTTTGCCCGCGCCGGTTACCTCCATAACCTGCTGTAAAGTGTCCGCTCCGTTGCGGACGGAGTCCTCAATCATACCGTATGTGACATTTTTGCAATGACACGCTTCTTTCTTGCGATTCAAAATATCGTCCCTCCATGATTCATTTTATAATATTGATATAGTCCGCACCCTATCTCTCATCTTTCACCGCCGCCGAAATATCCATCAGGTTTTCGTAGCGGTACTGCGGCGCTTTCCCGAGCAGAAATTTCTGCAAGGTCGGACAGATGGCCGCCGAGACAACATATTTCGTAATCACAAAGCTCTTGCGGACATCTTTGGTAAAATATTTCGAATCGATCAGACTGAAGCCGTTCAGGAGCAGAAACACGCCCTGCTGATATTTCATCAGATCGTTTGTCGGGATATCGATCAGCTTGGCTGTCGGATTCATCGCGTTGACCAGTTCTTCTATCTGCCGCAGGTCATGAAGCACCGTTTCACGGCGGTGCAGTCTCTCTTTCTTCGGCTGAAGCAGCTTCTGTATGGCTTCCTCCGCGCCGAAATCCACGACGTTGACATGATACTCCCTGAGCCAGCCGTTCACTTCGTCAAGGTCGGCGCTTGTGTCATCGTCGCCGATGTCGTAAACGCTGTAGAGCACCACATCGTCCGAAAATTCCGTACGTCCTTTCAGCGCAAAGGACAGCGCGACATACAGACTTTTCGACAGATCAATCAAGGGGCTTACATCCAGATAATGCTGCGCAAAGGCCAGCATTTTATAAAGATGCGCGGTGTCCGCTCTGCCGTACAGCGTTTCGTAAACCGACAGAAACGACTTTTTGGAACGGTAATACCGAAGCAGCGATTCACTCGTCAGACGCAAAATCGGTTCATCGCCGAACGACCTAAGCTCCTCTTTTTTGCGCAAAAGCGTCGGGACAAGCCGTCTGTCGTCGCTCAGAATCCGTTCGCCGCGATAATAGAGCTTTTCACCGCTGCGATACGGCGCATATAAATAGGCGTCGAAGTCCTCCATGGATTCAATCCGGATTTCCGAAACGGAATAATTCACATCAAACCGATCCTCTAACTTCCGGCGTATCACCTGCCGGACATCGGAAGCCGGCGCAGACTCTGTTCTTTTCATATTCACTCCCCTGCTTTGCGTTAATCAATCTCTGTAAGATATGGTTGAAAAGAAAACGGAAATTTTTGAACCGATTTTCCAATAAAATCAACGGTATACCCAACGCCGTCCTGATGAAAAAACACGGAAACCGGCTGTATTTTTATATAGCACATCGCCGCATCATTCTCGTCGTTATCGCGAAAATACCACGGCTCAAAGGCTTCTATCAACTGTTTCCGAATTTCCCGATTCACCGGGCTGAGTGGGTGACCGTGCAAATGCGCCTGTCCCTCCAAACGAAACATTTTTCGGCTGCATAGTGCGACATTCGAATTCGCCGCAATCTCTTTGGCTTTCCGGGAATCAAGTCGGGTAATCAAATAAAAACATTCACCGTCAAAATAAGCATCAATATACCGCACGGACGGATAGGTACCGTTTGATGTCGCTAAAGCGAACTGGCAATCCTTCCCGAATATTTCTTTCATAAGAGCAATCGTCTGTATATAATCGTCCATACCAGCTCCCCGTTTTCAATCAAATCAAGATCCCGTCGCAATGGTCGATCTCATGCTGAATGATCTGCGCGTCGAAGCCGGTGAATGTTTCGGTGTGCCACCCCAGCGCCTTGTCCTGCCATTTCACGGTAATCACACGGAAGCGTTTCGCTGTCCGCACGCCGTCCAGAGACAGACAGCCCTCTTCGGTCTCATACGGCATACTTCTTTTGATGATTTCAGGATTGAACATCAGCCTGTCCGCATGGCCGGAACGGAACGCGATCACGCGCTTGCGTACGCCGATCATATTCGCCGCCAGTCCCACGCAACGGGATTCGTTCGCCCGAAGTGTATCAAGTAAATCATCCCCGACCCCAATGTCACTCATCTGCGCGGTCTGCGATTTCCCGCTGAGTAAAAAAATATCCCGAACGATCGGTTTCACCATAAACAACCTGCCGCCTTTCACGCAAATTTTCTCCCTTTATTGTATCATAGAAAAGAATTATTGCAATATCCCTCGGGAAATTTTTGATATTCCCTTGACAAACCGCCGATACTTTGCTAAAATAACTAAGCAATCGCGAATGCATTGCGAAAAATATTCGGAGACGTATCGAAGTGGTCATAACGGGGCGCACTCGAAATTTTACGGTAACTTGGTCGTTTCGTCCGCCGGAAATCCTTGATATATAAGGGTTTTCAAAATTAAAAATCGAATATTTTTCAGTGTTCTCTCCTGCTTTTCTCTCCAAAAATTTTTTGAGTTAAAAGCAGATTGAAATATACACGGAGGGTTATCGAAGTGGTCATAACGGGGCTGACTCGAAATTTTAGGGCAGCTTGGTCGTTTCGTCCGCCGGAAATCCTTGATATATAAGGGTTTTCAAAATCAAAAATCGAATATTTTTCAGTGTTCTCTCCTGCTTTTCT
>CAMEBF010000002.1 GCA_945912145.1 uncultured Clostridia bacterium | reverse complement strand
TTGCGGGTTGCGCACTTTGTGGTTTAGGAGTCGGAATTATGTGGCCGGGTTCTATCAGCATATCCTCTAAGAATTGTCCAAGGGGCGGAACTGCAATGTTCGCATTCTTAGCTTTAGCCGGAGATTTGGGTGCTATGGTGAGTCCTGCTATGGTGGGAAGTCTTTCTGAAATGGCAGGTGGCAATCTTAAAACGGGACTGCTTGTAGCAACGGTATTTCCTGTGGTTCTTGTTCTGGGTTTGATGATTCTAAATAAAAAGGTTGGTAAGACAACAAACATAGAATAACAATTTCCAATTTATCAAGTTGTTGATAATTTGACAGCAAGAAGTTTGTCGATTTTTACTTTTTACCTCTTCACGATTCACTTTTCCCTCACTACGGGTCTATTTTTGGGAAGTAAGAAACAAGAGGGAATCGTGAAGAAGTGAAAGTTATATAGAAATGCTGGACATCATGCCCGGATAATGGTATAATTATATTTGGTAAAACAATTCCTCATCACCCCATAAAGAAAGGAGCCAGCCCGATGCCGGAAACGCGATACCTCTACCGTTACAAGATCGGCGGCGTCATCATCGAGATCGACGCGCCGGAGCCGATTGAACAGAAAGAGCCCTACTCGCTGTTCCTGTGCGACAGCGAAAGAGCCGATCTGCGTTTCGTTTTTCAATATGTCACGGCGTTCCCCGAAGGGTCGGGTCGGCTCGTTCGTCGCGGCGATTCCGTACTGGGGTACGACACCGGACGGGAAATGCTCTTCTTTTATACCAATCCCGGCGAAGCGGATTCGGCTTATGCCTGCCGGAAAGAATCGCATAACGACAGCCGTGAACAGACGGTGTATTTCGCCGAAGAGAACAAGGGCAAGCTCTGGGCGCGGATCGTTTTTACCGTGATCGGCTTTGAGGATATCGCCGCACGGTACGGCGGCGCGATCTTTCACGCGTCGTATATCGACATCGGCGGCGAAGCGGTGCTCTTTACCGCGCCGTGTGAAACGGGAAAATCCACGCAGGCAGAGTTGTGGCGGCGGTTCCGGGGTGCGGAGGTTATCAACGGCGACAAGGTGCTGCTTTCTGCTGATGATTCGGGGAGTTTTGCCCACGGTCTGCCGTTTTCCGGTTCTTCCAAAATCTGCAAAAACCGTTCTCTGCCCGTCAAAGCCATTGTACGGCTCGGTCAGGCGCCGGAGAATACCATCGTCCGGCTGCGCGGTATGGCGGCGTATAAGGCGATTTTCGAGGGCTGCTATCAGTCGAATTGGCATCGGACTCTGAGCGGAAATATTGCGTCCCTTGCGGAACACGTCGCGACTTCGACACCTGTTTTCCGGCTCGATTGCGTGCCGGACGAAACGGCGGTTGCCGCTCTGGAAGAGGAACTCAGAAAAATTTAACGTTGCATAAGTGCATTCGTCTGTGTGATAATAACGACGGGTGATACCGATGCAAAATAAGAAGAAAAAGAACAATATGCGTTTTTCCGCGACGCCGAGCGCCGACGCTGTTGACGTGCAGCCGTCGGATTCGTATGAAATGGTGAATAAATACGGACGGTGCGAGATTCAGCCGACGGCGGCTTCGGGGAATCCGTATCCCGCCATCGGGCAGGGACTGGCGCCGGAAGTGAAGAAAAACATCCAAGAAGAGCGCGACGCGTGGCTGAAAAAGAATAACGAGGAATTCGCGGACGGCGACTGATGCGAAATAACGGCAGGGAAGTGATTCTCCGCCGTTTTTTTATCATCGTCCCGTTCGCGATGCGTCTGCTTGCCGTCGATGCAAGGATGCAAATGCACGGGAATGTCCGACAGCCATGCAAAAGACGAACAGATGTCATCATCGTTTTCTTGAAATTTATGGTATAAATTTTTGGTATTATGTTGATTTTTTTGGAAGTGCTATGGTATAATCGTGTTGATATTTCTCTTAACAGGGAAAAATTCCCGATTATAAGGGATTGTGCTGCCGTATGGGAGGAGAAACGCGATGCTGAATCTGGATAAGCTGTGCATTCACGTGATGAAGCTGCTGCACACGCCGGTGCGTGGGTATGACGCCGTCGGACTGCGTGAGACATTCAAGGGGGACGACGACGTCAACGATCCGTTGAGCTGTGACGCCGCGTTTGAAGCGATGCTTCTGAAAAAGGGAAGCGTTCGGAATCCCGTTTTTTATATTGAAAAGGGAAGCGCGCTGTATATCATTGTCCGGGAGGAGAGCGGACGCACCTTTGTGGTCGGTCCCGTGTGCTGTTCGGACAGTCCTGCCGAAGCCGCCGCGGAGACGGTGAAGCTTCACAATATGGATAAGAATTATCCCTATAAAATGGCGTACGCCGATATGAATACGGTTTACGAATGCGCGCTGATGATGTTTGAATCGGTGTCGGACAGGGCGCTGACACGCGAGCAGATGCTCATGCAGAATTTTGATATCAAAAAGATCGACAGCAGCATTGATAAAAACACGATGCAAATTTTCGCGCAGTACCGCGACAGCGGCGCGGTGCATAACCCGTACAGTCAGGAGCAGCGCGAGCAGGAGAGCATCCGCTGCGGCGACATCGAGGGCCTGAAACGCAGCATTGACGAAGAGTATCACGGCGAGCTGGGACATATGGCAAAAAGCAGCCTGCGCAGCATGAAGAATATCGGCATCACCGTTTTGGCGTTGGCGTCGCGTTCTGCGATTGCCGGCGGCGTTCTGCCCGAGATCGCGTTCTCTCTTTCGGATGCCTACGCGATGAAAATTGAGGAAATGAAAACGGAGGCGGAGATCGAGGTCGTCGTGCGGACTGCCGAATTCCATTTCACGAATCTTGTCAAGGAGCACAGCGAAAAGAACAAGAGCAACCCGATCATCATGGCGTGCAAGGATTACGTGCTCAAGCATGTCAACAAAAAGATCACGCTTCAGGAGATCGCAGCCTCGATTGACGTCAATGCGAGCTATCTCTCAGATCTGTTTTCCAAGCAGGAGGGTATCACGCTGACAGAGTACATAGCCCGCGAAAAGGTGAATTTCGCCAAACGGCAGCTTATGTATACCGACGAATCCTACGGCGAGATTGCCTATCAATACGCGTTTTCGTCTCAGAGCCATTTCGGACGCGTTTTTAAAAAATACACCGGCATGACGCCGAAAGAATATCGGGAAAAATATAAAATGGTTGAATAATAAATGCAGAATTAAGAATTCATAATGAAGAATGTCGGAAGCCCTGCGGTCTTGATTTTACTACAATTCTTTATTCTGCATTCTGCATTGTTTCATTTGCGTCCGAATGTGAAAGAAAATATACAGGGTTAGCACCCGAATGCAAAGCTCTCGTTCAGCCGAGTGCTCGATGCCGGCGGCTTTGGCGAAACGCTGACCGCACAGTCTGCAGATGCGCTGAGTACACTTTCGCGGTCGTTCATTCGGATTCTCGCCGTGATAATTCTCATCGGGGTGCTTTGTCTGATCTTTTTTTATCTGACGGATCGGAAGTATCGATTCCTTGTCGAAGATCTCGAGGCGAGACGCCATAAAGGAAGACAACGACACCGCAGTATTATAAAAGTTGAACAGAATGATAAACGGCGTGCAGTTCCGAAACGAACGCACGCCGTGTTATTTTTATGAAATTGTTATGCGGCTTGTCATGCCGGCGACTGCGTCTTTTTTTGCTTGAGCGCGGAGACGGTCTGGCAGACAATCAGTACGAAGAGCAGCTGTACGGCAGCAATCGAGAACAGATCGTTCGCCGTCGTGATATACTCGGTGCCGAACATATGGAAAATAATTTCGACGGTGTGTTTTTCAAAATAATACCATTCACCGATCGGTGTGATCAGAAGCGAGAATGAGAGCAGATACGCCCAGTCGATCGCTTTGTGCTGTTTTTCCGCCATGAGGAATATGAACGGGATCAGTATAAAGAGGTAAAGCTCGTTGGCCGATACGCCGGCGAAATTCAGAATAATGTAGACGATCGCCGTCATTTTCTGCCATGTTTCGGGCAGGACGAAAACACAGACAAGTGCAATGATTTCCATCAGGAACATCAGAATCAGCATCGGGACCGGGCTTTCAACGCCGAAGAAGGCGAGAAGATTGGCGATGCTGGCATTCCCTGCGACGAAGCCGAGCGTCGGCATGGAAAAGAAATTTTCCACATATTTCAGCATATTGCCGAATCCGGTAAAGAAGGCCGGCGCGATAAACAGAACGACAAAACAGACGGCAGATCTGACAAACGCAAGCACGCTTTTCTTGTTTTGCCTTTTCAGCAGGAGCAGGGCAAAGAGCAGGGTGTAGGGCGTGATGGCGGCGGACATGCCGACGGCGACAAGCGAAAGCTCCCGCAGGACGAGCTTTTCATGGTCGCGGAACAGCAGGAAGAACATGACGAGCGCAAAGCTCAGCGCCGCGATATTGCCCAGTTCGATGCAGTAAATGACCGGGAACGATACGACCAGAAGAAAGAGCAGAACCTCATTTCTTGTCGTCAGTCCGTTCCGGCGCAGAACGACCCGGCTCATACGGTAGCTCAAAACGATGAGGAACAGGGTCAGGAACAGATATGTCAGCATGATCGTCTGATTCTTTGTCATCTGCATATAGAGGACAGCGGATTCACTCAGCATCAGATCGGACGGCATGAACTGCGCTACCAGGAAAAACAGCAGGAGAGAAAACGGCGAAAAGCTTTCGGCCGATTTGAAAAAGAACTTTGCACCGGCGTTTCGCAGCGTTCCCAGATAATCCGAAAACTGCGGAAAGGGATAGCCCGAGATTATCTCCTGATGCATCATGTCCGACCATGTTACACCGTCGGTAGCAAGTGCAAACGCCATGCAGAGAATGCCGTTGATGCCAAAGAAAATGCAGAACGCATACAGCATATGGGAGACCGTGGAGCGGTTCAGCTTTGCCGTCAGCTTCTTCCGGAAAATAAGCAGCAGCACGGCGATAAACAGAAAGATCACCGCCGGGATCATGGCCGATTTGCAGTGCAGAAAGGTATTGATTGACGAAGATACGGCAGTCGGTATTTTACTGTCCGAGGCGGCAGAAACGGTTGTCGAAAACGACAGCAGCAGCGCCGCGACTGCAGAAAGAACCATCAGTTTCTTTTTCATGGTAAGCTCCTTATTTTGGTATTCATCTTAATTTACCACAAAACGGGGAGAAAATCAATACTGAAAAATATATAAAGCGAAAACTTCATTTATTCCTTGACTAAGATAGGCAAATGTGGTATTCTGTATTTGTATAATTTTATGGAAATTTATTCTTGGAGATGAATCGTTTGCAGAGTCTGAAGAAGAAGACGGCATGGAAGATGATCATACCGTATGCCGTCGCCGTCGCGGCAACAGCCGTGATTATGCTGGTGATCTATGCGATCAACCATATTTACCCGTTCGGAACCGGCAGCGTCGTATGCGACGATATGGTGCAGCAGTCGATATCGAACTATACTTATTTCTGGGACTATCTGCATTCAGGCGGCAGCAAGTCGCTGCTGTTTAACTGGGAAACGGCGGCCGGCGCGCAGGTGCTGACAACGGGATTTTATATCCTCAAGCCGTGGGAAATCATTTTTACGCTTCTTTGCAGCCGGGACGGCATCGTGGCAGGGATTCCGTTCCTGATCATTTTCAAGATGGCCATGGCGTCGGTTTCGATGGTCTTTTTTCTGCGTAAGGAATTTCCGAAGATCAACGAGTTCTGGCAGATTCTGCTCAGCCTTTCCTACAGCTTCAGTGCGTTTATTCTGATCTATTATACCAATATGGGATGGATTGACGCCGCGTTTCTGTTCCCGTTCCTGATGGTGGCGCTGCTCCATATGTTCAAGACCGGCAAATGGATGCCGTATTTTCTGCTGCTGACCTATACGCTTCTGCTCTCCATTTATATTTCCTATATGGTCTTCCTGTTCCTGCTTTTTATCGGCTTTCTCTATCTTGCACTCATTCAGCCGAAGGAGACGAGGAAATCGACCATTATCCGCTTCGGCGTCACCTCCGTTTTTGCGCTTGCGGCGTCGGCTGTGATCAATGTTCCGTCGGTTTTCTATATGTTCCGTTCGACAAGATATGAGATCAAGAGTGAAGAGACGGCGGGAAGCACGCTCATGAAGCTGCTGAACACGTCGACGACCTATTCGACCACAAAGCTGACGATCGTCTTGCTGATCACCGCGATCTTCTCGGCGTTTCTTTTGATTCTGTTTGTGAATTTCAAACAGCATAAAAAGGTCTGTCTGTTTTTCCTGCTTTCTCTGATGGTGCTCGGGCTGCCCGTCGTGTTTGAAAATATCAATCTGGTCTGGCATCTCGGTTCGTACGTCGGCTTCCCGCTGCGCTATATGTATATGCTGATCTTTATGCTCATCTGCGCGGCGGCCTATGTGATCGAAAATGAAAGGGATATGCTGTTTTCTATCAAGGGGTCGAAGAATATCGCGTTGTTCGTTCCCGCGATTGCGGCGGCGGCCGGCGGTATTTTCCTGCTGATCACGCGTGTTTACAACGAAGTCGGCACGGTGAACGGTCTGAAATATAACAAGCTTGTTCAGGAGAACTGCGATAAGTGGATGCTCTTAGCGTTTATCTGCCTGACGCTGTTCTATCTACTGATGCTTTTTGCCGGCAATAAAAAATTCGCCTGCGTTCTGATGACCGGTGTGATGCTCACGGAGATAGGTCTCTTGGCCAACGTCTCGTTCGGCACCAATTCCTCGACGCAGGATCGCACGGCGATGTACAGCCTGGATTTTGAAACCGATTCTCTGGCTATGGCGGAGGACTTGCAGCTCGAAAACGATAACCTGACCCGTATTAAAGATATGGATGTCCGGCTCAACAGCAATTTCCCCATGTTTTTCGGCTATCCGTCGCTTTCAAACTTTACACATCTGGTGTCTTCGGATATGACCTCGACGATGGAGGCACTCGGCTATTCGCAGATTTATACCCGCGTTATCGACAGCGTCGGCACGCTCTTGTCGGATGCGCTGCTGAATATGAAATATACATTCAGCGAACGCGATCTGGACGAATATGAATATACCTATCTCTATGATATCGGAGACAGTCATCTCTATCAGAATAACATGACGCTGCCTTTTGGGCTTCTCGTCGGACAGAACTTTATGGATGTTGACATCGTAGAGAATAACGATGTATTCCTCTCGAACAACGAACTGTACACCGCGCTGACCGGCGATGAAAGCGATCTCTGCTCGACGGAGACTTTCTCCATGGACTGCGCAAAGGAATTTACACAGACGGTTCATGTGGACGGTACAAAGCACGTCTATCTGCACGTTGATATCGAGAATACGACGAAGAACCGCGGTGCTGTTTCGGTTGTGATCAACGGGAAAAAAGCCGATCTGACCTACTTCGGCAGCGACATCAATTACAATTATCCCAACAATTTCCACAATGAGCTAATCGATCTCGGTGTACGGACGGATGAGGATATTCAGATTGATATTTATTCGCTGAAAAACGTCGGCAATGACATCAAGGTGACGGTCGGCTATTTCGACTATACGAAGCTCGAGAAGCTGTGCACCATGAACGCCGACAACTGCGCCGAGGTGGAGACCGGTGCAAAGAGCCTGACGGCTAAAGTGACGGTCGATAACGATGAAACCTATGTGTTCCTGCCCGTGACGTATGATGAGGGCTGGAGCTGTACGCTAAACGGCGAGAAGCAGGATATTGAGATTGCGATGAGCAGCTTTATGGCCATCAAGCTGCAAAAGGGCGAGAATGTCATCGAGATGCACTATCTGCCGCATGGCATGAAGCTCGGCGCAATCATTTCCGCTCTGACGCTCCTGATCGTGATTGCCGCGTATTTCATCGAGAAAAAGAAACCGTTTGCGGCGAACGCGTCCAACGGCTTCCTGCGTGTGTTTGAAAAGCTCTATTTCGTCGGTATGATCCTGGCAATGGCTGCGGTTTATCTTGTCCCGATGGGCTTTACCGTTTTGAATAATCTGAAATAGCCTGTCCGGCTGAAAAATAAAACGATCCTTAGAATTTTCATAAAAGAAAGGAATATGTATGATGAAAGTTGTCATTCTTGCAGGCGGCTTCGGCACGAGAATCAGTGAGGAAAGTCATCTGATTCCCAAACCGATGATCCAGATCGGCGATATGCCGATTCTTTGGCACATCATGAAGCAGTATTCGCATTACGGCTTCAACGACTTCGTGATCTGCTGCGGCTACAAGCAGCACGTCATCAAAGAATTTTTCGCCGATTACTATCTGCACAGCAGCGATATTACCTTTGATTTCACCAACGGCGGCGAGATGATCGTCCATTCCAATTTCTCCGAGCCGTGGAAGGTGACGCTGGTCGATACGGGCCTCAACACCATGACCGGCGGCCGCGTCAAGCGTGTCAGGGATTATATCGGCAATGAGCCGTTCTTCCTGACCTACGGCGACGGCGTTTCCGATGTCGACATCAACAAATTGCTGGCATTCCATCAGGCGCACGGCAAGATGGCGACGCTGACGGCGATCAAGCTGACGGCGCGTTTCGGTGTGCTCGACATCAACGAAAACGGCTGCATTCAGCAGTTCCGCGAGAAGACGCAGCAGGACGGCGGCGTTATCAACGGCGGCTTTATGGTGCTGCAGCCGGAGATTTTCGACCTGATCGAAGGCGACTCCACCGTCTTTGAAAAATATCCGCTGGAAGAGGCGGCGCGCCGCGGTGAGCTGATGGCGTATCCGCACGACGGCTTCTGGCAGTGCATGGACACGCTGCGCGACAAAAATTATCTTGAGGATCTCTGGGCGAAAGGCAACGCGCCCTGGAAGGTCTGGTAACGCTTCGGCGGAAAGGATTTTCTATGAATTTAAGTTTTTATAAAGGCAAAAAAGTGCTCGTCACGGGGCATACGGGCTTTAAGGGCTCATGGCTCTCGAAAATTCTGGTGACGGCGGGCGCGGACGTGACGGGTTACGCATTGGAGCCTCCCACAAATCCCAACCTGTTTGACATCGCGGGACTTGACGGCAAGATGAAATCCGTCATCGGCGATATTCGCGATTTTGACAAGCTGCTGAGCGTTTTCCGCGAGACGCAGCCCGAGATCGTGTTTCATCTGGCGGCGCAGCCGATCGTGCTCACGTCCTATGAGCAGCCGCGCTATACCTATGAGACGAACGTGATGGGAACGGTCAATGTGCTCGAATGCGTACGGCTGACCGATTCGGTTAAATCCGTTCTCAATGTCACGACGGATAAGGTATATAAAAACAACGAATGGTGTTGGGGCTACCGTGAAAACGAGCCGCTCGACGGCTACGACCCGTATTCCAACTCCAAATCGTGCTCGGAGCTTGTGACCCATAGCTATAAAGCGTCGTTCTTTGACAAAACGGACATCGCCGTTTCCACTGCGCGAGCCGGCAACGTCATCGGCGGCGGCGACTTCGCCGATAATCGCATCATTCCCGACTGCGTGCGTGCTTCCATGGCGGGAAAGCCCATTGTCGTGCGTAATCCCAACTCCACAAGACCCTATCAGCACGTTTTAGAGCCTCTGAATGCCTATCTGATGATCGCCGAAGCGCAATATCACGACAAGAGCTTGCAGGGCTACTATAACGTCGGTCCCGATGACCGCGACTGTCTGACGACCGGTCAGCTTGCGACGATCTTCTGCGAATCGTGGGGAAACGGACAGACATTTGAATGTCTGAAAAAGGACGGTCCGCATGAAGCGAATTTCCTGAAGCTGGACTGCTCGCTTCTCAAGACGACGTTCGGTTGGCATCCGGAATGGAGCGCAACGCAAGCCGTTGAGAAAACGGTCGAGTGGACGAAGGTCTACGCGGACGGCGGCGACGTGCCGGCGATTACGGAAAAACAGATCCGGGAATTTTTCCATCTTTAATATGACGATTAGGTTCAGAAAGGAATGTCAGGTTTGAGCAATCAGGAACAGGACAAGCAGGCGATACTTTCCGCTGTCGCCGATTATTTTGATAAATACCATAATACAAAAAAGGACTTTCAGGAGGGACAGCGGATCCCGTATGCGTCCCGTGTGTACGACAGCGCCGAAGCGGTCAATCTCGTGGACAGCGCGTTGGAATTTTGGCTGACCGCCGGACGCTACACCGATCAGTTTGAAGCAGGACTCGCGAAATATCTGGGCGTGCGCTTCTGCGCGCTCGTCAACTCCGGTTCAAGCGCGAATCTGCTCGCGTTCATGACGCTGACATCGCCTCTTCTGGGTGCCAGACGCATTCGCCCCGGCGATGAGGTCATCACCGTTGCGGCGGGATTCCCCACAACGGTCACGCCGATGATTCAGTACGGTGCGGTTCCCGTTTTTGTGGACGTGACAATTCCGCAGTATAATATCGACGTCACGAAGCTCGAGGACGCGCTTTCGGAGAAGACGAAAGCCGTTATGATTGCCCATACGCTCGGTAATCCTTTTGATCTTTCCGCCGTCAAGGCGTTCTGTGACAAGCATCAGCTCTGGCTCGTGGAGGACAACTGCGACGCGCTCGGTTCGCGCTATACGATCGACGGCGAAACGAAGTTCACCGGTACCGTCGGCGACCTCGGCACGTCCTCGTTCTATCCGCCGCATCACATGACGATGGGCGAAGGCGGCGCGGTCTATACCGACAATCCGCTTCTGAGCAAGATCAGCCGTTCTATGCGCGACTGGGGTCGCGACTGCCGCTGTGCTTCGGGACAGGATAACCTGTGCGGTCACCGCTTCGACGGTCAGTACGGCGAATTGCCGTTCGGCTATGACCATAAATATGTTTATTCCCATTTCGGCTATAATCTCAAGGCGACCGATCTGCAGGCGGCTGTCGGCTGTGCGCAGCTTGAAAAGTTCCCGTCGTTCGTCGAGAGAAGAAAGCATAATTTTGCGCGTCTGAAAGCGGCTCTTGCGCCGGCGGCGGACAAGCTCATTCTTCCTGAGCCTGCCGAAAATGCCGATCCCTCGTGGTTCGGGTTCCTGATCACCTGTAAGGAGGGCGTCAGCCGCAATGCTGTGGTGCAGTATGTGGAGAGCCGCGGCGTACAGACCCGTATGCTCTTTGCGGGCAACCTGACGAAGCATCCCTGCTTTGATGAGATGCGCAAAACCGGCAAGGGCTACCGTATTGTCGGCGAGCTGACCAATACAGACCGCATCATGAACGACACGTTCTGGGTCGGCGTTTATCCCGGCATGACGGACGAGATGATTGATTACATGGCAAAAACCATTCTGGAAGCCGTAAATAAAGAGGGCTGAACCCGATGAAAATAAAAGTATCAAACTATGTTTCGCAGTTTCTCGTCGATCACGGCATTGACACCGCGTTTACGGTGACGGGAGGCGGCGCGATGCACCTGAACGATGCGTTCGGACATCAGCAGGGAATGCACTGCGTCTATAATCATCACGAGCAGGCGTGCGCCATTGCGGCAGAGAGTTATGCGAGAATCCATAATAAAATCGCGGCTTGCGTCGTTACGACGGGTCCCGGCGGCACGAACGCCATCACAGGTGTCGTCGGCGGTTGGCTCGATTCCATCCCGATGCTTGTCATTTCCGGTCAGGTTCGTTACGATACGACCGCCAGAAGCACGGGACTCGGGATCCGCGCGATGGGCGATCAGGAGTTCGACATCACCAAGGCCGTCGATTGCATGACGAAGTACTGCGAAATGGTGATTGATAAGAATAAAATCCGCTATTGTCTGGAAAAGGCACTCAAGCTCTCGCAGCAGGGGCGTCCCGGTCCGTGTTGGTTGGATATTCCGCTTGATATTCAGGGCTCGTACGTCGATACGGACGATTTATATCCGTATGACGGCGAAGGCGACGAGGAATTGCCCGGCGTTCCGGACGATGCGGTATTCCTTGAAATTATTGAGAACATCCGAAAAGCCGAACGTCCCGTTTTCAACGCCGGCAACGGCATCCGGATTGCAGGGGCTTTTCCCGAATTTCGTAGCGTGATCGAAAAACTGCATATTCCTGTCGTGACGGGTTGGGACAGCATCGATCTGATCGAGGACGAGCATCCGCTTTATGTCGGCAGAGCCGGCATCATGGGCGACCGTCCCGGCAACTTTGCCGTGCAGAACAGCGATGTGCTGCTCTCCGTCGGTTCGCGTCTGAGCATTCGCCAGGTCGGCTACAATTATCAGTCGTGGGCGAGAGCCGCAAAAAAGATTGTCGTGGACGTCGATCCCGAAGAACTGAAAAAGCCGACGGTTAACCCCGATATTCCCATCTGCGCCGACGCGAAAGCTTTTCTGAAACGCTTTGACGAAATTCTCGATGAAAACCCCGTCGAGCCGAAAGAAAGCTGGATTGCCTGCTGTCAGGACTGGAAAAAGAACTATCCCGTCGTGCAGCCGAAGCATTATGAGCAGAGCGAGCCGGTCAACGTCTACGCCTTTATCAAGGAATTGAGCTCGCGTCTGAACGAAGGACAGATCACCGTCGTCGGCAACGGTTCGGCGTGCGTCGTCGGCAGCCACGGCTATGTGATCAAAAAAGATCAGCGGTTTATCATCAATTCCGCCATCGCATCCATGGGCTATGATCTCCCTGCCGCGATCGGCGCCTGCGTCTGCGATCATTCGCAGGATATCATCAACGTCACCGGCGACGGCAGTATTCAGATGAATCTGCAAGAGTTGCAGACCATCGTGCAGAACCGTCTGCCGATTAAAATATTCATGATTAACAACGGCGGCTATCATTCGATTCGCCAGTCCCAGATGAATTTCTTCGGCGAACCGCTTGTCGGTATCGGCGAAGAGAGCCACGATTTGAGCTTCCCGGATATGTCGAAGCTCGTGCCGGCTTACGGCATTCCCTATGTCCGCTGTGAAAAAACGGCGGAACTTGGCGAAAAAATCGAGGAGACGCTTGCCATTCCGGGCTATGCGTTCTGCGAAGTCATCGTCGATTCCAAGCAGAAATTCGAGCCGAAATCCGCGACGAAGAAGCTGCCCGACGGGTCGCTTGTTTCTGCGCCGCTTGAGGATTTAGCGCCGTTCCTGCCCAGGGAAGAACTGGAAAAAATCATGTTTATCCCGCTCATTACAGAATAAAAAACGGAGAAAACCTGCATGAAAAGAGCCATTGTCACCGGCGCGACGGGTATGATCGCCTCCGCGCTGATCCGCAAACTGATTGAAGAAAAGGTCGAGGTCTACGCGCTTTGCCGTCCCGGCGATCCGCAGGACGACGAATTTTTCAAAAGCCCTCTGGTCACGGCCATTGAGGCGGATATTGCCGATTTCGCATCCGTTCCGTCAAAAATTGACAAACAATGCGATGTGCTGTACCATTTTGCATGGCTCGGCACGTTCGGCGGCACACGGAATGATACCGACGTGCAGACAGATAACATCCGCTATACGCTCGACGCCGTAAAATTGGCGGTTGATACGGGGTGTGAGTGCTTTGTCGGCGCGGGCTCGCAGGCGGAGTACGGCAGGACGCAGGAAAAACTGACCGCCGAAACTGTCGCCAACCCCGAAACGGGCTATGGAATTGCAAAATATACCTCCGGTAAATTCAGCCGGATGGCGGCGCAGCAGATGGGGCTCAGGCATTGCTGGGTACGCATTTTAAGCGTTTTCGGGCAAAAAGGCAACCCGAATTCGATCATTATGTCGAGTCTTGACAAAATGCTCAAAGGCGAGTATACTTCTTTTACGAAGGGCGAACAGCAGTGGGACTTTCTCCATTGTGACGACGTCGCTCTCGCGTTTTATCTGATCGGCGAAAAAGGTCGGGACGGCGCGGTCTATCCGCTCGGCAGCGGCAGGACGAGACAGCTTTCGGACTATATCCTTGCCATGCGCGACTGCATTGATCCGTCGCTTGAGGTTGGGATCGGTGATCTGCCGTACAACGAAGGGCAGGTTATGTACCTTTGTGCCGATATTTCCGAACTGACGGCGGACACAGGCTTTACGCCGCAGCTTACGTTTGAAGAGGGTATCCGCCGCACGGCGGCGTGGATGAAAGGGGTGCACCCATGAAAAAAATCAGCATTTTGATTCCGTGTTATAACGAAAAAGAAAATGTCGGCCCCATGAGCGAAGCGATTGTGGAGATGATGACGAAGAATCTGCCGCAGTATGATTACGAGCTCGTGTTTATCGATAACGATTCCAGAGACGGCACGCGGGATATTCTGCGTACGATCTGCGCCGCGAATCCCAAGATTAAGGCTATTTTTAACGCCAAGAATTTCGGGCAGTTCAATTCGCCCTATTACGGCGTTCTGCAGGTGACCGGCGACTGCGTGATTCAGATGTGCTGCGATTTCCAGGATCCCGTGGATCTCATTCCGAAGTATGTCAAGGAATGGGAAAACGGCTATAAAATCGTCATCGGCATCAAGACAAGCAGCCGCGAAAACCCGATCATGCGCTTCCTGCGTACCTGCTATTATAAAATGATCAAAAAGATGTCCGATGTGGAGCAGATCGAGCATTTCACAGGGTCGGGTCTGTACGACCGTGCATTCATTGAAGTGCTTCGCGAGCTGGACGATCCGATTCCGTTCATGCGCGGCATTGTGGCAGAATTGGGCTTCGAGCGTAAGGAGATCCCCTATGAACAGCCGAAGCGTCGCGCAGGCAAAACGCATAATAACTTCTACACGCTCTATGACGCGGCGATGCTCAGCATCACGTCGTATACGAAGATCGGTCTGCGTCTTGCCACCTTTGCCGGTATCGGCGTTGGCATCATCAGCTTTATTCTGGGCGTCGTCTACTTCATTCTCAAGCTGATGTACTGGGACAGATTCCCCGCCGGAACAGCGCCTATTCTACTGGGTATGCTCTTCCTCGGCGCGATTCAGCTCTTCTTCATCGGCTTTATGGGCGAATATGTGCTCAACATCAATAAGCGTGTGATGCACAGACCGCTTGTTATTGAATCCGAACGGATCAATTTTGACAAAGACAAAAACGGCAATTCGATTGAGAAAAAAGAGACGAAGACCGAAGATACTACCGACGAAACAAAGGTCTCCTGAAAAATGAATACCGCGGCAGAGAGAATGCTCTCTGCCGTTTTTTATGCAGGAAAGCCGCCTCCGAAAAAGGAGACGGCTTTGATAACAATCTGAGGTTTTTATTATTCGACGATAATGCCTTCGGCTTTTCTCTTCGCGGCAAGTTCGGTCATGATGCGCTCTTTCTCCTTGCCCGAAATCTTATAGAAGAACATCGGGATCGAGCACAGCAGCAGGCTGACGCCGGGAACGACGGAGACGAGCGAGAACATCGCGAAGTTCTGCGTTCTCGTCAGGTCGGTCGCCGCCATGATGACGTCGGAGCTGAGCATCTGTGCCGGGTCGATATTGATGAACATATACATCAGAACGATGCCGCAGGTCGCAAGCGCGTTGCCGAGCTTGTTGACGAAGCCCTGACAGGCGGAGCCGAGTGCGTTGTCGCGGAAGCCGGTCGTCAGCTCCATGTAGTCGAGACAGTCGCCGATCATCGCGTAAGAAATGACGTTCAGCACGCCCAGAGGAATGCAGGAGATCAGAATGAACGGAATGCAGATGTAAAGATTCGCCGTAAACCAACCGATCAGCGTCGTAAAGATACTCGCGACAAAGCCGAGCAGGCAGGTTGTGATGACGAGCTTTTTGTAGTCGAATTTCTTCATCAGCACGGGCATGACAAGCATCGCGCCGAACATACCGACGATCGCGCAGACCTGGAAGATCGTTTTGACGGAGGAAACGCTGGCGTCAATATAGGCGGTTCTCTGTTCAATCGTCAGATCGGGTGTTAATTCGGGCCCGATGTAGAACGCGTAACGTGCCACATGGAGTGCCGCCGCCTGGATCATATAGCGGCCGCTTGAGAGAATGCCCATCGCGATGACGAGCATCAGGGGCTTGCATTTGAAAATTCTGGAAAGCTGCGAAGGCTCGCCCTGAACCCGTTTCTTATCGGGGAGCAGCACGCGTTCCTGGACATGACGGTAGGAGTTCGCGTACAGCGCAATACCGATGAGGACGGTCACAAGCGCGATGATGAGATATTTTTTCTTGTTGTATTCAAGCGCATTGGTGGTCTCGATGACCTTCGGAAGCAGGAAGCCGCCAAGCAAAAACAGCACCTCGGGAACGGCCGAACCGACACCGTTTAAAGTGCGTCCGAACGAAATGACGGAGCCGCGTTCTTCGGCATTTGGCGTCATGATATTGGGCAGACTCCAGAACGGAACGTCCGCCATGGTATAGATCATGCCCCATGCGACGTAAACGATCGCCGAATAGACCATCAGAGAGGTCTTCGAGAGATTGGGGCTTAAATACATCAGGATCGTCAGAATCGCGATCGGGATGGCGGCATAGAGGATATATGGCTTCATCTTGCCGCGCTTCGTTGTGCGGCGGTCAACGATAATGCCCATGAGCGGGTCGTTGATCGCGTCCCATACCCGAGCGAGCAGCATCAGAAGCAGCACGAACATCAGCGGCAGCTGCAGGACGTTGACGTAGTAGTCGCTGATATAGCTTGACATCATGGCGTAGATCATACCCTGACCCATCGCGCCGACGGCGAACATACTGAATTCCTTGCTCGGAATCACATGCCCTTGTTTTAACGGTTTTTCTTTTGCCAATGCAAACACCCTTTCTCAACCGTAGATTGCATTATTATAACATGGTTTTTGTGGAATTTCTACTGTTTTTATAAAAAATATAAAATTTTTTTCATCAAAAGTGCAAATAGGTTTCACCTGTATCTAAATCGACCCAATCGAAGTGTTCGCCGTCGAAACGGATATAGCTGTGAGGGCTGTTTTCTTTCGGCAGGGAGACGGAACCGGGATTCAGATAGGTATAGCGTTCGTGGCGGATGCACTTCGGAATATGGGTATGACCGTGCAGCAGAATGTCGCCGTCCGCAAGAGGCGGCAGATTGTTTTCGTGGAAGACATGGCCGTGCGTCGCGTAGATCGCATGGCTGCCGAACGGGAACACGGCGTAGTCGGCGAGAATCGGAAACGACAGCACCATCTGATCGACCTCGGAATCGCAGTTGCCGCGGACACAGTAAATCCTGTCTTTCAAGGGATTGAGCAGCGCGATGACCTCTTTGGGTGCGTATTCGCGCGGCAGATCGTTGCGCGGCCCGTGATAGAGAATATCGCCCAACAGCAGGAGCTTGTCGGCTTTTTCGGTCTGAAAGGCATCGAGCAGCTTACGGCAGTAATACGCCGAGCCGTGGATGTCGGAAGCAATTAACAGTTTCATGAGAAGCAAACGACCTTTCCGTCCAATGTGCCGGCGATCAGGGAGGAGCCGCTGACGATCACCTTGCCGAAAACAGGGGAGCCGGCATCATATTTTTGTAGGATTTTTCCCGAGGTTTTCTCGACGCAGTAAATATAACCGTCCGACGCACCGAAAATCACTTCGTCGCCGTTGATAACGGGTGTTGATTCTACGGTCTGAGCGCCTTTGCCGATGTAGGGTGCCGTGAACGCGATCGCGCCGTCCACATAATCGTGGTTGCCGATGGTGTAGTAAACGGTGCAGCCCATCGTGTCGGTGTTCATATCCTGTATGTGACGTTTCAGGTCGTCCTCATAGCAGATGTCGCCGGTGCCGCCTGCGCCGATCTCTATATCGGAAATTTGCAGGAAGCTGTGCGCCGTCTGCCCTGTCAGCTCGGATTCGGTCAGCACAAAATCGTAACTTTGCCGGTCTTTTTCAATGGGGAGATAGTATGTTTTCGCCTGATATCCCGCCGGAACGGTCACGGTCACAAAGTGGCTTTTACGGAAGCCCTTGAGCGTAAACGCGCCGTTTGCGTCGGTCTTGACCACGTTGCGGCCGTCGGTCACGCTGACGTTCGCGATGCCGTTCCCGGCGTCGTCGGTCACTTTGCCTGTAAATGGTCCGTCTCCCGAAAGAACGGCGAACTCGGTTACGACGGCGGCAAGACACACGACGGAAGCCGCGCATACGGCGGCGATGATTTTCTTCTTTCCGGACATGAGAAACCCTCGTTTCGCATTATATTTCATGATTGATTGTAGCATAGTTTTCCTGTTCGGTCAACAATAAAAGTCACGGAACTTTTCAGAACCGCGACTTGACAAAAGAGGATTTTTGATTTATAATAAAGCCAAGAGGTAACCGTTCAAAGCGGTTAGCCGAAGAACAATAATTTTATAATAACTGCTCTGTGCGCCAACAGGGCGGTTATTTTTTTCTGATGGTTACGGTAATTGACTTTGAATCTTTATGTAGAATAAAGACCAACAAAAGAAAAAGTACTGTCACCATAGAGCATCACCTCGCTTTCGCTTGGTGTGCTAACCGCTTCTGTTGCCTCTTGACCTGCTTCATGATAACATATCGGTCGAATTCTGTCAAGAAAAAGGCTGTTATGGGGAGATTCAGTTTTTCGCCGACTGTTCGAGATATTCTTCGAGCGTCAAATTTTGTTCGGTGATATAGGCGGCTGCCTCCGGTCCGACGTAGCGGAAATGCCACGGTTCGTAGTCGATGCCCGTGATGTCGGTTTTGTCTGCGGGATAGCGGAGAATAAAGCCGTAGCGGCTGCTGTTTTCGGCGAGCCATTCGTATACGGCGGCACTGCTGCCCTCTCTGGCGTTGATGTCGAGCGCGAGCCCGGTTTCATGCTCGCTGTAGCCCGGTTCGGACACCCATTTTCGAGCTAAAGTTTTTGCTGTTCGCTTGGAGAATCCCTCGTCGCGGTAGGATTGCACCTTGTCATCGAAAAGCTCCTGCTGTTTTTTTCGTGAACGGTAGCCCGACGTCACTTCCGGGTCGAGCCCGTCGGCTCTCGCATCGTCAAACATCTGCTGAAGATCGGGATAGATACGGCTGTCGATCCGTTCTCCGTTGGAGAGCTCGAGCAGTTCCGGTTCTGCGTTCTCCGGCAATGCGTTCCATGGATTGACTACAATCAGATTCCACGGCAACGTCGCGTTATTGGGTTGAAAATGAGAACTGTTATCATTATTTGAAGAAAGTGAGTGTATATCAATCTGAACCGTGTCTCCCAGATCGGCGTAGATCATGAAGAACGCCTTTTTGTCGTCGGAAAAGCCGTCATAGTCGTTGCCAAGCGGATTGACCTGCTCGTTTTTTGTGGCGATTTCCATGATGTCCTGCCAGATTTCGTCCGTCAGCTCGCTGCCGATGGCGTCCATCAGTAAGGAAAATCCCCAGCGTATGTCCTTTTCGTTTGCCAGCGCAGATTCTTTCGAAAAGGTATAGGATACGATGTCGGCTGATTCGTTTCCGTAATCGGAGAAGGATACGTCGGCGACGCTCTGTCCGTTTTCTTTGTCGAGGGAAAGGATCATATCAAAGTGACCGTCTTCCTGCTCAACGGATTCGGTCTGAAACCGACCGCTGTTTTCGAGCGTCGTTTGAATTGTTTTGATATTCAGCGCCTCGGCATGAAGATTCGTTGTTTTATGGAGGACGCTGATAAGACCGACGGCGACGCATAACGAGAGAACGAGAGCAATCAGAACACGCAGGAGTTTTTTCATATTCATTTTCCTTTCACTTGTGCATTTTACGATTTAATTATAATCGGGAAAGAAAAAAAGAAAGGGAAAAAAATATAAAGTTTCGGGAAAGAATGCGGCAAAATAAAAAAAATTAAAAATATTTGCATTCTTGACTTGATTCCGTCGGCAAATCGTGCTATACTAATGCACGATGGAGGCTTAGCTCAGCTGGTTAGAGTGCCTGCTTCACACGCAGGAGGTCGGCGGTTCGAGCCCGCCAGTCTCCACCAAAAAGAAAAGTCGCACGAAAGTGTGACTTTTCTTTTTGGTTTTCTTCTCTTTTCACTTTTCGTTCTTCTCTTTTCTCTTCTCTTGCGACTTTTCCAGAGAAAAACGAAGAGTGAAGAGTGAAAAGAATCGGTGGCTTTGCTTCGCAAAGCAATTATAATGGAATTGATATGATTTTAAACTATTGAAGAGACGCAGCATATTGCAAGCAAAGTGTTGATAAAATTCTGATGTAATGTTATACTGTCAGCAGAGGTGATGGTATGAGCAGTCCTTTACTTGAGAAATCTCTTGACTTTGCTACTATGGTAGTAATGTTTTATGAGGAATTTTCAAAGACGAGAAAAGATACAACAATTGCAAAGCAGTTACTGCGTAGTGCAACAAGCGTAGGTGCCAATATAAATGAAGCGATATATGGCAACAGTAAAGCCGATTTTATTTCTAAATTACATATATCATTAAAAGAGACCGGTGAAAGCATTTATTGGTTGACATTATTGAAAAGAACGCAACTTATCGAATATGATTTTGATAAACTAATTACGCTTGCAGAAGAGATAAAGCGAATGTTAATCGCTTCTCTTAACACGGCGAAAGCCAATCAGAAATAGTACTTTCCTTCAGAAACAGATCATAGAAGATAGCAAAAACGCCGCCATGGGCAGCGTTTTTTGTTGTTTTATGGAATTATCCGCAATGTTCGCAGTCGCCGTCGCAGGATGTGAAGAGCGTAGGATCGTAGGCGATACCGTTTTTGTCGTAGTAATCCTTGACGGCGGCCTTGACAGCTTCCTCAGCCAAGACGGAGCAATGAATCTTGTGTGCGGGCAGACCGTCGAGTGCTTCGACAACCGCTTTGTTTGAGAGCTGAAGCGCGTCCTCGACCTTTTGTCCCTTAATCATTTCTGTCGCCATGCTGCTTGTCGCGATGGCGGAGCCGCAGCCGAACGTGTTGAACTTGCAGTCCTCGATCACGCCGTCTTTAATCTTGAGGTAGATCTTCATGATGTCTCCGCATTTGGCGTTGCCGACTTCGCCTACGCCGTCCGCGTCCTCAATCGTGCCGACGTTGCGCGGGTGCTGAAAATGATCCATGACTTTTTCACTGTATAACATACTGTCTTTTTCCCTCCTGTAAATCGTGCCAGACGGGGGAGATGGAACGTAAGTATTCCACCACCTCGCGGACGGATTGAATGATATAGTCAATTTCTTCCTGTGTGGTTTCTTCGTTGATGGTCAGACGCAGCGAGCCGTGCGCGACTTCATGCGGCAGTCCGATGGCTAAAAGCACATGACTCGGGTCGAGTGAGCCGGACGTGCAGGCGGAGCCGGACGAAGCACAGATGCCTTTCGCGTCGAGCAGGAGCAGAAGCGATTCTCCCTCGATGCCCTCAAAGCACATATTGACATTGCCGGGCAGACGCTTAGTTCTGTCGCCGTTGAGACAGGAGTGCGGAATCGTCGAAAGCCCGTCAATTAGCCTGTCACGCAGCGGAATGATTTTCTTTGCGTTTTCGTCGATGTTTTTGACGGCTTCGTCGAGCGCCGCGGTCATGCCCATAATGGCCGGCAGATTTTCCGTGCCGGCGCGTTTGCCGCGTTCCTGCGCGCCGCCGTCTATGATATTCGTCAGCGGAATGCCCTTGCGCGCATACAGCACGCCGACGCCTTTCGGCCCGTGGAATTTATGCGCGGAGAGCGAGAGCATATCGATGTTTTCTTCCTTAACGTTGATCGGCAGATGGCCGACCGCCTGCACCGCGTCGGTATGGAACAGCACGCCTTTTTCCTTGCAGATTTTACCGAGCTCGGCGATGGGCTGAATGGTGCCGATCTCGTTGTTGGCGTACATGATCGTGACGAGACAGGTGTCCTCCCGGATAGTTGCCGCTAACTCCTGCGGTAAAACAATACCGTCTTGATGCACATCAAGCAGTGTCACCTCGAATCCCTCTTTTTCGAGGCGTTTCAGGGTGTGCAGAACCGCGTGATGCTCAAAGGCGGTGGAGATGATATGCTTTTTCCCTTTTCTGGCGCCGATGGCTGCCGCAGAGCGAATGGCCTGATTATCCGCTTCGCTGCCGCCGGAGGTAAACGTGATCTCCGTGGGCAGACAACCGAGATTTTTTGCGACGGATTCTCTCGCGGAGAGCAACGCTTCCGCCGCCTCTTGTCCGATGGCGTGCAGACTTGACGGATTGCCGTAGATTGTCTCCATATAGGGCAGCATCGCGTCAATGGCGGTTCGGCTCATTTTTGTGGTGGCCGCATTGTCGGCATAAATTTTCATTTTCCTTTCCCTTTCTTTCTGTCAGGCAAAACAAAGAAAGCAGAATGCACAATTCGGAAATCATGCGCATTCTGCCCTTGTGCCGTTTATGGTTTTGTTTTTTATTTCACAGCTTCAAAACCGTGCTCGAGATCGGCGATGATGTCGTCGATGTGCTCCGTGCCGATCGAAAGACGGATGGTGTTCGGCTTGATGCCACTTGCAAGCAATTCCTCTTCGGAGAGCTGCGAATGCGTCGTAGATGCGGGATGAATAACAAGAGATTTGACGTCCGCGACGTTGGCGAGCAGCGAGAACAGCTCAAGCGATTCTGTGAATTTCCGAGCCTTTTCGGCGTCGCCCTTGATTTCAAACGTGAAGATCGAGGCGGCTCCGTTCGGGAAATACTCGTCATACAGCTCTTTTTCGCGTCCCGTTGCAAGCGACGGGTGATTGACTTTTTCCACCTGCGGGTGATTCTTGAGGAAGTCCACAACCTTGAGTGCGTTTTCAACATGTCTCTCGACGCGCAGCGAGAGCGTTTCGAGTCCCTGAATCAGCAGGAAAGAGTTGAACGGCGAGATGGTCGCGCCCTGATCTCTTATCAGCGTGGTGCGAATCTTCAGGATGTACGCCGCATTGCCGCACGCCTCGGTGAAGACCACGCCGTGATACGACGGATTGGGCTTGGAGAGCCCGGGGAATTTATCATTCTGCGCCCAGTCGAACTTGCCGGCGTCTACGATGACACCGCCCATGACGGAACCGTGTCCGCCGATGAACTTCGTGGCGGAATGCACGACGACGTCTACGCCGTATTCAATCGGACGAAGCAGATAGGGCGTTGCGAATGTGCTGTCCACGATGAACGGAATGCCGTGCTTGTGCGCGATGTCGGCGATGGCTTTCAGGTCGATGACGTCCGAATTGGGATTGCCGAGCGTCTCCGCGTAGAGGAGCTTCGTGTTTTCCTTGATAGCATTCTCAAAATTTTCGGGATTATGAGGATCGACAAATGTTGTTTCGATTCCCTGATCGCGCAGCGTATTGGCGAAGAGGTTGTAGGTGCCGCCGTAAAGATTCATCGAGGAGACGATGTGGTCGCCGGCGAGTGCGATATTCTGCACCGCATAGGTGATGGCTGCTGAGCCGGATGCCGTTGCCAGTGCGCCGATGCCGCCTTCGAGTGCCGCGATTCTCTTTTCAAAAACGTCAGAGGTCGGGTTCATCAGTCTTGTGTAGATGTTGCCGCCTTCCGTCAGGCCGAAGCGGCCTGCCGCCTGCGCGGAATCCTTAAAAACATAAGAGGTGGTGGCGTAAATCGGGACGGCTCTTGCGTCTGTTGCGGGATCGGGATTTTCCTGCCCTGCGTGTACCTGGATTGTTTCAAATTTATAGTTGCTCATGATGATCTTTCCTTTCAGATTCAGAATTATTTTTGATTGTGTTTTGGCTTACGGGAAACAGGGGAGCTTCACATTCGCCCGAATCTGAAATTCTGCCGTACCAGGGCTTCAAAGTGATTTTTCATGTTCAAAACCTACTTCCTTAGTGGGTGATTGCAGTATAACATACATTTCCTACTTTGTCAATAGGTTTAGTTGAAAAAACTGAAAAATTTTTTTCATTCTTTTCCTTTTTCGACGGTGTGTTTCTATATATAATGGTATAGCAGCTCGACTTTTGCTGAAAGAAAGCGACGCTGTTTTTTATTTTTTGATTTTTATTAAAAAAAATAAAAAAAATCCCTTGACAACTTGCAGGGAATCGTGTAAAATTATAAGCTGTACTATAATGGAATGCTATACTTTTGACGAAAATCACATAGGGGAATTATAGCACAAATTCCGGAAATATCAAGACGTGTTACCGGTAAAAATTACAGTTTTTCTCAAGGAAACTGGCTTTGATGACTGGATAATTAAAAGAACGGAGTGATTGATTCATGGTCAACGTGAAACCTGTGAAGCAGGGAAACAAGACGAGAATGAGCTTTGCCCACATCAATGAGGTCATGGAAATGCCCAACCTGATTGAAGTGCAGAAGGATTCTTATCAATGGTTCCTTGACAAGGGCTTGAGAGAGGTGTTCCGCGATATCGACGAGATTACGGATTATTCGGGGAATCTGTCTCTTTCATTCATCGATTACCGGATGGACGACAAGCCCAAGTATACGGTAAAGGAGTGTAAGGAGCGCGATGCAACTTACGCGGTTCCTTTGCGGGTTACGGCGCGGCTGATCAACAGGGAGACTGGCGAAATCAAGGATAACGAAGTCTACATGGGCGACTTCCCCAAGATGACAGAAAGCGGCACGTTCGTGATCAACGGTGCCGAGCGTGTTATCATTTCGCAGCTGGTTCGTTCTCCCGGTGTGTATTACGATATGTCCCGCGATAAGACCGGTAAAAAGCTCTTCGCCACGACCGTGATTCCCAACCGCGGCGCATGGCTTGAGTATGAGACGGATCAGAACGACGTTTTCTATGTCAGAATCGACAAAACGAGAAAGATCTGCATCACGACATTTATCCGTGCTCTCGGCAGCTTTATGGAGGATAACACGCTGAACACCAGCGCGCAGATTGACGAGTTTTTCGGCTACGACGACAGAATCAAGGCAACACTCGAAAAAGACAATACACAGAATACCGCCGAAGCGCTTCTTGAGGTTTACAAGAAGCTGCGTCCCGGCGAGCCGCCCACACTCGATACGGCGAAAAACTACCTCGAAGGCCTCTTCTTCGACGAGCATCGCTATGACATCTCGAGAGTCGGCCGCTATAAATACAATAAAAAACTCGGCATGGCGGATCGCCTGAAATTCCAGGTGCTCGCCGAGCCCATCGCCGATCCGACGACCGGCGAGATTCTTGCCGAAGAGGGCGAGAAGATCACCAAAGCCAAAGCCTATGCCATTGAGCAGGCCGGTGTTGACACCGCGTTCATCAACGTGGACGGCAAGACCGTAAAGATCATTACCACCGGCATGGTGGATATCCTGCCGTATCTGCCCGAGGGCATCACAAGCGAGATGCTCGAGGATATCGGCATCAATGAAAAGGTCAGCTATAAGGCGCTGATGTCCGTGTTGGAGTCCTGCGGTGACGATAAGGATTCCGTCATGGAAGCACTTGCCAAAAACTGCGATCTGCTGATTCCGAAGCATATCGTACTCGAGGACATCCTTGCCTCCATCAACTACCTGAACTGCCTCGGCAGCGACGTCGGCTCTCTGGACGACATCGACCATCTGGGCAACAGACGTATCCGTTCCGTCGGCGAACTGCTCCAGAACCAGGTCAGAATCGGCTTCACGAGAATGGAGCGCGTCGTCAAGGAGAGAATGTCTCTCCAGACGCAGGACGGCGACAAGGTCACACCGCAGGCGCTGATCAATATCCGTCCCGTCGTGGCGGCGATCAAGGAGTTCTTCGGTTCTTCTCCGCTGTCGCAGTTCATGGATCAGAATAACCCCCTTGCCGAACTGACGCATAAACGCCGTCTGTCCGCATTGGGCCCCGGCGGTCTTTCCCGTGACCGCGCCGGATTCGAGGTTCGAGACGTTCACTACTCCCATTACGGACGTATGTGCCCGATTGAGACGCCCGAAGGTCCGAACATCGGTCTGATCTCCTCGCTGGCAACCTTTGCCAGAATCAACAAATACGGCTTTGTCGAAGCGCCGTTCCGTCGTGTGGATAAGGAGACGGGTCGCGTTCTGGACGAAGTGGAATATATGACGGCGGACGTGGAGGACGAATTCATGGTCGCGCAGGCGAATGAGCCGCTCGATGCCGAAGGTCATTTCGTGAATGACCGCGTGACGGTTCGTTTCCGCGACGAGTTCCGCGAGATCCCCGCTTCCGAAGCGGACTACATGGACGTTTCGCCCAAGATGGTTGTCTCCGTTGCGACGGCGATGATTCCGTTCCTCGAAAACGACGACGCCAACCGCGCCCTGATGGGATCCAACATGCAGAAGCAGGCTGTGCCGCTTCTCAAGACAGATTCCCCCATCGTCGGCACCGGTATGGAATATAAGGCGGCGGTTGACTCCGGCGTTGCGGTCATCGCGAAGCGCGCCGGTACGGTCACGAAAGTCAGCGCCGACAGCATTGAAATCACGGCGGACGACAACACGGTGGACGTGTATGAGCTGATCAAGTTCATGCGCTCCAACCAGGGTACCTGCATCAACCAGAAGCCCATCGTGGAAGCCGGTCAGAAGGTGCAGGAGCACGAGGTCATCGCAGACGGCCCCGCTACCTGCGACGGCGAAATCTCTCTGGGTAAAAACGCTCTCATCGGCTTTATGACGTGGGAGGGCTACAACTACGAGGACGCCGTGCTGTTGAACGAAAAATTAGTACGCGACGACGTGTATACGTCGATTCATATTGAAGAATACGAGATCGAAGCACGAGACACGAAACTCGGCGCGGAGGAGATCACAAGAGATATCCCCAACGTCGGCGAAGACGCGCTGAAGGATCTGGACGAAAACGGCATTATCCGCATCGGCGCCGAAGTGCATTCCGGCGATATTCTGGTCGGTAAAGTCACCCCGAAGGGCGAGACGGAGCTGACCAGCGAAGAGAGACTTCTTCGCGCCATCTTCGGCGAAAAAGCCCGTGAGGTCAGAGATACCTCTCTGAAAGTGCCGCACGGCGAATACGGCATCGTGGTCGATGTCGAGATCTTCACGAGAGAGAACAGCGACGAGCTGAGCCCCGGCGTCAATAAGGTCGTCCGCTGCTACATCGCGCAGAAGAGAAAGATCAGCGTCGGCGACAAAATGGCGGGACGTCACGGTAACAAGGGCGTTGTTTCCCGCATTCTGCCGCAGGAGGATATGCCCTTCCTGCCCGACGGTACGCCGCTTGACATCGTCCTGAACCCCCTGGGTGTTCCCTCCCGAATGAATATCGGACAGGTTCTCGAGGTTACGCTCGGTTACGCCTGCAAAAAGCTCGGCTGGAAGATCATGACGCCTGTTTTCGACGGCGCGCATGAGGCGGACATCGTGGAATGTCTGAAAGAAGCGGGGCTCAGCGAGGACGGCAAGACCGTTCTGTACGACGGCCGCACCGGTCAGAAGTTTGATAATCGCGTGACGGTCGGTATCATGTACTTCCTGAAACTGCATCATCTGGTTGACGATAAAATCCATGCCCGTTCCACGGGTCCCTACTCCATGGTTACGCAGCAGCCCCTCGGCGGTAAAGCGCAGTTCGGCGGTCAGCGTTTCGGTGAAATGGAGGTCTGGGCTCTGGAGGCTTACGGCGCTGCTTATACGCTTCAGGAAATTCTGACCATCAAGTCGGACGACGTTGTCGGACGTGTCAAGACGTATGAAGCGATCGTCAAGGGTCAGAACGTACCGAAGCCCGGTATTCCCGAATCCTTCAAGGTTCTGATTAAGGAATTGCAGTCCCTTTGTCTGGACGTTAAGGTGCTGGATGAAAACGACGAAGAAATTGATTTGAAACAGGATTTCGATGACGACGGCGATTATGTTCCCTCGGAGCCGAATGAAATCGTAAACGACATGGAGGGTGCCGACGGCTTCGGCATTGAGGAAGCACCTGACGACGACGGCGATTTCGGTCTTTTCGACGATGACGAGGAGGACGATGAGGATTACGGCGCGCCGGCGCTTGATTCCGATGAAGACGACGCGGATCTGGATGATTTCGCTCAGAATTTAGGTCAGTTTTTAGAGAATAACGCTGACGATGATGAGTATTAAACAGCAGCGTCCCACGATATTGCAAAGGAAGAAGGAATCTGTCAATGCTTAACGAAAGCAATTATAATGAATTGAACTTCGAATCCATTCAGATCGGACTTGCTTCGCCGGACACCATTCGCGAATGGTCTTACGGCGAGGTCAAGAAGCCCGAAACCATAAATTACAGAACACTCAAACCCGAGCGCGACGGTCTTTACTGCGAGCGCATCTTCGGTCCCCAGAAGGACTGGGAGTGCCATTGCGGACGCTATAAGAGAATCCGTTATAAGGGCAAGGTCTGCGAACGCTGCGGCGTCAAGATCACCAAGGCGAAAGTCCGTCGTGAGAGAATGGGTCATATCGAGCTGGCGTGCCCGGTCTCCCATATCTGGTATTTCAAGGGGATTCCCTCCCGCATGGGTCTGATGCTTGATATCTCGCCGCGCGAGCTGGAAAATGTCCTCTATTTTGCGAAATATCTTGTCCTTGAGGTGCTCGACGACAGCGTCCCGCTGACCAAAGGACAGGTCATTTCCGATAAAGAATACGACGATATTGCCGAAAAATACGGCGACGATTCGTTCCGCGCCGCCATGGGCGCCGAAGCGGTCAAGGAGCTTCTCTGTCAGATCGACCTTGACGAGCTGAGCGAACAACTCAAGGAAGAAATCGCCGAAGCAAGCGGTCAGAAGAAAACGAAAATTTTGAAAAGACTGGAAGTCGTAGAGGCGTTCCGCGCTTCGGGCAACCGTCCCGAGTGGATGATCCTCGATGTGCTGCCGGTCATTCCGCCTGACATCCGTCCCATGGTTCAGCTCGACGGCGGCCGTTTCGCCACAAGCGACCTGAACGATCTGTACAGAAGAGTCATCAATAGAAACAACCGTCTGGCAAAGCTTCTGGAGCTCGGCGCGCCCGAAATTATCGTCCGCAACGAGAAGAGAATGCTGCAGGAAGCGGTTGACGCCCTGATCGACAACGGCAGAAGAGGCCGTCCCGTCACCGGCGCGAACAACCGTCCGCTGAAATCCCTTTCCGATATGCTCAAAGGTAAGCAGGGACGTTTCCGTCAGAACCTTCTGGGTAAGCGTGTCGACTACTCCGGCCGTTCCGTTATCGTCGTCGGTCCCGAACTCAAAATCTATCAGTGCGGTCTGCCCAAGGAGATGGCGCTCGAGCTTTTCAAGCCGTTTGTCATGAAACGCCTTGTGGAGCAGGACATCGCCAAGAATATCAAGAGCGCGAGAAAAATGGTGGACAGAGCCGGCCCCGAGGTCTGGGATGCGCTGGAGATCGCCATCAAGGATCACCCCGTTATGTTGAACCGTGCGCCGACGCTGCACCGACTCGGCATTCAGGCATTTGAGCCCGTCCTCGTTGAGGGACGCGCCATTAAGCTGCATCCGTTGGCCTGTACCGCGTTCAACGCCGACTTCGACGGCGACCAGATGGCGGTTCACGTTCCGCTTTCCGCAGAAGCGCAGGCCGAAGCGAGATTCCTCATGCTCGCCGCCAACAACCTGCTCAAGCCCTCCGACGGCAAGCCCGTTACAGTTCCCACGCAGGATATGGTTCTCGGTTCCTACTATCTGACGCTGATCAAATCCGGTGTTCCCGGTGAAGGTAAGGTCTTCCGCGATGTCAACGAAGCTGTCATGGCGTATGACGAAGGCGATCTTGATCTGCACGCGCTGTGCAAGATCCGCATGACCAAGGAAATCGACGGCAAGCCCGCCTCGAAGCTCATCGAAACGACGCTCGGCCGCGTCATCTTCAACGATCCGATCCCGCAGGATCTCGGCATCGTGGACAGAAGCGATCCCGAAAATGCCTTTGCGCTTGAGGTCGACTATCTCGTCAAGAAGAAAGAGCTCGGTAAGATCATTGATAAAGCCATTAAGGTAAAAGGCATTCACGAAGCCTCTGAAATGCTGGATAAAATCAAAGCGCAGGGCTATAAATATTCCACCAAGAGCGGCATTACGGTATCTGTTTTTGACGCGATCATTCCCGAAAACAAGAAGAAATACCTCGCCGAAGCGCAGGAGCAGGTCGATAAGATCAACGCCCTGCACCGCAGAGGTCTTGCCTCCGATAAGGATCGCTCCAAGTTCACCATCAGCGCATGGGAAAAATGCACCGCCAAGGTTCAGAACGAGATTACGGTCGGACTTTCCCAGGATAACCCCATCTTCATGATGGTCGATTCCGGCGCTCGAGGCAGTACGAACCAGTTGGGTCAGCTCGCCGGTATGCGCGGACTGATCGCCAATACCGCCGGTAAAACAATCGAGATTCCCATTCGTGCGAACTACCGCGAAGGTCTGAACGTTCTTGAATACTTCATCTCCTCCCGTGGTGCCCGTAAAGGTCTGGCCGATACCGCTCTGAGAACGGCTGACTCCGGTTACCTGACCAGACGTCTTGTCGATGTTTCGCAGGACGTTATCATCCGCGAATACGATTGCGGCTGCACAGAGGGTCTGACGGTCTCCGCCATCAAGAGCGAGGACAACAGCATCATCGAGCCGCTCGAAGAGAGACTTGTCGGCCGTTTCCTGCTTGATCCGTTCTGCGATGCCGAAACCGGCGAAGTGCTTGTCGACAACGATCACATGATGACCGACGAGGACGCGAAGAAGATCGCCGATACCGGCGCGGAAAAAGTCGTGATCCGTTCCCTGCTGACCTGCCGCTCAAAAGAGGGCGTCTGCATCAAGTGCTACGGTAAGAACCTGGCGACGGGCAACACCGTTCAGGTCGGCGAGGCTGTCGGTATCATCGCGGCGCAGTCCATCGGTGAACCCGGTACGCAGCTGACCATGAGAACGTTCCACACCGGCGGCGTTACATCGTCTTCCGATATCACACAGGGTCTTCCCCGTGTTGAAGAGCTGTTTGAAGCGAGAAAGCCCAAGATTCTGGCGATGCTGTCCGAAATCGGCGGCCTCGTCTCGTTCGAGGAGATCAAGAAGAATCAGAACACCGTGACGAATGTTGTCGTGACGAACAAAGAGGATCAGCGTAAGTATCTGATTCCGTACGATTCCCGTATTTGTGTCAAGGAAGGTCAGGAGATCGAGAAAGGCGCGCCCATCACGGACGGCTCCATCAATCCGCATGACGTGCTCGAAATTCTCGGCGTAGACGCCGTTCACAATTACCTGATCCGTGAGGTTCAGCTCGTCTACAGACTGCAGGGTGTTGAGATCAACGATAAGCACATCGAGGTTATCGTCCGTCAGATGATGCGTAAGATCCGCATCACGGACGCCGGCGACACGAAGCTGCTGCCCGGTTCGACGGTTGAGAAAGGCGATTTCATCGCCGCGAATGACGAAATCAGAGCCCGTATGGCGGAAACCGGCGAAGAGCTGCATGAAGCCCAGGGCGAAGCGGTTCTGCTCGGTATCACGAAAGCATCGCTGGCAACGGATTCGTTCCTGTCCGCCGCCTCCTTCCAGGAGACCACGAGAGTGCTGACCGACGCTGCGATCAAGGGCAAGAAAGACCCGCTCCACGGACTGAAAGAGAACGTCATTATCGGTAAGCTCCTTCCCTCCGGTACGGGTATGAAGTGCTATAACGATGTTGAGATTGATGTCGAAGAAGAAGAGCCGATGCCCCTGACTTTGGGATTTTAACCGAAAATAAACGAAAAAATTTGTAAAAAGTGTTGACAGAAAGACCGATTTGCGTTACAATATTGAATTGTATGGCATATTTTTAGTCTGAATGTCAACACTTTTGTCAAACAAAACAAAAGCCGCTATTTTTAAGGGGAAGTTCTTGTTTAATTTCTCCTTTTTGATAGAAAATAACACAGGAGGTGAACAGATTGCCAACCTTTAATCAGCTCGTTCGTAACGGCAGAAAGACTCTTGAAAAGAAGTCAAAGGCTCCCGCTCTGGGCAAAGGCTTGAACTCGAAGAAAAACGTGATGACCGATCACAATTCTCCGCAGAAGAGAGGCGTATGCACGGTTGTTAAGACCGATACCCCCAAAAAGCCCAACTCCGCTCTGAGAAAACTCGCGAGAGTCCGGCTGACAAACGGAATCGAAGTTTCGGCTTATATTCCCGGCGTCGGTCACAACCTTCAGGAGCACAGCGTCGTTCTGATCCGCGGCGGCCGTGTTAAGGATCTTCCCGGTGTGCGTTACCACATCATCCGAGGCGTTCTCGATACACAGGGCGTTAACGGCAGAATGCAGGCTCGTTCCAAGTACGGAGCAAAAGTTCCGAAAGCCGCTAAGAAATAATTCTTAGCCACGTATTTAGGACAAATCTTCTTGCAGGCGAAAGCAAACTTTCACCAATGCGAGTTTATATATATGTATAACCTCGTTATTGGCGCCACGGGAATTTTGTCACTCGAGTACCTATGATATCATTATTATGAAGGAGGGAAGCGAAGTGCCAAGAAGAGGCAATGTAGCAAAACGTGATGTTTTGCCCGATCCGCTTTACAACTCAAAACTCGTAACACGTTTGATCAACAGTGTTATGTACGACGGTAAAAAAGGTGTTGCGCAGAAGATCGTTTACGAAGCTTTTGACATCATCAGAGAAAAAACCGGGGAGGAACCCCTTGAGGTATTTGAAGCAGCAATGGAGAATGTTATGCCCTTGCTCGAGGTAAAGGCTCGCCGTGTCGGCGGTTCTACCTATCAGGTACCCATGGATGTCCGTCCCGAGAGAAGACAGACTTTGGGTCTCAGATGGATTACACTCTACGCTCGTCAGCGTTCCGAAAAGACAATGAAGGAAAGACTTGCAGGCGAAATCATGGATGCCAAGAACGAACAGGGTTCTGCATTCAAAAAGCGTGAAGATACCCACAAGATGGCAGAAGCCAACAAGGCGTTCTCCCATTTCCGTTGGTAATTCCATCCTACAATCGCATTTACATTTTTGGAGGTTATTATGCCAAGGCAGGTCTCACTTGAATTAACAAGAAATATCGGTATCATGGCACACATCGATGCCGGTAAGACTACCACGACGGAACGTATTCTGTATTACACCGGCGTCAATCATAAGATCGGTGAAACGCATGACGGTACCGCCACGATGGACTGGATGGCGCAGGAGCAGGAGAGAGGTATCACGATTACCTCCGCTGCGACGACGTGCTTCTGGACCAAAAAGGACGACCCCAAGCAGAATAAGTACAGAATCAACATCATCGACACGCCGGGTCACGTTGACTTCACGGTAGAAGTCCAGCGTTCTCTCCGCGTTCTTGACGGTTCCGTTACGGTTCTTTGTGCCAAAGGCGGCGTTGAGCCACAGTCAGAAACTGTTTGGAGACAGGCTGACGAGTATCATGTACCCAGAATGGTGTACGTCAACAAGATGGACATCATGGGCGCTAACTTCTATAATGTTCTTGACATGATGAAGGACAGACTCAAATGTAATGCTGTTCCGATTCAGCTTCCTATCGGCGCTGAGGCAGACTTCAAAGGCATAATCGACCTGGTCGAAATGAAAGCAGATATCTATTATGATGATAAGGGTCTTGACATGAGAGTCGAGGAAATCCCCGACGACATGAAAGAGATCGCGCAGAAATATCATGATGAGATGATTGAGCACGTTGCCGAGCAGGACGAAGCGCTGCTTGAGAAGTATTTCAACGGCGAAGAGCTCACGAAGGAAGAAATCAAGAGCTGCATCAGAAAAGCAACGATTGCAAACGACATGGTTCCCGTTGTCTGCGGTACTTCTTACCGTAACAAGGGCGTCCAGAAGCTTCTCGACGCGATCGTGGACTACATGCCCGCTCCGACCGATATCGAGTCGATCAAGGGCACGAATCCCGAAACCGGCGAAGAGGAGTACCGTCATTCTTCCGATGACGAGCCGTTTGCCGCTCTCGCTTTCAAAATTGCAACCGACCCGTTCGTCGGAAAACTCTGCTATTTCCGCGTTTATTCGGGTATGGCTGTTGCCGGTACGACCGTTTACAACTCCGTCAAGGGCAAATCGGAGCGTCTGGGACGTATTCTTCAGATGCACTCCAACCACAGACAGGAGATCGACACCTGCTACGCAGGCGACATCGCGGCCGTTGTCGGCGTCAAGAATACCACTACGGGTGATACCCTCTGCGATGAGAATCATCCGATTATCCTCGAATCCATGAACTTCCCGGATCCCGTTATCCGTGTTGCGATTGAGCCGAAGACCCGCGCCGGTCAGGAAAAGATGGGCATTGCGCTTGCAAAGCTGGCCGAAGAGGATCCCACGTTCAAATTCTACACCGATCAGGAAACCGGTCAGACGATCATCGCCGGTATGGGCGAGCTTCATCTGGAAATCATCGTAGACAGACTTCTGCGTGAATTCAAGGTCGAAGCCAATGTCGGTAATCCGCAGGTTGCTTACCGTGAGACCATCACGAAAGAAGCCACTGTCGATACCAAGTACGCCAAGCAGTCCGGCGGTCACGGTCAGTACGGTCATGTCAAGATGCGCATCGAGCCCAACCCCGGCAAAGGCTTTGAATTTGTCAATGAGGTTGTCGGCGGCGCGATCCCGAAGGAGTATATCCCCGCGATCGAAGCCGGTATCAAAGGCGCAATGCAGAACGGCGTTCTCGCCGGCTATAACGTCGTGGATGTCCGCTGCGTCGTATTCGACGGTTCTTACCACGAAGTCGACTCTTCGGAAATGGCGTTCAAGATGGTCGGTTCAATGGCTTTCAAGGAAGCCATGCAGAAAGCCGGTCCCGTCCTGATGGAGCCCATCATGAAGATTGCGGTCACGACGCCCGACGATTATCTCGGCGACGTTATCGGCGATATCACCGCCAGACGCGGCATGATGAAAGAGATGGAGCACCGTGTCGGTGCCGTTCAGGTCAATGCAACGGTTCCGCTTGCTTCCATGTTCGGCTACGCGACGGATCTCCGTTCCAAAACGCAGGGTCGCGGCCAGTACGTCATGGAGCCCAGCCACTATGAACAGGTTCCCAAGAACATTGCGGACACCGTCATCGGCAACAGAAATAAATAAGAGTTATTTTTAAGAAATCTCTTGAAATTTCTGATATTTGTGTTACAATAAAAAAGTAAACTATTTGATATCAATCAAAGGAGGAACATTCAAATGGCAAAAGCTAAATTTGAAAGAACCAAACCCCATGTTAACATTGGTACTATCGGTCACGTTGACCATGGTAAAACAACTCTGACAGCTGCTATCACAAAGACTCTCGCTATGAAGGGTGAAGCTGAATTCGTTGATTACGCTAACATCGATAAGGCTCCCGAAGAGAGAGAGCGTGGTATCACAATCAACACAGCTCACGTTGAATATGAAACCGAAACCCGCCACTATGCGCACGTTGACTGCCCCGGCCATGCCGACTATATCAAGAACATGATCACCGGCGCAGCTCAGATGGACGGCGCTATCCTTGTTATCGCCGCTACCGACGGCCCCATGGCTCAGACCAAAGAGCATCTGCTTCTTGCCCGTCAGGTTGGCGTTCCCTACATCATCGTTTTCCTGAACAAGGTTGACCAGGTTGATGACCCCGAGCTTCTTGAGCTCGTTGAAATGGAAGTTCGTGAGACTCTTGACGAGTACGAATTCCCCGGCGACGACACGCCCATCATCAAGGGTTCTGCTCTCCAGGCTCTTCAGTACAGCGGCACGGATGTTAACGCTCCCGAGCTTGCCTGCATCTGGGAACTCATGGATGCTGTTGACTCCTATATCCCCACTCCCGACCGTAAGGCTGACCAGCCGTTCCTTATGCCCGTTGAGGACGTTTTCACCATCACGGGTCGTGGTACGGTTGCTACCGGTAGAGTTGAGCGTGGCCGCCTGAATGTCAACGAGGAAGTTGAAATCGTTGGTCTGAAGGAAGAGAAGAGAAAGACGGTCTGCACCGGTCTTGAAATGTTCAGAAAGCAGCTCGATTATGCTGAGGCCGGCGACAACGTAGGCGCTCTGCTTCGTGGTGTTCAGAGAACAGAGATCGAGCGTGGACAGGTTATCTCCAAGCCCGGCTCCATCCATCCCCACACCAAATTCAAAGGTCAGGTTTACGTTCTGACCAAAGATGAAGGCGGCCGTCATACTCCGTTCTTCAACAACTACAGACCTCAGTTCTATTTCAGAACGACGGACGTTACGGGTGTTATCTCCCTTCCCGAAGGCACTGAGATGTGCATGCCCGGCGATAACGTTGTTATGGCTGTTGAACTGATCACGCCCATCGCTATTGAGCAGGGACTTCGTTTCGCTATCCGTGAGGGCGGCAGAACGGTTGGTTCGGGCGTTGTTACCGAGATCGACGAATAATTTCGTTCCATCATAAAAAATCAGGGTGTCGGTTTTCCGGCACCCGTTTTTTTGTCTGATATTCGGTTTTGCAATTATGATAGAATTATCCGAGGAACGCGAAAATATCTTCGAGATACGGCTGCAAAACGTCGTTGGTTGAGGCGTAAATTTCATGCTTTGCACCTGGGACGAAAATGAGCTTCGCGTCGCGCAGCTCCCCTGCGAATTTGTTCTGATAGGGCGACAAGACCTGACGGTCGGTTTGGGGCTGAAAGATCAGCACCTTGGCGGCGACTTTTCCACAGTTTTTGTTATCGAGAAGCTTGTCGGTCACAGCCATCGCTTCTTTGACCCAGCGGAACGACGGTCCGGAAGTCCTGAGCACCGGATTTTTCAGCCGTTTTTCGTGGTAGTAGAGGAAGCGCGCCTCGCTTGTATCGTCGCTGTCTTCGACCGTTTCGTTTTCGTTAAAATGACAGCGGCCGGGAACGGAGGCATTCCCCAATCCCACGGCGCACATCGCCGCCGCCAGCGCTTTGGCGACAGGAATCGGCATTCCCGTGTTCGCGCAGATCATGGGGGAGGAGAGGACGGCTTTTGCGAAGTCGTCGGGATATTCCTGAAGATAGCGTCCGCCGATCGCGCCGCCCATCGAATGCGCGTAGAGATACAGCGGCAGGTCGCCTGTCAGGGGCTTTACGACGTCGCGGACAAAGACGTTCGCGTCCCGGATATAGTCGTCAAAATCGTTCAGCCGCACCGTTTCGAGATCGCCGGGAATGCGGTCGGATTCGCCGTGTCCGCGATGATCCAGCGCAAATGCGGAGAAACCGTTCTGCACGAAATAATACGCCATTTCGCGGAATTTTTCCGCCGATTCCGTAAAACCGTGGAAGATCACGACCGCGCCTTGTGCCTTTTCGGCAAGGTGCGCTTCATAGTGAATGCGCTTGCCGTCGGTTGTGATAAACGTACCGTCTTTCCGGATGGCAGCAAGAAGCGGCTCAACTTCCGTTTGCATGATCGTGTTATAGTTCGGCTCGTCAATCGGGGTTGTCAAAAAAATCATTACGATCACCCTTCGTTCATTTTTTTCTCAGTATAGCATAGAATATCTGAAAATGCAAACCATAGGGAGAGATTGACAAAATCAAAAATTCGTATTATGATATAGGCATGGAGGGAATGTCATGTTTGATTATATCCGCGCGGTCTGCGCCGTTCCGAATCTGTCGGTCGGCGATCCCGCTCTGAATACGGAAACAATACTCGAAAAAATGCAGGAAGCCGCCGCGAAGAACGCCGATCTGGTGGTTTTTCCGGAGCTTTGCCTGACGGGCTATACCTGCGGCGACCTGTTTTTTCAGTCGCAGCTTCTCAGGAGCGTCAAAAAGTGCCTTGTGAGAATCGCCGAAGAGAGCCGGCGGTATGATTTCGCCGTGCTTGTAGGCGCGCCGCTTGCCATCGGCGGTCAGCTTTATAACTGCGCGCTGACGCTGTCGAACGGCAGAATCTGCGGCATCGTTCCGAAGACTTTTTTGCCGAATTACAATGAATTTTATGAGCAGCGTTGGTTTTCGTCCGCCGCTGATTTGCAGACGGATACGGTGCGCTTTTCCGACCTGTGCGCGGATTGCGAGGACGATTACGACATTCCCGTCGGAAGCAATCTGATCTTCCGCTATAAGAATGAAGTCAATTTTGCGATTGAAATCTGCGAGGATCTCTGGACGCCGCTGCCGCCGAGTACGCTGCTGACGTTGCGCGGTGCGGAGCTCATCTGCAATCTTTCGGCGAGCAACGAAACGATCGCCAAGCGGCATTACCGCCGTTCGCTTGTCAGCCAGCAGTCGGCGCGTTGCCTGTGCGCCTATGTCTACACATCGGCGGGCGCGTGCGAATCGACGCAGGACTTGATCTTCTCCGGTCACAGTCTGATGGCGGAAAACGGCACGCTGCTTTGCGAGAACCGAAAAACCATCGATTCGGATTATTTGTTGGTGCAGGACATCGACATCGGCAAGATCAGAGCCGATCGCATGAAATACAAAACCTTCCGCGACTGCGCGTCTCTCTACGGCGCGCAGGACGATGCGGTCTTTGTCAGCGTCCGTGGCAAAACGCAGGACGTTCACGGCGACGGTCAGGAAGCCGTACTCTCAAAACGGCCGTTCGTCCCGGCGAGTGAGCAGGACAGGAAAGAACGCTGTATGGCGATTTTTGAGATGCAGGCGGCAGGACTGAAAAAGCGGTTGGAGGTCACGCGCGGTAAAGCGGTGATCGGCGTTTCCGGCGGTCTTGATTCGACGCTTGCGCTGCTCGTCACGGTCTATGCGATGCAATCGCTGAACCGTCCGCTGACGGACGTCATCGCGGTCACGCTGCCTTGCTTCGGCACGACTGACCGAACCCACAGCAACGCCTGGAAGCTCATGGACGCGCTCGGCGTGACGGCTCGTGAAGTCAATATCCGCGAGGCCTGTACGCTCCATTGCCGCGACATCGGGCACGATATGGAGACGCTCGACGTGACGTTTGAAAACGTACAGGCGCGTGAACGCACACAAATTCTGATGGACATCGCCTGCAAAGAGGGCGGCTTCGTGGTCGGAACCGGCGATCTGAGCGAGCTTGCGCTCGGCTGGTGCACCTATAACGCCGATCATATGAGTATGTACGGCGTGAATGCGAGCATTCCGAAAACACTGATTAAATGGATGATCGCGAGCATCGCGCAGCACGACATTTTCGCAGGCTGCGCCGAAGTGCTGTATGATATTATCGATACGCCCATCAGCCCCGAGCTGCTGCCGCCGGACGAAAACGGCAACATCACGCAGGAGACGGAAAGCCTGGTCGGGCCGTATATTCTGCACGATTTCTTCCTGTATTATATGCTTCGTTACGGCTTTGCGCCGAAAAAAATCTATGCGCTTGCCCTAAAAGCGTTTGAAGGCGATTTTGACGGCGAGACCATTCTCAAATGGCTGAAAACCTTTTATAAACGCTTCTTCTCGCAGCAGTTCAAACGGAGCTGCCTGCCCGACGGCGTCAAGGTCGGCAGCGTGTGTCTGTCCCCGCGTGGTGACTGGCGAATGCCGAGTGACGCGTCCGCCGCGGCGTGGCTTAAGGAACTTGAGGATATTCAGCCATGCTAAAGCTCAACGATACTTATTTCGGTTCCTGGAAAATTGACAAGCGGATCGGCTCGGGCAGCTACGGCTCCGTATATCGGCTAAAGAAGAACGACCTCGGCGAGGATTACTTCGCCGCCATGAAGGTCATTCCGATTTCTGCCGACGATTGCGCAGACGACTGCATCCGCGAAGTGACGTCGGAGATTTCGCTGATGTCGCGTCTCAAGGGGAACAGCCATATCGTCAGCTTTGAGGATTACGAGGTCGTCCGTCATGAAGAGGACGGCGGCTGTGACATCCTGATCCGCATGGAATACTTAGAGCCGGTTTTGCAGTACGAAAAGCGTCACGACTTCACCGAAGCGGACGCGCTCAAGCTCGCGCTTGATCTGTGCGGCGCATTGGAGGTCTGCGAAAAGCATCAGATCCTGCATCGCGATATCAAGCCCGAAAATATTTTAGTCTCGCCGGACGGCGACTTTAAGCTGGGCGATTTCGGCATCGCACGGACGATGGAGAAAAACAGCTTTGCCCGCTCGAAAAAAGGCACCTACGCCTATATGGCACCGGAGGTCTATAAGGGCGAAAAATATAACAGCACCGCCGATATTTATTCGCTCGGCATCGTGCTGTACCGCTTTCTGAATCACGGACGACTGCCGTTTGAAGAGACGGATAAGCCGTCGGCAGCTCGGCGCGAAAATGCCCTGCAGCGGCGTCTCCTCGGTGAAGAATTACCGCCTGTCGGGAACGACGATCTGATGAGAGTTCTCGCGAAAGCCTGCGCATTCCGACCCGAGGATCGATACCAAAGTGCCGCCGAGATGAAAGCGGATCTTCTGCGCATCATACAAAAGAGCGAAGAACAAGAGCCGTCCGACTTTTTGACGAGACTCGGCTCGAACAAAGCGGTCATGACGGCTCTTGCGGTCGGCGTCGGCGCGGCGGTGATCGCCGTCCTCGCCCTGATGGTTTTACTGATTATTTGATGTCCGTGACGGTGTAGCCTTCGGCTTCGACGATGGCTTTCAGCTCGTTGTCGGAAACGGGAGAAGAAAGCGTCACACGGGCGCATTTGTCCTCGAGGCTGACCGTCGCGGTGATGCCGTCATGCGCGTTCAGCGCTTTTTCGACGCGTCCCGTGCAATGTGCGCACATCATGCCGTCAATAAAAATCGTCTTTTCCATATCGGTTCTCCTTTCAGTTGGAATCGTTTCAGGAGCTTCTTCGGAAGCTTCTTTTTTGTATTTGAAGAATTTAAGCCGTAGCGCGTTCAGCACGACGCAGACGGAGCTTAAACTCATACAGGCAGCGCCAATCATGGGATTGAGCTTGATGCCGAACGGGATATAGAGCACGCCGGCGGCAAGCGGAATGCCGAGCGTGTTGTAGAAAAACGCCCAGAACAGGTTTTCCTTGATGTTTTTGATGACCGCCTTGCTCAGCTTGACCGCGCCGACCGCGTCGTTCAGATCGCTTTTCATCAGCACGATGTCGGCGGATTCAATCGCGACGTCCGTTCCCGCGCCGATGGCGATTCCGACGTCGGCTCTTGTGAGTGCAGGGGCATCGTTGATGCCGTCGCCGATCATGGCGACTTTTTTGTTGTCGCTCTGCTTCTGCCTGACGATTTCCTCCTTGCCGTCGGGCAGAACGCCGGCGATCACCGTGTCGATTCCTGCCTTTTCGGCGATGTGGCGCGCCGTTTTTTCGTTGTCGCCGGTGAGCATGATCACATCGATGCCGAGCTTTTTGAAATCGCTGACCGCCTCACGGCTCGTCGGCTTGATGACGTCCGCCACAGCGATGATGCCGAGCAGTCGGTTATCGCAGGCGAAGAACAGCGGCGTTTTGCCTTCGTCCGAGAGTTTGTCGGCTGTTGTTCTGACGGCGGAAACGTCAATGCCATTGTCGGTCATCAAAAGAAGATTGCCTGCCGAAACGGTTTTTCCATCGACCACGGCGGTGATGCCTCTGCCGGGAATATTTTTGTAATCCAGAGCCGTCAGGGGCTCGATCTGCCGTTTTTCGGCTTCCTTGGCAACGGCAAGGGACAGCGGATGCTCGGAGAGCTTTTCGGCGGCGTAAGCGAATGTCAGCAGCTCGGTTTCACGCACGCCGTCTGCCGGAAGAAGATCCGTTACCGCCGGCTTTCCCTCGGTGACGGTGCCGGTTTTATCGAGAATGACGGTGTCGATCTTGTGCGCCGTTTCAAGGCTTTCCGCCGAACGGATCAGAATGCCGTTCGACGCGCCCTTGCCGGTTCCGACCATGATGGCGGTCGGCGTCGCAAGTCCCAGCGCACAGGGACAGGAAATGACAAGCACGGAGATCGCGAGAGACAGCGCAAAACTGAAATCTTTTTTTACGATCATCCAGACGATAAAGGTGACGACGGCGATCGCCATGACGGACGGGACAAAGATTCCGCTGACCTTATCGGCGAGTCGTGCAATCGGTGCTTTCGAGGAGGACGCTTCCTCCACAAGATGCAGAATTTTGAAAAGTGCCGTGTCTTCGCCGATTTTTTCGGCTCTCATGCGAATATAGCCGCTTTTGCTGACGGTGCCGCCGGTCACGCTGTCGCCGACGGTTTTCTCTGCCGGAATGCTTTCGCCTGTGATTGCGGATTCATCGATTGATGCGCTGCCGCTGAGAATTGTGCCGTCTACGGGTATGCTCGCGCCGGGCTTGACGATGACGGTGTCACCGACCTTGACTTCGCTTGTCGGAATTTCGATTTCCGTTCCGTCCCGTTCCACGATTGCGGTATCGGGTGAAAGTGCGAGCAGTCCCGCGATCGCGTCCGACGTTCTGCGCTTGGAGCGCGCTTCAAAATATTTGCCGAGCGTGATGAGCGTTAAGATCATGGCACCCGATTCAAAATAGAGGTTGTGCATATAGTCCATCGCCGTGTGCATATCGCCCTTGCCGATGGCGTTCGCGATGGCAAAAACGGAATAAATCCCGTAAAGAATCGCCGCCGTCGAGCCGGTCGCCACAAGCGTATCCATGTTCGGCGCGCCGTGGAACAGCGATTTGAAGCCTTTTATGAAGTATTTGCGGTTGACATAGACAATCGGCAGCGTCAGCAGAAACTGCGAAAACGCGAATGATACGCCGTTCTTCGTCCCTGTGAGAGAATCGGGAAGCGGCAGCGAAAGCATATGCCCCATGGCGATATACATCAATGGAATCAGGCAGAGAAAAGACACGATGAGCCGGATTTTCATCTCCCTGACATCGTCCGTTTTTTCTTGTTTTTCTTTTTTCGGCGTGGCGGATTTTGATTCGTGCACCTTTGCGCCGTAGCCCGCCTTTTCAACGGCTTTGATGATGTCCTCAGGTGTCAGAACGGTTTCGTCGTACTCTGCGGTCATGCTGTTTGTCAGAAGACTGACTTCGGCCTTTTGCAGTCCGCTGAGCTTTTTGACGCTTCGTTCCACGGCGGCGCTGCACGCGGAGCAGGACATTCCCGTAATATCAAATTTTTGTTTCATGGGTTTCACCTTCTATTTCAGTTTTTTCATCAGCTCTACCGTCTCGCCGATGATGTCGCTGTCGCCTTCTTTGATTTTTTCGGCGACACAGGTCTCCATATGCTCCTGCAAAATGAGATAGCCGAGATTTTGCAGCGCGCTTTCGGCGGCGGAAAGCTGCGTGAGAATATCGCCGCAATAGCGATTCTCGCCGAGCATTTTTTTGATGCCGCCGAGCTGTCCGATGATGCGGTTCAGGCGGTTTTCCAAGAGCTTCAGCTCTTCCGGACTTCGCGGCGTCTTCTTATAACGGCAACAGCACGCGGTATCAGTATTTACATTATTCTTAACTTCATGAGCCATAAAAACACCTCATTTTTATAATGAGCAAAGTTCAGAGTGCAAAGTGCAGTTTCGGAAGCCCTGCGGGCTTGATTTTAACGCCTGCGGCGCGCTTTTTATCATGAATGAAAAGGCGAAGCCTTTTCCGACTTTGCACTTTGAACTTTAGACAGTCAGTTTTTAAATGCCAATAGTATAATATACCCTATAGGGGTATTTGCTTGATTTTGATTATATACCCTCGTGGGGTATTTGTCAAGTCTTTTGTTTTTTAATTTGGAATGATAGCAACAGAATGAGCCGAACATTGAACTATGTTTTGTGCATTTCTCACAATAAAATACCAAAAATATTAGCACCCTCTTTTGCAATATAGTCAAATAATGACTTGAAAAATGGAGAAAAGTTTGTTAAAATAATAATATCTATCATAAGAATCCGCGGAGGACTGCCGTTATGGAGTACAAAATGAAGGAAGAGTATCGCATTCCGGTTTATCTTTTTCACGAAGGGAATAATGCCCGTGCGTATGAATTTTTAGGTGCGCACGCGCTCAAAACAGGGGAAACCGTTTTCCGTGTCTGGGCACCGAATGCTGTGGCTGTTCATGTGACCGGTGATTTCAACAATTGGTCAGAAACGAAAAATCCCATGACCCGCATCAACAATGAGGGAATCTGGGAGGCGACGGTCAAGGGTATCAAGGTCTACGATACCTACAAATTCTGCATCACCGCGAAGGACGGCAGAAAGCTGATGAAAGCCGATCCCTACGGCTTCCACACCGAAACAAGACCCGGCACGGCGTCGAAGTTTTACGATGTGGATTCGTTCCGTTGGGACGACGATGATTGGCAGAAGCAGAAAAAACAGACGTCGATTTATTCGTCTCCCGTCAATATTTACGAGGTGCACGCCGGCTCGTGGCGTCTGCACGACGACGGCAATTTCTATTCCTACCGCGATTTAGCGGACGCGCTGATTCCCTATGTCAAGGAAATGGGGTATACGCATATTGAATTTTTGCCCTTGACGGAGTATCCGTTCGACGGCTCCTGGGGCTATCAGGTGACGGGGTATTTTGCCCCGACTTCGCGCTACGGGACGCCGGAGGACTTTGCCTATCTGATCAACGAATGCCACAAAAACGGCGTCGGCGTGATCCTTGACTGGGTGCCCGCTCATTTCCCGAAGGACGCGATGGGACTGTATGAGTTCGACGGCACGCCCTGCTATGAGTATGCCGACCCGAGAAAGGGTGAGCATTACGCCTGGGGTACAAGAGTCTTTGACTATGGCAAAAAGGAAGTCCGCAGCTTCCTGCTTTCGAGTGCGGAATTCTGGCTGAATAAATATCATGTGGACGGTCTGCGCGTGGACGCGGTCGCTTCGATGCTCTATCTCGACTATGACCGGGACGACGGTCAGTGGGTTGCCAACGAAAAGGGCGGACGCGAAAATCTCGAGGCGGTGTCGTTCCTGCGCAAGCTCAACGAATTTGTATTCCGCGAGCACCCTGAAGCACTGATGATTGCCGAAGAGAGCACGGCGTGGCCTCTGGTCACGAAGCCGACGGCAGTCGGCGGACTGGGCTTCAACTTCAAGTGGAACATGGGCTGGATGAACGACATCCTGAAGTATTTCTCGATGGACGGCTACTTCCGCAAGTACAATCACGATCTGATCACGTTCTCGTTCTTCTATGCGTTTTCGGAGAATTTCATTCTGCCGATCTCGCATGACGAAGTGGTGCACGGCAAAAAGTCGCTGCTCGATAAAATGCCGGGGTCGTATGAAGAAAAATTCCATTCCATGCGCGCATTCTTAGGCTATATGTACGCGCATCCCGGTAAAAAGCTTTTGTTCATGGGGCAGGAATTCGGTCAGTTCATCGAGTGGGACGAGAAAAAACAGCTTGACTGGTTCTTACTCGATTATGACGCGCATAGAAATTTGCAGCACTATGTCAAAGCGCTGAATCACTTCTACCGTGAAAATTCTCCTCTCTGGGAGATCGATTATTCCTGGGAGGGCTTCAACTGGATTGTCAGCGATGACTGTGACAATTCCGTCATCGCGTTCCGTCGCGCCGACGAAAAGGGCGATTCGCTCATCGCCGTCTGCAATTTTACATGCGTCAGACGGGATTCCTATAAGATCGGCGTTCCCGATAAAGGCACTTACGATGTCGTTTTCAATTCCGATAATAAAGAGTTCGGCGGAACGGGCTGCACGAGAAAGCGCGTTTATAAGACCAAAAAGCTCCCGATGCACGGCATGGAGCAGAGCATCGATATGTGTCTTCCGCCGCTGTCAACGATCTATCTGAAATACCGCGAACAACCGGAAAAAGAGCAATAACAGCATGATCTCAATATAGTACATTACAAACAAAGGAAGGATACTTATGGCAAGAAAAACTGAATGTCTGGCAATGCTGCTTGCCGGCGGGCAGGGCAGCAGACTCGGGATCCTGACAAAAAATGTCGCAAAGCCTGCCGTTCCCTACGGCGGCAAATACCGAATCATCGATTTCCCGCTTTCCAACTGCGTCAACTCCGGCATTGATACGGTCGGCGTTCTCACGCAGTATCAGCCGCTTGAGCTCAACGACTACATCGGCAACGGACAGGCATGGGATTTAGACCGCGCAAACGGCGGCGTGCATATCCTTTCTCCGTATCAGCAAATCAAGGGAACGGATTGGTACCGCGGCACCGCGAACGCCATTTATCAGAACATCAATTTTATTGACCGGTATAATCCCGAATATGTCGCGGTGCTTTCCGGCGACCATATCTATAAAATGGATTATTCCAAGATGCTTTCGTTCCATAAGCAGAAAAACGCGGCGTGCACGATCGCCATGCTTGAAGTGCCGTGGGAGGAGGCGTCCCGCTTCGGTCTGATGTTCACGGACGACGACGGTAAGATCACCGCGTTCGAGGAAAAACCGAAGCAGCCCAAGAGCAATAAGGCCTCCATGGGCGTGTATATGTTCACATGGAGCAAGCTGCGCGAATACCTGATCGCCGACGAAGCCAAGGAGGGCTCCTCCAACGACTTCGGCAAGGACGTCATTCCCGCGATGCACGAAGCGGGTGAGCGGATGTATGCTTTCCCGTTCGACGGCTATTGGAAAGACGTCGGCACGATCGACAGCCTGTGGGAAGCGAATCTCGATCTGCTCAATCCCGTGGCAAATATCGACCTGTCCGATACCTCGTGGAAGATCTATTCCAACAATCCCGTAACGCCGCCGCAGTACATCTCCGACAAAGCCGAAGTGCAGAATTCGCTCATCACGGGCGGCAGCCATGTCGAGGGTGAGATTGATTACTCCATTCTCTTCTCCAACGTAACGGTCGAAGAGGGCGCCGAGGTCAAATATTCCATCGTGATGCCCGGCGCGAAGATTGAAAAGGGCGCGAAAGTCCAGTACGCGATGATCGCCGAAAACGCCGTCATCAAGAGCGGCGCGGTCGTCGGTGAGGATCCGCAGGAGTGTGCAGACTTGAACGAATGGGGCGTCGCGGTTATCGGACCGGGACTGACTGTCGGCGAAAAAGCAAAAGTTCGGGCAAAAGTCATGATTACGGAAAACGTGGAAGGAGGCGCTGAAATATGAGAGCGAACAATGTACTGGGTATTCTGTATACCGATGCGTATAACGACTGTATCAGCGATCTGACGGCGCTCAGAACGATGGGCTCCGTTCCGTTCGGCGCGCGCTACCGTTTTATTGATTTTCCGCTGTCCAATATGGTCAACTGCGGCATTTCCAAGGTCGGCGTGATCGCCAAAAACAATTACCGCTCCCTGATGGATCACCTCGGAACGGGCAAACCGTGGGATCTTTCCCGTAAGAACGAAGGCCTGTTTCTGATGCCGCCGTTCAATCACGGCAAAGGCTCCTATTCGGGCCGCATCGAAGCACTGCGCAATAATATGGATTTCATTCATATGTCCAAGGAGGAATACGTCGTCCTCTGCGATACGAATATCGTCTGCAATATGGATTTCGGCAAGCTCCTGGAATTCCATCAAGAAAACGGCGCGGACATCACCCTTTGCTATAAAGAGGGACGCTATCCGATGCTCGCGAATGTGATGCGTTTGGATCTCGCGGCGGACAATCGCGTGAAGAAAGTCACCGTGTCGCCCGATGCCGAAGAAGGCGAAGGCATTTTCGGCGTGAATTTCATCGTGATGAACAAATCGCTGCTCGAACGCCTCATCAATCAGGCGGCAGCTGAAAACTATACCACGTTTGAAAAAGACCTGATTATGAAGAATGTCGATAAGCTCAAGATTATGGGCTATAAGATCGAGACATTCTGCTCCGTGATCGACTCCGTGCAGTCGTATTACGATACAAATATGGCGCTGCTCGATCCGGCGATCCGCGAGGCCGTCTTTGACCGTATGAATCCCGTTTACACCAAGGTCAATGACGATATGCCGTCCATTTACGGCATCGGCTCGCGCGCAAAGAATACGTTCTTAGCGGACGGCTGCAAGATCGACGGTGAAGTCGAGAATTCGATTCTGTTCCGCGGTGTTCAGGTCGCCAAGGGAGCCGTCGTGAAGAACTCCATCATCATGCAGTCTTGCTATATCGGCGAAGACGCGAACCTCAACTGCGTCATTATGGATAAATACGGCGTCATCCGGCCGAGAAAATCGATCTCCGGCGATACGTCCTACCCGATCTACATCGGCAAGAATATTACGATTTAATCAGCAGTTTATACGGCGTCGGCTTATCAGGAGCCGGCGTCGCTTTGTCTTGCGAAATTTGTGATTTTTTATTGACACTGTTTGGGAAATGGTATATAATCTTTACTATATTAACAGTATGGGGGAAGAAAAATGCCACCGAAAAAAGGCGGACTCGGAAAAGGATTGGATTCGCTTTTTGCCGATAATTCGATTGAAGAGCTCGACGAGGGCAAAAGCGTCGTGACGCTGCGGCTGAACGACATTGAACCGAATAAAAATCAGCCGCGTCAAGTTTTTGATGACGATTCTCTTTCCGAACTGGCGGACAGCATCCGGGATCACGGCGTGCTGCAGCCCCTGATCGTAAGACCGTTGTCCGACGGCAGCTATCAGCTCGTAGCGGGAGAGCGTCGTTGGCGTGCGTCCCGTCTGGCAGGGCTGACGGAGGTTCCCGTGATCGTCCGCGCGCTGACGGATTCGGAGGTCGCGGTCATCGCGCTGATTGAAAATTTACAGCGGGAAAATCTCAATCCGATTGAAGAAGCGGAGGGTATCAGCCGCCTGATTGAAGAGTATGATTTTACGCAGGAGCAGGCAGCCGAAAAACTCGGCAAATCCCGTTCCGCCGTGACCAATACGCTGCGTCTGATGGCGTTGCCGGAGCGCGTGAGAGGGCTCGTCAGCGACGATTTCCTTTCCGCCGGACATGCCCGTGCGCTGTTGGGGCTTGCCGATAAATCGAGAATCGAAGAGACCGCGGACGAGATCATTACCAAAAAATTATCCGTCCGCGAGACGGAAAAGCTTGTCAAACAGAGAAATGCTGCAAAGGAAAAAACGGCGCAGCCGAAAAAGGAAAGAGAATCCATTTACGATGAAGTGGAGCTTTCACTTTCTGACGCGCTCGGCCGCAAGGTGACGGTGAAAAATTCCGGTAAAGGCGGCAAGCTCGAATTTGAGTTTTTCGATAAAGAAGACCTGATGAAACTGGCAAAACTGTTTGAAGAATAAAAAAATGACTGCCCTGCGCGTGTGCGCGGCAGAGATATGAGGCGAAAAATATGATTGACATTAAGTTTTTAAGAGAAAATCCGGAAGTCGTCAAGGAGAATATCCGCAAAAAATTTCAGGATAAAAAGCTTCCGCTTGTGGACGAAGTGATCGCGCTTGATCAGGAGTACCGCGCGAACAAAACCGAAGCGGATAATCTGCGCGCATCGCGCAACAAGATCTCCAAGCAGGTCGGCGCGCTGATGGCACAGGGCAAAAAAGAGGAAGCCGAGGACGCTAAGCGGCAGGTCGCCGAGCAGGCGCAGAAGCTTGCCGAATGCGAAGCGAAAGAGGAAGAGCTTGGCGCGAAGATCAAGCAGATCATGATGGTCATTCCCAATATCATCGACCCGAGCGTTCCCGTCGGCAAGGACGATTCCGAGAACGTCGAAGTGCAGAAGTACGGCGAGCCCGTTGTGCCCGATTTCGAGATCCCGTATCATACGGACATCATGGAGCGCTTCAATGGTATCGATCTTGATTCCGCCAGACGCGTTGCCGGCAACGGCTTCTATTATCTGATGGGCGATATTGCGAGACTCCATTCCGCCGTCATCGCCTATGCGAGAGATTTCATGATCGACCGCGGTTTTACCTATGTTGTGCCGCCGTTCATGATCCGTTCCGACGTTGTGACCGGCGTTATGAGCTTTGCGGAAATGGACGCGATGATGTATAAGATCGAGGGAGAAGACCTCTATCTGATCGGCACCAGCGAGCATTCCATGATCGGTAAATTCATCGATCAGATCGTGCCCGAAGAGCAGCTTCCCATTACGCTGACGAGCTATTCGCCCTGCTTCCGCAAGGAGAAAGGCGCACACGGCATCGAGGAACGCGGCGTTTACCGTATTCATCAGTTTGAAAAACAGGAAATGATCGTTGTCTGTAAGCCTGAAGAGAGTATGGCATGGTTTGATAAGCTGTGGCAGAATACCGTCGATTTGTTCCGTTCGCTTGATATTCCTGTCCGTACGCTTGAATGCTGCTCCGGTGATCTGGCAGATCTGAAAGTCAAATCCGTAGACGTTGAGGCATGGTCGCCGCGTCAGAAGAAATATTTCGAGGTTGGTTCTTGCTCCAATCTCGGCGACGCGCAGGCAAGACGTCTCGGTATCCGCGTCAAGGGCAAGGAGAGCAAGTATCTCGCGCATACGCTCAATAACACGGTTGTCGCGCCTCCCAGAATGCTCATCGCGTTTTTAGAGAACAACCTGAACGCGGACGGCAGCGTCACGATTCCGGAGAAACTGCGTCCCTATATGGGCGGCACGGAAAAACTCATCCCGAAGAAATAAACCAGATAAAATGACCGGACAGCCTTGCTATTGTCTGTCCGGTTTTTCACACGAAAAAGAGATGACGCCGCTTGGCATCATCTCTTTTTTTATTGATCGAATTTTTTGACGTCAAACCAGAACTCGACGCCGTCTTCGTGATTGAGCACGCCGTATTCCTGCTCGTGGAGCTTCTGAATGGCCGCCACGATGGCGAGTCCCAATCCGAAATGCCCCTGCGAGCGCGACATCGCTTTGTCGGCGCGGTAGAAGCTGTTCCAGATCTGGTCAATATCCTTGGCGGCGATCGGCGTGCCGGTGTTGAAGATGCTCACGCGGTAGTTGCCTTTTTCGGTTTCCGCTGCGGAAACGCGGATCAGCATGTCGCCTTTGACATGAGAAACGGCGTTGGACATATAGTTGTTGACGACGCTCGAAAGAATAAACGAATCGCCGAACGCGGTGAAATCGCGACCAATCTCATTGACGACGGTGATCCCTTTTTCTTTGAGAATCCCGCTGTTGCGGTCAATCCAGTCCTGAACGGAATCGTAGAGGTTGAAATCGGTGTAGAGCAGCTTGTATTCGCCGGATTCATATTTGATGATGTCGAGCAACTGCATGACGAGCGAATTCATGCGTTTTGTCTCTTCGATGATGGTGTCGCAATACTTTGCCGCCATTTCCGGATCGGATTCGAGGAAGAGCTTTAAGCCCTCCGAATAGCCCTGAATGATGGCGATCGGCGTCTTGAGCTCATGAGAGATCCCTGCAATAAAGACCTGACGGAGCTGGTCAATCGTCTTTTCCTGTTCGATGTCATCCTGAAGCTTTTTATTTTTCTGCTGCAAATCCACCAGCGCGGTTTCAAGCGAGTCGGACATCTCGTTGATGCTGTCGGACAGAAGGGAAATCTCAGCGACATTGTTCGGTTTGCATTTTTGGGAGAAATCAAGCTTGGACATATTGTGCGTGACCCGACTCATCTCATTCAGCGGTTTTGTTATATGCCGCACGAAAGCGGCCATTACAAGCAGAGCGGCTGACAGGAGAAGAATCGTAACGACGGAAATAAAGGTAAAGGCGATTTTGGCGTTCGTATCCACAACGGATTTGAGTTTGAAAATTTTGAGTACGATGCCGCATTCGGTTTTCCATGTGCCGACGAGATATTCGGAGTTCTTGCCGCTTTGCGTATCGCGGCAAAGCTTGAACATATTGTTGGTTGTCTCGCCGAGATCCATTGTCTCTTCGTAATTCTTTTTTTCGCTTTCGGGCAGCTCGATCACATCGCCGTTGTACGGAGGTTCGGACATTTCTCCTTTGTAGGAGGATGCGTAAACGAATTTACCGTCCTGCGCATAAATTTCGATGTTGACTTCGTATTCGCGCTCGATGTTATCCATTGCGAGGAAGAAGTCGGAGCCGCCGTCTTTATACGCCGCCGTGATCTCCCGTTCACCGTAAAACATTCTGACCGCCGAAAATGCAAGATAGACCACATCAAGTCCCTTATAGGTCGCTAAGATGATGGTTCCCATGGCCAGCAGCAGGATCGCCGAAATAATGCGCAGCAGCTTCTGGCTGAGCGTTGCTTTATTCTTTTGCTTTTTCAGCCGTTTTTTCTGTTTTTCTTTGGGCATCTTATTCGCCCTCTATTTTGTAGCCGGTGCCGTAAATGGTCTTGATATGTTTGCTGCCCCATTCGCCGAGCTTCGTGCGCAGCCTTGCGACGTGGGAATCGACCGTGCGCATATCGCCGTCGAAATCGAAGCCCCAGATGTTGTCCAGGAGCTGTTCGCGTGAGAAAACCCTGCCGGGATTGGAGATGAGCTTATACAGAATGCTGTATTCCTTGAGCGTCAGCATGACCGAGGAACCATTCAGCCATACATCGTGCGCTTCCGCGTCCAGTTTGAGATCGCCGATCTGAAAGACTGTGGAGACGGCTTTGCCGGAATCCCGCTTGAGCAGCGCCGCGACACGCTTCATCAGAACGGAGGGACTGCACGGTTTCGTCACATAATCGTCCGCGCCGGCTTCAAAGCCGGTCAGCTCGTCAAATTCCTGGCTTCTCGCCGTCAGCATGATGACAGGCACGCTCGATGTCTGACGGATCGTGCGGCAGACCTCCCAGCCGTCGATTTTCGGCATCATAATGTCGAGGATCACAAGCGCAATATCGGGATTGGCATTGAAGACTTCAAGGGCTTCTTCTCCGTCGGTTGCGGAAAGCGGTTCGTACCCGTCGCGCCGCAGAAAATCGCATACAAGATTCATGATGAGTTCTTCATCATCTGCAACAAGGATTTTTTTCATGAGAACACCCCTACATTTTATATAATATATGAAGCTCCGCTTACACGGAGGACAATTTCGAGAAAACTTTCGTTTTTTTGACGGCGGCCATAAACGGTACGCCGATCAGAATGCACATCACCGCTTCTCCCGCCATGACCTCCAGCGCGGAGATGACAAACAGAGAAAGTGTTTTATCGCCGAGGTACCAGATCTCCAGCCCGACGATCAGTCCGTTGAACAGGACGGGCGGCAGAGACGCGAATACGGGCAGATCTTTGATCGTGACGTTCCGTAAGGCGTAGGACGTAAAAGCCGCCAGAAGCGTCGCCAGAGAGCCGCAAACGATGTCGATAATCCCGAACGGGCTTGACAGGTTCGCGATGATGCAGCCGATGGCAAGTCCCGGAATTGCGGCAGGCGTAAAGACCGGCAGAATCGTCAGAATTTCCGACAGGCGGAACTGAACGGCGTTGTAGGCGAGCCCCAGCGCGTTGGAGGCGTAGGTCAGCGCCACATATAAAGCGGCAATGACGGCGGCCTGTGTGATGAACAGAGTCGATTTGTTTTTCAAGTTTCATTCTTCTTTCCGTAGTTTTTTTTAGGGTCAGGATGGTTCCGAACTGACCGCAGGTTACCCTGTATTTTTTATTCTAACAAATTCCCCCTGTAAAGTCAAGCCGCAGCGTGTATATTTTTATTTTGAAATGGGCAAAATAAAGTGTTTTTGCTTAAAATAACCTGAAAGAAACCTTAAAAATTTATTAAAAATATCTAAAAATGCTTTACATATTATGCAAACAGTGGTATACTGAAATCGGAAACAGATAAAAGAAACCCTCTTTCATCTGAATTTATAAAAGGGGATGGACTTATGAACATTACCATTATCGGTCGGAAGTGTTCTCCGAGAGAAAACTTTAAAGAGAGGGCGGAAAAAAAGCTTGCCAAGGTGGATCGTTTCTTCAGCGAAGAGGCGGACGCCAAAATCACGGTGACGGTTGAAAAATCCTTCCAGTCGGTTGAAATAACCGTCAATAACGGAGGAATTGTTTTCAGAGCCCAGGAACGGGCTGACAATATGAATGACGCGCTGGATCAATGCGTTGATACCCTGATCCGCCGCATTCGCAAGAATAAAACGAAGCTCGAAAAACGCATGAAGACCGCCTCGTTCGACGATCTGGCACCGGCGGATGAGGATGTGGCAGAAGAGACGGAGTTTGAGCTTGTCAGAACGAAAGCGGTCGCCGTCAAGCCCCAGAGCGTCGAGGAAGCGATTTTACAGATGAATCTGCTCGGGCATGAGTTCTATATGTTCACGAATTCAGCGACGGATATGATCTCGCTTGTCTATAAAAGAAAAGACGGCGGCTACGGCCTGCTCGAGCCGTCTGCCGAATAAAAAAATTACACAGGGCGCGCGGCTTGGCCGCGCGTTTTTTCTGTATGCCCGCAGCAAAAAAAGCCATACTATTACGGGTGATTTTTACGGAAAAACGAGTTGTTGCTTTATTCTTATTATTGACGCTGTCGGCATCGGGACTGCTGCTGCGCATCGCAAAACTGGAAACCTCAGAGTACAGGTCGGCGGCAGAAACACAGAGCGCAAGGGTTCTGGAACTTGCCAATATGCGCGGCGTGATCTATGACCGGAACGGCGTGCCGCTTGTGAATCGGACGGCGCATACCGTCATTGCGGTCAATCCGACGCAGGAGGCAAAAAGCTGTCTGCAAAGCGCTCTTTCCGCTGAGGATTACGAAAAGATCCGTCCGCTTCTGGAAACAGGAAAACCGTTTACGGCGAAGTGTGACAGCTATGACGGTAACTGCAAAGACATCGTCAGTACTCTTGCCTATGACCGCTATGATGGGGCCGACGTGGCGGCGCATCTCATCGGCTATACGGACAGCGACGGCAAGGGAGTCTGCGGCATCGAAAAGGCGTTTGATGAGCTTCTGACGTCCTGTTCGGGCTCTTTTTCCGTTCGCTATACCGCTTCCTCTGCCGGAACGGTGCTGACGGGGAAGGGCTTTACCGTCATCAATGACAAGTATGACTCCGGAGCCGGACTTGTGCTGACGATCGACGAACACATTCAGCGCGTGTGTGAAGAGGTGATGGCGGCTGACGGAATAGAAAAAGGAGCTGTCGTCGTGCTTGATGCCGGAACAAGTGCAATTCTCGCAATGGCAAGCGCACCGGGTTACGACAGACAGAATCTTGCCGCTTCCCTGAACGACGCAGATTCGCCGTTCATCAACCGTGCCTTAACAGCCTATTCGGTTGGTTCGGTCTTCAAGCCCGTCGTTGCGGCGGCCGCGCTCGAGCAAGGGATATCCGCCGATACTGTGCTGAATTGTACAGGTTCCGTTATTGTCAACGGACAGGTATTTCATTGCCATAAGCTCGCGGGGCACGGCAAAAACAGCATGGCGGCAGCGATGGCGGTCTCTTGCAATTCCTATTTTATTGAATTGGGCGGCATGGTCGGCGCAGAGGGGATTCTGCGTGTGGCATCGGAGTTGGGCTTTGGACGGGAGATCGAGCTGTGCGATACGCTGTCTTCCGAATCGGGAATCCTGCCCGACGCGGCCAAGATTGATTCCGCTCCCGCGCTTGCCAATCTCTCGTTCGGTCAGGGAACACTTCTGGCGTCACCTCTTCAGCTTGCCGCTGTTTACTGCGCCTTTGCGAACGGGGGCTATTACCGCGAGCCGTATTTGCTGAACTCCATACTCGATGAAAACGGGGATGTCAATGCCGAATATCGGAATGAGAGCAATCAGAAGGTTCTGCCGGACAGCATCAGTAAGCAGATCCGGCAGATGCTCTATGAGACCGTCGCGGACGGCAGCGGCTCTCTTGCGCAGCCGATGGGGTGTGAAGCCGCCGGAAAGACGGCGACTGCCGAGACCGGATGGATACAGGACGGCCGGGATGTCGTGCATACTTGGTTCGCGGGCTTTTTTCCCTACGACGAGCCGGAGTATGTGATCGTTGTATTCAAGGAGGACGGCGGCTCTTCGGCGACCGACTGCGCCCCCGTGTTCCGGGATATCGCGGATCGGATCTCCTGAAAATCCCGGGAAATTCAGAAAAAAATGCCGCTTTTGGCTTAATTTTCCTCGCATTTAAAAAAAATCAATTTTTTTTGTTAAAAAGTTTATAGAAAAGTAAATTTACATCTTGACTTTTTTGCCGATTTGATGTAAATTTAATACGAGCGATGCATTGTGATGCATAAAAATATGTTTGGGTTAGTAAAAGTAGTAATCCATGAAAGGGGTAACTCCAAATATGAAAAAAAGCCATGAGTATGATTCTCCCGTGCTTTCAAGACTTGTTTCCGTTGTGTCTGTTTTTGCAATCTGCGTTTGTTCTGTATGCTGCATTGTAACAGCTTCTAAGATCTCCACGATCACAACAGCTGCTCCCGCAGCATCAAACGGCGGCAGTATCGGCGGCAGCACCGGTGGTAGTGCCGGTGGCAGTACCGGCGGTAGCGCAGGCGGAAGCACAGATAGCAGCAACGCGGCAACCGGCGGAAGCGATGCTCCCGCAGCAGGCGACGCAGCCTCGACACAGGAAATCCTTGATACGTATACACAGGTTATGGATAAATTCAAGGCAGAAGTTGCTACATATGAGAAAAAAGAATTCCAGAAACTGGCCGACGACTATGATCTGGGTACGATCGGCAACATGGTTCTGCCCATCGCCGAAGGCCTGATGACTTCCGAGGAGAAGGCTGAGCTTCAGCAGAGAGACGATCCCGAGCAGATTCCTGTTATCAAAAATACCAAGGGATGCTTGCTGACGGATATTTCCGCAATTAAGAGCGCAACCAAGACGGAAGAGGGCGGTAAGACGACGATCGTTATCGTTCTGAACGATGAAGACAATCCGGAGCCCACACCCGAAAACGGTACTCCCGTCAGCAAGACCGGCGCAATGTTCAATCCGCTTTCCAAGACGGAAGTTGACAAAATCGTTGCCAAGTTCAGCGGCGTTGCCGATATCAAGTCTTTCAATCTTTGCTACAAGGATTGTACCGCTACGCTTGTTTATGATACCGAAACGCAGAAGGTGGAGTCTCTGAACCAGATCATGAACGTTTACATCACCGTTGACGCGAAGGTCGTGTTGCTTTCGCTTTCCGGTTACGCAACGCTGATCAACAACATGACGATCAACAACGTACAGTATAAGTAATTCTTAAATCCAATGCGGGACGCCCACGGCGTCCCGTTTTTTTTACGCGAAAAACAGAAAGACCGGAGCAGGAAAACCGCTTCGGTCTTTTTTTGGTATCTGTAATCTTATGTTTCGCTGCTGACAACAGCGTAAATTTTTTGCGCGCATTCCTTGCAGATTTTCTGGCCGGCATACTCAATGACGTCATCGAGTCCTTTGCAGAAAATGCAGGACGGAGAATACTTCCGGAGGATAATTTTATCATCATCGACAAAAACTTCCAAAGCATCTTCTGCGGCGGTAATATTTAAGGTTCTGCGAAGCTCCATGGGAATGACAAAGCGACCGACGCTGTCAACTGTCCGAACGATTCCGGTTGATTTCATAATGAACATCCTTTCTTTTTCATGTTATCATAACGGCTTAACTTCTCTTATCATAGCATATATCCAATTATTTGTCAATGAAAAATTGTAAAAAAAAGGGCGTATGGGAAAGAAACTGTCAAGATCGGAAAAAATTGCTGTGGGAGGTAGGAATAACAGGAAGTCCCGGATCATATAAATAGAAGCAGAGTAAAAAAGGCGGAAATGCACGATTATGATTGCTTCCTCGCTGGGAAAGGCGGTTTGCTATGTTATCGTATATATGGTTTGGGATGATTGTGTTTTCCTGTATCAGTGCTGTTTTTAACGGTGTGATGCCGGAACTGACTTCAGCCATTCTTTCAGGCGGGGCTGACGCCGTCAATCTGAGTCTGAGATTATTGGGAATGCTGTGTCTGTGGAGTGGATTGATGAACATTGCCGAAAAATCAGGACTTTGTGAAAAATTATCCCGACTTATGCGTCCGATTCTCGATATTTTGTTGCCGGGCAGTCGTGATCATGTCGGCATCAGAAACGCTGTATCGATGAATCTGACGGCAAATCTCTTGGGTCTGGGGAATGCAGCCACGCCGCTTGGACTGGGGGCTATGAAAAAAATGCAGGAGGTCAACGAAGATAAGTCAAAGGCATCGCAGGATATGATGACTTTTGTTGTGATGAATACGGCGGCATTTCGTTTGGTTCCGTCGACGGTTGCCGCGCTGAGGGAAGCGGCCGGTGCCGCAGAGCCGATGGATATTATTTTTTGCGTCTGGATCAGTTCGTTTTTGTCGCTGACAGCGGCGATTTCCGCGGTAAAGATTGTCGGGAGAGTCAAAAGATGAAAGGAACATCGTATGTTCTCCCTTTCGTTCTTCTTTTGATTCTCTGTTTCGGCGTCGCGAAAAAGCTGAATGTTTTTGACTGCTTTATTGAGGGCGCAAAAGAGGGGATTGCAACATTTGTGAATCTGCTCCCGGTTCTGACAGGGCTGGTGGTAGCGGTATCCATGCTTCGTGCATCAGGCGCAATAGACCTGCTGCAAAAAATTCTGGCTCCTGTTGCAAAAGCCCTCGGAATCCCTGTGGAAGTGATTCCGCTTTGTATTCTTAGCCCGATTTCAGGCAGCGGCTCTCTGTCAATGTATGAGAATATTCTGGCGGAGTACGGCCCGGATTCCTATGCCGGCCGTGTTGCATCGGTTTTGTCCGGTGCAACGGAAACCACGTTTTACGCGGCAACAGTCTATCTCGGTTCGGTGCAGATCAAAAAAAGCGGTACCGTGATCCCTTGTGCGCTCATCGGAGATATCGTGAGTTTTGTTGCTGCTGCGTTGACGGTCCGTCTTTTTTTTGGTGCCGGATAAAAAAGCAATCAGAAAAAAGAGACTCTTTCCGTCCGGAAAGAGTCTCCGATATTTTTTTTTGATTACGCTAATTGGTCCATGGCGTTGCTGATGGATTCATTAAAAGCATCGATGCCGAGCGCATTGAGAACCTTTAATAGCCAACCGAGGAACGTATAGACGATTTTTACGATATCTGCCATTGAGTTCATCATTCATTACCTCCGTAATATCAATATTTGTGATTATTCAGATACTTCTTCTTTAGTAAAATCAATTCCGAGCAGAGCGAAGAAAGCCTTTACAAGCTTAAGGATGCCCTGAACGAAATCTTCGATTGTTTCGACAAAAGACTTGGTCGGAAGTTCCATTCCGATTGCACCTCACTTTCCCGTAAAATCAATGCGTTCTATAAATCACGATGTGAACCATCGTATGCCATTCATAGAATTATTCGTCGGCGTCATTGTCCGTATTTTTATTGAAATATCTCTTTATAAGGTCGATCAATTCGATGATGAAATTGATAATCTTAGCGAAATTTTCCATTAGACGACCTCCTTTTTCTCTCAAGACCTTACCACATTTTTATGGTATCACAATTCTGACGTGTCTGCAAGCGTTTTTTGAATTGTTATTTTTAAATTCATAATAAAAACAAAATTATGACAACATTTCAAAAAATGAGGAGATCCAAGACGCCGGGAGATAAATTCGAGGTCATCTGCAAAGACGACCTCGAATCGGTTTTCCCAATTATGCGCCTTCAGCAGGAGCTTCTGTCGTTGTTTCCGGCGCGGTTGTAGTTGTAGTTGAAGATGAACCGCCGCCCATCAACGCATTGAGAAGTCTGACAATAAGGTCGATAATGCGCTCGAGGTAACCGATACCTCTTTCAACAGCGCTGTGGCTTCCGTTATTGAACATGGGACTGCACTCCTTTTCATTAAATATTATAACAGTTGCTCGTTATCAGCCGAGGCTAATGCCGAGACTGGCGAGGAACTCTTTGATTTTTGTGATGAGGTCAACAAGCCAATCTACAAAAGCATTCGCTTCCTGATAGTCTTTTTCATTCATTTTGTGTCACCTCCGTTAAATTGTGGTTTTATTATAGCATTTTACCAAAAGTAAATCAACCGTTTTTACAAAAAATGTTCATCATTGTGTGGAATGCGGGTTAAAGAATTGTAAATTTTTTGTTAACAAGACGTTCACAGCCATTTCAGCTTGTAAAGTGCCAATGTTCCGAGCAACGCGACAACAACGCCGATCGGGATCAGAACGCCTGCGCCGATGCTGCCGCTGATGATGACGATGAGTGTCAGGACGACGATCGGCAGAATGCTGACTTTCCAATGTTTAGAGAAGTAGGATGCGCCCAAAGCACCGAACAGGGCCGGCATGACCTGCTTAAAGGCCGGCGCAAGCAGGGAATCCGGATCGGTCAGTTTGGGGATAAAGGGTTTGAGCGCGAGCACAAATACGGCGATGATGATTGTCGTGACAATGGCGGAGGTCGCAACAGCGATGGTCGTAATGACTTCGCCCTCTTCCGAATTGCTTTTGATTTTTGCGGTGTCGAGAGCACCCAGCGCGCAGGGGAGCTTCAGATTGCTGATGTTGCCTGTTGTGAAGCTCAGATACATGCCGCCTGTGCCCAGAAGCGGCGTATAGGCGACGATTTCGATGATTGCGGTCGGGTAAAACATCAGCGCGACGGGCAGCAGCCCCTGACCGACTTCTTTAAAGGACGGCCAGACGTTATAAAAAATACAAAAGATAAGCGGAACGGTCAGAAGCACCAGCAACATCACGAAGGACCATACCGAGCCGAACGTGTGTGTTTTATCCACATAGTTTCTTTCTTTTTTCATCGGGTTGCCTCCTTTCAGTTGACGACCGGCGGACGAAATTCAAAGTACGCCAGATCTTCCGGCAGCACCTGTGCGAGCAGAATGGCGACGCCCATCGCGGCAAACATACTGATGGGCATGGCGAAGTTACTCAGCCAGGTGATATTTTTCTTTTCGGCGATTTTTGACAGGATCAGCATGATGACCGTAGAGGAAACAAGCGTCGCAACGGACAAAAGCCCGGCACCGTCATAATTGTTTTTTAAGGTGCCGTCGGCCTCAGTCGTGATCGTTCCTGTTCCTGCCAGCGCACGCGCGATGAACGCCGCGATCAGACCGATAAAGGCGGCGGCAGCAAGCGTATCGGTGAGTTTGGAGTCTCCTGATTTATTCATCGCTTTGTTCATGCCGTGTTGGATTCGTTTCAGGCACAACGGCAGAATGACCAGCGGCAGAGAGCTGGCAAGCGTCATGACCCACATCACGGTGGCAAAGCTCTTTTCGTCCGTGATCGGCAGCGCGAGACTGCCGCCTTCCGTCACCGCTTCGATTGCGGCGGTAGCTGCCGCTGTTTCCTGGGTGATGTTTCCGATTACAGAAAGGCGGATCCACGGCAGAATGATACCCAGGGCAGGCGTCAGAGCGATGATTGTCGCCACAATAGCAAGTGCCGGCGTTATGGTGAACAGAACGCTTTGAATCATGGTGTTTTTCATGGTGGATTTGGCAATGCCGAGTTCATTGCCGCGTTTGAGGGCTCTTACCAAGAATGTGACCGACTGCGCCAGAATAAAGGCGATTACGATCAGACCCAGTACGAGCATCAGATTGTCTTCTCTGAAATCCAATACCGTCACGTCCTTCTTTGTATAAAATGTAATAAAAAAATTTTACCTGATTTTACTTGTCCTGTCAAGCTTCCGGAACAATCTTTTTTGTAAAACACAGAATTCCTCCGGGTGTGATGTCTATGATGCCACAGGAATTCTGCCGGACGCTGCCTGGATTGAGCAGATACAGCCCATCGTCGTATTCGGAATGAGGCGTATGTGTGTGACCGAAGAGCGCAATCGTTGCGCCGGCGTCCCGAGCGCATTGCTTCAGGGTGTCAAGCCCGTATTTGACATTTTCCATGTAACCGTGCGTGCAGTAGCAGCGGATACCATTCAATTCTTCGATTGTCCGGGTAGGATAGAAATCGGCGGTATAGAAATCGCAGTTGCCGCGCACGGCCGCTGTTTTTCGGGTACGGATCACGGAAAAAGTCTCTTCCCAGTCACGTATGCCATCCCCCAGAAAGATGACCGCATCGGCAGGACTTGTCTGAATGGCGGTGCGCATGGAGAACGTATCGCCATGCGAGTCGGACAGTACGAGGATTCGCATTCATATTCTCCTTTCTGATTGAATAAAATGTATCAAAATCTATTGACGGAGGACGCTATGGGAAATAATATCGATGATCTGATTGAAAAAATTAAGAATAACAGTCGGGAAGAGAATCAGGAATTGGCTCAGGAGCTGAAAAAAAGGCTTTCAAACAGTCAATCAGACGCACTGAATAAGCTGCTTTCCAACAAAGAGCTGATGCAGAAGCTCCTCAATTCGGACGAGGCGAAAAATATTATGAATAAACTCGGCGGTGACAAGCGTGGACATCAGTGAAATTTTGTCCTCCCTGTCGCAGGAGGATATGGAACAGCTGAAAAATGCCGCAAACGCCATTATGGGTTCAGCCGCATCGGAAAAGTCTATGAACGGTGAAAAAAAAGAGTCGGGCGCACCGTTTAACGCCTCCATGCTTGGCAATCTCGGGAAATTGAGCAGCGCACTTTCGCATGACGATGAGCGGACAGCGTTGATCCGGGCGCTCAAACCCATGCTCAGCGAACCGCGTCAGCAAAAAGCGGATGAAGCGATTAAGATTCTGAAATTGCTTCAGCTTCTGCCGCTGCTGCGCGACAGCGGTCTGCTGAAAGGGCTTTTGTAAGCCCGGGAAAGGGAATTGTGCCGTATGAAAAATGAGTATACCTATCAGGATATGCTGAAAATGCAGGAAGACGCCGCAAAGCGTGTACGGGAAATGAAGAAAAGAGCAGCGCTGGCGGTCAGCGATGAACCGCCGCAGAGGGGATCGGATGACAGCAGCAAAAGACTGCCGGATGAAGTCAAACATATTTCATATCCGGTTGAACTGCCGTCATCTTCCCGCAATGAGCCGGAAAACGGAATGTCTGCGCAGCAGGAGCAAGCAGAGATATCATCGAGGGAGCCGATCCACGGCCTCCTGAGTCTGCTGACGAAAGATCCCGACGCCATGCTGATTCTGTCGCTTCTTGCCGTCATCGGACAGGACGAACAGGACTATATCACATCGCTGGCACTTTTATATCTCCTATTGTAAACAAAAAATGAACGATTTGGAAGTAATTTTAAAGAATGTGCTAAAAAAATGTCATAAGTGTTTCGTATTTGAATCAACTTTTACAAAAAAATGTTGCCAAAATTTAATGAATTTACTTTTTGTTCATAAATGTTTAAATAGTATTTAACATATGTTGCATGAGACTGTGATATGATAACCCCATACAGTATAACAAATCCAATGGATTGGGGGGGGCAGACCATGTACGAATCTCTTTATAACTTCTTTGCCATGATCGTCAATATCTTTTCATCTCTGCGTCAGTATTTTGTAGGAATGATGAGAGCGGCCCGATAAGAATGCGGCTTATAAGAAGCATGAAGTATTCCCTCTGTCTGCGCAGAGGGGATGTTTTTTTTATGCAAAAAACGGACGAAGCCCTGTTGGGGTGCTCGTCCGTTTCGTTGTTACGGTTATCGTTCCTCCCGGAAATAGGAAAGACCGAGACTTTCGGGCGGCTGATATTCGCGTTTTTTGCGGATACTTGTCAGCACCAGAACCAATATCGTGACGACATAAGGCAGCATTTTGAACAGCTCCTGCGAGCTTCGGTCGAGACCCGGGATGAACAGGTAAATTACGTACAGGCCGCCGAAGAGGATCGAGCCGAGGATGCCGATATTCGGCTTCCATAGCGCAAAGATAACCAGCGCGATGGCGAGCCAGCCTCTGTCGCCGAAGCCGCCGTTCGTCCACACGCCGTTGGTGTAGTCCATGATGTAGTACAGACCGCCGAGACCCGCGATAGCGCCGCCGATGCAGGTTGCCATATATTTGTATTTTGTGACGTTGATGCCTGCCGCGTCCGCTGTGGCCGGGCTTTCGCCGACGGCGCGCAGATGCAGACCGGATCGTGTGTGATTGAAATACCATGCGGTTAAGAGCGCGATGAGGATCGCGAGATATGCCAGAAAACCGTAGGAGAAGAACACAGTGCCGATGTTGCCCAGCTTTTCGGCAAAGGGAAGGGCTTTCCGGAATAGATTGCTCGTTGCGGTCATTGCGATTGATCCGCCTTCACCGAAGAGGTTCGCAAGAGAACCGCCGAAGAAGTTTCCGATGCCTTCGCCGAAGATCGTCAGCGCAAGACCTGTTACGTTCTGATTGGCGCGCAGCGTGATGGTCAGGAAGCTGTAGATCAGCGCCATGAGCGCAGAGCCGGCAAGCGCCGCTAAAAACGGGATCAGGATCGAGAGAAACGCATTGGGAGTAGCTGTTGAGCGTTCGTAGAAGAACGCGCCGATGACGCCCGAAATGCCGCCGACGTACATGATGCCGGGAATGCCCAGATTCAGGTTGCCCGATTTTTCCGTGATGATCTCGCCGGTCGAACCGAAGAGCAGGGGAATACCCTGTACAACAGCCCGCTGTAAAAACAAAGCAATAGACGCAAGCATTATTTCTCCTCCTTATGTTTTTTATTGAAAAGGATCTGATAATTGATGAAGAACTCACAGCCGATGATAAAGAAGAGAATGATACCGGTCAGAATATCCGAAATGGATTTATTCAGTCGGAATGCTGTGGCAATTGCGCCTGCACCCTGATCCAGAAAAACGATGAGTAGTGAGACAAGAATCATTGTCAGTGGATTGAATTTCGCGAGCCAGGAGACCATGATGGCGGTAAAGCCCTGACCACCTGCAGTATCGGTTGTCATGGTGTGATCCGTACCGGCGACAAGCAGCAGTCCTGCAATGCCGCAGATCGCACCGGAGAGTGCCATGGTGCGGATAATGACCTTTTTGACATTCATGCCGACATAGCGCGCCGTGTTTTCACTTTCGCCGACGACGGAAATCTCATAGCCGTGCTTATTATATTTCAGGTAAATGTACAGTCCGATCGTAATGACCGCTACGATCAGAATATTCAGCAGATATTTTTGATTGAAGAGATACGGAAACCAGCCTGCCTGCGAGTTCATATTGATGATACCGATGGAGGCGGAGCCCTTTGGATTCTCCCAGATTGTGATAAAATAGGATACGAGCTGAATCGCGACGTAGTTCATCATCAGGGTAAACAGCGTCTCATTGGTGTTCCAGTTTGCTTTGAAGAAAGCCGGGATCATTGCCCAGACAGCGCCGGCGGCGATGCTCGCGGCAATCATGACGAGGAAGAGCAAAGGAGTGGGGAGCTTGTCGCCGAGCAGGATCATACAGGCAGCCGTCGCCAAGCAGCCGATGAGCACCTGACCCTCTGCGCCGATGTTCCAGAAACGCATTTTGAACGCCGGCGTGACGGCTAAGGAGATACAAAGCAGGATTGCGGTGTTCTGTGCCGTTGCCCATATTTTACGCTTCGAGCCGAACGCGCCCTTGAACATAGTCTGATAGACTTCAAGCGGATTCAGATCGGTCAGCAGCACCACGACGATGCCGCAGACAACTAGTGCGGCGACGATGGCTACGAGACGGATCAGCCATGATTTCCAGAGCGGCATGGCGTCCCGCTTCGCAATATGAAAAAGCGGTTCTTTTGCTTTTATGGTTGATTTGCTCACGTTTCGTCACCTCCGTCGGTTTTGGTCATCAGTAGACCGATGGCTTCTTTCGTGGTGGTTCTGGCGTCTTCAATCCCTGTGACCTTGCCGCCGCCGAGCACCAGAATGCGGTCGCACAGCTCGAGCAGAACGTCCAGATCTTCGCCGACGAAAATGACGGCGACGCCGTTTTCTTTTTGCTGATTGAGCAGATTATAGATGGTATAGGAGGAGTTGATGTCGAGGCCGCGCACGGGGTACGCCGCCATCAGGACGGTGGGAGCCGAGGCGATTTCACGGCCGACGAGCACTTTCTGTACGTTACCGCCGGAAAGACGGCGGACAGGTGTCGTGGCGTTCGGCGTGACGACTTCAAGCTGGTTAATGATGGATTCGGCAAGCGTTTTTGGCTTTTTGCGCTCTAAGAACATGGATTTGCCCTTCTGGTAGCTGCGCAGCATCATATTCTCGATGATATCCATGTTGCCCACAAGACCCATGCCGAGACGATCTTCGGGAACAAAAGAAAGCCGCACGCCCATATCGCGGATCTGTAAAGGCGTTTTGTCCCGCAGGTCTTCTTCGCTGCCGCTTTCGGGATCGATATAGGTGATCTCGCCGCTGCTTAAATGTTGTAAACCGGCGATGGCTTCGAGCAGCTCGCGCTGACCGCTGCCGGCGATACCCGCGATGCCGAGAATCTCGCCGCTTCTCGCCGTAAAGGAAACATTGTCAAGGAGCTTGACGCCGTCGCGGCTGACGCAGCAGATGTCTTTGACAAAAAGCCGATCCTGCGGGTTTTTCGGCTCGCTTCTGTCGATGTCAAGCGTGATCTTTTTGCCGACCATCATTTCGGTCAGCTGCGCCTCATTCGTTTCGGCGGTGATGACCGTGTCGATATATTCGCCTTTTCGCAGAACGGTTACGCGGTCGGAAAGGGCGAGCACTTCATGGAGCTTATGCGTAATGATGATAATCGCCTTTCCGTCGTCGCGCATCTTGCGCAGAACGGAGAAGAGCTTCTGCGTCTCCTGCGGCGTCAGAACGGCGGTCGGCTCGTCGAGAATCAGAATATCGGCACCGCGATAGAGCACCTTAATGATCTCGACCGTCTGTTTTTCGGAAACGGACATCTGATAGATCTTTTTTTCGGGGTCGATCTCAAACCCGTATTTCGCGCTGATTTCGCGCACGCGTTCCGTCGCTTTCTTTAAGTTGAAGCTGCCTTTTTCTTCGAGTCCCAGCACGATGTTTTCTGCCGCCGAAAAAATATCGACAAGCTTGAAATGCTGGTGGATCATACCGATGTGATATCGATAGGCGTCCTTGGGCGAACGGATGACTACTTCTTTACCGTCAATGAAGATCTGACCGTCATCGGGATAATAGATGCCCGCGATCATATTCATCAAGGTCGTTTTGCCGCTGCCGTTCTCGCCGAGAATCGAAAGAATCTCACCCTTGCGGACGGTCAGGTCGACATTTTTGTTGGCAACAACGCTTCCGAAATGTTTGGTAACGTTTCGCAGCTCTAACGCAGCATTGCTGTTCACTTTGTCCCCTCCCGGAAATGAATTGATAGGATTAACCATCATAAAAACAAATAAAGCCTTGTTTGTTTTTATCATGTTTAATCGCTAAAACCATGACGAGGCGAAGCAATTGCTTCGCCTGCGTCTTATGTTTTATTGAAGATTAGGCTTCCGTGATACCATCGATAAGAAGATCGAAGTAAGGAGCTGATCTGAATTCAGACTCATGGAAGTAACCGTCTTTGACAACTTCGGTGTCACCGGTGTAAGCTGCATCGGAATCAACGTCCGCCATATAAGAGTCAAGCGTCTTGCCGCCTACTGTGAACGTAGAGGTGTCAAACACATGAAGTTCGCCTGATGCGAGCGCAGCCTTGACCTCTTCAAGTTTTTCAGCCGTGCCGGGAGCCGCAGCCTGCTCGTTGATCTCGGAGAGCTGTACGGAATCGGTTGCAACCGTGCCGACCCAATCGGTATCGATGGCAGCATCGGTGGCTACACAGTTGATGATGTACTGGAAGTAGGGAGCCCAGTTGATCTTGGACGAAACGATAAAGGTGTTCGGACAAGCGGAAACGGTGCTGCCGTTGTAGGAAACGTTGGGAACATTCTTCGCTTCGCAGGCCGTGGGAGCACCCATGGAGTCAGCGTGCTGGCTGATGAGCTTGCAGCCGTCCTGGATAAGAGCGTTGGCAGCTTCTTTCTCTTTCGCCTCGTCGAACCAGGAGTTCGTGTATTTGACTTCCATCGTTACGCTGGGGCAAACGGATTTTGCGCCAAGATAGAAAGAGGTGTAACCGGATTTAACTTCCGCATAGGGGAACGCGCCGACATAGCCCATCTTGGCTTCGTCAGCCGTGAAGTCGCCGGCTTCGATCATCGCGTTGAGCTTGAGACCTGCGGCAACGCCGGCAAGGAAACGGCCTTCATAGATGGAAGCGAAAGCGTTGTGGAAGTTGGCAAGGTTCTCCGTGTGAGCCTTGGTGCCGGTAGCGTGGCAGAACTGAACCTCGGGGAATTCCTTCGCGGCCTGGATCATGTAGTCCTCATGACCGAAAGAATCGGCGAAAATAATGTTGCAGCCTGCGTCGACGAGATCGGCAGCGGCTTCATAGCACTCATTGCCTTCGGGAATGTTCGGTTTGAACATAACCTGATCGTCGGAAAGACCGAGAGCAGCCTGAGCAGCTTTTGCCGCTTCGATGAAGTTAAGGTCGTAGGTCGAGTTTTCGTCATGCAGGAAAATAAAACCGATCTTGATGCTCGAAAGGTCAGCCGTGGCTGCGCTGTCAGCCTCTGCGGAAGCGCCTTCGCCTGTGGGATTCTCGTTCGTGGGCGTTTTTTCACCGCAGGCAGCAAAGCAGAAGATCATTGCGACTGCGAGAAAAAGTGCAAGAAATTTTTTCATGGTCTGTTTCTCCTATAAAACAAATTTATATGTAAAAAAATACATATACAAATTGAATGGCGGGCTTGTCCCGTTTCAGTCTTCGCGGAAACGGATTTCTCCGTTCTCCATGGATTCCACAACGGCAAGGGATCGTACATCGATGCCGGCGTCGAGAAGCAGCTTTTCGCCGGGTTGGAATGCCTTTGTGATTGCGATGCCTGCGCCGCAGAGCGTCGCGCCGGCTTCTTCGATGATTTTCTGAAGCCCGAGCACGGCCTGACCGTTCGCGAGAAAATCGTCGATAATCAGAACTTTGTCTTCGGGGTGCAGATATTTTTTGGAAACGGCGACCTCATACGAAGTCCCTTTGGTAAAAGAAAAAACCTCTGCCGTGAAAACATCCGTACCCACATTTTTATGCTGACCCTTTTTTGCGAAAACCACGGGAGTATGGAAATACTCGGCGGTGTAACAGGCGATTGCAATGCCGGATGCCTCGATGGTGAGGATTTTGTTGATCTCTTTATCTTTGAAAAGCTCGTAAAAATCTTTTCCGATTTCTCTGAGCAGAGTGATGTCAATCTGGTGGTTCAGGAAGCTGTCAACTTTCAGAATATTGCCGGGAAGCGCAATTCCGTCGGACAGAATTTTTTTCTGCAAGCTGTTCATGTGACATCACCTCTTCCGAATAGTAGCTTTATTATATATCCTTTGGTTTTGAATTTCAATATTCTTTTAAGGTTTTTCTGCAAAAAAACCGTTTTTTCTGCATTTTCCACAAATCGGAAGCCCGGAGTCCAGTTGTTCTTTGTTTTATTCGTCTGTTTTTTTTGTGAGACATGATGCCGGGAGGTTGTCGCTTTATTATATAAATAGTATAAGATTGGCAGAGGAAAAACTGTAAATAATTACAAAAAATTTTCCAGAATTTGTGCGATTGTACAAAAATGTTTCCAGAAATATTTAACATATTATTAAATCTTGACATTTTCAAAAATTTATATTATTCTATTAGTAAGCATAATGTCCTATGCTTCAAAATTTTATCGGCGTTACGCCGGATGGAAAGGATTTGGTTTGTTCATGAAAAAAACCACGAAAATTCTCAGTGTTTTCATGGCGTTGCTGTTGGTTTTCTCGTGCATTCCCATGACGGCTTTTGCCGCCGAGAGAGATACCTCCTCTCTGAGTGCTTACTTAGATAACGACAATCTTGCCAACGTCGCGGAAACGCTCCTCACAGATCTCGGGGACAGAAAGGAAGAACTCGTTCCGACGGTTCTGAATCTCTGCTTCCAGCTCATCAACGATCTGAAAAAGTTTGCCGAGGCTGACGGCGTTGACGTCATGAAGGCAGACACGGAAACGCTTGCCAAAGAGCTCATCAAGTATCTTGACGCTTTTCTGGCAGAAACCGATCTCAACAGTCAGATCAAGGACTTCAAGGGTATTATCGGTATGGTTCTCAAGACCGATATTGACCTGAACTCCACGGACGGTATTCTGGCTACGCTTGTCGGTGCGATCGATTTCGTTCATACCTCCAATGCGAAGACTTGGGGCGATGTGTATTCGCTGAGCGTTGACTCCCTGAAGAAGGGCAAAGAAGCGATCTCCACGAAGAACTCCTCCAACCTTGATATTATCTACGGTCTGTTCGGATTCCTCTCCGATACGGCGAACGTCAAGGTCATCAAGAAAGTCATCAAGGGCAACTTTGATCTCGGCACCATCAACGGCACGCTCAAGAGCCTTGCCAAGAAGGATATCGAAGCGATGGTCAACGACATGATGAAAAATCTTGATGTCACCATCAATGAGCAGATTTACAACGGTCTGCTTGCTGAAAAAGAAAAAGTCACCGATGATAAGGGCAATGAAAAAGAAGTCATCAAGGTCGCCTTCAAGGATTCCGACTATGCGGACTTCAATTCCGACGAGCTTCTTGCCGCTGCGCTGCTGAAGCTCATCTCCGGTAAGGACGCCACGAAGGATGAAGCTGCCAAGACCGCGAAAATGACGATTTACGAACTGATCGGTACGTATGCGGATGCTGTTATCGCCAGCTTCTTGATTGAGCCCCTGAACACGAAGGTTAAGGACGAACTGAAGAAGCTCATCGGCAGCGATCCTCAGCTTGCCGTTCTGAACGACATCATCAATCTTGACTATGAATTTAAAGCCGATACGTTCAATTTCGCCGAACTGGCGCAGGATGGTCTCTTCGAGAACCTGAACAACATGGTCTGCAAGATCATCGAAGTCATCGCGCAGCCCGCTGTTTATAAAGAGCTCGGCCTCAAGATGGGCGGCAATGAGAACATCACGGCAAACCTGACTTCTTTCTTCGGCTTCGTGCTCAAGACCCTTGCCGGCAACAACGGCGGTAAGCTTGAGTTCACGATCGAAGACACCAAGTACTCCTTCGATTTCAGCGGCTTTACGGCAGATAAGCTTGCCGATAAGAGCCTTGAGGATATGGTAGTTGCCGTTATCGGTCTGTTCTATCCCACGGCTTTCGGCGTCAACGTTCCCGCTGATGTTGACAACCTTGAAAAGCTCGCTGTTTATACCGCGTATTTCGCAATCGACAAGTACATGGTTCAGGATACCGGTGTTGATTTCACCAGAGATTACAAAGACCTTGTCTTCAATGCGGACGGTTCCGTTAAGAACCTGACCGATGATGAGACGGCTGACGCAATCGGCACCATGGGTATGGACGTTGCGATCTACTGGCTCAACAGAGCGACGAACATCGGCATCGACCAGGCGAAAGTCACCGAGCTGAAAAAAGCCGGCTGGACTTGGGAAGATTTCTTCGAGGAAATCGTTGACTGGGCTCTGAACTACATCGACGGCATCCCTGCTGTTGCGGACGTTCTCGATACGAATCAGGGAGAGATCGACGAGTTCTGCAATACCGCATGGTATAAGCTCAACGTCGTTCTCAACGAAATGATCCCGCTCGGATTCGTCAACGGCTGCGGCGACGCAACCTTTACGTTTGACATTCGTACGTTCATTCTGGATAAGGCTGTTCCGAGCATCCTTGACTGTGATTTCGCTGCATTTGCCGATATCCTTTCCATGAATAAAAATGAGAATAATCCGTTCAATAAATCCGTTATTTCTTCTGCGGTTGACTTCATTGACAACCTGCTCTTCTCGCTCTTTGAGCATACCTGCGGCGAGACCGCAACGGCTGAAGTCAATGGTTACAAGGTAACATACGATACCGCAAACGGCCATTATCTGAGCACCGAGAAGCTTCCCGATCCCGAGCCCACTCCCGATCCCGAGCCCACTCCCGATCCCGAGCCTACTCCTGATCCGGAGCCCACTCCCGATCCCGAGCCTGTCGGCATGAAGGGTGATATTAACGGTGACGGCAAGGTTTCGGCGGTTGACGCCAGACTTGCGCTTCGTCATGCGGCTCAGCTGATCACGCTTACCGAAGAACAGCTCGCTGTGGGCGATGTCAACGGTGACGGCAAGGTTTCGGCGGTTGACGCGCGTATCATGCTTCGTGTTGCGGCGAACCTTCAGGCTATGCCCGAATAAGAGCCTCTGACACTTAAAAAAATCTGATATTTTTTGCCGCTTCGGTTTTGCCGGAGCGGCTTTTTTAAGGAGAGATCAAAGAAAAACAGGGCAAATCGGAGAAATATTCTACATTTGTGCCTAATTTGTTTATATTCAGTTAAAAAAACTATGGTATCTTCTGTCTGTAAACTGCAATTCTATAGGGAGAAGGGATGTTTTTCGATGCTTCAGATCAAAAATATTTCCAAGAGTTACACGACGGGGGATTTTACACAGAAGGCACTTGATCATGTCAGCGTCAACTTCCGCAGAAACGAGTTTGTTGCGATTCTGGGACCGAGCGGTTCCGGCAAAACGACATTTCTGAACGTTATCGGCGGCCTCGACAAATACGACAGCGGCGATTTGATCATCAACGGCAAATCCACCAAGGACTTTTCGGATTCCGAATGGGATTCCTATCGCAACAACAGCATCGGGTTTATTTTTCAGAGCTACAATCTGATCAACCATCTGAACGTTCTCGATAACGTAGAAATGGGCATGACCCTTTCCGGCGTTTCGGAGGAAGAGAAAAAACAGAAAGCGCTGGACGCGCTTGAAAAAGTCGGTTTGAAGGAGCACGCCCATAAAAAACCCAATCAGCTTTCCGGCGGCCAAATGCAGCGCGTCGCCATTGCCCGTGCCTTGGCGAACGATCCGGACATCATTTTAGCGGACGAACCGACCGGCGCGCTCGATAAAAAGACCAGCCGTCAGATTATGGATCTGATCAAAGAGATCGCCGACGATAAGCTCGTCATTATGGTTACGCATAACCCGTCTCTTGCCGAGTCCTACGCCGATCGCATCGTCAAGTTTGAGGACGGTCACGTGATCGACGATACGAATCCCTACAGCGAAACGGAGAAGGACTCTTACTATTCCCTCAAAAAAACGAGCATGAGCTTCAAGACCGCGCTCAAGCTCTCGGGAAAGAATATCGCCACAAAAAAGGGTAGAACGATTCTGACTGCGCTTGCTTCGAGCATCGGCATCATTGGCATTGCGCTGATCCTCAGCCTTTCGGACGGCTTCCAGGCGCAGATCGATAAGTATCAGAGCAACGCGCTCAACGAGTTCCCGATTGTGATTTCGCAGACTTCGATGGTTATGGATGAGGAACAGGCGAAGGAGAACCAGCAGCAATGGAAGGGCATGATCACCGGCGAACGCGATTACGCGGATACCGATTATGTCATTCTTGATGAACCTCCCGTTCAGAATTCGATCCATATCAACAATTTTTCCGATGAGTTTATGACGTATCTTGAAAGCGTCGATCCTGCAATCTGCAACAGCATCGGTTATACGAGAACCGTCAACATGAACGCATTGAAAAAAAATGCGGACGGCTCCGTCAACTGGCATAAATTTCCGTCGGGAATCAGTGGTATGACGGATGGCGATATGAGCGCCATGATGAACTATTCTATGAGCGGCGTCGGTCTTTCCTCCTACCCGGAGACATTGGGCGATGATTCCGAATCGTATCTGGAAAAGTATTATGATGTGATCGCAGGTACCATGCCGGCGAACAGCCATGAGGTCGTTCTGGTTGTGGATTCGGACAACAGTGTGGACAGATCCACGATGGAAAGCTTCGGTTTTGACGTTTCCGGTGATACCGTCAGCTTCAGCGACATCGTCGGGACGGAATATCAGATCGTCGGTAACGATGTTTTCTATACAAAATCTCAGTACGGCGTTTACAGTCAGAATCCCGATTACGCTTCCATGTACGATAATGAAAAGAATATCACCGTCAGGATTTCGGGCGTTATCCGTCTGAAAGACGGCGAGACCATCGGCCTGCTCGGTTTCGGTATCGCTTACAGCGATGAGCTTGCGCAGGAAGTGATTGAGCTTAATTCCAATTCGCAGATCGTTCAGGATATTAAAACATCTGATGTTGACATCACGCCGACTGATCCTCTGACTCCGGTAAGCGCTGAGACGCGCAATACCCTGCTTCTGCAATACGGCGGCAGTTCGGCTCCCTCTGTGATTTATCTTTATCCGAACAATTTTGAAACCAAAGATAAACTTCTTGCCTATCTGGATGCCTACAATGAGAGCAAATCCGACGGTGAGGGCATATCTGACGATACCATCATCTATACGGATATGTCCGAGACGATCACCGAACTGACCGGCAGCATCATGGACGCCGTTACCATTGTTCTGGTTGCATTTGCCTCCATCTCTCTGGTGGTTTCGCTGATCATGATTGCGATCATCACGTATATTTCCGTTATCGAACGTATCAAGGAGATCGGCATTCTGCGTGCACTCGGCGCCCGGAAAAAGGATATTACACGCGTCTTCAATGCCGAAACGTTCATCATCGGTATCACCTCCGGCGCGCTCGGTATCGCCATTGCCTATCTGCTGACGATTCCGACGAATATGATTATCTATAAGATGACGGAGCTCGAGCACGTTGCAAGGCTTAATCCCTTGTACGCATTGGCTCTGGTGGCGATCAGCGTAGTGCTGACGCTCATCGGCGGTCTGATTCCCGCGAAGATGGCGGCGAACAAAGACCCGGTTGCCGCGCTGCGAACAGAATAAACAAAATAAAGAGAAAGGAAGCCGCATTTTTGTGACTTCCTTTAACTTTTTCGGGAACTTCAAAAAAAATCTTGCAAGAGAGAAAACGATACGATATAATAAATTATTATTATAATCTTTACTATATATTTTTGAATGGGGTTGATGAAAATGCAGGAGACGGAAGAAAAGCTTTTGTCCATGCCGGTGCTTGCGCTGCGGGGACTTGTGCTGTTTCCGGATATGACGCTTCATTTTGACGTCGGCCGACCGGCGTCGATTGCGGCGCTGAAATACGCTCTTTCCAAAAATGAAAATATATTTTTAGTCGCTCAGCGCGACATCAACGAAGAGGAGCCCATGCTCACGGGACTGTACACCACCGGCGTCATCGCCGAGGTCAAGCAGGTGCTGCGCGTTTCGGAAAACGGTAAGACGCTGCGCGTGATCGTCGAAGGTAAAAAGAGAGCGTCTGTGACGGAGATTGTCAGTATGCGTCCGTTTCTGCGGGGACTTGTCAAGGTCAGACATGAGGTTCCCGTCAGCAGCGCGTCGTATGATTACGAGACGGCGCTGATCCGCAATGCGCGTGATCTCTTCGGCGAATACTGCGACGTTTCCTCAAAAATCGCGCCGGACGTCATGGCGGAGGTCTTTGAACTGACCGAGTCCGGCCCTCTGGCGGATAAAATCGCCGGCAGCATCTTTTTGCCGGTTGAGGAAAAACAGCATATCCTGAATGAACTCAATCCGATCCGCCGTTTGGAATATCTCTCGGTGCTGCTCTCGCAGGAGATCGACCTGCTGACGCTCGAAGAGGAGATTCAGGCGCGTGTGCAGGATCAAATGGATAAGAATCAGCACGAATATTATCTGCGCGAACAGCTCCGCGCCATTTACGACGAACTCGGCGAAGGCGAGGACGCACCCGAAGAAGCGGATCGCTATCTGCAGATGATTGACGAAAGCGCCATGCCCGACGACTCGAAAGAGAAATTGCGGCAGGAGTGCCGCCGGCTCGGCAAAATGTCGCCCGGTTCGCCGGACGCGAATGTCATCCGCACCTATCTTGACAAATGTCTGGCGTTGCCGTGGGGTGTTTATACAAAGGATAACCTGAAATTATCGGCGGCGAGAAAGCAGCTTGATAAAGACCATTACGGTCTGCGCGAAGTCAAGGAACGCATTGTGGAAATGCTTGCGGCGCGTGCTCTTTCACCCGATATTAAGGGACAGATCATCTGTCTGGCGGGCCCTCCCGGCGTCGGTAAAACGTCGATTGCCCGTTCCGTCGCGAAAGCCATGAACCGCAATTACGTCCGGATTTCGCTTGGCGGTGTACGGGACGAAGCGGAGATCCGCGGACACCGCCGCACCTACATCGGCGCGATTCCCGGACGGATCATCAATGCGCTGATCGATGCGAAAAGCGCGAATCCGCTGATTCTGCTTGACGAGATCGACAAGCTTAACGGCGATTTCCGGGGAGATCCGGCTGCCGCTCTGCTTGAGGTGCTTGACGGCGAACAGAACGCGACCTATTGTGATCATTTCATCGAACTGCCGTTTGATCTGAGCAAGGTGCTGTTTATCACGACGGCGAATGATCAGTATGCGATTCCCGAGCCGCTGCGGGACAGAATGGAGATTATTGAACTCGGCAGCTATACGCATGAGGAAAAATTCAACATCGCGAAAAAACACCTGATCCCGAAGCAGCTCAAAGAGCATAATATTGATAAGAAACTCCTGAAATTCTCCGATAAGGCCGTCCGGCTGATGATCGACGGCTACACGAAAGAGGCAGGCGTCCGTCAGCTTGAACGAAAGATTGCGAAAGTCGCGAGAAAAGCCGCCGTTCGCTTTGTGGATGGCGAGACGGAAGCGATCGCCGTAACGGATAAAAATCTGCCTGAATTTTTAGGCCCTGTCAAATATCGTGAGGACGCGATGGAAAAATCGGACGAAGTCGGCCTTGTCAACGGCCTTGCCTGGACTTCGGTCGGCGGCGAGATGCTCCAAATCGAGGTTTCCGTGCTCGACGGCACCGGCAAACTGGAGCTGACGGGCTCGCTCGGCGACGTCATGAAAGAGTCGGCGAGGACGGCGGTCAGTCTGGTGCGCAGCCGCGCATCGGCGTTCGGTATCGACGGAGATTTCTATAAAAATAAAGACATTCATATTCATGTTCCCGAGGGTGCGGTGCCGAAGGACGGCCCGTCCGCCGGTATCACGATGACAACAGCCGTATTGTCGGCACTCAGCGGCATTCCTGTCCGCGGTAATGTCGCCATGACGGGTGAAATCACCCTGCGCGGCAGAGTGCTGCCCATCGGCGGTCTCAAAGAAAAGTCGATGGCGGCATACCGTCACGGTATGAAGACGGTTGTGATTCCTTGGGAGAATGCGCCCGATCTCGCCGAGATCGACGAAACGGTCAAGGAAAAGCTGACCTTTATTCCCGTGAAGACGATCGACGAAGTGCTGGATATCGCGCTGAAAAAACCGGAGAAGCCCGGAAAAAAAGTGACCGTGCCGAAAAAGGACAAGCCGTCCGTCGGCATCTATAACTGAGGTGATGGCGTGAACTACAATACCGTTCGCTATGAGGCGTCCTACGGAACGGCGGCGCAGCTTCCCGTTTCCGGAGAGCCGGAAATTGCGTTTTCCGGCCGTTCCAATGTGGGAAAATCGTCGCTCATTAACAAGATTTTTAACCGGAAAAATCTGGCTCGCGTCAGCTCGATGCCCGGAAAGACGACTACGGTGAATTTTTTCCGTGTGGAGGATGTGCGCTTCGCCGATCTGCCCGGTTACGGCTACGCCAAGCGTTCCGACGCAGAAAAACGCCGTTGGGCGGATCTGATGGAAGGCTATTTTCAGATGGGACGTCCGCTCAGGCTGGTCGTACAGCTTGTGGATATGCGCCATGCTCCCTCCGAAGATGATATCACGATGCTTCGCTTTATCCGCGACGCGGGCTATCCGTTTGTGATCGTCCTGACAAAGTGCGATAAGCTGAATAAAACGGAACGCGAAAACCGCAGAACCGCCTTACAGCAGGAGTTAGCATTCGTCGGCGATTGCCGTAAGATCGAGTTTTCGGCGATGACGGGTGAGGGAAGCGACGAAATCAGAACCGCGATTGAATCGGCTCTGGCAAAATAGTGCAAGTTTTTTTTGATATAGGAGAGATGACTTGATGTTTGTTTCGGATTGTTTGGATGTGAATGAAAAAGGGCATCTGACCATCGGCGGCGCGGATACGGTGGAAATCGCCGCGCAGTACGGTACGCCTGTAATCGTTTACGATGAGAACGCGATTCGCAGGAATTGCCGCGCTTTTGTCGGCTCGATCGGCGAGTATTACGGCGGCAACGGTCGGGTACTGTACGCGAACAAGGCGTTTTCGTGCTTAGAGATGTGCCGCATCGCGAAAGAGGAAGATATGGGGTTGGACGTCGTGTCCGGCGGCGAGATTTACACGGCGCTGAAAGCGGGTTTTCCGGCGGAAAAACTGTATTTCCACGGCAACAACAAGTCGGTCGATGAACTGAAATACGCACTTGAAAACGGTATCGGACGCATTGTCGTGGATAATCCCGAGGAGCTTTCGGTCATCAGCGAATTGGCAAAGGAATCGGGCCGCACCGCGAATATCTATATGCGCATTAAGCCCGGCATCGACGCCCACACGCATAATTTTATCCGGACGGGGCAGATCGATTCCAAATTCGGCTTCGCGCTTGAAACCGGCGAAGCGATGGCGTGCGTCAAGCTCGCGCTCAAGGCAGAGAATGTCAATCTTGTAGGACTGCACTGCCATATCGGCTCGCAGATTTTCGATGTTGATCCATTTGTGCACGCGGCTCAAGTCATGATGAAGTTTATTGCCGATATTAAGAGCGAAACCGGCGCGGTCATTGCGGAACTCGACCTCGGCGGCGGCTTCGGCATCAAATATCTTGAGTCGGAAGAGCCCGTTGGCTTCGACGCCTATATGCAGCCCGTTTCTGAAGCGATCAAAAAGGCGGCGGCAGAATATGACCTGCCCGTTCCGTTTATCCTGATCGAACCGGGACGCAGTATCGCCGGCGCAGAGGCCGTGACGCTGTACACCGTCGGCGCGGTCAAGGAGATTCCGAATGTGCGCACCTATGTCTCGATCGACGGCGGCATGACGGACAATCCGCGCTATATCCTGTATCAGTCATCGTACACGGTTCTGTGCGCCAATAAGGCGGACAAGCCCCGCGACACCGTTGTGACGGTGGCAGGCAAATGCTGTGAAAGCGGCGACCTGATTCAGGAGAACACGAAAATTCAGCAGGTTGAGCGCGGCGATATTCTGGCGGTGCTTTCGACAGGCGCGTATAATTACTCAATGGCGTCCAACTATAACCGCGTCCCGCGTCCCGCGGTGCTGATGGTCAAGGACGGCGAAGTCAGAACGATCATCAAACGCGAAACATATGAAGATATGGTGAAAAACGACATCTGAACAGAATCATAAAAGGGGACTGCTTTGCGGCAGTCCCTTTGTTTTTTTTGAATGTGCAAAGTTCAAAGTGCAAAGTGCAGTTTCGGAAGCCCTACGGGCTTGGATTATACACCTGCGGCGCGCTTTTTATAAACCAAAAGGCGAAGCCTTTTCCACCAAGAACGCATGATTATATCGTTGTTCGACGACGGTATAATCGACCGTCCGGAACCAATCATCCAGATAGGCAGCGCGCATATTGTAATGTTTCAGGTAATAGGCGTGCTCCCAGACATCGACATTCAGAAGCGGCACAAGTCCCCGGATCAGCGGCGTATTCTGGTTGGGAGTGGTGGTGATCCTGAGCTGTCCCCGGCGCAGCACGAGCCAGGCGTAGCCGGAGCCGAAAACGGACAGTGCCGCCTCTTTCAGCTTTGCCTGAAACAGCCCGAAGCTGCCGAAACAGGAGAGAATCGCGTCGCGGAGCCTTCCGTCGGGCAGCGTTCCGCCGTTCGGGTTCATCGCTTCAAAATAGAATCGGTGATTGAACACACCTCCTGCGTTGTTTGCGACCGACGTTTGCAGCGGCTTCGGTATGCGGTTCAGACTGCACAGCATTGTTTCAAGCGGCAGCGATTGCAGATGCGTACATTCCTCCATGATTTTGTTGAGATTGTCGATGTAGGTCTGTAGATGCCGGTTGTGATGCAGTTCCATGGTTTTGGCGTCGATGTACGGCTCGAGCGCGTCGAACGCATACGGCAAGGGTGTGTTGACAAACGGATAGCAGTTGTTCATAAAAAATTCCTCCCCAATACCACTATTCGGGAGGAATGGTTTTTATTCGGTTTCAGCGGTTATTTTCATCTCTTTTTTTCCTGCATTTTACCCAGAGAGTGATATGTCCAGATGATGGAGATCACCGAAATGATAAAAGTGAGGATATCCGAAGCCGGCATGGAGTAGAGTACGCCGTCGAGTCCGAAGAAGACAGGGAGGAATATCGCAAATCCGACGCCGAAAATAATCTCACGGATCATCGAAAGAGCTGTGGAGAGGAACGCCTTGCCGAGCGCCTGCAAGTAGATGAACGTCGCCTTGTTGACGCACGCCGGAATCAGCATACACAGATAGACGCGGAACGCCTTGACGGCGAATTCGGTGTAGTAAACGCTCTCATTGCGCGCGCCGAAAATGCCGATGAGGCCGTTCGGGAAGAACTCGACGATGAGCAGCGCGACCGCGCCGACGCACGCTTCGGCAATCAGCAGATAGGTAAACAGCTTTTTCGCTCTGTCATAACGTCCTGCGCCGATGTTGTAGCCGACAATCGGAATGCAGCCCGCCGCCATGCCGACGACGATGGAGATGACGATCTGGAAGAATTTCATCACGATGCCGACGACCGCCATGGGAATCTGCGCGTATTCCGTAAGACCGAAAATCGGGTCACGCGCACCGTATTTGCGGATCATGTTGTTGATGGCCGCCATCGCCGCGACAAGGGAAATCTGTGAAAGAAAGCTGCAGATGCCGAGCGGCAGAAAGCGCTTCATGATGCTGCCGCTCAGACGAAAACTCGCTCTGTCCGTTTTGACCGATTTCGTGTGACAGAGATACCGGATAGCGAGCACGGCGGTCAGGATCTGGCCGAGAATCGTGGCAAGAGCCGCGCCCATCATGCCCCATTTGAAAACGAAAATGAAGATCGGGTCGAGAATGATATTGATGACGGCACCTGCCAGCGTGGACGCCATCGCGAAGCGCGGACTGCCGTCCGAACGGATAACGGGATTCATCGCCTGACCGAACATATAAAAGGGTACGCCTGCCGCGATCCATGTGAAGTATTCTTTTGAGAGGTTGAACGTCTCTTCGTTGACATTACCGCCGAAAGCGACGATGATGGGATCCATAAAGATAAAGTAAATCGCTGTCAGCACGATCCCTGCCAGGACACTGAGCGTTACGGCGTTGCCGACGCTCTTTTTGGCGTCCTCCTTGCGGTTCGCACCGAGCGCGATGCTGACAAACGCGCAGCACCCGTCGCCGATCATGACCGCGATAGCAAGAGCAACGACGGTCAGCGGAAAAATGACGGTGTTCGCCGCGTTGCCGAACGAGCCGAGATACGTCGCATTGGCGATGAAGATCTGGTCAACGATGTTGTACAGTGCCGCCACGAGCAGCGAGATGACGCACGGCACGGCGTATTTTTTCATGAGTTTTGTCAGCTTCTCGGTTTCGAGAAAAGCATTTTCTTTTTGTTCTGCCATAAAACCACCCTTTTCTGCAACAAAAAACGCGCCGCAAAAAGCCGGATTTACGCTTTTCGCAACACGCTTGATTTTTTATTGAATTGTGACATTCAGTATAGCATATCCCACCCGATTTTGCAAAGGCAATTTTGTACAAATCCGGGACGGGGGAATGCGAAGAAATCTTGTTGATTTTTACGGATTCCGATTTTGAAAATAAACGGTTGACAATGTCGTATTTTGTCGCTATAATAAGAAAAAAGAAAGAAGATAGGAGCTACTGTATGAAAAAGTTTTTCAAAGAATTTAAGGAATTCGCGCTCAAGGGCAATGTGCTCGACCTGGCTGTCGGCGTTATCATCGGCGCCGCGTTCAAGGATATTGTCACGTCGCTGACCGATAACTTCATCAATCCCATTCTGAAGTTCCTGACGGCAGGTGCTCGTTACACATTGGCGGATATAGGCGGTTTTGCCTCGAATTTCCTGACGGCTGTTGTCAATTTTATCATCATGGCGTTCATTCTCTTCTGTCTGGTCAAGGGCATTAACAAGATGATGTCGCTCGGCAAGAAGAAAGAGACGCCCGCTGCTCCCACGACAAAGAAGTGCCCGTTCTGCTGCACGGAGATCGCGATCGAAGCGACCCGCTGTCCGCATTGCACGTCGATTATCGAGGTCGAGGATGCGCCCGGACCCGATGATGTTTCTGAAACAGAAACCGCTGCGGTGAGCGAATAAGTTTCTTGAAAAAATAAACAGCGTATCGTTCACGGACGGTACGCTGTGTTTTGCTTATAAAAAAACGGACGGTTTTTCTGCCGTCCGTTTTACAATGTATGCTTGTTTCGTGCTTACACCGTTCTGACGTGATTCTTTTTCATGAAAGCGGTATCCGTTTGAATCAGATAAACGATGCCCTGGAGCACAACGATGGCTTCGGCAATGGGCAGCAACGGCGTCTGGAGAAAAATATCCAGAACCAGACAAATGACCGTCACCAGAATCATGAGAAGGCCTTTGCCGATGTTTCTCAGGTAAAAATGATTGACGCCGAGAAGTCCGAACACAATGGCCAGAATCGCTGCCAGATAGCGGCTTCTCACAGGGTGATTGCTTCTGACGGCGATGCCCGTCAATTCCGTTCCGTATGCCGATTCGGGGATTATTTTCTTTGCCATATAAATCACCTTTCTGCAAATATTGTGCGGTTTCGTTTACTCTTTTGCCGAGTAGTTGGGCGCTTCCTTCGTGATGAAAACATCGTGCGGGTGGCTTTCAACCAGTCCGGCGCCGGTGATGCGGATAAATTTTGCCGTATTCTGGAGCGTCTCGATATTGGGAGAACCGCAATAGCCCATACCGGATTTGACGCCGCCCATGAGCTGATAAATTGTGTCGGAGAGCAGTCCCTTGTAAGGAACGCGTCCCTCAACGCCTTCGGGAACGAGCTTTTTATTGTTCTGCTGGAAGTAGCGGTCTTTACTGCCGCAGTTCATGGCGGCGATGGAGCCCATGCCGCGGTAGACCTTGAACTGACGTCCCTGATAGATTTCCGTGTCGCCGGGAGCCTCTTCGCAGCCTGCGACAAGCGAACCGAGCATAACGCAGTTCGCACCGGCAGCGAGAGCTTTGACAATCTCGCCGGAATATTTGATGCCGCCGTCGGCGATGACGGGAATGCCGTGCTTTGCCGCTTCGCACGCTGCGTCATAGACGGCGGTGATCTGCGGAACGCCGATACCGGCAACGATTCGTGTGGTGCAGATGGAGCCGGGGCCGATACCGACCTTGACGGCGTCCGCGCCGGCGTCGATGAGGGCTTTTGTGCCTTCAGCTGTTGCGACGTTGCCGGCAATCAGAGAAACATCGGGGAACGCTTTTTTGACCTTGGAAACGGCCTCAAGAATGCCTCTGGAGTGACCGTGCGCCGAGTCGAGCACGAGCACATCGACGTTGGCTTCGACGAGAGCCGCCGCGCGGTCGAGCACATCCGCCGTGACGCCGATGGCCGCCGCACAGAGAAGACGTCCGAATGAGTCTCTGGCGGAATTGGGGTACTGGACGGCTTTTTCAATATCCTTGATCGTGATAAGGCCTTTCAGGTAGCCGTTGTCGTCAACGAGAGGCAGCTTTTCGATTTTATGCTTCATCAGAATGGTTTTGGCTTCTGCGAGAGTGGTGCCGATGTGCGACGTAACGAGGTTTTCTTTTGTCATGACGTCGTTGATCTTGACGTTGAAATCCGTCATGAAACGCAGGTCGCGGTTGGTGAGAATGCCGATGAGTTTGCCGTCGTCGTCACAGACGGGAACGCCGGAAATGCGGTAACGGTGCATCAGGTCGTTTGCTTCGTAGACATAATTTTCGGGATGCAGGAAGAACGGATCTTTGATAACGCCGTTTTCGCTTCTCTTGACCTTATCGATCTCTTCTTTTTGCTGCTCAATGGACATATTCTTATGAATGACGCCGATACCGCCTTCACGCGCGATGGCGATGGCCATTCTCGATTCCGTAACGGTATCCATGGCGGCGGTCATCACTGGGGTGTTCAGGGTGATTTTTTTAGTCAGCTGCGTGTGCAGGTCGATGTCGGCAGGCAGAACGTTCGACTCCGCCGGGATCAGCAGGACATCGTCAAACGTCAGACCTTCTTTTCGGAATTTTGCCGAGGTATCGGCTAATACTCTGTTGTCAAACATAAAATACAAATCTCCTCTCGCATATATTAACCGAAATTATACCATGATGCGAGACAAGTTGCAAGATGTTCAGAGAAAAAAGAAAAAAATTTTTTCTTCCTTGGTTCTTATTGACATATACTTATTTATATAGTACAATATCAATAATTTGTGCCAAAATGTGGGAGGCGACAAAAATTGGATAACATAGTTGTGCAGATTTTGATTATGATCGTTGCCATTGTCGCGGTTGTCAAGGGCGGAGATGTCTTTGTGGATGCGGCGTCCTGGATGGCGGAGGCGACGGGCATTCCGAAGCTGATCGTCGGCGCGACGGTCGTCAGCATTGCGACGACGCTGCCGGAAATGCTCGTTTCGGCGATTGCGGCTTTTCAGGGAAGCGGCGATATGGCAATCGGCAACGCGGTCGGAAGCGTGACGGCGAATATCGGTCTGATCATGGCGATTGCGCTGATCTGTATGCCGGCTGTTGTGGAACGTAAGGATTATATGCTCAAATCGCTTTTGATGATCGGCGCGGCTGTCGCGATTGTTATCTGCGGTCTTTTCGGCGAATTGAATGTTCTCGGCTGTGTCGTTCTCCTGCTGATCTGTGCAGTCGCATGGACGGAAAATATCCGCAACGCCAAGCACGCCGTCGCTCTTGCCAATATTGATAAATCCGAAGGAACGAAAGAAAAAGTTGAGGGCAAGCTGATCGCTAAAAATGTGGTGCTGTTCATCGTCGGTGCTGCCGCTATCGCCGTCGGCGCGAAATTCATGGTCAGCAGCGGTCAGTTTATTGCTGAGTATATCGGCATTCCCGAACGCGTCATCGCCGTTACGGTCATCGCCATCGGCACCTCGCTGCCCGAACTGGTCACGACGCTGACCGCCATCGTCAAAAAGGAAATGTCGCTCTCCGTGGGCAATATCATCGGCGCGAACATCCTTGATCTGACATTGATACTGCCGGTCTGTGCGCTGATCTCTAACGTCAAAGGCGGCGCGCTGTCGTTCCAGCCGACGGTCGCGGGGCTCGATCTTCCGGCGAGTCTGATTGTGGGATGCATCGCGGTTGTTCCGATGCTGATTACGAAAAAGTTCTCCCGCTGGCAGGGGGTTCTGCTGCTTGTCGTTTATGTGGCGTATGTCGTTATCAGCTCGTCCACTTCGATTCAGGCGATGCTGCCGTGGCTGGCGTAAGCGTCGCTGCGCGACGCAGTGAAGAGTGAAGAGTTTCGGAAGCGCTTCGCGCTTGGATTATATGCCTACGGCGCGTTTTATAATCAAAAGGCGAAGCCTTTTCCGACATTGCTCTTTGAACTTTGCACTTTGAACATTATAAATTAAGCTCCTTGCGGTTTGCAGGGAGCTTTTGGTTTTATTCGGCTTTGGCTTCCGGTTCGGAAGATTCGGCTGTTTCGGCGGCCGGTTTTTTCTTTCTGTGAATGACGAACCGCTGCAGCGGATACGTCCAGATCGTGGGAATTGTCATGACGATAAGACCGGCGAGCATATTGGTGAAGAAATTCAGGTAGCCATGCGCCGTGAGCCATGTGGTGATAACCGAGCCGAGCCAGGTATTGAAAAGAATCGTGCAGACAACCATGATGAAGTAAAGAATCATGGAAACGACGGGATTCGCGTCTGACTGGAATGTGAGCTTGCGGTTCATGATAAACGCCGCCGCGTATCCGATGATGTTGGAGACAAAATACGTTAGGATCGCCTGCAGGCTGCTATCGTCAATGCCCAGAAGCGTAAACAGTCTGACTTCGACGTTGACGTCGCTTAGGTTCTTAAAGAGCAGGTAGAAGCAGATGGCCTGGACGGCGAGCTGTAAGATCGATGTGCTCGCGCCGGTGAAGAGGAATTTTATGAATTTCCAGATCTCCGCATGCTTGGAGGTAAATTCTTTTGCTTTTTCATTCATGTAGGGGTCACCGTTCTTTCTTATGTTATTTTCATAAAGTATAGCACAAAAAATAAAAAATATCAATTATGCTTTTGCCTCTCATCCGGTTTTTTTATCGGAGAAGCGAACGGTAGAGAAATTCAAGATTTTCTTCGCTGTATTCCGTCTGTTTCGACCAGCGTTTGATATTGTCAACGCGGTCGGAAAGGGAAACGGTTTGCTTTTCGAGCATTGTTTTGCCGTCGCACAGAACCAAAAAGGCCAGATTGACAAGGCAGAAATGCAGAACCTGCGTCATGGTCGTTTCCAGGGAATGCTCTATGAAATAGCGGTAGAGAAGATAACCGAGCAGCTTTTCATAAACCGTTTCGTCGGGAGAGAAAACGCCGTCTTGCAGGATTTTGTCTTTCTCTTCAGTAAGCCGGTTTATATAGTCCGTCCATGTGCCGTCGATCGGCTCTGTCTCCTGAAAGACCCGGACGGTGAAATCGAAAAGCTCCCGTTCATCGAAGGGAAAATCTTCCATCTGAAAACCGGGTGTCAGCGTTTCCTGCGCATTCTGAACCGTTTGCAGAAGATGCCGAATCCGCTCCTGCAAGGGTTTTGCATGATCGGCGAGAATGTCGAACAGCGTTCCACGGACGGACAAAAGAACTTGCTCATCGTCATCGGCATCGCAGAGAATGCCGTCATCCTCTGTGACAAGGGACAGCGGCGCATCTCGCAGCAGCAGTTCGCACGCTTCCTCACAGCATAATCCGAGCCCGACCTCCGTTCTGTCCGCTAAAAATGAATAGAACCGTGGGTGCTCGCGGCAGATTTCGCACAGACTGTCTTTCCCCAGCTCGCGGTAGATGCGGCACAGGCCGTCCCTTTGCAGAAACGGACAGCGTTCGTCCGAAGACAGGCGGAAGCAAGGGACGCCCTCTTCAGACTCCGTGATATTCTGGCTGAGACATTCACCGAATTCTCCCGGCACCTGCCGATAGCGTTCAGCGGTTTCGTCGTCGATGTCGATCTCCCAGCCGATACAGCATGAATCCGTGCACGCGCCGGCTTTGCAATGAAAATCATCATAAAATGAGGGCTTGACAGTCAGCATAGCGGAAATTCCTCCGAAAAAAGAGACAGCGCGAACGCTGTCCCGATGTTAATCAATGAATTTGTTCTTGGGCGAGACCACGGAAATAGCTTTGTGACGAACCTTGATGTCCATATCGGTATAGGCACCGCCGTATTCGCCGTCAAGCGTCCAGGGAACCTCCTGCTCGGTGGTGATTCTGATGTTTTTCGTCTTGAACATAATCAGCTTGTCGCCGGTATAATCCTGTTTTAAGAGCTTGCCGAGCATGCCGAACGCCGAAACAACATTGACGCCGCGCACCAGCAAAACCTCGAGCAGACCGTCGTTCATTTTGATATCGCATTTGTCAAATTTGAAAATGCCCGAAACCTCGTTGGTGTTGGAGATCGCGCCGAAGTAGAAATCGTCTTCAAGCACGCCGTCGTCGTATTCGATTTTCATATGGACGGGCTTGAGATTCTTCAGAATTGGGATCAGGTTCAGCACAAAGCCGTTGATCAGGTAAGCGGCGTGACCGAGATGATTCTTGAAGCTCTGCGGCGTATTGTAGGAAATGGCGGTGCCGACGCCGAATGAGGCGATGTAGCTGAAATAGCGGTCGTTAAACTGGCCGACATCAAACTGATTGATCATATTGTCCACATACATCTGCACTGCGGTTTCGGGATCTTTCGTGATGCCGAGCGTGTTGGCAAAGTCGTTGGTGGAGCCGTACGGCAGATAGAGAATCGGCACATCTGCGCCGGACTGCATGACGCCGTTGATGACTTCGTTATACGTGCCGTCGCCGCCACAGCAGGCGATCACGTCGTAGGATGAGGCGTATTTCTTCGCAATTTCAGTCGCGTCGCCGCGGCAGGTTGTCGTTTTTTCAAAGCATTCGATGTCGTGACGACGGAACGCTTTGACGATGTCTCCGGTGTTCACACGTTTGCTGTTTTTGCCCGCACAGGGGTTGATGATCATCAGTACGTTTTTCATGGGCACACTATCCTTTCCGGAAAGCAAATTGGCAGTTTAGCCTGATTATAGCGTAGAAGTATCAAGTCGATATAAATTCCGATACGGAAAATTCCGATGACTTCCATATCATACCATTTCTTTCCGGGCATTGCAAACACTTTTTGACGAGTTTACAATTAGTTTTCATTATGCGTACTTTTTCATAAAAAAAATCAGAAATTAGCCTAAAAAACGAAAAGGCGAATAAATCGGGTGTTTTGAACGGCGTGAGAAAAATACTTGCATTCTTTTCCGAATTTAGTATAATAATAAACAAGACAGAAAAAAAGGGGGAGCGTTATGGGAACCGGCTTGGCGGCAGGCATATTGTGGGCGCTTGATACGGTTATTATCGGGATCGCGCTGACGATGTCGCCGTTTGTCAAGGCGCAGGAGGCGGTCATGCTCGCGCCGTTTGTCTCCACATTTCTGCACGATTTGAGTTCGTCCGTCTGGATGCTGCTGTATACCGGCGTGACAAAGCAGTTCGGCAATGTGCGGAAAGCGCTGAAAACAAAGAGCGGAAAATTCATCATTCTGGGCGCACTGCTCGGCGGACCTGTTGGCATGACGGGCTATGTGAACGCCATCAAATACATCGGACCGGCTTATACGGCGGTAATTTCGTCTCTCTATCCCGCGCTCGGCGCATTGCTCTCTTTTCTGTTTCTGAAAGAAAAAATGAGACCGATTCAGCTCATCGGTCTCGCGGTCAGTATTCTTGGGGTTATTGCGATGGGGTATACGCCCGGCGGCTCGGAAACGCAGCATTTTGCGTTGGGATTTTTCTGTGCGCTTTTATGCTGCGTCGGGTGGGCGTCCGAAGCCGTCGTCTGCGCCTACGGGATGAAAGACCCGTCCGTGAGCAATCAGCACGCTTTGCAGATCCGTCAGGTGACGTCCGCGCTGTTTTACGGGATTGTCCTGCTGCCGATTCTGAAAGGCTGGCATTTTACGCTTGAGGCTATTCCCACAAAAGCATTTCTGATCATTCTGATTTCCGCATTCTGCGGCACGGCGTCATACCTTTGCTATTATCGGACAATCGCCAAAACCGGCGCGTCGAAGGCGATGGCACTCAATATCACCTATTCGGCGTGGTCAATCGTGTTTTCGCTGATTTTCCTCAGGGAAATTCCCGACATCAAGAGCGTTATCTGTGCGCTGTTCATCATCGTAGGATCATTGACAGCCGCGTGGGAAAGAAAGACGAAAGCGGCGTGAGGCGCCGCAATGATATCCGATACTTCGTATCGGGTGATATATGCTTCGCATATGATATATCGGCTTTGCCGATATGATATATTTGCCTGTCGGCAAATGTGTCGGAAGCGCTTCGCGCTTGGATTTTACGCCTGCGGCGCATGGCTTCGCAGTGAAGTTTGTCCCTGCGGGACAAGTGAAGCAGCCCTGCGGTCTGTGAAGTTTCGGCTGCGCCGAAATGATGTTTTTGCCTGTCGGCAAAAGATTCGGAAGCCCTGCGGGCTTGAATTTTGGAATCAAAAGGCGAAGCCTTTTCCGACATTGCACATTGCACTTTGAACTTTGCACATTGAATAAATGCGGAAGCGACTGAAAGCCGCTTCTGCATTTATTCAAAACGGATATTCGGGTTTGAGAATCGGATTGCGACTCGTGTGCCCTTGCCGAGTTCCGAAGTGATCGTCAGGGCGTGCCCTAAGGAATCGAGAATCTTTTTCGTCAGAAACAGCCCGATGCCGGTTGATTTCTTTTCCTGCCTGCCGTTATAGCCCGTGTAGCCCTTTTCGCAGATGCGCGGCAAATCCTCGGCGGCGATGCCGATGCCCGTGTCCTCGACGATCAGGGTGTTTCCGTTTTCGGCAGCAATTGTAATTGAGCCGCTTCTCGTGTATTTGAGCGCGTTCGAGATGATCTGTTCGAGCGCGAAGCTGAGCCATTTTTCGTCCGTCACCACGCGAAGTCCCGTTTCGGTATACCGCAGCGTCAGCTTTTTGCGGATAAACGACCGGGAATATTTCTTGACCGAGGTCTTGATGATATCGTCGAGATTTGCGGATCGCAGCACATAGTCCGTCGCGTCATTGCCGCAGCGGATATACGTCAGCGCCATTTCCACATACTGTTCGATGCGGAAAAGCTGTTCGGAGAGCTCGTCGTCGGGATTCTGCTGCAAAAGCAGATTCATCGCCGCAATCGGCGTTTTGATTTGATGCACCCACATGGTGTAATAGTCGGCGCTGTCCTGTTCGCGCAGTTTTGCGTCGGAGAACAGACGGCGGTTTTCTGTTTCGAGCGTGCGGATGAGCTCCGTATAGGCTTCGTCGCCAATGTTTTCGGGTTCGGGGAGCTGTTCCAGACCTGCTGAAATGTTGTCCCTCAACAGACATAGCGTCGTGTACTTTTGATGAAAACGAATACAATCGACCGTCAGCGCGATTAGGCCGAGAGCGGAGCACAGCAGAAAGGCGTAGAGCGATGCTTCCGAGGGCGCATCGTACAGATAATTGACGACACCGGTGATGGTCGCGAACAGCAGAAACAACAAAAGGATTTTGCTCCGTATTTTTATGTAAGATATAAAGAATTTCATGCATTCACCTGATAACCGAGCCCCTTTTTCGTCTGAATGAAATCAGGCAGCCCGTGTTCTTCCAATTTTTTGCGCAGTCGCGTGATGTTGACGGTCAGCGTGTTGTCGTCGATGAAACTGTCCGTTTCCCACAGTCGCGTCATCAGCGTGTCGCGGGAAATGACTTTTCCTTTATTCTCCATCAGCACTTGCAAAATGCGAAATTCATTCTTTGTCAACGAGAGCTTGTTCGAGCCGATCGTCAGCGTGGCGTCGTCGGTGTTCAGCAGCGCGCCGCCGGCTTCGAGTATGTTGACAGATTTTGCAAAATCATAGGTGCGCCGCAGCATCGCCTGGATTTTCGCCAACAGAACATTCAGGTCAAAGGGCTTCGCGATAAAATCGTCGCCGCCCATATTCATCGCCATCACGATGTTCATATTGTCGGCCGTTGAGGAAATGAAGATGACGGGCACGCTGGAGATGCGGCGTATCTCGCGGCACCAATGGTAGCCGTTGAAAAAGGGAAGCGCAATATCGAGCAGAACGAGCTGCGGCGCGAATGATGTGAACTCGGAAAGGACATTCCGGAAATCCGTCACCGTTTTCGGCTCGTAGCCCCAAGCTTTGAGACTGTCTTCGACGGCTTTTGCGATCACATCGTCATCCTCTGCGATCAGAATTTTATACATACAATCACCGATCTTATGGTATCATAAAAAGAATCGTACTGCAAGTTGAAAAATGCAAAGAAATGTGGTACGATAGGGAAAGAAAAAATAAAGGTGGGAATTTTTATGGCAGAGAAAGCAAAAACCAACGCGATGCGGCAGCTTGACAGCAAGAAAATCGCATATCGCGAGCATGATTATACGGACAGCGGCGCCGTCAGCGGCGTGGATGTGGCTGCGGAATTGGGAGAAGATCCGGCGAGAGTGTTCAAAACGCTTGTCACAACGGGTAAGACCGGGAATCATTATGTGTTCATGGTGCCGGTCGCCGAAGAGCTTGACCTGAAAAAAGCGGCGAAAGCCGTCTCGGAAAAATCCATCGAAATGCTCAAATCGAAAGACCTGCTGCCGCTCACGGGGTATATCCACGGCGGCTGTTCGCCCATCGGGATGAAGAAGCAGTTCCGCACGGTCGTCCATGAAACGGCAAAGAATTTTGACGCGATCTTTTGCAGCGGCGGACGCATCGGCTTGCAGATTGAGCTGTCACCCGACGCGCTCGGAAAGGTAGTCCGGTTGGAATTTGCGGATATTATCAAGTAGAATGATAAACTTATGACCGTCTGCGGAGAGCAGGCGGATTTTTTTTACAAAATAAAAAAACAGCCTACCGGAATTCGGAAAAGCTGTTGACAAAACATTTGATTTGTGGTATATATAGTATATGTGTCATTTTATAATGACATCATAAATATCGCCGATTTTACTATAGCACATTACAAGGCAATTGTCAATACCTTTTTTGAAATTTTCGGAGGTTTTTTTATGCCGGATTGGGATATGGTCTTATATTCGCCGCAGAAAGAGCGGGAGGACATACAGACATTGGTCGAAAAAGCCGCTTCACACGGGCTGATTCTGACCAAGGAGGACACGGAATATCTGCTTGCCGAGAACCGGGTGCTGCTGCACCGCAGTCATCGGCTCGCGTTCGGGAAGAACGCTGCCGTTATGCTCGCGGAGAAATTTTCACGCAGCGCCTATATCACAAAACGTGATTTTCTGAATGTCGTAACAGAGCTCACGGAGTTCTTTTATGAAATGAAAAACGAAACGCAGGACAGCATCGGCGATGACGAGCTGATCGACGAGCTGTTCGATGCGTTTGAACATCGCTGCGGCGGCAGCGTCGAGCTGACGATGAGCCGACTGGAGAATCAAATCCTGCGTGGTGTGACGGACGAACCGATCGGAGAGGAGACGGAAGATGATGAATGAAATCACAACCAAACTGCCGTTTTGCGAAGAGGACATTGACAAAAGCAACTTTACGGCGTCGCTGTTGGCGCATTGTTCGGCGAACGGGCTGCTGACACCGGAAAAGGAAGCGTCCATCAAAAACGCGATCACAGAGCTTTTTCTCGAATCGCTCGAAGAATTTACGTCCCGGGCAAGTGGTTCTGTTTCTATGAAATACGCCGAATCGATCTATGAATCCGTCCTGTATCGGGCGGATGTGTATTTTTTGCATATCAAATCGTTTGAAGAAGCGGTGCAGAAGCTGATCGGCGGTGATTTTCGGGAAATCCTCGCCGAGGGCAGCAGCCTGTTGCTCAAGGATCTTTCGCAGACGGCGGGCTATTATGAGAAGGCGGCTTCCTGCGCGCTTCATGTGTCGTCTCCCGAGTACAACTACGCCGTAAACGAAGCGTTTCGGGAGTTTAGTCAGCACTATTCGGCGCGGTTTTTTGCGAAAAGCATCGTCACACAGATTGACTATCCGCTGCTGTACGGGGCTGCGTATGCGATTCCGGAGACAGGCGTACTGTTTATGAAACGCTATTACCGTTCGCTGATGCTCGAAAACCGCTTCTGCTCGCTGTTTCCGGGACGTGAGCTGCATGAGCTGTTCCTGCGGTACGGGGAGCTTTGCCATGCGCATTACGGCGACCTGCTCTTCAATTTCTGTGAGCTTGTCTGCAATCAGTTTTTGACACGCGCACTGCTCGGCAGAACGCAGCTCGGCGTCCGGCTTTGTGAAAAAGATTTCGACGCCTTGATTGCCCGGTTCCGCTATTCTACGGAGGATGACATCAAAAAAGCCGTCCGGGATGCGTTCGGACGGTTCTATCGTGTGATCCGGGATCACAGCGTGATCTTATATCTGCGGCCGTATACGGATATTTTTGCGCATCAGCTTTGTGATCATCTTCGGCAGGGAACGGTGACGTCCTTTCTCGTGACAACTCATTCGCCGTCTGTCAGCGAATAGGCGTCAAGGTTGACGCGTATGCCGTCTTCGGTGACATTCTGTGTGAACTCGAGCAGCTCCCAGCGCATTTGCAGCTCCTGCGTCTGCGCATCGTAGAGCTCGCATTTGGAGGCGAAGCCGTACGCGTCATCGATCCATACATAGGCGATCCTGGTGGTCACGCCGTCTTTCGTTTCGACCTGTTTATAGCGTGTGGCAGCACGGTTTGCGACGAAATCCGCGCCGACCTCGGTCACATTGTTGTAAACGGGAAAATACGGGTCGCAGGTCGAGAGCTTGCAGAAGCCGGAATAAGCGTTGTCCAGCGTGGAGTCCGTTACAACGGTCGAGGTGCCGGTCTTCAGCTTGGTGTTGAGGACATACTCCATCACATACCCTTCCTCCTGGGTGTAGTAGGTGATGATATCGGTCGCGTAGTCAAGCGACTGGAAATATCGACCGCATTTGCCCTCTGCAATCTTCGATTCGCCGTTCTTGTTATCGTAATAGCTGTAGGAGAGCGCGTAAGCGGACTGCCACGACATATCCGCATCGATGAGCTTGGCGGGATCGTAGGTGACGGAGGCTTCCTGCTGTGTCAATTCCTCCGAAGGAAGCTCATAATCGCCGAAATGAACACCGCCCGGCTGCTCCTTTGAGCAGGCAGACAGCGTCAGCAATATACAAGCGATGAGCGCAAAAAGAAACAGCTTTTTTGTCATATTTCCGATCCTCCATATCTATTATCGTAAAAGTCGGGACATTTGTCAAGGTGAAAAATGCATTTATTTTCAGGAATTATAAAAAAGTTATTGAATCACCCAAAAAATTTTGGTATAATACAATAAATCTGGAGAAAGAGGGAAACCATATGGCATTTTTTATTCTGCTCGCGCTTGGTATCGTTTCGGCGATCGTTTTTATGGTGAAACGCGTCAAAGAAGGCGGTGTCAGGGCGATGCTCCTCAAGGCACTGACCAGCTCGCTGTTCGTCTCATGCGGCGTTGCGGCGGCATTCAATGTTACCGGTAGTGAAAAATTCAGTTTTGCGCTTTTTGTCATTCTTGGCCTTGTGTTCGGTCTGATGGGCGACATATGGCTCGACCTCAAATGGGTCTATCCGAACGACAACGATATTTACACATTTTCGGGCTTTGGCGCGTTTGCCATCGGGCATTTTCTGTTCATAGCAGGACTGCTCGTCCGGTTCGCCGATTGGAAAAAGCCGCTCTATGTGATTCTGCCTCTCGTCATCGCGCTTGTGATCGCTGTGGGCATTATCCTGCTGGAGAAGCCGATGAAGATGAAGTACGGCAAATTCAAGGCCATTACGGCGTTCTATGCCTGCGTGCTGGCGTTCATGACGCTGCTGTCCGGCTCACTTGCGCTGATGAACGGTTTCTCCGTCATGACGCTGAATTTCATGTTCGCCGGCGGCGTGTTCTTCCTGATTTCGGATTTGATCCTCTCCGGCACGTATTTCGGTGAGGGTAAGAACCGTCCGGTGGACATCGTCACGAATCACGCGTCGTATTATATCGCACAGTTCCTGATTGCGGCGTCGATCCTTTTCCTGTAACCGAACGGCGGTGTAAAAACCGCAGTCGACACGATAAAAACACAAGGAGGATTTTTATGAAAAAACGATTTATGGCTCTGCTGCCGATGCTGATCTGTTTGCTGATGTTGTCCGGCATGACGACGGCCTATGCGGCATCTCTCGGCGACGTGGACGGAAACGGCCGTGTGACGGCGTCGGACGCCAGAATGACGCTGCGTGTAGCGGCTTTTCTGGAGCAGTTTACGACGGAACAGAAATCGCTTGCCGACGTAGATTCCGACGGCAACATTACGGCAAGGGACGCGAGAAAGATCCTGCGCGTCGCCGCACATCTGGAAGCCTTTGACGCTTCGGAGCCGGACGATCCCGCGACGGATCCGACAGCCCCTCTTTCGCCGAGTGATATTCACGATATGGCGGTAGAATATACGGTGGAGGTCACGGCCGAAAACGACGCCTATATTTCCACGGGTTCCGGCTTTTTTATCACGAATGACGGACAGGTCGTGACCAATTATCATGTCATCGAGGGAATGTATGCGATCACCGTAACGGATTATGCCGGGAATACCTATCCCGTGACGCAGATTCTGGCATACGCCGCCGATCTGGATCTTGCGGTGCTGAAAATCGACGCCGTCACGCAGGGAGCCGTTCTGGAATACGGCACCCCGAAAACCGGCGCGGTCGTGTATACGCTCGGCAGCTCGGACGGCATGACCGATACGTTCACAAACGGGATCATTTCCAATAATGCCCGGGTGGACGAATCCTATAATCCTTATGTAACGTATTATCAGATCACGGCTCCCATTACGCACGGCAACAGCGGCGGTCCGCTGATCAATGAGTATGGCGAAGTCATCGGCGTCAACACCTGGACGAATACGGCAGGGCAGAATATGAATTTCTCCGTTCCCGTCCACTATCTGGATCAGCTCGACTACGGCAATCCGGTCACGCCGGAGGAATTTGGCGGCTATTATCGTCCCGATTCCGGCGATATAACGGCGAATATGTCGGAGCTGTATCTGTGTCCCGGCGGCACGGCGCGGGTTCGGATTGAATTGAGCGACGCGCTGAAGAATCGTGAAGTGTCGCTGACGGCACTGTGTGACACCTCTGTTTTATATACGGAGTGGAGCGACTGGTACATTGACCAGACCGATGATCATGACGTGATCTTCCTGTTCGTGACCGGTCTGCAGACGCAGGAGAACGTGGTGCTGGATATTTATGTGACGGAGGATCCGTCGATCTGTACGCAGATTACGGTTACCGTGACGCCTTACGGTTGGGAGGATTACGGCGGCGACCCGGGCTTTCCTGATTTCGGTGCGTTTGTCGGTGCTTCGCCGTATTTGTACTGGATTTCCGATGAGGCGGATACTGTTGCCTATCAGTATGACTATGATGATGTTGTAGCCGCCGGTGTGGATGAGAAAACATTGTTCGATGATTTTCCGGCACTTTTGAATCGATACGGGTATGATCTGTATCAGATCGGTGAGGATCAGGACGGCGATTATGAGATGACCTATGTAGACGCATACGGAGATTATTATAGCTACTACTTGATTTATGATGAGTATGATCCGGATACGATTACGGATATTTTGATTATGTATACCTGCTGAACCAAATAAATCGCAAGACCGCAGAGCGAAATGCCCTGCGGTCTGTTTTTGTGTCTGCGATGGGTTCATTCTATAGGATCAGCGGCTGAATCTGTTTGCCGACCATGGCGTTCAGGAAGGTGTCCTTGGTCTGCGTGAAATCCGCGACAATAGAGGTCGGCTTGTTTTCGCAGTCGTCCTGACGGAACGGGACGAAATACAGATTTTTCATGTTCATCAGCAGACCTATGTTCTTGGCAGCGTTGCCGAGCGCGTCGTTGGTCGAGACGGCGATAACGACGGGATTGCCGTTGCGTAGATTGGATTTTGCCGCCAATGTGACGGGTGTATCGGCGATGCCTGCCGCGAGCTTTGCGAGCGTGTTGCCCGTGCACGGCTCGATAAGAAGCGCGTCGATCATTTTTTTCGGGCCGATCGGCTCCGCGCCGGTGAGTGTATGAATGATCTCATGTCCCGTGATTTTTTCGATTCTGTCGATAAAATCCTTGGCGGTGCCGAAGCGTGTGTCCGTCGAGTAGGCGTTGTAGGACATGATCGGAACGACGTCAATGCCCGCGTTTTTCAGTCTTTCGATCTCGGGGATCACCCTTTTGAACGTGCAGAACGAGCCGCACAGGGCGAATCCTGCTTTAATGGTCATCGGTATCACTCCCATAGTAGGAAAGCACCGTGTCGCAAATGATCTCTCCGGCGGTCTGCGGTGAGATGCGCCCGGGCAGCGAGCCTGCCTTGACGGCCGTTATGCCGTATCGGGACGCGCAGTCGAAATCAATGCCGAACGGCGCGGAGGCGATTTCTATCAGAATACAGTCTTTTTTCAGCTTCGGGATCACAGAAGCGTCGATGATGCGCGACGGGACGGTGTTGACGACCGTGTCAAATTCTCCCGCGATTTCTCTGAAATCGGCAAGGCGACAGGTCTTCATGCCGTCGCGTTCGGCGTCCTGCAGATTTTTGTCGCTTCTCGCGACCGCCGTGACGTCCGCACCGAGTGCCAGCAGTCTGCGGCACAGCTCGCTTCCGCATTTTCCGTAGCCCGTGACGGCGCACCGAAGCGAATGGATCGTGACCGGCAGGGTGTTGATCAGAATGCCGATGACGCCCTCCGCTGTCGGAATCGCGTTTTTCTTTGCCAGTTCCTCATTTTTGTAATAATCGAACACCCGGATATTTTTCTTCTCCATTTTTTCGCGCCACAGCTCGTTCCAGAGCCCGCCAGCGACGGCGCAGCCCTCGGGAAGCAGCCGGATCAGGTCGCCGAAATAAAAGCTCTCGCCGGCAAGCGGCGCGTTGATGTTCACATTGTCGCGGCTGACGGGAACCGGCAGAATGAAAATATCCGCCTTGTCGAAATCGTCCGCGCGGTATTCGCCGGGATAAATGCGCTGCGATTCGTATCCTTTATCCTGTAAGATCTTTTGCATATACGAAAAACGGCAATCCCCGCCGATTATCATGAAATTCGGTTTTGTCTTCATAGCTTTTCCTCCTGATTTATTCTATGCGATAATTGATTTTAAGTGATTCCCCTGAAAAAATTCCCGGAAAGGATTGTAATTTGATTTGAAATATCTTATAATAAAACGATATAAGTGGTATTTTTGCCTGTTGCATAAAAAACGCCGCAGGCTATAGAATTCAAGCCCGCAGGGCTTCCGATATCACGGTCGCAGACCGTGATATCATATCGGCGAAGCCGATATTTCATATGCCGTAGGCATATTTCACCTGTCGCGCAGCGGCAGATATCATTGCAGCGCAAAGCGCTGCTTCCGGGGGTGCTTTCTTGAGCCGAAAATATTGGCGTGTCTCGTCTTTCGATAAAAAACAGGCTGCCGAGCTTGCCTACGACGGCGGCTATGACGAATTTGCCGTGCTTCTGCTCAACGCGAGAGGCCTGACGGAGCCGGAGGACGTCGCTGAATTTTTAGAGAACGATACCGAGCTATCCGACCCGTTTCTGATGAAAGATATGCAAAAAGCGGTTGCTCGTATTCACGATGCCGTGGATCGGAACGAAAAAATCGTCGTTTACGGCGACTACGACGCGGACGGCGTGACTGCGACGGCGCTGCTGTATCTCTATCTGGAGGCTGTCGGCGCGGACGTGTCGTATTATATTCCGTCGCGTATGGATGAGGGCTACGGTCTGCATGAAACCGCCGTCGATGCGCTCGCGGAAAAAGGCGTCCGTCTTATTATTACCGTCGATAACGGTATAAATTCTGTTGAAGAAGCAAAATATATTAAAAGTAAAGGTCTTGACCTTGTCATTACCGACCATCATCAGCCCGGTACTCAGTTGCCTGACGCTGTGGCTGTCGTCAATCCGCACCGCACAGACGATACGAGTCCTTTCAAGGACTTAGCAGGCGTCGGCGTTGCGTTTAAGCTGGCAGCCGCGCTCGAAGACGGTGACTGCGAAAGCGTGCTGGCGGATTTCGCCGACATTGTCGCCATCGGCACCATTGCCGACATTGTGCCTCTCAAAGGGGAAAACCGTTTGCTTGCCGTTCGCGGCGTCGAGGCGATCAACCGCACAACCCGACCCGGCATTGCCGCGCTGAAAAATAACGCCGGCTATGCGGATAAGGATTTTACGGCGACCAACGTCGCGTTCGCCATCGCGCCGAGAATCAATGCCGCCGGCCGGATCGAATCTGCCATCACGGCACTGAAGCTCCTGCTGACGGAGGACGAGGAGGAAGCGGCTTCTTACGCCGAACAGCTCGACACGTTCAACGCAACGAGGCAGGATACGGAAGCCGGCATCGTGGAGGAAGCGATCGAAAAGATTGAGCGTGATCCCGCTTTGCGCTACGCCAAGGTTCTGGTCGTGGACGGCGAAAACTGGCACGCCGGCGTGATCGGTATCGTCGCTTCTAAATTGGTAGACCGTTACGGCAAACCGGCCATGGTGATTGCCAGAGACGGCAGCGGGGAAGCGAAGGGATCGTGCCGCAGTATTGAGGGCTTTTCGCTGTTCGACGCGCTGACGGCCGTTTCGGATTCTCTTGTCCGTTTCGGCGGTCATACGATGGCGGCGGGCTTTACGGTTGCGGAAGATAAAATCGAGGAATTCCGGAGACGCATCAATGACTATGCGGATACGTTGCCGCTGTTTTACCCGGTTCTGCGGCTTGACTGCCGCCTGAATCCGGCGTGCATCAATATGAATCTCATTGACAGCCTGAGCCTGTTGGAGCCGTTCGGCGCGGAAAATCCGCAGCCATTGTTCGGGCTGTATCATGTGACGTATCGGACCGGAAAGACCATCGGCGCGACCGGCAAGCATATGCGCCTGACGTTTGAAAAGGGCGGTGCCGTTTACAGCGCGGTGTATTTCGGTATGAGCGCGGAAGAATTTCCCTATGAGCCCGGCGAGATGATCGACCTGGCGGTTACGGTGGATAAAAACGAATTCCGCGGCGAGGTCAAACCCGGTATTTATGTCAAAGCCGTTAAGGCTTCTGCCTTTGCGGACGAAAGATATTTCGCGAGTCAATCGCTTTATGAAAAAGCCAGAGACGGGAAGACCCTGAATGAGAAAGAAAGGGCGTTCCTGTGCCCCGACCGGACGTTTGCCGCTTCCGTTTTCCGATTGGTGAAAAAATGCGGTGTCTGCCGTCTTTCGCCGGAGCACATCGCCGTGCGTCTGGGCTTCGGGTCGGAGATGACCTGCCGCGTTCGCATCACGCTCGACGCCTTTTGTGAATTGGGGCTGATGCAAGAGGACGGCGGCTGTTATCGTGTCGCCGACGGTGTCAGTAAAGTGTCGCTCGGTTCGTCCGAGCTGTTAAAAAGTCTCGGGTACCGGGAATAACGAGGAGTGATTTTTGTGAGTGATACGGCGGAACGCACCGGCAGAGAATTATATGCCGAGCTGCGTCAGAAAGTGGAGGGGGCATTTCCCGAGGAGTCAATCGCCGTTCTGGATAAGGCGTTCGCGCTGGCCAATGAGGCGCACGGCGACCAGAAACGCAAATCAGGCGAACCGTATATCATTCACCCGATCGCAGTTGCGACGATCCTGTTCGACGAGCTGGGCATGGATATGCCGTCGATGGCGGCGGCGCTTCTGCACGACGTCGTGGAGGACACAGACTACGAAATCGATGAGATTCGCGAAAAATTCGGCGAAGAGATCGCGCTGCTCGTGGACGGCGTGACGAAGATCAGCCGGATGCAGATCTCTTCCCGCGAGGAACAGCAGGCGGAAACGCTGCGCAAAATGCTCATCGCCATGTCGCGCGATATCCGTGTCATCATCATTAAACTCGCTGACCGCGTGCATAATATCCGCACGCTGCAATATGTCCCCGAAGAGAAACGGCGCATCACCGCGAAAGAGACGCTCGAAATCTACGCGCCGATCGCGCACCGTCTGGGTATCCGCGCGTTCAAGGAAGAATTAGAGGATAAATCCATCAGCTTTTTGGACCCCGTCGCCTATCATGACATCGAGACAAAGCTCGAACAGCAGAGCACGCAGCGGATGGAGTTTTTACAGCATATCAAAACGAAGATCAGCGAACGCGTCCATGAGACGGTCAAGGATGCGAAGATCGACGGTCGCGTCAAGAGTGTTCACGGCATCTACCGCAAAATGTACATCGGCGGCAAGAGCTTCGATGAAATCTACGATATCTATGCCGTGCGCATCATCGTCGATACCGTGGTGGACTGCTACAACTGTCTGGGCATCGTGCACGATATGTACCGTTCGATTCCCGGCCGTTTCAAGGATTATATTTCTACGCCGAAGCCCAATATGTATCAGTCGCTGCATACGACGCTTATCGGCAGCGAGGGCATTCCCTTTGAAGTGCAGATCCGTACATGGGAGATGCACCGCAACGCCGAATACGGTATCGCCGCGCACTGGAAATACAAAATGGGACGCAGCGACCGCGACGTTGATGAACGCCTCGTCTGGATCCGTCAGATGCTCGAAAGTCAGCAGGAGTCCGGCAACGCCGGCGACATCGTGCAGGACATCAAGAGCGATCTTGTGCCCGAAGAGGTTTTCGTGCTCACGCCGAAAGGCTCCGTTATCTGTCTGCCGATGGGCGCGACGGTTATCGACTTCGCCTATGCGATTCATTCCGCCGTCGGCAACAAAATGACCGGCGCGAAGGTGGATGGGCGCATCGTGCCGATCGACTATGTCGTTAAAACCGGCGAGATCGTGGAGATCCTGACGACTTCACAGCCGGGCAAGGGGCCGAGCCGTGACTGGCTCAAAATCGTCAAGACCGGCGCGGCGAGAACAAAAATCCGTTCCTGGTTCAAAAAAGAAAAACGCGACGAGAACATCGCCGCCGGTAAATCCGAGCTTGAACGCGAGCTGCGGCGCAGCAATATCCGTCTTGACGATGAGCAGACGCAGCAGCTTCTTGCGACGCTTGCGGAAAAACAGCACCAGAACTCCATCGACGATTTCTTTGCCGCCATCGGCTACGGCGGTATCAGCGTCGGACGGCTGATGCCGCAGATCAGGGACGAGGTCGCGAAGCTCCAGGCGGCGGAACAGCCCGCGCAGCCGGAAATCAAGCTCGCGAAGCCCAGACGTTCCAGCGGCGACGGCGTAATCGTGGAGGGCATCGAGAACTGTCTTGTCAAGCTCTCCAAATGCTGCTCGCCGATTCCCGGGGACGACATCGTCGGCTTTATCACAAGGGGACACGGCGTTTCCGTTCATAAACGGGACTGCCCGAACGTGCCGAAGGATCTGACGAACTGCGCGGAGCCCGAACGCTGGATCAACGTCCATTGGGAGGAGACCGGGACAAAAGGCTTCAACGCGACGCTTGCCATTTCGTGCATCGACCGTATGTCGCTTCTGGCGGACGTTTCCGTCGCTCTTGCCAATATGCACGTTATGATTCATAACGTCAACACACGCGATCCCAAGGACGGCACATTCTTAATCTATATGACAATCGCCGTCAACAATGCCGAGCATCTCAAGGGCATTGTGGCGAAATTGATGAAAATCAACGGAATCCTCAAGATCGAGCGTTCCGGTTCATAAAGGAAGAGATACGATGAAGAAAAAACTGACTCTCTCCGATGAGGGAATGAATCCATGAGGGCGGTCATCCAGCGCGTCACCTCGGCGTCTGTTAGAGTTGCTGGTGAAGTCGTCGGCAAAATCGGCCACGGCTTTCTCGTTCTGTTGGGCGTGATGGAGGGCGACACGAAAGCGCACGCCGAGCTCATGGCGGCGAAAACCGCCAATCTTCGCATTTTCTGCGATGAAAACGATAAAATGAATCAGTCGGTGCTCGACATTGACGGCGAGATTTTAGTCGTGTCCCAGTTTACGCTGTGCGCCGACGTCAAAAAGGGCAACCGTCCCTCCTTTACGCCGTCCGCGGCGCCGGAAGACGCGAACCGGCTGTACGAATACTACATGGACTGCCTGAAGCAAAACGGCGTCAGAACAGTCGAGCACGGCATTTTCGCCGCCGATATGGAAGTTTCCCTTGTCAACGACGGCCCCGTGACGATTCTCTTTGACACCGACATCTGGCACGTCAAAAACGCATAAGGATCGATACTATGATCATTGAACATTTTGTTTCAGGGCCCGTTTCGGCAAATACCTATCTCGTGATCGACGAAAAAACAGGCGACGCCGCGCTGATTGACATCGGCGAATGCACGGCGGAAATTCTGGCGGCTTTGCAGGACGAACGGATCCGACATTTTCGCTATATTCTGCTCACGCACGGTCACTTTGACCATATCGACGGCGTGGCTGCGCTGAAAAAACAATATGCTCAGACGCCTGTCGCGATTCACGAAGCGGACGCAGCGTGCCTGCACGACGATTTGCTGAGCCTGGCGCGTGGCTTCGGCTGCGGCGCGCAGGAAAAGCTGAATGCGGATATTCTGCTGCATGACGGCGATACGCTGCCGTTCGGCGACGGCGACATTCAGGTCATTCATACGCCGGGACACACCAAAGGCGGCGTGACCTATCGCATCGGCGACGCGTTGTTTACCGGCGACACGTTGTTTCATCTCTCCGTCGGACGGACGGATTTCCCGGGCGGCAGCTTTGAGGAGCTGAACGATTCCGTGCTCCGGCTTTTTGCCCTGAACGGCGATTATGCCGTCTATCCCGGGCATGATCGGGAGACGACGCTCAGCCTTGAGAGAAACCAAAACCCCTATATCAAACGGAGATCAATATGATTCTATCGGTTCTGAACCATTCCTTTTGCTATGAAACGGAAAACGTTTTGCGGATATTTTTCCCGCTTGAAAAAATCACCGTCGTGCCCGATCTGCCGCCGGAGACGGAAAACTACGCGCTGACCGTCCGGAAATGCGAAAACGGACAATGCACGCTTTTCTGTGCGGTTCTGCTCGGCGATAAAAAGGAAAAACGTGAAAAAACGATCCCGGACGGCGACGAAAAGGAGCAGGAGCTGGTTCTGGCGCAGCTTTTGTATGAAGTCCTGACGGCGCTGACCGGCTATACGCCGCCGTGGGGCATTCTGACCGGCGTCAGACCGTCCAAGCTCATGCGAAGTTTGATGTCGTCCGACGGCGAAGAGGCGGCGAGCCGCTATTTTCGTGATAAATTGTTCGTCTCGCCGGAAAAGACGGCGCTTGCCCGTTCTGTTGCCAATGCGGAGGACAGGATCATCGCGCTCTCGACGCCCGAATCCTACTCGCTCTATGTGTCTATTCCGTTCTGCCCGACGCGGTGCAGCTATTGCTCGTTCGTTTCGCATTCCATTGCGCAGGCAAAAAAGCTGATGCCCGATTATGTGCGGCTGCTGTGCGAGGAGCTGAAAATGATCGCCGGTATCGCGAACGGTTTGGGTCTGAAGCTCGAAACAATCTATTTCGGCGGCGGCACCCCGACGTCGCTTGACGAACGGGAGCTTGCCACCGTCACCAAGGCGGTCGCCGACTGCTTTGATGTTTCCGCCGTGCGCGAATATACAATCGAGGCGGGGCGTCCGGATACGCTCAACCCCGAAAAACTGAAAATCATGAAAGACGCCGGCGTGACGCGCATCAGCGTCAATCCCCAGACATTCCGCGACGAGGTTTTGCAGACCATCGGCCGTCGTCATACGGCGCAGATGATTGTCGATACGTTCGGCGAGGCGAGAAAAGCGGGCTTCGATACGATCAATATGGATCTGATCGCGGGACTGCCCGGCGACAGCTTTGAGGGCTTCTGCGACAGCGTCGAAAAGGCGATCGCGCTCTCTCCCGAAAATATCACGGTGCACACGCTGGCACTCAAACGGGCTTCTTCTCTTGTCACCGGCGGCGAAGCCGGAACGGCGGCCAGGGAAACGTGCCGTATGCTGTCTTTCGCGGCGGACGCGCTGACGCAAAACGGCTATTTTCCGTATTATATGTACCGGCAGAGCAAATCTGTCGGCAACAATGAGAACGTCGGCTGGAGCCGTGAGGGACAGGAGTGTCTCTACAATATTTACATGATGGAAGAGATTCATACGGTGTTGGCGGCAGGCGGAGGCGCCGTGACAAAGCTGAAATCTCCGTATGAAAATAAGATTGAACGCATTTTTAACTTCAAATATCCATATGAATATATCAGCCGGTTCGGTGAACAAGCCGAACGGAAAAACAGAATCACCGCATTTTATGAGGAACTCGGAAAATAACATGCAGAAAGCGGCGTAAACTGCCGCAGTCTGCATATTTTCCATTCACATCGGAAAGGAAGAAGGAAATGGGCGGACGAAAAAAACAATCGTTGCTGAACGGCGCGCTTGTGCTCGTGATCGCAACGGCCTTTGTCGAAGTCATCGGCCTGCTTTATAAAATCCCGCTGACGGAGCTCATCGGCACCGTCGGCAGAGGCTATACCGGGACGGCCTATAATATCTATATCCCGATCTATAATATCTCCATGGCGGGTCTGCCCGTGGCAATCTCCAAGCTCGTGGCGCAGAATATCGCCCAGGGACGCTTCAACGATGTGAAAAAAATCTTTAAGGTTGCGTTCCGGCTGTTCTTTGTCACGGGTCTTATCGGCACCGTTGTTCTGCTGCTTCTGGCATATCCTTATGTGAAATCCATGGACGCGATGGAGTCCCTGCCGTCGATTATCATGATCGCGCCGGCCGTCTTCGTCTGCTGCGTCATGGCGACGTACCGCGGTTATTACTCGGGACTGCATAATCAGACGCCGTCTGCCGTTTCGCAGATGTTCGAGGTCGTGGGCAAGCTCGTTTTCGGTTTGAGCCTTGCCTATGTCGTACAGCAGCACGGTATGAAATGCTTCGCCGCAGGTCAGCCTGTCTACGGCACCGTCTGCGCGACAAGCGAAGAAGCGGTCATGGCACTCGCTCCCTATGCGGCGGCGGCTTCAATTTTCGGCGTCACGATGGGCGCTGTCACGTCGCTGCTCTTCTTGATGATCCGCCACAAAATTGTCGGCGATAAAATCACAAAAGAGGAATGCGCGTCATCTCCCGAGGCTGTGTCCGGCAAGAAGATTGCCAAAATGCTCATGGCGATTGCGATTCCCGTCGTCGTCAGCACGCTGGTGATGAATATCACGAATCTCATTGACTCCTGGTCGATTCAGTTCCGCCTGAAAGCGGCGATTGACAGCGACGTTTCCGTCATCACGAATATGTACAGCGAAGCACTTGCGCTGGCGGAAAAGATGAACAATACCCAACTCAAATCGTACCTTTACGGTGCGTATGAGATCGCGCTTGATTTCCGCAATCTTGTTCCGACCATTACGGTCGCGCTCGGCACCAGCGCCATTCCCGTGCTTTCCGAAGCGTGGACGCAGAAAAATAAACTGATGGTGCGCTCCTCCGTGGAATCCGTTCTGCGTGTGGCGATGCTCATTTCTCTGCCCATCGGCCTCGGCATGGCGATTCTCGCGAAAGAAATCTTACATATCGTTTACGGTGCGTCCAGCAGCCTGACGATTTCGGCTTCCGTGATGGCGATGTACGGCTGTTTCACATTTGTGATGGCAGCCGCGCAGCCGCTGATCAATATGCTGCAGGCGATCGGCAGGGCGGATATTCCGATGAAATCCGTTTCGGTTGCCGCCTTTGTCAAGGTCGCGGTCAATTTCATTCTCGTCGGCATTCCCGAGCTGAATATCCGTGGCGCCGTCATTGGTACATTCTGTTTTTATCTCATCACGGTCAGCGTCAATCTGAACGCGCTGATCCGGGAGACCGGCGTGAGGATCAGCTACAAATCCGTTTTCTTCAAACCGCTCTTCTGCGCTGCGCTTTGCGGCGTCGGCGCATGGGCGTTTTCGGGGCTTGCCGGGAACTTCCTGCCGGATTTCTCCGTCAATTCGCGGATCGATACTTCGACGTTTGCGGCTTGTATCGGAATCCTGATCGCGGTGGTCGTATACGTTTTAGCGTTGCTTTTTACCCGCACACTGGTCCGTGAAGACATAAAAATGCTTCCCGGCGGAGAAAAAATTTGTAAAATACTTGAAAAATACGATCTAATCGGTTAATATATAGAAGATGCCAATTCACAGGACGGAAAATTATGACGGACTCTTTTGAATTTAAGGAAAAATACGATATTTACGATCTTCTCGCGATCATGGCGATTCTGCGCGCTCCCGGCGGCTGTCCGTGGGACGCCGAACAGACGCATGAATCCATCAAGAAGAATTTTATCGAGGAAACCTACGAGGTCGTCGAGGCGATCAATAAAGAAGATGCGGAGCTGCTTCAGGAGGAACTCGGCGACGTGCTGCTGCAGGTCGTGTTCCATGCGCAGATGGAAAAGGAGAAAGGCGTTTTCGATTTTTCCGATGTTGCGGACGGCATCTGCAAAAAGCTGATTGTCCGTCACCCTCACGTGTTCGGCGATGTTGACGTGCAGAACACGGACGACGTGCTGACGAACTGGGACGCCATCAAACGCAGGACGAAGCATCAGACCTCTACGACGCAGGCGATGGCTTCTGTTCCGAGAGAATTGCCGGCGCTCATGCGCAGCCAGAAGCTCCAGCATAAAGCGGCAAAAGCCGGCGCGGAGAATCCGCAGGACGCCGTTTTCTATGTGGAGGAAAAGGCCGCTGCGCTTCGTGACGGCGTTACGCCGGAGAAAATCGGCAAGCTCCTGTTTGCTGCCGTCGCCGCCGCGAGACAGAACGGCATCGACGCCGAAGAGGCGCTGACCGATGTCACCGACGCGTTTCTTGCATCATTTGCGGATTTTGAAAAAGAGGAAGACGGCGCAAAAAATTTGCCAAACCTCTATGACTAAGCAACCAAATAAGATTTATAATAAATTTGGAAGATTAAAAAAGGAGGAAAGAGATCCATGAAAAAGACAGAACTTGTAGCAGCAGTTGCGGAAAAGAGCAATCTTTCCAAGAAAGACGCTGAGGCAGCCGTTAACGCGGTCGTAGCAGCTGTTTCCGAAGCTCTGGCCAAGGGCGAAAGCGTTCAGCTTGTCGGCTTCGGTACATTTGAAGTCCGTGAGCGCTCCGAGAAAGTTTGCCGCAACCCCAGAACGGGTGAATCCATGACGGTTGCCGCAACGAAGGTTCCCGCTTTCAAAGCAGGCAAAGCGCTGAAAGACGCCGTTGCCGAATAATCAACAGCGAATAGAATCAGTAAAAGGGCAGAAAGGGCTTTGGCTCTCTCTGCCTTTTGACTTTTGCTAAAACATGATTCGTGTCGTTTCATGTAAGTTTTTATAAAAAGTTCGTGTATTTTAGTGTTAAAAATAAAGAAAAATCTACAGATTTTTACACGAATACCAATCTGAACCAAAAATAAGCTCCCCGGAACATTCCATTCCGAGGAGTTTTTGTTATGCAAAACTGTAATTTACGCAGTCATTCTGCATTCTTCATTCTAAATTTTGCATCGTTACGGCTGAACCGTCACGGGTTTGTCTTCACTCTCATGCTCGAAAGAGATGAAGTTGTTGCGGCTCGCGTACGCCCAACGCATATCGAATGCGTGGCAGCCGTCGCAGGGGATATAGAGCTGCTCTCTCTCTCCTCTGACGACTTTTGCGGGGAGTTGTAATTTGCCCTTGTCCGTATCGGCGATGTCGCTTCCCTCATAGAAGGTTGCGGTGCTGCCGTAAACCGAAAGCGTCACTTTGCCTTTCTCCTTGCAGACGGAGCCGCCGATGTAGGCGATGAGCGTTGCGAGAGGCGCATACCAGACGCCGTCCTGCTGCATACAGGGCGTCGAGGCCTGACACAGACCGGGATCCGCCCCCTTGAACATCATGCGCGTGCGGTTGAAGGTCGGCGCCAAGGCGTAGGGGAGAATCTCGTCCTTGTCTTTGTCGATGATGCATTTATCCACGATGCGGCCGTCGTCCAAAACGGAGGTCAGCGTCATTTTGTTGCCGTCTACCTCGACGATGGCGACCATCGCGTCGGGCACCTCCTGCGGGAAGAATGCCGCGTGCCAGATCTTTGAGATGGTTCTCGCGCCGGGCGGATTACCGCCGCTGTTGCCGAGCATATAGTGGATCGTGCCCTGAGAGGGACGGTCGTAGAGGTTTTCATTTTTCAGCGGGAAGCTGCGGGAAAAATTATGTTCATGGCCGGAGAAGACGAGATCGAACGACTCGAACGCTTCGGTCATCACGGGATAGGCGTCGTAATTCTGGCAGTCCGTGCCGGAATAACAGATCGGGAAGTGATACGCGCCGAGCTTCCAGGTCTTGTCGGTGTTCCTGTTGCTCGCGATCGCCCATTCGTTGACATCCTCGGGACCGTTGACGCCCATGATCGTGAAGTGAACGTTGCCGTAATCGAAGAAATAGTTTTCCGTTTTCCAGCCCTCAGGGCCGTTGTCGGGATAGGCACCTTTGAGCTGACGGCAGAAGAATTCCGCCGGCTCGGAGTAGTAACGACCCTCGCCGGTGTCATAGTTTTTGAAGCCTCTTGTGTCGTGATTGCCTTCGGTCATCATCATGGGGATATGCTCCGCGATGCCCTTAAGGCCTTCAAACGCGCCGTTCCACTGAACTTCGTGCTGACCGCAGTCGGTGTTGTCGCCGCCGGTCAGAATGAAACGTGTGTCGGGATTTTCGCGCAGAATCTTTTTAACAAAGTTCTGAAAGTATGAATAATCCGGGCAGTCGTGCGGCTCGCCCTTCTGCTGGTCGGAAACGCAGATGAATTTGAATTTCGTCAGATTCTCAGGGGAAGTCGTGAAATAAAATTCCTCGCTGCGGTGCGCATCGTCGCCGCAGGTGTAGGTGTAGCGCGTGTCGGGCTTGAGATTTGTCAAGAGAACAGAAAAAATGTGGCTCTCGTCAATATCGCTGACGAATAGCTCTTTCGCCGCGTCGCAACGCATTGCTTCTCCCTGACCGTTCTCTTTGTAGAGAACATAGCCGTTTTCAATGTCCGTACTGGTGCGCCATGTCACCGCCATCTGTGTGCAGGCGTCGCCGTTGAGACTGATCATAATATGGTCGGGACTCGGCGCCGACCCTCGGATAGGTTTTGTCATATTGTTTTGTTGCGGTTTTCAGGAATTAAGAATTAAGAATGCAGAATGCTTGTATCTTTTTAATCAAGCCCGAAGGGCTTCCGATTCTTTTCACTTTTCACTCTTCACTCTTCACTCAAATATGTCCCGTTCCCGCTTCTCCTTTCTTCCTTTTGGTTACATATCTTCGATCCGGAACGAAAGCCGGATCTCGTCGCGCATCGGCGTCAGCTTTCTGAGCTTCACGCCTGCCGCGTCAAACATTTTTTTGGAGGCGACCGTGCTCATCGTCGCCGCATACTTATCCGAAATGTAGACGACCTCTTTGATGCCGCTCTGGATAATGGCCTTGGCGCATTCGTTGCACGGGAAAAGCGTTACATAGATGCGGCAGCCCTCTAAGTTCGTGCCGCGGCTGTTGAGAATCGCGTTGAGCTCTGCATGGCAGACATAGGGGTATTTCGTTTCCAGCTCGTCGCCGGTGCGTTCCCACGGAAAAACGTCGTCGTCGCACCCGATGGGGAAGCCGTTATAGCCGACGGTCATGATCTTGTTGCCGTCGTTGACGATGCACGCGCCGACCTGCGTGTTCGGGTCTTTGCTGCGTTTCGCCGACAGCACGGCGACTCCCATGAAGTATTCGTCCCACGAAATGTAATCGCTCCGTTTCATATGATCCCTCCGTGTGTTGTTTCAGATCACGACGCCTTTTTTCAGGATGACGTTCGCGTACAGCGCGCTTTCGCCGGTCGCGACAATGGCATAGGCGTCTCTTGCTCTCTCATAAAACGCGAAACGCTCGATCTCGGAGAACGTGACGTTGTCCTGATGCTTGTCAACGATCTTGCGGTAATCCTTCCAGATGACGGGATCGACGTCGTCGCCGGGCGTCACCTGCATGAGCATGACGGGACTTTCCACATAGGTGTCAAGCGGCAACAATTGCAGAACAGCGTCGAGCAGTTCGGATACGCCGTGACCGTCGCAGCGGACAAGCCGTTTGGCGTTCGACGCCGCCGGAAAATTGCCGTCGCCGATGACGATTTCGTCGCCGTGTCCCATTTCGTCCAATATTTTTAAAAGTTCAGGCGGAATGATCGCCGGAATATTTTTCAGCATAGAAAAACGCTCCTTTGGATTTTTTCTTATTTTACCATAAAGGAATGAAAGATACAAGATGAAACCAAAAAATCTTTTGTCAAATTTCGAGAGAACCCCTTGCAAAATAAGGAAAAAAGGAGTATTATATTAACAATAAGTTATATTGAGGGAATGTGCGCTTTTTTGTAATCGAGTGCCGGTTTCATTATTTTAGGAGGATACTTTTTTTGAGTGGAGATTTACACTGTCATACAAAATTGTCTGACGGTACTTTAGGGTTGGATGAGTTGATCGCGCTGGCCGCCAAACGCGGCATTGAAACGATCGCGATCACGGATCATGATTGCCTTGCCGGCACGGTACGGGCAAAGATTATCGGAGAGAGAAGTGGCGTCCGGGTTATTCCCGGCGTGGAGCTTTCGGCAATGGATACGAGAACGGGCAAAAATGTGCATATTCTTGCGTATTTGTTTGACAGTCCCGACCGGATCGAGGGACTGTGCCACAAGAATTCTGCGGCACGGAAAAAGGCGGGGCAGTATATGATGCTCAAGGCGGCGAAAAAATTTGCCGTCGCACCGGAGCTTATCATGAAGTGCGCGCAGGGTTCGACGAATCTGTATAAACAGCATATTATGCACGCGCTCATGCAGTGCGGCTATACCATGTCGATTTACGGCGATATGTATGATGAACTTTTCAGCCGTGAAAAAGCCGGCGGGATTTATGTTCAGCCGCGTTTTGCCGATGTGTTTGAGGTGCTGCAGGCCGTTAAGGACGCCGGTGGCATTTCTGTTCTGGCGCATCCGGCATTGTATGATAATTTTGATATTCTGGATGAACTGATCGAGGCAGGACTCAACGGTGTCGAGGTCTGGCATCCGACCTGTTCCAAAGAAAATGAGGAAAGACTGATTTCCATCGCAAAACAGCATAAACTGTTAATGACGGGCGGCAGCGATTTTCACGGCATGTACAATCACGGCACTTGGTCCGTCGGCGATTATGTGACCCCGAAACAGCAGCTCAGCGAGCTTCTGGGATATAAAACAAAAATGAAGCGGCAGCAGAAAAAGCTGGCGGCGCAGGAGGCGGCTCTTGCGGAGGGCTGACGCTGCGGCAAGAAGGAGTATGGAGTATGAACGACGATTTTGACATTAAAATTTTCTCTCCGGTGAAGAAAACGCAGGAGTCGGAGCCTGTCGTGATCGCCGACGAGATGAAGCGGCAGGTGCTTTCGGGCAACCTGCAAAAGGCGAAACAGCTCGGCAAGACGATTGCCGATTCGTTCCCTGAGGCGGCGCAGAAGGAAGAACTGTTGACGACGGCGCAATGCTGCGGCGTTGAGCTTGACCGTGCGATGAAGGATCAGGCGATCATTCTCTCCGTTTTTACGGCGGAATATTGCCTGAACCATGATATGCCGGATCCAATTCTTTCGACCTCGGCACTATCGATGCTGTACGACACGCTGACCGATGACACGCCGGAGCTTTACAGCAAGCTGCTTTCGTCCACGGCGTTTTCGTTCTATTACATGAATCTGGACGGCAGCTCCGCCGATCCGGAGCAGATCGGCAAAACCTTCGCGATGCTCTGCGGCGATAGGGACTCGGAAGCACTTTGCTGCTACGGCAAAACCGTTTTTCTGAACAGCCTCGAGCAGTATCGCGCAGCCGTGACAGCGGTGGATTTTTCCGATTAAAAAGCGGAGTCCGCATACAGAAAACACAATGAAACACAAAACCGACCGTGAGAAAACCCACGGCCGGTCTTTTTTATATTGTCAGTTGTTTCGGATAAGATGTCCCGCGTTCGAGCGTTTCGCTGACCGTGAATACGGTTTTGAGATACAGCGAATCCGTATTGCGGATGTATTCGATCGCATAGGACTGCACGTCGCTGACGGACAGCGGCGTATCAAACAGCAGCAGGTCGAGAAGTCCCTCGAGAAGACTGTTGCAGACGATACCGCCTTCGCTTCGCGGCATATGAATGCCGATCGAGAATTTTGATTTTGCCATGCGGCTGTCCGTGATGATCGTGCCGGTCTCGTCTGTCGTGTTGTCGAGCACGTGAATGGATTCCGCGCCGAAGACAACGACGGGCTTGTCAAGCGGCGTGATCTTGGATTCGGACGGGAACTGCGTGCAGAACGTGCAGGTATCAAAATCCGTCATGTCCGAAAACCATTCGCACAGCCTGTCCGGCAAAACGGTGATAAGCGCCATTTCGCTTCCTCCTTTTATCGGAAATGATCGTACACAGGGAAGTCGCCGCCGTCGTGTTCCTTAAGCACCGCCCAGATATAAAAGATCTCGTTTCCGAGCAGCATTTTCTCCCAGCGGTCGATGTGGTACTTCTTTTCGCCGTCTGTGATGTATCCGCCGTCTTTCACAAGGTCGAGCCGCAGATCGGGCGAGCCGATAAAGAGATAGTAGCCTGCGCTGCTGATGCCGATTTCGGTTGGCGTGCCCTCCATGTACATTTTGTTTTTATAGCGTAGCGGCTGAATAAAGCCTTTCGCTTTTTGCATGATGCTGCCGTCGCGCCGTTCGGTTTGCACCGTCCGTCCGTAGCGTTTGAGCGATTTTCTGAAATTCATGCCGTTTCCTCGCTTCTATGAAATACAGTCAAAGAGGAATCCGTCGTCTGTCAGCAGCTCGCTTGCGTCCGCGAGTGCCGTTTTGCGGAAGTTTTCCGCCGCCTGCATGACCGGCGCACTGCTGCGGGAAATCGTCACGTCACCCGCTTTTAAGGAGGCGACGTCGCTTTCCGCTGCACCCCGAATTAGAAGATACCGGCTGTACGCAACAGAGACGGCGGCGGTCAGGATTCTGGAATCCGATTCGTCCGCGTCCGCGCGGATTCTCGCGTTGATGATGGCGGCTGCCGATTCGCAGAACGGCATGACGGAAGTTTTATCGGATTCTTCTATATCGGTGACGGCGGTCAATTGTGAGAAAACCTGTTCACCTGTCAGCATCAGACGGAAAGTGCCTTCGCGGCGTCGGGGAAGATTTTGGAAAAGCCGGCGGTGCAGGTGATCGCGGCGCGTTCGAGCTGACGGTCGATCAGCTTATCGTATTCCGTGACGATGCCGCCTGCTTCGACGAATTCCAGAGCGCAGGATTTGTCAAGACCGATAAGCAGTCCCTCCGGTGCGTCGGCGGATTTAATGAGATTCGCGCCGAGCGGCGTAATCATTTTGCCCGTTCCGTGGAAGGTAAGTCCGGCGGCGGCGTCCTTGAACTCCGGGAGATTGAGAAGCGTTTCCGTCAGACCTTTTGAGGCGATGATCGTCGAGAGGTCATACGGCGAAAAGCTGTTCCAGAACGCGATCAGGTCGGCGTAGGTCAGCGTACCGGGTGTCTTGACGCTCAGAACCTCGGCGGCGTTGTTGTTGCCGTCGCCGTTCACCAGTACGTCAATGGCGTCCTTGAGCTGACTTCTCGCGATGTACAGACCGATCTGACGCAGCGTCACGGTGAACAGGTCGAGCCGCTGGAACTTGATCGCCTCGTAAGAGGATACGAGCATTCTGCCGCGCTTGTGCAGCGTGACAAGGTTTTCCTGCGTCTTAATGGTTGTCTGCGGAATCGCCGCGCCCTCCGCAACGACTTTCAGCTCTTTGTCGTCCTCCGACGGAACGGATGTGATGGAGCGGTAATCGAGCGCGTTGATACGGGTCGTGGAAGCGATCAGTTCGGAGAGAACGTCGGCCTCCTCCATGCCCTGACGGACGGCTCTCGCGATGTATTCGGGAAACAGCGCGGCGGAATCCGACGTCTGAAAGAATTTCTCCACGACGTCCGAGGATGTGCCGCCGACCTTGATGTCAAACCGTTTGAGCTGACGCTGAAACGCGTCGAGATTTTCGAGCGGCGTGCCCTTGTAGTTTTCCGACGGGTCAAGCTCCTCGAGGGTTTTCGTGAAGCCCTTGGACGAAGCGTACATGCCTTTTTCTAATTTGATGGTATCAAAATTTGCCATAGTCTGTCATCCTTTCCTGTCTCAGAGAATTACGCCGACGGTCTTGCCTGCGGCGTCAACGTCCGTCACGAGCAGCGTTCTGCCGCTTTCAGCAACGCATACGCCGCCTTTGCCGTCCGCTGTGAGCGCGCAGAAACCGACGGTAGGCGCGGTATCGCCTGTGAAAGCAAGCTGCGCGTAGCCGCCGAGCTGTACGCAGGCATATTCGCCTTTTACATTGACGCAGACGCCGATAAAATCGTCCGCGTCGCTGCAGGGTTTTACGGTGGCGTTGTCCGCCATAGCGACCGTGTGACCGGGAGAGCAGAGCCCCTGCGTCTTGAAAGTCGCCGTTTTTTCATCGTAGCCTTTGAATGAAACTGTCATAATGTTGTTCCTTTCCTGTTAAATTTTGAACGGGGAATTGTCCGGCGCGGCCTTTCCGTCTTCCTGACGGAATGCCGGCGTGCATACGGTAAGCGCGTCGCCTCTTGCGCCCAGCGCCTTGCGGAGCATTTCGATTTCACGAGACGAAAGCTTTCCGAGCATTTCGCCGAGCATGACGGTGTCCGCTTCGGGAAGCGTAAAGGCAGCGAGCGCGAGAACATCCTTTTCAGCGTCTTGACGCTGTTCTTTGACCAGCGCCGCGTCGCTCTTCATGATTTCGAGATACGAAGCCATCGCCTGAAGCTGCGACGGTGTCAGCGAGACGTTCCCGCCTGCGGCAACCGCCGCTTTCATAATGTCTTCAGGTGTTTTGCCCGAAACGGTGGTGTCCTGTTTTTTCGTCGATGCGATCTTGCGCATGGATTTGGAAACGCCGGCGTTTTTCTGCGCCGGGACGGCGACGAACGACCATTCGTAGGCGTCGGTCGGCTCAGACAATATTGCGTGGCAGGTCTTTCCCTGGGCGGTTTCGCCGACCGCATGGCAGCATTCGTGACTGCGCAGATCGTGCCCACAGACGGAACACAGCTTTGCTTGCACGCTGCAGCTGACGCTGACCTCTTTTTTGATGCCGCCCTCAATCTCATCTATCAGCTCCTGATTCTTCGGCGTACGGAGCATATAGCACCACGCCTTGAGACGCACATAGGGTTCACCGTAGGAGGTCAGCTTGCTTTCATCGCGTATGACTTGCGTCTTGTAGATGCGCGCTGTCTGATCAGAGCTTTTCATGCTGTGATCGAAGATGCCCGTAACGCCGACGAACAATTCGCTCAGCGTTTGCAGCGCTTCGACGGAAAACCGCTCGTTGTCGCGGTCGATCTCATTGTCGCACAGCGTGACAGTAAAGATGTAAAGGTCTTCCGCTTTCGGTGTGCTGCGGGTAAACCGGGCAATCAGCCCGAGTGCCTCCTCATCGGGAGCGCCGACCGCTGTTCCTGCGTTTTTTGTAATGGATAGGGGTTCCACTCCTCATTCTCCTTTCGCCAAAGCTTTGGCTTCGGCCTCATATTTGTCCGCCTGCGCGTGGTAATAGCGCGCCTTGGCTTCTTCCGTCTCGTCGAGCAGGGTCACATCATCCCAGATGATCTCGCACGTTTCCGGCAAACCGTTCATGCGCAGCACCATGCGGCAGATCTGCAGCACGACAGGCGTCAGGATCCGGCGGTAGTGATACAGCTCGCTTGTGAACAGATCCGCCTGTTGCTGCGCCATGCGCTCCGTGGTGGACCAGTTGAACCCGAGCATAAACGGCGGCAGACCGGTCTTGGCGAGAATCTGTTCGAGAAGCTGTCGGACGGGCACCTCGCTGTCGAGCACCTGATTGTCCGCGCCGATGACCTTGATGTCCACGTCGCCCACGGCGATAAAATCCTTGATTTCGCCGCCTGTTTTCATCGCGTCGCTCCAGCCCTTTGCGATCTGCATGGCGCGTTCTTTGGCGTACGCCTTGTCCAGCGCGTCGTTCTGCGGACGGTAGGTCACGGCGTAGCGCAGATTGCCCATGCGCTCCCAGTTCGCGCCGATGGATTCAAAAATCTGCATGAGCACCGCGCTGACGAACGGCAGTCCCTTGAGCAGGGAATTGCCGTAAGGCTTTTCGGCGTCTGGATTCAGCGCGGCGAAGAGAATCGTGCCGTTTCTGTCAAGCGGGACGGTTTTGCCGTCCGGCCCGGAAGAAATCAGCGTCTGCATGGGATCGTCGGGATTGCGGCTGACGGTAAGCCCTTTCAGCGACGCGTTCCAGAGTGAGAACGACCGCAGAGAGCGATCCATGACCATTTCGCCGACTGCTGTGCCGTATGTCAGAAGCTGATTCAGAAAGCTGTCGAGAAAGGCGTCGATCCCCACGGCATTGCCGCCGACGCGCACAGTTTTCAGAAAATCCGTCAGGAGCTTTTCATTCCTTTTGTCGGGACATTCGGCGTGAAAGCCGCCCGTCAGACGGACGATCTTTGACAGCGCGCCGTCCAGAATCGGCACCTGATCCCGCAGCGCACCGTAAAGAGCCATTTCGGCGGCGAAGCTCTTTTCTTCGCCGAAACGGGATGAAAAGCTCTTCGCATAGAGCTGCGGCACGCCGGTCACCGCCACTTCGCTGTTTTCGGGAGAAGCGCGCCGTTTTCGTTGCTTTTTCATTGTATTTCCTCTTTTCTGTTTCGTTTACCTTTCGGCGGCGAAGACCATGAAGCCGTCGTCCTGCGCTTCGCACAACACGGTGGAGACAAAATAGCGCATATCGTCCATCGCGTGATCGTGCTCCTTTCGCGGCGTGTCCCTGACGCTTCCGTCGTCCCAGCGGTAGAGTGAAAACTCACGGAGAATATCCGCGCAGCCGGGGCAGATTTTGATTTTGCCGCTTTTCAGCGCGCCGGACACCCGGCGGATGCCGTCCGCGACGTCGTTGCGCGCCGGGAGTACGCGGAATTTCCCGTGACGGCGGATGCATTCCATAAAGCTCACCGCCGACGGGTCGGCAATCACTGCCTCGATCTCACGACCGTCCGCCAGTTCTTCGAGCATCGCATAATACTCTTCGTCGGTCTTCTGGCTGCCCTCACGCTTAGAAGACCAGTACGTTTCGTCAATGCGGTACCAGATGCCGTCATGGAGTCCCCAGAGCCCCAACGACAGGGGATTGACCGTCCCGTAATCGCAGGAGATATAGAATTTTTCGCAGTCGGGCGCATGGTCTGCCATGCACGATTCTTTGGAGAAAAACGGATAGACCAGCCCTTGTGCCGCGACCCATTTGCCCTCGACGAACCGTTCATAGAACGCGCCGCTGTAGAGAGAACGGTATCGCCTGATGATTTCCGGCGCAAGAGACGGGTTGTCCTCCATCGTGAAATGAAGATACAGACAGTTTTTCTCGTCTGCTTTTTCGATCCATTCTCGATGGAACCAATGCGCGGGATTTTCGGGATTGCAGTTGAACCAGAGCTTCGAACCGGTCACCGAGCATCGCGCCAACGCCTGTTCCACAAACGAACGCGGCATCAGTGCCACCTCATCGAGCATCACGCCGCCGAGCGTCAGTCCCTGAATCAGCGCGGCAGAGGATTCGTCGCGGCCGCCGAACAGATAGAAGCGGTTTGTCACCTCTCCGAAATCAATTTCCACGAGCCCTTTTGAGATTTTTTCACGGCAGGTAAATCCCAATTCGGTAAGAACGGGCAGCAAGGGCGTGATGACGTTTCGCCTGAGAGACGTCACCGTCTTGCCGCACAAGGCGAAGGAGGTGTCGCAAAAATTGCCCATCGCCCAGGACACAAAGGAAATTGACATACACAGCGTTTTCCCGCTTCGGACGGCGCCATCGCAGATGATCGCGTCGTAATCTTTCGTTTTGCTGCTTTGGCACCACCACGTGAGAACGCGCAGTTGTTTTTCGGAAAACGCGCTGAACTTCATTCGGCTTCGTCACCGTCCAGCGCGGCGGCGCTTTTCTCGAGCGCGTCGTAGAACGGACGCGCCGCATCATTCTGTTCGCGATCTGAAAGCTCGCCGAGCTTTTCAAGTGCCTTGATGCGGTCAAAGAATTTGATCTCCATACCGCCCGTTTTCGGTCTTTTGATTTCGGAAACGGCGAATAGGTCGAGCGATTCGATGTCGAGTGTTTCATCCGGTTCCGCAAGCAGCAGTTTGACCGCGTCGGCGCAGGAGGCAAACGCGACACGCCGCAGTCCTGCCCGAACCTCTTCGAGAGATGCGTTCTGTTCGTTGTCAAGCGCGGTGATTTCCTCGCGGATGCGCTTTTGCGAAAGCAGTTTTTTCGCGCTGATCTCGGGACAGACCGTATAGCCCGCCCGATACGCCGCCTCCCGTCCGTTGCGGCACGAAGCGTAAAAACGGCAGAAGAGCGTCTCGCGCGTCGTCAGTTGTTTCACGTTTTTGTAGATTCCTCCCGATGTTTTTTTGCCGTGTCCCGGCCGGTAACACGGCGTTGTCGTCCGGCGGAACACCGAACGGAAAAGTGCAGCTCTTTTCACCCTTGCCCGAAACACGGTGAAATCGGACGCCGAAACAGCCGGAAATGACACAAAACGAACATTTGTTTACACAATATTCATATTTTAAGGAATAATTCTCTGATTTTTTTTCACATAAAAATATGCACCTCCAAAAGTGTCTAACTTTTGGGGTGCATATCATTCTGTTGGTTGATTGTTTTTTCAATTATTGCTATTGCTTCACTATATTTACCGCTTCGTTGTAGAAAAGCGGGATGATATGTCCAAAATGCAATGGTGTTTTGAAGTCCTAATACTGCAGATATTTCAGAAACAAACTCTTGAGAATTCGGTTCATACTTCTTAAGCTCTTTTTCACTTACCGAAAATGCCGATGCCAATGAAGCCGTGTATTTTCCGTTTCCGATAACAAACACTACTACTTTGGGTTTAAGTAATTCGATTTCTCTTTGCAAGATAGATAACTTATCATCTCCATAAGCTGAATTAAATTTGACACCATCTTCCCAAGACAAACGTTGTGTGTTTGCAGGATGAAATTTATCTAAATTGTTCCACAAAACATTAAAACTGAGTCCCGACAAACGCCGATAGAAATTCCAAAAAGGAGAACGGTTTGGGCCATAATCAAACCAATCATTTGTTATCCGCTTTTTCGTTCGTTGGACATTTTGATACTCCCTAATCCACGCTTGCGTTTTTTCTTTATTACCATGCAAACATTCTTGCCCAACATACATCAAAAGAGGTCTTTCGCTATCTATGTATTCATCAGGAAACCCCATACGGAACATAGCAGAATATCCATTGTTTTCTTTTTCGCCACCTAACTGCCAACCATCATAGATTCCCTTTAATGCCAGTTCAACACGATTCAGTTCCACTTCCATCACCCCTTTTTCTATATTATAACCTATATAAATTATAAAATCAATGTGGTACAACACGAAACGCATTAATCTTAAGCTTGATGGCTTATCTCCTGTTGCATACAGGCACAAAGCCGCATAGCAAAAGCGACCAAGTCTGTTCTTAGTCGCTTTGCATAATTTATTATCGAATTCTTTGTCTAACTTTTTGGGGTCAATTCAAACTGTGCCGATGAGCAGCAAAAAAATTTTTTTCGGAAAGTCCTTGACAAGCGCGATTTGTTTGTGCTACAATGCGGATAAGTAAATAAACCGATGAGGAAGAGTAAGTAGGTTGTATCCCCTTTCTTCGCAGAGAGTCGCGGATGGTGGAAGCGCGGCAGAAAGCATAGAACCGAATGGGCTTCTGAGGGCGAACAGAAAGAAAGAATGGTCTTTCGAGTATGGAAGCCGGAGTAGTACCCTCCGTCAAAAAAGGTAGGTATATGGTTGTATACGCAGAGTGGACGCTGTAGATTGCGTCAAGCAGGGTGGCACCGCAGGTAATTGTTCCTGTCCCGGCAGTTTTTGCAGGGATGGGATTTTTTATTTTTAAGGAGATGATCGCTGTGTTTATTCTGGCGAAAGACTGGCGCATCCCGCGCCGCTGACTAATCTTCAAACTTCATTTTTCTGACATTATTTTATTCTGAAAGGATTCGATCCATATGAAAAAACTTATCGCAGTTTTCCTCTCTCTCATGCTGGTGTTCGGCCTTGCGGCGTGCGCCTCTGACAAACCCATGGCCGATACCGAAGGCTCAACGGCTGACGCCGCCGCAGCTTCCGGCAAAACCTATAAAGTCGGCATCTGCAACTATGTGGACGACGCTTCTCTGAATCAGATCGTCGATAACATCAAATCGCAGCTCGCCGAGCTCGGCAAACAGAACAATGTCACCTTTGAAATTTCTTACGATAACTGCAACGCAGACGCCAACGTCATGTCGCAGATCATCGCGAACTTCATCGCGGATGATGTAGACCTGATGGTCGGTATCGCGACGCCGGTTGCGATGGCGATGCAGACCGCGACGGAGGAAAATCAGATTCCCGTTGTCTTCGCCGCGGTTTCCGATCCCGTATCTACGGGTCTTGTCGATACGCTCGAAGCGCCCGGCAGCAACCTGACGGGTACATCGGATTATCTCGACACCAATGCGATCATGAACCTGATCTTTGCCGCCGATCCCGAAGCGAAGAAAATCGGTCTTCTCTATGACGTCGGTCAGGATGCCTCCGCGACGCCCATCGCAGCCGCCAAGGAATATCTGGACAGCAAGGGCATTGAGTACGTAGAGCGTATCGGCACGACGGTGGACGAAGTGACACTTGCCGCAAAAGCTCTTGTTACTGACGGCGTTGACGCGGTCTTCACGCCCACGGATAACACCATCATGACGGCGGAGCTTTCCATCTATGAAATTCTCGCCGACGCGGGCATTCCGCACTACACCGGCGCGGACTCGTTCGCTCTGAACGGCGCATTCCTCGGATACGGCGTTGACTATGCAAACCTCGGCGTCGAGACTGCCGATATGATCGCCGACATTCTTCTGAACGGCAAAAAACCTGCCGAGACGCCTGTCAAGACCTTCGACAACGGCACGGCGACCGTCAACACGGAAATCTGCGAAAAGCTCGGCTATGATTTCAATGAGATCAGCGAGACTTTCGCGCCGTTCTGCACCAAGGTTAACAGCATCACGACTGCGGAAAGCTTTGATGATTTAGCGTAACAGGGAGAACCGGTCTATGTCGTTTTTAAGTCTTGTACAAACTGCGTTGGAGCTCGGTCTTATCAGCTCGCTGACCGTGCTGGCGCTCTTCTTGAGCTATTCCATGCTCAATGTCTGCGATCTTTCCACGGACGGCTGCTTCACGTTGGGAGCAACCGTCGGTGCGGTCGTCGCTCTTTCCGGGCATCCGTATCTGTCTGTACTTGCGGCGATGGCGGCCGGTGTCCTTTCCGGTTTTATTACGGCGATCCTGCAAACGAAAATGGGCGTCAACAGCCTGCTCGCCGGTATTATCGTGAATACGGCACTGTATTCCGTCAATATCGCAGTTATGGGCAATTCGTCGCTTCTGAATATGAATAAGACCGACACGGTCTTTACCAAAATGCAGTCGCTGCTGAAAGGAACCTTTCTGAGCGGTCAGTATAAATTGATTGTCGCGCTCTTCTTTGTGATTTTAGTCGTCGTGTTCCTGACGCTTTTCCTGCGCACAAGACTGGGGCTTGCGATCCGGGCAACGGGCAACAACCCCGACATGGTGCGCTCGTCCTCGATCAATCCGATCATGACGACGATCATCGGACTGTGCATCGCGAACTCCTTCACGGCACTGTCCGGCTGTCTTCTCGCGCAGTCTCAGAAATCCGTTAACATCGACATCGGTACGGGCATGGTCACGATAGCCTTGGCGTCGCTGCTCATTGGCGGCATTTTCGTCAGCAAGGGCAAGATCGGCCTTAGGGCTGTCGGTGCGGTCTTCGGCGCGTTCGTGTTCCGCCTGGTTTACACCATCGCGCTGCGCTTCAATATGCCGGCGTTCATGCTCAAGCTTGTATCGTCGGTCATCGTTGTCATCGCGATCGCGACGCCTTATCTGAAAAAACAGTTACCGCTTTTCAAACGCAGATGGCAGCATCGTTTCGGAAAGGAGGAAGCGGAATGCTCCGAGTAACTCACCTTTCCAAAACCTTCAATCCCGGCACCGTGAATGCGAAGCTGGCACTCGACGACTTGTCGCTTCATGTGGCGCCCGGTGATTTCGTCACCATTATCGGCGCGAACGGCGCGGGCAAATCGACGCTCTTCAACGCCGTTTCCGGAAGCTTCATTTCGGACAGCGGGAAAATCCTGCTCGACGGTGCAGACATCACGCTGATGCCAGAATTCAAACGGGCTCGTGTGATCGGACGCTTGTTTCAGGACCCGATGCGCGGCAGTGCGCCGGGCATGACGATTGAAGAAAATCTCGCTTTGGCGGCAGGACGCGGCGGCTGGCTCAGCACGGTGTCGAAAACCGATAAAAAGCTCTTCCGCGAGCGGCTCGCGCTTCTGGATATGGGGCTCGAAGACCGTATGCAGCAGCAGGTGGGGCTCCTCTCCGGCGGTCAGCGTCAGGCGCTGACGCTGATGATGGCGACATTCCAAGCGCCGAAGCTGCTGCTCCTTGACGAGCATACGGCGGCACTCGATCCCGCAACGGCGGAAAAGGTGCTGAAGCTGACGACTGAAATCGTCGCTGAAAAAAATCTGACCTGCTTAATGGTCACGCACAATATGCAGTCGGCGTTGGAGCTGGGCAACCGCACCGTGATGATGGATCGCGGACGCATCATCTTCGACGTTTCCGGCGAGGAGCGTGCAAAACTCACCGTTGCCGATCTGCTCGAACAGTTCAAAATTGCGTCAGGCAAAGCACTCGATAACGACCGAATGCTTCTGACCTGAGCGTATCAAAAAAAACAAAAGCCTCCTGAGATTCTTATCGCAGGAAGCTTTCTGTGTGTTAAGAGGTGTCAGCATGACAGAAAGTCATATTAAACTCAGTTTCCGGAAGAAAACAGGGGATTACATCGTTTCCCACAACGGCTTCAACTGGATCAGCGACGGGAGAAAACCGTATATCATTCTGCGGAAAAAAGTAGGGAAAAAGTATGTCAGCACCATCCGAACTTTCGGCAGCGCGCTGAAAAAGGACGTACAGCAGTTCGAGAACAAGATCGTCTGCCGGTACGGTGACTTCGTTGCGTTCGGCAAAAAGCTGCCGTTCACGCTTGTCTGCACAGCGGAAATCACCGGGATGGATAGCGTGACGTTTTCGCTCAAAGCCGAGAACGAATCGGGCTATGATATTCAGGCGGTGTATTTTCCCGCGCCGTTCAACTCCGAGAAAAAAGGGGAGACATCCTATCATGTGGACGTTATGCGGCAGGGCTTCCTGCTGCCGGACGGCTATCGGAAGAATTTTACCTCGACTTTCGCGCTGACGCATTATCTCCGCAAGATCAACGCCGGCGATTATTACGTCCCGTTCTGGGGCAGAGTGTGCGACGGCCACGGCTTCTGCGCGATTGTGGAAACGCCGTATGACGCCTGTATTTTCTCGTCGTTTGCGCATCATCAGGCGTTCGTCAATTCCGTGCATTGGTGCTCGTCGCTCGGTCAGCTTCGCTATGAGCGCAAGCTCCGTTTCGTTTTCCATGATGAATGCGATTACAATACCATCGCGAAGGACTATCGCCGCTACCTGATTGAGACGAATCAGTTCGTGTCGCTTGAAACGAAAATCAAAAAGAATCCGAATATAGAGAAACTGCTCGGCAGTCCGGTGCTGCACCATAAGATTTTTGCGCAGATTCAGCCGAAGTCGCAGTTCTACGATAAGGACGGCACAAACAGCCTGCTGTACGCCACGTTCGGTCAGCGCGCCGAAGAGATGAAAAAAATCAAGGCGTGCGGGCTCGATAAGCTCTATATCCACACCGACGGCTGGGGAGAGCAGGGCTACGACAATCAGCACCCCTATATCCTGCCGCCGTGTCCCGATGCCGGAGGCTGGGACGGGATGAAAACCCTTGCCGATACCTGCCGTGAACTGGGCTACGTGTTTGCGCTGCACGATCAGTACCGAGATTATTATTACACATCCCCGGTCTTCGATATGGAAAAGGCGGTCACGGAAATTGACGGCAAGCATCCGTATTGCTCCATCTGGGACGGCGGCGAGCATTCCGTGCTGTGCGCGACGCAGGCACCTGCTTTCGTCGCAAAAACGTACACAGAGCTTGAAGAACATGGCATCGACGTGCAGGGCGTGTATCTGGACGTATTCTCCATTTTCCCCGGCGACGAGTGCTTCCATCCGCAGCATAGGATCTCTCGTGAGGAGAGCATACGCTGGCGCGGCAAGTGCTTCGATTATCTGAACGATAAGGGGATCATCATGTCGTCGGAAGAGCCCGGAATGCAGCTTCTCGATAAGCTGGCGTTGGTGCACCACGGACCGCATATGGCGCGTCCTGTTGAAAACGGCGAAGCTGTCGGCATTCCCGTTCCGCTGGCGAGCCTGGTCTATCATGACTGCGTGATGATTCCGTGGAACTGGTGGAACAACTGGGGCATTCCCAAGGGCGAGGATGGCGATCTCTATTGCGCCATGCATGCCGGTATGCCGTATCTGCATCCGTATGTCGCCGGCAGCGGCAAGGTCGGAACAGACAATCGTTCGGCGGATATGGAGTTGCTTCCCGAGGAAGAATTGAAACGGGAAATAGAGCGCGTCCGGCCTCTTGCCGCGCTTCAGGCAAAGCTCTGGAATCAGGAAATGGTGCGCCACGAATTTTTGGGCAGCACATCGCGTCAGCGCACGACCTATGCCGACGGCACGCAGGTCACCGTTGATTTTGAGCGCGATACCTATGAGGTTTCGCACATTTGATCATTGTGATGATATCAAAATGCCCTGTCCGGATTGCCGGACAGGGCATTTTGTTGTGTTGCTTAATAGCCGTAATACTGTTTGAAGAAGTCGTACCAGTCTTCATAATCGCCGCTGCCCGAGCCTCCGAACGGATTCTGTTGGGAGTCGCTGTCGTCGTTTGGTTCCTGCGAAGCGGATGAGCCTTTATCTTCGACAAGCTTGACGGTGACGTTCTTTTCGGTCTGTGACCAGTTATCCGTGTTGACACGGACAATTGTAAGCGTGAGCGAATCACCGACGGACATATCCTCGATCATATCGGCAAGCATACCGGAATCGGTCATTTCCTTGCCGTTGACCTTTGTGATCATATCGCCTTCCTGAATGTCCTGTTTGGCCAGATCGCTGTCCTCAGAGATTTCCGCGACGACGATGGTGCCGGAGGGCAACCCCTTCATCTGGACATACATCGCGTAGGTCTGGCTGTAGCCGGACGGCGTGGTGTAGGAGATGCCAAGCTTGGCTCTGCCTGCGACGTAGCCGTTGTCAATGATGGAATTGAATACTTCAATCACAACGGAGGAGGGTACGGAGAAGCCCATACCTTCGTATTCCGTCGAAGCGATCTTCATGGAGTTGATGCCGATGAGCTTGCCTTCGCCGTTGACAAGTGCGCCGCCGGAGTTGCCGGGGTTGATGGCCGCCGTATGCTGAATACATTCCATCTCATAGCCCGTAGAGGAGCTGACGGGACGGTCAATGGCGGAAATGATACCGTTCGTGACGGAGCCGAAGAATTCCGAGCCGCCGGGATTGCCGACCGCGTAAACGGTCTGACCGACGATCAGTTCATCAGAATCGGCGATCTCAGCTTTCGGCAGACCCGAAGCCTCGATGCGGATGACCGCAAGGTCGGTTCTCGTATCCACACCGATGAGCTCTGCCGGATATTCCGTGCCGTCCTCCATGAGAACAGAAATCGCCACATCTTTGTAGTTGACGACGTGCGCACAAGTCACGATGTAGGTATATTTGCCGTCGTTGTCTTCTTTGAGGATAACGCCGGAACCCTCTGTGTACAGGGAATCGTTCGAGTAGATCAGAATGCCGACGTTGAACTGCTTGGCGATGCCGGCCACTTCCGCCGCTTCTCCTGCACCGAGTGAGCTGGAGGTCGCGCTTATGGAGCCGACATTGCCCGTGTTGTTCGGATTGCCCTCTGCGTCCGTAACCTGTTCCTGATTCTTACCGGGCTGGGCATTGTTATCGGTGTTCCGCGTGAAGATGGCAACCATCAGCACGGCAGCGAGCGCAATGATCGCGACAATGATGATGATAAAAACGCGCATACCCTTATCGGTTTTTTTAGGCTTCTTTTCGTTTCCGGCAGGCGGATATCCGTTTGCCGCGCCGGACGGCTGATTGCCGTAAGGTGGCTGTGAATATCCGTTGCCGTACGGCTGACCGCCGTAGTTCTGGTAGCCGTCGGGAGATTGATACGGATTGTTATTCTGATAGCCGTACCCGGTCTGATAGTGGTTTTGAGCCTGATACCCGTCAGGGGACTGATAGCCGTTGTTGTTTTGGGGAGACGTTTCGTATGAGACATCCGTTTTGGGCTGATAGGGCGTCTGATACGTCTCAGCTTCATTGTCGGCAGAAGATGCAGGGGTCGGTTCGTCTGTACGGGGCGTGTTGCCCTGACCATCGGATCCGATCGTATCCTCTGTCTGCTTGTTTTCGTTGTTTTCCGGCTGATTGCTGCCGAATAAATCGTCCATTTTCATTTCCTCTTTTCACTATATAAAAGTATCGTGCAATCGCGATAGCATGATAAACTAAAACGTATTGAGCAGTCTCGCCTTGAGTCTGACGGTGAATCGGGTATATTTGTCGTCGGTATTGACCGAGATTTCGCCGTTATGGAGTGTCACGATGCTCTTGACGATGAATAGACCCAATCCAGCACTTTTGGAGTCAATGCTCCGGGATTTATCACCCTTATAAAAACGTTCAAAGATGTGGTCGACGTCTTCACTCTGAATACCCTTGCCCGTGTTCTGAATCGTCACGAAAAGGTATTCCTCATCCTCGCTCATAAAAACGCCAATCTCGCCGCCGTTCTGTGTGAATTTTACCGCGTTGTCAACGAGATTGTAAAAGACCTGGTTGATCATGTCGGCGTCGGCTTCGATATAATGAGCCGTCAGAGAATCAAGCCCCTTGACGTGAATGTCCTTATCTTCTATTTTTTGCTCAAAGGAAAGAAAAATACTGAGAATCTGCTGCGACAGATTAAATTTTGAGGGATTGATGCGCAGCTCGCCGGCTTCCATCTTCGACATATTCAGCATGGAAATGACGAGACGGGACAGCCGCTTGACTTCATCGGATACGATTTTTAAGTAATACTCCTGCTGTCCGTGGTCGATGGTTCCGTCTAAGATACCGTCGATAAATCCGCCGATGGTGGTCATGGGTGTCTTTAATTCGTGCGAAACATTGGCGATGAAGTTGGTTCTTGTGTTTTCAAGCTGTTCCAGGTCGTCCGCCATGGAGTTGACGGCAGCCGCCAGTTCGTCGAATTCACGGACAGAACCATTGCCATCCCGCGGAATTCGGTATGAAAAATCGCCCTTTGCGTATTGCTTCGTCGCTTCGGAAATCTCACGCAGCGGGCGCGTCATGGTATAGGTGGAAACGTACATGATCAGTCCCGTTACCAGGATCAGGATCATGGCCGCCATGATATAGATCTGTAAAAAGTTGCTCAGATATGGTCTGAGACCGATTTCTTTGCTCTGAACAGCAAAGACAATGCCGTCGGGCGTTTCGCCGTAGCTCTTCTGGGCGGTTATGGCCGAGATGAAGCATTCTTCACTATAGACGTCGCCGAGAGTTCCTTTTGTCGCCATCGCGCCGTCCGCCAGAATGCCCGTATAGATTTCTCCGGGGATCCTGATGCCGGAATGAGCTTTGCAGGTCAGTTCGCCGGGATCGTTTGCCATATCGCGGCAGAGAATGATGTTTCCCTGATCGTCTGTAATGTAAATATCGGCTCTTGAGGCCGTGGCGACGCTGGAGATCGCATAGCACAAGCCGGAATAGGTCATGCCGTTTTGTCCGTCTGTGTTGAGGTATTCTTCGTACACAGTCGCAATATTTTCCGCGTAATTCAATAACTTTTGCTTTTGTTCGTCTTCCCATGTGTCCGCCACGAAATAGACGAGAACAATGCCGAACGCGACAAGACTGATGATTTCAACCGCGACAAAGAACGTGGTATAGCGGGCGAACATACTGCCTCGTCTGTGTTTTGCGGTTGCGTGCACAGCCATAACGTCAGCCCCTTTTATTCTTTTGTCTCGAATTTATAGCCAACGCTCCAGACGGTTTTCAGCTCCCATTTATCGGAGACGCCTTCGAGCTTTTCGCGGAGTCTCTTGACGTGAACGTCGACCGTTCTGGAATCGCCGTAGTAATCAAACCCCCAGACCTCGTCGAGAAGCTGATCTCTCGTGAAGACGCGGTTCGGATTGCTCGCCAGATGGAAGATCAGTTCCAGCTCCTTCGGCGGCGTATCGACCTGCACGCCGTTGACCTTGAGCTCATAGTTGGTCAGATTGATGGAGAGCTTGTCGTAATGCACCTCTTTAATTTGTTCGGCTGCCGAGGAGGCGGAACGTCTGAGCACCGCTTTGATGCGAGCCAGCACTTCTTTTGTCTCAAACGGCTTGACGATGTAGTCGTCAGCACCTAACTCAAGCCCCAGAACCTTGTCAAACGTCTCGCCTTTGGCGGAGAGCATGATAATGGGGACGTTGGAGGTGCTGCGGATCTTGCGGCACACCTGCCAGCCGTCCATACCGGGCAGCATGATGTCCAGCAGCACTAAATCCGGCTTGATCTCGGAAAAGGAGCTGACGGCTTCGAGTCCGTCGGTCACGATCGCCGTCGTGTACTTTTCTTTCTCAAGATAGAGGCGGATCAGTTCACAGATATTGACGTCATCGTCAACAATCATGATTTTTTCGTTAGCCATAAGTTTATCGTCTCCTGTCGTAACGCTGAAATCGGATTGCTTTCGCTGACTTCTCTATGATGACATCAATGTAAGACATCAGTCTTAAAATTGTCTTGAAAACCAATCCGATTTGATTTTTTATCCAATTTTGAGGGAAACGGAATGCCGAAATGCGGAATAAAGCGTTTCGCAGACCGAAAGCCATTGTTTATTTTTTCGTCTTTTTCTTTTCTGTTTTTTCTTTCTTGCCGGTCTTACCCTTTTCCTTGAAAATCTGCAGGAAGAGCGCAAGGCACACGCCGAACGCAGCGACCAGCACGACGGCTAAGACCACCACGGTTTTCGTATCGCTGATGAGATCTGTGAACCAGTTCCCCTCATCGTCCTGAATCGGCGCGTAAGTGGGCACACTCTGCTGTTCGTCTGTAATGACCAGCGTGTTGGCAGGCGTTGTCGTTGTTTCCGCCTGCGGCGTTGTCAGCTGCAGATTGCCGGGCTGAACGGTAAAGGAATTGAAGTTCAGGCTCTGCGTGGAGTCGGACGATACATCGTAAGCGTCCAGTCCGCCGACGCCGCCGATCTGATCCGTGTTGACATGGGAGCTGTCGTCTTTGGAGTAGCCGAAGATCTTCTGTAAAAAGCCGGAGCCGATGGAATTGGCGTCGAAGTTCGGCATCAGCAGCGACGCGATGCTCAGGAACCGTTCGGGCAGCTCAAACGGCACATTTGCGACGATGTCGGCGATGGAGGAATCAAGCCCCATTTCCGAAAGCACCTTGGATACGGCGTCACTCACGCCGGACAGTGCCGAAGAAATCGTGTTCTGCTTGATGGGCGTTTCCTTGCCCTGTAAGATGTTGAGCCGGTAGGAGGACGAAGTCCTGGCGCCGTTTGCATTCGTGAACTGCACCTCGATGACGACGGTCTGACTGTCCTTTGTTGTATCCAGCGCAACGTCCGAATAATAGTTGTCAAGCACCTGCGTGCCGTTAATGCTCACGGCGACGACTGTGCCGTCCGATTCGCTGGTCACGCCGAGCGTCTGCGGATAGACCCAGATTTTCTCACGCTTGTAATTGAGCTGAATGTTGTATTCGTAAATGTCGGCGTAAAATTCGCCTTTTTCCAGATTGAAATACGACGTGTTCTTGCATACGAGGTCAAACGCCTCTTCATACGACGCGCTGTTCTTGACGGTCACGCCGTTCTTTTTGCCGATCAGACGCAGCAGGTAGAGCGCCAGCTCGTCGTTTCTGACGGCATTGTCAAACGAATCCGGATCGGCGGAAACATCGTAAATTTTGCAGATCATCGCGCACAGGTACTTATTTTTAATCTCTTCAAACGTCGCCGTGCCGGAATCGATGGAGATGCCCTGCGCACGGATCGTCATGATTGCGATCAGACGGCAGACTTCTGCTTCCGAGGTAGAGGCGTCCACCTTGTAGCCGGCGTTATAGAGCATATATTTGCACGCGGCGAGCACGTATTGCTTCAGATCGGTAATCTCGGAGCCGACGACGAATTTCAGGATCGCGCTGTTGCTGATTCCCAGCATGGAAGAAGCGTATTCGGTGAACGCTTCATAAAGCCCCGTTCCGCGTTTGACGGTGTAGGAGTCGTCCTTGGTGATAATCGCGAAAAAGGCTCTCGCCACGATTTTCGTTTCCGTGCTGTCGGCGGCGTCCCCGGTGGGATAGACGATTCCGATGCTCTCTAAGTACGAGCGGATAAACTCGTCCGAATAATCCGAGGCGGAAACGGTCGATGAAAACGATTCCGCGAGACTCAGCATATAGAGATACAGCACCGTGGTCATATCGCGGTCAAGCGTATACAACACCTGATAATAGGCGACTTCCTCGCGGAACGACTCCGCCGTTTCCCGATAGGGATATTTTGCGACGGGTTCGAGGGTGCAGCTTCCCGTCAGACCGTTGATGGTGGACATATCCTCCTTGACGGTCAGATCCTTGAGCCACGACAGGTTCGGCGAATCGTAGGTATACTGCGTTTCGCACATAACAAGTGCCGCCGCGCTGAGACCGGCCGACAACGAGGTTATCAGCAGTACGACGGTCAGCAGAACGGCAAGCAGTCGTTTTCCTTTCATGTTATAATTCCTCCGTTTTATAATTTCTTCCCGCGCCGGTTTTTCCGGCATTGCCGTCGGAAGTGCCCGCTCTTTTCGTCCCGATGAAAAGAACATTCTCCGACGATTCCTACTCATAATAATAATATATTTTTTTTGTCCTGTTGTCAAGGCTAAAGAGAAAAATTTGAGCATCTGCCACATTTTGGTTCTTTTATGTTGCGGATTTTTATTGACAGATTCTGTTTTTATATTATAATAAAGGCAATCCATGAAATGAGGTATGTTTTTATGACGCTCAATCTTGTGCACGAACCTTATGAGCCCGGACGTGAAACGCTCGAGCGGTTTTCCGACTCGCTTTTCGACGCCTCCTATACGGAGCTGTCCGATCTGTCCTGTACGGCGTATATTTCAGAGGAACCCCTCTCTTTTGCCGACCGCTTCTGCGGGCAAAGACGGGAATTATCCGTCGGCGACAAATGGGCGCAGGAGGTGTTCGACTGCGCGTGGTTCCATATTACCGGCAAAAAAGACGAAAACGCCGATACGCTGCTGATCAACTGCGGCGGTGAGGGACTGGTATTTGACCGGGACGGACACGAATTGCAGGGTATCACCTGCTTTACCGCGGCATACGGCGGCGATCTGGGACCGTCTACGAAACGGGTTGTTCCCGTTCGCGACGAAATGCTTTGCGGCGATTGTTTTGACTTCTGGATCGACTGCGGTGCGAACGATCTGTTCGGCAAAATGCGGAACGAATCGAGGCTCTCACTCTTGAAACAGGCGAAGGTCAATCCCGAAATCCGCGCACTGGCGTTCGATGTGCAGGCTCTTCTGGGCGTGCTCGATTGCGGCGGTGATGAAGCGTTTGCCAAAGAAATCGACAGCGCGCTGAACGAGATTAGAACAGAGAGCATCACAGAAGAGACATCTAAGGCAATGCGCCTGAAATTGCAGCCGCTGATGAGCCGGCAGTCTGACGAGAATTTCACCTATTACGCCGTCGGTCACGCGCATCTCGATCTGGCGTGGCTGTGGCCGATCCGTGAGAGCGTCCGCAAGGGCGGCAGAACGTTTTCGACGCAGCTGATGAACCTTGAACGCTATCCCGACTACGTTTTCGGCGCGTCGCAGGCGCAGCTTTACACTTGGGTGAAAGATTATTATCCGTCTGTGTATGAGAAAGTCAAAGAACAGGCAAAACTGGGACGCTGGGACGTGCAGGGCGCGACATGGGTCGAGCCGGATTCCAACCTCATCGGCGGCGAGAGCCTTGTGCGTCAGTTCTTTTACGGCAAAAAATTCTATCGCGACGAGTTCGGCATGGATATGCAGATTTTCTGGGTGCCGGACAGCTTCGGCTATTCCGCCTGCATTCCGCAGGTCATGAAGCTTGCCGGCGTGCCGTATTTCCTGACGCAGAAGATGAGCTGGAATACCTTCAACAACTTCCCGTATCATTCGTTCTACTGGCAGGGGCTCGACGGCACAAAGGTGCTTGCGCATATGCTGCCCGAAAACACCTACAATGCCCCTGTTCGTGCTGACTATCTCAAAGCCGGCGAGAAACGCTACGCCGAACGCAAGATTTCCGATAAGGCGATGAGCCTGTTCGGCATCGGTGACGGCGGCGCGGGGCCGGGCTTCGAGCATATCGAACGCGCCGAACGTTACAAAAATATGCGCGCCATGCCGAAAGTGAAAATGTGCCGTTCGATGGACTTTTTCCGCGATTTTGACGACGGCAAAACGCCCTATCCGACCTATTCCGGCGAGCTGTATCTCGAGAAGCATCAGGGAACGTACACTACAAGAAGCGCGAACAAACGCTATAACCGTAAATGTGAATTTGCGTTGCGGAACTATGAGCTGCTTGCCGCGAGAGCGCAGGAAAAGGGGATTGCGCTGCCGATTGAAAAAGCGGAGCTGGACGAAATCTGGAAAGAAATCCTTTTGTATCAGTTCCACGATATTCTTCCCGGTTCCTCGATTAACCGCGTTTATGAGGAATGTGTCAAACGCTATGAGATTCTTTACCGTAAATTGACGAACAGCATTCAGGATTTGATCGACCGTCTGTATCGGAAGGACACCGTCGTCAACCTCAATCCGTTCGCATACGACACCGTGCTGCAGCACGGGGAAGAGTGGTACGCCGTTCATGTTCCGGCTCTCGGCGCGGCTTCTCTCGGTGAACCGCTTCATGATTTTCAGGCAAAATGCACCTATGATACGATTGAAAACGATAAAGTCCGTGTGCGTTTCGGCGGCGGCGCGGTCGTCTCGTTCTTTGATAAGGAGCTGAACCGGGAATTGATTGCCGACGGTGCCAGAGCAGGCGTTGTTTCGCTTTATCGCGACAGCGGCGACTGCTGGGATTTAGCCGGCGCGAAAGCCGATTATCTCCAGACGAAGCAGGAGAGTACCTGCACCTATTTCCGGGCGAAAACCGACGACGCGAAAGCCTACGCCGAGTGCCGCTTTACCGTCGGGAATTCCGCTGTGACGCAGGTCTATTATTTGCTCGACGGCGACAACACGCTGTACTGCGATACGGAGCTGACCATGAACGACGTCGGACATATGCTGCGTATGGCGATCCCGACTTCTTTGCAGACGGACGAAGCTTCTTTCAACATTCAGTTCGGACATCTCAAACGGAAAATGACCGAGAATACGCCGCAGGAGCTGGCGCAGTTTGAGGTCTCGGGACAGAAATTCGTCGATATTTCGGAGCCTGCCGCCGGACTTTCCTTCATCAATGACTGCAAATACGGCTACCGCTGCAAGTACGGCGTCATCGATGTCGATCTTGTCCGTTCTCCTGAGGGAGGTCCCGGAAAAGAGGTCGATCTCGGCGCGCATACGATCCATTGGGCACTGATGCCGCATGCCGGTGAACTTGGAAAAGAAACTTACCAAAAGGCATACTTCATCAACAATCCGTTGCTGCTTTCCGGTGGGCTGAACGGAAAAGCCAATGCCGAAGACCCGTACCATACGACCAACGAAGCGGTGGTTCTCGAAACGGTCAAGCTGCCCGAAGACGGCAACGGACTGATCGTCCGCTTCTATAACTGTTCGGACAGCGAGCAGACCGCCGATATTGCTCTTGACGGCTACCGTATGAGCGAAATCGTCAATATCATGGAAGAGTCCATCGAAGCAAAAACGGACGGCAAACTGACGCTTCACGGGTTTGAACTGGTCAATGTAAGGTTCGTGAAATAAAATGTGGGTTCTCCTGGTTCTCGTTTACGGCCTGTGCAAGGGTATACGGGAAATCTTCAAAAAACTGGCGTTCCGAAAAAACACGGTCATGGAGGTTCTGTTCCTCTATGTCGTGATGTCGTTCGTCATGGTGCTGCCCGGCGTAAAAGACGCATTCTCGATGACGGACTGGCGTTATCTCTGGCCGATTCTGTTCAAATCGTTCGTAATCTTTATCGCGTGGCTCTCGAATTTCCATGCGATGGAGAAAATGCCCATCAGCCTGTACGGCGTGCTTGATCTGTCGCGTGTACTGTTCTCGACGGTATTCGGATTGGTTTTGCTGTCGGAAACCATGAGCGTTCCGGGAATCATCGGGCTTGTACTTGTGTCAACAGGTTTGCTGTTGCTCAAGGCTGATCCCGCATTGAGAAAGAAAAAACAGACGGACGCAAAAGAAAAGGTGGCGGCGAAAACGATTGTGCTGGCGTTCGTCGGCTGCGGCTTTACGGCACTTTCGGGCACGCTCGATAAAATGCTGATGCGAAAAGGCGATCTCACCACGACGCAGCTCCAGTTCTGGTACTGCCTGTTCCTGCTGCTGTTTTATGTCTTTTATATGATCGTCACAAAGACGGAATTTGCCATAAAATCCGTTTGCAAAAATTACTGGGTCTACCTGATGAGCGCGTCGCTTGTGATCGGCGATAAGGCGTTGTTCATCGCCAACACCTACCCGGAATGCAAGGTCACGCTGATGACGCTGATCAAGCAGATCAGCTGTGTCGTGATCATCCTCGGCGGCAAATTTATTTTCAAAGAAAAACGCATCGCCTATAAACTTCTGTGTGCCGCCATCGTCATAGCGGGTATCGTCGTAGCGGTGCTGTAAAAGGAAAAACCGCCTTTTCGGGCGGTTTTTTTGATAGAATAAACCAACGGCGTTTACATCCGCCGAAATTTCCATATAAATCCAAGCCCGCAGGGCTTCCGAAATTATTCATTATTCATTTTTCATTTTTCATTGCGGTGCAAAGCACCGCTGTGTTTACGCGTTTTTCAGCTTTGCGATCGCTTCGGCGCGGTCTTTCGCTTTGAAAACGTAGCTTCCGGCGACGAAAATATCGGCGCCGTTTTCTTTCGCGTCGTAAACGGTCTTGTCGTCGATGCCGCCGTCCACCTGAATGTGTACGGCAAGCCCTCTCTTTGTGATCTCGTCGCGGATGGCTCTGACCTTGGGCATCGTCTCGTGCATGAAAGACTGTCCGCCGAAGCCCGGTTCGACGGTCATGACCAGCACCATATATAAGTCGTCGAGATACGGAAAAACCGCTTCCGCAGGTGTGTTCGGCTTGACGGAGATCGCGGGCTTGCAGCCAAGCTCTTTGATCTTTGCGATCGTCGCTTCTGTATCCGTGGCGGCTTCGATATGGAACGTGATGATATCCGCGCCGGCGGCGGCGAAATCGTCAAGGTAGCGGATCGGCTCGTCGATCATCAGGTGCACGTCAAAGGGCAGCTTCGTTTTGCCTTTCAGGCATTTGATAACCGGCGCGCCCAATGTGATATTCGGGACGAAGCTGCCGTCCATCACATCGATATGGACAAGGTCGGCTCCGGCTTCTTCGATGGAACGGACTTCTTCGGCAAGTCGCGAAAAGTCGCTGGCAAGAATAGACGGTGAAATCAGCATAATTCTTTTTCTCCTGTTCCGAAAGTTCATATTCAGGTTATATTTACAGTTTATCATAAAATATGGATTCGGTCAAGGAACCGAAAGAAAAATGGAAAAAATATGAACTTTTTTGTTTTGCCGTTCGTATATCCGTTTGAAAGGGGATGACGGGGTGATCGACGAGTATATCCGTCTGTACGGAAAACGGCTGTACGGTCTTTGCCGCGCGCTTTGCCCCGACGTCTGGGAAGCTGACGATCTGTATCAGGAGACATGGCTGAAAGTCGTGAAAAAGCTCGGAAGTTATGACGCGTCAAAACCCTTTGAGCCGTGGCTGACGCGCATCTGCGTCAATACGTATAAAGACCTGCTGCGCCGCAAAAAGCTGAATCCCGTGACCGACCCTTTCACTTCTACCGAAGAAAAGGACACCGCTCTGGCGAATGTTCCGGCTGTGCAGGAAGAGGACAGAAGCGATATCCGAGAGGCTGTGGATGCACTGCCGACGAAGCTGCGGACGACCGTCATTCTGTTTTACTTCTGCGATCTCGGCGAGCAGCAAACGGCTGACGCACTGAAAATTCCGGTCGGTACGGTCAAATCCCGATTGAATCGGGCAAAAAAAATGTTGAAGGAGGAGCTCCGGCATGAATACGGTTTACCGGTTTGACGAAAAGGAACCGCCTGTTGTTACGGAAAAAATTCTGCGAGAGGAGCTGAAACGCCGACAGCTGAAACGGCAGATCATCTGGCTGTATCTCGCGTCCGTGATTGTCAGCCTGTGCGGCGTGTTGTTCGCGTTTCTGATTGCGCCGGCCTGTTTTGTCGCGGCGGTCTGCTGCATTGTCGGTGCGTGTGCGTATCTTATGTTTGCCGGCATGATTTCGGTGTTGTTTTATGGAAGGAGACATCGGGTTTATGAAAGAAATGTTTGATCTTTTGCTGTTGGCGTTTTCCGCCGTGAGTCTGCTGCTTTGGGTACTGCTTGCGGCGGTGGATCGTCTGCGCAGTACGCCGCATAAACCGAAAAAGAATCGTGAGGAGAGAGTGCTCTGTCCGCATTGCGGCTACATGGCGAACGCCGTTTCGGTCATTTGTCCTCGGTGCGGCAAGCTTCTGAAAAATGAAAACGCAACGGAGGGGAGAAGCTGATGACTGTTGCCGTATCACTCATTCTGTGTATTCTGATTCTGATTCTGTGTTTCGCGATTCCCGCCTGTATCGGCGTATATGTTTATCGCGATTCCAAAAAACGGCGCATGAATCCCGTGATCTGGACGCTGTTAGCGGTCTTAGCACCCGGTTTTGTCGGACTGATTATCTATCTTGTGGTGCGTGTCGATCATTCCGCGCAGAGCTGTCCGCAATGCGGTGCGGCTGTCAGCGAACGGTTCGCCGTCTGTCCGTCGTGCGGATTTTCGCTGAAAAATAATTGTCCCAGGTGCGGTATGCCGCTTGAGCCGGATTGGAACATCTGCCCCGGCTGCGCGAATCCCGTGCCTCCGGAGATGAAAGCGCAGAATCCCGTCAGATCGAAAAAGGATAAGAGCATCAGCTGGCTGCTTGTGCTTGTCGTTCTGATTCCCATACTACTGTGCGTCGTGCTGATTTGCAGCATCACGATGTTCCGCGTGACGGACAACGCCGCTTACAGCGCGTTTGGTACGCCGATGGTGGCGAAGAGCAGCGTTTCCTGTTCGAATTTTGAGATGGCGGAATGGTTCCGGAATTGCGACGCGCAGGGCAAGGGTGTGTATGTGCTGACAGAGACGGCCTACGAGGGAGAAAGCACCGTTCTGACAAAGGTGCTTGTCTATCGCAATGACGGAACGTATGATATTACGATGGATGTTTCACCGCGCGGCATGTTCCGTTCGCCGGAGCTGACGCTGGACTGCGTGCTTCTCGACGACGACGCTTACACGCTCTCTTATTTTGAGTATGAGGGCGCAAAGGCGGCGCAGGTCACCGTTGAAACGGACGGCGAAGAGAATGACTTTCTCTCATGGCCGGTCGGTGATCTGACGGTCAATTCGGAGCCGCTGACGATTACGCTTTCAATCCCCGGAACGGTAAAGAATGCCGCGTCGTTTGACGTCTGTCTGTACAATCATAACGAAGTCATCAGCTCCGGCGGCACGCAGGCGGAGGACGGTGACATGCTCAGCGGCACGGTCGGCTTTGAGCTCATGCCGTGGGATTGCGCCAGAGCGGACGCTTTCTCTGTGAGTATCATCGATGCCGACGGAGAACTGATTGCCGAATCCGATATGATTCCTATCGAAGACGTCTGCATAGCGTGGGAAATCATCATGAAGTTGACCTATGAAGACGGGGAAGCAAAGCTGGTTATGCAATGAATTGACAAAAATACAATCGGACGGGAACGGACCCGCCCGATTTTTTGTTTTACCGACTGACGATTTTGTAATAGGTTCTCGCTGTGAGGAGATAGACGAATACATAAATCACCGCGAAGACTGCCGCCGTCACCACGAGGCTGAGAATGAAGATTGTCTGGTTCATCAGTCCAAACATTTTGAGAAGCTTGGAGACGATGGGGTACGAGAACGCCAGGTGAATGCACGCCGTCACAAGCGGCAGGAAAAAGACCGTCAGCACCTGCGAACGAATCGTACTTTTGACCTCCGCGCGGCTCATGCCGACTTTCTGCATAATCAGGAAGCGTTCGCGGTCGGAATAGCCCTCCGAAATCTGCTTGTAGTAGATAATCATGACCGTCACGATCAGAAAGAGCAGACCGAGCACGATGCCGAGGAACAGAAAGCTGCCGTTCATTTCGTAGTATTCGGCTTTTTGCGCCTCTCTCGCGTCAAAGGAAAAATAGCCCTTGTCGCTCATGGCATCATACACAAAATGCTTGAGTGTTTCCCCCTGCGCTCTTTTTTCTTCTGCCGTCCCGGTCAGGTTAAAATCCATCACATCGTGATAAATATCGGCCTGTCCACGCGCAGAAGTGTATAAAGTGAAGAGTTCCTGAAGCTCTTTCATGTCGGACACGACGATCACATGAATCCCATTTGCCACATTGTAAAAGGTTGGGATTTCGCTAAAGGAATCCGTATGTCCTGCGACCTTGTAGGTTTTGTTCATGACCGACAGACTATCGCCGATCTGCGTGCCGCCTTCGGAGTAGACGAGCACTTCGCCGTCCCGGAGAACCGCGTTTTTGCCGGTCAGGGTCTTATAAGAATCCGCGCTGAAAAAATAGAGGACTTCCGTTGAGCCGCCGTAAAAATATTCAGGCTGGAACTGCGTGCCGCCCCAGCTCGCGACAATGCAGATATATTGGTATCTGCGGTAATCCTGAAAGCGGATGCCGCTATCCTGCAATTCTTTTCTTAGCGCAAGATCCATTTCGTTTCCCTCTTCGGGGTGAAATTCCACCTGCCCTTCCTCATTGAACCGCGAACAATGCACATCGACCGCAATATCTTTCGGATAGCGTTCCTGCAGCGCGTCCTCGGTTCCGGTGTAGAGCGAGACTGTCGTGGAAACCATGACGAGCACCATCGTTGAGAGAATGCAGATGTTCGCAAGCCCGGCGGCGTTCTGCTTCATGCGGTAGAGCATGCCGGAAACGGAGTTGAAATGCTTCTTGTTGTAGTAATATTTTTTATTCTTTTTGAGACTTTTCAACGCGGCGATGCTGCCCGTCATGAAGAGCAGGTAGGTGCCGAAAATGACGCACAGTACGGCGACCATAAAGAGCGGAATCGCATTGAGCGGCGATTCGGTGACGATGGCGATGGTGTAGCCCGCTCCGAGGAAAAGCACGCCGAGAATTGCCGGAATGATTTTGGCTTTCGGCTCTTTTTCGCCGATGTTGCCGCCGTGGAGCAGCTCGACGGGTTTCGTGCGGTAGACCTTAATGATGTTATAGATAAGGTTGATCAGGAAGATGCCGCCGAACAGGATCGCCGTATAGAGAATGCCGCTGAATGAAATATAAAAGCCGAGCTTGATCTCAAATTTCAGCAGTCGGTACAGCAGGAGGGAAGTGAGCTTGTCGAACAGCATTCCGAACGCCAGTCCGCCCACGAGGCTAATGAAAAACGCGTAGATTGTTTCAAAAAACATGATCGCGGCGATGTGCTTTTTCTCCATACCGAGCACATTGTAAAGACCGAATTCTTTCTTGCGCTGCTTGATGAGAAAGCTGTTGGTGTAGAGAAGAAAAATGCAGGCGAAAACGCCGATGACGATAAGACCCATGGCTGTCGCTTCGGGCAGAAACAGCGCGCCGCGCATTTCTCCGAGCCCCTCATTTCCCTTGACGGCGCACATGATATAGTACATGGCGATGGTAAAGACCGCGCTGATGATGTATGGGATATACAGCTTTTTCTGCTTTCCCATGTTGACGGCGGCAAGACGCGGATAGAGCAGCTTATTCATGCACATCACCGCCTGTCGCAATGATGGTGAGCGTGTCGGAAATACGCTTGAACATCTCGTCGTCGCTCAGGTTCGCCTTGTAGAGCTGGTGGAAGACGCGGCCGTCCTTGATGAAGAGCACGCGCTTGGCGGTGCACGCCGCTTTGACGGAGTGCGTGACCATCAGAATGGTCTGACCGAAGTCATTGATCTCTGTAAAAATCCCCAACAGCTCGTCTGCCGATCTGGAGTCGAGCGCGCCGGTCGGCTCGTCCGCAAGCAGTAACTGCGGATTGGTGATGAGAGCCCGCGCTGCCGCAACGCGCTGTTTCTGACCGCCGGAAATCTCGTACGGATATTTTTCGAGGATATTCTGAATCCGCAGACGGCTCGCTATGGGTGTCAGGCGTTCGCGCATCTCGTCGTATTTTTTGCCGGAGAGCACAAGAGGCAGAAAAATGTTGTCCTTGACGGAAAATGTGTCGAGCAGGTTAAAATCCTGAAAGACGAATCCGAGATTGTTGCGCCGGAACGCTGCCAGATCGTTTTCGCGGATCGAAGCCAGGTTCTGTCCCGCGATTTTGACTTCGCCGCCGGTGGGTTTGTCGAGTGACGCGATGATATTGAGCAGCGTTGTTTTTCCCGAACCGGATTCGCCCATGATCGCGACATATTCTCCCGGTTCCACGGCAAACGAAACGTCGGTCAATGCCTGCACACGGTTCCCGCCGAGACGCGAAGTGTAAATCTTTCCTACGTTGCTGACTGTGAGTATTGACATCTATATTGTCCTCCTTCAAATGTTTGCAAGGACATTGTAACAAAAAAAGAAAACGTAAACCATAACTTTGGCTTACATTTTCGCCCGGAACCTTACATTTTTGTAAGGAATGCAGAATGTAGAATGAAGAATGCAGAATGCAGAATGCAGAATGCAGAATGATTATGCCTGAGAGGATTCGTATGGCGTCGGATTGACGGTTCTGCCTGAAATACATTATGTAGCAGATGTGTTTTGATACAGCTCGGGATTATCGGATCGGTCAAGCAGGTAATCGGTGCTGACTTGATAAAAATCCGCAAGTTTCAGGATCATCTCATCGGTTAGCGCAATGACGCCGGTCTCGTACTGAGAATATGTGTTCTGTGAAACGCCCAGAACGGCGGCAATATCTTTCTGTCGGAAATCGCCGTCCTCGCGTAAACCTTTTAAATGCTTAAATACCATATGACATCACCGGTAAAATTATAAAATATCTGGAATAAAGATATTGAATTTTATCTTGAATACAGATATAATATAGACAAGCGGAGGTGATGTATATGGATCTATATGAACAAATTCTGTATCATGCGTTGATGACGGAGCGAGTGGAGGTTACTTTTCCCGATCTTCATTTTGATCCTGAGAAAATTGTTCAGGAGACTTGTTATCAAACGCTTCAAAAAATCAAGGATATTCTTGCCGACGATACATTAGACGACTGTGAATGCTTTATGAAAATAGACGCCGTGATTCAGGCTTTTGAAGCAATCGGAAGCGACAGCGGTTGTCGGCATGATTTCAGGATTTGACGCAAAAAAAATGATTCACCCGACCTGCTCGATCGGGTGATTTTGCTTATTATCCTATTTTATTTTACGCTGTCGTATACATCATAGATCGCGCCGTAAATATTGGACGCGGCGTGGCGACCAAGGGAAGTCAGTCCCCAACTGCTGTCAATCGTGATGGAGCCGTTTTTGTAGCGGACGGTCGCGTAGGTGAAGTAATCGTCGGGCATGATGTAGCCGGCGGCGTCGTTCATCAGGTCGAAGACCAGAACATCTTCCGTGCCCATGATTTCGTAAGCGGTGTCGTAGGCGAAGCCTTCCATGTTGTCGCCGCCTTTAATCAGTTCGGCGTAGGTTTCACCGGGGCAGAGAATGACTTTGATGTCCGTGCCGAGCTCCATGTAGCCGACTTCCGTTACGGTGAGGATCTGACCGTTCTCATCGGTCAGCATTTTGTTGTTTGCCATGGAGAGCTTGCCGAGCGCCTGATATACGCCGTTCTCGACCGGCGCGAGATACTCTGCAAGCCGGATATTCAGAATCGGCTCGACTACTTTTTCCGTTTCCTGCGTGTGGTTCTCATACCACGCCGTATAGGTTTCGGAATCGGCGGCCTTGGCTTCACGCTCGGGGTCAACGACCGTCGCGATGCGCTCCTCTTCGGTCAGCGTCATGCCCAGCAGGAGATAGCCGATCTCTTCGCCGTAACGCTGCGTGGAGGTGATGCGGTTGTCGCAGATGCCGTCATCGGACACGCTCATGCTCTCGGTGATGGTGCCGACGGCGCCCTGAATGAACATGAAGTTATAACCGGCGTCGTTGATGACCTTCTCCGTGTAGTAAACGAAATCCGCCGTGGCGATGTCGTTGCCGAAGCCGATGCATTCGGGATGCACGCCCATGTTGGCGATGATGGTGCCCTTGGATCCGTCGGCAGGCGTGAACATCAGACGGTACAGCTCGTCGATGGAAATATCGGGAGCCGTTCTGTCGCGCACATAATCGCTGATGTCGGTATGCGCGTAGGTCAGCGTGCCGGGCGTCATAGAAGCGTAAGCCTCTTTGACGCATTGAACGGTTTTCGCGATCAGGTTATACATAAAGCTTTCATTGACGGCTGGTTCAAGATCGTTGCCGCCGATGATGGCTTCGCTGAGGTTGACAATGGCTTTCTTAAAGGTATCGGTATAAATTCCCTGTGTGTCAATGCCGCTGTGAACGTGCGTCGCGGAGACGTTGATGCTCGCGATGTTGTTCGCCTCGGCAAAATCGGAGAGCGCAGCGCGGATGCGTCGGACGTCGTCATTTGCAAGACCTAAGCAGTCCACGACCGCAAAAACAGAAGCACCGCGGCCGCTGCCGTCATCAAGTACGACGACGCGAACGCGCAGATCGTCGAGCAGATCGGTCAGTTTTTTATTGACGGAATAGCCGCCCTTGCAGTAAATGCCCTTGCTGAAATCGTTCGGCACGATGGAAGCGGAGGAATAGCCAAGGCTCCACCGGGCGTTTTCAGCCGGCTCGTCGATAAATTCGTCCGTGCCGTCATAGAAGTTTTCGCTGACAAAGCTGTCCGCTTTTCCGACCTTGACGGTGGAAGGCAGTACCTTGACGATAGCACCCAGGAGCTTTTCCACTACGACGTTGAACGCCGTATTCAGTCCGCCTGCGATGGTTTCCATCACGGAATCCTTAACGCTGCTCTGTTCGGAGCCGGTTACCGTTGCGGCGGTCGCTCCCGTAACAGAGGTAAATAACATGACCGTACAAAGTACGAGGGAAAGAAATACCTTTGCTTTCTTTTTCATTTGTATCACTACCTAAATATAGAATGATAAGAGGATTATACCATCTTTTTTGGAAAAATGCAATAGAAATCAGATGCCTAATTGTGAAAAATTATTGAATCTTTTCAGGAAAATTTTTTGCATTGCAAATTGCCCGTCCCGGGAATATCATAGTAGTAGAGTATTGAAAGGGAGTTGTCAGAATGCACATTATTGCTCAGACGGAAAATAAAATCTGCGTTGAGCTGACGCATGACGATATGGTGGAATTGGATATTACATATGAAGATCTTGATTATTCCAATATCGAAACAAGACGGGTTTTGTGGGAGCTGCTCGACGAGGCGCGGCATGAGTTGGGTCGTGAGATCTCGCTGACGCAGAAAATGTTGATCGAAGCGTTGCCGGACAGCAACGGCGGCTGTCTGATCTTTTTCACCGTGTCGGATGAGCCGTCGGGTCGCAGCGGCAGAAAGCAGCTTGTCAAAATCGGAGAGAAAAAGGTCGTCTGCCAGGCGGACGGCATCGACGAGATGATCGAGTTGTCGCGTCATCTTCTGAAAACGGTGAAGCTCAAAAAAAGCGAGCTTTTCACGGACGGCGGACGGTATCGCTTGATCTTTCAGCCGGAGATGCCGGGCAGCATCAATACGGAGATGATCGCCGGGGAATTTTGCGAGGTTCTGCATCACGGCGCGTCAGCGGCCTATACCGCCGAGCATTGGAAGCTTTTGGCGTCTCCCGATGCCGCCGGAATGCTGACAGGATTGTAAAATGAAACTTGGCAACAAAAAAAAGCCCCTGCGGGCTTGACATTTTACCGTTTTTCGGATATAATAAAGCCAAGAGGTAACCGTTCAAAGCGGTTAGCCGAAAAAGTGTTATTTTAATGAATAACTGCTCTGTCCGCCAACAGGGCGGTTATTTTTTTCTGATGGTTACGGTGATTGACTTAGTTTCTTTATGTAAAATAAAGACAAGCAAAAAGATCAATACTTTCGCCATAGGGCATCACCTCGCTTTCGCTTGGTGTGCTAACCGCTTCTGTTGCCTCTTGACTTATTTATTATAGGGGATCTAACGGAATTTGTCAATAAAAAGAGAAGTCGTATATTCCTTTTGTGAGGAGATGCGACTTCTCTTGTTAGATTTAATTTTTAGTTTTCGTTTTTTCGCCTTTATCATCGCCCTTTTTGCGATAGTAAACAACAATGACAATAAGAGCGATCACGAATACAGCGGCGGCGAGACAGGCGGCAATTACGATTTTTTGGATATTCTGCTTTTCACTGTTCTGCTTGTCAGAGGACGACGGCTTGCCGAGCATATCCTCCGGAATTTCATAGCCTTCGACGGTGGATGACGATGTCGTGCCGCCGTTCAGCGCGATTTTTAACGTGGCGCGGTCGAGAGAGACATTCTCGGAATTGGGGTCCATCGCGCAACTGTCGGCCGTAGCGATAAAGACGGCATCGGCGGCATTTTTATCGGTCAGCTTAAAAACAAGCGTTGCGATCGTGGCACTGCCGTCCTCTTCGCAGTCGCTTTCCTCAACGTGATACAAATCGACAAATTCAATCGCAATGATGTTTTTGTCATCCTGCTTGACGCCGAGCTCAGTAAAGCAATTGGCTATTTTATTGGTGGTATACGAATCAAGTTCCATCATATCGGAATTGTATTTCAGCCGGAAATCCGCGCTTTCCGTACCGGCCAAATCGAGCAGACGGTACTGGACGGTGATGAGCTGATCGTCCGCATTATAGTGCGCGGCGAGCATCAGCTGCGGCGTTCCCCATGCTGAGCCCGTAAGGGAAAACAGCGAAACGGCCAAGAGCAGAACCGTCAGAAAAACGGCGGTGATTTTTTTCATGGTATCGTTCCTTTCAGGTAAAATAGAATTGGGTGTCCCATGCGGGGATATAGGGAAAATGGCGTATGGCAAGCCGGTAATCCGACCGCAGACTCATGATTTGCAGGGCAAGAGAAAAAATATCCTCCGAACGGTGATAGCAGGAGACAAGCAGCTTCGGTTTACGGGTTCTGATCGTTTCTTCGGCACCTCGGATTGCTGCGGCTTCCATCCCTTCTACATCAAATTTGATGTATGTTATATCCTGACCGCCGAGAATATGATCGACGGTGTCGCACGGAACCGGGAAGCCGTTTTGTTGCTGCGTGCCACTACGTCCTCCGCGAGAAGCAAACAGCGTTTCTTCTGTGCTGTCGGACGCGCACAGACGCAGACGTTCGATATGACGGAGATGCGCGGTGTTGTCACAAAACTTTTTGAAATTCCGTTCGTCAGGCTCTACGGCGTAAATTTTGCGGTATGACCTCGTGTGCGAGACAAATTCCAACACGGTGTCGCCGTTGAATGCACCTAAATCCATATAGATTTCGTCATCGTTCAGACGCAAAAGATTTTTGTAGGCTTCTTCCTTGTCCGTCTGACTCGAGAGCAGAACGGGCAGTTCTCCGCCGAGTTTGAAACGGATGATGGCGTCGTAAATGCGGCGTGATTCTTCGTCAGCGAGCAGACGGCGAACCGTCTCGATCTCATCTTTATGCGCCTGATAAAAGGCAGCGTTGAAGATTTCGTTGCCGACGACAGGGACGTCAACGGCGTATAACTCCTGTTCGGAAGAAATGCTGAGGATATTCCGCATAACATCCGGACGGTTGGTGCCGAACGCCACGAGGACGAGAAAATCGCCGAATTGCTTTTTCGCTTCGGAATAGCTCAGGACGGGAAATTCGCGGAACGTCCGCTTGCGCACGAAGCTGTCGCTGGCGAATACGCCGGAAACATTCACGCCGAGCCTTGTCAGCTCGTCCATAATTTTATCGGCACCGTTGCCCGTTCCGTAGAGCAGAACAGGCTTTTTCGTCTGTGCCGCTTTCTCCCAGACCGTTTCGATCATTCGAGAATGTTGGAGGTGATGTATTCAATGCCCCATTCGGCAAGTTTTGCGCCCGCTTCGGGATCGTTGCACGTCCAGCAATTGACTTTGATGCCTGCGTCGTGGAGCGCTTTCATGTTGTCCGCCGTCAGCGCGTGATAGTCGATGTCCAGATCGAGATTATTCTTTTTGAGAATATCAATCAGCGAATCCTGATAATCGTCCACTAAGAACTGCGCAGGCTGCTCGGGATATTTTGCGCGGAGAATCACGAGATTCTCCAGGCAGAACGAGATGAAGATCACATTGTCGAGGTAGTCCAGGTCTTTGATGATATCGACGATCTCGAAAATCTCTTTTTCCGCGAAAGCGTTTTTCAGCTCGAGCACGGCGATCTTTTCATACTTTTTGCAGATGGAAATATATTCGGCCAGCGTCGGAATGCGGATATCGGAGCGACCCTTTTTGCCGTCGATGTCAGTCAGCAGGAGATTCCGCAGACAGTCGAACGTCGTTTTCTCCACTTCCATATTGTCAATCGCGACGCGTCCCGTCGTATCGTCGTGAAAAACGACATATTTGCCGTCAAGCGTTTTGTGTACGTCGGTCTCGATGCCGTAGTAGCTTCTGTTGCCGGCGGCGACAAACGCGGCGTTCGTGTTTTCCTTTTCAATGCCGCTTAAGCCTCTGTGCGCGACCATGAGCGTCTCTTTTTTATCGAATTTAATCGTATCCATTTCGTTCAGCCTCCTGATGAAAGTTTTCGGATTGCAGAGCCAGTATAGCACTTTCAGGGGAAAACTTCAATATTAAATTCATAAATGTGTTGCAAAATAAACTCAATTATGGTATCATTGTTTTGATTAACTGACGCGAAAGGTGATTTTATGGAAATAGCACAGCAGCTTTATCAGAATTTTACCGATGAACAGAAGCAGAAGCTTCATGAAATACAGGAAATTGAACTGAAAATTTTACGCGAATTGGACAGAATATGCGAAAAATACGGTCTGCACTATTCCCTGAGCGGCGGCACGCTGCTCGGTGCGATCCGTCACAAGGATTTTATTCCGTGGGACGACGATATTGACATTGATCTTAAGCGTGACGATTTCAATAAGTTGATCAAAGTGCTGCCGGACGAGCTCGGCGATGAATTTGAATTTTTGAATTACGATTCCTATGGCGAGTATTTCTGCGACTTCATTCCGCGTATTTTCTATAAAAACAGCAAGGCGGTCAATTCCTTCAGTACCGACGGCGGCAAGAATAATTTTGCGAACGACGAACGCATGAACCGCATTTTCATCGAGCTGTACTGTTTGCACGATACGGATTCGTCCAAGGTGAAAAAGCAGATTTTCAAGGTTAAGACGATTTACGGTATGGCGATGGCGCACCGTCTGATTCCGACGGATTCTTCCAAATATTCCGCTTTGCAGAAAGCGCAGGTCAAGGTGCTGACCACCGTCGGCAAGCACATGAAGATGAAGACTTTATATAATATGTATGAAAAGTGCGTCAACGAGGTCACGACGGGAACAGGCGATCTGTATTTCAAGCCCAGCGTCCCGCTGCCGGTGCAGGAACGCAACGTCTTCCCGAAGTCGTTTTTTGACAGTTATACCAAAGTGCCGATCCGCGACGATATGGCGATGGCACCTGCCGAGTATATCAAGGTGCTCGAGTATCTTTATACCAACTGGCAGGAGCTGCCCAAAGAAAAAGACCGTCACCCCGGTCATTTTGAATTGCTGAAAACAGAAATTTTCTGATATTGAGGAGAAAACAAAATGAATATTATTATTATCATGTCCGGCGGCGTCGGCAATCGTTTCGGCGCGAATATCCCAAAGCAGTACTGTCATCTGAACGGCAGACCCGTGATTGATTACGTCATCGATGCGGCCAAAGGCTCGAAAGTGGCCGATAAGGTCGTCGTGGTTGCCGATCCGGCTTGTATTGAATTGTCCGACGAGCTGAAAAACTCCGGCTTCGATTTCGCTGTCAACGGCAAAGAGCGGCTGGATTCGCTCAAGAGCGCGTTCGATCATATTCAGGCGCATTATCCCGATTGTGAGGGCATCATTATTCTCGACGCCGTCGCGCCGTTTGTCACGTCGGAGCTGATTGACGATTATCTGCTCAAATTAAAGGATTACGACGCGGTCATCACCTGTCAGAAGATCACGGGCGCGCTCGGCAACTACGATTACGATCCGCTTGACCGTGAAAAGTTTTATATGACGCAGTCGCCTGAAGCGTTCCGTTTCAAGACGCTGATGCCTTATTTCACCACGACTTTCCCCAGTCAGGAGCTTGCCTGGCAGATGCCCAGAGAGACGAAAAAGTACCTGAACTTTGATTTTAAGAACAATTTGAAACTCACTTATGATTTTCAGCTTCGATATGCGGAGTATATGATGGAAGATCAGGCGAAGAAAAACTGAGTGCGGAAAGTTTGCGTAACATATGGACAAAAATAAGAAGAAGATTTTTAATATCGCCTCGGACTTAGTGTTCAGTGTCGCCGGTCTGATGCTCATGAACGGAATGCTCCAACTGCTGATCAATCCGAAGCTCAACGCATGGATCGGCGAGGACGCGTTCGGCAATTATCAGTCGATTTTTGCCGTCGTTTCGATCATGGGTACAACGTTCGGCGTGGCGGCAAACTATTCCCGCATGGTACGATGCCGGGAGAAGAAGGACAAGAACGGCGACTATAATATTTTCCTGACGATTATTTCGGTTCTGTGCGTCGCGGTGGCGGCGGGAACGCTGATTATCTACCGTTCGTTTTCGCCGGTTCATTTTCTGCTGCTGACGGTGCTGATGGTGCTGACGGTGCTGCGCTATTACGGCGACGTCAATTACCGGATGGATCTCAATTATAAGGGATTCTTCGTCTACTACGCGATCATTACCGCGGGCTATTGTCTCGGTCTGCTGCTTTTCCGCTATGTGTCGCAGCAGTGGATGCTGACGTTTATTGCCGGAGAAGCGGCGGCGGTGCTGTTCGTATTGCTGCGCGGAAAGATTTTCAGAGGACCGAATCTCCTGAATAAATCTCCGTATTTCAAAGAAACGATGCAGTCGGTCGGGATTCTGTCCGCGACGAATCTGCTCTCCGCTGTCGCGCAGCAGGCGGATAAAATCATCCTGCGTCTTGCGATGGGTGGCGAAGCGGTTACAACGTTTTATGTTTCCACGCTGCTCGGCAAGGTCGTGTCACTTCTGACGACGCCTCTCAACGGCGTGCTGATCGGCTATCTGACCAAATACGAAGGCAAATTTACCAAAAAGTTGATGGCGGCGTTTACGAGTGCCCTGCTCGGACTTGGCGTTGTGGCTTTTGTGGCTTGCTTTATCGCTTCTGAGATTTTTGTCAAGCTGTTTTATCCCGATGTTTTTGATGAGGCCAAGCAGTATTTCTTTTTGGCAAATGCCGGTCAGATTTTTTATTTCATTGCCAACTGCCTGATGACGATCATTCTGCGTATTGCCGGTGAGAAATATCAGATGTATATCAATGTTATTTACATCCTTATTTACGCAGCGACGGTCATTCCGCTTACCGTCGGATACGGCATCTGGGGAATCACGATCGCACTCCTTATCACGAATGCTGCAAAGTTCCTGATCGCGGCTGTTGTGGGCTTTGTCAAAGTCAACAGCAATAATCAGGCTCTCCCCGAAGAGCATGCATAAAAGAACGGCGGGAGCCGTTCTTTTTTTTTGAACGTGATCGGTTTCATACCGGCGCTGAAAAAACTTTGTTGTTAGGATGAAAATTTTTTTTGTTCTGATCGGTTTTTTTGCTTATTTTCCGGGGTAAATGTTGCGGATTTACAGAAAAGGCATTCATGGAATATTCATATTTTTCTTATCGGAAGTTGATTCCCGCGTAAAAAAAGCAGAATCTTGTAGAAGAATTGAAAATAATGCGGTCAATCACGGAAAGTTTGCAGAAATGTTACGCAAAAAATAATAATCGTTTAATTATTAACAAAGGTTCTTGCATTTCGATTAACAATATGTTAATATATGGATGCAAGCAAGAAAGGTCTTGCGGAAAATTCAGGTTATGGAAGAAGGTGTACTAACATGACAGGTGCTACGTTCACAAAACTTATGGAGTGGATCGCTGCTTTCGTAGCTAAGATCGTTGCTCTTCTTAAGGAGCTCAAAGAGACCGTTTCCGGTGCTCTCGCTGGTATCGCTGGCTAATTCTTTTAGCAAAAGGATCATTATCTTTTAATCAGAAAGGAGTGCTACATCAATGGAGAAACTGCTTGATTTGATCAAAAAGCTTACGGCTTGGGTTGAGGAGCTCATCGCTACCTGCAAGGCTTTCGCTGAGGGCTTCAGCAAGCATTTTGCTTTCGAAGACTAATTCTTAATTAGTTTTGATATGATTTGCTGAAATATTATTTAAATATTATTTCGCGCGGGGAATCGTAAGATTCCCCGTTTTTTTTATGAATAGATCATACTTTTTATTTTTCCAAATTCGCTTTAAGCCTGTTTTTTGATACATTTAGATGTTTTTCGTGTCACAAGTATTGTAAATTTAGGCTTTTTGTTGTATAATATCATCTATAATTGTACAGCCAAATGAAGAAATACCGTTTGCTGTTCCGGTTATTCCTGTTCGTGGAGGGAAAAGCGTGAATATTGCCATACTCGATGATGAAGAAACGTTTGCAATTGAATTAGCGGAAAAAATCGGGAGCCTCAGCGCCCTGTCTGTTTATGAACCGAAAACGCAGATTTTTACGGATGGAAACAGCTTGCTGAAAGAGAAAACGGAATTTGATCTGATTCTGATTGATTATTGTCTCGGCGGTCATGAGAACGGTATGGAGGTCGCCCGCCGGATCCGGAAGGAGAATAATCTGGTCCGGATTATATTTATCACCGCCTATCCGGAGTATGTTTATGACAGCTTTAAAGTGGACGCGTTCCGGTATCTGCTTAAGCCGGTATCCGATCAGGATTTATGTGACGCCATTTTAGCCGGTGCTGCGAGTGATTATCAGAGTCGTATCATCGCCATAACCTTAAAGAAGAAAGCGGAGTTCATTCGTGTCAAAACGATTCGCTACATCGAGGCGAACGGACGGGAATGCATGATATTTTGTGATGATTATCCTCGGCAGACGTCTCGGAATATTTCCGAGATTGAAGAGATGATGGCGGATTATCACTTCTGTCGTGTCAGCCGGTCTTACGTGATCAATTTTGATTACATGCAGGATTTTACAAACAGCTATGTCATCATGAAGGACGGCAAAAAGATTACTGTCGGCCGCACGCGGATGGACAGCTTTAAAAAGCGGTATATTCAGTATCTGAAAAATAAGAACTGAGGCTCTTCTATGATATTCATTCTTTATCTTATCAAAGACTGCGCGTTGTTTGCCGACTGGTTTCTGATCGCGAAGTTTTTTCTCGAAGGAAATGTCCGCATCCGCAAAAAAGCGTTCGCGGTCTCCGTTTTTTTGCTGGCTGCCGATGCGGCGGCGGCTCAGCTTATGCTGTCAAACGGCGTTGAAGAGGATACCATGGATATCATTACGGACATCATTTCATTTTTGCTGTATATCGCGCTGCTTTTCTCCTCTTTTCAGATTAAGAAAAAAACAGTTGTATTGCTGCCGCTCTTCTGTTACAATTTTATCACGGAAATGCTTTATAGCATCGCCGCGCCCTATATGACGCAATCGTTCGAGGCGCGGTTGATTTTTTATGATATTTTATACACGTTGGTCGCTCTTGCGATTCTGATTCTGATGAAGACGGTTTTGTACGAGCCGATGCCGAATATCTTCAAGACGACGCCGAAATGGATTTTTGTTGCTGTACTGCTGTTCTGTCTCGCGTGTTATTACCGGCAGTTCGGCGTGGCGGCTGCATGGTATAACGTCATTTACAGCTTTTCGGCGGTTATGATGCTGCTTTGTATTTTCTTCTTTATCGTCAATACCGTGAAGAATACGGCGAAGCTGAGCGAAGTTTACCGCCATATGAACGAGCTGTCCGATTACTGCGATACGCTTGCGAGAAATGATGAGGAGCTGCGCGCATTCCGGCATGACTACCGGAATCATATGCAGGTAGTTTCTCTTTTGTTGAAAAAGGGCTGTATCGCCGATGCCGAACGGTATATCCGCGATATGCAGGGGAGTACCGTCAGCTTCTTCAAGAAGTATTCAACGGGCAATATCGTGCTCGATTCGATTCTGAGCAATAAGGCCGTCAGCGCGGCAGAAAAGGATGCCGAAATCGTTTTTCGCGGTTATTTTCCCGGTGAGGGCGTCGAGAATAACGATGTGTGCACTATTGCCGCGAATCTGCTCGATAACGCCGTCAGAGCGTGCGGCGAGCTTGACGGACATAAGGAAATCCGCGTAGAATCGGATTTTGCCGACGGGAATCTGGTCTTTTCCGTCGCCAATCCGACTGCCGTATCGCTGCCGGACGGTGCGGAACTCAAAACCACAAAGGCGGATAAACGCAATCACGGCTACGGCATCAAAAATGTGAAAAAAACCGTCGGAAAATACGATGGGATGATGGATATAGAAACGGAAAACCGGGAGTTCCGGGTGACGATCGTCATGAAGGTCGTAAAGACAGCCGAACCGATTTCCGTTTAAAAACAGGGGGTACTGTATCATGAAAAAAAACTGGAAAGCGGTGTTGACAGCCGTTCTGATCTGCTGTTTTCTCGGCATGCTGACGGCGGGCATTTTCGCCGCGGACGATCTGACCGGGACACCGGAGCCGGAAACGCTGACGGAGGAAGCTTCGAGCGAATCTGTGACGGAAGAAGAACCGTTTGCGTTTACCTATACGGTAAACAGCTTGTTCAAAACGGCTTCCATCACAGGTTATACCGGTAATGTGCCGTCGGAGCTTGTCATTCCGGCGGAAATTGACGGATACAGCTTATTGATGATTGCAAGCGGATTGTTCAAAGACTGTACGCAGATCAAATCGGTAATTGTAGAGGACTATGTCCGTTTCGGTGCTTCGGGCAATGCGGATGGCGTATTTGAAAACTGCACTTCGCTTGAAAGCGTTGAGATTCGCGGCAACAGTATCATCTATGAAAATTCATTTAAGAATTGTACGGCGCTGAAGACCGTTACATTCCCAGAGACCGGCAGCACCGCCATCTACAAATCGGCGTTTGAGGGCTGTACCTCGCTGCAAACGTTTTCGACACCGGCCTCCATGTCCGAACTGCGGGAATCGGCGTTCGCAGGCTGTTCATCGCTCGAGGAGTTTACGGTTCCCGAGGGTGTCAAAAATGTCAAAAGCCAAGCGTTCGCGAATTGCAGCTCGCTGAAAAAGGTTTCTCTTCCCTCAACGGTAACGGAGTTGGGGTCAAGCGTTTTCAAGAACTGTACATCGCTGCAGGAGGCGACCATCGGCGGTAGCTTTACAAGACTGCCGACGGGAACCTTTGAAAACTGTTCGTCGCTTACATCGGTTACTTTACCGGATACGATCCAATATATTCACAGCATTTCTCCGGCTTCCGCAAAAGAAGTCGGCGCATTCAGCGGCTGCTCGTCGCTTGAGACGCTTGTCCTGCCGGCGTCTCTGGTATCGATCGGCGACTATGCGTTTACCGGCTGTACCGCGCTTCGTTCCGTTTCGATTCCGGAAGGCGTGACCTATATCAATTATCAAAAGCTTTTTGCCGATTGCCCCAACATGGAAAGCTTCGGCGACGCAGCGATCAGATCTGAGGACGGCGTGATCTACAGCCCGGATAAAACCGAAGTGTTAGGTGCAATTGCGAATGAGAATATCACCGAAATCGTCTTAGCGGATGAAGCGGAAACGATCACCTGCAACTTCCTGGAGGGAACATATGTCACGAAGCTGACTATCGGAGAAAACGTAAAAGCTCTCCCAACGGGACTGTTTCAGGGCTCCGGTCTGAAAGAGCTTGTGATCAATGCTTCCTGCAGCGATTGGGGCGCTTTGATATTTGCGCAATCACCGACTCTTGAAACGGTAACGCTCGGCGATAAGGTTACCGCAATTCCGATAACGATTTTCTATAATTGTACCGGACTGAAAAAGGTTGTCGGCGGTCAGAATGTAGCGGAAATAAAAGGCCGCGCATTCGGCGGATGCAATGCGTTGGAAACCGTTGATTTCGGGGAGAACATCGTCAGCATCGCCGCGCAGGCATTTGCCGATTGCACATCCCTTACGACGCTTCCGATCGGCGAAAAAACCGAAAGCATTCTGTATGAGGCGTTTGATGATTGCAGTTCTTTGAGCGGCGTTCTTACGCTCGGAGATGCTGTAACGACGTTGCAGGCCAACGCTTTTTACGGCTGTAAAGGTTTTACTGAGCTGAAAATCGGCAACGGACTGACGGAGCTTCCGGACTATGCTTTTGCAAACTGTACGGGGCTGACGGATATCGTGATCCCGGGCAATATCCGGACAATCGGCAAAAACTGCTTTGCAAACGGCAAACCTGTATCCGTCGTGATCGAAGACGGTGTAGAGACTATTTCGGATTACGCTTTTACCAATAATGCTTCTACTTCCACCTTAAGAACGATCCGTCTCCCGAATACACTGAAAACTGTCGGCGCATATGCCTTTTATAACCATCTTGCCTCCGAGATCGTGATTCCGAGAGGAGTGGAATCCATCGGCGCAAAGGCGTTTATCAGCCGTGTCAATAACTGGAAAGTCTATTATTATCCGGATACGCTGACATTTGCCGATGATTCTTGTCCGTTTGATGTCAATACCTATACCTGCAACATCGTCACCTATGCGTATGAGGGCTCTGCGGCATGGGAGGCATTTGAAAACTGTCCGTATGTGCTCAACACCAGCGTACATACGCATGAAATGTATAATCTTTGCTCTGTTGACCGGCATACTCCCGCTGAGGTCTGCGCCTTTGAGACGGTCTGTCGGTATTGCGGTGAGGTGATATCCGGGCATACGGATGAGGACGGCGATACGTTTTGCGATATCTGCGGTCTTTCCGTGACGGAATCTCCTGCAGATCCGATTGAACCGGAAACGCCGGACTGCATATTGACCTATGACGATGGGATTTTGTCCGTCAGCGGCAATGCGATCCAAAGCGGCGACTATACCGACGAGATCAGCGTCTATGCGGACGAAGTGAAAACGATCGTTTTTGAGAACGGCTTTACTTCCCTTGGCAACGGCGTATTTTCATCGATGTCCGCGCTGCAAATGGTTTATATTCCCGGAAGCGTCAGCAGCATCGGTGACGGCGTATTTGCCGATTGTCCGAATCTCGGGAATCTGCTGATGCTCTCAGACAGCATCGCGTTTTCGGCTGATACCTTCGACTCGGACGCCTCGTTCAATCTTTTCCTGCATGAGGACGCCGCTGTGACAGGGATAGAAAATCTGCCGTCCGGTGTGAACGTCATCCGCTTCGCCTTCGATGGTGAGACTCTTTCCTTTACGGGGCATATTTCCGCCGATATGTATAACTTGTTCGATATCGCGTCGCTGTTCTCGCTGGCGTATGATAACATCATGACGCTGCATTTTGAGCAGTTCACCGCTGTGGATTTCCAGGTGTTCGGCCGCTATGAAGACGGTTACAACACGCTTCGTCGGACGGAATTCGAAAATGTCGATTTCTCGATCAAGGTGCTGGTAGACGACTCCTATCAGACGGTGTCGTTCAATGAGGTCTACGAGATGGCCGCCGACGGCTACGGCGATTACTACTATCTTGTGACCGAAACGGACGAAGAGAATATTGACTATGACGATACGCAGATTTCCGTCGTTGAGCAGATCCGGGAGATCATGGCGCGCATCGTCTCCGCGATTGTCAAGCTGCTGAATAAACTGTTCGCATTTTTCAAGAAGATCACCGGTAAATAATCCGATCAAAGAATGACCGTCCTCGGTTTCGGGGACGGTCGGTTTTTTTGTTATCTCTTTTTCGGACATACTGGGATATCGGCGCATTTGACAAGAATCGTATCGTCGCCGATGACTTCGATGTTGCACCAGTCGATCCGGATATCCTCCGTTTTCCCCACCATGCCGAAAAATCCGGCTTTTCCGCAGATGATCAGCGACGTAATGCACCCCGATTCCGTGTCAAATTCCACATCGCCGACCGTGCCGATGCGTATGCCGTCGTTGACCGTGATCACATCCTTGTCGCAAAGACTGCTGACAGAACAGCGCATAATCTTTTTTCTCCTTTCGTTTTATACTATTTATATATGCCGTTTGTTTTTTATTCATACGCCGCCGGATTCAGGACTCACTCAAAAAAATTTTGTTTCTATGAATATCCCGGACAGGACAGGAATATATCTTGAGTGAGAAACGAAAAAAGGAGCCGGTGAAATGGAAAGTAAGCTTCAAACCGAAAAGGTTATGATAAAAAAAGAAAAACTATCGGTCACGATTGAGCAGGTTATCGAGAATGACATGAGCCTGCCCGATTATTACGGCGATATTGTGAAGGTGCTCAGCTGCGCTGCAGCAGTCAATATCTTTTCCGCGTCGATTACGGGGGATAAGGCCGTGATCGACGGCAGCGTCTGCACGCGCGTTCTCTATCTTGACGGGAACGGCAAATCAGACGTGTTTGAATGCGCCTATCCGTTCAACCGCAGCGTTGACGTCAAGGACGCGTCGGACGGCGACATCGTAAGCGTTTCGGCGGTTTCCGATCAGGTGACCTGCCGCGCGGTCAATCAGCGCCGCGCCGATATCCGAGGTTCCGTGACGCTGCGGGTTGCTGTCACGGGTCTTAGCGAATGCGCCGTCATCACGCAGGTTGACGATCCGCGTTGTCACACGCTGCAAGAGCAGGCAGAGGGAAGCTTTTTGCTCGGCAGTATTGCCCGGAGCTATACGCTGACGACCTCTGAAGACCTGACCGGCGGCGGACAAAAGCTCTACCGTTCGTCCTCCACGACCGTTGTCAATGAAATCCGTACCATTAAGAATAAAATGATGATTAAGGGCAGTGTGGCGATTGACGCCGTGCTGCTCGGCAACGACGGCTTTGTGACCCGCCGGATCACGCTTCCCGTCAACCAGATTCTCGATATGGAGGGCATCGACGAAGAAACGCAGTGCTGCGCATCGCTTTCCGTCAGCAGCGCCGATCTGCGCCTAACGCCGGACAGTCCGCAGTCCGCGCCGTCGCTCGAAGTTTCGGTTATTGTGATTGCGCGCGTGGATGCGTATAAAAAATCTACCGTCAATCTGATTTCACAGGCGTATTCTCCTTTCTTTGAGCTGCTCTGCACGCAGAACACGATCCGGTGCGTCACGGCGATGCGCCGCATTCAGGAGACGTATCTGACAGCTTCGCAAATGGATTTCAGCTCCTGCAAGGCGAAAAGCGTTGCGGACGCCTGTGTCCGGCGCATCCGCTACAGCGTGCAGACGGACGGCAGCACACTCATCTGCAAGGGCAATCTGCATTTCGGTCTGATCCTTGTCACGGAAAACGATGAAAAGCTCTATTTTGAGCGCGTCGCTGATTTTGAATACAAAAAACAGCTCGAGGACAGCGCAGACGGATGCGAATTTATGCCCGATATCAGCGTAAACGCCGTCAGTTGTTCGGTGGACTCTTCGTCGAATGTTTCCGTTTCCGCGGAGCTTCGCATCGACGGATTTGCCTATTCTGTTAAAACCTGTGAAGCGGTGACGAGCCTCGCAAAAGGCAAGGAAGTCATGCGTCAGGACGAGGACGGTGTTGTCACGATTTACTTCGCGTCAAAGGGCGAAAAGCTCTGGGACATCGCGAAGCAGCACGGCACGTCCGTCGCGCTGATTCAGGAAGCGAACGAGCTGAGCGGCGATACGCTGCCGCAGGACTGTATGCTGATTTTTGAGTTGGAATAATCCTTGGGAGGGACTGCAATGGATAACACACGCATTTACGAAGATATACGCAAGCGCACGAACGGCGATATTTACATAGGCGTCGTCGGTCCCGTCCGGACGGGAAAATCCACCTTTATCAAGAAGTTTATGGAGACGATCGTCCTGCCGAATATCGACGGCAGCTTTGCGAAGGAACGCGCCGTAGACGAATTGCCGCAGTCGGCGGCCGGCCGTACGATCATGACGACGGAGCCGAAATTCATTCCCGAGCAGGCGGCAAAAGTCGAATTGCAGGGTAACGTCAATTTTTCTGTCCGCATGGTGGACTGCGTCGGCTATATCGTGCCGAGTTCGTTGGGCTATATCGAGGGCGAGTCACCCAGAATGGTTAAAACGCCGTGGTTCGATGAGGAAATCCCCTTTAACATGGCGGCGGAGATCGGCACGCAGAAGGTCATCAGCGAGCATTCGACCATCGGTCTTGTCGTCACGACCGACGGCAGCATCAGCGACATTCCGCGTTACGAATACGAGGAAGCCGAAGAGCGCGTCATCGCGGAACTCAAAGAGATCGACAAGCCCTTTATCGTCCTGCTCAACTGCATGGTGCCCGATTCGCCGACAGCGGTCGAGATGAGCGAGAAGCTCTCGGAAAAATATGCTGTTCCGGTACTGCCGGTCAACTGTCTGGAGATCACGGAGACAGAGATCCGCGAAATCCTGCATAAAGTGCTGATGGAGTTCCCGGTCAAGGAGGTCGCCGTTCATGTGCCGTCATGGTTCCGTTCGCTGAAAAGCGATCACCGCGTCAAAAAGGAGCTGCTCGCGGCACTGCGGTGCGGCGGTGAAAAGCTGAAATGCATCCGCAATGTTGAGGACTTGTGCGGCACCTTGCAGCAGGAGGACTATATCGTTTCGGCATCCGTCAGGGACATCAGCCTCGGCGACGGCAAGGCGGCGATTCAGACGAACGTGACGAACGCCGTTTTCTATGAGATCGTGACGCAGATCAGCGGCGTTGAAGTCAAATCCGAAGCGCAGCTTATTGAGCGACTGACGCAGATGGCGGCGATTGAAAAGCAGTACAAACGCATTCGTTCCGCACTCGACGAGGTGGAGGCGACCGGCTACGGCATTGTGATGCCGACCATTGACGAGCTGACGCTCGAAGAGCCCGAAATGATGAAGCAGGGCGGCAAGCACGGCATCCGGCTCAAGGCGTCCGCGCCGTCGATTCATATGATGAAAGCGACCATCAATACCGAGGTCGCGCCCATCGTCGGCTCGGAAAGCCAGTCTGAGGAGCTGGTCATGTACCTGATGAACGAGTTCCGCGACAATCCGGGCGAAATCTGGAAATCCAATATCTTCGGCAAATCGCTGGAAGACCTTGTCAACGAGGGTCTGAAAAACAAGCTCTATCATATGCCCACGGAGGCCAGAATTAAATTGCAGCAAACGCTGGAACGCATCATCAACGAGGGCTGCAGCGGCCTGCTGTGCATCATCATCTGAAATATGGCGAAAAAAAGACCGCTGCCCGAAAGGCAGCGGTTGTTGTCTGGTGTGGGATCAGTTGCTTGTGGGATACGGATAGTGTGCCGGGAAATAGTAGGCAATCGTTTGTTTTTCACTATCCGTAATGTTGATCGTCTGATTCTTGAAGCTCAGGAAAATGCCCATGTCGATATTCATGTGAACCGCGACGGAAAGGTCGTAATTCAGTTCATACGATATGAGGCAAACTTCCTTTGTGTCATGCTTAAAGTAGATCGTGATGGAAGAAGTGTGATAATTGATGGAGTTGAATCCGGCGTTTACGTCAAAGATATAGCCTTCGCCCAAAGAAGAGAAATCCAAGCTCTTGAATTGCTCGTTGATATCGGCATAGCCGGACATGATTTCTTCTTTTGAAGGAATATCGAAGCATTTGCCGTGAGCCGTTTTCGTTGTATCGGCAGGAATATTGGTCAGTTTTTCATCTTTGACCGTGATGGTGAGCGCGTCAAGCCCCGTCATGGTCAGCGGCTCGATCGGATTGCCGTAGTTACGTTTGGGCGCAAACTTATATGTCTGATTTTCGGCATAGTCGATAGAAACAATGTCGCCCAGACCGATGATGCTGGCAAATTCCTGACCCGATACCGGGTAGTTGTTGATCGCGGCGGTAATATCGCGGCTCGAATAGGAGTAGGAGGGAGCGTTGTCGGAGGATGATGTCAGTTCCTTGCCCAGATCGATCGTTTCATCGGAGCCGGCAATCTTCATCAGATTGTTCATTTGCTTGTTAAAATCATCAATCGCCGCCTGATTGTCATGCGTTACGCTGACGGTTTCATCGGTTTTGAATTTTCTGTATTTCTCACCCGAATACTTGATGTTGTTGAGCAGCGCGTTGAAGAGATCAAGCTTCATCTGCGGTGTATACAGCACATCGATCGACTCCAGCTTTGCGGCTGCGCGCAAAATGGTTCTCGCGTCGATTGCCGTGATCACGCCGTCGCCGTCCGTATCGGCCTTGGTTTTATTGACGGTATCCTTGTCCAGTCCGGCGGAGCTTAGAAGTGCAGCTCGGGCATCAGTCACGGTAAACGCGCCGTCACCGTTGACGTCTCCGGCCACACCGTCAAACATGGCGTTATAGGCGGCGTCTACAGCGGATTGCGATTCCTCAGGCGTCAGAGCCGAAGCCGGCAACACGAAAAGGGACGCAATCATCAGCGCGGACAAGAAAACGGAAAGTATCTTTTTCATAGTTAGATTCTCCTATCCCAGAATTGATTTCATGTCTATATTAACATAATTTTTTTCGTTTGTAAACACCGATATTTATAATTTTACTATTGAACTCCGGAAATTTTTTTTGTATAATATCATAGTGGTAAATTTATCGGATGTTACAACCGAAAGGAGACAATCAAATCATGACTTACTCACACGAAGTAGAAACAATGTGCACAGTCAAGAAAGGACCGAACCACGGTCCCGCTCCGATTCCCGAAGAGGGCAATTGGGTCAAAGCATACGAAATCAAGGATATTTCCGGTTTCACGCACGGCATCGGCTGGTGCGCACCGCAGCAGGGTGCCTGCAAGCTTTCCCTGAATATCAAAAACGGTATCATTGAAGAAGCGCTTGTGGAGACCATCGGCTGCTCGGGTATGACGCATTCCGCCGCTATGGCCAGCGAAATCCTCCCCGGCAAGACCATTCTCGAAGCGCTCAATACCGACCTCGTCTGCGACGCGATCAACACCGCGATGCGCGAGCTGTTCCTCCAGATCGTATACGGCCGTTCGCAGTCCGCTTTCTCCGAAGACGGTCTGACCGTCGGCGCAGGCCTTGAGGACCTCGGCAAAGGTCTTCGTTCTCAGGTCGGCACGATGTACGGCACCAAGCTCAAGGGCGTCCGTTATCTGGAAATGGCCGAAGGTTACGTTACCAGAATGGCGCTCGATGCGGACGATCAGGTTATCGGCTATGAGTTCGTTTCTCTCGGCAAAATGACCGATTTCATCAAAAAGGGCGACGATCCCACAACGGCGTATGAAAAAGCCAAGGGCACATACGGCAGATTTGCGGAAGCCGCCAAGTATATCGATCCCCGCAAAGAGTAAGGAGGTAAAGGAACATGGCATTGTTTGAAAACTACGAAAGAAGAGCCGATAAAATTCTCGGCGTTCTGAAAGAATACGGCATTTCTTCCATCGAAGAGTGCAAGGACATCACGCTGGCAAAGGGCATCGATTGCGATAAGATCGTCAGAGAGACACAGCCCATCTGCTTTGAAAACGCTGTCTGGGCGTACACGGTCGGCTGCGCCATCGCCGTGAAGAAAGGCTGCACCAAGGCTGCCGACGCGGCTGCCGCCATCGGCGAGGGACTTCAGTCCTTCTGCATCCCCGGTTCCGTCGCGGACAACCGTAAGGTCGGTCTCGGTCACGGCAACCTCGGCAAAATGCTCCTTTCCGAAGAGACGGAGTGCTTCTGCTTCCTGGCAGGTCACGAGAGCTTTGCCGCTGCTGAGGGCGCTATCAAAATCGCGCTTAACGCCAATAAGGTCAGAGTGAAACCTCTCCGCGTTATCCTGAACGGTCTCGGCAAGGATGCCGCGATGATCATTTCCAGAATCAACGGCTTCACCTACTGCAAGACGGAATTTGACCCCTACACCGAGACAGTTAAGGTCGTGGAAGAGACCGCTTATTCGGACGGCGACAGAGCCAAGGTCAGATGCTACGGCGCGGACAACGTTCCCGAGGGCGTCGCGATCATGAAGCTTGAGAACGTCGGCGTTTCCATCACCGGCAACTCCACCAATCCCACCCGTTTCCAGCACCCCGTTGCCGGCACCTATAAAAAATGGTGCGTCGAGAACGGCGTGAAGTATTTCTCCGTAGCATCCGGCGGCGGCACAGGCCGTACGCTTCATCCGGATAACATGGCGGCAGGTCCGTCCAGCTACGGCATGACCGATACGATGGGCAGAATGCATTCCGACGCGCAGTTCGCAGGTTCGTCCTCCGTTCCCGCTCACGTTGAAATGATGGGTCTTATCGGCATGGGCAACAACCCCATGGTCGGTGCAACGGTCGCTTGCGCGGTTGCCGTTGAAGAGGCTATGAAATAAGCCTGTTCGGTTGTCAATATAAAATTCGGACGCATCCGATATCGGATGCGTCCTGATTTATTGTGTCATTTCAATTATCGTTTTGCTTTATCCTGGATCGCGTCGGTATCGACGGTAACGTCCTCGTCCGATTTTTCAAAATGGAGTGATCCGTCAATGTCGGCAGGATAGCCGTCTATCTCCATCGCAAATGAAATATTTACATCCTGAATCATGTTTTTGTTCAGCTGAACGGAAAGCTCGATCGTTTCCGGCAGATATTCGTCCAGTTCGGAATCTCCAATAATTTCCTCCAGAGACCCGTTTTCGAATGTGATTGCCGAACCGAAGTATTCACATATCGACTCCAGTAATTTTGCGGTATCGATCTCAAACTCATACTTGTCGTTATCGGTGGATTTCAGCCCGAAGACTTCCGTCTGGAAGTCCTTTTTGCCGGCGGCCTTAATGAATGTCTGCAGGCAATCGGCAAAATTATCCTCAAGAGCGATGTAACCATCAAGGTCATTGTCTTGTAAAAATTTGTTGACAGTATCGGCAATATTGCCGGCATCGCTGTAAAGATTGCTGTTGAGAATGGAAAATACTGCTGAAACAGTTTCCGTCAATGTACGGTATGTAGATTTATCCATCTTGTCAGTATCGTAAAGTTCAGATCCTTCATATGCTGCCATGTCACGATTGTATATGTATGTTGAAAAATTTGAATCGCTCACTTCAACGGCAAGGACTTCATCGTTCTGAGAATAATACAGGTTGCCATCATCAAGAATTGTTCCGGAATAATCGAAACCTCCCGCTTCGACTGAAAAATCATTGATTGTAATGATGCCGTTTTTGGCATCGGTCTTTATCCTTCCTTCTAATGAAAAACTTGGACTAAATTCGGTTTCCAGACTTCCCGAAACTTCGTAGACGTCCGCTGACGAGATCATATTTTCCGCCGCCGACATGATTTTTGCAAGCGGTGTGTTGGTGACTGACTTGTAAATCGCGACGACGGCAATGACGACGGCCACGACCACGACCAAGGCCACCGGAATGGCAATCAGCGCGATTTTTTTCGATTTCTTCTTGGGTGGCTTCGGCGCGCCGACTTGCCCCGGCATAGCGGCACCGGTCGATCCGGGCATGACCGGGTTGACCGGCTGATTGCCTGCCGGGTTATCCACTCTGGCTCCGCAGTTTCCGCAGAACATCTCGCCGTCTGCGATGATTTGTCTGCAATTCTTACAAAACATGATGAGTTCTCCTTTTCTCTGAGCTTCTGTATCATAACGGAATTTTTGCAGCGCGTGAACCGTAGGTTCGTGAAAGGGAATACGTTATTTCCGTATGACAGGAATATTTTTTATCAATTCAAATCTGAATTTGATTTATTGTAGCATTGATGATGGAATTTGTCAATATTTATCGAACAGTTTCGTCGGAAACAAGCGTATTCTGTGTAAGATGCTGATTCTTAAATGCCGGAAGCATCGGATTTGCTCCTTTTCGAACCGAACGATCAGAATCGGTACCCGCAATAAAAAGACTGATAACGGTTGCCGTCATGCGTGCTTTTATCATAATCTCCTGTCATTGATGGCTTGTTTTTCGTACATTTGTTTTTGACTTTTCGGTGTCAATATGGTACAATTGTCCTGTCATACCGACAGAAATGAGGTTTTCATGATGGAAGTGAAATTTTATGAATCTGCCGAGGCCAGTCTTTTGAAATTTGCCGTGATTCTTGCGAAGTCTGCCGAGCAGGACGGGCTTCGCTGTGAAAGGTCATTTCGTAAATTCCGGCAAAAAAAAATTCCCCGGTCGTCCGGAGAAAACAGGATAAAAAGGAATACCCCCTGACCGCTCTTTCAAACAAAGCAATCAGGGGGTATTCCCGTCGATTTTATTATCTAACATCATTTTGTGTACCTCCGGTTTCTGCAGTATGGGTGACGCCTTATCTGTCAGTCTCTTTTTCCGAAACGGTTTCCAAGATTTTGATCTATGTCATTCCCGTAAGTGAGAAGCACTTTTTGTCTCGGATCCGGATGCTGCCCTTTGGCGTCGGGTTCGGCTTTTGAAACTTGCAACATGTAGTGGGGATTTGCCGTTTGTTTCTTCGCCTTCAGGATTTACCTGAACATTGGTATCACCCTCTCTGTGTCTATATAATAGCATAGATTTTTGCCTTTTGCAAGAGGCAATTTTGTACAAAGTTCATATAATTTGTTTAGATAAAACATAGAAATAGGATAAAATCACCATGATTCTCTTGACAAAGAAAAAGGAATTTGGTATACTGATATTGTTGGGCACTGTCTGTGTCTTTTTTTGTGCCGCTTCATCCCGGGAGATGCAAAAGCTTATGCCGGATAAAGAAATACCCCCTGACTGCTCATCTGACAAGACTGGCAATCAGGGGGTATTCCGGTCGCTCTTATTATCTAACATCATTTTGTGTACCTGCGCTTTCTACGGTATCGTTGATGCCGTTCTTGACTTTCTCCCGTTCCGGAATACTCTTTGTTCTCATTATTTTTCCCTAAGTGGGAATCGCTTTCATTTCGGAATCTGATTTCGTTTCGTTCGGCATCGTGCGCGGCATCAAAGCTTCAGCATTTTTTATTTGTTTGTTGGATTTTGCCTTCTGCTTTGCGCCTTCAGGATTTACCTGTACATTGGTATCACCCTTTCTGTGTCTATATCATAACACAGAATATCGGGTTTTTCAAGTGTAAATTTGTATAAAGTTCATATAATTTATTTAGATAAAACGCAGAATTAGGTTAAGTTTGCTATATATCTCTTGACAAAGAATAGGATATTTGTTATACTAAATATGTTAGGCTCGCCGTCGGACGGGCTGTTTTTTATTGAAAAAGATCAGTCTTTTTCTCTTGACAAATAAAAAAACGGGTGTTATAATCATCGTAAATAAATAAGAAACCGTTGAAGCGGAGATAACGGTGATGATGATCCCACAGAGAGCCTGCGGTGCTGAGAGTCAGGCGGAAAACAAGTCATCAAATGGACCGCTGAGGGTGCAGTCAAAGGATCGTGCGATCTGAGTATTCTGCAACGCGTGGGCTTGCGTTAGTAGCCGGGGATATGGTAGTATCCTGCTAAGCGTACGGCATCGCCGTAAATCAAGGTGGCACCGCGGATTTGTTGATTCGTCCTTGACAGAATTTTTAAAGATTCTGTCGGGGACTTTTTGTTTTTCCCGGTAGAGGGAAAGGTGAGAACTATGATAAAACCGAGTTTGGAAGAAATTCGGAAAGTGGCAGAATGCGGCGACTATAAAACCGCGCCGGTCGATTGGATCCTTCTGGATCACGGCGAAGGCGGTACCGGAGAAGCGTTTGACTGGAGTCTCGCCGGTGCTCTGAACCGACCGTTCTTTCTGGCCGGAGGACTGAACCCTGATAATGTTGGCAAGGCGATCGATGCTTGTCATCCCTATGCCGTGGATGTCAGTTCAGGGGTTGAAACCGGCGGCGTAAAGGATTATAATAAGATGAAACAACTTGTGGCGGCTGTTCGGTCTGCGAACGGCTGAAAAAGGAGAAGGACTATGGATACGAATGCCAAAACGAGCCGGGGACGGTTCGGCGTGCACGGCGGACAGTATATCCCCGAAACGCTGATGAACGCCGTCATCGAGCTCGAAGAAGCGTATAATCACTATAAAAATGATCCTGCATTTAATCAGGAACTGACGGCGCTGCTGAATGACTACGCAGGCCGTCCGAGCCGCTTGTATTATGCGGAAAAAATGACAAAAGACCTCGGCGGCGCGAAGATTTATCTGAAGCGCGAAGACCTCAATCACACCGGGTCGCATAAGATCAATAACGTCCTCGGGCAGGCATTGCTCGCGAAAAAAATGGGCAAGATCCGTCTGATCGCCGAAACGGGAGCCGGTCAGCACGGTGTCGCGACGGCGACAGCGGCGGCGCTCATGGGGATGGAATGTGTCGTTTTTATGGGCAAGGAGGACACGGAGCGTCAGGCACTCAACGTCTACCGCATGAAACTGCTCGGTGCAGATGTTATTCCCGTCACAACCGGCACGGCGACGCTCAAGGACGCCGTTTCCGAAGCGATGCGCGAATGGACAAACCGCATCGATGACACCCACTACTGCTTAGGCTCCGTCATGGGACCGCACCCGTTTCCGACGATCGTCCGCGATTTTCAGTCGGTGATCTCGAAAGAGATCAAGGCACAGATGCTCGAAAAAGAGGGAAGACTGCCCGACGCGGTTATCGCCTGTGTCGGCGGCGGCAGCAACGCCATCGGCGCGTTCTATCATTTTATCGAGGATACCGCTGTGCGGCTGATCGGCTGTGAGGCGGCAGGACGCGGCATCGACACCTTTGAAACGGCGGCGACCATCAGCACGGGTCGGCTCGGCATTTTCCACGGCATGAAATCCTATTTCTGTCAGGACGAATTCGGACAGATTGCGCCGGTGTATTCGATCTCGGCGGGACTGGACTATCCGGGCGTCGGCCCCGAGCACGCATGGCTGCACGACACGGGACGCGCCGAATATGTCGCGATCACGGACGACGAAGCGGTCAATGCGTTTGAATACCTGAGCCGGACGGAAGGCGTCATTCCGGCGATTGAATCGTCTCACGCCGTGGCGTATGCCCTGAAGCTCGCACCGACTATGGATAAGGATCAGATTATTGTGATCAATATTTCCGGCCGCGGTGATAAGGATGTCGCCGCCATCGCCAGATACAGGGGGGAAGAGCTGTATGAGTAAGATCAGGGAAGCATTCCGGAACGGCAAAGCGTTCGTCGCGTTCATCACCTGCGGCGATCCCGATTTGGAGAATACGGTCGAGGTTGTCAAGGCGGCGGCAAAAAACGGCGCGGATCTCATCGAGCTCGGCATTCCGTTTTCCGACCCGACGGCGGAGGGACCCGATATTCAGGGCGCGAATCTGCGCGCTCTTGCCGGCGGTGTGACAACGGATAAAATTTTTGAAACGGTCAAAGAAATCCGCAAAACGGTCAGCACGCCGATGGTTTTCATGACCTATGCGAACGTGGTCTATTCCTACGGGATTGAGCGTTTCTGCAAAATCGCTTCCGAGATCGGCATGGACGGCATGATTCTGCCCGACGTTCCGTTTGAGGAAAAGGAGGAGTTCGCGCCCACCTGCCGTCGGTACGGTCTGGATTTCATCAGCCTGATTGTGCCCACTTCACATGAGCGCATCGCGATGATCGCGAAAGAGGCAGAAGGCTTCGTTTATTGCGTCTCGTCACTCGGTGTGACGGGAGACCGCGGAACGATTACAACGGATATTTCGGCGATGACGGAACTGGTGCGAAAGGCGAATCCCTCAATCCCGTGTGCGGTCGGCTTCGACATTTCGACGCCCGAACAGGCAAAGCTTATGGCACAGTTTGCCGACGGCGTGATCGTCGGCTCGGGGATCGTCAGGATCGTCGGACAACACGGCAAAAATGCCGCGCCGTACGTCGGCGAGTATGTCAAAAGCATGAAAGACGCGATCCGGTAACAGGAATTGAACACAGAAAAACAGCGACGGAAATTTCGGATTCCGCCGCTGTTGTTATTGTGTTTTATCAGAACTCTACCGCTTTGGCAATCGTGCGGATGAACTCCAGAATCGCTTTGATGAATTGTTTCAGCCCGTTGAAGAAATGCTCGACTTTCGATTCTACGGTGACGGTCATCGTCGTACTTTCGGAAGCGTAACCGTATTCATCGTAGGCGATGAGCTCAAGCGTCTGCTCTCCGGTTTCGTCCGCCGCGTAGGTGAATGTCCATGTCTTCGTGCCGTCGGCTGTTTCGGTGCAAACCGCATCTTTACCGTTGACGGTCAGGCGGTCAACGTCGTCCGTCGTCGTAATCGAGACTTCAATGCTGTCGCCGCTGACGAGAGCATCCGTCATTTCTTCCGCCGAGACACTTTCGGGAACAAATAAGCCCGTATCTTTCGCGGAAAGCGTCGACATCGTTCCGGCAACGGCCGAAGCGCGCAGTGCAGAGCTTCTGGTCATGGTCAGCAGGACGGCGGTTCCTTCTGCGGTGGTCGAACTACCTGCGTAGGTGCATTTAATGCGGCACAGGGAGAGAATACCGTCGCCGCCGTTCATGATGATGATTGGCTGTTTTGTGGTATAATTGCCGTTCGCGTCCTGCTCCCAGTCGGATGCGCTGACCGGGATCTCATAATAAAGGATCGTCGCCGTGGTGATCGTAATAACGTCGGTATAGGAGCCGGAACCGTCGCCGAAGCGCAGAGATGCCGCCGTACCGGTCGGCGCGTGCGCGCTGATGAGCACACGGTCGGGAATGCTGTCCGCCGTCAGCCCGAACGCGACGGCCTGTCCTTTATCGAGATAGACCTCGTTCTTGGAACCGGCTTTTGTGTAATCCGCCAACGTGCCGTCCGGCAGAGACGGATTGATGTAGACCACGCCGGTGTCTACTGCGTCGCCGAGAGAGCCGGCGGCAAGGAGCAGATCGCGCAGCTCATAATCGGCAGCAATCATCTCGCCGTCTTCCTGGTAAATATCGTTCGCGTCTTGATTGTCTCCGCAGGGATTGTAGATGCGGACGGCGTCCAGATAGAAATCATAGGAGCCGTTTTTGGCGTGGTCAAGACGGGAGGAATACATCGGAATGATCTGCACGGTGTAGGTGCCGTAGGAAAGTGACGAGGTGCTGATGACAGGAATCTGATAGAGAGTTCCGCTGTTTTCGGAAACGACCCATTCGCCGTTTTGCAGCTCGTAACCGTAATAGGTATCGACGATCCAGTCATAAATCGGCTTGCCGGAGGCTTCCGCGCCGCTGTAGACCTTCACTTCAATTGTACCGGTTGTGTTGTCTGTCAGGCTGATGATGTCAAAGCCCGTTCCGGCGAAGGTGAATTGTGCGGTCGGCCAGGAATTGCCGTCGGAGCCGCTGTATTTTGCATTGGGATTGTTCTTCGCGCTGACCGAGACGATGTGCGATGAGCCCATGCTGTAGGTGCTGTTGGCGGCGTCGGCGTAGATGTCGTCATAGCCGTATACATTGTCGGAAAGATTTTGCGTCACGGAATTTGTTTTAGAAGCACCGACGGTTCCCCATGCGCCGGTGGAAGCATCGGCAGAAACACCATCCTGATACGAAATCAGGGAATTCGCGTCGTCCTCATAGTAGATGGTTGTCGCGGGAACGACCGTAATTTTGGAATAAACATATTTTCCGCCTGCCGAAACCGCGACGTAGGCGGTCTGAGGTTCGGAGAGGAAACCGTCCGGCGTATAGGTGACGGTGTTATCGGCATTGACGGTGAATGTACCCGACGAAGAGACGTATTCGCTCTGATAAACGCTTGTGTCAAGCGTATCGGTCGGGTCGGAGGCGACGGCGCCGATGCCGGCAATGGCAGCGTCCACCGCGTCGCTTTGCAGAATATCGTTGCCGAGCACGTCGATGACAACGGGCAGTCCGAAGTCGATTGCCGTTTTATCTTCTACGACGGCGTCGTTGTTGGGTGCCCAGTGCGCGTAAACTGCGGAATCGGCGGCAGTTGTATAAACCGTATCGGCAGTCACGGCCGTACCGCCGTCCGCCGCTGTGTACCAGCCGGCGAAATCATAGCCGGTTCTTGTGGGAACGGGCAGCTCGCCGATTGCGGCGTCAAAGGTTACGGTTTTGCTTGCCGGATCAACCGAACCGCCGTTGGCGTTAAAATTCAGCGTGTATTCGTTCGGCGTCCAGTTGGCGGTCAGCGTGGAATTGCCGTTTTTGACGGTCAGCGTCGTGCCGCTCAGGGTGCTTGCCGTTCCGGCAGTTGCTGTGATCGTCCAACCGCTGAAGGTATAGCCGGTCCGGGTGGGATTGGCTATCGTTTGCGTGTCGTTGGTATATTTCGTGTAGGTCGTGTTGGCCGTTGTGCCGTTGTATGTACCGCCGTTCGGATTGACGGTGATGGTATGAGGAACATAAACCTGAACGGATTTGCTTACCGATTTGCTGTTATATGATGAATTTGCATCCGGGAATTTTGCCGTTAATGTCGTCGTGTAATCCAAAGTCGCATTTTTAAATGTTACGGTATTTTTCAGTCCGGAGACGGAATTGGATGTATAAGTTGTATTGCTTGTAGTCCAGGTGCTGTTTACCCAATTTACACCGTATTGATCGACAGCAGTAGCCGTATAGGTGGATTGCTGTTGCGCCCCGGTTGTCGGAATTTTTATTGTATCTGTTCCTGATATAGATGGAGTATTTTTTACATAAGGATATTTAGATTTGTCAACAGTCAGTGTAGTGGTTTTTGTCGAGTTGCCCCATCCGTCTCCCTCTAATGTAACTGTAGTCGTTAAAATCTGAGTATCGCCAATATATAAGGAAACCTCCGCCACCCATTTTCTTGATATCCATGCACCAGTCCATGCAAATTCAAGTTCAATATAAATACTTGTAGGAAATTGTCCCGTGCCTGAAGTTCCGCTGTTTGAGACTGTACCGGTTTTATAATGCCAGTCTTCGGTTGTAAAAACATCAACCGTTGATGTTGTGGAGCCTGTTCCGTTTTCATCTAAGAAATTCAATCTGAAGTAAGAGGTTTCGCCGGATCCTTTTGAATCTGCGTCATCAGTGGTGTTGACAACAACTTTCCAATCGTATCCTGCAGTTCCCGCTTCTGCCGTTAGCTTCGGCACAAGCAGACCGATATTGCCGGCGAGCAAGGCGATCGTCAGAACAAGTGACAAAACGGTTTTGAGCTTTCGCGATTTCATTTTTTTCGTCCCCTTATAAAAATGTTTATGTTTTGTTAAAAAATAATCCATATTCATTATACCGCATTTTTGTAAAAATTGCAAGGCAGAATCCCGCCGAATCGTGAAGAATTTTCCGGTTTTTACTTGTCATAAAATACCAACGGCGGCATGACTGTTTCCGGTCATACCGCCGTTGGCTTCGTTATCAATCATTTATATCAGTAAGCCCGCAGGGCTTCCGAATCTTTTGCCGACAGGCAAAAACATCATTTCGGCACAGCCGAAACTTCACAGCCCGCAGGGCTGCTTCACTTGTCCCGCAGGGATAAACTTCACTACGACGCTTATTCTGCCGCCTTGATCGGATCGGTCTTGCAGATGAACATACAGCTTGTTTTCATATACTCCGGCGCGTCGGTGTAAATGCTGTAATCGAATTTCAGCCATTCGTCCATACGCTCCACAAGCTCCTGCGCGTCGCCGGTGAGTTCGGAAACATCGGTATCGCCGAGCTGCTGTCCCTTTTCAACCATGCTGTCGAGTGCGCCGGTCAGCGCATCCATGTCGTCGGAGGCCATCAGATTCGAGAGAATGGTGAGCACTTCTTTATTCTCATTCAGATAGTTCATCAACTCGTCGATCGTATCGAGCGTCTCGGGAAGATTTTCGAGCGATTTTGCAACTTCGGGGTCTTTCAGCGCTTCGGAAACGCCTTCGAGAATCGGCATGACGTCGCTCAGTCCCGTTGAGAGCTTCAAAAGAGAATCGACTAATGTTTGCAGCGCGGGAACATTCGAGAGCAAGCCGATCAGCGACTGCATCTGGTCGGTATTCAATGAACTCATAAAATTGGAAAGCGTTTCGATGTTTTCAGGCGTCAGGTATTGGCTCATGACTTTGAGCAGTGCTTCGTTTTCCTGATAAAGGCTGACGGCTTTCTGCATAACGTCCATCATTTCTTTCAGGGATTTGCCGTCGGTCACGAACTTTGTCAACACCTGATTGGGGTCGATCCGGTCGAGAATCTCCTGCAGATCCTGTACTTCGTTCAGCACGTTTTTCACATCGTCGAGCGTCTTCGGCAGATCAATATCCAGATCGAGAGAAGAGAGCGGGATCGCGGCATAATAGGTATCGCCCAGGGAGAAATCCGTGACCGTTGCAGTAATGGTGAACGTGTCGGAGAAGGAGAAATCCTCAAAGCCCGAGATGTTGAGATTGGCGAGATTCAGACTTTCGTTGAGACCGGGCGCGCCGGCGAGTACGACGACCTCATAGCTGCCGCCGCCGATGGAAAGCCCGTTGGTAACTTCGATGTTGGAGAAGTTCTCATACGAGAGCACCATGCCGCCGGCAACGACCAACGGCGTGTACATTTCGGTCTTTTTGCCGTTGATGGTGACTTCCTTTTTGATATTGTTTTTCATGGTGACTTCCATGCGGAGGTTGCCGCTCTGACCGGCGATCTCCTCCGGAGTCATTTCTTTGTCGTTCAGAAAATACTTGATGCTGATGCTGATGGGAAGCTCCTTGTCGGAAATGCCCTCGTAATAGACATCGGACGTACCCATCTGCCAAGTGATGTTGCCGTCGTCGCTGACGGAAGACGCCTGTCCTTTGGTGACGGAAAAGTTCTTGAGCGACGTTTTATCCTGAACGCAGACGCCGCTTTTATCGGCGTGCAGCCAGTCGGAAACGGTGATCTTTTTCGGCGTGCCGGTGCTCGACAGGTTGACGTAGACCGTTTCGCTCTTGGTCACGTTTTCCGTCGTGTCGCTGTAGGTGACGACGGATTCCGGTTCCGTTTCACCGGTGGAGCTTTCTTCTCCTCCCGTCTTGCCTGCGCAGGATGTCAGGAACAGCATGGCTGCGACAAGCAGGAGGGCAATCATTCTTTTGATCGATGCTGTATTTTTCATTTTGCTGTTTCATCTCCGTTTTCAATTGTTTCTTCGGGGGATTCGAGGTCTTCTTCTTCAAGCGGCATGTCGACCTCTTCCATTGCCTGTTCGATTTGTCTGGCGCTTTCCGGCGTCAGATTGGCTACGACCAATTCCGCAGGTACGGGTCTGACTTTCGCCGTTTTCCGTGCGGCGCGATTTTGCTTTTTCTGCGCTTTTTTCTGCGCTTTTTCCGCTTTCTTTTTGATGTTTTCCAGCATGGGAAGCGTAAATTCCGTCGGACGTTTGACCTCGCGCCAGCGGTAGGTGGTCTTGTTGATGATGCCCTCACAGACGACCAGGTTGGGCGTCAGGAACAGGATAATGACAAGCGCGCTGATGATCGCGCCGCGTGCCAGCATGGCGCAGATGGAGCGGACAATGTCAATATCGCAGATCAGGTAAACGCCGAACGTGGCGGCAAAGAAGACCAGCGAGCTCTGGAAAATCGACTTGTGCGCGGAGTCTGCCGCAGTCTGCATCGCCTGTTTTTTCTCCCTGCCTTTGCGAAGCTCTTCGCGGAAACGGGTCGTCAGCAGAATGGCGTAGTCGACGGTTGCGCCGAGCTGAACGCAGCTGATGATCGTCGGCGTGATAAAGCAGATGACTTCTCCCGACAAGTACGATATGGCCATATTCACCCAGATGGCAAATTCGATCGACAGCACCAGAATAAAGGGGACGGATATGGATTTGAAGATCAGCGCAATCAGGACGAAGATGGCGGTGATCGAGATGGCGTTGGTGACGATAAAATCGCGGTTCGTCACTTCGATCAGGTCCTTATACATCGGCCCTTCGCCTGTGACTTTGGCGTTCTCGTCGTATGATTTGATCAGCGTGTCGATCGCCTCGACCTGCGTGTTGCCTTCATCGGTCGCCGGGGAGTAGATCGAGTTGACCATGATAATCTGATGCTCGTCGTTGATCAGCATGGACTTGACGGATTCGGGAATGATGTCCTCCGCGAAAGCCGTGCCGACGATGGAGTTGAAGCCCATGACGCTCGATACACCGTCAATTGCTTCCAGTTCGTCAAGAAGCGACAGCTTCTGATCGTCCGGCAGATCGCTCTTTGTGACGACAAAATAGGAGCCGGCCATGTTAAACTCGTCCTTCAGCGTATCCATTGCCGCAATGGAGTCGATCGTGTCGGGAACGGCATTCATCATATTATAGTATTTTTCCACATGAGACTGACCGTAGTACGCCGGAATCAGCAGAACGGCGAATACGATCGCCATGATCTTACGGGATTTGATCGTCACTTTGTTGATGCCGTGGAACGACGGAACGAGACTTCTGTGTTTCGTTTTTTCAATCAGTTTTTCGCTGACAAGGATCAGGGCTGGCAGAACGATGACGACCGTAACAATGCCCAGAAGAACGCCTTTTGCCATGACGAGTCCGATGTCGAGTCCCAGCGTAAAGCTCATGAAGCACAGCGCAAGGAAGCCGAAAATTGTGGTCAGGGAGCTTCCGGCAAGCGAGGTAAAGGTGCTGGTGATGGCTTTCGCCATTGCAGCCTGATGGGTTTTGTATTTGGGCTTTTCTTCCGTATAGCGATCCATCAGGAATACGGAGTAGTCCATTGTGACGCCCAGTTGAAGTATGGCCGCGATCGACTGCGTGATAAAGGAGATCTGGCCGAACATGAGGTTTGTACCCATGTTGTAGATCACCGCAATCCCCAGCGCGATCAGCAGAACGAACGGCAGCACAATCGATTCCATCGTAAACATTAGCGCAAGCAGCGCAAGCGCGATGGCGACGGCGATGAAGAGCGGTGCCTGCTCGTTGGTCAGCTCGCTCAGATCGTACATCATCGCAGCCGTACCGCTCATCAGACATTGCTTATTCATAACTCTTTTGATCTGTTTGATCGCGTTCAGCGTATCGTTGGAGGCCCCTGGTGTGTTGAACTGCACCATCATCAGCGTACTGTCGCCGTCCGCATTGTAAAGCATGGAAGAGATGGATGCCGGCAGCATGGAGATGGGGATCGGGGAATCCATCACCGCGCCGAGCCACAGCACGCTCCGGACGGCCTCGATAGCGGATATGTCCGTTTCGAGTTTTTCCATATCGTCCCATGTCATGCCTTCCATGACAATGATGGACATGGAGGCCTCCCCAAATTCTTCATCAAGAATATTCAGCCCCTGTACGGAGTCCAGATCTTCCGGCAGATAGGACAGAATATCGTAATTGACCGGCGTCAGGATCGCGCCGAGAACGGACGGGATCAGCAGCAGCACGGCGATCAGAATAACGGTTTTCGGATGCTTGGTGATCCATTTCGCCAATTTGTTTATCACGGATTTCAACTCCTTTTGTGATTTGGCAGTACGGCAGCACAGATAAACCGGCTGCCCGGGAAATCTTCAAAGCTGCGCCGGGCAGCTTTTTGCCCCATTCTTTTTTGTATTATAGTACGGAAGATAAACTGAATATAAACAATTTATTCATATGCGACAAATTCCATAATTTGTTTCATGAATAGACAGGTGTTTCCTTATTCTGTATGGAAACAGAGCAAAAACAGTCCCGAAAAAGGTACTGTTTTTATTTTTTTTGGGAAAAGTCTTGACAATACGAACGAATGTTCTTATAATGGGAGGTGGTAAGAACGAACATTTGTACTATATTAGTGCGGATGCCCTCTTCGCACTTGTCATCAGGAAAGGAATGGTGAAAAGATGAATCGTATTACATTTTTCGGGGATCTGGAACACGAGGACGAACGGCAGGCGGCGATGCTCCGGCAGGTTGACTGCGAGTGCGCGCAATGTCTGTATGAAGCGGGAAAGCTTTCGACCGGCGACGTCCTGCATGCCGTGATTGAAAACGAACTGACGCAGGCGGAACGCTTCACGGTGGAGCATTATTGGTTTGGCGGCAGCAGTGTGTCTTCGATTGCCAAGGCGATGCAGACGTCGGGCGATAATGTGCGGCATATTCTCAAAAGAGCGCAGAAGAAAATCTATGCCAATATGAAATATGTCGTGCTCTATGATTATATGCTCGACGGCAAAAAGACGCTGCCGGAGGATTTCCACTTTAAAATTATTAACTGCATTGACGGAAAGGAACTGGTTTCATGAAAAAATCTCTTTATGAGCTGTCGCTTGAATACGACGAAGCGATCCGGCAGCAGCAGGAGCTGACCGATCGTGTAAGAATCGCGCTGAACGAAGCGAAACGTCGTCGCGACACCGATGAGGCGCAACGTCTGATGCGCAGGCTCGAGGTCTATTACGAAGAGATCCGCGATATGAAAATGATCGCGCAGACGCTGAAAAACTATTATGCGCCGTCAGCAAGGGAGGTGCGGATCGCCGTATGATTTTGAATCGTCTGATCGTTCCCGAGGGGAATCCCGTTATCTTTTATCTCAATCACAGCGAAAACGGCCAGGAATATGCCAATACCCGCGACGAATATTATTATATCAACATATCCGAGGAAAATGACCCGTCGATCGTCTGCCTGCATTGGGAGACGAATCAGAAATATTTTGATTTCGATCCGTCTCTTCCCGAGGGTCGTTATGTTTTTGAGATCGGTCTGCGCAAACCGGACGGCAGCAGTATTGTGATTCTGCCGGCTCTTGATGAAAGACGGCATCCCTTGAACGAATTGCTGATTCTCAGGAGGCTGGGTGAATGAATGATGTGAATATTACCGCAAGCGTGACCGCGCCCGAAGTCAGGGCTTTTACATTGCCGACCGGACCTAAAGGCGTCGGCATCAGGAAAGTAACGCTTTCCGGAAATCTTATTACAATAGAATATGACGACGGAAATACGCAGACGCTTTCTCTGCCCGGCTGGTGGTTCGGCACCAGAGCTCAATACAACGCGCTGACGGCGGAGGAAAAGGCAGAATACTCATTGCATTTTATCGAGGAAGGAACGTAGGCATCGCTGCGCGACGCAAGTAAGAGTGAAGAGTGAATAGTGAATAGTGAAGAGTTTTGGAAGCCCTGCGGGCTTGGATTTATAAAAGAGGCTGCGGAACATTCATTCTGCATTCTAAATTCTTCATTCTGCATTCAAAAGGAATTGAATCTATGTTTTTGTACAACGGAAAGGAATACTACCCATTAGAAATCAGTCAGATCATCGGTCGGGACGGAAAAACGGTCTACGACCGGGACAAACGGGGCAAGTCCTATTTTTATCTTGACCTCGAAACGAAAGAAAATGAAGGAGACGAATAAACATGGCAGGATATTTTAACATAACCCTTGATACCACGGGTCCGTCCGGGGTATCGGTCAAAATCAACGGCGACGCGGTGCGCACGACTTCAACGGCGGTCACGCTCGATATCACATGTTCGGACAGCGATACCACAGGCTATCAGATGAAAATCTGGGGCGACATCGGCGATACGGCACTTTCGGAAAGCGATGCGTCGTGGGAAGCGTTCGCGAACAGCAAAAATGTGACGCTGTCGGACGGCCAGGGAGATACCCTGACGGTCTATGTCAAGGTGCGCGACGACCTGTATAACACATCCGCGACGGCGTCGGATACCATCATTCTGTATACGGAAACACCGACCGTCACGGTCGTATCGGGCCCCACGCCGGTTAGAATCACGACGGTTGCCGGACATGACGACGCGACCGCGCTGGAGAAAGTGGTTATTCTCGCAAAAAGCGTCTCGACGGCGACCTTTACCGCTGATAAGGAGATTTCCGACATCCGTGTCATGGTCGTCAGCGGCATCAACGCACTCAATGCCGACGCTTCCAACGTGCTGATCCCCTCGACCTTGTCTAAAATCTATACGGGAACGAGCGACGATCCGACCGTTCTGACCGGTTCGGACGGCATGACGGTAAGCAATCTCGCGATCGCATCCGGAACGGAGGTTCATGTCGCGATTGCCGGCGACGATCTGAAAACGGCGTCTTCCGGTGACGGCGTCAAGCTTGTCAAGATTTTTGTCCGCGAAAAAGACGCAAACTGGAGCATCTGATATGCTGACAATCAAAGTAGACCGCAACCGCATCAGTCCGTTTTTCAAAGCGACGGTGAATGTGCAGTCCGATAAGCCGATCATGGCCTATGAAGCGCGCGCCACGAAAAGCGGGGAAGCGTTCGGACGCGGCGTGGGCTTCGATCTTCTGAGCGACGACGCTTCGGCGTCAAACGGCGTGGTGACGCTCTCATCGTCGGCGACGTCGTTTTCGTTCGACATCGAATCGGCCGAGCTTTCATCGGACGGCTCTTACCGCATCAGCGTCTTTGTCAAGGACGTAAACGGCGTCTGGAACGATTGCAGCGCGCTGTATACGAGTGCGTCACAGCCCGTTCGGGACAGTTCCGGCGCCTATGTCCTTGCGAAACGCAGCGGATCGGGAACGGACACGACCTACAAAAGCGCCTACACGGGCAATCAGATCAATAACTTTGTAAGCGAGGTGCTTTCATGAGTGAATACAATATGACGCATACCGGCAAAGAGCTCGACGACGCGATCGCAAAGGTGCAGAGCGGCTATATACTGCCGATCGGCGACAGTCCTACCATTACGTCGAACGGCACGCATGATGTCAAGCAATATGCAAACGCTGTTGTCGATGTGAAGCATTTTGCAAGTGGAAACATTTCATTGACAGCCGGAAAAGACCCGATTGCAGTTACCGGTATTACAGATCAGAACGGGGAAACATTTACACCAAAAGGATTTTGCTTTGCTCTCAAACCTACAGGTGGGGCAAGTATGAATTATGCAAAGGGAACATCAAATTCCTATTGCCTTGTTGCGTGTATTCATACCGGAGAAGAAGCAACAAGAATTATTGCCTGGCATCAGAATTCATCCGGTGCAGAAGCATCCTATTCTGTCAAAGCGAATCCGTCAACAGGGAATTATTCAATGTCTTCCGGAAAATTTTCTATACAGGTTGATAATGAATATTATCGACCAATAGCCGGTAATTATCTATGGGCAGCATGGGGGTAAGCGTATGTATTATTACAAAATTGAAAAAAATGGCGTGATTGATTCGTTTGAGTCAAGAACAACGGTTTCATCTGATGATTCAATGACAGAAATTACAAAAGATGAGTATGATGAATTGCTTGATGAATTTAATAAAAAATTGCAGGAATTGTCAGAGCAGATTTCTGCCGAAGAATCACAGATCGAGCAGTCCAAGGACGAACGCATTGCCACGCTCGAAGCGGAAAACGCCGCGCTTCTCTATCAGGTGCTGACCGGGGAGGAACTGACCGATGTTTGAAAAAATCAAGTACTGTTATGAAATCGGATTGTATAAGCCGGTACATATTGAAAAATTATTGTCCGTCGGCGCTCTGACACAGGACGAATACGAAATGATCATAAAGGAGGAAAGTTGAATGGCAAAGAGAATATTATTTAACGGAATTGATGTTTCCTACGCCAACGGCCGTCTCGACTGGTCGAAAATGAAAGGGAAAATCGATTTTGCAATCCTGCGTTGCGGCTTCGGCGGCGATTATACCAATCAGGATGATTCGCAGTTTCTCAACAACATCAAAGGCTGCGAGTCGTGCGGGATTCCGTACGGCGTGTATCTGTATTCGTACGCAACGTCTGTCGAAAAGGCGAAATCGGAGGCCGCTCATGCGCTGCGTCTGCTCAAGGGGCATAAACCGGACTATCCCGTGTTCCTCGACCTGGAAGAAAAGCAGATTGCCAATGTCGGGAAAGTGAAGATTCTGGAAATCGCAAAGACATTCTGTGATGCCATCGAAAAAGCGGGCTATACGTACGGTACCTACGCCAACAAAAGCTGGTTTACAACCTACCTGACCGACGCATGGTATGACAGCAAAATCAAATGGCTGGCGCAATACAATGACACCGTCACCTACAAAGGCAGCTATGATCTCTGGCAGTACAGCAGCACGGGCAAGCTTGACGGCTTCAGCGGACGGTTTGATCTGAACCGCTGTTATACATCGCTTATCAAAGGCGACGTGAACAATGACGGCAAGGTCACGGCCACCGACGCCAGAAGCATTCTCCGGACGTCCGCAAAGCTGGAAAAGCTCGCCGGACAGCCTGCCCGGAACGCCGATGTGGACGGCGACGGCAAAATTACAGCCGAAGACGCAAGGGAGGCCTTACGGAAGTCTGCGGGACTCACATGATATGGAAGAAAAGGAAGTATGGGAGCGGCTGACAGCTGTGGAAGCGTCGGCAAAATCGGCGCACCGCCGCATCGATTCCCTTGAAAAATTAACACAGTCCGTCTCGGATATGGTGGTTGAAGTGAGACATATGCGGACGGATCTGAACGAGGTGCAAGGAGAACTGGAAACGGTCAAAAACCGCCCCATGAAGTTTTACGATAAATTATTCTGGGCTTTTCTCGGCGCGGCGGCGTCCGGCCTCGTCTCGCTTTTGTTGACGTATTTATTCTGAAAGGAGCAACTATGGAAATTTTAACGTACATAACCGAAAACGCGCTGATCCTGATCCCGGTGTTGCTGATTATCGGGCAGATTATCAAAAGCATTCAGAAAATCCCTGATAAATGGATTCCGCTGATTCTCTTACCCATCGGCATCGTCGGCGCGATGGCACTCGGCTCATGGACGGTCGATTCCGCGATCCAGGGCGTTCTGGTGACGGGATGCGCCGTTTACGGCAATCAGATTGTGAAACAGCTAAAGAAAAATGAATAAGAACGTCCTATAAAAAAACCATCCCGTTTCCTTTCCGGATCCGGGATGGCATTGTTTATCAGACCGCAAAGAAATGAACGGCGCGTATCGCGATCGACAAATAGTCTTCGAGAATGTCATAATAAGCATACTCATCGAATATGCCAAACAGAGAAATACCGACCACCGCCAGCGCGATCACCGCAATGATGAAAAGGGCAATGGAAATGCCCCAGATTACGAGCTGCGCGCGGAAAAAATTGGTTCGATTCTTGTTGTCGTTCAAACAGGCGAATACGATCGTCAAAATCAGGCTGATCGGTCCGAACACATACGCCAACAGCGTCCAGCCGACATATTGTCCGATGGATGCGGGCTTTTGATACCCGGCAAAGGGATTCGGCGCCGGATAACCGGGATTTTGCGCCTGATAAGTTGGATTCGGCGCGTTTTGATAGCTGTAGTTATACGGTTGCGCGGCCGGCGTTCCGCAGTTCGGACAAAACTGCATCCCGTCGTCATAGGATGTTCCGCAATTTTTACATACCATAGAATCTCCTCCTGTCGGATTTATTATAAATCAAAAGAATAAGGGTGTCAAGATGGAATTTTCGTTTTTTCTTGCTTGCCGTTTGATTCCGATCAGATGGCAGGGTATAGATCGAGTCTGGCTACACTTTTACCAAAGTGTATTCTGCCATCGGGGGGGTATTCAGATTCATGTCGCAAAAATACCTTACCATATTTTTGCGATTTTGAAAGGTTTTTTTTGATGAAGTTTGCGGCTTCTGTTACAGTGTATTTTGCTTTTCATGGTTATTATACGAAAGAAAAATCGAAATGTCAATCGTTTTTTTCGTTTATCATTCATGATTGCGTGCAGAAACAGTCTGATTCGATGCATCATCATTTTTTCAGAATATAAAAAAACGGCAATCCGAAGACTGCCGTTTTTTGTTTACCCTTTATTTGAAATATTCCACTGCCGAGCGGAACAGGCCGATGTCGTAATCGCCGTCGACATTTCGGTAGAGACCGTCGCCGATTCTCTCGGAATGTCCCATCTTACCGAGAACTCTGCCGTCGGGTGAGGTGATGCCCTCAATCGCGAACGCGGAGTTGTTGGGGTTGAAGTGAATGTCCGAAGTCGGATTGCCGGCAAGGTCAACGTACTGCGTTGCGATCTGACCGTTCTCGGCAAGCTGACGGATCAGCTCGTCGGAGGCTAAGAACCGACCTTCGCCGTGTGAGATAGGCACGGTGTAGACATCGCCGGGCTTCGTATTCATCAGCCACGGGGACTTATTCGACGCGACACGGGTGCGTACCAGTCGCGACTGGTGTCGGTTGATCGTGTTGTAGGTCAGCGTCGGGCAGGAGGCGTCGGTGTCGATGATCTCGCCGTAGGGGACAAGACCGAGCTTAATCAGCGCCTGGAAGCCGTTGCAGATGCCGCACATCAGACCGTCGCGGTTCTTCAGAAGCTCATGCACCTGCTCCTTGACCGCCGCGTTGCGGAAGAACGCCGTGATGAATTTGCCCGAGCCGTCGGGCTCGTCGCCGCCGGAGAAGCCGCCGGGGATGAAGATGATCTGTGACTGTTTCACTTTCTCAGCGAAGCTCTCAACCGATTCGGCAATCGCTGATGCGGAGAGATTGCGGATCACAAAGATTTCGGGATCGGCTCCCGCCGTTGCTAAGGCTTTCGCGGTGTCGTATTCGCAGTTCGTGCCCGGGAAAACGGGAATGAGCACATGGGGCTTCGCCGTCTTGATCGCGGGAGAAGTGCGCTCTTTGGCTTCGTAGGTGAACGCCGGAATACTGTCATTCTTCTGCTCGATGTTGCACGAATAGATCGGCTCGAGCTTGTTCTCGTAAACCGCGAGAAGATCGGCAAGCGCGACCTCTTCGCCGTCATACTCAATCGTTTCTTCAAGATGTGTATAACCGAGCAGCTCGCCGATTTCATCCATGGTGTTGAGTTCAAGAATGAACGAGCCGTAACGATAACCGAAGATGTCGGAAAGCTCAAGATCGTCGCTGAAATCGAAGCCGACGGAGTTCCCGAACGCCATTTTCATGACCGCTTCGGCGATGCCGCCGTAGGTCGGCGTGTAGCACGCTTCGACGATGCCGCGCCTCATATAGCCGTTGACTTCGTCGAACAACGCTTTCTCCGATGCGGCGTCGGGCAGACCGTTTTCGTCATATTTAGGGGAGAGCAGGACGACCTTGTGACCTGCCGATTTAAATTCGGGAGAAATGACGTCGGATGTTTTGCCTGTTGTGACGGCAAACGAAACGAGCGTGGGCGGTACGTCGATGTCTTCAAAGGTACCGCTCATGGAATCTTTGCCGCCGATAGAGGCGATCTCGTAATCCATCTGTGCCTTGAACGCACCGAGCAGCGCCGAAAGCGGCTGCCCCCAACGGGCAGGGCTCTTTTCGGGCTTTTCAAAATATTCTTGGAACGTCAGGTAGACATCCTCGAACTTGGCACCGGTCGCAATGAGCTTTGCGACGGATTCGACCACGGCGAGATACGCGCCGTGATACGGGCTCTTTTCCGTGATGAACGGATTGTACCCCCACGCCATGAATGAGCAGGTGTCCGTGTGCTTCTGCTCGACGGAAATCTTATGCACCATCGCCTGAATGGGCGTGAGCTGATTCTTGCCGCCGAACGGCATGAGCACCGTTCCCGCGCCGATGGTGGAGTCGAAACGTTCGGAAAGGCCGCGCTTCGAGCAGACGTTCAGATCGCCGGCAAGAGAGGTATAGTTTTCCTTGAACCCGACGACAAGTCTCTTCTCGTAGGCTTTCGGGTTTTCGGGCTTGATGTCAATATGCTTCTGCGCGCCGTTGGAATTGAGGAATTCACGTGAGAGATCGACGATGACCTTGCCGTTCCATGTCATGGTCAGGCGAGGCTCTGCCTTGACTTTGGCGACAACCGTCGCTTCGAGGTTTTCTTTGGACGCGATTTCGATGAATTTTTCCGCATCTTCGGGCGCGACAACGACCGCCATGCGTTCCTGCGATTCGCTGATCGCAAGCTCCGTGCCGTCGAGGCCTTCGTATTTTTTCGGAACGGCGTTCAGATCAATGTCCAGTCCGTCCGCCAATTCGCCGATGGCGACCGAAACGCCGCCTGCACCGAAGTCGTTGCAGCGTTTGATGAGACGGGACGCTTCGCCGTTGCGGAAAAGACGCTGTAATTTGCGCTCTTCGGGCGCGTTACCTTTCTGGACTTCCGCGCCGCAGGTCTCGAGAGATTCGAGGGTGTGCGATTTGGAGGAGCCCGTTGCACCGCCGCAGCCGTCACGGCCGGTTCTGCCGCCTAAGAGAATCACGATGTCGCCCGGATCGGGGCATTCGCGCCGTACGTTCTCCGCCGGAGCCGCCGCGATGACCGCGCCGATCTCCATGCGCTTTGCGACATAGCCGTCGTGATAGATTTCATCGACCTGACCCGTCGCCAGACCGATCTGGTTGCCGTAGGAGGAATAGCCCGCCGCCGCCGTGGTGACGATTTTGCGCTGCGGAAGCTTGCCCTTGATCGTATCCTGAACGGGAACAAGCGGATCAGCCGCACCGGTTACGCGCATCGCGGCATAGACATAGGAACGTCCCGACAGCGGATCGCGGATCGCGCCGCCGATGCAAGTCGCCGCGCCGCCGAACGGTTCAATTTCCGTCGGATGGTTGTGCGTTTCGTTCTTGAAGAGCAGCAGCCAGTCTTCGTCCTTGCCCTCGACGTTCACTTTGATCTTGACCGTACAGGCGTTGATCTCTTCGGATTCGTCGAGCTTCGGGAGCTTGCCCTTTGCTTTGAGATAGCGTGTGCCGACCGTCGCGATGTCCATCAGGTTGATGGGCTTTGTGCGTCCCAGCTCGCGCCGCACCGCGATATATTCTTCATAAGCGTTTTGCAAGAGCGGATCTTCAAATTTCACGCTGTCGATCGTCGTCAGGAACGTCGTGTGACGGCAATGATCCGACCAGTAGGTGTCGATCATGCGGATCTCGGTGATGGTCGGTGTTTTATTTTCGGATTTGAAATAATCCTGGCAGAATTTAATATCGTCGTCATCCATCGCAAGGGCGTACTGCTTGACGAAATCGTCAAGCCCTTTTTCGTCGAGCTCGCAGAAGCCATGGAGCGTCGCGACCGTTTCGGGCACGGCGTAATCGGCTTTCAGCGTTTCGGGTTTTTCGAGAGAGGCTTCACGGCTCTCCACGGGGTTGATGACGTATTTTTTGATGCTTTCGAGCTCTTCGGTCGTCAGGTCGCCTTTCAGCACATAGATTCTCGCCGTTCTGACAAGCGGACGCTCACCCTGCGAGATGATCTGGATGCACTGCGCGGCGGAATCGGCGCGCTGGTCAAACTGACCGGGCAGGTATTCCACGGCGAAAACGGTGTCGCCGTTTTCCGTTGCCAGTTCTTCCGTGACAACGTCGAGCTGCGGCTCGGAGAAAACCGTCCCGACCGCGTAATCGAACAGCTCCTTGTCGATGTTCTCGACGTCGTAGCGGTTGAGAAGACGCAAATCTTTCAGTGCCGTGATCTGCAAAAGAGAATTGATGTCGTTTTTGAGCGTGTGCGCTTCGTTCGCCAGCTCTTCTTTCTTTTCTACATATATTCTGTATACCATTTATGCTTCACCTGCTTTCAAAGCTCTTGCGCCGATGTCACGGCGGTAAAAGGCGTTGTCAAAATGTACTTTTCCGACTTCGCGGTAGGCTTTGTCGATCGCTTCCGTCAGCGTCCCCGCCGTAGCGGTCACGCCTAAGACGCGGCCACCGTTTGTCAGAAGCTTGCCGTCTTCCTGTTTTGCCCCTGCGACAAAAAGCTCTCCGGCAAAGTCATCGTCCACGGTGATTTCATAGCCCTTTTCATAGTGAACGGGATAGCCCTCCGACGCCATGATGACGCAGCAGGCGTTCTCGTCCTTGAATGCGACGGGCACGTCGGAAAGTCTGCCGTCCGCCACGGCGTTCATGATCGTGAACAGATCGGTTTTAAGAAGCGGCAGAACGACCTGCGTCTCGGGATCACCGAAACGGCAATTGTACTCAATGACCTTGGGACCGTTCGGCGTGAGCATCAGACCGAAGTAGAGACAGCCCTTGAAGGTTCTGCCCTCACGGTTCATCGCGTCGATCGTGGGCAGGAAAATGGTCTTCATGCACTCGTCTGCGATTTCTTTGGTGTAATAGGGGTTCGGCGCGACGGTGCCCATGCCGCCGGTGTTGAGTCCCTCGTCGTTGTCTTTTGCGCGCTTGTGATCCATCGAAGAGACCATCGGCACGACCGTTTTGCCGTCCGTAAAGGAGAGGACGGAGACCTCGGGACCTGTCAGAAATTCTTCAATGACAATATGGCTGCCGCTCTCGCCGAAGATCTTATCGAGCATCATGGATCTGACGGCGTCTTTGGCTTCTTCTCTCGTCTGCGCGATGATGACGCCTTTGCCGAGCGCCAGACCGTCCGCCTTGATGACGGTGGGGATCGGCGCGGTTTCGAGGTAGGAAAGCGCCTCGTCCATATCGGAAAAGACCTCATACTGCGCGGTGGGAATGCCGTATTTCTTCATGAGGTTTTTGGAAAAGACCTTGCTGCCTTCGATGATCGCCGCGTTTTTTGTCGGGCCGAAGCATCTGATGCCGGCTTCGTTCAGCGCGTCCACCGCGCCGAGCACAAGCGGATCATCCGGCGCGACAACGGCGAAGTCGATTGCGTTTTCTTTCGCAAAGCGGACGATGCCGTCAATATCCGTCGCGCCGATGGCGACGCATTCGGCATCCGCCGCGATGCCGCCGTTGCCGGGCAGCGCGTAAATGGTTTCAATATCCTTGTTTTCTTTGAGTTTTTTGATAATGGCGTGCTCGCGTCCGCCGCCGCCGACTACCATGATTTTCAAGCGAATCGCTCCTTATTCTTAGTGATGGAAAAGACGCATTCCGGTAAAGCACATGGCGATGCCGTACTTGTTGCAGGTCTCGATGACCTGATCGTCCCGGATCGAGCCGCCGGGCTCGGCAATGTAGCTGACGCCGCTTCTGCGTGCTCTTTCGATGTTGTCGCCGAACGGGAAGAACGCATCCGAACCGAGCGCGACGCCGGTGATGGAATCGAGATAGGCGCGTTTTTCTTCTTTTGTGAAGGGCACTGGCTGTTCGGTGAAGAACTGCTGCCAGTTGCCGTCCGCGGTCACGTCTTCGGGCGTGTCGGAAATGTACACGTCGATGCAGTTATCGCGGTCGGGTCTGCCGAGCTCCGCCTTGAACGGAAGAGAGAGCACTTTCTCGTGCTGACGCAGATGCCAGATGTCCGCCTTGTTGCCGGCAAGTCTCGTGCAGTGAATGCGCGACTGCTGGCCGGCGCCGACGCCGATGGCCTGTCCCTGATAGGCGTAGCAGACGGAGTTGGACTGCGTATATTTTAAGGTGATGAGCGAAAGAATCAGGTCGATCTTCGCCGTTTCGGGAATGTCTTTGTTCTCTGTTACGACATTCGCGAGCAGATCACGGTCGATTTTGAAGTTATTGCGTCCCTGCTCAAACGTGATGCCGTAGACCTGCTTGGTCTCCTGCGGCATGGGGACGTAATCGGGGTCGATCTTGACGATGTTGTAATTGCCCTTTCTCTTGGATTTGAGAATTTCAAGTGCTTCGTCGTCGTAACCGGGCGCGATGATACCGTCGGAAACTTCGCGTTTGATCAGCTTCGCCGTCGTCACATCGCATACGTCGGACAGCGCGATCCAGTCGCCGAACGAGGACATTCTGTCCGTGCCTCTGGCTCTCGCGTAAGCGCACGCCAAAGGCGAATCGTCCAGCCCTTCGATGTCGTCCACGAAGCAGGCTTTTTTCAGCGCATCCGAAAGCGGAAGACCGACCGCCGCCGAAGTGGGGCTGACGTGCTTGAATGACGTCGCGCAGGGCATTCCCGTTGCTTCTTTCAGCTCCTTGACGAGCTGCCAGCTGTTGAAAGCGTCGAGGAAATTGATGTAGCCCGGTCTGCCGCAGAGGATTTCGATCGGCAGGTCGCTGCCGTCGCTCATATAGATTTTCGCCGGCTTCTGATTGGGATTGCAGCCGTATTTGAGTTCAAATTCTTTCATAATGCCCTCCGTCAGTTGTTTTTATTGATGATTCTCGTCTCGGTCTCGCCGCTTGCGATGTCGATCGTGCGGACGAAGAGAGAGACCTTGTTATCTTCATTGAGATTGCGCCAGATGCAGTCCGTCAGGGAATCGATGTCCGTGTCGGGCAGCTCGAGCGTCTTCGGCTCGCCCTCAAAAGAGGGAAGCGGATTGCCGTCGCCGTTGTAGGTGTGAATGAATTTGGCGCGGCCGCACAGCGGGTCGGAGTAGGCGTAGGTGAAGCGTTCGCAGGAGGAATCGTCGCCCTCTGCGCTCTTGAGAATGGAAAGCGCAAAGTGCATTTTTCCGTCGTCAAGATGAATGATGCCGGAAATTCTCGGCGTGAAGTTGGGCTTGTCGTCCTCAAATTCACGGGTGCGAAGTGCCTGCTCAAACGTCATCTGCTTGTCCATCAGCTCGTAGATCGTGTCAGTCTGGTCGCCGTTCGTCACAATCGTCTTGTTGCCGAGAACCCTGACCGGCGCGTAAATAATCAGATGCGGATCGGTCATTTTCGATTCGTCAAACGCCTGCGTGCGCAGTCCGTCGCCGTCCGCGACGAAAACGCGGTTGCGGCTGTTTTCGCTTCTGCCCATGATGAAATATGCCGTGACAGCCTTTTTGCCGTCGGCGCTTTTGCCGATCATGATGCCTCTGCCATGATAAGCGAGAGAATTGAGTTCCTCTGCAATCGTCAATACTTTCATTCGTCTTCTCCTTTTATTTGATAAAAACCTTGTTGTCTTTTACCGTCAGTCTGTCCTCACAGAAAAGCCGGACCGCTTCGGGCAGAATCTTCCATTCGGCCTGTTCCATAATGCGTTTCTGGAGCGTCTCCGGCGTGTCGTCCTGCTCAACATTCACCGCTTTTTGCAGAATGATGGGACCTGCGTCGCATTCCGGGGTGACGAAATGCACGGTCGCGCCCGAAACCTTAACGCCCTTTTGCAGAGCGGCTTCGTGTACATGCAGCCCGTAAAAGCCCTTGCCGCAGAACGACGGGATCAGCGCGGGATGCACGTTGATGATGCGGTAGGGAAACCGCTCGAAGACCTGTTCGTCGATGATTGTCAGAAAGCCTGCCAGTACAACGAGATCAATTTCAGCTTTGACGAGCGTATCGGCAAGCGCCGCCGAATAGTCCGTGATGCTGTCGTAATCTTTGCGGCTGAGGACTTTTGTCGCGATGTCGTTCTGCTTCGCTCTTTCTAACGCATAGACGCCCTCTTTCGAGGAAAGCACAAGCGTGATTTCGCTCTCGCCGAACAGTCCCGCTTTTTGTGAGTCGATCAGACTCTGTAAATTCGTGCCGCCGCCGGAAACCAGTACGGCGATATTTTTCTTACTCAATGATAACACCCTCGTCGCTCTTGACCACTTCGCCGATGAGATAGGCGTTTTCGCCGCATTCACGCAGTGTCTCGAGAGCCTTGTCGGCGTCGTTCTTGTCCACGATGACGCTCATGCCGACGCCCATATTATAGGTATTGAACATATCGCGTTCGGGGATATTGCCCGTTTTGGCGATCAGGTCGAAAATCGGCAGTACGCGGACAGCTTTCTTTTCGATCTTTGCGCCGAGCCCCTTCGGAATGCTTCTCGGGATATTCTCATAGAAGCCGCCGCCGGTGATGTGCGAAACGCCCTTGACCGTCACGGTGTCGAAGAGCTTGAGCATGGGCTTGACGTAAATCTTGGTGGGCGTGAGCAGCGTCTCGCCGACGGATTTGCCGCCGAGTTCTGCAACCGGTGTTTTGATATCGGCATTCTCGACGTCAAAGACTTTTCTGACAAGCGAGAAGCCGTTGGAATGCACGCCGCTTGAGGGCAGCGCGAGAATGACGTCTCCCTGTTTGATCGAGGCGTTGTTGACGATCTTGTCGCGATCGACTACGCCGACGGAAAAGCCTGCCAGATCGTATTCGTCCACGGGATAGAAGCCCGGCATCTCTGCCGTTTCGCCGCCGATGAGCGACGCGCCGGATTGTACGCAGCCTTCGGCAACACCGGAAACGATATCGGCGATTCTCTCGGGAACGTTTTTGCCGCAGGCAATATAATCTAAGAAAAAGAGGGGCTTTGCGCCGCAGCAGATGATGTCGTTGACGCACATGGCGACGCAGTCGATGCCGACGGTGT
>CAMEBF010000001.1 GCA_945912145.1 uncultured Clostridia bacterium | reverse complement strand
GCAACAACTGCTGGATTGCAGGAAATGTCACGATATGCGGCGGCGTTACGATCGGCGATGGTTGTGTTATCGGTGCGGGAAGCGTAGTGACAAGAGATATTCCGTCAAATTCGCTTGCCGTGGGAGTGCCATGCCATGTAGTTCGTGAAATAACGGAAGAAGATTCATTGGAAAACCATCCTGAACTATTCTGAGACAGAACACTTCGTCACACCAACCTTTCGGCTTTCGGTTCGTCGAACAGATGAGCTGATCAGACGTATATACTCCTTTACCGGCAGCCGGATTCACCGGAATCAGACGGTTGATCATAACATCTGACAGCACGCAGAATCAGGAAACAGCTCCGTTTTTTTGGTAGAATGGTATCACAGAGAGGGAGTGAGAAAATGAATTGGATACAAGGCATTCAAAGGGCGATCGATTATGTGGAAGCGAATATCACGGAAGAGATTGATTTTGAAGAGGTGGCAAAGCAGGCCTACTCATCTTCTTTTCACTTTCAAAGGGTATTCGGTATTCTGTGTGGTTTTTCGCTCGGAGATTATATCCGTATGCGCAGGCTTTCTCTTGCGGGAGAAGAGCTGTCAAAGGGAAATGCAAAAATCATTGACATTGCGCTGAAGTACGGATACGATACGCCGGAAAGCTTTTCCCGCGCCTTTACCCGATTTCACGGCATTGCGCCGAGCGAAGCAAAGCACGGCGGCAAGGTTAAAATCTATACTCCTCTGTCTGTAAAACTTACCTTAACAGGAGGCAGAAAAATGGACTACAGAATTGAAAAAAGAGATGCGTTTCAGGTTGTTTGCAAAAGAAAAAGAGTCGGCAAACCGCAGTCTGCCAATGCGACGCAGGACATCTCCGCCATGTGGCAGGATTATGGCGCAGACGGAACGATGGGCAGACTGATCGCCTGTATGCCGGAAAACCCGGTCATGAAAGGGCTGCTCGGAATCTGCTTTTCGTCCGAACTCGATGCCAAGCAGTTTCCTTACGGTATCGGCGTCGAGTATGACGGCAGAAAGGTTGACGACGATCTGGAGATCGTGAAGATTCCGGCGCATACCTATGCGGTGTTCACAAGCAGAGGGAAGATGCCCGACGCATTTGTTGAAACCTATCACAGAATCGTAACGGAATTTTTTCCGCAAAGCACACAGTACGAATATGCCGAGAATGTAGAGTTTGAGGTCTATGCGTCCGAAGACACTTCCGATCCGAATTATCAGTGCGAGATCTGGATCGCGGTGAATGAAAAAGCGGAGTAACGGAATCGGAAAGACATATTCCTTACTGGCGCTATCCACGCAGAGCGTGACATCGGAAACGGTGTTTATGCTCTGTTTTTTTTGACACACGGACAAAGGTAACCCCAAAATAACCTAACGTCCCGGCAAATAGAATAAACCCTCGAAGAATCGCCTTTCTTGAATGCGCGACATTCTCCGGGGGATGTCTTATTCAAATTTCAGCGGTAAACCGTCTTTCGCCGGTGCGGAGATATGTTCGTCATATTTTCCCTGACATCAATACCGTTTGTCTGTGCTGTGTTGATGAATACTGCGGACAAAAATGAACACATCGGCCGAACAGGTTGAACAGTGTTCAACGCCGACGGAATATTCAGTCTTAGAATAGTTTTCCTAAGTAAGTAGCTCTTGACAGGAGTAAAGCGCGGTGATATAATTAATAAAAATGCAAAGGGAGAAATGAATCATGACTCTAAAAATATCAGCTGTTATTATGTCTTTTATCTGCGTATTTATTAATCTTTTCGGATCAGTGGCCAGCAGCAAGGATAATCAATTTCAGGATATCAGCTTTAATGAAGAAATATCCGATTTATTCTCCGTTGAAAGAGAAAGTTTCAGTTGTGAGCGTGATGGTCTCACGATAAAAGGCACTGTTTTTCTGCCGAAAGGAAAAACCGACTGCCCGATAGCGGTTATCAGTCACGGCTTTATGGCAAATCAGATGTTTTCACAGATTCACGCTCAGAATCTTGCCAAAATGGGCTATGCTGCCTTTTGTTTCGATTTTTGTGGCGGCACACTTGTCGGAAGCAGCGACGGTGACAGTACGGATATGTCAGTTTTGACGGAAGTGGAAGACCTCAAAGCAGTGATTGAATTTGCGAAAAGTCAAAGCTATACCGATGAAAACGAACTGATTCTTTTAGGATGTAGCCAGGGAGGCTTGGTTTCCGCAATCGCCGCCGCAGAAATGAAAGAAGAGGTTGACGCTCTGATTCTTCTGTATCCGGCACTCTGCATTCCCGATGATGCCAGAAGCGGCGAAATGATGTTTGCGAAGTTTGATCCGCAAAATGTTCCCGAAACCTTCTGGTGCGGTCCTATGAAACTTGGCCGCCGATATGTGACGGATGTTATTGAGATGGATCCGTATGAAATCATCCCTCAATACACCGGAAAAGTTCTGATTATCCATGGCAATCAGGATGAAACTGTTGACATTTCGTATGCTCTAAGAGCCGTTGAAACCTATTCACAAGCAGGAGCCGATGTTGAAATGAAGATCATTGATAAAGGAGGTCACATGTTCTTCCGTCCAAGCCACGCATATAAAGCTTTGGGTTATATCCGTGAATATGTCAGAACACTAAGTGAAGTTTAACTCGCTTTCGGCCAAACAAGTCTTAAGCCGTTTCAATTTTATTTGCAATAGTAGTCAGTGTGCTGGCTTCATTATCCCCGACAACTGAAAAAGACCCTCCGGGAAACAACTCATTCAATGAGCAGTTTTCCGGAGGAAAATTTTGTATTACACCATATTATCAACATTTAATTATTCGGTTATATCAGAAACTTCGCATTTTAAGTAACCCCTAAATAACCCCTCGTCCCGGCAAACAGAATTAACCCCCGAAGAAAGTGTTGCTCTCTCAAACAAGCGACATCTCCGGGGGTTAATTCTATTCGGATTTCAGCGGCAACCGTCTTTTGCCGGTGCGGAAGATGTTCGTCAGATATTCTTTGACATCAATGTCGTTTGCCTGTGCGGTATTGATAATTGAATAGGCGCAGCACTGGCGTCGGCTCCTTTCGGCGATGCGGAAAACAGCCAGTTTTTCCTGCGATAACAAAAGGTTTTACCGCTCTTTCGGCCAGGTTGTTGTCTATCGGAATCTGCGGATCTTCAAGGAAAGCATAAAGATGCTCTTCTCGTTCCGTGCATACTGAACCGCTTTGGCAAGACCGGATCCCTGTGAAGGATTTACCGTTTCAAGCCATGCATAAAAATCGTCAAGAACCTTTCTGGAGCGTTCCTGCCTTTGTGCATATCGTTCTTCCGGGCTTAGTGCAGAGTATTCTCTTTCGAGATCAAACAGTTGGTCGTCAGACTACATTTTTTACAACGAAAGATCTGATGGGTGATTCCTATCCTGAATGGAATCCTATAGGTGTCGTCGGTTAGCAAAAATCAAACAATGAGAAAATATTGAAGAGCTTAAGCTCCAAAAATCCTTATACATAGCCATTTCCAACTGTTGCCGGTGGTTCCACATCCCACTGGATTGTGGTCATGCAGAGTTCTTCGGCGGCGTGGATGGTTTTGTTGTCGTAACTTCCCGAGGGGGCGCGGAAGAGCGTGACCGGTGCGCCGGTGATATTACGGATGGTTTCGTTGCATTTCTGCAAGTCAAGCAGAATATCTTCGTAGGAGAGCGTCGGCAGGTCTTTATGGGAGTAGGAATGCGAGCCGATCTCGTGTCCGTCTTCCGCGATTTTCATGACGTCTTTTGTGTGCGCGTCTGCCCAGGAACCGAGCAGGAAGAAGGTTGCCTTGACGTCATAAGCTTCAAGAATCGCCAAAATGTTGTCGATATCGTCGTTTCCGTTGGCGCAGTTGAACGTGATCGCGACCTTGCCGGAATCGGTATCGACGTTGTAAATGGGGATCATGCGGGCTTCTGCGCTGACCGCTTCGTTTACGCCTTTCGCCAGAAAATAGACGCCGAAGACAACCGCCAGAATGATAACCGCCGTCAGAATGACGGATTTTAATTTTACGGATAATATTTTCATAAAAAATGCCCCTTTCCGCTTACAATATATGAGCGGAAAGGGACAATTATTATTCGGTTAGTGTAACTGATAGGTACGGATAAAGGTGGAGAGGAGCTTATTGTAATCGGCGATATGGAACGTCAGCGTTCCGTCTTCGGCGGTCGTGACGCAGATACCCTCGGCCTCGGTGTCGTAGCCCGTGGTGTTTCGGTCAAAGAGCAGCGTCGTTTCGCCTGTTTCGAGATCGACGGCGTATACCGTTTTGTTGCCCTCTTTCGGGTCGCAGTTGAGGTACAGCGTGCCGCCTTCGCAGTCGCCTGCCTGCACGCGATGAATCGGCTCGGTCAGAGGTATCGTATGCGAAAAGCTCATGTCCGCGAGATTGAATACGGCGATCTGCTCCGGATGATTGATGGGCGACGCGTAGAGATAATTCTCATCCACGGCGCACCACGGAATGCCGTCGGTCAGATAGGTCGCGTCCATTTCATAGTATGTGCCGGTATATTCGAGCGTTTCGGCGTCGTACAGGAGAATGAGCGGATATTCTTCCGCTTTGTCCTCGACCGGCGCATAGATAATGCCGTCCTGTACGGCGATGTCGCCGATGTGGTCGTAGTTTTTGCCGCGGAACTCCTGCGGCAGGGCGAGAAGATTCTGCGCGACGATTTCACCGGTCGCCATGTCGATCTTGGCAAGACCGCCGATGCTGAATGCGGAGAGCGCGCCGGACGTGTAATAATAGCCGTCCTCGCAGTCCAGTCCCTGTCCCGTGACATACGCGCCGTCAAGGCTGTAGCAGCGTTCGCTTGTCAGCGTCGCTTCGGGTGTGGAGGCCGGAGTGGGGCAGATGAGCATCGTCACACTTGTGATGACGGACGTCAGAAATGCCAGAATCGCTTTGAGATAGACTGAAATTTGCGTCATGATTCTTACTCCTGATTAATCGGCAAGCAGACCGTAATAGCGTCCCATCCAGTAGGGAAGCAGATAGATATACGGCATCATCATATGCTTGCCGTCGGCACCGTCGGTTCCCGGCAGGAACGCGGTGCGGTTGAGTTGTCTTGCATCTTTTTCCACGAATTCCTCACAGCCGGAATCGCAGCAGAACGGACTGGTGTCGTAGTGCATCACATAGCGGGAGTGATACTCGACGGGGACTTTCAGCTGACGCGGCAGACCGATGGCCTCCTGCTCATCATCCCAGATGAGATCCGTGCGGTAACTGTTGTAGACCGGCCAGCGGATCAGGTCAAGCGTCATTTCCGAGAGCGTGACGGCGGCGTTTTCAATGTCGCACGGATTGCTCGTCAGCGCGCCGTAAACAATGTTGAAAAAGGGCGAGCTCTCTATGCGTTCATATTTCCAGTGATGCGTCAGACCCATCTTGAAGATTTCGCGCTGCGCTTCGTTTTCCGTATAGAGGATCAGCGGATAGATATTGATAAAATCGAGCTGATCGTCGATGTGCGCGACATGGGCGTCCTCGACTTTATACTGCATGGTGTTCATGCCGTAATGATGCTCGCGGACGAGCTTGTCGAATACACGGTCATATTTTTCGTCGCCGGTGATGTGATATGCCGTTTTGAGGAACGAGAGAATCTCCAGAGAGTTGGTGCCGCGCTCAAAATACCAGCGGTCGTCGTTGTTGAGAAGCGTCGGATCCCAGTTCGCCCAGGTCGTGGGAATGCCGTCCACATCGGTCAGGCGGAAATTGTTATCAATGATATGATCGGTGATGGCGCGCACCGTTTCGGCGATCCAAGCCTTTTCTTCGTCGTCGGCGCACAGATCGTAATAGACGGCGTAGGCGAAGTAATGACCGGTCATCTCGTCGCTCGAAGTCTCGCCGAGCCATTCGCAATCGGGATCGCTTGCCGCCTGATGCCATTCTTCACGGGCTCCCGTGCCGTAGTTCTCTTCATCGAGGTAGCGGATCGCTCTTGCCGTAAAACCGGGGTGATTCGTGATCTCGGTGAGCTTGCGCATGGCGTTGATGGCTCGGGTCGCGTTGGCTTTGGCGGTCTCGTCGCCTGTTACGCGGTAGCGGAAGCATTGGCTCGCGCAGTAGAGCCCGGTAAACAATCCGTCGTTGTCGCTGTTCGGCAGCCAGCCGGATTCGATATCGCCGGCTTTGCGCAGGCACCGCGTGACGGAATAGCCGTCCTTGCGGACGAAATATTTTTCCGCGATCGCGTCAAAATTGGCGGCTTTCTGCTCGAGCGTCATAGGGATCGGCGTAATCACGCTGACGCCGCGTTCCGTGACAGCGGCGATCGTTCCGCTTTCGGAAACGGCTATTTTGCTGACTTTGGGATGCTTCAGCCAGATGCCGTAGGAGTAGTAGGAGAGCTTGCCTTCGCTGAGCAGGACAAGTCCCGTATCGGTCGCGAAATATTTTTTGCCGTTCGGCATAAAGACCATATCGTTGAACGAGCCGCCGGGCAGGGAATCGACGTCTTTGTCGGAGAACCAGTAATTCTTGCCGTCGTAGACGTTCAGTCCCTTATCGGTGCCGACCCAGAGATCCCCCATCGCGTCAATTTTGAGACAGGTGATTTTCATGCTCAGCGCGCCGGTCACATCGGGCAGCAGCTCCGACCAATGACGGCGTTTGCCCTTCATGGACATCAGTCCCGCCGTACTTGAACCGACATAAACAGTTTCGCCGTAGCGGCTCTTGCCGTCAAGCGCGGCCAGACAGACGGTATCTTCGGGAAGCGGACAAACCGGCTCAAAATCGTCGCCGTTCTTCCTGTAGAGCATCGTTTCGGTAATCAGCCAGAACGAGCCGTCAAGCCCCGTTGATATGTCAATCACGGGAGCGTCAAACGACGCGGATTTTTGGAATTTGCCGCTGTCGAAGCGGTAGAGATCGTCGCCGGAAGCGGCATAGAACGCGCCGTCAAGCGAGAAAAATTTTGAGACAGTACCGGCGTGCTTTGTCAGTTTGCCGTTTTCAAAGGTGTAGTAGCACTCAGGCGTCGCCAGATAAATCGTCTCGCCGCAAAATGCCGCCGATGTGATTTGTTCGCAGTCAATGCCGTCGTCCTGCGTCAGGAAAATACGGCTCATCTGGGTGAATTCACCGAAGTGTAAGGAAGGTTTTTTCATTCATAATCTCCTTGCAAATTTCTATAGGTCCAGGTTAAAATATCGTCGTAAATATGTTGATAGTCGTCCTCGTTGAGAATCTCATGACGCAGACCGGGATATAACTGCATATCAACCGTCACGCCGTTCTGTTCGAGCTTATCGCAGAGGTTGACGACGCCTCTGCCGAAAAAGCCGATCGGGTCTTTGCCGCCGGAAATGAGCAGAACCGGCAGCGTCATCGGACAGGCGGCGATGCATTCGTCGGACGAGCATCTGATGAGCATTTTTGCGACCATCGTCGCGCTGGCGTTCGTGATCGGGAAATCGAAATACGGGTCGGCGTCCGCCTCTTCGCGGTTTTCGATGCTGATGGTCAGCCACGCGTTTTCGTCCTCTTCTTTGAAATATTTCGCGGTGAGCTTGCCGAGAACTTCGCTGCCCTTGGAAGAGAATTTATCCGGGCCGATCATTTCGCCGAGCGGACGGACGTATTCCTGCAAAACGGACAGCTTACCGCTGATCTGCGTCGTGCCGCAGAGAATCAGACCGCTGAGTTCGTCGCCGAAATTCGCGGCGTAGATGCGCGCTAAAAACGAGCCCATCGAATGTCCGAACAGGAAATAGGGAAGAGCGGGATAGCGCTTGCTCATGATGTTATAGAGAACGTGCATATCATCCACCATGCGCACGTCGGTATCGGGATCGCCGAAGTCGCCGAGCGCTGCCATAGAGGGAGCCGTCTTGCCGTGACCGATATGATCGTTGCCGCAGACAACAAAGCCGTTTTCCGCGAGGAACCGCGCAAAGCGGTCGTAACGATCCATATGGTCGGTCAGACCGTGCGCAATCTGGAATACGCCGAGCGGCTCCTTTTCGTCGTCGAGCCACAGCAGAACGCGGCTCATATCCTTGCCGTTCGTGGAGTGAAAATAGGCTTCTTTTCTGATGATTGCCATGGCGTCTCCTTATTTCAGCATATAAACTCTGGTTTCATAGGGCTTGAGAATGCAGCCGTTGCCGTGGTTCTTCGGATTGGGATAGTTGCACAGCGCGATTTCGGCATCCGTGATGTCGAAGCCGTCGGGTGCTTTGAAAATCATGTCCTTATCCGAGAACGAGCAGACGACGAGCAACCGCTGGTCTTTATAATGACGGGAGTAGACGAACAGATCCTTACGCTCATGATAATGCTCCTTGTACTGACCGTAGATCACGATCTCGTTTTCCTTGCGGAATTTTAAGAGCTTGCGGTAGTAGTTGAGAATGGAATCCGGGTCTTTCTCCGCCGCTTCGACGTTGATTTCGGTATAGTTGGGATTGATGGCGAACCACGGTTTCTCTGCCGTCGTGAAGCCTGCGTTCTTGCCTGCCGTCCACTGAACGGGCGTTCTCGCGTTGTCGCGCGACGCATATTTGGCGATCTCCATCGTCTTTTTATCCGAAAAACCGAGCTTGCGGAAAAGATTGTAGATGTTTTTGGTGGAAACATCGTCGTACTGGTCGATGGTGGGCAGACCGATATTGGTCATACCGATTTCCTGACCCTGATAAATAAACGGCGTGCCGCTCTGGCAGATGTACATAGTCGCGAGCATCTTGGCGCTCTCTTCGCGGTATTTGAGACTGCCGTAGCGGTTGATGACACGGGGCTGATCGTGGTTTTCGATATACAGCGCGTTCCATGCCTTGCCGTAGAGCTTCGTCTGCCAGTTGGTGTATACCTTTTTCAGCTTTTTGAGGTTAAAGGGCATTTTGATCCAGCTGACGAACATACAGTCCGCTTCCATATGCTGGAAGTGGAACATCATGCTCAGCTCCTGATCGGGACCCTCTTCGATGTGCTTGAGCGCCTTTTCAGGCGTCATCATCGGCGCTTCGCCGACTGTCATGCAGTCATAGTGATCGAGGACATCCTTACGGAACTCGAGCAGATAGTCGTGCAGATGCGGACCGTCCATATAATGCTCCATACCGGCGGCAACGGGAATGGGGAAGCCGTCGGGCAGTCCCTCACGCTTGGAAATGTAGGTGATAACGTCCTCACGGAAGCCGTCCACGCCCATGTCGAGCCAGAACTTCATAATATCCTTGACTTCCTCGCGGACTTTCGGGTTATCCATATTCAGATCGGGCTGTTCCTTCGCGAACAGGTGCAGATACCATTCGCCGACCTCTTCGTCGTATTCCCAGGCGTCGCCGGCAAAATTGGATTTCCAGTCGTTGGGCGGGAGCTTGTTGCCGCAGCGGCCTTTTCTCCAGAAATAGTAGTCGTGATAGGGATTGTCCTTGCCCTTGCGGCTCTCTTGGAACCAGTAATGCTGATCGGACGTATGATTGATGACGAGATCCATTATGACCTTCAGCCCTCTTTCGTGCGCGCCGTCGAGCACCGCTTTGAAGTCCTCCATCGTGCCGAAATCGGGAGAAATATTTTTATAGTCGGCGATGTCGTAGCCGTGATCCTTGAACGGGGAGACATAGAGCGGAGAGAACCAGATTGCGTCCACGCCGAGACTCTTTATGTAATCGAGCTTGGAAAGAATACCTTGCAGGTCGCCGATGCCGTCGCCGTTGCCGTCGCAGAAGCTGCGCGGCCAGACCTGATAGACCGCCATTTCCTTATACCAACATCTTTTTATGTTTTCTGACATAATATCATTTCCTTTCTGACGGGAATTTGTTGATAGCATACAACATATTGTACCATTAAAAAAGCGACTTGTAAAGTATCAGAACCCTACAAATCGCAATTATTTTTCTTGTGCAACTTAGATATATTCGCAAAGAGAATAAAGATTTTTGACGGCAAGCGTGGCGCGGATGTCGGACGATGCATACATTTCCGGCGTCGTGACGCCCGAATAGACCAGAACGGATTTTGTTCCATTCTTCATGCCAATGGCGATGTCCGTTTCAAGGCGGTCGCCGATAAAGCAGATTTCCTCGCGCTTGCAGCCGAGATTTTCCGTTACGAAATCGACGGTATAGGAATAAGGCTTGCCCATAATGAGCTCGGGACGGCGGCCGGTCGAAGCGTAAAACATCTCGATCATAGACCCGGTGTCCGGCATAAAGCCGTTCGCCAGCGGACAGTTCTTGTCGGGATGCGTCGCGATGTATTCGGCGCCGTTTGCAAGAAAATTCGCCGCCTTGTTGATTTTTTCATACGTCAGCGTCGTATCGAAGCCTAAGAGAACGATGTCTGGCTTGTCCTCTGTGAGCGGTAGATCTGCTTTGACACAGTCCCTTGTAAAGTTTTCGTTGCCTAAAAGGTAAATGGTTTTGCCCTTTCTGTGCCGCTGGATGAAATCAATGGCGACATGGGACGAGATGATGACTTTCTCTTCGGGAACGGGAAAGCCGATCTTTTCGAGCTTCGCGAGGCATTCCGCCGCGTCGTGAGAGGAATTGTTCGTGAAGAAATAGAAGTCCTTACCTTGATTCTGAATGTGACGGATAAAATCGGCAGCACCGTCTATCATGCGGTCACCGAGATAAAATGTGCCGTCCATATCGATGATAAAATACTTGGTGTCGGTAAACATGTGGTCGTCTCCTACAGAGATAGTGTTAAGATATTCAGCAGCAAACAGCAGAGGACAAAATAGCCGTGCACCGTTTTTTCGCTGTTTGAGAATTTCGTGTCATTCTTGCCGAAGAACCCGAAAAGCTTAAAGATGAAGAACGCCGCTTCATAAAAGAACGTATAGAGAAAAACGGCAAATTTGACGGAAAATGAAATGCTGAAGACAATCTGCACAATGAACAGCAGCACTTCGGGAAGAAAAACGATAAGCTTCCAAAGGAGCGTGCCGCGCTCGGTGCCGAAGCTTTTTTCCGCGAATTCCTGACAGAGCACAAGCAGAATCATCATGAAAAACGCCGTCACGGTGATTTCATAACAGCCGAAGAAACAGAGCGTCAGGGGAATGATGCTGTAAACGGCGAATTCGCTTTTTTCACAGAATTTTTTATAACGGATATAGCGTTCGCTCTCCACAGGTTTGTCGCTTTGAATCGCTTTTTCGTAGTCCTCCTGCGTCAGCAGCTTCATGGAACGGAGCTTTTTATAGTAGCGTCGGTTTGTGCCGGGCAGAATGAAATATTGCATAGTATCCGCAAGCAAAAGCAGACCGAAAAGGATGAGAATCGGCATTTCAAAAGATTCCGGCAGAATGCGAAACAGTCCCTTGTCGATGCTCTCGAATTTTTCCGCAAAGAGCGGTCGGGAAAGAAGAAATGTCAGCACCATGCCGATGCCGCCGAGTGCGCCGAATGTGCATTCCATGATCTTCCATGCGTCGATAAGACCGCCGCGGTTCGCGCTGTCAAAGAGCTTTTTGCCACGTTTGTTGGGGTGCAGAGCGGAAATCTGGAACAGCTGCGCGATGATCCAGCTGAGTGCGCCGGTCAGCGTCAGCCCGAACGTCATCGCAAGGGTGGAAAAATCCCTTGTCAACGCGGCGAACAGAAAAATCTCAAGCAGCATTCCGAGCAGTCCGCCCCATGTTTCCCTGCGGTTGTAGGAAAAATAAATCTTCGGAAAACGGTTCTTTTCAGGCTGAAACGGCAGATTGAAAATCCGATAGCAAAGCAGCGCCGAAACAGGCAGAAAGACGAAAAACAGAATGAGTTGCCATGCGGCATAAAAGCCGCTGAGAATCGAAATGAAAAGCGAGACATAGCCGCCGAACAGACCAAACCAGACGCCGCCTTTCACGGCAAGCGCAATCAGTCCTTTTTTCATATTCGGCGCGGGCTTTTCCGCCATCGAGAGGGAGAGTGTGTCGGCATAGGTCATGTTGCCGCCGCAGTACATCGAGAGCGCGCCGACGCCGGCGAGCAGATACGGCTGTGACGCCAGCGTTTCACTACCTGAAAAGAGAGCGAGCAGAAGTCCGAGAAATGCGCCGGGGAGCATCGCACCCTTTTCTCCGCCGATGATCGTTCCGCGCATTCCCCAACTGTATGAGCCGGCGAACAGCGCAAATACAAAAAAGAAAAGAATGGTTACGGGAGACATATGACACCTCAAAACAGTACTGAGCACAAGAAAAAAAGCGCCTTACGGCAAACTTTCACAAATTCAGTATAGTAAAAAATGCAGAAAAAGTCCAGTCTTTTTTTCTTTTTTTCTGAAAAAAACTATTTCATTCTTCTTTTTTGTATGGTATAGTAAAAGCACTATAGAAAATAAGGTGATTTTTTTGAACATCTGCACAATCGGAACCTCTTGGATAACCGACAGCTTTATCCAATCGGCGTCTTATGCCGACGGTGTTGCCATCTCTGCCGTCTGTTCGCGTTCGGCGGAAAAAGCAGAAGCGCTCGCTTCTTCTCACGGTGTGAATCGCTTTTATGATTCCGTTCCCGCCATGCTCCGGGATGACGAAATCGACGCGGTTTATATCGCGAGCCCCAACGTCTGCCATTTTGAGCAGGCAAAAGCGTGTCTTCTCGCCGGAAAGCACGTCATCTGTGAAAAACCGGCGGTCGTGACAACGGCGCAGTTGATCGAACTGTTTGAGATTGCCGAGAATAAAGGTCTCGTCTTTCTCGAGGCGATGAAGTCCATGCATTCGGACGGTCTGCCGATTCTGCGCAAAGCCGTCTCCGAACTCGGTGAAATCCGGACGGCGAGTGTGGATTTTTCACAGCTCTCGTCCAAATATCCAGCTTATAAAAGAGGGGAGAATCCGAATATTTTCAATCCGGCGTTCTGCACCGGCGCGCTGATGGATTTGGGCGTTTACTGCGTCTATTTCGCCTATGAGCTGTTCGGCGAGCCGGAAAGCGTGATCTCCCATGCCGATTTTCTGGAATCCGGTGCGGACTGCGCGGGAACGCTTTTGTTCCTTTACCGCGATAAGACCGTTACGATTACCTATTCTAAGGTCGCGAACGGGTTTTCCTACAGCCGCATTTTGGGCGAAAACGGCGCGGTCGGCGTGCGCTCCGTCTCGAAGCTCATTGACATCAGACGCTACGACAACGACGGAAACATCGAAACGCTCTATCCCGATGTGGACGAAAATCTCGTGATGTCAAAAGAGATTGAAGCGTTCCGCGATTTTGCGGATGGAAAAAATCCCGAAAAATACGAAGCCTGCAAAGCGGCATCGCTTGCTGTCTGCCGCATTCTGGAAGAAATCAGAACGAAGAACCGTTTCGGTTTTTGATACGGAGGAATTTTTATGCTCTATAAGAAAAATAATAATCCGACACTCACGCCCGAGCTTTTCAAGAACCCCACAAGTGAATACCGCGGCACGCCGTTCTGGGCGTGGAACTGCAAGCTCGATAAAGAAGAGCTGAAACGCCAGATCGAGGTCTTTCACGAGATGGGGCTCGGCGGCTTTCATATGCACGTGCGCACCGGTATGGCGACGCCGTATCTCTCCGACGAGTATATGGACATCGTGAAAGCCTGCGTCGAAAAGGCGAAGGACGAGAACATGCTCGCCTGGCTCTATGACGAAGACCGCTGGCCGTCCGGCGCGGCAGGCGGACTGGTTACAAAAGATGAACAGTACCGTGCGCGTTACCTGCTCTTTACGCCTCATTCGTATGCGGAAGCCGCTGCAAAGGAGGTCAACAACGATTCCCGTTCGGAAGGCGGCCGCAACGGAAACGGCAAGCTGCTTGCGGTTTACGATGTTATTTTAGATGAAAAGGGTTATCTCGCGTCTTATCGCAGAATCGGTGAAAACGACACGGCGCAGGGCGTGAAATGGTACGCCTACCGTGAGATCAATTCGCCGTCGAGCTGGTACAATAATCAGACCTATGTCGATACGCTCAATCCCAGAGCGATCGAACGGTTTGTCGAGGTCACGCATGAACGCTATAGAGAATGCATCAGAGACGATTTCGGCGATGCCGTTCCGGCGATCTTTACCGACGAGCCGCAGTTTTCACGCAAGGACACGCTGAAGAATTCGACCGATCTCGATGACTGCACGCTTCCGTGGACGGATGATATTCCCGAAACTTACCGCAAGGCTTACGGCGAGGAGCTTCTCGATCATCTTCCCGAGCTGTTCTGGGATTTCGCAGACAGTCATATCAGCATCACGCGCTATCATTATCACGATCATATCGCCGAACGGTTTGCTTCGGCGTTCGCCGATACCGTCGGCGGCTGGTGCCGTCGGAACGGCATTGCGCTGACGGGTCATATGATGGAGGAACCGACGCTGCACAGTCAGACGGCGGCACTCGGTGAAGCGATGCGCTCTTACCGCGGTTTTGATCTGCCGGGCATCGATATGCTCTGCAACTGTTATGAATTCACCACGGCGAAACAGGCGCAGTCGGCGGCGCATCAGTTTGGAAGAGAAGGCGTTCTCTCCGAGCTTTACGGCGTGACGGGCTGGGATTTTGATTTTCGCGGTCATAAATTGCAGGGGGACTGGCAGGCGGCTCTGGGTGTGACCGTCCGCGTTCCGCATCTTTCGTGGGTCTCCATGGCGGGTGAAGCCAAACGCGATTATCCCGCGTCAATTCATTATCAGTCGCCGTGGTATCGGGAATATTCCTATGTTGAAGATCATTTTGCCCGTGTCGCCTCCGCAATGACACGCGGCAAGCCCGTTGTCAGAGTCGGCGTGATTCACCCGGTCGAAAGCTATTGGCTGCATTGGGGGCCGAACGACAAATCGGGGCTCATGCGCGAGGCGATGGACGAAAAATTCCAAAATGTCACCGACTGGCTCTTAAAGGGCAGCATTGACTTTGATTTCATCTGCGAATCACTCCTGCCGACGCAGTGCGAAAAAGGCGACAATCCGTTGAAAGTCGGCGAAATGGCATACGACGCGATCGTTGTGCCCGACTGCGAAACGCTGCGAAGCTCAACCCTTGAACGTCTGGAAGCATTCCGTCAGAGCGGCGGCAAGCTGATTTTCATGGGCAGCGCGCCGCAGTATGAGAACGCCGTGCCGTCCGACAGAGGACGCAAGCTCTATGAGCAGTCCGAAGTTATTTCCTTTGATAGAGAAAAGCTCCTGACTGCACTTGACGATGTGCGGACAGTGACGATCCGTTACAAAAACGGTTCACTTTCCGATAATTTCATGTATCAGATGCGCCGCGACAACGACGGCGAATGGCTATTTGTCGCACATTGCTGCAATCCGTATAATAAGGATGTGTTCCGTTATGACGACGTTCGCATCACGCTGAAAGGCGAGCATAAGGTGACGCTTTATGATACCCTGAACGGCGAGATTATGCCGGCAGAAGTGCTGTATCAAAGCGGCAATACCGTCGTCTGCCGCCGTATGTATGATTTTGACAGCCTGCTTCTGAAAATCGAAGACGGCAAGAACGAAGCCGTTGCCGAAAAACCGCAAAATGAATTGACGAAAGCGGTGCGGCTGCCCGATTTTGTCCCGTATGAACTTGACGAATCGAACGTGCTGCTGCTCGATATGGCGCAGTTCAGCGTGGACGACGGCGAATTTTTCCCGACGGAAGAAATTCTCAGAGCCGATAATATCGCAAGAAAGCTTGCCGGGCTTTCCGAACGCGGAGGCGGCGTCGCGCAGCCTTGGGTCATTCCGCCGGAAACGCCGTCACATACCATTACCCTGAAATTTACCATCCGTTCCGAGATCGAGCTTACCGGCACGTCTCTTGCGCTTGAAGACGCAGAACAGGCAGAAATCGCGCTCAACGGCGAAGCTGTCCCCAATACCGTGACGGGCTGGTATGTGGATAAATCCATCAAGACCGTCTCGCTGCCGGCGATCCGTCAGGGCGACAATATCCTGACCGTTAAGCTGCCGCTCGGCAATCATACCAATACGGAATGGTGCTATTTGCTCGGTGCATTCGGCGTGCGCGTCGTGGGTCATACGACCGTTCTGACGGCAATGCCCGAAAAAGTCGCATTCGGCTCTCTCGTGCCGCAGGGCTTCCCGTTCTACGGCGGCGCTGTTACCTACCGGCTCGAAGCCGAAACGGCGAACGGAGCCCTTCGGATCACGTTACCGCAGTACCGTGGAGGCGTTGTCAAGGTCTTTGTGGACGGCAAAGAGAAGGGCTATATCGTCTATTCGCCCAATACGCTGACCGTTACAGGTCTTGCCGACGGAACCCATACTGTGGAGCTGAAGCTCTATACCAATCGTTATAACGCGTTCGGCGCGGTGCATAACGCGGATGCCAATCTCTCGTGGCACGGTCCCGACGCATGGCGCACGACCGGTGAGAGATGGACGTATGAATACCGTCTGCGTGACATCGGCATTCTCACAACGCCGATCCTGATACACGAATAAAATTGACCGCCGTAGGGAGAACCTGCGGCGGCTCTTATGTTAATTTCAGTGATAATTTCTTTCTTGCGAATATCCTTTATTTCTTACATACAATATGTATAACTGTGTTGTGAATATTTTTTTAACGAGTTGTTAATTTTTTCTTGACTAATAGAAAAATTCAGTATATAATAAAAGAGGCTAAACAGTTTGTTTGATAGTTATTTAGTAATTCCAAAACACATCATAATTAAGGTGGAATCGCAATGCTTATCAAAGATAAAACGAAAGAAGCTGTTCAGGATAAGGATAACGAGGAAACTCGCGGAACCATTGCGGGGAAATGGCTTTCAGCATGGGGAACAAGCCCTGTTGATTTTTACATATCGCTGCAAGACTTCGTAAAAAAGAATCTGACACTTATCAATGTTCTTCATCCCGGCACGACGACTAGAACCGAAATTACCGTTACCGCCTCCGGTTCAAAAATCAGGCTTCGGTTTTCCAATTTATTTGGGAAACAGCCTGTCTTGATTGATGAGGTAACGATAGCCAGAATGTCGATGCGCGAGCCGGGGCAGATAATAGAAGGTACTTCCTGTCGAATCACCTTTAACAATGGCGCACATTCTCTCGAAATTTTGCCCGGTGAAACAGTATTTTCCGATGAAATTGCTTTCCATGTTTCAATCCTTGAAAAGTTGAGCGTTTCCATGTATTTTGACAGAAAAACGCCGATCGGTACTTGCGGTCTTTATAGTGCCGTAACCTATACAAGCAAAAGCTCGCTTTCCCAAGTAAGTCGGGCGGCATTGAAGAAACCAACTCCCATCAGGCTGTCTTCCGGTTCGATGGCGTGCAATATTATCCCTTTTTTAACGGGGCTTGATGTCTTGTCAGATTCGTTGGAAGCATCCTGCGTCGTCATGTTTGGGGATTCAACTTTCTGCAATGACGCCTATCTGCATCTGGAAGAAAGAATTCTGTCTGCCGGCTGCCGTACGGTTAGCGTGGTCAATAAAGCGATATCCGGTAATAAGCTGTTAAATGACGGTTGCGGTATTATCGGCAGTTTTTACGGTGCTTCCGCGCTTGAAAGATTTCAGCGTGATGTTTTGGATCTGTCCGGCGTGACGGCTGTTATTGTCAAGATCGGTGTTAATGATATTACGCATCCGTATATTCTCAGTATGAAAGGTAAGGTTCCCATCGCGTCTGTTGATGAGCTTGTTGACGGTTACATAAAAATGGCAAATGCGGCTCATGCACACGGAATCAAGATTTATCTTTCTAAAATTGCGCCGTGGAACGGCTATGAACGAGAGGTTCTCGGCAGAAAAGGCGATTTGAAGTGGAGTCGTGATTTGTACAAGGTCTGCTGTGACTTAAATGAATGGATCGCCTCGAATGATGTCTGCGATGGTTATATCGATACGGATCTGCTTTCTGAGCCGGAGGATAAAACCGCTCTGTTTAAGCCGTTTACAACAGACTGTATGCATTTTTCACCGCTCGGTGCCATTGCTTTTGCCGATTTAATTCCAATGAGTTTTCTGGGAGTGGAGGGTGAAGCTGAAAAATTGTTGGAAAACCGGTACTGTTACTTCCCACGGGAAATGAACCAACGGACAGAGAACTCCGGTAATTTTGGAGAACAATTCCAACAAATAAAAGGATTTCTTGCCCAGTTGACCGATCATATGCGATTCAGAATGAGAAAATAGTTGTTCATATTGAAAGCAAAAGACGACAGAAACTTGACTCTGCCGTCTTTTTGTTTTGACATTATCGTGGGAAATCGCCCCGGCAAAACGGCTCGCTGACGCTGTTGTCGGTCAGTATAGTATATTTCTGCGGACGGCGGTAGGCGTTGCCCCAGACTTCATTTTTTTCGGTATTCGCGCAGCGCGTCAAGATCGAAATCGGCAAGCTCAATCTGCTCTTTTGTACCATCAAGTGCATACGCCATGCCGTCAAAGGCTGTGGAATGGCCGTTGCAGTCGGGTTTTCCCTCCGGGTAATTGACGGTGACGATGCCGACCATGTTTTCAAAAGCCCGGGTACGAAGCTGCGTCAGTCGGTTTATCTCCATCGGACAGGCGTTCGGAACGAGGAGGATCTCTGCGCCTTTCAGCATCAGGATTCGCGCGCTTTCGGGGAATTCTCTGTCGTAGCAGATCATCGCGCCGACCTTGACGTTCCCCACAGCCGTTTCCAGTTCGGCAACAGAAAAGTCTTCTCCCGGCGTCAGTCGGCATTCGTCGCCGAAAACGCAGGTGTGCACTTTGGAGTAGGAGAGTACCTTTTGTCCGAAGCGGTCAAACAGACAAAGACTGTTGCGCGGCAGCGGTTCAAAGCTCTCTAAAAAGGTGATGCCGATCGCCATGCCGAGTTCTTCGGCAAGACGGCTGAACACTTCGACAAATTCGCCGTCAGCCGGAACGGCGGAGTCTTTCAGTTTTGTAATGTCTTCGGGAATGTCATAGCCGACACTCCACATTTCGGGAAACAGTGCGATGTCCGCACCCATTTCTTTGGCTTTGCGGCAGGCCGCTATGCCTTTTTCCTGATTGCCTTCCAGTGATCCGGTCGGCGCCAGTTGACATAACGCGATTTTTAAGTGTTTCATATGGTTTCTTCTTTCTTATTCCTCATAGTAATGCTGCGGACAGCCGATATACCAACAGCGTTCCGGGAGAAAAACGCGAATGGCGATGCTTGGCTTAACCCCGTTTTTCGCGTTCTCATACGCTTTTTTGTATGCTTCAATTTCGTTTCGGCAACCGGCAAGAAAATCCTTGTATTCCGCTTTGCTTTCAAAATCGGCAATAGAAGCCTGCTGTATATTTTCTTCATTTTCGGTGATGACTTTTTTCAGATATTCTTCGGCCTGTTCTTCTCTTTTTAAGGAAGACAGCGAATAAAAATATGGCGACGTCATCACGGCAGCGAGGGTATACGGCTGCGCGTCAATCAGGGAAACATAGGTCTCATAATCACCCATCGCATAATAGAAATCGGCAATATCAAAATCGTCAAATTCATCGCTTTTGTCGTTCTGATCTCGCATTTTTTGAAGAATCCGTCTTGTTTGCTCAAAGTCATTCAGACGATAGGCGAGAACCGCAGAAAAATAGCGGGAATCTGCTGTCTCCGGCAAACAGGTTAAAACGCTTTCTGCTTCCTGATAATTGCCGCATTGCAGCAGACAGACGGCGTATGGCAATTTGTATTTGTCGCAATCCGATATTTCGTCTGCAATCCTCAAAAACTCTGCCGCATTGTCAAATTCATCACGGAGAAAACAGCTCTGACCGAGCGCATAATAGGTCTCGGCAAAAGGTGAGTGACGGTCGGCGGCGTTTTTCAGCCATCGGTCTGAATCCTTTAAGCTGTTTTCGTTGATCGGTTCATGATACAGGTTGTACGCAATATTGGTAGTGAGTATTGCGTAGTCCCGATGGGACATGGTTCTTTCGTTCACGCGAAGCGCTTTCTTCAGATATTTGACGCTCTGTTCCGCAGAGGCAGCGGTTACGAGCTTGATGTAAGCAAGCAGAGACCATGCGTCAATGTTTTCAGGGTGCATTCGCACTTCCTTTTGTAAACTTTTTTCATATTCAGATAAATCAGAATACTTGGGATTTTCTTTGAGTTTTTCGGCCAATTCCAGCCGCATATCCTGTACATTCATGGTTATCACCATTTTTATCATACCGAATTTCAGCGTGAATGTCAATAAAAAAACTCCCGCATGAAGCCATGCAGGAGTTGATTGACTGAAAATGGAGATTAGCCGAGCTCAGCGAAGTACTTGATCGTACGAACCATCTGGCTGGTGTAGCTGTTCTCGTTGTCGTACCACGAAACAACCTGAACCTCATAGAGATCGTCAGCGATCTTGGCAACCATCGTCTGGGTAGCATCGAAGAGAGAACCGAATCTCATGCCGACAACGTCGGAGGAAACGATCTGATCCTCATTGTAGCCGAAGCTCTCGGAAGCGGCAGCCTTCATAGCGGCGTTGATGCCCTCTTTGGTGATGTCTGCGCCCTTAACAACAGCGGTCAGAATGGTGGTGGAACCGGTCGTGACGGGAACACGCTGTGCGGAACCGATGAGTTTGCCGTTCAGCTCGGGGATAACAAGGCCGATCGCCTTGGCAGCGCCGGTGGAGTTGGGAACGATGTTGGCAGCGCCGGCTCTGGCTCTTCTGAGGTCGCCCTTTCTGTGAGGACCGTCAAGGATCATCTGGTCGCCGGTGTAAGCGTGAATCGTGGACATGATACCGCTCTGGATGGGTGCGTAATCGTTAAGAGCCTTCGCCATGGGAGCAAGGCAGTTCGTCGTGCAGGAAGCAGCGGAGATGATGGTGTCATCAGCAGTAAGCGTGTTCTCGTTTACGCTGAAAACGATGGTCTTGAGGTCGTTGCCTGCGGGAGCAGAGATAACGACTTTCTTCGCGCCGGCATCGATGTGAGCCTGCGATTTGTCTTTGGAGCAGTAGAAGCCCGTGCACTCGAGAACAACGTCAACGCCGATCTCGCCCCAGGGAAGGTCTTTCGCGTCCTTCTCGGCATAGATTTTCAGCGTCTTGCCGTCAACCGTGATGGTGCCGGCTTCGTCATCAGCGGAAACCGTGTGAAGATTCTCGCCGATTTTGCCGCAGTAGCCGCCCTGAGCGGTGTCGTACTTGAGCAGGTTCGCAAGCATGGAAGGCTTTGTAAGGTCATTGATGGCAACGACATCGTAGCCTTCTGCGCCGAACATCTGTCTGAACGCAAGACGGCCGATTCTGCCGAAACCGTTGATAGCAACTTTAACTGACATAGAATTTTTCCTCCGTTTTCGTGACAAAAGTCACTTTTATATTTTTGCTTTATTATTTTACCGCGGATTTCCATAATATGCAAGTCTTTTGTTAAAATTTTAACCAAAAAACAGCAACTTTGTTTAACTCATACAAAAAGACGCAAAAAATCCATTTTGTTTTTCTGCAAAATTTTTGCTTTAGGCATTGACGACGTTCTGCGGCTTGCCGTTAACAAACGCTTCGATGTTGGATCGGAAAATGGAGATCAGTCGTTCCCGGGTCTCAAAGGCAGCCCAGGCGATATGCGGCGTGATGAAGCAGTTCTTCGCGGTGAGCAGGGGATTCTCGGCTTTGGGCGGTTCGGTTGAAAGGACGTCAAGCCCGGCTCCGGCGAGCTTGCCGGAATTGAGTGCCGACGCAAGCGCGTCCTCACAGACGACTGTGCCGCGTGACGTGTTGATGAGATAAGCGCCGTCTTTCATTTTCGCGATAAATTCTTCGTTGACGAGGCCTTCCGTTTCCGGCGTCAGCGGACAATGTAGCGTCACGGCGTCGGAGACGGACAGTAGCTCGTCAAGAGATGTGAATCTGACATAATCCGGCTCGTTTCCGTGAAGTCTCGGCGTACAGGCGACAACATTCATACCGAACGCGTGAGCGCATTCGGCGACGGCTTTTCCGATGCGTCCAAATCCGAAGATGCCGAGCGTCTTGCCGGAGAGCTCAAAGAGCGGCGTTTTCCAGTAACAGAAATCGACGCTGTTTGTCCAGTCTCCTGCATGGACGGAATCGGAATGTTGACCGACATGAACGGCAAATTCGAGCAGAAACGCCATCACGAGCTGCGCAACCGCCTGCGTGGAATAAGAGGGAATGTTCGAGACGGGAATTCCCTTTTCTTTTAAATATACATAGTCCACAATGTTATAGCCCGTTGAGAGGAGCGCGATGAATTTCAGGTTCGGCAGTTCGTCGATGATTTCTCTCGTGATCGGCGTTTTGTTGGTAATGAGAATGTCGGCTTGCCGGGAACGCTCAAGAATTTTATCTTTGGGCGTCCGGTCATAAATTGTAGCTTCACCGAATTGATTCAAAAAATCCCACGATAAATCACCGGGATTCGTCGTGTATCCGTCTAACATGACGATTTTCATAGTAATATCACCATCCGTAAAAAGGTTTTCAAAATGTTTGAAAATATTATAGCACAAACTATTGCAGTTTTCCATTTTTTTTGGTAAAATATTTATAATTGGTAACTGTGTGTAAAAATACTGTATTCATTCGGTGATGTTTTTGAGTAAAGATAAAATCGCGCGCAAATTGCTGCTGGTCGCGTCCTGCGTCAGCTTCATAATCGCCGCATTGCTGATAGTATGGTCTTTTGTTTCGAAGATAAATTTTCTGGAAGAAAAGTACGAAGAATATATCGTTTGGCTTTCCGATTTGGAGTATAAGGTGGCGTCGATCGATAACTTATGGCTTCTGATCCTCGTGATCATGCTACTGTATTTCGTCAAGTCGGCGTTCCCTTTGTATCCGGTTTCGATCATCTGTGTCGCGACGGCTATGGTTTTTAGTGTGCCGGAGTCGTTTGCGATCAACTGCGCGGGCATGGTGCTGTTGTTTTCCGTCAAATATGTGATGGGTTTTAACAGCGGCGGCGGAGGCACGCAGAAGCTGATCCGGAAAAGCGAGATCGCCAGAAAGCTGATCGAGAGCGAAGGCAAGGGGAATCCGTGGGTGCTGTTTATTTTCAGGCTGATCCCGAGTTTTCCCATCAATTCTGTCAGTCAGCTTTACGGGGCTATGGATTTCCCGTTCTGGCAGTATATTTTAATATCCCTCGCCGGATATATGCCGAAAATGGCTTTTTATATTATCATCGGCCGGAACGTATCCAATCCGTTCTCGCTGAAGTTTTCGCTTCCCCTGATCCTGCTTGCAGTTTTCTCGGGGATCGCTTTCCTGATTATGCGGGCAGCGTGGGACGCAATTGATAAAATAAAGGAACACAAATAGGGAGAGACTTACGATGAGTAAAGAAAAAACCATTCAAAAAATCGAATCGACGCAGTATGATGCGATGATGAAAAAAATCTACTTTACGGACGAAGAGGTCGAAAAGCAGAAAGAGCGATACAAAAAAATTCTTGATCTTTTCTGCTCGCTGTATGATGCCGACCGTGAGATCCGTTTTTTCTCCGCACCGGGACGCACGGAGGTCTGCGGCAATCACACCGATCATAACCGCGGTAAGGTCATGGCGGCGGCGATCAATCTGGACGCAGTCGCGGCTGCGGCGAAGAATGATGAGAATATCGTCCGCGTCAAATCAGCGGAGTATGATAAAATCGACGAGATCGACGTGACAGATCTGACGCCTCATCCGGAGGAGTTTGGTAAATCCAAGGGACTCATCCGCGGCGTATGCGCCGGTTTTAAGAACAGAGGCTATGAGGTCGGCGGTTTTGACGCCGCGACGATGACGCAGGTCCTCTCCGGCTCGGGACTTTCGTCCTCGGCAGCGTTTGAGGTGCTTGTCGGCACGGTGATGAATTACCTCTATAACGACGGCAAGGTTTCCGCCGTTGAGATCGCCCAGATCGCGCAGTATGCAGAGAATGTTTTCTTCGATAAGCCTTGCGGTCTGATGGATCAGATGGCGTGCTCCGTCGGCAGCTTCGTGAAAATTGACTTCAAGGATACGGAAAAGCCCGTCATCGAGCCGGTCGAGTTTGATTTTGCGCATTGCGGTCACAGCCTTTGCATCGTCGATACACGCGCCAATCACGCCGATCTGACGGACGAGTATGCCGCGATCCGTCAGGAGATGGAAAAAGCCGCGTCCTGCTTTGGCAAGACGGCTCTGCGCGATGTGGACGAAGATGAATTTGTGGCGTCTCTTCCGATGGTGCGTGAAAAAGCCGGCGATCGTTGCGTGCTGCGCGGATTGCATTTCTACGGTGAAAACAACAGAGTGGAAAAAGCGGTCGCTGCCCTTGAACAGGGCAACTTTGACGCGTTCAAATCGGTCATTACGGAAAGCGGCTTTTCCTCTTATATGTATAATCAGAACGTATTTTCGGCGAAACAGCCTCTGACACAGCCGGTATCTCTCGCATTGGCAGTCAGTGAATACATACTCAAAGGAAAAGGCGCATGGCGTGTTCACGGCGGCGGCTTTGCCGGAACGATTCAGGCGTTCGTGCCCGCGGAATTGCTCGAGACGTATAAAACGACGCTCGAAAGTATCTTCGGCGAGGGTGCGTGTTATGTCCTGAACATCAGACCCGTCGGCGGTACGGAGATCCGATAAGCTCGGATCGGAACGGTAGACGATAAAAGTGTCGGAGGTTTGCGATGCGCCGCAAAGGCGTCGGACTTCCGATATTTTTTATTGATTCCCGCTCATATGCCGCCCGGGCAAAACAGGGAATAGGAGTTATGATATGAATAAACATGAAAAAGCGTTGGAGCTTGACAAGGTGCTCGGAATGCTCGCCGAGCTGACAACCTGTTCCGACAGCGCGGAGCTGGCGAAAAATCTGACGCCGGAGCCAAATCTCTCTTTGGCGCGCGCCGACCTGAAAAAGACGGAAGACGCTTATATTCTATTGGCGAAGTTCGGCGGGCCGTCGTTCGGTTCGCTGAAAAATGTCAATAATTCGTTGGCAAGAGCGAACGCCGGCGGCGTGCTGACCATTCGCGAACTGCTCGACATCGGCGAGAATCTCCGCGTGATCCGTTCGCTTCAGGATTGGCGGAGCCGTCAGTCGGAAGAGGCGTCGTACGCGATCGACCTCTATTTCGGCTCGCTGCGTCCGAATCAGTATCTGGAAAATAAAATATCCTCGGCGATTTTATCCGAAGAGGAGATCGCCGACAATGCGTCGCCCACGCTTGCCGATATTCGCCGCAAGATGAAACAGCAGGCGGCTCGCATCCGTGAAAAGCTCGACGGAATTATCCGTTCGCAGACCTATCAGAAATGCTTGCAGGACGCGATCGTGACCCAGCGCAACGGACGGTTCGTTGTGCCGGTCAAAGCGGAGTTTCGCAGTCAGATCGCGGGACTTGTGCATGATACGTCATCGAGCGGCGCGACGGTCTTTGTCGAACCGATGGCGGTGGTCGAGGCGAATAACGAAATCCGCGTGCTGCAAGGTAAAGAGCACGACGAGATCGAACGGATTCTGACAGAACTGTCCGCCGAAGCGGGCAATTGCGCCGACGAGATCAAATACAGCTATGAAGCGGCGTTGGAGCTTAACCTCATTTTTGCCAAAGCACAGCTCGCCTATAAAATGAAAGCGTCCGTCCCGGAGTTGAACGACAACGGTGTAACGCTTTTGAAAAAAGCGCGTCATCCTTTGCTCGATACAAAAAAGGTCGTTCCCGTCGATATTCTTCTGGGGGAGGATTTCGATACGTTAGTCATTACCGGCCCGAATACCGGCGGCAAGACCGTTTCCATCAAAACATTGGGACTGCTCACCCTGATGGCAATGTGCGGTCTGATGATCCCGGTCGCGGACGGCAGCAAGGTCTGTGTCTATCAGAAGGTTTTTGCGGATATAGGCGACGAACAGAGCATCGAACAGTCGCTTTCGACGTTCTCGTCGCACATGGTCAATATCGTACACATCATGCGCGAAGCCGATGAAAACAGCCTTGTCCTGATTGACGAGCTGGGCGCGGGAACCGATCCCGTCGAGGGAGCCGCGCTGGCCATGGCGATTCTCGAACAGCTGCGGCTTCAGGGCGCGAAGATTGCCGCGACGACGCATTACGCGGAGCTGAAAGCCTATGCGCTTGATACGCCGGGTGTTGAGAACGGCAGCTGTGAATTTGATATTACAACGCTCAAGCCGACGTATCGTCTGCTTATCGGCGTTCCCGGTCGCTCCAACGCGTTTGCCATTTCCGAAAAGTTGGGAATCGAGACATCTGTCATAGAACGGGCAAAAGAACTGGTCTCGAGCGAGAATACGCGGTTTGAGGACGTGGTGGACGCGCTCGAAGAACGTAGGCTCGACATGGAGAAAGCCAGGCAGGAGGCGGAAAATCTCCGCATGGAGAACGAAGCGCTCAAAAAACAGGCGGAGGAAAAATTAGCGGACATCGAAAAGCTCCGTAAGAAAGAAACCGAACGCGCCAAGAGCGAAGCACTGCGGCAGGTGGAAAATGCAAAACGCGAGGCCGCCGCGCTGATGGTGCAGATCGAGACGATGAAAAAAGAGCTGAAAAGTCAGAAGTCGAACGCCGACCGTCTGACTCAAATGCGCTCGAAGCTTCGGAAGGGTCTCAGCGGCGTGGACGCCGCCGCCGATCCCGTGACGGGAATTGCGGACGACGGCTATGAATTGTCAAGACCTTTACAGGTCGGGGATGCGGTTCGCGTTGCCGGGATGGGGAGTGAAGGTGTAGTCCTTGCCACCCCGGATAAAAACGGAACGGCGGAAATTCAGGTCGGCAGCATCAAAATGCGTGTAAAGGTTTCAGACTTGCGTCTTCTGGAGAAGAAAAAAGAGAAGCCGAAAGATACCGTTGTTCGCCGCAATACGGAGAGCCGCATGACCGCCGCGTCCGATACGCGCTGTGATCTGCGCGGACTGACGGTCGAAGAAGCTCTTGCGACGCTTGACCTGTTCCTTGACAGCATGACGATGGCGGGACTTTCCGAAGTGACGATCATTCACGGCAAGGGCACCGGCACGCTGCGTGCGGCAGTTCAGCAGCATCTTAAAAAGCATCCGCAGGTCAAGTCCTACCGTCTCGGCACGTTCGGCGAAGGCGAAAACGGCGTCACAATCGCGACGCTCAAGTAAAAAGACTTTACAGACAGGAAAAAGTTGTCGGATTTTTTTTAAATATCTCTTGACATTTCTGTTTTGTTTTAGTATAATAGCCCTCTGTAAAGCGAACAATCTTTACAGATTCGGAAGGTGAAAGAGATGGCAAAAAATCTGGATATGATCATGCTCCTTGATTTTTACGGCGATATGCTCACCGCCAAACAGCGTGATTTTATCGATTTTTATTATAACGACGATCTGTCTCTTGCGGAAATCGCCGAAAACGTCGGCATTACGCGGCAGGGCGTTCGCGACGCCATCAAACGCGCCGAAGGGCAGCTGACGGAAATGGAAGAGCGTCTCGGTTTCGTCGCCCGGTTTGAGAGCATCAAAGCGGGACTGGCCGACATCAGCTCAAAGGCTGCCGAAATCAACGAAGAAAATCTGAAATGCGGTCTGTCGAGAAAGATCAATGACCTGACGGTTGCAATCCAGTCGCTTTGCGCCGATCTCGCAGATCCCGAAATGGAATAGTAGGAGTTAGAAAATGGCATTTGAAGGTCTTTCAGACAGACTTGACGCGGCTTTTAAAAAGCTCAGAAGTAAGGGCAGTCTTACCGAAGCCGACGTAAAAGAAGCCATGCGTGAAGTGCGTCTCGCTTTGCTTGAAGCCGACGTCAGCTATAAGGTCGCGAAGGATTTTACCACATCCGTTACCAATAAAGCCATCGGCGCAAAGGTCATGGAAAGCCTGACGCCGTCGCAGATGGTCATCAAGATCGTCAACGAAGAGCTGACAGCTCTTATGGGCGGCACGCAGGCAAAGCTCGCCTCGGCGGCACATCCACCCACAGTTGTGATGATGTGCGGTCTGCAAGGCTCCGGTAAAACGACCCACAGCGCAAAAATCACCAAAATGCTGAAAAAGCAGGGACACCGTCCTCTGCTTGTCGCTTGCGACGTGTATCGTCCGGCGGCGATTAAACAGTTGCAGGTTGTCGGCGAGCAGGCAGGCGTTCCCGTCTTTGAGATGGGGCATACCGATCCCGTCATCATCGCGAAAGAAGCGGTGAAGCTCGCGAAAGATAAAGGCTACGATTACGTTTTCCTGGATACGGCAGGTCGTCTTCATATCGACGAGCAGCTCATGCAGGAACTCAAAAATATCAAAGCGGAAGTCAAACCCCACGAGATTCTCCTCGTTGTGGACTCCATGACCGGTCAGGACGCCGTCAACGTCGCGTCAACATTCAATGATGCGCTCGGCATCGACGGTCTGGTGCTGACGAAGCTCGACGGCGATACGCGAGGCGGCGCGGCGCTTTCCGCCAGAGCCATCACCGGCAAGCCGATCAAATTCGTCGGCGTCGGCGAAAAGCTCGACGATCTCGATGTGTTCCATCCCGAACGTATGGCGTCGAGAATCCTCGGTATGGGCGACGTGCTCTCTTTGATTGAAAAGGCGGAGCAGACGCTTGACGAGAAAAAGGCGTTGGAGCTCGAAGAAAAGCTTCGCAAGAATAAATTTGATCTCAACGATCTGCTTGCGCAGCTTTCGGAAGTCAAAAAGATGGGTTCGATGAAGGATATTCTTTCGATGATCCCGGGCGTCGGCAAAAAGATCAAGGACGCCGATATTGACGACCGTCAGCTCGACAAAACGGCGGCAATCATCTATTCCATGACGCCGAAAGAGCGCGAGAATCCAGATATCATCAACCCGTCCCGTAAACGCCGTATTGCGGCCGGCTGCGGTATGCAGGTGGAGGACGTCAATAAACTTTTGGCGCAGTACCGTCAGATGCAGAAGATGTTCAAGCAGATGACGGGCAAAGGCAGTAAAAAGAAAATGCGCAAAATGCAAAACATGATGGGCGGCGGTGGTTTCCCCGGCATGCCCATGTAAATCCGGTAAAACACATACAAGCTGTGTTTCGACATAATTCTGTATCATTTTTTGGAGGTAAAACAAATGGCAGTTAAAATTCGTCTTCGTCGTATGGGAGCTAAGAAAGCTCCGTTCTACCGCGTTGTCGTAGCCGATTCTCGTTATCCCAGAGACGGCCGTTTCATCGAGGAGATCGGTTACTACAATCCTACGACTGAGCCTGCAACCGTTAAAATCGACGCGGAAGCAGCCAAGAAATGGATCGGCAACGGCGCTCAGCCCACCGATACCGTCAGAGATCTGCTCAAAAAGCAGGGCGTGCTCGAATAATTCCGAGCCGCATTAAAGCAGTTCATCATTTTAGGGAGGAAATAAAATGGAAGAATTACTCGTTTCCATCGCACAGGGTCTTGTTGACGAGCCTTCGGCAGTTACCGTCACCACGGATCCCGTCAACGATGAGGGAATCACGGTTTTCCATCTTCACGTCGCAGCGGACGACATGGGTCGCGTGATCGGCAAACAGGGAAGAATTGCGAAAGCGATCAGAACTGTTATGCGTGCAACGGCCAACCGCAAGGATATGAAGATCCAGGTTGAAATCGACTGATTGCCGTCATGAAGCAAAGAAAAAGCGGGTGCTCTTCACAAAGCTCCCGTTTTTTTATTTTGTATGCTTTTTTGTTTCCTCAACAGCACATTTGTCACAGCGTTCGTTTTCGGGGTGCCCGGCGTGTCCTTTGATCCATTGAAACGTCACGTTGTGAACGGATAAAAGCCCTAACAGCTCTTCCCACATATCGGAATTGAGCGCCGGTTTTCCGTCACTTTTCTTCCAGCCTTTTTTCTTCCAGGAATACACCCAACCTTTTAAAACCGCGTCGCATACGTATTTTGAGTCCGATACGACCGTCACGGCGCAGGGACGTTTTAATGCTTTGAGCCCCTCAATCACGGCGGTCAGCTCCATTTTGTTGTTGGTGGTATTTTCGCTGCCGCCGGAGATCGTTTTTTCGTTCGCGCCGCAGCGCAGAATGGCGCACCAACCGCCGGGACCGGGATTTCCCGAGCATGCGCCGTCCGTATAAATTGTCACATTGTCTGCCATATTTTTGTGCCTCATTTCCCGAAGATTATAGCAAAAAAATGCGCCTTTGTAAAGATGTTCTGATTATTTTCCATTCGGAGGTAAATACTATCAGTATCAACTTTTTCTTGAGGAGAATGCGTATGAAAGCTGTAGTCATGGCAGGCGGCGAGGGAACAAGACTGCGACCGCTGACCTGCACCCGTCCGAAGCCGATGATCGAACTGCTCGGAAAGCCCGTGATCGGCTATATTCTGGAATTGTTGGTTCAAAATGGATTTGATGAGATTGCCGTGACCGTGCGCTACCGTGCGGAAGATATTGAGAATTATGTCGAATCGCTGAACTTCAAAAACGTGACGCTGCGCTGTGTGGAGGAGACGCGTGTGCTCGGAACGGCCGGAAGCGTCAAGAACGCTGCAAAAGACTGGAATGAGCCGTTTCTGGTCATCAGCGGCGACTGTATGTGCGATATTGAGTTATCGAAAGTGATGCTTTACCATAAGAGCATTCAGGCGGACGCAACGATTGTTTGTCTGCCGGTGGACGATCCCGGCGAATACGGCACGCTGAATCTGACCAAAAGCGGCGTCGTTGACAGCTTCTGTGAAAAGCCGGACTGGAGCCACGCATCGTCCGATCTCGCGAATACAGGTATCTATGTGATCGAGCCGTCGATTCTCTCGATGATTCCTGACAACATTCAGTACGATTTCGCTGCTCATCTCTTTCCGGAGATGATGCAGGAGGGCAAACGCCTTTTCGGTTATCAGACGACGGCATACTGGTGCGACATCGGCGATCTGAAGAGTCTGCGTGCCTGTTGCCGCGATCTGATGGCGCATAAAATCAATCTTGAACTGCCGCAATCGAAAAACGGCGTATTTTCCGAGGACGGACGCCCCGACGGCTGTTACGATATCGTACCGCCTGTCTATTTCGGCAAAAATGTGACGGTCGGCATGAATTCCGTTATCGGTCCTTTTACGGTGCTTGAGGATAACGTGACCGTCGCGGAAAATACACGCCTCAAGAAAACGACGGTCATGAAGAATACGGCAGTCGGCGGCAACTGCGACGCTATCGGCGCGATCGTCGGCGAGAGATGTGTGCTGAAAAGCAATACTGTTGCATTGGAGGGCTCGTGCATCGGCGACGGCTGCGTGGTCGAAAGCGGTTCAACCGTCTCTAATAATATCCTGATCTGGCCGGAAAAGCACGTTCCGTATCGTTCTGTTCTGACGGATAATCTGCGCGACGGACGCAACGAGTATGAGCTCATCAGCGCGGACGGCATCTGCGGCACGACATTTGCGGAGATGTCCTGCGAGCGTTGCTGTCGTCTGGGCGAAGCGCTTGCCAGTTCCTCTTGCGGTGGCAAGGTCGGCATCGGCTATGATTCGTCCCGTTCCTCCAAAGCTCTTGCGATGGCGGTGCTTGCCGGACTGATTTCCGGCGGCAGTAAAATTTCGGATTTCGGCGAATGCTTTGAAAGCCAGATGGGCTTTTTCGTCTCGTTCTGCGCGCTTGACAGCGGTATTTATATCTCCGCGACGCCGGAAAAGACGGAGATTCGGCTCTTCGGAGAATACGGTCTGCCGCTCTACCGTAAATATGAACGTGAGCTTGAAAGCCGTTATAAACGCAGCGATTTCCGTCGCTGCTGCGGTTCGGAATGCAATGAAATTCACGACATGAGTGCTGTTTCCGAAATCTATGAGGGGCAGTTGCTCGCGTTCGCCGGAGATGCCCTGAGCGGCTCACGCGCCAAAGTCGTCACGGCGAATCCGCTCATTCGCGAGACGGCGGATAAATGCTTCTATCTGCTCGGATGTTCGGAAAAGGAACTCCCCGAATTTGCCGTCAATTATTCCGGACGGAAAACCTCCTGCAAAGACGAAAACGGAACGATGATTTCCCATGAAAGACTTCTTGTTCTGTGCGGACTTGATGCTTTTGAAAAAGGAAAAGACATCTGCGTGCCGTTTGATGCGCCGTTTTGTCTCGATGATCTCGCAAAACGGTACGATCGAACCGTTTACCGTGTCGGCCGTTCGCCGATGGCGGATTTTGACGGCGTGATCGGCGTGACGGCCAGAAAATCCATGTGGGCGTACGACGGTCTGTCGCTCGTCTTCACCGTCATGGGGATTATGGCGCAAAAGGAAAAAACGCTTGCGGAGCTGATGGAAAAAGTCCCGTCGTTCGGCGTCGCTGCGCGTGTCATCGGGACGGAAATTTCTCCCGCGAAGATCGCTTCGATTCTCGGAATCCGATCGGGTGCCAATACGCAGGGACTCAGGAAAACGGTCGGAAAGGGAAGCGTTATTGTAACGGGAGCCGGCGGCGGACGACTCTTACGGATTCTCGCCGAAGCGGATACGATGGAAGCCGCCAAAGAAATTTGTATCGAGACAGAACAGAAAATCCGGGACGATACCCTTGACATTTATCATCAAGGAGAGTAAAATAACATTAATATGGATAAGTAGCAGTTATCTATAAGTTTCATCATATTGAGAATGTGTAAAGTTCAAAGTGCAAAGTGCAGTTTCGGAAGCCCTGCGGACTTGGATTTTAGCGCTGGCGCTCTTGAAATAGCCGGTTTTTCTATCATGAATCAAAAGGCGAAGCCTTTTCCTTCATTGAACTTTGAACTTTGCACTCTGAACTTTTTTATCATCACAAACGATTTGTTATTTATGCACGACAGCTCACAGCAGGTGAGCTTTACATACGGAGAAAATGAAAAAGGAGATTTCAATGAACAACCAAAAACAAAATAAGGAGACCGGCAAGAAGGACGCCGGTCAGGTCAAGCGCTACGGCAAGATTTACAAAACGAAGCCCGCGGCGCAGAAGACTGCAGCGGCGAGCAGACCCAAGCAGAAGCAGTCGGGCAATCAGCGTCGCCGCAAGCAGCAGAAGCCGGCGAAGGCGGCAAGCTTTGCGTCCCCGGTTAAAATCGCTTTCCTCGGCGGTCTGAACGAAGTCGGCAAGAATCTGACCGTAATCGAATATGCCGGCGAAATGATCGTGATCGACTGCGGACTTTCGTTTCCGGACGCGTCGCTGCCCGGCGTTGATCTGGTCATTCCGGATTTTACCTATCTTGAGAAAAATGCCGATAAAGTCAAGGCAATTTTCATCACACACGGGCATGAGGATCATATCGGCGGTCTGTCATACCTGCTCAAGGTCGTGAATGCCCCGGTCTATTCCACCAAGCTGACGCTCGGACTGATCGAGTGTAAGCTCAAAGAAGCCAAAATGCTCTCGAAAGTCAAGCTCAATACCATTAAACCCGGCGATGTGATTCGTGTCGGCGGCTTTGATGTCGAAGCGATCCATGTCAATCACTCCATTCCCGATGCGCTGGCGTTTGCCGTTAAGTGCAAAGAGGGCGTGATTCTGCATACGGGCGACTTCAAGATCGATTCCACGCCGATTGACGGCGGCATGATGAATCTTTCCCGGCTCGGCCAGCTCGGTAACGAAGGCGTGCTGTGCCTGTTATCCGATTCAACGAACGCCGAACGCGCCGGTTATACCGAAAGCGAACGCAAGGTCGGCGAATCGTTTGAAAATCTTTTCCGAAAAGCCGGTGCGCGCAGACTGATTGTTGCAACCTTTGCCTCGAATATTCACCGCGTTCAGCAGATTATCAACGTTGCGGCGTCGCTCGGCAGAAAGGTCGCGCTATCCGGCCGCAGCCTTGAAAACGTCGTCGCGATCGGTCAGGAGCTCGGCTATCTGAATGTGCCCGACGGTATTATCATCGGCATTGAAGCGATCAAGCAGTACGCAGACGATGAGCTCGTTATCATTACAACGGGCAGTCAGGGCGAGCCGATGTCCGCGCTGACGCGCATGGCGATGTCCGATCACCGTAAGGTTTCGATCGGCCCGAACGATTACGTCATCATTTCGGCGACACCGATTCCCGGCAATGAGAAAACCGTCGGCAATGTCGTCAATGAGCTGATGAAGCTCGGCGCGAACGTCGTTTACGAGCGGATGTATGAGGTGCACGTCTCCGGACATGCCTGTCAGGAGGAGCAGAAACTCATTCTCGGGCTTGTGAAACCGAAGTTCTTTATTCCCGTTCACGGTGAGCAGAAGCATTTGCGCAAGCACGCCATGCTCGGCGAAGCGATGGGCATCCCGTCCGATCGTATCATTATGGCGTCCAACGGTCTGGAAGTCTCATTTCTGTCAGAGGAACGCTACACGCTCGGTGATGTGCCCGCCGGTAACGTCTTTGTGGACGGCTACGGCGTCGGTGACGTCGGCAGTGTTGTGCTGCGGGAGAGAAAGCTTTTGTCAGAGGACGGCGTGATTGTTGTAGCGGCTGTCGTGGACGCTTCCACGGGCTACAGCCTTTCCGCACCTGAAATTTATTCGCGGGGCTTCGTTTACGTCAAAGAGTCTTCGGAGCTTTTCCGGGAGGCGGAACATATCGTGGAACGCCTGTTGGATAAATACGCCGATTCCAGAAAACGTGATATTAACGCCCTGAAAGGCCGTATCAAGGACGAGATGCTGCGCTATATGTATGAAAAAACCAAGCGCAGTCCTGTCGTGATACCCGTCATTCAGGAGATTTAACGGAACATGATATAGTCGGCGTGAAAGGATAAGAAATATGAGATTGAAGGATTTTTTGAAGCTGCATCCGATGTTTCCCGTTGTGGTGCTGTTTTCGCTGGCTGTTTCCGCGACATCGTTTTATCTGCGGGAATATACCATCGCCTATATCGAACTCGGACTGGGCGTTCTGCTGGCGGTCATTGTTCTGCTTGCGGAACGAAAAAGCTTCGACGAACTGAAAAAAACGGTTGAGATTCTCAATTCTCACATCGTCTCACAGGAGGGCGACCGCGTTTCGAGCATTCCTCTGCCGTTTGTGATCTGTTCCGGCTCGGGCAGTATCGTCTGGTATAACGATCTGTTTGAGCGCGAAATATTAGGCGACGGCGAGCTTTCCGCCAAACAGATAAGAAAATTTGTGCCTGCTGAAAAGCTGGGAGAAAATGAAAAAACAGGGAGCTTTAACATCAATTACAACGGAAAACGCTACACCGTTTATCTCGGAAAGCTTCCCGAAAATACGACCGATGAATATGTCTTGTATTTCATCGATGATACATATTATAAGGACACGGCAGAAAAGTACCATGATACGCGTCCGGTCGTGATGACGGTTTTAATCGACGCGCTCGACGAGGTTTCCTCGATGATGACGCAGAATCAGTTCTCGACGCTTCTGAGCGACGTGGAGCGCATGATCAACGCATGGTTCACGCATTATCAGTGTATTCTGCGCAAAATCGGTGATGGCAAGTATTTTATTATTGCCGAATATAAAGTCTTTGAACAGATGAAAGCTGCGGATTTTGATATTCTGGACGCCGTTCGTTTGCACCGTCTGGAGGATGTCGCGGTTGGGCTGACCGTTTCTGTCGGCATCGCGACAGGATTTGATCTGTCAACCTGCGAGGCGGCGGCGAGAAAGTCCCTCGATATGGCAAAAGGACGCGGCGGCGATCAGGTAGTCGTCAACGAAAATGATACCTATGAGTTTTTCGGCGGCGTCGCGACAGGCGTTGAGAGCCGCAATCAGGTGCAGTCGCGTATTGTGGCAGGCTCTATTGAAGAGTTGATGAAGCACGCCTCGTCTGTCATGATTATGGGACATAAAAATTCCGATCTCGACGCGCTCGGCTCTGCCATCGGTCTGTCCGAAGCCGTCCGTCATCTGGGGCTTGAGGTAAAGATCGTCATCGACGAAAAAAACACGATGGCAAAGCCTCTGCTGACCTATTACCGGGAGAGAGGTCATGAGTCACTCTTTCTTTCTCCTGCCAAGGCGATCGGAGAGCTGGAGGACGACACACTTGTTGTCATCACCGATGTGATGCGTCCCGGTTTTGCCGATTCGCCGGAGCTTGCCGAACAGGCAAAGCAGAAAGTTGTGATTGATCATCACAGAATGTCGATCGACCATATTTCCGATTCGCTAATTTTTTATCATGAGCCGAATTCTTCATCAGCCAGCGAAATGGTGACGGAGCTCATCCGCTATATGCCCTCAAAGCCGAAGCTTTCTGCGGCGGCTGCAGAGGCACTTCTGTCAGGTATTTATCTGGATACCAAGAATTTCACTTTAAAGACCGGCGTACGTACGTTTGAAGCGGCGGCATACCTGAAAGAATGCGGTGCCGACACTATCACGGTGCGTAAGCTCTTTGCCGCGACGGCGGAGGAAAACGCGATGGTTAGCGAGATTGTGAACAGCGCGCAGATACGGGGCAGCTTTGCGTTTGCCAAAACCAATATTCACGACCCATCGGCACGTCTTGCTGCGGCTAAGGCGGCGGACGATCTGCTCAATATCGAGGACGTAGATGCTTCTTTTGTGGTTTTCCCGGCAGGTGACCATGACGCAGCAATATCGGCGCGTTCCTACGGCAGAGTGAATGTGCAGATCATCATGGAACGTTTAGGCGGCGGCGGTCATCAGACGATGGCGGCGGCACAGCTCAAAAATACAACAACAGACCAGGCTCTTGCGCTCCTGGACGACGCAGTTGCGGAGTTTATGCGGCGCAATGCGAGCCGGAACAATAAAAAGGAGGAATGACCCATGGAGGTTATTTTGAATCAGGACGTAAAGTCTTTGGGCAAAAAAGGACAAAAAGTAACGGTAGCGGAAGGCTACGCGAGAAACTTTCTGTTTCCCAGAAAGCTTGCGGTCGAAGTTTCGGCACAGGCGATGACGGAGCTGAAAAACCGCGAAGCCGCCAATCAGCACCGTATTGATACCGATATTGCCAACGCGAAAGCCGCCGCAGCGAAGCTCGATGGCAAGACCATCCGTGTGACAGCGAAGGCCGGCGCGAACGGCAGACTATTCGGCTCAATCACTTCCAAGGAAGCCGCTACCGAGATTGAAAAACAGTTCGGTGTTGCGATCGATAAGAGAAAAGTTGTTCTGGCGGACATCAAGCAATTCGGCTCCTATGAATGCGAAGTGAAGCTTTACCAGGGCATTTCCGCAAAGCTTACCGTCGTGGTGGGAGAATAAAATGGCTCGTGAACCTTACGGCATTTCCGCAGATAACGGGACGCTGCCGTTCAGCTTAGAGGCGGAGCAGGCGGTACTCGGCTCGATTCTCTTGGATCCGTCCTGTATTTCGGCCGTTACCATGATCTTAAAGCCCGATTATTTTTATCTGCCGCAGCACAAGGCGATTTTCTCTACGATCATCGGATTGGACGCGGCGCACGGCGGTAAGATCGATGCGCTTCTGGTGCTCGATGCGCTCCGGAAAGATAAAATCTATGACGATGAAGCCGGCAAGACCTATCTCTTGCAGCTTTCCAAAAACGTACCATCCACGGCGAACGTCGATTCGTACGCCAAGATCGTCCGTGAAAAATATTACATACGCTCTCTGATTCTTGTCGCCGGAGAGATCACGGAAGCTGCCTCCGATTCCACACAGACAGCCGACGAGCTGCTCGATATGGCAGAGCAGCGGATTTATGATATCCGTCAGGGAAAAGCCGTTGTCGGACCGTCGCGACTGAGCGATATTATTTCAACGGTCTACCAGAATTTGTATAATCTCTCGCAGCTTGAAAAAGATCAGTACGCCGGCTTTAACACGGGCTTTTCGGAGCTCGATAAGCGCATTACGGGTCTGAACCGTTCGGATCTGGTCATTATTGGCGCACGCCCTGCCATGGGTAAAACGAGCTTTGCGCTCAATATTGCCCGCAACGTCGCGGTTTACGGCAAAAAGAAAGTGCTGTTCTTCTCGCTGGAGATGTCGAAGGAACAGCTCGCGCAGCGTGTGCTTTCTACCGAAGCCCGCGTGCAGAGCACCAAGTTCCGTACCGGCAACCTCTCGCCGGAAGAATGGCAGCACATCGCGGAAGCCTCCGTTTTCCTCTCGGACGTTGATCTGTATTTTGACGATACCGCCAATATCACTGTCCCGGAGATGAAAGCGCGCTGCCGTCAGCTCAAGGACGTGGACTGCGTCGTCATCGACTACTTGCAGCTCATGTCTTCGAGCAAAAAGACCGATAACCGTGTGCAGGAGGTTTCGGAAATCACGCGAAGCCTGAAAATGATGGCGAAGGATCTGAATATTCCCGTCGTGACCTGCGCACAGCTGGCACGACGCACCGAGGAAAAGGGACGTTCGCACAAGCCGCAGATGTCCGATCTGCGTGAATCCGGCTCGATCGAGCAGGACGCCGATATTATCCTGATGCTCTACCGTGAGGATTATTATAAGGATTCGGCCGATACACCGCCGGAGGATATCCGTGTCGATGAGGCGGAGCTGATCATTGCGAAAAACCGTCACGGCCCGACCGGTTCGGTTCCGCTGGCGTGGAATCCCGATTACACGATGTTTACAACGAGAGAGTACCGCAGAGATGAAGACGAAGAGTGAGGAAAAAATTGAATCCGTCATGAAACGGTATCAGATGGTCTTGCCGGGTGATACCGTGATCGTCGGCGTGTCCGGCGGCGCAGATTCGATGTGTCTTCTTCATTTTTTCAATCAAATTTCAAGCAAAATACGCTTAACTATCCTATGTGCTCATGTCCATCACGGGATCAGAGGCGAAGAAGCCGACCGTGATGAAGCGTTCGTCCGTGATTACTGTGAGAAAAACGAAATCAAATTTTGCTCGGCTCGGTGTGATGTTCCGAAGATTTCGCAGGAGACCGGCGAGAGTGTGGAGGAATGCGGCAGACGACTTCGCTATGATTTTTTCGCTTCGCTGAGTGATACTGCGAAGATCGCAACGGCGCATCACCTCGGCGATTCCATGGAGACGGTTCTGCTCAATCTCGCGCGCGGAACGGGGCTCAAAGGCTTGATCGGCATTCCGCCTGTGAGAGGACGGATCATCCGTCCGCTGATCGAATGTACAAGGGAAGAGATTGAAGCCTACCTTGCCGAAAATCATGTCCCGTATGTGACGGACAGCACCAATTTGTCCGACGAATATGCGCGCAATAAAATCCGTCATGCGGCGATTCCCGCGCTCATGCAGGTGAATCCCTCGTTTGCCGACGCTTTTATACGTTGCACAAGTATTCTGTCAGACGCAGAAAATTATCTGGAACAAAAGACGCAGGAAGCGTTTGATAAGGCAAGGGAGTCCGACGGATTTTCCGTTCCCTGTATTCTGGCGCTTGATAAAGCGATACGCGACCGGCTCCTCATGAAGATTGCTTCGTTTTACGGCGCGCAGGAGATTTCGGAAAAACAGGTTTTTCTGCTTGCTTCCGTTCTGGAGTCGGGAGGTGCCGTGACGCTGACAGGCGGCATGACGCTTTCGTCCGACGGAAAAATCCTGACGAAAAGCCGTGAGCTTCCGTCCTGCGAACTCTATGTCCCGCTTCGTGAAGACTGTTCGCGTTATGTGTTTCCCGGCGGCGTCTTACTGGTTGAAACTATTGACAAAAATCAAATTAGTTTATATAATAACAAGAAAACAGCTCTTCGGGAGTACGGAGACGCCAACTGCCTGCAAAATGCCGTGTTTCGATCCCGTCAGGACGGCGACCGGTTCCGTTTCCCGAACGCCGAGCATTCCAAAAAACTGAAAAATCTTTTTCATGAAAAAAATATTCGTCCCGAGGATCGTTTTGGAATCCCGATGCTGGCGAATGCAAACAATATTTTATGGATCAACGGAATCGGATTTTCGGATGCTGCCAAGGTGACCGAAAGAACAGAAAAATGTGTCCGTATTACGTTATCTCATCAAGGAAAGGTCTGATTTGTGAGTGGAAAATCCCTCCATGCTTGACGACATCAAACAGGTTCTTTTTTCCGAAGAGCAGATGCACGCCATGATTCAGCGTATGGGTGCTCAGATTACCAAAGATTACGCCGATAAGAATCTTTTGATGGTTAGTATTCTGAAAGGCTCCGTCATTGTGATGGCGGATCTGATGCGGGAAGTCAAAATCCCCGCAGAGATTGATTTTATGGCGGTATCGAGCTACGGCGGCGATACCAAAACCAGCGGCACGGTAAAAATCATCAAGGATCTTGACCGTGATATCGCCGGTTATGATCTGCTGATCGTCGAGGATATTCTTGACAGCGGCAAGACTTTGTCATACCTGAAGGAAATTCTTTCGGCGCGCAATCCCATGAGTATTAAGATCTGCACGCTGTTTGACAAGCCGGAACGACGCGAAGTCAAGGATATTCACGCCGATTATGTCGGAGATGTGGTACCCGATGAATTTATCGTCGGATATGGTCTTGATTACGACCAGAAGTATAGAAACCTCCCGTTTGTGGGAATATTAAAAGAAAGCGTTTATTCCAAAGCGAACAGCAATTCCGCGGAATAAGCCAAGGAGAGAAGATAATTGGAAAATAAGAACAGACGTTTCCTCAGCTATCTGCCGTATATTCTCATTCCGCTGATCCTCATTGCGTCCATGTGGCTGTTTACGGCAAATTCCAACAAATCAACAGAAAAAGAGTATTATCAGATCGTTAAGATGTTTGAGGATAACGACATTGAAGAATACGAGCTGAATCTGAGCAGCGGTTCTCTTGTCTATAAGCTCAAAAGCGACAACAAAGACGTTTCCTATAAGTATACCGTACCCAATGTCCAGCTTTTTGTTGACGATGTTCATGATCTCGCAAAAGCCAACGGCGTCAAGTATAATTATGATGCCGGACGCACCAACTCCTGGCTGACGAGTATGCTGCCGTCGATTATTATGATGGTCGTTCTGGCTTTGCTGATGTACTTTATGTTCCGTAGGATGAGCCAGTCGATCAACAATGAAACGACGAAAACACTCGGTTTCGGCAAAGCAAGAGTCAAGGGGAAAGACGATAAGCACCGCACGACGTTTGACGATGTGGCCGGTGCGGACGAAGAAAAAGAAGAGCTTTCCGAGCTGGTTGAGTTTTTGCGCAATCCGAAAAAGTATCAGGAGCTCGGCGCGAGAATCCCGAAGGGTGTCCTGCTTGTCGGCCCTCCCGGAACCGGTAAAACGCTGCTTGCGAAAGCGGTCGCCGGCGAAGCCGATGTTCCGTTCTTTTCGATTTCGGGTTCCGATTTCGTCGAGATGTATGTCGGCGTCGGCGCGTCGCGTGTCCGTGACCTGTTCCAGCAGGCGAAAAAAGAATCGCCCTCTATCATTTTCATCGATGAGATCGACGCAGTCGGCCGCCACAGAGGCGCCGGCATGGGCGGCGGACACGATGAACGGGAGCAGACGCTCAACCAGATGCTCGTCGAAATGGACGGCTTCGGCATCAACGACGGCGTCATCGTCATTGCGGCGACGAACCGTCCCGATATTCTCGATCCCGCCTTGCTGCGTCCCGGTCGTTTTGACCGTCAGGTGACCGTCGGCTATCCCGATATCAAGGGCAGGGAAGCCATTCTGAAGGTTCATGCCAAGGGCAAGCCTCTGGCGCCCGATGTCGAGCTTGAAAAAATCGCGCAGTCCACCGTCGGCTTCACCGGTGCGGATCTCGAGAATCTGCTGAACGAAGCAGCACTTCTCGCGGCGAGGCGCGGTCTGCACGCCATTACGATGGCGGAGATCGAAGAGGCGACGATTAAAGTTGTCGTCGGCACGGAGAAACGTTCTCATAAGATCACCGAACAAGATAAGAAGCTGACGGCTTATCACGAAGCCGGTCACGCTGTTGCGACTTATTATCTCGAGACGCAGGATCCTGTCCGTCAGGTTTCGATTATCCCCCGCGGTATGGCAGGCGGCTATACGATGTCCGTTCCCACCGAGGATAAGCTGTATAAATCCAAAAAAGGTATGCTCGATGAGATCGTCGTCCTGCTCGGCGGCCGTGTGGCCGAAGCCATCACCTTCGGCGATATTTCGACCGGCGCGTCCAATGATATTGAGCGTGCCTCCGATATTGCCCGGAAAATGGTGACGAAATACGGCATGAGCGATGAGCTCGGTCCGATCACGTTCGGCACGGGGCATGACGAGGTCTTCCTCGGCCGTGATTATTCCAGTGTGCGGAATTATTCGGAGACCGTTGCGGCGAAGATCGACTCCGTCGTCGGCGAGATTGTTTCCAACGCCTACAACAGATGCCTTGTCATTCTCAAGACGCATCTCGATAAGCTGACTGAAGTTGCCGAATACCTGATCAAAAATGAAAAAATCGGTGAAAAGGATTTTGCCGATCTGATGGCCGGTGTTTCTGCTGCAGAGCCTCAGGAACCGACGCCCGAAGCCTAACAAACCGGAAGGCGGCCTTCGCGCTGCCTTTTTCGGCATCCGGAAGCTGTTAAATTTTAGCAGTTTTTTTGTCATTTTTTGTTTGTTTTCGGAGATTGGCTATGAAGTATGAACATAGTTCAAAAAAAATATTTTACTTTCTTTCGTCGGTTGCAATCGTCGCCTTGCATACCGCCATGTTCTTTTACGTATTATTCTATCAGTACAATAAAGTTCTGGCGGCGCCGCTTGATTCCGGCGGTTATCTCCTGGTCGCGCTCTATCTTGTCGCCCTTCTCGGCATTTTCAATATTATGGGAGCGCTTCGCGTCGGCTATAATAAGCAGTTTAATATCATCCTGTCGCATGTAATCAGCCTGTCTTTTGTCAACGTCCTTGTCTATCTGCAGCTGAGCCTGATTCACCGTGCGTTTTTGCCGGTTTATCAGATGATTCTGCTGACGCTCTCGCAGATCGGTGTATCGATTCTCTGGACGATCGTCGTATTCCGCCTCCTGAAAAAGTTTGTTCCGATTACCGATCTCCTGCTTGTTTACGGTGATCACCGCGCGGAAGAGCTTGTCTATAAAATACTCGAACGCGAGGATCAGTACCGGATCCGGGAATCGATTCAGTATACACCGGATTCGCTGATGTCCGAAGATAATCTCGACCAGGTGAAGGCGAAAATCAGACGCTATCATTCCGTGATTATCTGTCGACTTCAAAGCAGCGTCCGGAACGATATCCTGAAATTCTGCTATGAGAATGATATTGAGGTTTATCTGCCGCCGCGTATATCCGATATGATTGTCCGCGGCGCAAGCGAACTGAACCAATTTGATTCGCCGTTGCTGATTTGCAAGAACTGTTCACTATCGGATGGTCAACGGTTTATGAAGCGTTTGTTTGATATTATGGTTTCTCTCATCGGTATCGTTGTATGCGCCTTGCCGATGCTCGTGATTGCCGTAGCAATTAAGGCGGAAGACGGCGGCCCCGTTATTTTTAAACAAAAACGCGTGACGCTCCATGAACGTGTTTTCAATATCTATAAATTCCGCAGTATGGTGCCGGACGCTGAAAAGGATGATCGCGTGATTCCTGCATCGGAAAACGACCCGAGAATCACCAAGGTCGGAAAAGTGATCCGCAAGCTCCGTCTTGACGAGCTGCCGCAGCTTTTCAATATCCTGAAAGGCGATATGTCCCTTGTCGGACCGCGTCCCGAACGCGTCGAGCATCACGAGGCGTATACCCGTCAGATTCCGGAATTCCCGTACCGGACAAAAGTTAAAGCGGGTCTGACCGGTTACGCGCAGGTGATGGGCAAGTATAATACATCGCCTTACGATAAACTGCTGCTCGACCTCGAATATATCCAGAATTTCTCATTTTTCCTCGATTTTCGACTACTTCTGCTCACCGTGAAAATCATCTTTATGAAAGAAAGTACAGAGGGCTTCAAGGAGAAGCCCCAAAATAAGGAGAGAGAGACATGATGAAAAAATCCGTTTTCTGTTTCTTACTTGCTGTGATTCTGCTCCTGACTGCTTCCTGTACAAAGTCGTCAGACAGTAATAAAAACTTTTATGACGAGTTCCCGACCGGAACGGAAATCGAAACGATTGAGATCGAAGAGAATCCGACCGCAACGATTACGCTTGCGGATGGATCAAAGATTGAAATCGAGTTGTATTATTACTCCGCGCCGAACGCCGTTTCTGATTTTATTGCGATGGCAAAAGCCGGTGTTTATGACGGCATGGCGTTCAATGAGGTGCGAAATAAGTGTATCGTGATGATGGGCGCGACAGAAGGCGATTTCGTTCCGCCGTACTATCTGATGGACGAAATCCCTGAGGACGGCAGCGCGCAAAAGCTCTCGCATGAAGCCGGCGTTGTTTCGATGATCCGGACTTCCAATGCCGATACGCTGACTGGTCAGTTCTTTATTTTGACAAAGGATCAGAAGCATTTTGATAACCGCTTTACGTCGTTCGGTAAGGTGACCGAGGGCATGGAGATTGTTGAAAAAATTGCCGCGTCGACTTTGAATGAAGACGGTCGAATCGCAGAACCTTACGTGATCAAATCCATAAAAGTTGATACGAACGGCAATACATTCCCGGATCCGCATATTATACCGAAAGGATGAATAAAATGAAAAAAATCATTTCAGTTTTGTTTGCAGCTTTACTTCTTGTAGGCATTGCTGCTTTTTCCGGTTGCTCCAAAACGGAACAAAAGACTGATGAGACGACGACGGCACCCGCCGAAAACGGATCGGAATTTATTGCGGGAAAATCCAATCCCACCGCGACGATTAAAGTCAAAGATTACGGCACGATTACCGTCGAGCTGTATTATGACAAAGCGCCGAATACCGTCAAGAACTTTATCTCCCTTGCGAACAAGGGCTTTTATGACGGCCTGACGTTTCACCGCATCATTGATGGATTTATGATTCAGGGCGGCTGCCCGAACGGCAACGGAACCGGCGGTCCCGGCTATTCCATCAAGGGTGAGTTCGCTCACAATGGTTATACGCAGAATGATATCCGGCACGTCAGGGGTGTGATCTCCATGGGCAGACGCGGCGGTGATATGGATTCCGCCGGAAGCCAGTTTTTTATTGTGCAAAAGGATAGTACATATCTCGACGGCGATTATGCGGCGTTCGGCATGGTAACGGATGGTATGGACGTTGTGGATAAAATTGCGTCTGTCAGTACGGACAGTTACGATAAACCCCTGAAAACAGTCACGATTGAATCTATAACAATCGATACACACGGAATCGCATATGACGATCCGGAGACGATTCCCCGGTAATGCGACGTTTCTTTCATTTATGTAAAAAATTTCATAAAAAGTCTTGATTTTCTGTGAAAACTGTTATATAATGAAATCACCATAAATGAAAGGGTGGCAAATACTATGAAAGCCATTTTGAAAGTTTTAAAAATCCTCCTGAAGCTTCTTAAGCCCCTCATCAAGCTCGGTCTCTTTGACGGTGTTTTCGAGGAACTCTTCAGCAAGCTTGAGGGTCAGTACGGCGACGCTGAATAATTTCGTCTGACGCAAATGAAATCCGCCATTTCCCCATGGCGGATTTGATTTTTATTTTTCGGTTTTTTCGGCATACGGACGTGATTTTTGAATAAGCATATATCAGGTGATGCTGATGAAACGCTTGGTTATGATTCTTCCGTATTGTTTGATTGCGGCCGTTCTGGCCGGACTGATTTTTGTCAATGTCGGGCGATCCGATACCGTCTTATCTCCTCAGGAGGATTCTCCGCTGATCATACTGGACGCCGGGCACGGCGGTCAGGACGGCGGTGCCGTGGCGAAGGACGGGACGCAGGAGCAATATATCAACCTGGATATTACCCTAAAGCTCAATGAGATCCTGACAAAGGACGGATACCGGACGCTTCTGACACGGACGGACGACAATTCAATTCACGATGCGGACGCAAAGACCGTTCGTGAGCAGAAAGTCAGCGATATCCATAACCGTCTGAAAATCGTGGAAGCCAATCCGAGGTGCCTGTTTGTTTCGATTCACCAGAATTATTATACCGAGAGTCAATACTGCGGCGCGCAGGTGTTTTATTCGCCGAATGCCCCCGAAAGCAGTCATCTCGCGCAGTGTATTCAAAGCAGTATTGTCTTATCGCTGCAGCCGGAGAATACGCGACAGATTAAGGAATCAGGATCGTCGATCTATATTCTCTACCATGCGACTGAACCGGCGGTTCTGGTTGAGTGCGGATTTTTATCCAATCCTGAAGAGACGGCGAAACTCAATGATGAATCGTACCGTCAGCAGATGGCGCAGGCGATCGCGGATGGCATTGAGAAGTATATACTCGGGATAGAAGAGGAGAGTTCCTCTGATTCCTGACGAGAAAAGAGGAAGGAAATGGCAAAAAGCAAGACGTTGTTTGTATGCAGTCAATGTGCCTATGAATCGGCAAAATGGTATGGGCAATGTCCCTCCTGCGGTGAGTGGAACACGATGGAGGAGACCGTTCTTACGCCTGCGGTCGCCAAGAAAGGCACAGTTTCCCTTGACAGAAGCCGCGCTGTCGCGATTGATGAAATCAGCGAGACCTCAGAGATCCGTTATGATACGGGTATTTCCGAGCTCAATCGTGTACTCGGTGGCGGTCTTGTCAAGGGGTCGCTTGTTCTTATCGGCGGCGATCCCGGCATCGGCAAATCGACCATTCTGCTGCAAGCATGTAAATTCCTTTCACAAGAGAAAACGGTGCTTTATGTGTCCGGAGAGGAATCGGCAAGCCAGATCAAGATGCGCGCTGCCCGTCTCGGTGTAGCGAGCAAGAATCTTTTTGTTCTTTGCGAGACGGATGCCGAGTATATTGCGGAGCTGATCCGGACGGACAAGCCCGATGTCGTGATTATCGATTCGATTCAAACGATGAGCATCACGGACATCGCGTCTTCTACCGGCAGCGTCACGCAGGTGCGCGAATGCACCAATCTCTTCATGCGGACGGCAAAAACGCTTGCCATTCCGATTTTTATCGTCGGTCATGTCAACAAGGACGGCAACATCGCCGGTCCGAAAGTCCTTGAACACATTGTGGATACCGTACTCTATTTTGAGGGCGACCGCAATATGGCGTATCGCATTCTGCGCGCCGTCAAGAACCGTTTCGGTTCGACAAACGAGATCGGCGTTTTCTCGATGAATGATACGGGACTCGAAGAAGTCCCCAATCCCTCTCAATCGCTTTTAGAGGGACGGCCGAAAAATACCTCTGGAACCTGCGTCATGTGCGTGATGGAGGGCTCACGTCCCATTCTTGCCGAAGTGCAGGCTTTGGTGACTCCGACGGGCTTTGGCACACCGCGTCGCATGACGAACGGCTACGATTTTAACCGTATGGCGATGTTGATTGCCGTTTTGGAAAAAAGAGCCGGCTATTATTTTGCGAATACGGACTGCTATTTGAATATTGTAGGCGGTCTGAAAATCGACGAACCGGCGTCCGATCTGTCGGTCGTGCTTGCGCTTGTCTCGTCGCTTAAGGACATGATCCTGAAAGACGATGTGATCGCTTTCGGAGAAATCGGTCTGGCGGGGGAGATCCGCAGCGTATCGAACGCATTGCAGCGCGTCAACGAGGCGGTGCGAATGGGTTTCCGGAAAATTATCATTCCATATCATAATTATCAGTCACTGCCCGAGGATGTGAAAAACAGCGCACATATTGTCGGCGTACGCCGGATCCGGGATGCCTTTACGGAAATTGTTGTATGAGAAAAACCGTGATCGCGTCGCATTTGCACGACGAAGCCGTCAGGCGTTTACATGAACTGCAGATTGACGTGTTTGATTTTGAACCGAATCCGTCGCTCGACGACACGATTGCCCATCATGCCGATCTGTCTTTTTTGTATCACGATGGAAGACTGTATATTGCCCGGGAAATGCAGTCATACCGTGACTGTTTTTTATCGCTTGGCATTGATGTCTGCGTGATTCCCGAACCGCTCGGCAAAGTCTATCCCGACGATGTGAAGCTCAACGCCGTACCGTTGGGTCGCTTTTTTCTCTGTAACGAAAAAACGGTTTCGCCGTTTGTTCTCGCCGACATGAAGCGTAGGGGGAAAATAATTCTCTCTGTTCCGCAGGGATATACCGGGTGTTCCGTCGTGCCTGTGACAGACGAGTCTCTGATTACCGATGATGCTTCGATTTTTGCTGCCTGCCGTGCTCATGGGCTCGACGTCCTGCAAGTCGGGAAGGGAAGCGTGCGTCTGCCCGGCTTTCCGTACGGTTTTATCGGCGGCGCGTCCGGACGCATTTCTGACAAACGGATTGTTTTTCACGGCAATCTCGCTTTACATCAAGATTATGAAAAGATGGCGCGTTTTTTGGAAAAATACGCCATGACAGCTGTTTCTTTGCACGACGGAGACCTGATTGATGTTGGCGGTATATTGTCATTTTATAAATAAAACAGTCAATAATTTATTATATTGTTCTTGACACGTTTGAGATGATGTGTTACAATAGACAAAACGGTGCATTGTACCGTTTTAGGGGGAATATCATGAAAAAGAATAATATTAAGAGTCCGTTTGCTAATTTTTTGGCATTTTCTACGCTTTTTTGTATTTACAGAGCGGTTCGTCATATGATCAAGAAGTACCACAAAAAACAAGAAATCTTTTATTGACGGATCTTTTCGGGAAAGGTTCGTTTTTTTTGTAAACATTTCTTTTTCTCTTTACTTTTTCTTTACTTTCGGACTGTATGATGTGAACGGAAGATAAGGAGCGTTTTTATTATGAATATCTTGGTAACGATTGACAGAAATTATTTAAACCCTTTGCTTGTCCTGCTGAAATCCATCCGGACTTCCAATCCCGGTACTTTCTTTGATATTTATGTGGCGCATTCCTCGCTGGATCAGAATGATTTTCAGGAAATGGAAAAATGTATGGATTTGTCCCGTATGGTGCTGCATCCCGTCGAGATTCAGGATTCTCTTTTTGAGGGTGCGCCGACGATCAAGCGCCTGAACACGGCGAAAGCGAGCTATTACCGCTTGCTGGCGATCGATTTTATGCCGAAGAATACAAAACGCGTCCTGTACCTTGATCCTGATGCGGTCGTGATCAATCCGCTTGATAAACTCTATCAGATGGATTTAGGTGGTTCGCTTCTTGCGGCGGCAGGGCATACGACGGGCATTGTGGAACGTCTGAACCGCGCACGTCTCGGTCTGAAAGACCGCTATATCAATTCCGGCGTGATCCTGATGGATATAGAAGCAATGCGACGCGAGTATGATTTGAACGATATTTTCGCCTACATAGAAAAGAACAGCACAAAAAAATTGAAGCTGATCCAGGGCGATCAGGATGTTTTTAACGGGTTGTTCAACGGAAAAATTGCCATTCTTGATGAAAAGCTGTATAATCTGGATGAAAAAACATTCTATCTGTTTCGTCGACAGATTGATCTCAATTGGGTGCGCCAGAATACCGTTGTTGTCCATTATAACGGTCAGTATAAGCCCTGGAATGAAGATTATCACGGTGTTCTCAACTGTTTCTATGATGAAACGGTCAATGGTGATGCGACCGGTTTTTCATCCTCTCATACAAAGGTGATTTGATATGGACGATCTGACGGAAAAAAAACAAAGTCACCTCCGCGCTTTCTGTGCGGCCAAAATTATGGATTTCCGGAATACATTGAACGAAGCGGCTGCGGAGATAAAAAACGTCCGATCTAAACGGATCGCAGTCATTACAATTTCCGGCATAATGCTGACGACAATTGTGATCTGTTATTTTACACTCGGACAGAAGCTTGTCCTTTTTGTGGAAGACAGAGCGGCGTTCAACGCATGGATCGACAGCTTCGGCGTATGGGGAAAGGTTGTCTTTGTCACGATCCGCGCCGTGCAGACAGTCGTCAAGATTATCCCGGGTGAACCGCTTGAAATCGCGGCGGGTTATCTGTATGGCATATGGGGAGGTCTGTTCTATTGCCTGTTTGGGCAGTTCATCGGTTCGTTGGTCATTATCGCTCTGACCAAAAAATTCGGCATAAAGTTAGTTGAGCTTTTTGTTCCGAGAAAGAAAATCGAATCTCTCTCATTTTTGCAGAATAAGAAAAATTTAAATATTACGCTCTTTATCATCTATCTGATCCCGAGCACGCCGAAGGATGTTATCACCTATCTGATTGCGCTGACGGACGAAAATATCGTCCTGTTCATGGTACTGACGACGATCGCAAGGATTCCCTCTGTTATCACGTCGACATGGTGCGGAAGCGCATTGGAAAGCAATAACCTGCTTCTCGCAGCTGCGGTATTTATTGGTACCGCGATCGTGGGACTTGGCAGCGCGGCGATTTATTCCCGGATTACTGCAAAAAAAGCGGAGAAGGCCTGACGGCTTCTCCGTATTTTTTTATTCTTCATTATCCTCTTCGTAGTCGTGCCAGAAGAAATCGCTGCCGTCGGACGCCCAGTCGTCGCTGTCTTCACGAATGGTATAGGGGATTTCGTCGATGACTTCGATTTTGCGCACACGCGACCAGATGCCGGCGTCGAGATTCAGCGTATAGCCGCAGCCGGAGGGGACGCGCCAGTCGGTCATCGGGGCTTCGGGAAGTCCGAACGCGGCAAGGATGGTCATAATGATGCCGCCGTGCGTCACAATGGCGCATTCTCTTGTCCCGCTTTTGAGAATGCCGTCTATAATCCGGATAAAGCCGTTGCAGACGCGTGTGCTGAAGTCTCCGTTCGATTCGCCGAACGGAGGGGCTGCATCTTTGCCGCCCTTGAGCCAGTCTTTGAAGGTCGGCTCGTTTGCCAGTTCGTCGGCGGTCATGCCTTCAAATTCGCCGAAATCGCATTCCATCAGCTCTTTCATAAGAATCGGCTCTTTGTCGGGATAGATCAGCTTCGCCGTTTGTACGCAGCGTTTCAGGGGACTGGAAAAAACGGCTTCGACCTCAGGGAAATAGCCCGTCGTTGCCAGCTCGATTATCTGCTTGCGACCCGTTTCACACAGGTCTTCGTCCGTGTGACCGATGTATCGTCCCTCAATCGAACCCTGCGTCAAACCGTTTCGGATCAGATATATTTTATAAGTTTTCATGCGCTTTTGTCCTTTACAAAATGTTTCAAATGTTGTAAAATAATCATACAACATCGAACACGGGGTGTCAAGAGATGAGCGCAAATTTTGCCTTGCGGCTTGCGGATTTACGCAAAGAAAAAAACTTGAGTCAGAAAGAAGCGGCGTCGTGCCTCGGCGTTTCGCAGGCGCTGTTGTCGCATTATGAAAAAGGAATCCGCGAATGCGGGCTTGATTTTCTCAAACGCGCCTGCGACTATTATGACGTAACGGCGGACTATCTCTTAGGGCTTACCGATAACCGTCACGGCCTGAATGACCTCGAGAATGACAGCGAACTGCCGACTGACACCGAACTCCGCATGAAAACGCTGATCCGCGCACTTGTCGATCTGTGTGAAAAGCTCAGCGCGTCCGGCGATACTGCCGAAAATCGATTGAAAGAGGAAATGCTCCTCTCCGTTTATCGTTTTGCGCTTCTGAGTGTAAAATACGGCGTTTCCGATAAAGAGTGGTTCTCACTCGATATCCGCGACGGCGATATTTTAGCGTCGCATGTGCTCGATAAGATGTTTTCAGGCAAACGCCAGAATGAAAAAGCGCCCGAAAGCGCCTACGATATAGAACCGCAATTCTTAAAAACCGTGATCGAGGGTGCGGAAACCCTGATCGAAGACCGCTATCGAAAAATGCTTGACCATCGAAATTAAGAAAAGCCGGATCGCTTGACGCGACCCGGTTTCGTTTTTCTCACAGGACAGCACCGCTGTCGCCCATATGATTGACAAACGCCTGCATTTCTTTTTTCGATTGAATGGTGTGCGTTTGCGAGAGTACGCTCTTCTGCTCTTCGTCGCTCATAGCGGCAAACCGACGCATCACGTTCTCATTCTGCATCAGCGTCATACCGAATCCCATCGGCAGATCGGCAAGAGGATTGAAATCTTTGTTCATATTTTTCACCCGGACATAGTATGGGGAGAAATATACAGGTTATTCTGATTAAGTAATTTAAGTGATTGCAGTATTCGACTTTCCGTACACAAATATCTATATAAAAAATACGACATTATTACGACAGATTTTTGAAACGATTTGAAGCAATTTGAAACAATTTGAAGCAATTACAAAATAAAACAAAACACCACAGAATGGCGTATTATAGCCAATCTATGGTGTTTTCTGGCGGAGAGCAAGGGATTCGAACCCTCGAATGGCTTTTGACCATTACACGATTTCCAATCGTGCTCCTTCGACCAACTCGGACAACTCTCCGTGTTTGTCAAAAGTTATTCACTTGACTTACTCAGATATTATATAGGAATCGAACTGAAAAATCAAGTGGTAAATGCAAAAAACTTGGATTTTTTTTAAGATTTTTTTGCATTTTCCGTTTCATCGCCGATGGCGGTTACTGTTGGTGTTTTCTTTTTGTGTAAAGAGGGCATTTGAGCCAGAATAATGGCGGCGAACATGATTGCGCAACCGAGAATTTCACGCTGATTCATCGTATTGCCACGAATCACCCAGTCGGCGAGTGCGGAAAAGACTGATTCCAGGCTCATAAGCAGACTCGCGAGGACGTGATTGCAGCGTTTCTGACCGATGATCTGCAAGGTAAAAGCGACGCCGCCGGACATCACGCCGGAGTATAAGAGCGGTACCGCCTGTCCGAGAATCTGATGCAGATCGGGCTTTTCAAAAATGAACATAAGAATGCTCGAGACGACACCGGCAATGAGGAACTGAATGCAGGAGAGTTTCACGCCGTCCACCTCGGCGGAATAGCGATCCACCGTGATGATCTGCACCGAAAATCCCACAGCGCAGAGAATCAGCACGAAATCTGCCGTTGAAATAGACATTCCCTCTCCGGGTTTGACGGACAGCAGATACAGCCCGAAAACGGCGACGGCGACGCTGATCCATGCGGTCAGTTTGACTTTCTTTTTGAAGAAAATTCCGAACAGCGGGACGATGATGATATAGAGAGCCGTCAGGAACGCGGCACGTCCTGTCGAGGTTTCCTTTCCCTGCATACCGATGCCGAACTGCTGCAGATTGTTAGCGATCGTCAGCGCGATGCCGCAGATGATGCCGACGCGGATCAGCAGTTTGTTATCCTTAAACCACTCTTTTGCGTTTGGGTATTTTTTCTTTCTCAGCTTCGCTTTGCCGGTGTTGTCGCGAATGAGGATCACGATAAAGATTGCGAAACAGGCGAGAAGACAGCGGATTCCCTGAAAGGTGAACGAACCGATGTCGTCTCCCTCACTCTGCGCGACGAACGAGATACCCCAGATCAGCGCGGCGAGCACCAGCAGAAACGGGCTGAGGATGGTTAACTTTTTTTCTTTTTCCATAAAATCTCCGATTGCTTGGGAAGTTTTCAGCGCAGGTAATTGACGACCTGCACGGTTTTTTCGTTCTTTTTATAGACGCGCGGAATGCGTCTTGAGACGCCGCAGACGATCTCATAGTTAAAGCTCATTGACATCGCGCCGACCTCTTCGGCGGAAACGGTCAGACCGTTGTCGCTGCCCCAGAGAATAACTTCATCGTCAACGGCAACGTCCGGAATGTCCGTCACATCAATCATAAACTGATCCATGCACACTCTGCCGACGATGGGCGCGTACTGCCCTCTGACAATGACTTTCCCCTGATTGGAAAGGGCTCTCGGGTAGCCGTCCGCATAACCGGCGGAGACGGTCGCGATGCGGCGAGTTTCGGTCGTCTTATAGGTGTGACCGTAGCTGATGCCTTCGCCTGCGGGAACGTCCTTGACGTGCGTCACATGGCTTTTGTAGGTCATTGCGGGATGCAGATCGATTTTTGTCTGATCGATTTCGTCGGACGGGTACAGACCGTAGAGCGAAATGCCCATACGAACCATGTCAAAGTGTTTGTCAAATTCCGAGATTCCGGCGGAATTGCACAGATGATGAATCGGAAAGAGGACGCCGGCGTCTTCACATTTTTTGACGAAATCGCAGTACCGCTTTGTCTGCATGGCCGACGTGGATTTATCCGTCATATCGGCGCAGGCATAATGCGAGAAAACGCCTTGAATACTGATGTGCGGCAGATTTTGAATTGCCAGAATATCCTGTACGGAGCTGTCGTTCAGCGCAAAGCCGATGCGTGTCATGCCGGTGTCGATGGCGATGTGAATGAGCGCGTTCTTGCCGAGCCGTGTCGCCTCTTTTTCGAGCTTTTCAGCGGCGTCGAGGCTGAATACCGTCATGCAGACGTTGTTTGTGATCAGCGCTTGAGCATCATCGACATGGGTGTAAGAGAGAATGAGAATCGGATTTTTGATGCCGGCATTGCGAAGCTCGATGGCTTCGTCTGCCGTTGCAACGGCAAAATAATCCGCCTTGTCCTGCAAGAGTTTTGCAAGCGGCACGGCGCCGTGACCGTATCCGTCCGCTTTGATAACGGCGCAGAGTTTTATGTTATCCTCAACGCAGTTTTTCAGCTCGTTAAAATTATGTTCAATCGCGTCCAAATTGATTTCGGCGAAAGTTCTGATATACTTATTCAATTGGGGTCACTTCTTATTCTAAAATATCCTGTATGGAGGCGATGGTAACGCCTGCCGCAGTCAGTTCGCTGCGAATGCGCTGCACGAACGCCACCGCTTTTTCGCCGTCACCGTGAACGCACACGGAATCGGCGCGAATGGGAATGATTTTGCCCGAAACGGTTTCGACGGTGCCATCCTTGACCATGCCGATCACACGGCGGATCATCACGTCTTCGTCCGTCACCATAGCACCGGGCTGTGTTCTGGGAACGAGAGAACCGTCGTCCATGTAACCGCGGTCGGCAAAGACTTCTTTTGCCGCTCTTAGACCGGTGTCCTCGGCAGCTTTGATCAGATTGCTACCCGAAAGACCGAGCAGAATATAGTTGGGATTGACTTCGTAAATACCCTCGCAGATCGCTTTTGCCAAGGCATAGTCTTTACCGGCCATGTTGTAGAGCGCGCCGTGCGGTTTGACGTGCTGAATCGTCATGCCGTTCGCCTTGCAGAAAGCGTCAAGCGCGCCGATCTGGTACATCACATAGGCTTTGGCGTCAGCGGGAGAGACATTCATATTGCGCCGACCGAAGCCCATCAGATCGGGAAATCCGGGGTGCGCGCCGACTGCTACGCCGTTTTCGCGGCACATGGCGACGGTCTTGCTCATCACGACGGGATCCGACGCATGATAGCCGCAGGCGACGTTGGCCGACGAGATAAAGGGAATAACGGCGGAATCAAGACCTATGGTGTACGCGCCGAAGCTCTCGCCCAGATCGCAGTTCAGGTCAACTTTCAGCATAGCTCTTCCTCCTTAGTATTTCAGCGACGTGTTTTTCACGTCCGTAATAAACATATGTCCCGGCGCGTGCGTGATCGCGATGGACGGCTTTGAGCTCATCACGACGGATTGCGGTGTGACGCCGCAGCACCAGAAAACGGGAATTTCGCCGTCATAAAACGGGACGGGGTCGCCGAAATCGGGCTTCATCACGTCCTTAATGCCGATGGCTTCGGGGTTGCCGACATGAATCGGCGCACCGTGAACACGAGGCATCTGCGCCGTGACGGCAGACGCTTTCGCGACAAGAGAGGACGGAATCGGCCGCATACTGACGACGAGCTTGCCGTGGAATTTGCCGGCGGGCTCACAGTCGATATTGGTCAGGAACATCGGGACGTTGCATCCCTTTTCAATATGACGGACGGGAATATCCGACGCGAGCAGCTCCGATTCAAACGAAAAGCTGCAGCCGATCAGAAAATAGACGAAATCGTCCTGCCACAGATCGGCAATATCGGTGCGTTCTTCCGTCAGCACGCCGTTTTTGTAAACGCGGTATTTCGGAATGTCTTTGGCGACGTCCGCATTGTCTGCCATCGTTTTGATCAGACGGCTGCCGACGTCTCCGACCTCTAAGATCGGACAGGACTTGGGATTCCGCTGCGTAAAGAGCAGAAAATCATAGGCGTCGGAAAAGGGGAGAATGCAGAGGTTCGCCTGCGCGTATCCGTCGCACATACCCGAGGTATGGTACGTGATTTCGCCGTCGCGGATAAGCTTGCGCACCTCTTTGGGCGAATAGCGTGAATAATCTGTCATGTCAATCACCTGTCAGAATAAAAGTCGATACTCGAGCCATGCCAGCTCGCGTTTGTGTCTTTTGTAAATTTTTTGCGCTTCGGCGGGAGAAACCGCCTTGAAATACAGCTTTGCGCCGGGCTTTGTCTGCGCTATTTTTGGAATATCCACCGAAATGACGGTCGCAATCTTGGCGTAGCCGCCGGTCGTCTGTCGGTCTGCCATCATGATGATGGGTTTGCCGGAGGACGGAATCTGCACAGAGCCTAAGGCGATACCGTCGGAAATGATATCGACGCCGTCTGTGGCTTCGATTTTTTCGCCGTCGAGACGAATGCCCATGCGGTCGGATTCCATCGTGACCGTGTAGGGCGATGACAAAAACGTCTTTTTTCCGTCTTCGGTAAAATAATCATCCTGCGGTCCTAAGACGACGCGAACGGTGATTTCCTCGTCGTCGTATGTCGGGATCTCCGACGTTCCCTTGTATTTCGCGAGAAGCTGACCTCTTTCAAATCGGAACGGCAACTCGTCTCCTGTTTGAATTTTGCGTCCGTGAAAACCGCCGATGCCGCATTTCAGATTGGTGGAATAACTGCCCAGTACAACAGGAATGTCGAAGCCTCCGGCAACAGCCAGATACGCTCTCATGCCGTTTTTCGCGGCAGTTGATTTGATTTTGTCGCCTTTTTTGACTTCGGTTGCTTGATAGCGAATCAGCTCTTTATCGTTGAGTTGCCAACCCATGTCCGCGCCTGTGACGGCGATCACGCAGTCCTCGGTGAATTCTCCCGAGATACCCATCAGCGTCATTTCGAGCGCGCCCTCAGAATCGTTGTTGGAAAGCAGGCGGTTTGCTGTCAGAAAGGCGTCGGCGTCCATCGCGCCCGACTGCGAAAAACCCTTTGCCATCAGACCGAAGCGACCGAGATCCTGCACCGTCGTCAGCAAACCGGGCGATGTGATTTTCAGTCCCATAGCTACTCCTTTATCCTTTCGACCTTGTAGGTTCCGTTGTCGCACTGCGCTTTGATGCTGTCATATTCCTGTAAAGAGACGGGCTTGAAGCGGATATAATCCCCTGCGGCGTAGAGAAACGGCTCTTCCCGTTCGGGGTCATAGGGCTTGAGCGGTGTGCGGCCGATAAGCTGCCAGCCGCCGGGAGATGCCAGCGGATAAATACCCGTCTGCTTGCCGCCGATACCGACGCTGCCGGCAGGAATGGTCGTTCGCGGAGATTCAAGACGCGGCGTGTGGATGCGCTCATCGAGACCGCCGAGATAGGGGAAGCCGGGCAGGAAGCCGAGCATATAGATGAGGTAATCACGCCCCGAATGAATCCTGACGACTTCTTCTTTCGACAGCTTCGCGTGTGAGCAGACATTGTCCATATCCGGCGCAAATTCGCCGTCATAACAGACGGGAATGACGATAATATTCTTTTGTCCGTCGGAAACATCCGAAAGGGCAGACAGTCGCTTTTTTATTTTGAGAATAAGGCTGTCGCCGCTTATCACACCCGGATCGTAGTTGATAAGCAGCGAACGGTAAGTCGGGATACACTCGGAAATGCCGCGAATCGGTTTTTTTGTGAGCGCATCCGTAAGACCTCTTATGCGATTGTTGCAGTCGGGACTGATTTCGTTCCCGAATTCGACGGAAAGCGAACAGTCTCCGCAGAAAAGAAACCGAACGGTGTTTTCGGTATCCATTCTATCATATCCTCTCCGGTTGGGGTGGGAAGTGAATTATTTGTCTGTAGCAGCCATGAAGTCCTCGACAAGAGCATTCTGAAGCGCGTGGAGCATTTCGGGGTTCTTGCCGCCGACCTTTTTGCCGTCAACCTCAACAACCTGAATGCAGAAAGAACCGGAGCTTGAAAGAATGACTTCGTCTGCATTCATCAGATCGTCAAGCGTGTATTCCGTTTCGTCCACGCCGTAACCGAGCTTCTTGCACATCTTGATCATGTTTGCTCTGGCGATACCGGGCAGGATCAAATGATCGGTCGGCGCGGTGACAAGGATATTGTCTTTAATAATATGAATGTTGCTGTGCGCGCATTCCGTCACTCTGCCGTGGCGGTGGAAAATTGCCTCGTCACAACCGGCTTCCACAGCCTGCTCATACGCCATAACGGAGGGGAGAAGGTTCAGCGTTTTGATGTTGCAGTGCAGGAAACGGGTGTCCTCAACCGTGATGACCTTGAGCTTTGTGTCAATGGGCTGGGTCTTGCAGGGCTTGAGCGTGATCCAGATGTTCGCCTTGCTGCCGTCCTTGGGGAACGCATGGTTTCTCATGCCGGTTCCTCTCGTGGCCTGCCAGTAAACGAAGCAGTCGCCGTCGTCCATTTTGGAGACCATGTCGCACAGAATCGCTTTCATCTCGTCTTTGGTGTGCGGAAGCTGAATTTTCAGAAGCGCTGCGCTGTTATAGAAACGGTCAATATGTTCATCAAGATTGTAAATGATGTGATTGCGCGAATAGGTCGCGTCATAGCAGCCATCGCCGAAGTAGCAGACGCGGTCGTTCATCGGGACGGTCATATTTTCGATCTCGTCAAATTTTCCGTTGTAGTAGCCAAGAGTCTTCATTTTGAATAACATATCCTTTCGTTCTGTCACATAACGGACAAGTCCGCTATGAAAAATAGTCGTAAAAAAGGCGCGGAATATATATTCATGTGAGTAAATATACATTCAGCGCCATTGCTGCAAGATTGATTATAATCCAATTTTTGCATAAAGTCAATAAAAAATGAAAAAAAGGTGCTGTATTTTTATAATTTCAAACGGCGGGATTCGTACAAATTTGACAATTACTGCGCTACTGTCTTTTTTTCGCTTTTTCTTAAGTAAATCAGCCAATAGAACACGCCGACAAGAAGCATTCCGCCGATGATGTTTCCGATTGTTGCCGGCAGAAGATTATGAAGCAGCGCGTTACCGATCGTTACGGAAGATACGTCTACACCGACTTCGGTTGCGGCTGCAAGATAGGCGGCGTCCGTTTTTGCGAGGAGACCTGCCGTCAGATAATACATATTCGCGACGGAGTGCTCGAAGCTGCTGACGACAAACGCCATAATGGGGAAAAAGACGGCGGCAATTTTTCCGCCGACGGTCTTCGCGCCGAACGACATCCAGACGGCGATGCAGACAAGAATGTTGCAGCCGATGCCTAAAACGAGAGCCTGCGAAAAGCCCATAGCGGACTTTGCGGCAGCCGTTTTGAGCACGCTCACAGCAAACTGACCCGAGAATGCGGAAAAAGCCTTGCCGTAAAATGCGATAAGAGCGGTCAGCGCGCTGCCAATCGCGTTGCCTATGTAGACGAGGATGAGATTGCGGAGCATCTGAAGAAATGTAATATCTTTCTGCAAAACGCCGATAATCAGCAGACAGTTGCCCGTAAAGAGTTCAGACCCGGCAACGACCACCATTGCAAGCCCGGCAGGGAAGACGGCGGCAGAAATGAGCTTTGCGATCGACGGATTGGAAACGGTTGATGAAGCCGCCGCAGATGCGACGCCGGCAAATGCGATAAACAGTCCGGCGAGAACGCCAAGAAGGAGCGTTTGCAAAACGGTGAGCGACGCTTTACTCTTCGCGATGCCGGAATAATGCAGCGCAATTTCTTTTGGAGAATCCATATCAAAACACCTCTCTATAAGAGTACTGCATTCGGTCGCGTTTTGCAAGACTAAATTCTACAAAAGTTGATTTTTGATGTCCTCCGGAGAGGAAAAGTCGGTAATATTTTTGATCATGCCCTGTGAAACGGGAGACTGCTGCAAAAAGAAAATGGAATCTGCCAGAAAATACGCTTCCTCCGGACTGTGCGTGACAATGAATGACGTCTTACCTCGGATCGTTTCTTTAATGAGAGACAGAATGTCGCGGCTCGTTCTGACGTCAAGCCCGTAGAGGGGTTCGTCAATGAAAAACACATCGCCGCCGACCGCCGCCGCTCTTGCAATCGCTGCTCGCCGCGCCATGCCGCCGCTGAGTTCATCCGGCATTTTGCTTCGGTCGTCCCAGAGTCCCGTTTGTTTTAAAGCGGTTTCGATTTTTTCGGCGTCGTTCGTGACGAAACGCATATTATCATAAAGACTCAGCCACGGGAGTAGACGGTTTTCCTGAAAAATAAAGGATTTTTTCTTGCCGTCAAGACCTGCAATCTCTCCCGAATCCGCTTTTTCGAGACCTGCCAGCAATCGCAGCAGTGTGGTTTTACCGATGCCGGACGGCCCCATGATGCAGATTGATTGCCCCTCTTTGAATTCTGCGGTAAAATCCGATAAGACCGCCTTGCCGTTAAAGGTTTTGGAAAGATTACGAATGCTTATCATATTTTTTCCTCCTTTTCAGCAGACGGAGCATGATTTTTTCGAGCGCGATACTCAGCAGCACGACAACAGCCGTCCATGCGAACAGTTTCGGCGTTTCAAGATAGATTTTGGAGGCGTAAATGCCGCTTCCGATTGAATTTTTCGGATTGCAGATAACCTCCGCCGCAATACCCGATTTCCAGGCGAGTCCCATGGCGGTCGTCGCCGCCGAAATAAAATAGGGTCTGACGGACGGCAAATAGATTTTCATAAATTTTTTGTTTTTAGGGACGCCGAATGCATCCGCCATTTCGAGCAGATTTTTGTCGGTCTCGCGAATCCCGGTGCAAACATTCATCCAAACGATAGGGAACACCATCAGCATCGAGGTGAATGACGGCACGTTGCCCGATTTGAGCCACACGACGGCGAGCACGATAAACGAAGCGACGGGCGTCGCTTTGATGATGTGAACAATCGGCTCTAAAAAGTCATTGGTTATCTTTGAAAAAGCAGACGCGGCGGCAGTCAGTACACCGATAACGGTGCCGAACAGAAAACCGATTGCAATGCGTACGATGGAGGTAAGGACAGACTGCCAGAAGCTCGTCGTGACGGCTAAGAGCCGAAGCTCATGAATCGTCTCAAGCGGCGAGGGCAAAAGCACCGAAAGCCCGGCAATGGCAGAAAGAATCTGCCAGATGCCGAGCCAGATGAGCGCAATGAAAATTGTTTTCAGCAGTTTTTTAATTTTCTGCATAGACGTAGAAATCGTCCGCAGGCATACTGCCGCCGATGATCTTCGGGTTCTGCTCGAACAGTACGCTGTAGCAACCTGTCAGCGCAGCCTTCATTTCATCGCCTGTTAAGCAGACGATGTTGCAGTTCGGAATCGCTTTCTGGGCGACGGCTGCCGGCATGATATCATGCGATTCGACAAGTTTTGCTGCCTCTTCAACATGCTCGTTGGCATAGGCCGCCGACTCTGCGTAATCCTTGAGGAACGCGGCAACGGCTGCCTTGTTGTTCTCGTAGAAGTTGGCGTTTACCGCAATGCAGCCCATGGCAAGCGTTGTGTTGCCGAGTTTTTCCCATTCTTCCGTCAGATTGATGCCGACGGAGAACGACGCGTCTTTGACCTGAAGCTGTGTGACAAAGGGTTCGGGAAGCAGCACGACGTCATAGCCGCCGGCAAGTGCCTTCGCGACGGATTCGGAATGCTCGCTTGTAAACTCGATGTTCACATCCGTACCGATCGTATAGCCATTGGATTCAAGCACATAATTGAGCGCATATTCCGCGATTGTGCCTTGACCGGAAGCGAGAATAGTTTTGCCTTTCAGGTCGTTAAGGGAAGTTACGGCGTTGTCTTTTGTGACGAGATAGAGCACGCCAAGGGTATTGACGGCGATAACTTTGACCTTGCCCTGTGATTTCTGATACAGAGACGCGGCAAGGTTGGTCGGAATCGACGCGATATCGTATTCACCTGTCATAAGCTTCGGCCCAACAACTGTCGCATCGGTGTCAAGTGTGATGTTGTAGGTGTTGGCGGTTTCGCCGTTGTCGGATTTTGTCCAGAGATAGGCACCACCGATGCCTGTAGGGCCTTTCAGAACAGAGACGTTGATTACGCCGGTGCTTTCGGGAACGCTGTCCGGTTCCGAGGTCTGCACGGATGTCCCGGCATCTGTTGTGGGTTCGTCAGGCGTCTTGTCGGCAGAGCACGCGGCAAAGGACACGAGCAAAAGAGCCAACGCCATCAGAACAGCAATGATTTTTTTAGTTTTCATGTTGGTCACTCCTATAAGTGTAGTATGGATTATGTAAAGCTAAATAGCCTTATATATTTTGTAAGGCGGCGAAATCAAGAATCGCGACCGACCTGCCGCTTCGTTTGATAATGCCGTCGTTTTCGAGCGCATCGAATGCGCGGTAGACAGAAGCCCGTCCGGTGTTGAGCGCGTCCGCCATGTCGGTCATGCTGTAGGGAAGAGTTGCCGTTTTTGTTCCGGCGTCGGTATATTGGAGCAGGAACGACGCGACTTTTCTGAGCGTATCTCCCTTTGTGTAGGTGCTGATCTTGCGGTTGAGAAAGTGGATTTTTTCGGAAAGAATTGTGATATAGTTTTCCGAAACAACGGGCCATCTGACAAAAATCTTCTTCAGATTTTCCTTGGAAATCATCAGCATCGTCACTTTATCGAGAGCAGTAATCTCGGTCAGAAACGGTTCATCCTCGTAAAAAAGAGCCGCCATGCCGAAAATATCGCCTTTTTCGAGAACACTCATCAGAATTTTTCCGCTGCCGCCGTTTTTCGTGACAGTAGCACGTCCTTTTAAGAGGATCATCAGCGCCTTTTCATACTGCGTTTCGGAAAAAATCACGCTGTTCTTTTCGGAAACCGTGAGTGACGCATAGTCGTCTGCGATGATTTGCAGATCGTCATTACTGACCTCACGAAAAAGAGGACAGGTACGCAGCGTCTCCAAAAATGTTTGTTTCACCAAAAACACCCCAAAATATGTCTCACTTGATACATTATAGCAGATAAAACAGATTTGTCAAGTAAAAAAAGACAGGATAAGCGAAAAACTTATCCTGTCCGGAATTGATGGGATTCAGGAGAAATACATCTCCGAGATTTTGCCGAGGAAGCGCAGCAGCCTGATGATGAAATTTGCGAGTTTTTGGAAGAAGCTGCCGATAGAGGTCTGTGCCGCATTCTGTTTGTCTGCGGAGACATCCTCGCAGTCACCTGCGTATTCGCCTGCATTGGTGTCTTTCTGAATCGCAAAGGAATCCATTGCGACGGCTTTTCCGTCTGTCACCTTATACGCGTCGAAGTAGAGCACGCCGCCTTCAATCTGAATCGCGGAGAACATCGAAGAATCAGCGACTTTGATGACTTCGGCTCTCGGAAAATACTCGTCGGTGAGTGCCTCGTCTTTTTGCAGATAGGTCTTGACGCCTGCCGTGCCGCTGATGACGTAGGTCGTGCCGGTCGGCTGAACGTCTGTCTTATATTGTTTACCATTGTGTGTCAGATAGATTCGGTTCGTATCTGTGACTTTGTTGCTGTCAAGGGCGTAGGTTCTCATGTAAACATGATCGTGTCCCTGAAGCACTAAGTCGATATTCAGTTGCGGCATCAGCACGCTGAGCTGGTCACGGATTGCGCAGACATCGTCATCATTGTAATGCGAGCCGTTGGAATAGGGTGCTTTATGAAGTGCGACGATTTTCCACTGTGCATCGCTGCCGTTCATGTCGGCTTTGAGCCACTCGATCTGCTTTGCGGAAAGTGCGTCGTTTTCGTCGAGATCGTTGGTGTTCAGTACCGCAATGTGAACATTGTTATAATCAAAAGAATAGTAAACGCCTGTTGCGGTATCCTGTTCGGGAACACCCGAAAGCGCAAAGTTGTTGACCGTCGCATAATCCGCCTTGCCTTCATGATTGCCGGTCGTCGGCATCAGATAGGTGTTCATCAGATTCTTTGACGCGGTGTCGAACATCCATTGCCATTGCCAGGAGTTGTTGCCGTGATCAACGAGGTCACCTGTGTTCATGATGAATTTTGCGTCGGGATAGAGATTGAACGCTGTTTCGACGACAGATGCCCAGGAGCTTTCGTACTGCTCTTTGTTCTGGGACTGAGGGTCGGACATATGGAAGAACGTGACGGAATCGGAGCCGTCAGCCGTTTCAATCGTACCGGTCTCACTCCACCAGCCCTTTTCTGCATCGCCGACACGGTAATAGTATTTTGTTCCTTCTTCCAGGCCGCTGAGCGTAACCGTGTGGCGGTTCAGCTCAAATTCATACTGGAAGAAGCCGATTACGCCGAAATCAATACCGGGATAGGTGCGTGTGACCGTCTCGGTTTTTGACGAAATCGTAAAATCTGCATTATCGGTCGGAACGCCGCTGAACGCGGTGAAATCGTCCGCTTTGTAAATTTCAATATCGCCGCCTGTGACGGTGCTTTTCGAGAACCAGTTGATGTTTGCGCTCAGACTGTCTTCGCCGAGTGTGACGGAAATCATTGACGGCAGACGGTAATTCTCCCGTGTCGCTTCCGGCGTCACGCGATCGGACGAATAGGTGACGTTATTATCGCCGAGAGCTTTCGGGTTTTCGTCCGTCACGAAGTCGCCGAGACAGTAGGCGATCTCGTCGCCGATGGCGTCATACTGGCTTGCGGTCATATATTCCTGTATGAGGAGCTGATCGAGAATGTCGTAGAGGCTCGAGTAGGGCAGAACGCCGAACTCAAAAACGGTATCGACAAGATTCTGATAGGAGGTGTCGCCGCGAAGGAATTTGTTGACGAAGGCGTCAACGCCGCAGCCAAGCGCCTTTCCGATCAGACAATTCTGATCAAAGAGCTTATCGAGGCGGATATAGAGTTTTGAAAGAATGGCATCGTCGAGAATGTCGTTAAAGACAACGTCAAGCAGGAAATTGACTAACTGCTGCGCCAGATCTCCTTCGGCAAAATTCCTCAGAACGTCCTGTACAAATGCGTCGCCGCTGATATCCTCATTGCCGGTGTACCAGTATGCCATTGCGCTTAGAATCAGATCGCCGAGCGTGCCGGGCTTATTGGCGTCGCCGAAGTGATAGGTGTCGAGGAACGCGGTGCAGGGAACGTCGGAAACTTTAAAGTTTGTGAGCTTGGTCAGAATGTCTTTCAGAAAGCTGATCAGAGCGTCCGGGTCGTTGAGATACAGCTCTTCCACCTGACCGAGCAGATCATCGACAAACCACATGATATTGTCAGCGGAGAAGAGATTCACGCCCATTACTTTCAGCCCTTCGCCGATGTAGGGTTCTAAAAATCCGCCGATGATCTCCCTTAAATCAATGCCCATGGATTGCAGGAACGGATCAATGCCGCCGGCTTCGTTGATCTGATCGACGTAAGGGAGAAGATAATTCTTGATAATGCCGAGGAAGAACTCGACCGTATCCGCATAACCGTCTTCGGAGAATTTGCCGCCGTAATTGATGGCAAAGGACGCCGTGCTGAACGGTTTTTCATAGGTGACGCCGTCCACGGTGATCTCATGCGCGTAATCGACGTCGAGCATCCCGTAGGTCATGTCGCTTTCGCCGTCACCGTAGGTGGTCAGCGTCATCTCGCGGATGGTGTTCGGGAAGCCCGTCAGCGAGCCGACTTCGCAGTCATAAATCGTGTTGCCTTCGTCGGATGTCACGGAGGAAATATCGTTCGTGTGGAGATGCCCCGTAAAGGCAAAATGAATGCCGGCGTCGGCAAACTGCTCTGCGACATCCATATAGTCGTCCACGCAGAAAGCAAACGTAACGGACGGTTCGAGCTTCATATGCGGCGCGACGGAGTGGTGCATCATCACAAGTGACGTCATGCCTTTGGCTTCAGCGTCAACAGCGACTTCTTTGACCCACGCCATTGCGTCATCCGTAACCGCGCCGTCCGTCTGATCCTTAGCGGGATTGACGGGATCGTATTTGTTGGAATCCAGGACGATCAGACGGTAGTTTTCGTCGAGATCGACTGCATAGGAAAGTCCGCATGCCCATTCGCCTTCGGGCGGCTGATACTCGGAAACTGCCAGATCGTAACCGAGATTTTTATAGACTTCACGGAATTCCGCTTGCGTGATGCAGCGCGCCGATTCCTTGACGCCGTTTTCAAATGTGCAGGCTTTATTGTTGTTAATATCGTGATTGCCATTGATAACGATGACCTGAATACCGGTGTCCAGCTCAAACTGTTCGAGGATCGCCGCCAGTTCAATATGCGCCTGATATTCGCTGTCTTTGGTCAGATCTCCGGGAATCAGCAGATATTTCGTGCCGAGCTCTTCGGCTCTGAGCGCGATGGAATCCAGTGCCGCACGTGTCAGCGCGTCCGATTCCTGATACTCCTTGCTTTCCATCGTGCAGTATTCCTGCCAGGCTTCGCAGTTGCTGCCGGTATAGGACTGCGGATAATAATGAATATCCGAAATCGCAGAAAAAGAGAGCGAGGAGACGATTTCGTCGGGATCTCCGCTTTCAGCTGCGCCGAAAATACCGACTGAAAGGGCAGAAAAGAGCATACAGACGGACAGCATCACCGAGAGGATTTTCTTGGGAATGTGCATGAGTTTTTTTCCTTTCTCAACAAAAATGATGATAATATTATAAAAGAAGTTTAACATAAAGTAAACATAAAATTTGTAAAATTTTAATGAAATTGTACAAATCTGTGGATATGTCCAATTTTTTCATAAAAGAAAAAGCATTGCCGTGTAAAAAAAACGACAATGCTTTTCGGATTGTTATTTGCTGGTGCTTTTTATGAGAACTTATCAAGCCCGGCGGCGACGCGCAGGATTTTTCGCGCGTCTGAAGCGGTTACTTTTTGATCGGAATCAACATCAGCTGCATTGAATTGTTTTTCAGTAGCTTTTGCCAGATTGGCGGCGATCCGCAGCGCAAGTCTTGCGTCTGTTGCGGAAATGTCACCGTCGCCGTTGACATCACCCAGTCTGTGCGGCTCATTGCCGTTTCCCTGGAATTTGCCGGCCGCAATGTCAGCAATCAGGGTCGGATAATCGACATAACAGATGTTCAGATCGGTGTAGTTGGCTTCTATGCCGCTGACGCTGCCTTTTTCGGTAAACTGCCACATACCGTAATCGCCGGCATATGCGCATTCTTCACGCCAGTCGGCAATCCAGAGGGGATGGTTGCCGATTATGTTGTCGTCATAATAATAGTCGTTCGCCCAGTACGTTGAACAGTAGACCCCTGCATAAACGCCTGCCGCGTCCATCACGTCAAGAAAAGTTGTTGTGACGGTCTGAATGATTTCCTTGCCGTTCTTTTCAATGACATCGGCCTCCATATCCAGATAGACCGGCATCTCGAATTTCAGGTCAAGCGATTGGATTTTATCCAGAATAAAGTAAGCCTCTTCCCGCGCTTCTTCTGCCGATTCGGCAGCTGAGTAGAAATAGCAGCCGACGGGGAGTCCGACACGCTTGGCACCGTTATAGTATTCCTCAAAGCGTTCATCGATGAGAATTGCTTTTGTTTTGGTGCCGCGCAGACCGATGCGGAGAATCGCGCCCTGAATATCGGCGTTCGCAACCTTGTCCCAATTGATATCTCCCTGCCATCTGGAGACGTCGATGACGTTCCAGTTGACGGCATAATCGGAGGTATCTTTATGATTGTCCTCATAAACGGCGGCGTACTGCATATTGATCCAACCGGTCACTCCGTTGTAGGTGATCTTGCCCCATTCTCCGGAAATTTCCGTCACCGTGACGCGTGTTCCCATGGGAAGCTGACATATCGCTTCGGAGGATACGGTCGGCGCCGTTCTGAAATTCAGATAAGATGCCGTTGTGCGGTATTCGCCGGGCTTGTACTGTCCTGCTGCGGTATAATCCGGCGATGCGAAAGCAAGGAGCTTTTCATAGGTTCGTTTATACTGTTTTTTCTGGACGGATCCTTCCGCGCTGAATAGAATCGCTGTTACATAATCTTCTCCGTAAATATTGTCAACGGAGACGAAAATTCCGCATCCCGAGGCGGTTTCGTTCTCCCCGAAGAAAACAATATCGCCTTTTTTCGGTTCATATTCGCCTGAGGAATGAAGCATTTTTCCGTTGAGAAAGAACGAATAGAGCTGCTCGGTCGAAGCCATTTTCGGGATCGCATCATCGCCGATACCGGCTTCGTAAGCGCACCATGCGATAAACGCGGCATTGCGGTCGCCGGTTGATTGCTGCAGGTATTTATCGCCCTGATAACCGATTTGCGTTAGCGCGACGGAGAGGAGATCGGCGGCGTGATCGCCGGTGTTGCTATGAGTATTCTCATAGTCGGCAAAGGCCGACGGAACCGCTATGCAGAGCAGCATCGCGATCGTACAGAGAAAGGTAAGGAATCGTTTCATATGGATACTCCTTTATTTTTGATTCAGAAGAAGAATTTGCGGGAGAGATACGCACGTAGCCGGTAGTTTTTGTCGGCGACAATGAAGAAAAGCAGCAGAATCAGGCAGGAGATGCCGAGGATCAGCGTGACATATGTAACCCACAGGGATTTCCGGTAGAGATTAACAATCAGACACACAAAGATGTCAAGCGTCGTCAGTGCCGCCAGAATGGCGATCAGGGAATGCAGAATCGTCCGTTTCTCGCTGAAAAATGCACACAGTGCGGCAATGGAAAGAAAAACCGCGACATCAAGTGGGACGGCCAGTGTCCAGAACCAGCCCTTTGTTGGTGAATCGTAGTAGTAGAAGACAAAAATATAGGCGGCCGTCGCAACGGCGTCCACCGCAAGTGTCCAGTATTTGTGTTTCTTTTTCATAATAAAAGGAAAGAGAAACAGAAACCAGACGATCGCCGATGTGGCGACGACATAGACCGACCAGAGCTGATGCGTCGTCAGAAGCAGATTGGTGATGACGCAGACAATGTTCGGCAGCAGAAGCACCAGCGAAAGAATCACGGCGGTGTAACGGGTTCTGGCACCTTTCGGCAGCTCAATATGCGAGGGGAAGGGCGGTTCGACGTTTCCCTCGGCAAGGATATTCGGATTGAGTACAGGCGTATCGCAGAGCGGACATTTTCGTGCAGAGTCCGCAAGCTCTACGCCGCAGTTGACACAGTATGACATAACGGATTTCGTCCTTTACACATCTTTATTGCTCTCGATTCTGACGGGGATGCCCTGTCTGATGAGAAATCGGAAAAACTCCCGTTCGATATCGGTGTTGGTATAGAGGTTGGCAAAAGTGACAGTCATCGTGTTTCCGTAAGAAACGGCACCGACCCTGCCGCCGTTGACCTTGCCGGGACTCGGCATGAGGATAAAGCTGTCAACAAAGGGTTTCATTTCTTCGGGCAGTGAGACAATACCGAGATTGGTAAACAGCGATGTGGTGGTATGTTCGGCTGTCAATGCGAACGAGATTCCGATCCCGAGGTCTTTGATCACAAGTGGAATCAGACGCATGACCGGGTTTTTCTCAAGCCCCAAATTCGCGGCGAACATCGATTGCAGATGCTTCTTATTATTGGTATAGCGCAAGTAGAGCGATACCTGCCGCAGAATCTCCTCAAAGGTGTATTCGCCGAGATTCGGGTCGAGCCGCACGCTGTAGCAGACCGAGAAATTCCGAAGCGTTTCGGATGGAAACTGATTGCGGCAGTTGACGGGAATCTGGATGCTGACTTCCTTCTGACGGATGTTTTCATCTTTTTGCAGATGCATATGCACCAGCATCAGTACCGATGCTAAATACTCCGTGATCGTCACGCCGTGCTCTTTGGCCTTGGATTTGAGGATATCGACGGGCATATAGCCGCTTGTCATAATCGAAAGATGCTTCGGCATTTTTGTCCCTGTACGGTGATAGGTCGGTAGAGCCGGGCGTTTGGCTTTGACTTTCGAGGTGGCGTATTTCGCGAAAGAATCTTCTAACTCTTCGGGACGAGGCGGTTCATTCAGATCCAGTACCATTTTGCCGGAGGGAATCTCATATCCCTTGAGCCGGAGATATTCCGCTGTGAGCGTACTCAGAAAAACGGCGCTGCCGTAGCCGTCGGTCAGCGCGTGAAAGAGCTCAAGCGAGATCCTGTTCTGATAATAGAAAACGCGGAAGAGAAAACGGTTGTTTTCGTTGAAGCGTATACGGACGCACGGATTGTTGACGTCGGGCTTGATCGGCGGATTCTTGTCATTCTTTTCAAAATAATACCAGAAAAAGCCCTTGCGGATCCGTACGTCAAGGGTCGGAAATCGCGGCAGACAGGACAGAACCGCACGGTGAAGCGTTTCCGGCTCAACTTCCTCCTTGAGGTTGACGGAAATGCGGATCATGTTCGACCACGTTTTGGAATTCTGACCGGGGAAAATCTTTGCCGCGTTATCTAATTTGAACCATGTTTTGTTGTTGGTTTTACGTGTCTGCATTGCGGTTATTTGGTGAAATCGGTATGCTCGATCTCTTTCATCAGCTCGTCAAGGAGCTTGTCCTCCGGAACTTTCCGCAGAATTTCTCCCTTGCGGAAGATCAGTCCGCAGCCGTCGCCGCCGGCAATGCCGATGTCGGCTTCCCGGGCTTCTCCGGGGCCGTTGACGGCGCAGCCCATAATCGCGACCGTGATGTTCTTCCGGCAGTTTTTTAAGCGTTTTTCCGCTTCGGCGGCAATGCCGATCAGGTCAATCTTTGTTCTGCCGCAGGTCGGGCAGGAGACAAAGCGGATTCCCTCGGAGCGCAGACCGACCGCTTTCAGCAAGTCATAAGCAGCGTCTATTTCCTTTTCCGGGTCAGCAGTCAGTGAAATGCGGATCGTGTCGCCGATGCCGGCAATCAGCAGCGCGCCGAGCCCTGCCGACGATTTGATGATGCCCATACGTTCCGTTCCGGCTTCCGTTACGCCGATATGAAGCGGATAATCGCACATCTCGGCAACAAGACTGTACGCTTCAAAGGAGCGCATGACGTCCGAGGATTTCAGGGAGATGACGATATTGTCAAAATCGAATTTTTCCAAAAGTCCGGCGTGGTACATTGCGCTTTCGGCAAGAGCCTGCGGTGTAGGAGAGCCGTATTTCGCTAAGATTTCTTTTTCAAGCGAGCCGGAATTGACGCCGATTCGGATGGGAATATTCTTTTTGCGGCATTTGTCGGCGACTGCTTTGACGCGATCCTCCGAGCCGATGTTACCGGGATTGATGCGGATTTTATCGACACCGGCTTCGGCACATTCAAGCGCAATGCGGTAGTCGAAATGAATGTCGGCGACAACGGGAATGTCGAGATTTTCTTTTAATTTGTACACCGTCCGGACGCAGTCGAGATCGGGCACGGCGGTGCGGATGATCTCGCAGCCTGCCTGCTGTAAGCGTTTTGCCTGACGGACGCACGCATCGGCGTCGGACGCCGGTGTGTTGAGCATGGACTGTACGGCGATAGGATGATCTCCGCCGATGGTGACGGAGCCGATTTTCACTTCTTTGGATTTTCTGCGGCTGTACATAAAATTCCTCCGATAACCGGCTACAGAACGCCGGTGATAAGATTCTTGATATCGTTAAAGGTGATGACGACCATCAGGAGTATCAAAAGCGCCATTCCTGCGGCGTGAACGTAGCCCTCATATTTGGCGGGAACCGGTTTGCGGCGGATCATTTCAATCAGAATAAAGAACAGTCTGCCGCCGTCGAGAGCGGGAATCGGTAAAAGATTGAAAACGCCGACGTTGATGGAAATCAGCGCCATAATATAGACGATTGTGTCAAAGCCCGCGCCGGAAGATGCGGCTTCCGACGTCACGTCTGCAATGATCGAAACCGTTCCGACGGGTCCCGACAAATCGTTGATGCCGTAATGCCCCGTCACGAGGTCAAACAGCGTCAGCCAGACGAGCCGTGCGATGGAAACGGTGTCCTTTGCCGCCGTCGTGATGACGTTCAGCGGCGTTTTTTCGACGCCGACGATGATAAAATCATAGATGATTGTGCTGTTGCCGTTCTCGTCTGTCTTTCGGTCAAAATGGACGTCTTCCAGCTTAACTTTTTCGCCGTCGCGTTTGACGACCATGTCATAGATGCCGTCGTCGTCCCGCAGCATGGCATAGCTGATGTCACGGCTCGAAAAAATATGCATGCCGTTGATCTCCTTGATCTCGTCGCCGACCTGAAGCCCGTACTGCGCGCTGGTCGCGTTTTCATAAAAGCTGTGGATCTGCGTCGTGCCGATGAGGTCGTCCATTGAGGTCAGAATGACGACGAAAAGAAAGCCGAGAATCAGGTTCATGATCGCGCCCGCCGCGACGATGATGAATTTTTTCCACGGCTTTTTGTTGCAGAAGGCGCGCTCATCCTCAGAGCTATCGTCTTCACCCTCCATGCTGACATAGCCGCCGATGGGCAGGCAGCGGAGAGAATATTTGGTTTCTCCTTTTTGCTTTTTGAAGATCGCGGGACCCATGCCGAGTGAAAACTCGTTGACTTTGACGCCGAAGAGCTTTGCCGAGAGAAAGTGCCCAAGCTCATGGATCGCGATGATCAGTCCGAAAAAGAGAATCGCCACGAGGATCGGCCAGACCTTGTTCCAGACGGTCGCCGCGCTGACGGAGAGAAGAATGGTTTTCAAAAGAAGAATCAGTCCTTTCGGGAAACGGCGTCGAGGACAGCCGCTCTGACGAGTTTATCGGTCTCGTCGATATCGTCAACCGTAAAATTCTGTTTGACGGGAGCTGCAGCAGCGCCCTCAAGAATCAGGTCGGGAATTTCGTTGAAGCGAACCTTGCCTTCACGGAACAGGCGGTTGACCTCTTCGTTTGCGGAGTTTACTGCCGCCGGTCTGAGGCCGCCCTGATCGATTGCATTTCGGCAGATGTTGATACAGCGGAATGTCTCATAATCGGGTTTATAGAAAGTAAGGGAAGCGACAGATGCAAAATCCAGCTCGCCGACGGGTGACGGATAGCGTTCCGGATAGGTGAGCGCATACTGAATGGGAATGCGCATATCGGGCAGCCCTAACTGCGCGATGACGGAATTGTCGTCATATTCGACCATCGAGTGCACGATGCTCTCGCGGTGCACGACAATATCCACGTCGGTTGGCTTGACGCCGAACAGCCATACCGCTTCGATCAGCTCCAACCCTTTGTTGAACATGGTGGCGGAGTCAATTGTAATTTTTGCGCCCATACTCCAGTTCGGATGCTTAAGCGCGTCCGCTGCGGTCACGCCGTCAAGCTCTTCTTTTTTCTTACCGAAGAACGGACCGCCGGAGGCCGTCAGAATGATTTTTTTCAGCGCCTTGTTGGCAGGTTTGCCCTGAAGACATTGGAAAATCGCCGAATGCTCGCTGTCAACCGGCAGAATCGGAACGTGATTTTCTGAAGCGGCGTTCGTGACGAGTTGACCGCCCGCAACAAGCGATTCCTTATTCGCCAGCGCGAGCTGCTTTTTTGCGTTTATGACGGCAAGCGTCGGGCGTAGTCCCGCCATACCGACGATCGCGTTGATGACAGTATCGGCGTCGGTTTCTGCCGCGCATTCGCAGATGCCGTGCGTACCGTATAATACTTTTATATCGGTATCGGCCAAGGCTGTTTTCAGCGCAGCGGCTTCTTCTTCACGGTAAAGCGCAACCTTCTGAGGTTTCAGCAGACGAGCCTGTTCCTCAAGAAGCTTTGCGTTGGAATAAGCGGTCAATGCCGTAACCTGATAGCCGTGCTTGAGAGCAACGTCGATGGACTGTGTGCCGATGGAGCCGGTCGAGCCGAGAATCGCGATTTTTTTCATAACATCCTACCGTTCCTTTCTGTTGTTGTATCAGATAAACTGATTCAAAAGGTAGAGGGAGAGATAAAGTGCCGGGAGGACAAACAGACAGCTGTCGAAACGATCCATCACGCCGCCGTGCCCGGGTAGAATTTTTCCGAAATCTTTAATATTGTGATTTCTCTTGATGATCGATGCTGAAAGATCGCCGAACATACTGATGACGGAAAGCACCATGCTGATGAGAATGATCTGCCAGATTCTAATGGTGTTTGTCGTGAAGAAGAACTCGCTGAACACAGCGAACAGGATCAGATTGAATACGACCGCGCCGAGCACGCCGCCGATTGCGCCCTCAACGGTTTTCTTCGGGCTGATTTCGGGGCAGAGCTTATGCTTGCCGAGCGCGCGTCCTGCGAAATAAGCACAGATATCGGTCGCCCAGGAAGAAAACAGGCCGAACAGCACAAGGAATACACCGGTCGCTTTGGTATAGCGGTTGGGAAAATCGAGATATACGTCGCGCAGTTCAATCAGGACGGATATCGAGCAGGGAATGGTCAATGTCGCAAACAGAGCGGTAATGCAGTCGTTGAACGTCGTCTTTTTGTGCATGGGGACCATAATCATGAAGTAAACCAAGACATACGCAATCGCAACCGGCATGAACGGAAGTTTTATGTTGAAATGGAATAAAAACGGAATGACGGCTGCCGTCAGACAGCTAAGCACCAACAGCACGGGATTCTGACCGCCCGTCGCTTTGATAACCTCATAAACGCCGAAAAGCGAAATGAGTGCAATCAGAACGGGAAAAGCCGCCGTGTGCATAAATATGAAAAAGGGAAGAATGAAGGCAATGCCGGCAATACTGGTAATAACTCTTTGTTTCATGGATTTTTCCTTTTCTTGCATAGTGACAGCACTCCGGCAGGGAAGTCTCCTTACTGAAATGCTGTCTGTCTGTTTTTGTCAAATGCCGCCGAAACGACGGTTTCTTTTTTCGTAAGCGCGAAGGGCTTCGTTAAAGTCCTCCGGCGTAAAATCCGGCCAGAGAATATCGGAGAACCACAGCTCCGAATAAGCACTCTGCCAGGTTAAAAAGTTGGAGAGACGGTATTCTCCGCTTGGACGGATGATTAAATCCGGGTCGGGCTGACCGCTTGTATAGAGCGCGTCGGAGATCATCTGTTCGTCGATCTCTCCGGGCGAGAGCTTACCGGCGGCGGCTTTTGCCGCGATGTCCCTGACAGCAGTCGTCAGCTCATGACGACCGCCGTAGTTGACAGCGATGTTGAGCGTCACTCTCTTTTTATCTTTGGTCAGTTCTTCCGTATAATTCATCAGATTTAAAAGTTCGGGAGAAATCCCTGTCCTGTCGCCGATGAATTTCAGGCGGATTCCTTTTTCTTCGTTTTCGCGGATGCGGTCAATGACTTCGTGGAGATATTCGCCGAACAGCTCCATAATGGCCTCGACTTCCTGCTCGGGACGTTTCCAGTTTTCCGTTGAAAAGGCGTAGAATGTAACGTACCGTATGCCGAGATCGGCGGCGTATTCGCCGATTCGGCGGAATGTCTTCGCGCCTGCCTTATGCCCTTCGCTGCGGGGCAGACCGCGCTGCTTTGCCCATCGGCCGTTGCCGTCCATGATGAAGCCGACGTGCGTCGGAAGAACGGAAAAAACGGGTAATTCCTGTTTATCTGCCATAGTTTTTTATGAACGGCTGAGAGCCGGTTCATTCCTTTCGTTTAGATTTCCATGATCTCGGCGGTCTTCGCCTTTTCGATCTCGTCGATCTGTTTGATGAAATCATCGGTGATCTTCTGCACCTTTTCTTCGGCACCTTTCTGATCGTCCTCGGTGATTTCGGAATTCTTTTTCATGGCTTTGACCTTGTCGATCGAATCGCGGCGGATCTGACGGATCGCGATTTTGGCGTCTTCCGCGATCTTGGCGATATCTTTCGAGAGCTGTTTTCTTCTCTCCTCCGTCAGCGCGGGGAATCCCAGACGGATGACGCTGCCGTCGTTCTGCGGATTGATGCCGAGGTCAGACGCCTGAATGGCCTTGCAGATCAGGGAGAGAGCCGATTTATCCCACGGCTGAATGACAAGCGTTCTCGCGTCCTGATTGGAGATGCTCGCCATTTGCGTGATGGGCGTGGGTGTGCCGTAATAATCCGCGCTGATTCTGTCGAGCACCTTTGCGCTGGCGCGTCCGGCTCTGATGGAATCATATTCGGTATGAAGCGCGTTAATTGTTTTGTTCATTCTGGTTTTCGTATTTTCGTACAGTTCTTTGAGTTCCATGATGTACCTCCTGAATAGTTTATGTTATATTCTTTAAATAAATGTTGAAAAATCAGTCTTCAACAAGGGTTCCGATGGGTTCTCCGCAGACAGCTTTCAGAATATTCTCCGGATCCTGAAGATTGAACACGAGAATGGGGATATTGTTGTCCTTGCACAGCGCGGCGGCGGTGCTGTCCATGACGCCGTAGCCTTTTTCCACAACATCGGCATGTGTGAGCGATTCAAACTTGACGGCATTGTCAAAACGGTTGGGGTCTTTGTCGTAAACGCCGTCCACGTTCGTCGCCTTGAGCATGACGTCGGCGCGAATCTCTGCCGCTCTGAGGGAAGCAGCCGTATCGGTGCTGAAGAACGGCGATCCCGTGCCGCAGCCGAAAATCACGACGCGTCCTTTTTCAAAATGACGGATGGCGCGGTTGCGGATGTAGGGCTCGGCAATTTGCCGCATTTCGATGGCGGTCTGCACTCTGACCTGAACGCCGAGCTGTTCGAGCGTGTCGGCAAGCGCAAGGGAATTCATAACCGTCGCGAGCATACCGATGTGGTCGGCTCTGGTTCTGTCCATATTGCCGCTCGAGCGTCCGCGCCAGAAGTTGCCGCCTCCGACGACGATGCCGACCTCCACGCCGATCTCGGTGCACTGCTTGATGACCTTGCAGACGCTGGTCACGGTGTCAAAGTCAATACCCTGCTTGTTGCTGCCGGCCAGAACTTCGCCGCTGAGTTTGAGCAGAATTCGGTTGTATTTTTTCTCCATAAATGGTGTCCTCCGTTTTTTTCTGTCTGATTTCACACCCTATTTTACATTATTTTTTTGAAACTGTAAAGAGTATTGCAAGAAATTGTTGACTAATTTGAAAAAAAAGTATATAATTATCAAGTCTAAATCTACTTACATTTGAAAGGAAAGCTATCGATATGGATACACATCAGGATAAACTCCCTTCCTGCATTGATGAGATTCTTGCCGCGTACGGAATCACCGGCGGTCTGACCGATTGGTCCATGATTCATAACGGACATATCAATCGCACTTATGCGATTACCTTTGCGTCGGCGGACGGCGAAGAAAGAAGACTGCTCCAGCAGATCAATACGGAGGTTTTCAAGAAGCCGCAGGAGCTGATGGAAAACGTTATGCGCGTTACGGAATTTCTGAAAAAGAAAATCAAAGAGGCGGGCGGCGATCCGTCCCGTGAGACCTTGACCGTTTTCTTTTCACAGGATGGCAAAAACTGTTTCGTCGATCCCAACGGAAATTACTGGCGTATGTATAATTTTGTGGACAACGCGTTTTCCTATAACAGCATTGAGAACGACGAGCTGTTTTATCGGGCCGGTGCGGCGTTTGGCAATTTCCAGTCGCAGTTGGCAGATTTTCCGATTGATACGCTGCACGATACGATTCCCGATTTCCACCATACATACAAGCGTTTCCTGAATCTGAAAGAGGCGGCGGCGAGAAACGCGGCGAACCGTGCAGACAGCGTGAAAGAAGAGCTGCAATTTGCCTATGACCGCGAAGCGGACACCTGTGTTATCGTCGATTTGATTGAAAAAGGCGAGTTGCCGATGCGCGTGACGCATAATGACACGAAACTGAATAATATTATGTTTGACGGCACGACAAAAGAACCCATCTGCGTTGTTGATCTCGATACGGTCATGCCGGGCTCGTCGCTCTATGATTTCGGCGACGCGATCCGCTTCGGTGCCAGTACGGCGGCGGAGGACGAAAAGGATCTTTCCAAGGTTTCGATGGATCTGAATCTTTATGAAAAATACGTCAGAGGGTATCTCTCGACAGCCGGCAAGAGCCTGACGGCGAAAGAGATTGAGTATCTGCCGTTTTCGGCAAAGCTTCTGACCTTTGAATGCGGAATGCGCTTCCTGACGGATTATCTCGACGGTGACGTTTATTTCGGCACATCCTATCCCGAACATAATCTGGACAGATGTCGTACGCAGTTTAAGCTTGTCGCGGATATGGAGCAGAAGTTTGACGCGATGAAAAAAATTACCGAAGATGCGGCAGCAGAGCTGTAATTGGGGGAAAATGGCATGAAAAAAAGCGAAATCGCAAGACAGTACGATGAAAAGGCAACGTTGCTTTTTATCGCAGCGGCAGCGGTTCTTACACTCAATGCTCTTCTCAACAATCTTCTGTCTGCCTTTTCCACTGTCCCGAAAGGGCTCTATTCCGTTGTTCAGTTTCTAACCTGGCTGTTTATTCTGTTCGCTTATGTGGTAACAATCAAGGGCTTCAGCTATGTCAATAAAGCATGCAAGCTTAGCGAAGAGAACGAGAATTTCTATATGGGCAAGAATCTCATGGTTTTCTCTGTTCTGAGCTTTACCTTTACGGTGATATTTGAGCTGATTATTCTCGTTTTATATTTTATTCTCTATAAATATAAAACGGCTGAGAGCTTAACGCAAGCCGACCTGCAGGCGGCAAACAACGTCAAGATTCTGACAGCGATTGTCCTCATTGCGGCACAGTTGACAGCGATTGCCGTACCATATATCTTCTATCTGTGGCGAATTCACAAAAACACGCCAAAAATCGATTCGATCAACAATTTTGCGCTGCTGACCATGCTCGTACTGATTGTCCAACTCGCCATCGGGATTCTGAATGCCCTGTATACCATCAAGGGTGCGCAGACGTCGTTCCTCTCGCATTTTTCCGATATCCTCCTGACGGTCAAATATGCCGTCCTGCTTCTGTTCTTTATCGCAAGGCGTAAATCCCTGCTGGCGGCGACCGATGAACCGATCGGACAGGAATCGACAGATCCGAACGAGCCGTAAGAAAACACTATAATCATTTTTGAAGAGACGCGGTCAATGTCGCGTCTTTTCTTTTCGCAAAAGACGGATTGACTTTTCCTTTGAAAATGCTTATACTGTTTTCGGATAGTATTTCCGTCTTTCGCGGAAAAAGAAAAGAGGTTTATCACTATGAAACAACCCGTTATGGGCATTCAGCTTTATACACTCCGTGATCATATTCAGACGGCGGAGGATTTTGACACGACGCTCTCTCGCCTTGCCGCCATGGGGGTGCGCGACGTGCAGATTTCCGGAATCGGAGACATTCCTGCCGAGGAACAGCGCGATATTCTGCAAAAGAATCAGATGAAGGTCTGCGTGACCCATAAAAGTCTCGACCGTCTGAAAAACGATGCAGACGCTTTGATGGACGAGCACGAAGTCATCGGCTGTGACGCGATCGGCCTCGGAAGCGCGCCGGGTGACGCCAGAGGCAACCGCGGCAATGTCAGAGGATTTATCGGTGAAATGAATGCGATCGGCGCAAAACTCAAAGAACGCGGCTTCTCATTTCATTACCATAATCATGCCTTTGAATTTGTCCGTTTGGACGATATGAAATATTCAATGATGGATTTACTCCTGAAAGAAACCGATCCGGATTGCGTCAATTTTATTCCCGATGTGGCGTGGATTCATTTCGGCGGTGAAGACCCGGTCGAAATCATGCGCCGCATGGCGGGACGCGTCAAGGTCATTCATTTCAAGGATTATGCTTTCGATGAAGAGGGCGTCCGTCATTTTGTGCCGTTAGGACAGGGTATCGTCGATCTTGAAGCCTGTTACCGTGCGGCGTGCGAACTGGAGATTCCGTATATCATGTATGAGCACGACAGCGACTGGCCGGATAACGATCCGTTCAAAGCTTGTGAAGAATCGTGGCAGTATATGATGAAACTGCAAAATTCTTTCGGCGCATAATTTCCGCCGATCGCATAGAAAAACCGGGCAGCCGTAAAGACTGTCCGGTTCATTATTTGCGGATTACAGAAGCCCTTTGAACAACGCCTTGATCGCTTCCAGAAGCAGCTTGATCACATGAATGATCTTGGCAAAGAAGCCGGTTTCCGGTGCTGTTACTTCACCGTATGCGTCGTGATTGTTTTCCTGTGTCAGGGGAACAAGCGTATCGCCGTCAGCGATCAGGAACTGTGAATAAGCGGCGTCATCATGAACGGTCGGCTGCGTTTCGGAATCCATCAGGAACTTGAGCAGCGCGATTTCGCCGTCGGTATGCTCTGCGTGCGCAAGGCCTTTGATGAACCATGTGTATTCGGGGTAGGCGCAGGTCGAAGCGTCGATCAGGTTGTCGGCGGAAATATGATTGTGCCCGTCGTCGATTGCCTGTACGTAGTCAGCACCGAGCGTCGTGTTTGCGGTAGAGCAGGTTGCGCCGAACGATTCAAACTGCGTGTCGATAACGCTGTCGCCGATGTTATTGATGCTCTCGATGCAGGGAGGTACCGTGCTGCCGTACTTCGCGACGATGGCGAAATTGATGCCGCTCTCAAGCGCGCCGTCGATGATAGCGCGGTTGTTGCCCTGAATCTCATAGTGGTAATAGTCGATCATAGCGACGTATTCGTCCGTGACGTTATCGCCGATGAGCAGTGCCTTGGCTTCGTCATACATATCATAAGGGATCAGCGACCAGAAGCCCGGCATTCTTGCAAAGGTTTCCTTGAACGCATATTCGTAAACGTCGTCGAGGATCGCGTCGCATAATTCGTCGGCAAAATCAAGCACATTTGTCAACACGCCGGACTGATATACGGCGTCTACAACGGCTTTCAGAATGTAATCGCCGAAATCCTCACCGAGAATCGTATACAGGAACCGCACCATCGCTTCCGCGTCAAAGCCGAGATGACCGCTGAACGGTTCGCCGCAGGTGCTTACGCCGTTGAAGCCGCCGGCCAGCAGGACGACATCCTCAACATATTCATAATCATATTCGTGAAGATAGGTCATCGTCACGCAGGTGCCCATACTGAATCCGACGAGGCTGACCTTGTCGCTGCCGGTCGATTCGCGGACATATTCAATAAAATCATGAAGCTGAGAAGCGAGCGTCTGCATATCAAGACGCCAGTCGTAGCTGAACCAGATCAGTTCGTCCGTTTCCAGACCGATTCTCTCCAGCGCAATCTGACTGTCCGTCAGGTTGTCGGCCGCCGGTTTTGTATATTCGGATGCCGTGGGATAGACGGGTCTGCCGTTTTCGTCACAGGATGCACCCTCAAAGATTTTAACAACCGCTTCGCTGACAGGACCCGCCAGTTCGGAATAATCCTTGTCGGCAATTGCGGAGACAAGCGGCAGCACCGCGTTCTTGACGCCGCCGATAATGGCGTTCGCCGAGGGAGGGAAGACCGTCTCGCCTGTCTGGGTGTTGACAATATCGGAAGAGCTGATGCCGTCAACAAAAATAACAGGAGTTTCGGCTGCATCGTCCGCCGCAAAGGCGCAGACGGCGCAGACAGACAGCAGCATGACAACGGAAAGAAGAACGCTGAGCGTCTTTTTGCAGAATGTCTTCATGAAAATTCTCCTTTTCAGAGGTAAAATTTGTCTATATTATAGCATTTTATAAGAAAAATTCAAGTAAAATTCTGAAAAATCTGAATAATTTAGCTTTCCTTACAAAATATGCTTGCAAAAAAGAAATAATTGAAGTATAATTAAAATGTATAATTTTACGGAGGCCTACTGGAATGGAAAAACAAAAGTATTATATTACGACGGCCATCGCCTACACGTCGCGCAAGCCCCACATCGGCAATTCGTACGAGATCGTCCTGACGGACGCGATCGCACGGTTCAGAAGATTGCAGGGCTATGATGTTTTCTTTCTGACGGGAACGGACGAGCACGGTCAGAAGATTGAGGAATATGCCAAATCTGCCGGTGTCACGCCGAAGGAATATGTCGATAAAGTCGCCGGAGAAATTCGCGAAATCTGCGATATGCTCAACACGACGTACGATAAATTTATCCGCACGACGGATGATTATCACGAAAAGACGGTTCAGAAAATCTTTAAGAAGCTCTACGATCAGGGCGATATTTATAAGAGCGAATACGAGGGACTGTATTGCACACCCTGCGAATCATTCTGGACGGAGTCGCAGCTCAAGGACGGCAAATGTCCGGACTGCGGACGTGAAGTAAAGCCCGCGAAGGAAGAAGCGTATTTCCTTCGTCTGTCCAAATATCAGAAACAGCTCGAGCAGTATATCGAGGAGCACCCGAACTTCATTTATCCCGAAAGCCGCAAGAAAGAGATGCTCAATAACTTCATCAGACCCGGACTTCAGGACTTGTGCGTTTCAAGAACCTCATTCAAATGGGGCATTCCCGTCACATTCGATGAAAAACATGTCATCTATGTCTGGATTGACGCGCTTTCCAACTATATCACCGCTCTGGGTTATGACCCCGACGGCAGCAGCGAGCAGTATAAAAAATACTGGCCGGCGGATGTCCATATCATCGGTAAGGATATTATCCGATTCCACACGATTTACTGGCCGATCATGCTCATGGCGCTCGGCGAGCCGCTGCCCAAGCAGGTGTACGGTCATCCGTGGCTGCTTTTCGGCGAAGATAAGATGTCCAAATCCAAGGGCAATGTCATTTACGCGGAGGAGCTTGTCAAACGCTTCGGCGTTGACGCCGTCCGGTATTATCTGCTTTCCGAGATGCCGCACGCGCAGGACGGCTCCATTTCCTACGATACCATGATCGAACGCTATAATTCCGATCTTGCGAACACCCTCGGCAATCTTGTCAACCGGACGGTCGCCATGGTCAACAAGTATTTCGGCGGCGAACTGATCTGCAACACGGAAACCGAACCGCTTGACGACAGTTTTAAGGCCGATATCATGGCAGCATTGGCCAAAGAGGAAAAGGCTTTCGATGAGTTCCGCATTTCCGACGCCGTGGATGCCGTGATGACCATCGCCAAGAGAAGCAATAAGTATATTGATGAAACCGCTCCCTGGGCGCTTGCCAAGGAAGAAGACAAGAAAAATCGTCTCGCGACGGTTCTGTATAACCTGGTTGAGAGCATAAGAATCATAGCGGTAGAGCTTTCACCGTTCATGCCGGATACGGCTAAAGCCATTCTATCGCAGATCAATACCGATCTCGACAGCTATGACAGCATTAAGACTTTCGGCGCCATTCCCGTCGGCTCTAAAGTCGGAACGGCAACGCCGCTTTTCGCGAGAATCGACGTTGAGAAAGTGACGGCGGAGATTCGTGCGGAGATGGAAGCCAAGGCGAAAGAAGCGGAAAATATAAAGGAAATAGAGGGGATCGCGCAGATCGGAATTGACGATTTCGCGAAAGTGGATCTTCGTGTCGCCGAGATCACGGACTGCGTTCCCGTTAAGCGTGCAAAGAAGTTATTGCAGCTGACGCTGGACGACGGCACCGGCAAACCGAGAACCGTCGCGTCGGGTATCGCCAAATGGTATAAGCCCGAAGACCTGATCGGTCATAAGGTCATTCTGGTGTCGAATCTCAAGCCCGCCGTATTGTGCGGCGTTGAGAGCTGCGGTATGATTTTAGCGGCCGATTGCGCGGAAGACGATGTAAAAGTCATTTTTGCGGATAATCTTCCGGCGGGAGCAAAAGTCAGATAATGAATTCGATTTTCGACTCACACGCTCACTATAACGATGAGCAGTTTGACGCCGACCGTGATGCCTTGCTCGCTTCCTTACCCGAAGCGGGCATTGTTGGTCTTATTAACTGCGGCACCGATGTAAAAACCTCACAGTTTTCTTTAGAACTCGCGGATCGGTACGATTATATTTATGCGGCTTGCGGAATACACCCGGAGGAAGCGTCCCGAATCTCCGAATCCGATTTTGCGACCATTGAATCGCTCTTAGCGTCTCCCAAATGCGTTGCATTAGGGGAGATCGGACTGGATTATCATTACGATTTCGTCCCGAGAGAGATACAGTTGTCGGTGTTTGAACGGCAACTCGATATGGCGGTCAGAAATCACATACCCGTCATCATTCACGACAGGGAAGCTCACGGCGATACCATGGCTCTGTTGCGGAAATATAAACCGCATGGCGTCCTGCATTGCTTTTCAGGCAGTACCGAAACGGCGAAGGAAGCTCTGAATCTGGGACTCTATATCGGTCTCGGCGGCGCCGTCACGTTCAAAAATGCCGTCAAGCCTGTCGAGGTCGCGGCGATCGTTCCCGAAGACAAGCTGCTCCTTGAAACGGATTGTCCGTATATGGCTCCCGTTCCGATGCGCGGCAAGCGGAATCAGTCGCCGTATATTGAATATGTGGCGCAAAGAATCGCGCAGATTCGTGCCTGTGATCCGCAGGAAATTCTCGATATAACCTGTCGGAACGCAAAAAAGTTATTTAACATTTAGTTTAAATTTGCATGATAGAATGAAAGAAATGAAAAGGAAAATCTTGTCAGAAAGGACGGCGATTCCATGAACAAATTTTATTCGGGAAATGCACCGGAGCTTGCCAAGTATGAACAGCTCTGTATGCAGGACGGGGTGATTGACCCTGCTCTTTATACCGAGTTTCAGGTCAACCGCGGACTGCGTGATCTGAAAGGCAAAGGTGTTTTGACAGGACTGACCGAGATTTCGGAGATTCAGTCCAAACAGCTTATCGATGGCGAAGAACAGCCCTGCAACGGTATGCTTTTTTACCGTGGCTATAACGTCAAGGACATCGTAGCCGATATCGTGAAGACAGGACGCTTCGGTTTTGAAGAAACGACGTACATTTTACTGTTCGGTGAATTGCCGAACGAAAAGGAATTAGACGAGTTCAAAGAGGTGCTGGCGAATTACCGCGAGCTGCCCGTATCTTTTGTGCGCGATTTTATCATGAAAGCCCCGTCGGGTGACATTATGAATTCTCTCGCGAGAAGCGTTCTCGCACTTTATTCGTATGATGAAAAACCGGATGATACAAGCGTCGGAAATGTGCTGCGTCAGTGCATCCGACTGATTTCTCTCTTTCCGCTGCTGTCTGTTTACGGCTATCAGGCGTATAATTATTATGTCAAAGGCAACGACAGCTTTTTCATTCATGAGCCCAAACACGAATATTCCGCCGCTGAAAATATCCTGTATATGCTGCGTCTTGACGGTAAATTTACGCCGCTTGAAGCCGAGCTTCTCGACATGGCTCTGGTGCTTCATGCGGAGCACGGCGGCGGCAACAACTCGACATTTACCACCCATGTTGTCACTTCATCCGGAACGGATACCTATTCCGCTATCGCGGCGGCACTCGGTTCGCTCAAGGGACCCAAGCACGGCGGCGCGAATATTAAAGTCCGTCATATGTTCGGGGATATCAAATCCAATGTCAGGGATTGGGACGACGATGAGGAAATCTCATCGTATCTGATGAAAATTCTGAATAAAGAAGCGTTCGATCACAGCGGCTTGATCTACGGAATGGGGCATGCCGTCTATTCACTTTCCGATCCGAGAGCGGAAATTTTCAAGATTTTCGTTGAGAAGCTCGCGCACGAAAAGGGGCTTGATGCCGAATACCGCCTGTATGCAAATGTGGAGCGTCTGGCGCCTGCGGCGATCGCCGAAAAGAGACAGATTTACAAAGGCGTGAGTGCGAATGTTGATTTCTACAGCGGCTTTGTTTACGATATGCTCGGCATTCCCGAGGAGCTCTATACGCCGATTTTTGCCGACGCGAGAATCGCCGGCTGGAGTGCGCACCGTATTGAGGAGATTATCAATTCCGGCAAGATTATCCGTCCTGCCTATAAAAATGTCCAGCCCAGACGGAATTATATCGCCCTGACAGACAGAAAATGACATAATAACGCCGTATCGCAAAATAGCGGTACGGTTTTTTATAAAAATTTGCAAATCGCTTGTAATATGAAGAAAAAAGGTGTACTATATAATTTAAGTAAAGATTGAAGATGTTTGTTGAGGTGCAGTTATGGATAATACCCAAAAACGATGGTCGTTTATTGTTAATGTGATTTATCTGCTCATTTTTGCTGTAGCGTTTTTTCTATTTATGCGCTATGCATTCTGGATGTTTGCCCCCTTTATGTTTGCATTTCTGATCGCGGCGATCCTGCAAAAGCCCCTGAAACTGCTGACGAAAAGCAAGAAAGCCCCCAAAGGTATTATCAGTGTTGTTCTTTCTCTTCTGGTTTTTGGTGTGATCGCCGGAGCAATCGTATTCTGTAGTGTAAGAATTGTGAATACCATCAAGGATCTGGTTTCCTATTTTACGGTTCGGTGCAGTAACCTTGCCGAATTTTTCGAGGTTCTCAAAAACGGTTATCTTGAACTTGATATTGCCAAGCGTCTGCCGTCCGAAGCAAATGATGCAATCATTTCCGCTATTGATTCCCTCAGCGCATATCTGACAAGCGGCGCGATTCTCGACACGCTGACTAATAATATTTCAAAAGTTATTTCACCTATCAGCAGCGTGATTACGACTGTACCGACCATTCTGGCCGGCGTTCTGATCTCCATTGTCTCTACCTGCTTTATGACGTCCGCATTTTCCGATATAAAAACGTTTATCCTGCGTCAGATTCCTGATGAAAAAAAGGCAAGGGCTGTCCGTGCAAAACATATTCTTGTTTCCTCAGTCGGCAAAATGTGCAAGGCTTATGGCCTGATTATTCTCATTACGACTACTGAATTGTTTATCGGCTTATCCATTCTGAAACTCATTGGCGTATACGACGGATCACATGTTTTTACGGTCAGCTTGCTCATCGCGCTGATCGATATTGTCCCGGTTCTCGGCACCGGTACTGTCGTCATCCCGTGGAGTCTGTATTCTTTCGTGACGGGCAGAATTGGTCTGGGAATCGGACTTCTTGTGATTTATGTTGCCATTTCTGTTATTCGGCAGGTCATCGAACCGAAGCTCGTTGCCGGTCAGGTCGGCATTTCACCTGTTGTCACGATCATGGCTATGTATGTCGGCATTAAATTATTCGGCGCGATCGGCATCTTTATCCTGCCGTTTATTGTGATTATTCTGAAATTGCTGAATGACGAGGGTATTATTCATATTTTCCGTTCCTCCGACAAACATGAACAGAACAGGCATCCGCAGGAAAACGAAGCGGAGGAAGCATCTACAGCTTCAGAACCGAAGGAGTGAGTGTTATTTACAGTCCGGAAACAAAAGGAGAAAATGCGGATTTGAAATTGGCGGTGCTCATTGACGCCGATAATATTCCATATTCCTATATCAAGGGGATTCTGTCGGAAATTGCGCGCTACGGAACGCCCTCTGTCAAGCGAATTTACGGCGATTGGACGCGTCCCGATCTCGGCGGCTGGAAAAACGTTCTGCTTGAAAATGCGGTTTCGCCGATCCAGCAATATAGCTATACCACCGGCAAAAATTCCACCGATTCCGCTATGATCATTGACGCCATGGATCTTCTGTATGAAAACCATGTGGACGGTTTCTGCATTGTTTCCAGCGACAGCGATTTCACCCGTCTTTGTACCCGTCTTCGCGAATCAGGCAAAAAGGTGATCGGTCTCGGCGAAAAGAAGACGCCGACGCCGTTTATCGTTGCCTGCGATAAATTTATTTTCCTTGAAATTTTAGAGTCTGAAACCAAAAAGGATGAGGAAAAAGGAAAGAAGAAAACGAAAAAGAGTAAGACGAACAAGCTGCCGAAAAATGTGATTAAGCTGATTGAAAGCTCTGTAGACGACGTCGCCGATGAGGACGGCTGGGCTTTCCTCGGCGAAATCGGCAATATTATTCTCAAAAAAGAGCCTTCGTTCGATGCAAGAAACTACGGCTATTCCACGCTTACTCCGCTCATAGCCGCAACGCAGCTTTTTGAAATTGACCGCCGTGATACCGCTAATCGCGGTATTAAGCATATTTATATTCGTTCCAAGAATTTTTCTAAGGGAGAGCCGGACTGATGCCTCTCTCTCTTTTTTCAAAAATTTATAATTATTTTTATAATTGATATTGAATTTACCTGAAAAAGGTTGTAAAATATAAGCCTTAAAAAATGTAAAAAAAACGGAGGAATACCATGGCGCTTGTGAAAATGTCCCGAATACTTGAGTGGGCACAGGAAAATAACTGTGCAGCAGGAGCGTTCAGCGTCGGCAATATGGAAATGGTAATCGGTGCGGTTCGCGCGGCGGAAGAGGCAAATACGCCGATTATTCTGCAAATCGCCGAAAAACGGCTGAAACAGTCTCCGCTTGATCTGATGGCACCCATGATGGTCTCCGCGGCAAAAAACGCGTCGGTTCCTGTCGCGGTGCATCTTGATCATGGGCTTACGATGGATTGTATTCGTCAGGCGCTTTCCTATGGGTTTACTTCCGTTATGTTAGACGCGTCCCTGCTTCCGTTTGAGGAGAATATCGCCATGACAAAAGCTGTGAAAGCAGAAGCGGCGACGTTCGGCGCGACAGTGGAAGCGGAGCTCGGCGTTGTCGGCGGTAATGAGGGTGATACGGCAAAGCATGAAATCCTCTGCACCGACCCTGATAAAGCGAAAATCTTCTGCGAGGAAACACAGGTTGACTGCTTAGCCGTCGCGATCGGCAACGCGCATGGCAATTATCCCGTCCTGCCGTCTCTTCGGTTCGATGTTCTCGAAGAGATCGACAAAACAGTCGATACGCCTCTGGTGTTGCACGGCGGCACCGGCATTACGCCCGAAATGTTCCGGAAAGCGATCTCCCTCGGCATTCGCAAAATCAATATTGCTACGGCGAGCTTTGACGCACTGGCAAACGCCGCCAAAGCGTATACCGCTGATGTGGAAAGTCCCGATTATTTTACGCTTTCTCCTAAAATGGCGGATGCCGTGTATGAAAATGTGAAGAAGCATATCGGAATCTTCCGGAATCAATAAGGAGCGGAAACTATGAAAAAATTTTTCAAAAAACTCACAGTATTGTATTTGGTGGTGGTAATGATGGTAATCTCCGGCAGCTTTGCCTTTGCGGCGCAGGACGGTACGACGGCAAATCCCCTTCGTTTTGATGAAAACGGAAAACTGCGCATCATGCACATTACGGATACGCATCTGGCGGACAGTAATATCGATCAGTCCGTATACCTGATTGCTCTTGCCTGTGACCGCGAACAGCCCGACGTGGTGATCATCACCGGCGACAATGTCCTGAATGATGACGACGCTGCCGTCACAAAGGGTTATATCGATAGACTCATGACGGTTTTTCAAGACAGAAATATCCCGGTTGCCGTGACATTCGGCAATCACGATTCCGAAAGAGGAGCCATGTCCCGCGAAGAGTTGATGGCGTATTACAATACATACTCCGTTTCCATCTCCTGCGATGACGGTGAGCTTCTGCCTGGCTGCGGCACCTATAATATCCCTGTTCTCAGCAGCAACGGTCTTCGCATTGCGTTCAATCTCTGGGTGTTCGATTCCGGCTCCTATGATGAAGAAGGCAACTACGCCAACGTTCTCGAAGAGCAGGTCGAATGGTACAAAGCAAAATCCGATATGCTGAGAGCCTTGAACGGAGGCGAGCCGGTCTATTCTCTTGCGTTCCAGCATATTATCGTACCTGAGATTTACGACGCGCTTGAGAAGACCACTATCCGCGATCTGTTTACATTCAAACGTATTTATTCCGATAATGAATATTATCGCTTCGACCCGAACGGCATCAACTACGGTACACTGCATGAAACGCCTTGCTGCGGTTACACGAATCACGGCCAGTTTGCCGCGATGGTTGAACAGGGCGACGTGCTCGGTATTTTCACGGGACACGATCACACCAACGCGTTCGGCGTGCAGTATCAGGGGATCGACATCGTGAATTCTCTCAGCACGCGCTACAACGGCGACCGGTTCTCCACGCAGTACGGGTATCGGATCCTTGAGGTGGATGAAAAGGACACTTCCGTTTATGAGACCCGCGTCGTACACTGGTACGATATGTTCACTCGTGACGATGTGAACGCGCTAAAAAATGCGGACGATTCCTTGGGTTACAATACGGTGAAAGCCGTTTATACAACAGGCAAAATTCAGAAATCGCTTGAAACCTTCCTGCGGGTCCTGACACGGATTTTCGCGGGACGTCAGGTTTCGTATGCGGATTGATATCACGAAAGGACGGAAAACATGAAGTACATCGAATTTGACAATTCAAAAGAATTTGACCTTATCCCGCTTGGGCGCGTTGCGATCGACTTTAACCCGACGGATATGAACAGACCGCTTTCCGAAAGCAGCAATTTCAATAAATACGTCGGCGGTTCGCCTGCGAATATCGCGGTCGGCATGGCGCGTCTGGGCAAAAAAGTCGGATTTATCGGCAAGGTTTCCGACGACCAGTTCGGCGATTATGTCATTGATTATTTCAGGAACGACGGTATTGATGTCAGTCATATCACACGCTGCACGAACGGCGAGAATCTCGGTCTGACCTTTACGGAGATCAAAAGCCCCTCCGAAAGCAGCATTCTGATGTATCGGGAAGGCGTCGCCGATCTAATGCTGCATCCCGACGATGTGGATGAAGACTACATCTGCCGCACAAAGGCACTGCTGATCTCCGGCACCGCGCTGTCGCAGAGTCCGTCGAGAGAGGCCGCGCTCAAAGCGATGATGCTGGCAAAGAAAAATCATATTCCGCTGATTTTCGATATTGATTACCGCGAATACACATGGAAAAATAAGGACGAGATTTCTATTTATTATTCCATGGTCGCAAGAAACAGCGATATTATCTTAGGCTCCCGTGAGGAATTCGACCTGACGGAGGCCGTAACAGGCGTGTGTGGGAGCGACGAAGAAAGTGCAAAGCTCTGGACTTCATACGGCGCGAAGATTGTCGTCATCAAGCACGGCAAGGAAGGCTCGACCGCCTATACGAACGACGGCAACAGCTACACAATCAAACCGTTCCCGGCGAAAAAGCTCAAGGGCTTCGGCGGCGGCGACGGCTACGCTTCCTCCTTTATCCGCGCGCTCCTTGACGGCTGCGAGGTCATCGAAGCGCTTGAGTTTGGTTCCGCTTCGGCTTCCATGCTCATTTCCGCGCATAGCTGCTCGGCGGCAATGCCGTCTCTGGACGCCGTTAAGAAATTTATTGCGGACGCAAAAGCTGAATACGGCGAGATGGTCGTCCGCGTATGAGCCGCGCTCTGCAATGCAAAATAGGTAAAATTATGAAGATCACGCTGAGCGTTATTGCGGTTCTTTGCCTGTGTGTCGGCATCTACGCCGTCGCGGTGGATGCCTATATCCGTTCGTCCTCGGGCAAGTATATCCTGACGTCTGACGAAGCGGCTGCTCTTGGGAATACGGACTGTATTCTCGTTCTCGGCGCAGGCGTTCATGGGGAAACGCTCAGTCATATGCTCGAAGACCGCGTCAAAACGGGTATTTCGCTTTATGAAAAGGGCGCGTCCCCGAAAATTCTGATGAGCGGCGATCACGGACGTGAAGATTACGACGAGGTCAACGCCATGAAGAATTACGCCAAAAAGGAAGGTGTTCCCTCTGCGGATATTTTTATGGATCACGCCGGTTTTTCAACCTACGAATCCATGTATCGCGCCAAAGAGGTTTTCTGCGCGAAGAAGATCATCATCGTATCGCAGAAATATCATCTTTACCGTGCGATTTACGTCGCGCGCAGTCTTGGTCTTGAGGCCTACGGCGTCGATGCCCAACTGCGTCCCTATGCCGCAGACACCAATATTTTCAATACCCTGCGTGAATTTTTAGCCAGAAATAAAGATTTTCTCTATGTTCGTCTGCACCCGTCTCCGACATATCTCGGCGAAGCGATTCCGATTAACGGTAACGGCGACAGCACGAACGATAAAGCCTGAAAGGAAGATGCGTTATGTTTGAAGTACCCATTCTCAATGAACAGAACGAAAAGGTGCTCTGTGAAATGAACGGCAAAAACGCCGATATGCTCATGACGATCAAGGTAAAATACCTGAAAGCAGGGGAGTCTGTTTCCGTTTGTGACGATCGGAACGAAACCGCCGTTCTTTTAGTTGCCGGCGAAGTGACGTTCCGTTGGGGAGACTGTGAGCAAACAGGCAGCCGTAAGGATCCGTTTGAAAAGAAACCTTATTGTCTTCACGTTGCCAAAAACACCGCATTCACCGTCACCGCCGTAAAAGACAGCGAAATCTTGGTGCAGCAGACGGATAATGAAAAGGAATTTGCTCCCGTTTTCTATACGCCGGAAACGTGTCTCTATCAGGAGTTCGGCAAGGGCCAGTGGGACGGCGCAGGTCATCGTGTTGTTTCCACCATGTTTGACCCAGATAACGCGCCGTATTCCAATATGGTGATGGGCGAGGTCTTTAATCAGCCGGGACGCTGGTCGAGCTATCCGCCGCATCATCATCCGCAGCCGGAGGTCTACTATTATCGTTTCGATAAACCGCAGGGCTTCGGCGCGTGCTTCAACGGCGACGACGTTTACAAGAGTGTAGACAGTTCCTACTGCACCATTAACAACGGTCAGGATCATGAGCAGGTCGTCGCGCCCGGCTATACCATGTACTATGTCTGGATGATTCGCCACCTTGACGGCGACCCCTGGTACAAAACCACAAGAATCGTTTCCCCGGAACATGAATGGCTTATCAAAGCCGATTAAGGAGGTACTTTTATGCCCGTTATGACAACAGCGCAGGCACTTGTGAAATTTTTAGACAATCAGTACGTCTCGTTCGACGGAAAAGAGAATAAATTCGTCGATGGCATTTTTACCGTGTTCGGTCACGGCATTGTCGTCGGTTTAGGACAGGCGCTCGATGAAAATCCCGGCGGACTTCGCGTCTATCAGGGAAAGAACGAGCAGGGAATGGCGCACGCCGCGACAGCGTATGCCAAGCAGAATAACAGACGACGCATCATTGCCTGTGCGTCTTCGATCGGTCCGGGAGCTGCCAATATGGTAACGGCGGCGGCGACCGCGACGGTCAATCATATTCCTCTGCTTCTTTTTCCTGCGGATACGTTTTCCACCCGTCAGCCCGACCCCGTTCTCCAGCAGTTTGAACAGTCCCAGTCCCTCACGATCACGACGAACGATGCCTACAAGCCCGTTTGCCGTTACTGGGACAGAATCGCGCGTCCCGAACACCTGATGTCTGCGATGATCAACGCCATGCGCGCCCTGACCGATCCGTCGAATGCCGGTGCGGTCTGCATCTCGCTGTGTCAGGATGTCGAGGGTGAAGCTTATGATTTCCCCGAGGAATTTTTCCGCAAGCGCGTACATAGAATTACAAGAGTTTCCGCTCCCGAAGAGGAGATTGAGGATATTGCCGCAGTTATCGCATCGTCCGAAAAGCCGATGGTCATCTGCGGCGGCGGCGTCCGCTATTCGGAAGCCGGTCAGACGCTCATGGATTTCTGCGAGAAATTTAACATTCCATACGGCGAAACGCAGTCCGGCAAGAGCGCGACGCCTGCTTCCTGCCGTTATAATATGGGCGGCGTCGGCGTGACGGGCAATTCCTCCGGCAACACCATTGCGAGAAATGCCGATTGTATCATCGGCGTCGGTACGAGATTTTCCGATTTCACCACGGCGTCCAAATCGCTCTATCCCGAAACGAAGATCGTCACGATCAATACGTCGCGTTTCGACGCTTATAAGCTCGGCGCGGTCAAGGCGGTCGGCGACGCGAAAAAGTGTCTCGAACAGCTCACCGCCGCTCTTATGGCGAAGGGCTATTGTTCCGCTTATACGGATGAGTTTGACAACGCCAAAGCCGATTGGGATAAGGAAATGGAACGCCTGACGAATTATGCCGTCGATGAGAATTTCGAGCCGCTGATCAAGGCTCGTTACGAAGCGACGATTCCGGAGTTTATCAAGATGACCGGTTCTGCTCTGACGCAGACGCAGGCTCTTGCCTATATCCGCAACCACATCGACGAAAACGCCGTTGCAGTCGGTGCCGCCGGCAGTCTTCCCGGCTGTATGCAGAGAATGTGGACGACGGAAATTCTCTATACCTATAACATGGAATACGGCTATTCCTGCATGGGTTATGAGATCGCCGGCGCGTTCGGTTCCAAGCTTGCGATGCCCGACCGTGAGGTCTATGCGTTCTGCGGAGACGGCAGTTACCTGATGCTTCACAGCGAGCTTGTGACTTCGATTCAGGAGGGCGCGAAGATCAACGTCATGCTCTTTGACAACGCCGGATTCGGCTGCATCAACAATCTTCAGATGAGCAACGGTATCGGCAATCTTGCGACGGAGTTCCGGAAACGTGATGAAAACGGGCAGCTTTTGGGCGATCTGATCCCGATCGACTTTGCGGCGTGCGCCGCCGGTTACGGCGTTAAAACCTATACCGCGAGAACGCTCGAAGAGCTTGCCGCTGCGCTTGAGGACAGCAAAAAGCAGACGGTCTCCACTCTGATTGATATTAAGGTTCTTCCGAAGTCCATGACGGACGGCTACGACGCTTGGTGGAATGTCGGCGTCGCGTCGGTCTCCGAGAGTGAAAGCGTTCGGGAAGCCTACAAAAATAAAGCAGAAAATTTGAAAAAAGCGAGGAAATATTGATGATGCTTGACAAAAACAAAGTAAAACTCGGCATTGCTCCCATCGCGTGGACAAATGACGATCTCCCGGATTTAGGCGCGGAAAACACCTTCCAGCAGTGTGTTTCGGAAATGGCTCTTGCAGGCTTTACGGGCTGCGAAGTCGGCAACAAATACCCGAAAGATCCCGCGGAACTCCACAAATATCTGGATATTCGCGGCATACAGATCTGCAACGCCTGGTTCTCGACGTTCCTGACCACAAAACCGTATGAGGAGACGGAGAAAGCCTTTATTGAGCATATCACGTTCCTGAAAGCGATGGGCGCGAAGGTCGTCGGCGTTTCCGAACAGGGACACTCCATTCAGGGTACGGATAAATCCATTTTCGACGACAAATATGTCATGAACGACGAAGAGTGGGACAGACTTTGCACAGGCCTGAATAAGCTCGGCAAGGTCGCGAAAGATATGGGCATCACGCTGACGTTCCATCATCACATGGGAACCGTTGTACAGACTGCCGCCGAGATTGACCGCCTGATGGAAAACACCGATCCCGAGCTGTTCAATCTGCTCTTTGATTCCGGTCATCTTGCCTATTGCGGTGAGGACTATATGGCGGTGCTCAAAAAATACGTCAAGAGAATCAAACACGTCCACCTGAAAGACATCCGTCCCGAAGTGGTCGCCGAGGTCAAGAAGAATCATCTGAGCTTCTTAGAGGGCGTCAGAATGGGTACGTTTACCGTTCCCGGCGACGGTGCGATTGATTTTGAACCGATTTTCGATGTTCTCGCCGAAAATGATTATGAGGGCTATGTACTCGTCGAAGCCGAACAGGATCCGGCGAAAGCCAATCCCTTTGAATACGCGGTCAAAGCGAGAAAATATATCGCGGAAAAAACAGGACTTTAATTCCGGAAACATAAAGGAGACAGAGCAATATGGCAATTGAAAAATTACAGTATTTTGTAAACGGCGAGTTTAAGGACTCGAAGACCGAAGTCTGGTACGATCTGCACAATCCCAGCACCGGCGAAGTGACCGGTCAGGCACCCTGCTGCACGAACGACGAGGTTCTCGAAGCGATCGCGGCAGCCAAAGCGGCGTTCCCGGGCTGGAGCGGCACACCGGCTGTGAAAAGAGCACAGATCATGTATAAAATCCGTGATCTGATCATGGAGCATATGGAAGAGCTGACAATGTCCGTTGCCTGCGAAAACGGCAAGGTCTGGTCGGAGGCTGAGGGTGACGTTCTCAAAGCGAAAGAGGGAACGGAGCTTGCCACACAGGTGCCCTCTCTGATGATGGGCGAGAGCATTATGGATGCTTCCAAGGGCTACGATACCGTCAAATATCGCGAGCCGCTCGGCGTTTTCGCCGGAATCGTTCCCGTCAACTTCCCGGCGATGATCCCGTTCGGTTGGATGGCACCCACCTGCATTGCCTGTGGCAATACAATGGTTCTCAAAGCGGCCTCTCTGACGCCGAAAACGGCGATGCTCCTTGCCAAGATTTATAAAGAAGCCGGCGTTCCCGACGGCGTCATCAACGTTGTCACTTGCTCGCGCAATGAGATTGACACGATTCTCGAGCACCCCGATGTTGTCGGCGTGACGTTTGTCGGTTCTACGCCTGTCGGTCTTAAAATTTATCAGAAAGCAGCCGCAGCCGGAAAACGCTGCCAGGCGCTTTGCCAGGCGAAGAATCACGCTCTCGTTATGGAGGATTGCGCACTTGAGAGAACCGTTGCCGGCGTTATCAACTCCGCTTACGGCTGCGCTGGTCAGCGCTGCATGGCTCTGTCCTGCTGTGTTGTTGAGGAGAGCATTGCCGATAAATTTGTTGCCGAGCTGAAAAAGCAGGCGTCCAAAATCAAGGTCGGCCCCTCATGGGAAAAGGATTCCAAGCTCGGTCCCATCACCTATAAGAAGCATTACGACGAAGTCATCGCGGATATCGACAAAGGTGTCGCAGAGGGAGCAACCTTGGTTCTCGACGGCAGAAACTGCAAGGTTGAGGGCTATGAAAACGGCTATTTCGTCGGCCCCACGATCTTCGATCATGTAACGGAAGATATGACCATCGGCAGAGATGAAGTTTTCGGTCCCGTTCTTTGCATCAAACGTTGCAAGAATTTTGAGGAAGGTCTCGCCATTATGAACGCGAATCCTTATGCGAACGGCTCCGTCATTTATACGCAGAGCGGCTTCTACGCCAGAGAGTTTGCGCGTCATACCCACGGCGGTCAGGTCGGCATCAACGTCGGCATTCCCGTACCCATCGGCTTCTTCCCGTTCTCGGGTCATAAGCAGTCTTTCTTCGGCGATTTGCATTGCCTCGGTAAAGACGCATACCGTTTCTATACGGAAAGCAAAGCCGTCACGACGCACTGGTTCTCCGAAGAGGAGAAAAAGGCGCTCGAAGTCAGCACCTGGGACGGCACAATTTAATCGGGATATTCTTGCGGCACTCCCGCAAGTGTGAAAGGAGAAACATAATGGTAAATATCGGCATTATCGGTGCGGGACGCATCGGCAAGGTTCATCTGCAGTCCATTACATACCACGTCAAGAACGCGGTTGTCAAGGCGGTAGCTGACCCCTTTATGAATGAGGAAACAGAGGCCTTTATCAAAGGCATGGGTGTTGAAAAGGTGACGAAGGATTATAAAGAAATCCTTGCCGATCCCGACATCGACGCCGTTATGGTCTGTTCCTCAACAGACACGCATTCTTCCATTTCCGTCGAAGCGATCAATGCGGGCAAGCACGTATTCTGCGAAAAGCCCGTCGATCATTCGATTGAGAAAATTCAGGCCGTCGCAGACGCGCTCAAGGGTAAGAATCTGAAATTCCAGGTCGGTTTCAACCGCCGTTTTGACCACGATTTTGCCGCGATCCGCCGTGCAGTTGATGCGGGACGCATCGGTCAGCCCCATATCGTCAAGATCACGTCGCGTGATCCCGAGCCGCCCAATCCGGCATACATAAAGGTTTCCGGCGGTATGTTCCTGGATATGACGATCCACGATTTCGACATGGCGACATTCCTCGTTGACAGCGACGTCGAGGAAGTGTATGTCCAGTCCGCCGTTCTGGTTGATCCTGCGATCGGCGAACAGGGCGATGTTGATACCGCGATCATCACCATGAAGATGACGAACGGCGCGCTCTGCGTCATCGACAACTCGAGAAGAGCCGCTTACGGTTATGACCAGAGAGCGGAGGTCTTCGGCTCGAAGGGTATGGTTGCGACATCAAACGACACACTTTCCACCGCGATCATCGCCGACGAAAACGGCGTAACGGGAGAGAAACCGCTGTTCTTCTTCCTTGAGCGTTATATGCAGTCTTTCACGGAGGAAGTCTGCCAGTTTGTAGACGCGATTGAGAACGATAAGGACGTGCCGGTCGGCATTCACGCCGGTATGCAGTCTGTCAAGATTGGCCTTGCAGCGAAAAAATCCGTCGCGGAGCACAGACCTGTCAAGCTTTCGGAAATTCAATAATTCTTAAAATGAATCAGACGGCAGAGCCTTTGCTTTTGCCGTCTGTTTTTGTCATGTTTTCGATTTTGGATAGGCTTTTTTCTCATCTGTCCGTCCCATGATATAATCATACTGGTATCAAAAAAATCCGCAAGAGGTATCAGCGTTTCCGTAGGCGGAACACGTTCTCCGCTTTCAAATTTTGAAATCAACGCCTGATCGATCCCTGTTTGCATTTGCATCTGTAACTGCGTCAATTTTCTCTCTTTCCGAAGTTCTTTTATCCTCAATTGCATCACATCATCTTTGATATTGACAAGGAGAATACCGTATGAAATCAGTATCCCGCAAAATCGTTATGATCCTTCTTATTATGGGAGTTTTCGGGACTCTTTCCGACTGTTATGCGGATCAGAATACAAGAGAATTAACAGCGAAAGAAGAAAATATGATCGACACGATCTGGGAGCATAAATCAACATGGCAAAAGGTCAGTTCTGGTTTTGACGATCTTGATTGCAATAGTGTTGAGTTCGGGGAATATAATGGAAATACAGTCTTTATTGCAAGATATGTTGGGAAGACAAGTCAATTTACAAGTGCAGCACTTCTTCGTGAAGATTGCTACTATGTTTCCGAGCATTCTTTTATAGCTATGGATAGTTGGGATGAAATTCGTTATCGTGTTGGTGCATTATATGGCGAATCATGGTCATCATCTAAAACAAAAGAGGACTTACAACAAATCTATTTGAACTATCTTATCAATCAAGATTAAAAAAAATGCTCCGATGCCAATCGGAGTTTTTTTTGATACGAAAATATATCATAATCCGGTATCTCATGAGATCTTGCGAGTTTAACAGGGCTCAATATCCAGGTTTTTAACATATAAGAAAGACTGCGTCAGAACTTTTTCCAGTCTGATGCAGTCTTAATATTATGTAGTTTATAATCTCTTGCGAAGAATATCGCCTACATAGAGTGTTTCGGGACAGGCGACGCTGAGAATCTCCTGCGGCAGGTGCGCGGTTTCGCGTTCATTGCCGTCCTTATCGATGATGCTTTCGACGGTAAAGGATTTGCCCGAAGAGTAAGGGGAGAGAATCTCCAGCGTATCGCCGACGGAGAAGCGGTTCCGCATTTCCACGAACCAGCGTCCGTCGGTATCTTCTTCCTTCACGATGCCGATGAACTGGCAGCTCTGGCGGTAGAGCCCGTCGTTATTGGGATCATAGCGCAGCGTGCCGTAATAGAATCCCGATGAATACGGTCGGTGACTGGCGCATTCCAGCTCATTTTTCAGCGTATCGAGGCTTGCCGAGCCGTCCATTCGCTGACGGTAGGCGTTGACAACCGTCGCCACATAATACGGTGATTTCATGCGACCCTCAATTTTGAAAGACTTCACGCCGGCTTTTGCGATTTCGTCAAGAAAATCAATACAGCACAAATCATGTGAGCTGAGAATCGCCGACGTTCCGTTCTCCTCAATAAGCGTAAAATGCTGATCGGGACGCTTTTCTTCGACGAGACGGTACATCCATCGGCAGGGCTGTGTACAGTCGCCGCGGTTGCCGCTTTTGCCTGTAAGATAGGAGCTGATCAGACAGCGCCCTGAATACGCCATGCACATCGCGCCGTGAACAAAAGTCTCAATTTCAATCGATTTCGGCGTTTTCTGACGAAGATCGGCAATCTCGTCAAGCGTCATTTCGCGTCCGAGTACAACACGGCTCGCGCCCATATTATAGTAAGTTTCCGCGGTTTTATAATTCTGAATATTGGCCTGCGTGCTGATGTGGATCGGCAGATCGGGAGCGGCTTGCTTCATGGTGACGATCGCACCCAGATCCGAGACGATCGCGCCGTCTGCGCCGGCTTCATAGAGAAACTTAGCGTAATCACCCAGCCGTTCGATCTCGTCGTTTCTGGCAAAGCAGTTGACGGTGATATAAATCTTTTTGCCCTTTTCGTGAACGAGCCGAACCGCTTTGCGCAGATCGTCCGCTGAAAAACCGGCGTTTTCTGCACGGAGCTGCATAAATGGACCGCCGATATAGACCGCGTCCGCGCCAAAGTGCAGAGCCGTCCGGAGACTTTCAAAACTGCCGGCAGGACACAGAAGCTCACAGCCGTGAAAAACCGCTTCGCTCATATGCCGGCTGCGAACGAATAGATCATGATGGTAACAACGCTGAGTACCATCAGAATGGCAAGCAGTATCGCGACGACTTTAACAAATTTTTTATTCATAATAACCTCTCAATTCTTGATGCCCGTAATGGTTTCAATGCTGTCCGCAAGGACATCGGTGAGCTTATCAGCTTCGTCGCGTGTTGCAGCGTGCGCCGTGATATAGATCTTGATCTTCGGCTCCGTTCCCGAGGGACGGATGATGACCTTGTTGTCGTCAGGCAGGGAATAGGAAAGAACATTTGATTTCGGCAGCGTGATCTCTTCGCTTTTGCCGGTTTTCAGATCTGTCGCTTTGCTTTCCCAATAATCGGCGATTCTGACAACCTCCATACCGCCGATGCTCTTCGGCGGTTTCTGACGAAGCGTCGTCATCATGTCAGACATTTTTTTCATGCCGTCCGCGCCCTCAAAGCCGAAATTCAGCAGCGTGTTGAGATACATACCGTATTTTTCGTACAGCGCGTTCATCACGTCCACAAGCGTTTTGCCCTGCGTTTTGTAGTAGGCGGCCATTTCGATGATCATCATCGAGGCGTTAACGGCGTCTTTCTCACGGACGTGCGTGCCGGTCAGATAGCCATAGCTCTCCTCGAGACCGATCTCAAAGCGGTCTTCTTCGCCTTTTTCCTTGAGCTGTTCGATCAGCTCTCCGATGTATTTGAATCCGGTCAGCAGATCGTAAACGTCGCCGTTGTAATCATTGGCAATCGCGCGGATCAGCTCGGAGGTGACGATCGTCTTGACGACGACGGGATTCTCGGGCAGTTCGCCACGCGCTTTTTTGCGCGAAAGAATATAATCCGTCAGCATACAGCCGACTTCGTTGCCCGTCATCAACTTATATTCGCCGCCGTGACGCACCGCAATGCCGACGCGGTCACAGTCGGGATCAGTTGCAAGAAGAATGTCCGCCGGGAAGGTCTTGGCGATCTTCATGCCCTCTTCAAAAACCTGCTTGATCTCGGGATTCGGGAACGGACAGGTCGGGAAGGTACCGTCGGGCTTTTCCTGTGACAGAACGATTTTCAGGTCTTTCACGCCGATTTTTTTCAGAATGGTTTTGACCGGCTTGTTGCCCGTACCGTTCAACGGAGAATAGATGACTTTCAGTCCCGCTTTTTTGCAGACGCCTTTTTCGATCTGACGGGAAAGGACGTCCTCATAGAAATCGTCGATGAGCCAGTCCTCGATAAAGTCCACCATATCCTCGGCAAGCGCATCCTCAAAATCCATGCACTTGACATCGCTGAACATATCGACCTTGCTGATATAGTCATAGGTGCGCTTTGCTTCCTCGTCAGTCATCTGATAGCCTTTTGCGTCATAACATTTGTAGCCGTTGTATTTTGAGGGATTGTGGCTCGCGGTGATGACGATGCCGGAATCGCAGTGAAGACGGCGAACAGCGTAAGAGAGCATCGGAGTCGGCATCAGCTCCGGATAGATATAAACGCGAATGCCGTTTGCGGCGAGCACGCCGGCTGCCGTTTCGGCGAAGAGCTTCGACTTGATGCGGGAATCATAGGCGATGGCAACGGACGGTTCCTCGCATTTGTCGTTCAGATAGTTTGCCAGTCCCTGTGTTGCCTGCGCGACGGTGTAGACATTCATGCGGTTCGTGCCGGCGCCGATAACACCGCGCAGACCGCCGGTTCCGAACTCCAGCGATTTGTAAAAGCGGTCGAGGATTTCCTCTTCCTGACCTTTGATCGACTGCAATTCCGCCGTCAGATCGGGGTCTTTCACGGCGTTCTTGAGCCAGTACTCATATAAGAAAGTGTAATTCGGCATAAACTCATCCCTTTAATCAAAAAATATATTCTTATTATATACAACATTTATAAGAATTGCAATCCGTTTTTTCTATTTGTTTTTATATTTTTTTTGATATGACTGTATAGAAATACCCCGGAAAATTCAGTTTGGAAATAATTGTCTTTATAGTCAAGTGTTTGACTTTATTTTGTCGAAAAATGATTGGAAATATTATTCTTAAATGAAATAATTGCAATAATTGTCAAATTATTTAACTAATGTTTATAAAAATGTTACAAATGGCAGTCATCATATTTCGTAAAATTCGACGAAAAAGAATTGCCAAAAGTGCTTGACTTTTTCATATTTTAATATGTATAATAAATATGATTGGAAAATATTCTGATTTTTCCGAATCGAACTCTCTTTTGTATGAGGTGGGTTACACATGAAAACGAGAAAAGCAACAATCCGCAACAGAGTGATTTCAGTTTTTCTGTGCCTGCTGATGGTTTTCACATCAGTTCCCATAACCATGTTGCCGGTATCGGCGGCAGGGACAAGCACAGTGGATAACAGTCCCAGACTGGAACTGAATTTCAACAAGAACTGGAAATTCCATCTCGGCGACGTGGCCGGTGCGCATCGTTCGTCATTTGACGACAGCTCCTGGACAACGGTCGATCTGCCGTATGATTTCAGTATCATTCAGGCGTTTACTGTTTCCGGTACTGAGACGGAAAGCGGCTTTTTGCCCGGCGGAACCGGCTGGTATCGCAAAAAGTTTGCAATGTCGTCGGAATATTCCGGCAAGTCGGTGCTGATTAATTTTGATCAGTCCTATAACAATACTTATGTATATGTTAACGGAAAACTGGTTGCAGAGAATCACTACGGCTATAATTCGTTTTCTGTTGATATTTCTTCCGAACTGATTTGCGATGGTACCACGGCCAATACGATCGCCGTAAAAGTGGTCAATGACATTCCCTCGAGCCGTTGGTATTCGGGCAGCGGACTTATCAGCGATGTCTCGATGACGATTGTTGATAAAGTTCATGTTTCCCTTTACGGTACACAGGTTACGACACCGAATCTTGCTACCTCGAACGGTTCGAACGGCACGACGAGCGCTGTCGTAACGGTTCAGAATAATAACGCTACAACAAAATCTATCACGGTTGAGGTCTCTGTTTTAAACAGCAGCGGAACCTCTGTCGGTTCGAGCTCCGGCTCTTTATCGATAGGTGCAAATTCGTCTGCAGCGTCAACATTATCTATCTCGGTTACGAATCCTACCTTATGGAGTGTTAATAGTCCTACGCTCTATACGCTGCGTGTTGTTCTGAAAGAGGGCACGACGGTTCTCGATCAGTATGATACCGAATTCGGTTACCGTTATATTAACTGGGATGCGACGAATGGTTTTTCGCTGAACGGTCAGAAAATGAAGCTGAACGGTGTTTCTATGCATCATGATCAGGGTGCGCTTGGCGCCAATCAGGAGTATGATGCGATTTATCGTCAGGTTTCCATTCTGAAAGAAATGGGCTGTAACGCGATCCGTACCAGTCATAACGTCTGCTCAAGCACGCTTCTCAAAGTTTGTAATGAACTGGGAATGCTCGTGATGGAAGAATTGTTTGACGGATGGTTTGAAACAAAAGGTGAAAATAATGTTCATGACTTCAGTGAATATTTTAATGTAGCTGTCGGCAGTTCAAACAATCTTGAAGGTAAGCTTTCCGACTCTGAGACATGGGCTCAATTCGTTGTGACGCAGACCGTAAAGAGAGACAGAAATAACCCCTCTATTGTCATCTGGTCGCTTGGTAACGAATTGAATCCTTCCAGCAGCCAGTCTTCTGCCTATCAGACTACGGCTCAGAACATGCAGAACTGGATTAAGGCGCTTGATTCCCGTCCCACAACGCATGGTGATAATAAACAGGGTAATGATTCTATCGTTACAGCGATCGATAGGATTACTGATGTTGTCGGCGGCAACTATTATCCCTCTGCATGGACGACAACATCAAAACGTCTCGACAAGCCTTTTATCGGAACCGAAACAGTTTCTTCTGTAGGCAGTCGCGGCGTTTATAGCAATTCATATTCCGATTCTCCGTCTTCGCCTTCGCAGGACGCATCCTATTCATCTACGCATTATGCGAATACGAATACTCACCAGATCAATGCCTACGATGCTTCTTATGTCAACTGGGGTAACAGCGCGGCAGAGTCTCTCTGGTATGTGCTGAATAATACCTGGTATTCCGGTCAGTTTGTCTGGACGGGCTTCGATTATATCGGTGAGCCGACTCCCTGGTGGACAAATGTCGGAACGCAGGCTGCGAACCCGAATCCCTCTCCGAACTCCTCTTACTTCGGCATTATTGATACAGCGGGATTTGCAAAGGATTCTTATTATCTGTACCGCAGCATCTGGAATTTCGATGATGCGCAGACTACACTGCATCTTGTGCCCGGCACATGGGAAAGCTCCAATCTGAGTATCGACAGCAACGGTTATGTGAATGTTGTGGTTTACAGCAATGCGCCTGTTGTCAAGCTTTACAGCGGTGATACACTGATCGGTACGGCAACTGGCACAAAGTGGCAGACTTATAGTGATATTTCTGATCAATATTGCTATTACTCATACGATAACGCATCCAACAATTCAACTTTGTGTAAAACCGGCACCTCCCTGACCGCTACGAACGATAGAAACCTGTATGCCAAGTTCCAGGTCAAGTATGATTCCGTAAGCAATCTGAATGTAAAGGCTTTCCAGGCTGACGGCACAACGGAAATCACCAATACCGTCGGTACAACGAGTGTTAAGAAAAATACTTCCGCTTCGCAGATTGCTGTATCGGTCTGGAACGGCGATAAGACGATGACGGCGGATGCAGACAGCTATCGCTATCTTGAAATTACGGCGAAAGACGCCGACGGCAACTTTGTGAATGATTATAACGGTACGCTGAATATTGATCTGACCGGCGTCGGTGAAATTGTCGGTGTGGATAACGGCAATGCCGCGACAACCCAGAAATTCCAGCAGAAATCTGCGCTCACATCGGATACGACAGCAACGATTCAGATGTTCAACGGCAAAGCGCTTGTCATTGTGAAATCTACGGAAGAAACAGGTACTGTTGATGTTACCGTTACACCTCAGAATACGGCTTTGTCGGCAAAATCTGTCTCCCTGACTTCTCAGGCAGAGGTCAACGATGAACTGACGGACGAATTTGAAGAAGTGGTTGACCAGAGCAATCTGACGGATCTTCCGGCAACTTCTTCAAAGCGTGATGAATTGATGGCAGCTGTCGATGCGCTTGAGGTGCCGGGAAATTCGACGAAAACATATGAGTTATATACACCTCTGACCCAGACAACATTGTCTTATCTGCCGGATGGTGAGTATATCATTACCGGTTCGGCCACTAACAGCGCAGTAAAAGGCATTATGACTCATTCTGTCAATTCAAGGGGTGGTTTGTCTGCTGATGGAGGCACTTATTCTTCTTCTTCGTTGCCATCAGCAAGCGCAGATAAATGGACTTTTGAAAGACAGTCCGACGGTACATATTACATCTATTATATTGATTCTTCCAATGTGAAGCAATATATCAATCTCAGCGGTACCGGAGCAAACGGCAGCGGTTCTCTTTCTGTCAGCACAACTGCACAGGGATTGACTGTTACCTTGAATACTTCGGCGAACACGATTACCATCGCTGGACCCAATGGCGCAAAAGTGAACTATTACGGTTCGGGTAATAATCAGATTTCTATTTGGCAAGACGGTACTGCTTTGAGCCTCTATCAGGTGAATAACGGAAATGTCACTCATTGGACTGCTAAGACACCTACAGTCGAAAACGGCAACTATGTCCTTTACAATCAGGGGTATGCCATGACCGATATTGTATATTCAGGGCGTTATACCGGTCTTGAGCGTGAATCTGCTTCTGTTTCTGGAACAACGCTTACGCCTACAGATGGCGTTGCTTCGGAATTGACATTTACTGTTGTTGATGCTTCAGCTAACACCTACTATGTACAGAATGCTGACGGACAGTATTTGAATATTACAAGTGGAACAAATAATAGTCTTCGAGTTTCTTCCACCGCTCAGGCTCTTACCCTTACAACAAACTCTGACGGTACGGTTGCGATAAGAAATGGCAGTACTTATATTGACCATTTTAGCGGAGAAAATCCAGCTGTATTTAGTACATGGAGCGGCAGTGCAACGGAAGCGAACAAAAAGATTACGCTCTATGCGCCGGTCGGCGGTACGGATCCCGGCAAGCAGGCTTTGTATGATGCGCTGAAATCGGCAATTGAGATTCTCCCGGATGACTATACCTCCGCTTCGTACAACAATCTGCTTGCTGCCATCGAAGAGGGAATTGCGGTTTACAATGACGCCTCTTCAAATTCGGCTGCTTATCAGGCAGCAGCCGATGCGATTCTGGATGCTGTCGAAGCGCTTGCATACAAGCTGGCGACATTCGGCGCAACACTCTTCAAGTACGGTTACAACACAGCCGGTACGACCGCACAGACGAAATACTCCATTGATTCCACCAACACAACGTCCGGCGGCGCCGGTATGACCCTGCGTATGATCAACGATATGAAAAATCTGATTACGGGCAATACCGATCTGATGAATCAGATTAATGCGCTTACCGGTGTTACGGACGACAACCGTGACGCGATCGTGGAAGCCTATGCAAAGCTTTACACGCTTCGCTTTATCGGTAAGCCGATTTCGGATCAGACCGTTGATATCAACAATCCGTACGGAACGGCGTATTCCTCGTTCTGGAACAACTGGTGGAAACCCAATACACAGGGAGCAGGCGAGACTCAGAATGAAGGCGCATCTGTTCATGGATTGTTCAGCACAACGCGAAATGAGGTCGGTCTGCCGACCTATCATGAAGCTTATTCCGACGCGCTGCCGTATATCAACACCTCAACAACCAAACCGGATGATGGCGCCTGGTATGGTTCAACAGATCTGGTGACCGTCAGCGGCGTCACGCTTCAGCCGCTTCAGAATATCAGCGTTTATGTGGGTGATTTGTTCTCTGCAAATGATCTGGGCTCATCCATCAGCGGCGCAGCGTCTACCCAGTACGATAAGTATCATTGGACCGTTCAGTTCCCGTTCCGCCAGACAACCAATGAATACGGCGTGTCTTCGTATGTCTACGACTCGAATTCCTCCGATTATGTTTTCCAGGCCTATTACGACGATGCCAACCACACCGCGAATGCGACGCTTACCAACGTAACGGCCGATTGGCAGGTCAAAAAGACAAACGCAAACTCTTACGGTAAAGGTTTCTTCCCCTTTAACTATCAGTTGAATGCAGACGGCACCAGCTCGGTTGATTTGGCATCGACGGCTGAAACGGCAAACGCGGAAAATGGTATTTATCATTTCGGTATGAGCTTCACGACAGAATTCTATATCCCGGAATCCGGTCACTATGGTGACGGCAATGACATTGTCTTCGATTTCTCCGGTGATGACGACGTTCTCGTTTACATCGATAATGTGCTGGTTCTGGACAACGGCGGTATTCACGGTGCGCGTTCAGCCTCCATCAACTTCTCACAGCAGTCTGTTACCTATCAGTATGTAGCCGATACTGCGCACAACTCTGTAGTTAATTCCACCGAGGGCATTACTTTCAGTTATGACACGATGAATACTGATGATAATCTGACATTGATTAACAGCACTGCTTTCGGTGCCCAGAACAGAGCGGCTCTTGAAAAACTTCACGCTGTTGCAACGGATGGCAAGACGCATACGTTCTCGTTCTATTATCTGGAACGTGGTTCAAACGAATCGAACTGCTATATCTCCTTCAACATTCAGAAAATTTCCGACTACGTTTCGTTTGAAGAACAGACGCTGGTTGCGGATTACGGTCTTCCGCTCACATACAACGTAAAATCCAACAATACGGAAAAAGATACAAAACCGGCTGATCTTACCTACAACTATATCGGTATGACGTCGGCTCTCGGCAGCACAGAGAATCAGGTACAGTTTAAGAAACCCACCAGCCTGACGGAATTCCCGGAGAGCGGTACGCTTACCTATGCAGGTCAGTACGGAGATTTCACAATCAATCGTGACGGTACCGTGACGTATCAACCTAAAACCATGTCGTTTACCAATGAGGACAGCTTCTATCTGTGTGCTGAGGTTACAGGTGATACCACCTACGAAGAGGGAACGGTGTATTATGTTTATGAGAAAGTCACCGTTATCCCCGCAACGACCGTTTATTTTGAAGACGATTTCAACGGCGGTGTTACCTACACGGACGGTTCGATCCCGACTGGTGAGACAAACTCCGCAAATTACGGTATCTGGCAGGAGGACTTGGATGACGGACTTTCTGCAAAACCGGATTCCTATCAGGCAGCCGATCTTGTCGGCGATGTGAGCGCGAATGTTTACGGTCATGATGATACCTATGCTTCGATGGCGCAGTACAGCAACTCTTCGGCGCATTATGTGACTGTCAGCGCGAAGAACAATCCGAATTCTAAATTCAGCGGAGGCGCCGGTTCCGCTTGGCCGAAGGCGGAGTTCACGTTCGCCGGTACTGGTTTTGATCTCATCAGCGTTACGTCCAAAGATACCGGTACGCTCAATGTCGTTGTGAAAGACGCAGACGGTAATCAAGTCCGGAACCATACGGTTAATACCTACTATGGCTACTCATACGGTCAGCTCTATGCGGATGCCTCCGGCAATCCGACTTTGACGGTTACCGAAACGCCGCTTTACTTCAATGCGGATAAGACGGATTACACCAGAACACCGACCTATTACGACGCGAATATGAATGTCGTAACGGAGAACAGCGGTAATCTCGAAGAGGCCTTTGCCTTCGGTTGGATTGTTGATAAGTCTCTGACGGATAATAACGCCTTGTATCAGATTCCTGTCATCAAGGTCGAAGGGTTGGCGTACGGTACTTATACGGTTACGATTACGCCGATGTATTCCTCCAAGATGGATATTTCCAAGACGGGCGAATATGATCTCTATATTGATGCGATTCGCATTTACGATCCCGCAGGCGTCGCAGGCTCCTCCCTGCCGTCCACCATTTCGTCCGATTACACGACGGACAAAGAATCGAACCCCGATTATCTCGAGCTTCGTAATATGTTGATCGGTGCCGACGAGTTTACAAACACCGGCATCTCCGCTCAGATTGTTGAAGGTGTCGTATTTATTGACGGTATTCCCAGGACGGAAAACATTTCCGATTATCTTGCAGCCGGTCCCAACAATGAGCTCTATCTCACAAAGGATCAGGCGGTAGCTTTTGAAATCTGGGCAAACCAGATTCCGCACGATGTTCAGATTGGGGCTAAAGCTGTCGGAAACGCTCAGGCAACAATGACAATAGCCAATCTTTCCGATCAGGCAATACTGAATTCCCTTGATCTGCAGATTGCATCGTCTTCCGATATGTATTATTCCATCATTGATAGTCTGAATCTGACTTGGACGAGAGTTACGAACGAAGATGGCACTGTTTATACGGATGAAAACGGAAATACGTATTTCACAACCGGAACAATCGTTATTCGCAATAACTCGACAACAGATACGATCCTTTCGGTGACGAACATCAAATGGACATTCCCGACTGCCGGCTACGGTTACTACAAGCAGCAGGCTCAGACGACACAGAGCGATGGTCCTGTGGCTGAAGAAGCAAGTCCGTTTATGCTGATGTCAACGCGCTCGACCTTCTCGCTTGCTCGTGCTGCAGTACTGACTTCGGAAGCGGATCTTGCAATAGAGCCGGATGATGTTACGGTTGCAAGCGATACCGTTACGGCAGGTGATGAGATCGTCGTCAAGGTTTCGACCTCGACCGATGTGGACTCGCTGATTATCCGCGATGCCAACGGTAAGGTCATCACGCCGGAAGCAATTGAGAGCTATGTCGAAACGATTGACGATGCCGAGGTTAAGCAGTGGACGGTCACGCTTTCGGAAACCGAGTCCGGCACCTATACCTACTCAATTACCGGTGCTTATGAGAACGGTTATACAGCAGGCGATGAACCTGTTGTGATTACAGTAACTGTTGAGGCGCCTCCGGAAGAGCCGGAACTGACATTCCTTGAGAAGTTAATTGGATTCTTCGAGAGGCTCGTTGACTTCTTCAAAAAGCTTGTCACGCTCGTATCCGGCGGTACGGTTTAATGCTGAATAATATGAAAGAGGTGGAAGTTATGAAAAAATCTTATACAAAACCGAATATCATGTTTGATAGCTTTGAATTGGCAACAAGTATTGCTGCGGGGTGCGCCTATATATCAACGAACGTGGCACCCTACATTTGCGGTGTTAAGGATGAGGAAATGAATCTGATTCTTTTCTCGGATATGGTGAATTGTACCTCAACGCCTCCCGGAGGAAACGATTCCGTTTGCTACGACGTTCCGACGGCCGACGTCAGCGTGTACACTTCCTAAGATTGCTTGATAACAGCAGAACCTGTCTTCATCGGCAGGTTCTGTTTTTTGCTTGACTGTTATGATATTTTATAGTAGAATATAGCAAACAAATACTTGAGTGAGGCTAAGGATATGTTTGGTACGGTAATGAGTGTCGGCGTTTTCGGTATGCACACCTATATGGTTCAGATTGAAGCGGATATCTCCATGGGAAAGGCAAAATTTGATGTTGTCGGCCTACCCGATACGGCGGTTACGGAATCGAGAGAGCGAGTACGCGCCGCGATGAAAAACAGCGGCTTTGATTTCCCGAATCTGCATATCACGGTCAATCTCGCTCCGGCTGATATCAAAAAAGAAGGCCCGATTTATGACCTCCCGATTCTGATCGCGATGATGATGGCGTCGAAGCAGCTCGTCTGCGATTTATCAGGTTCTGCTTTTATTGGTGAATTATCGCTCGGTGGGGAAGTCCGGCACGTCAACGGCGTTCTGCCGATGGTGATCGAAGCGCGCAACTGTGGAATCAAGCGCATCTTCATTCCGGCCGAAAATGAAGCTGAAGCCTCTGTTGTCGATGGTATTGAAATCTATCCCGTTCAGACGGTTCGTCAGCTCATTGCCCATCTCAACGACGAAGAGATGATTGAGCCTGCCGTTTTTGCCGGTTTTGAGGAGGATAGTACGGCATTCTACGATGCTGATTTTTCTGATGTAAAGGGACAGTATCAGGCAAAACGCGCATTGGAAGTCGCCGCTGCGGGCGGACATAATATCTTGCTGATCGGTCCTCCCGGTTCGGGAAAAAGTATGCTCGCCAAGCGGATTCCGTCGATTCTGCCGGATATGACCTTTGAAGAGTCACTCGAAACAACTAAAATCTTTTCTGTTGCGGGGAAATTGCCGAAAAATGTTTCGCTGATTCGTCGCAGACCGTTCCGTTCGCCGCACCATACGGTATCTGCTCCGGGTTTGTCCGGCGGCGGTTCCGTGCCGAAGCCCGGCGAAATCTCTCTGGCACACAACGGCGTATTGTTTTTGGATGAATTGCCGGAGTTTTCGAGAGCGGCCATGGAATCCATGCGGCAGCCGATTGAGGACGGCGTGGTTTCTATTTCCCGCGTCGCAGGAACCTTAACCTATCCGTGTTCGGTGATGCTTGTCTGCGCGATGAATCCCTGTCCCTGCGGTTACTACGGACACCCGACAAGAAAATGTACCTGTCCGCCGGGAGCACCGGCTCGCTACCTTGCCAAAGTTTCAGGACCGCTTCTTGATCGATTGGATATTCATATTGAAGTTCCGCAGGTGAAGTTTGAAGAACTGACCGATGCGGAAAAAGGGGAGAGCTCCGCAGCGATCAAGGCCAGAGTGAATACAGCGCGTCGCATTCAGCAGCAGCGTTTTTCCGGATCCGGAATCACCTCCAATGCGCATATGACGCCGGAAATGACGCGGAAATACTGTGTATTGACCGAGGGAGCCGCGGCCATGATGAAGGATTCTTTTGACCGATTAGGACTCTCGGCAAGAGCTTATGATAAAATCCTCCGCGTAGCGCGAACCGTCGCCGACCTGGAGGGTGTCGAAAAAATTGATGTCAGGCATATTTCCGAGGCGATTCAATACCGTAGTCTTGACCGTAAATTCTGGAATACCGGTTCTGTGGAATAATCGGCGGGACAAAAAACAACAGACGGAATTTCTTCCGCCTGTTGTTTTCTCAAGGATTGTTTTATATGATAAGAGGATAAGCAGTAATATTACAACATCTTGTGTTTTTCGCTATTTACAGACACATTATAAAGCACTTTGCAGCATTTGTCAAGTGCTCCATGAAAAAAATTCTAAAAACTTATTTTTCTGCATATGATTTCTCTGAAGAGGTGAATCATCATGGTCGGAAAAGAAAGTGCGAAAACGAAGACAGATTGGTTTATGAAGATCATGATCTGTCAATGTGTGATCTGCGCGGTCGCGTTAGCGGCTTTGTTTCTGAGTGTCCGCTTCGGCGGCGCATGGGGAAAGCAATTCGGCGAAGATTACGCGAAGCTGATGCAGCAGGATTTCGCGCCGGACAGCTTTTCGGAAGCCTTTCAATGCGTGAAAGAATATGTTGCGGCGTTCGCAATCGGTAAATCATCTGCGAATCAGGATTCTGCTTACTATGAAAATACAACATCTTCCGTCTCGCAGAAAACTGACAGTGAGACGGAATCTGCATCAATCGTCGGTGGCGGTGTCGATCTCGAATTTACCGGTCTTGATGCGCTCGAGGGAATTTGCTTTGAGAGAATTGATGTTGACGTCAATATAAAAGAACCGCTTGATGCGTATGAGCTGACCTCCGGTTTCGGCTATCGCGTCAGCCCGATTACGGGAGAAACGGGCATTCATACCGGGCTCGACATGGCGGCGGATTACGGTACGTCGATTTACGCTGCAGCGGACGGCACGGTGCTTGACGCCGCATATGACTCGAGCTACGGCAATTATGTGAAGATTCAACATGAAGATAACGTCGTAACGATTTATGCCCATTGTTCGCGTTTATGCGTCGAAGAGGGCGACGAAGTCGAACAGGGTGATAAAATCGCCGAAGTCGGTTCGACCGGCTCCTCAACGGGCAATCATCTGCATTTTGAAATGCGAAAAGGGAATATCCGTATCGATCCGCAGTATGCGCTTTTCGGCTGATGCGTTTCCGGATCGGAAAAGTCAGCGTCAGCGCCGGATTCTTCTTTTTTGCGGCGGCGGCATATTTTTTATCGTCGGTTTTGTGGAAGAATTATTTATGGGCGGTCTTGTTTTCATCGCTCCATGAGTGCGGGCATATGGGTGCGCTCAGAGTCTTTCATTGTCCGGTAGAGAGCATCACAATCGGCACGGTCGGTATCCGAATTGATCAAAAGGACTTGCCGCTGTCATACGGCAAAGAGTGCGTTGTTGCGATATGCGGCCCATTGCTGAATCTTATCTGTATGGCAGTCTGCCTGATCGGCAAACGCTTTTCGTCTGCGTTTTCTCTGCCGCTTGCGCTGAATTTGGGATTGTTCGTGATCAATATGCTGCCGGTTGAACCGCTTGACGGCGGCCGAATACTCCGGATGCTGCTTCTGATGAAGTCATCTCCGGAAAAAGCGGAAAAGGTGCTCGAGGTGTCGCAAACGGTGATTGTCATTCTCCTGATAGCAGTTTTGCTGTTGTCGCTGATTTTTGATTTTGTCAACACATCGTTTGTACTTTTCGTCGGCGGACTTGTCGTCATGATCGTGTCACGACTGATTTTCCCCGGGAAATATGCTAAGAAACAAAGGATATGTCGGTAAGCATTGGCGCGTATTGTTGAAAGGAAAGAATGGAAAGAGGAAAAAAAATCATGATCCGGAAAGCTGAAAAGAATGACAAAAACGTTACGGCAGAGCTGGCGCATTTGCTGTGGCCCGACGTCGAACAAAACGAACTTGCTGACGAATTCGAGCGTCTTGCCAATTCGGACGACGTCGCGGTCTTTCTCGCGTTTGAAAAGAATGCGCCGGTTGGTTTTGCGCAGACGGGATTGCGGCATGATTACGTCGAAGGATGCGAGAGCAACCCGGTCGGTTATCTTGAGGGAATCTATGTTAAAGCAGAATACCGTGGACGCGGAATTGCTCGTGAGCTGTTACAGTCCTGCGAAGACTGGGATCGTGAAAGCGGCTGTCATGAATTTGCGTCGGACTGTGAGCTGGACAACAAAGAAAGCCTGCGTTTCCATTTGAACGCAGACTTTCGGGAAACTAACAGAATCATATGTTTTTTGAAGAAATTGAAATGATCCGTTTTTTGCATCTGCCTTTTGGGGAAGATGCTTTTTTTATTCAAAACGCAGCAGGTTTTCGTCAAGCAAGCCGAGACGCACGATGTTGAGCGGCACAAGATCGGTATTGAGACAGGAGTTGATCGCCGTCATCAGATTCAGCGGATTGACATTTTTCGTATTGCCACAGGGGAAAATGACCCTTAAAACAATCTGAGTGTCGCGTTCAGTCAATTCATAGCTTTTTATGTTTTCCGAGACATTGACCTGCTTGATCCGTTTGCGTCCGTTGACTTTGCCCATTTTTTCGCAGATAAGCGCGCCGGAGTTCATCGCGTCAGTCAGCTTCTTAGTGAGCTTTTCTTCATACTGAAAAATGATTTCATACGACGCGAAGGCGATGTCGGTCGGCTTCATGTAAGGTTCCGACACACGGACAATCGAAAGTCCTTCCGGCAGAACGGCGTTCAGATTGTCCCGGATCTGTTCCTTTGTGATTTCGCCCTCAATGCGGATATCGAGCGGCTCTTCCATGCCTTCGATTCCTAAGGGCATCGGCTGTAAAAAGTTGAGATACGGGTGAGGATTGAAGCCCTCGGTATACCAGAGCGGGATTTTTGCGCGGCGCACGGCTCTTGTCATGCAGCGCATGATGTCAAGGTGCGACACATATTTGACCCGACCTGTTTTACGGAACCATATTCTTACACATTGCATCGCATTTTCCTCCGTTCAGTTTCGCGGCGCCGCACGCCGAGCATTTTTCGCGGCAATGGGGCGTCGTAATCGCTTCGTGAGCCTTTTTATTTTCATTTTCCAGAAATTCGCGGCGGATGCCGTAATCGAGGTGATCCCACGGCAGAATCTCCGTAAACTCTCGTTTGCGGGATGTATAGAAGGCCGGGTCAATGCCGCATTCGCGGAATGCCTCCATCCAGTCGTCAAAGCGGAACTGATCGTCCCAGCTGTCGAACTTGCAACCCTTCTGCCACGCCTTGAGCATCACCTGGTTCAGCTTTCTGTCGCCTCTGGCGAGAATGCCCTCAAAGAAGCTGATGCGAATATCGTGAAAATGCAGCGAGACTTTTTTCGTTCTGACGCTCTCTTTCAGATGCTCCTGCTTGGCGGCGAGCATCTCCGGCGTGTCCTGCGCCTCCCATTGGAACGGCGTAAACGGCTTCGGCACGAACGACGACGCGCTGACGCTGACGGCGACGCTCTTTCCCTTGGGCTTGTCCGGATTGCGGTAGTAGGTGTCGACAACCTCCTGCGCGAGCTTCGCGATCCCCTCGACGTCTTCCATCGTTTCCGTCGGCAGACCAATCATAAAATAGAGCTTGACCGCCGTCCAACCGCCGGAAAAGGCTTTTTTTGAGGTCTCAATGACTTCTTCTTCGGTGACATTTTTATTGATGACATCACGCAGACGCTGCGTGCCCGCTTCGGGCGCAAAGGTCAGACCGCTGCGGCGCACTTCATTGAGCTTTTCGAGCAGCTCTTCGGGGAAGTTATCGACGCGCAGAGACGGCAGCGCAATGTTGATTTTATCGTCCGTCGTCCAACTCAGAAGCTGATTGAGCAGGTCGGTCAGATGGGAATAGTCGCTTGTGGAAAGGGAGCACAGAGAGATTTCGTCGTAGCCGCTTGATTCGCACAGCCGCTTGCAGTCCTCATTGATGACTTCGGGCGACTTCTCACGAATCGGACGGTTGAGAAAACACGCCTGACAGAAGCGGCAGCCGCGAATACAGCCGCGAAAAATCTCCGTGACAACGCGATCATGCACCACGTCAATAAACGGTACGACAAATTTGTCCGGGTAGAGCACCGTATCCATGTTGCTGACAAGCCGCTTGGTGACTTTCGCCGGCACACCGTCTACAGGCGTCACGCTCCGGATCGTGCCGTCCTCATTATAGGCTACATCATAGAGCGACGGCACATAAATGCCCTGAATCTGCGCCGCTTTTTTCAGAAATTCCTGTTTGCTCTTACCGTTTTTCTTGCATTCTTTGAGCAGGTCGAGCACGTCCTGCATCATCTCTTCGCCGTCGCCGAGCTGAAAAAGATCAACAAAATCGGCAACCGGCTCGGGATTGCAGGCGCAGGCACCGCCGGCCATGATGATCGGTGTCAGAGCCGATCTGTCTTTTGAAAGAACGGGAAGCCCTGCCAGGTCGATCATGTTGATCATATTGGAATAGCTTAATTCATACGAAAGCGAAAAGCCGATCGCGTCAAAATCGCGGATATAGTCGCCGCTTTCGAGCGCAAACAGCGGAATGCCTTTCTCACGCATGATCGCTTCCATATCGTTATCCGGCGCAAAAACACGTTCGCACCAGGCGTCGTCTCGCGAATTGATGACGGAATAGAGAATCTTCATGCCGAGGTTCGACATGCCGATCTCATACAGATCGGGGAAGCAGAACGCATAGCGGATATCCACTTCGTCTTTATTTTTGATGACTTCGTTCAGTTCGCCGCCGGTATAGCGCGCCGGCTTCTGAACAAGGCCGAGGATTTTTTCAACTTCTCTTTTCATCGGAACACTCCTAACTTTTATCGTCTTATTATACTATGATTGACGGATAATTGCAATCGAAATTCGGGAAAAACTGAATTTTTACAACTACCGCCGAATCCGACTCTTTCAAAAAAATTTGAAAATAACTATTGACAAAACATTAACAATATTCTATAATAAAACAGGTGTTATAAAACAAATGTTATAAAAAGGGTGATGCGAATGCCGCCGAAAGCTAAATTTACAAGGGAAGAGATCGTCGAAGCGGCGTTTTCGCTTGTCCGCGAAGAGGGAATGAACGCTCTGAGCGCACGGTCTCTCGCGAAACGTCTGGGGACTTCAACGGCGCCGATTTTCACGGCGTTCAAAACGATCGATGAGGTGCAGACCGAAGTGATTCGAGCGGCAAAAGCTCTCTATAAGGACTATATTACGGAGGGTTTGCGCTATGATCCGCCGTTCAAGGGCTACGGCTTGCAGTTTATCCGTTTTGCCGAAGAGGAGCCGCAGCTGTTTCAGCTTTTGTATATGTCCGAGGTGGATATGGCGGATCTGCATCATTTTCTGCCCGATACGGACGAGAATGCACCGTTGGTCTTTGATGTGCTGATTCACCAATACGGACTTCCCGAAGATGAGGCGGGAAAACTCTATAATCAGATGTCGATTTATGTCTACGGTCTGGCGATTCTCTCGATGCGAAAGGTCTGTTGCTTTACACCTGAGGAAATCAGCGAAATGCTGACGGATGCGTTCAATGCATTTACCAAAAATAAGTTTACAACGGAGAATTTAATGGGAGGGGAAACCTATGTTAAAAATTGAACACTTGACAAAAACGTACGGAGAAAAGAAAGCGGTGGACGATCTGTCCCTGCACATTCAGCCCGGCGAGATTTACGGCTTTATCGGCCACAACGGTGCCGGAAAGACTACAACCATCAAGGCGGTCTGCGGCATTCTTCGCTACGACAGCGGTGAGATCACCGTAAACGGCATCTCCATGAAAGAGAATCCGCTTGCATGCAAGTCCGCCATCGCCTATATTCCGGATAATCCCGACCTGTATGAATTTATGACGGGGATCGGATATCTGAATTTCGTCGGCGACATTTTCGGCGTGAGCGCGGAAAAGCGTCAGGAGAAAATCCGTAAATATGCGGCGGAATTTGAGCTGACTGCCGATCTTGCGCAGCCGATTTCGGCGTATTCGCATGGCATGAAGCAGAAGCTCGCCGTTATTGCCGCCCTGATTCACGACCCGAAGCTCATCATCATGGATGAGCCGTTCGTCGGTCTTGACCCGAAAGCGTCGCATCTGCTGAAAGGGCTGATGCGTGAAAAATGCGATGAGGGTGCGGCGATCTTCTTCTCGACCCATGTTCTCGAGGTTGCCGAAAAGCTCTGTGATAAGGTCGCGATCATCAAGAACGGACGGCTGATAAAATCCGGAACAATGGAAGATGTCAAGGGCGATACCTCTCTCGAGAACGTATTCCTGGAACTGGAGGATGCGCAATGATCAGGGCTCTTTTCAAAAAGCAGATGATGGAGGTTTTTTCGTGGATCTTCTATGACAGAAAAGCGGGAAAAACACGTTCCAAAAAAGGCATCATCGGCTATGTTATCCTATATCTGGCACTCTTTGCTTTTCTCGGTGTCATCTTCTTTTCTTTTGCGACAATGCTTTGCGAGCCTTTGGCAGAAGCCGGTTTCGCGTGGCTGTATTTTGCGCTGATGGGGTTGCTTGCCGTTGCACTCGGCGTTTTCGGCGGCGTCTTTAACACGTTCGCATCTCTGTATCTTGCGAAAGATAATGATCTGCTGCTCTCAATGCCTATTCCTCCGGCAAAAATTTTGGCGGCGCGTCTTTCCGGTGTGTACGCCATCGGACTCCTCTATGAGCTGATCGTGATGATTCCGGCGCTGATCGTTTATTTTATTCATGTCCGCGTCGGCATCCTCGGCATCTTGTTTACGCTGCTGATCCCGTTGGTTCTGTCTGTCTTTGTCCTGACGCTTTCGTGTATTCTCGGCTGGGTCGTGGCGATTGTCAGTACCAGATTGAAGAATAAGAATATCATTACCGTTATTCTGTCTTTGGTCTTTCTTGCCGGCTATTATTACCTTTACAGTCAGGCGTACGCCGTGATCGGGAAAATTTTGGCGAATCCCGACGGCATTGCCGAGAGCGTCAGAAGCATTTTCTATCCTTTCTATCATATGGGACTTGCCGCCGGCGGCAACGCGCTTTCCATGCTGATCTTTACGGCGATCATCGGCGCGCTGTTCTGTATTGTCTATTTGGTGCTCTCTAAGAGCTTCCTGCGTATTGCAACGGAAAACCGCGGCACCGCAAAAACGAAATATAAAGAAAAGGCAGTTAAGTCTAAAAGTGTTTCCGGCGCGCTGCTGCATAAGGAGCTTCGCCGTTTTCTCTCGAGCCCGATCTATATGCTCAATTGCGGACTCGGTATCATTCTGATGCCCATTGCCGCGATTGCGCTGCTCATCAAAGGGAACGATCTGCTTGAAATGCTTTCGGGGATGTTTGAGGGATTGGAAAACGTCATTCCGCTGCTTGCTGCAGCTGCCATCTGTATCATCGCGTCGATGAACGACTTAACGGCACCGTCCGTCTCGCTTGAGGGCAAAAATCTGTGGATCGTGCAATCACTTCCCGTTACGGCGCGTCAGGCGTTGACGGCAAAGCTGAAACTGCATCTTATTCTGACGATTGTTCCGGCAGCCATTTTGACGCTGTGTGTGGAAATCGTACTGAAACCGTCTGTCGTGCTCGGCATCCTGATCCCGGTCGCCGTTTTGGCGTTCATCCTCATGGGCGCCTGCTTGGGGTTGCTTGCGAATCTGAAAATGCCGAATCTCAAATGGGCGAACGAAACCGTTCCCGTGAAACAGAGCATGGCGGTGACGATCGCGCTTTTCGGCGGCTGGATCATCGTTCTGGCGCTCGGCGGCCTCTATTTCCTGTGCCGCAGTTTCCTGAGCCCTACGCTCTATCTTCTGGTTGTTTCCGTTCTTTTGTGGGTGGTTGCGCTTGTGCTTCTGCGCCGTGTCATGACAAAGGGCGCCGCTGTTTTTGAATCGCTGTAAAGACTGACTGACGGGGGGAAAGATATGAAACAGATCATTGAGATCAGTCATCTGAATAAAAGCTTCGGCGAAATCAAAGCCGTACAGGATCTGAGCTTCAGCGTCCGGGAAGGCGAATTATTCGCTTTTCTCGGCGTAAACGGCGCAGGGAAGTCCACCACCATCAACATCCTGTGCGGTCAGCTTCGGAAGGACAGCGGCACCGTCATGATCGACGGTGCAGACCTTGATAAAAACCGGAATGCTGCCAAAAGAGACCTCGGAGTCGTGTTCCAGAATTCTGCACTCGATCAGCCTCTGACAGTTCGGGAAAACCTCAGGAGCCGCGCGGCACTCTACGGCATCACGGGAAAAGCATTTGAGGAGAGATTGCGTGAGCTTGCCCGATTGCTTGATTTTGAGAATCTTCTCGGTAGGACGCTCGGTAAGCTATCAGGCGGTCAGCGTCGGCGAATCGATATTGCGCGGGCTCTTCTGCACAAGCCTAAAATTCTGGTGCTCGACGAGCCGACGACCGGACTTGATCCGCAGACAAGAAGTCTCTTGTGGAATGTCATCGGAGATTTACGCAGGAGGGAAAACCTGACCGTTTTCCTGACGACACATTACATGGAAGAGGCGGCAGACGCCGACACCGTCGTCATTCTCGACGGCGGAAAGATCGTTGCCGAGGGAACGCCGCTTGAACTGAAGAACCGTTATTCCGGCGATTTTATCACGCTTTACGGCATCAGCGAAGAAGAAGTCAAAACATTGAAGGAGTCTTTTGAATACAGAAACGGCGGCTATCGCATTGCCGTTCCGGATACTGCCGCAGCGACGGAGTTGATTCTTCGGAATCCCGATGTCTTCCGTGATTATGAAATCGTCAAGGGACGCATGGACGATGTATTTCTTGCCGTGACAGGCAAAAACCTGACGGGAGGTGCAGAGAAATGAAAGAGCTCGGTGCGTTAATAAGGCGCAATGTTTCTCTCTTTTTTAAGGATAAGGGAATGTTTTTTACATCTCTTATCACACCGGTCATTCTGCTTGTATTGTATGCCACGTTCCTTGCGAATGTCTATCGTGATATTTTTGAATCCGCCTTGCCGGCGCAGTTTTCGGTGCCCGATTCGCTGATTAACGGCTGTGTCGGCGGACAGCTCGTCTCTTCGATTCTGGCGGTAAGCTGCGTGACCGTCGCGTTCTGCTCGAATATGCTTTCTGTGCAGGATAAAGTAAACGGTACGCTTCGCGACCTGACGGTTTCGCCTGTCCGCTCTTCCGTTCTGTCTCTGAGCTACTATATCGCTTCGTTTCTCTCAACGCTTATCATCTGTTTTACGGCGTTGGGATTGTGCCTGCTGTATCTTGCGAAGCAGGGATGGTATCTTTCGACATTCGATGTCGTCTGCCTGTTCGGCGATGTCTTTCTGCTCGTCATGTTCGGCACGGCGCTTTCGTCGATCATCAATATTTTTCTGAAAACGCAGGGACAGATTTCGGCGGTCGGAACGGTAATCAGCGCGGGCTACGGCTTTGTCTGCGGCGCGTATATGCCGATTTCGCAGTTCTCCGTCGGCTTACAGCGCGTACTCTCATTCCTGCCCGGAACGTACGGCACATCTCTGTTGCGCAATCACGCGCTTCGGGGTGTTTATGACGAAATGATCCGGATCGGCTTCCCGTCGGAAGTTGTGGAGGGAATCAAGGATTCCATCGACTGCAATCTGTATTTCTTTGACAGACAAGTGGAATTACCTGTAATGGTCGGGATTCTTGTTGTTGCGGTTATCGTATTGCTTTTGATTGATATCATTCTGACCGGAATCCGAAGCAGGAAAGCCGAAAAATAAACTTCCGCAAAAAAATGCAAAAAAACGCTTGCATTATTTTGCATCTTGTGCTATTCTATATTAGCGTTCGTTTGCGTTTGGATTTCCGTTAGGTTTCCAATCGGCGTTTAATGCACGCAGCGTACATTAAAGCGGTCGGTCCTCTGCTTTTTTTAGGTAAGAACGGCTGAAAATTTCAGGAGGTTACTATGGACGCATTAAAACTCATTGCTCAGGACAGCTTAAAGGCTGACGCTCCTCAGTTCAAAGTCGGTGACACCGTTAAGGTTCACGTCAAGATCCGTGAGGGCGAAAAGGAAAGAATTCAGGTTTTCGAGGGAACCGTCATTGCCCGTAAAGGCAGCGGCGTTGCCGAGACGTTTACGGTCAGACGTGTTGCGTACGGCGTAGGCGTTGAGCGTGTTTTCCCCGTTCATTCTCCCAACGTTGCCAAGGTTGACATTGTTCGTACCGGTAAGGTTCGCAGAGCGAAACTGTATTACCTGCGTAACAGAGTCGGTAAGGCGGCTAAGGTTAAAGAACAGATCAAGTAAGAGTCTTTTCTTGAGCAAAAGGGGCAGTCATGTCCCTTTTTTGTTTAACGATTGCGGTGTTTTTATGAAAGAGCGTAAAAACGGCTATATATATTACGAACCCCGAAAAAAAAGCGACAGGGAAGTCATCGCCGAAACAGCATGGCGTTCCGTCTTTCGCTGGCTGACCGGCATTGTGGCGGTTCTCTTTGTGTTTTTCATCGGCTGGATGCTGTTCTTTCACGTCGTTTCTGTAGACGGTGCTTCCATGCAGCCGACGCTTCAGGATAACGATAAGCTTTTTGTCCTGACGTTCCGTTATGAGCCGCAGCAGGGCGATATTGTCGTGCTGCAGAATAATACAGAAACCGAAGGGTTGCTTGTCAAGCGCGTGATCGCGACGGAAGGCCAGGTCGTGGATATTGATTACGATACGGGACGCGTAACGGTTGACGGTGAAATTCTCGATGAGACATATGCCACAGACACCACGCAGAAAGCGCTCAATGAGATCGCGTATCCCTATACCGTTCCCGAAAATTGCGTCTTTGTAATGGGTGATAATCGTTCCGAATCCATCGACAGCCGCAACAGCGGCATCGGCGGCATTGACGAACGACGCATTGTCGGGAAGGTCGTTTTCAGACTTTATCCTTTTTCCGGCATCGATACGAATGAATAGATCCCGGTGATTTGCTATGTATAAAAAAATTGCATCGGCGGCGTTTGAGATTGCATCTGTGATTGTCGGCGCGATTACCGTTGTGTCGCTGATTTTTACATTTTGTTTTAAAATGTCGGCGGTGAGCGGTCAATCTATGGAGCCTACGCTGAAAAACGGCGAAAAGCTTCTTGTCGCCTGCGCCTGCATCGGTTATGATTATCGCGATATTGTTATTGTTGTTGAACCGAATGATCTGAATGAACCTTTGGTAAAACGTGTCATTGCGACAGGCGGACAATGGGTCGATGTGCGGTACGATGAAGGCTTGGTCTACGTCGGCGATTCTCCTGACGATATGCACGCGCTCGATGAGCCGTATACCGCTTCATTGACGGATCATTTGCCGCTTGAAGATAAAAATGAGTACCCGATTCAGGTTCCGGAGGGAGATTATTTCGTGATGGGCGACAATCGCAATCACTCAACGGACAGCAGGTCTTTCCGGGTCGGTTTTATTGATGAGAATTATATCTTAGGCAAGGCGCTGATCCGTCTTGTGCCATTTGGAAATTTTTCGATTTATGATTGACGGTGAGCGTTATGAAAAATTTTTATCAGAAGTTATCGGAAAATCTTTATGAGATCGCATCGGTGGTGATTACATCGATCATCACGATTGTGATCATTTTTACCTTTTTGTTCCGATTGGTCGGCGTTGACGGAAATTCAATGGTGCCGACTCTTTCCAACAAAGATTGGCTGATTACAACAACGGCTAAGCAATCGTATGAGTATAAGGACATTGTTATTGTTGTACAGCCCGGCGCGCTCAATGAACCGCTGGTCAAGCGCGTGATTGCAACGGGCGGTCAATGGGTTGATGTTGATTACGAAAACGGCGTTGTCAGCGTCGGTGACACAAAAGACACCATGCTGCCTCTGACGGAGAATTATATCGCGGAACCGGCAACAGTTCGTCATTTTACCGACAAGAATGAATATCCCATCCAGGTGCCGGATGGCTGTTTGTTCGTCATGGGTGATAACCGCAACAATTCGACGGACAGCCGTTCGAGTATGGTCGGCTTTATCGATGAACGTTATGTACTCGGCAAAGCACTTTGCCGTGTCATCTCCGGCGACAGCGGCTTTGATACTTCCAAATTCAAAATTTACAGTGAATGATATCATGGGGGCTGCGGGTCAGCCCTCTTTCTTTCATAGGTAGGTGAAAAATGATGGCAGACGCTATCAAACAGACCGTTCAATGGTTTCCCGGTCATATGGCCAAAACACGCCGTCTTATTAAGGAAAGCCTGAAACAGGTGGATGCCGTGGTGATGCTGCTCGACGCCAGAATCCCCGAAAGCAGTAAGAATCCTGAAATCGATTCCCTGACAGAGGGAAAACCGAAAATTATTTTACTGAATAAGGCCGATCTCGCTGACCCGAGAGCAACGAAGCAATGGATCGACTATTATGAAACTCATGGCGCGGCGGCTCTGGCTGTGGATTGTCGTTCCGGAAAAGGGCTGAATCAATTCCGACCGCTTGTCCGTGAAGTTCTGCGCGATACAATCCGCCGCAATGAAGAAAAAGGAATGCCCGGCAAAACGCTGCGTATCATGGTTGTGGGAATTCCCAACACAGGGAAATCCTCGTTTATCAATCGCATGGGTGCCGGCGGGAAAGCGAAGGTCGAAGACCGCGCCGGTGTGACCCGTAACAATCAGTGGTTCGTCATCGGCGGCGGCATTGAGATGCTCGATACGCCCGGTGTTCTCTGGCCGAAATTTGAAGACCCCGAGGTCGGCGATAAGCTTGCCTTTACCGGCGGCGTCAAGGATCAGATTTTGGATATTGAAACGCTTGCCGTCCGCTTTCTGACCGTCATGCGCGATAATTATCCCGAAATGCTGACAGAACGCTATAAGATTACCGATTTTGCCGATAAAGAACCGTATGAAATTCTGGAGATGATCGGAAGAAAGCGCGGTATGCTGATCCGGGGCGGTGAAATCGACACTATGCGCGCCTCGATCGCCGTTCTCGATGAATACCGCGGCGGTAAGCTCGGCCGCATGACATTGGAGTGGGTAACATGACGTACGAATATGAAAATCAGGCGCATGAGGACGGCTACCGTCTTGTCTGCGGCGTAGACGAAGCAGGACGCGGTCCGTTGGCAGGTCCCGTTTATGCAGCGGCTGTGATTTTGCCCGACGGACTCGAAGACCTCGGCATCAACGATTCCAAAAAGCTTTCCGAAAAAAAGCGAGAACAGCTTTTTGATGTGATTTGTGAAAAGGCGGTCGCTTACGGAATCGGATCGGCGTCGGAGAAAGAAATCGACGAGATCAATATTCTGAACGCGGCTTTTCTCGCCATGAAGCGCGCCATCGAAGCAATGGGATTGGAGCCTGACCTTGTGTTGGTGGACGGCAACCGCAAGCCCGGAACCGGGTATGAGGAAATCACAATCGTCAAGGGCGATGCGAAATCTATCTCCATTGCGGCGGCGTCGATTCTCGCGAAGGTCAGCCGTGACCGCTACATGAAAGACCTCGCGCAGAAATATCCCGCATATAAATTCGAGCAGCACAAAGGCTATCCGACAAAGCTCCATTATGAGATGATCGAGCAATACGGCATTCTGCCCGATCACCGCCGATCCTTTCTGAAGAAGATTCTCGAAAAGTAAGATGATTGCCGAACCGAGAAAAACAGGACTGATCGGCGAGATCCGCGCATCCCGCTATCTGCGAGCCAAAGGTTACGAAATCTATTCCGCGAATTACCGGAGTAAAAGCGGAGAAATCGATCTGATTGCCGAAAAGGACGGCGTGCTGTGCTTCGTCGAAGTCAAGACGAGGCGGGAGAGCGCTTATTTTACTCCTGCGGAAGCTGTTGACAGACAAAAAGAGGAAAATGTCAAAAGTACGGCGGCGGCGTTTCTGGCGTCAACAAAGCTGAATATGCCGTTCCGGTTTGATATTATCGAAGTGGTGCTCGGCGAAACCCAATATAAAATTCGCCATATTGAAAATGCTTTTTAAGTTGAGGTGTTAGGAATGCGTTTGTTTGATTTGCATTGCGATACGATTACGGAGCTCTGCCGTGAGGGCGGCTCTCTTCGCCATAACGACGGCGACATTTCCCTGGACAGAGCCGGTTATTTGACACAATATGTTCAGGATTACGCGGTCTTTATTCCCGATGAATACCGCGGTCAAGCGGCGGTGGATTATTTTGATAAGGTCTATGCTTATTATCGCGGTCAGCTCGCGGAAAATCCCGATCTGTCGGAATACGGCGACGGACAGGATACAAAATTTCAGGCAGTTCTCTCTGTAGAAGGCGGCGCCGGCATGGGCGGTACGATTGAGGGTCTGCATCATTTAGCGGACTGCGGCGTGCGGCTGATCACGCTGACATGGAACGGCCGGAACGAGCTGGCCAGCGGCTGCTTTGATGAAGAGGACATCGGTCTGACCGATTTCGGCAAAATAGCCGTTGCTGAAATGGAGAAGCTGCACATTGTCCCCGATGTTTCCCATCTTTCCAAAAAAGGCTTTTATGACCTTGCCGATACGGCGCAGAAGCCGTTTCTTGCGTCTCATTCCTGCTGTGATATAGTCGATAATTTCAAGGCTCGTCACCGTAACCTGACGGACGATCAGATCAGGATCATCGCGCAGCACGGCGGCATCATCGGCGTGAATCTGTGGAAAATGCTGCTCGGAAACGGCGATGATAATTCATATGATGCGGTTCTGCGGCATATGTCGCATATGATCGAGCTCGGCGGCGAAGGTTTCGTCGCGATGGGAACGGATTTTGACGGCTGCGATATTCACCCGGATATGAACGGCATTCAGTACTTGCCGGGGCTTTACGACTATCTTGGCAGACACGGATTCTCCGAAAAACTGCTTGACGATATATTTTTTGCGAATGCCGACCGCTTTTTTCGCCGCTTGCTCTTTACAAACTGATTTCGGTTTGGTATAATAGATCATAATTTTTGAAATGTAAGATGTGAAAGGACTGTCTGTAATGGTATATACGTCAACGAGAGACAAATCGCTCCGTGTTTCTTCCGCCGAAGCGATCACAAAAGGAATTTCGGAGGACGGCGGTCTGTTTGTTCCGTGTGAGATTCCGTCGGTGTCGCTTGACTTTATCGCGTCGCTTCAGAATCTGTCATATCAGGAAAGAGCCAAAAAGGTGCTCTCTCTGTATCTGACGGATTTTTCCGCCGAAGAAATCTCCGCGTTTGTCGAGGGAGCGTACGGCGGCGGCAAATTCTCTTCCGATGAGATCGCTCCCGTTGTGTCGCTTCATGATAATGTGAATGTGCTTGAGCTCTGGCACGGTCCGACCTGCGCTTTTAAGGATATGGCGCTTCAGCTGTTGCCGCATCTCCTCATCGGCTCTTCCAAAAAGACGCTCAAGGATAAAGAAATCGTCATTCTCGTCGCAACCTCCGGTGATACAGGCAAAGCAGCGCTTGAGGGCTTCTGCAATGTCGATTCGACGAAAATTCTTGTTTTCTATCCCGAAGACGGCGTCAGCCCCATGCAGAAACGTCAGATGTGCACGCAGGAAGGCGATAACGTCGGCGTTTGCGCCATCAACGGCAATTTCGACGATGCCCAGACCGGCGTGAAAGCGATCTTCACCGATCCCGAAATCAAAAAGGTTTTTGAGAAGAACAACCTTGTTTTCTCGTCTGCGAACTCGATCAACTGGGGGCGCCTCGTGCCGCAGATCGTCTATTATTTTTCTGCTTACGCCGATCTGCTCAAACAGGGTAAGATCACACTTGGCGATAAGATCAACGTCGTCGTTCCTACCGGCAATTTCGGTAACATTCTGGCGGCGAATTACGCCATGCGTATGGGTCTTCCTATTGCGCGTCTGATTTGCGCGTCCAACGCAAATAACGTTCTGACCGATTTTATTGAAACGGGTAAATATAATAAAAACCGTGATTTCTATACGACCATTTCTCCGTCGATGGATATTCTGATTTCCAGCAATCTGGAGCGTCTGATGTTCGCCCTGCACGGTGAAGACGACGCGGCGGTCAGAAGCCTTTACGCATCACTGAAAGAGTCCGGCAGCTTTTCCGTCTCTTCCGAAGTGCTCGAGCAGATCAAAAATGTCTATGCCGCGGGCTGCTGCAACGATGACGAAACGAAGCAGACGATTCACGATATGTATGAGAAGTATCACTATCTCTGCGATACGCATACGGCGGTCGCTGTCAAGGTATGTGCGGATTACCGCGCCAAAACCGGCGATCAGACGCCGACCGTGATCGCATCGACCGCAAGCCCCTACAAATTCAGCGCAAGCGTCCTTTCCGCGCTGACCGGCGGCAAAGCGCAGGGTGACGAATTTTCCATGGTCACGCAGCTCGAAGAGATGACCGGCGTCGAAGCGCCGAAACAGCTCAAAGGCCTGAAAGACAAGGAAGTCCGTTTCAACAATCTGTGTGAAAAAGATACCGACAGCATGAGACAGGTCGTTTTCGATATGCTCGGCATTCAGTAAAGCAAAACGAAAAAAGCGAGGACGGCGTTCGCACCGTCCTCTTTGTTGATTGAATCAGAACTGAACCGCGTTTTCGTTCAGTTCAAAGGTCGCGCAGATTGTCTCGCCGCAGTCGCACGCGTCGCAGGTTCCGACTTTAATGCAGCTGGCGGTGCAGGTCTCTTTGCCCTCATGGTAAACGCAATTTTTGGCGTCACATTTGATTTTGTTTCCGTTTTCGTTCATATTCAATCACCTTTTTTCGGCTTTCGCCGTGTATTGTAAAGAGATATCTCTCGTCGTTAGTGTGCGAAAATAACGCAATTTTATCGGCGGAAAATTTTTCAAAAAAGGAGGGTGCGCCGTGAATCTGTTTGCCATTGGCGATCCGCATTTATCCCTCGGGAAAGACAAACCGATGGATATTTTTAAGGGATGGGATCATTATGTAGAGCGTCTCGAAAAGCGTTGGCGCGCCGTCGTGACCGAAAACGATACCGTTGTGCTGAACGGTGATATTTCCTGGGCGATGAAGCTCGAGGAATGTTATGAAGACTTCGCGTTTCTTCATAGCCTGCCGGGACGAAAAATCATCATTAAAGGCAACCACGACTACTGGTGGACGACGATGAACAAAATGAATCAGTTTTTGCAAAACAATCATTTTGATTCGATTTCCATTCTTTTCAATAATTCTTTCAGCTTCGGGGATTATGCTGTATGTGGAACACGCGGTTGGTTTTACGACGCGCCGGAGAGCGACAACAAGGTGGTCCTGCGCGAACGTCAGCGTCTGATCCGTTCGATTGAATCCGCAAAAGAAGCAGGAAAAGAGCCGATTGTTTTTCTGCATTATCCGCCGGTTTACGACGGAAATGTCTGTGAAGAAATCTATTCTGTCCTGACGGAATATCAGATTAAGCGCTGTTACTTCGGGCATATTCACGGAGAAATGACAGGACAGTATGATTCCTTTGAACGCGACGGCATTCATTTTGGCTTAATTTCTGCCGACCGCCTGCAATTTTGTCCAAAATTGATAGAAAAATTCTAAATTAAGAGCATATTTTTTTCAGTTTTTTTTCAATAAGACTGGAAATCCGGGAAATTATTTGCTATAATACATAAGTTGAAATCTCTCATCTTCAAAATGAGAACGGAGGAAAATTTACATGAGTTTAAAATCAGCTGAAAAAACAGGCACCAATGAAGTTACCGTTAAGCTTTCCATCGACGCGCAGACCTTTGCGGACGCGACGGTCAAAGCTTACAACAAAGTGAAGAAAAACATTGCCGTTCCCGGTTTCAGAAAAGGCAAAGCCCCCAAGGCTTTTATTGAAAAATATTACGGCGAAGGCGTTTTTTATGATGACGCCCTTGAAATCGCGTTCCCCGATGTCTATGAAGCGGCGATCGAGGAAGCCGGTCTTGACACGGTTGACAATCCCTTTGATTTCGATATCGAATCTATCGGCAAGGACGGCGTTGAGCTGACCTGTAAGGTTACGGTGAAGCCCGAAGTCGAAATCGGCGAATATAAAGGCCTTAAAGCCGAAAAAGAAGCCGTTACCGTGACGGCTGAAGATGTTGAAAATGAGCTTAAGAAAAAACAGGAGGATAACGCCAGAATCGTTGACGTTGACGACAGAGCCGTTGCAGACGGTGACATTGCCACAATCAATTACGAAGGCTTCAAGGATGGCGTTCCTTTTGAAGGCGGCAAAGCGGAGGACTACGACCTGACCATCGGTTCCGGTCAGTTTATCCCCGGTTTTGAAGAGCAGATCATCGGTCACGCTATCGGTGAAGAGTTCGATATCAATGTTACGTTCCCCGAAGAGTACGGCGCGGAAGATCTCGCCGGTCAGGCTGTTGTTTTCAAAATCAAGGTCAACGGCATCAAAGTCAAGGAGCTTCCCGCTCTTGATGATGAATTCGCTAAAGATGTCAGTGAGTTTGAGACCCTCGACGAGCTGAAAGCCGACATCGAGAAGAACCTGACGGAAGAAAGACAGAAAGCTGCCGATAAGGCATTTGAGTCCAAGCTGCTCGATATGGTCACGGAGTCCGTCAAGGGTGAGATTCCCGATTGCATGATCGAAAAAGCCATCGACAATATGATTAATGATATGGATTACAGACTGCGTATGCAGGGTCTTGATTTCAAGACATATCTGAAGTATATCGGTATGGACGAGAAGAGCGTCCGCGACACTTACAGAGAGCAGGCGGAGAAAGACGTAAAGCTCATGCTCGCGATCGAAAAGATTGTTGCGCTTGAGAATCTCGAAGCTACGGCGGAAGAGATCGAAGAGCACTATCAGAAATTCGCCGATGCTTACGGCATGAAGGTCGAAGACATCAAGGGTATGGTTTCCGAGAAGACCGTTACGGGCGATATCACCTCGAAGAAAGCGATCGACTTGATTGTTGAGAATGCAAAGGCGACGAAGCCCAGAAAGACGGCTGCGAAGAAGACCACCAAGAAAGCGGCGGAAAAGAAAGAGGAAGCTACCGAAGAAGAAAAAGAAGAAGCTCCCGCAGAAGACGCCGAATAAGTTGTATATTCTGTTTCAAAATGTGTCATAATCAAAACGGTATGAGGAGGTTGTTTTATCATGGCATTGGTACCTACCGTCATTGAACAGACAAACAGGGGAGAGCGCGCATACGATATTTTTTCCCGTTTGCTCAACGACAGAATTATTGTTCTTTCCGATGAAGTAAACGACGCAACAGCAAGTCTCGTTGTGGCTCAGCTTCTTTTCCTGGAAGGCCAGGATCCCGATAAGGACATCAGTCTTTATATCAACAGCCCCGGCGGCTCTGTTTCGGCAGGTCTTGCGATTTACGATACGATGCAGTATATTAAGTGCGACGTATCGACGATCTGCATGGGTATGGCGGCTTCCATGGGCGCGTTCCTGCTGTCCTCCGGTGCGAAAGGCAAACGCTATGCGCTTCCGAACAGCCTGATTATGATTCATCAGCCTGCCGGCGGCGCGCAGGGACAGGCAACGGAAATCGAGATCGTTGCTAAGCAGATTCTCAAAACCAAGGAGAACCTGAACAGAATCCTAGCCGAAAACACCGGCAAATCCATCGAGGAAATCTACAGAGATACCGAGCGCGACAACTATATGTCCGCAAAAGAAGCTCTCGAGTACGGAATCGTGGATAAGGTCATCACACATCGTTAAAACCGACATTTGTGCAATCGGGTAGATCGTCTCGATTTACCCGATTGTAATCTGTAGTTAGGAGTTGAATTATCATTGGCAAAAAATGACGATTCAAGAGAAAAAGAGGTACGCTGTTCCTTTTGCGGCAAAACACAGGATAAAGTCCGCAAGTTGATTGCGGGCCCCGGAAACGTATATATCTGCGACGAATGCACGGCACTTTGCTGTTCAATCATCGAGGAAGAGGATTTTTATGACACGCCGAAAAAGAAAAACGGCGGTGCCTCCAAAAAGAAGCTTCCGAAGCCTGCTGAGATCAAGGCGATGCTCGACGAATATGTCATCGGTCAGGATGACGCAAAAACATCGCTGTCTGTTGCAGTATATAATCACTATAAACGCGTATATTACGGTGGAAATTCCGACGTGGATATCCAGAAGAGCAACGTGCTGATGCTCGGCCCCACCGGTGTCGGCAAAACGATGCTCGCGCAGACGCTGGCCCGCATTCTTGATGTGCCTTTCGCCATCGCGGACGCGACGACGCTGACCGAAGCCGGCTATGTTGGCGAAGATGTCGAAAATATTCTGCTGCGTCTGATTCAGGCTGCCGATTACGATATTGAACGTGCCGAACGCGGTATTATCTATGTTGATGAGATCGATAAGATAGCCCGTCGTTCTGAGAATCCGTCCATCACACGTGATGTCAGCGGTGAGGGCGTTCAGCAGGCACTTTTGAAAATATTAGAAGGAACGGTCGCCAATGTACCGCCGCAGGGCGGACGCAAGCACCCCCAACAGGAGTTCATTCAGATCGACACGACGAATATCCTGTTCATCTGCGGCGGCGCCTTTGACGGTATTGAAAAGATTATCGAAAAACGTCTCGGCAATTCTGTCTTGGGTTTTGAGTCCGTTATCAAAGCGAAATCCGAAATCGATTATGATTCCATTATGGCGCAGGCGATTCCACAGGATCTTGTCAAATTTGGCTTGATCCCCGAACTCGTCGGTCGTGTGCCTGTAATTGCTTCGTTGCAAAATCTCGATAAGGAATCTCTCGTCAGAATCCTGCTTGAGCCGAAAAACTCTCTTGTCAAGCAGTATACGCAGCTTTTTGCGATGGATAATGCCGAGTTGGTCTTTACTGATGACGCGTTAGAAGCTGTCGCGGATCTCGCGCTTGAGAAGCAGACAGGCGCCAGAGGTTTGCGTGCAATTATGGAAAAAGCACTTCTGCGCATCATGTACGAAGTGCCGTCCGATCCGACAATCTGCCGCGTTACCGTGACAAAACGCTGCATCACAGACGGAGAAAACCCCGTGATCGAGTACGATGTTACACGGGAAGCCGAAGCAAAAGCGCAACCTCCGGTTGCAGGAGTGGTATAAATGAAAAATAACCGCCGGATTTCTCCGACGGTTTATTTTGTACGTTTCAGGAAACTTTTGGTTCGTCAGCTTTTTTTTTCTCGTCAATGTCCTCCATAATGCCGTCCGTGAACTTGATGCTGTTCTCGATGCACTGCATGGAGATGCCTTTTTTCATGGTCAAATGGAAGCAGTGCCCGTTCGTGATGCCTTTGGCATAGAATGTGGAAACCTTCGGGCAATGCTTCATGAGCTTTTCCGCCATGGGACGTCCCTGCGCTTCGCAAATGAAATCCGAATCTGACCAGGAGATGAACGCCGGACACCAGTTGTCGTTGACCAGATTGATCGGGGAAATATAATCGTAATACTGATAATCTTTCAGGTCGCTCAGATCGTCCTTGAGCTGATAGCCGACGAGCATCGACGCAAGCTCCGGCACAATGCCGAGGGGGATATTTTCAGCCATCATTTTATCCATATCATACGGGCCGCTGTGCAGAATCAACGATGCAACATCAACGTCTACTGACGGCAGCTTTGTCTTCTCGCAAAGCGACGGATCGAACCGGACGGCGGCGACATAGGCTGCAAGAAATGCACCGGAGGAATCGCCGGTTACGACGATTTTATCAAGATCGATGCTGTATTCTTCCGCAAGTTTTGCGAGAAAATTGGTGGCGTCGATGGAATCCCTGATGCAGCCGAAAATATCGACGGCAGGCGGCATCCGGTAATTCACGTTGTAAACATAGTAACCCTTGCTGGCGTAGTATTCGCAAAGGCTTTTGCGGTATTGCTTGTCTCCCATGACGAAGCCGCCGCCGTGGATATTCAGGATCACGGGGTGTTTTTTGCCATCCTTGAGGATCATCGGGTCAAAGTAAAAATCGCCGCAGGTGTATTTTTCGTCTGCGTCGCTGAACGGAATATCTTTCACACAGTAGATATTGTCGTAATCAAACGGATTCTGAGATTTTTCACAGACAATATCCACCATTTTAAACAAAAACTGTGATTTGTTCATAAAACTTGACTCCCCAATAAAGAATTATAGTGTCATTTTAACATATCTGAATGTAATTTTCAAGGTTTACATACATCTGTCTTTGTATATCCATGTTGCATTTATATGAATTTTTTGTTAAAATAACAACTTCGCACCATTCAATAGGATTCTATTGAAAAACCGAACCATTCATGGTAAAATAAACAAACAAGGAGGCAAATCATATGAATGAAGTATTTTACAATATTATAACGAGGCGGAGCGTCAGAAAATTTGCGGACAGCCCTGTACCAGATGATATTCTCGAGGAAATTTTGACAGCCGGTCTGTATGCGCCCAGCGCGATGAATACACAGCCGTGGCTTCTGACCGTCGTGCGTCATCCCGAAAAATTGGAATCGCTTCGCAAAGCGATCGCGAAAGCCCTTGACCGTCCGGATTATCATAAGTTTTACGGCGCGCCTGTTCTGGTTATCGTGACCGTTCCCGCGGATTATCGTCACGGAATTGCCGATACCGCCTGCGTTCTGGAAAATATGTTTTTAGCGGCACACGCAGAAAATGTAGGTTCTGTCTGGATTAACCAGTTGAAAGACTGCTGCAACGACCCGGAGGTCAGAAGCATTCTGACTTCATTCGGCATTCCCGAAGATCACGTCTGTTACGGCTGCGGTGCGTTCGGGTACGCTGACGGCGACATTCCGACTGACCGTGTGAATAAAGGCAAAATCAATTACGTTCCCTGAAAAAGAACCGCCGGATATGAGCGTCCGGCGGTTTGCTGTATGATAAGGGTTATACGTTATCCTGCGAATACGTGTAGAGCGGCAACGGGAACCATGCGGCGCATTCGGGCTTGAGTTCCTTGCGTTTTTCGGAATGCAGACTTCCGATCAGCCGCATCGCTTCGGTGTGCGTCAGCGCAAGATCGGGCTTTTCGTCGGTTTCCTCGACGCTGACCTGATTATCTTGGACCGTAATTTTGATCTGTTCCGGCAGTTTGACGCCCTCAATCAGTAAGACACATTCGCCGTCTGTCAGCGGCTGATAGGTGCTTTTGAGCTTCAGAAAAGCGCGGATGACATTTTCGTAGCAGAAAACGGTGTACTGATCGGGATGACTCCGGCTGTAGTATTCGCAGGCGACCGACAGATAATTGACAAGCGGTGCATCGAACGCCGGAGCCGAGATTTTCACCCCGGAGCTGCCCGAAGTCTCGAGCGCACAGATGGCGATTTCCTCAATGTCACCGGCGTCGGCGTAACCGATCTCGCTGACAGCGGTATGGTCAAGATTGAGTACAAACCAGCCTTTGAAATCGTTGCCGTCCAGAGCGGCATACGGTTCGCACCGCCAAGTGAGAAGAATGTCATACATACTTTCAAGCGGACGTTCCGCCTTGAAATCGCGGTTATTGTAAATATCGGCAATCGCCTTGAGAAGCTCCTTATCAGTGCGCTGAATGCGGACACCCCTGAATTTCGATTTTTTATCCGCGCCGAGGCGACGTCTGACATTGCTTTGGTTGTAGGAGAATTCGTAGCGTTCTCCTGCCGGCTCATAGGAGTAGCGCTCATACCGCTGACGTGCTCCGCACAGATAGGAAATGTCCGTCATGTTCTGTTTCATCTCGTCAAGCGCGTACGCCATGCAGAACCGCATATAACCCTTTTCGCGATGATCGGGGTGACAGGCAACATTGCCGATGCCTCCCGCTTTGAGCGTTTCGCCGCAGACGGTCAGCGTGTTGTAATAAAGCCCGATGGCGGCGCGCATCTCGCCGTTGACGTCGAGGACGACGTTGTTTTCGGCAGGTTTATATTCTTCTTTATAGAGCTTCGGGAGCAGATTCTCGAATTGCTCTTCTTTTTTTTCAAAGCCGAACGTGAGGTCGAGCATTTCCATCAGCTCGTCACGTCTGGCGTTGTCGCCGTGGTTAATATGGATATATTCCGACATGAAAAACTTCCTTTGCGTTTATTTTTCTTTATCATAACATAAAAGAAAACAAATAGCAAATAGTTTCTGAAAATTTATTCGCAAAAAACTTATAAAATAATGGGAATGAACCTTGCCAATTCTTATGTTTTGTGCTATACTAAATTGAATTATGATAAGTTGGTGAAGTTTGCCTTGGTAATTTTGGGGATTGATCCCGGGTATGCCATTGTCGGCTACGGTGTGATTGACTATCGCGGCAATCATTTCAGCGTGATAGACTACGGCGCAGTAACGACCGAAGCGCATACCGATTTTAACGACAGACTGCTGCAAATCTACACGCAGTTGTCCGATCTGATCGCGGCGCATAAGCCCGACGCAATGGCGATAGAAAAGCTGTTTTTCAATACGAACGCCAAAACGGCGATCGATGTCGCACAGGCAAGAGGTGTGATTTTGCTGTCGGCGCGTCAACAGAACGTCCCGATTTTTGAGTATACACCGCTTCAGGTCAAGCAGAGCGTCGTCGGTTACGGACGTGCTGAGAAAAAGCAGGTGCAGGAGATGACACGGATTCTCCTGAATCTCGAAAAAGTCCCGAAGCCCGACGATACGGCGGACGCGCTGGCGATGGCGATCTGTCATGCTCATGCAAGCGGTTCCGCACTCGGCGCGCTGCGTTTTTAAAGAAAGGATTCTCTTATGTTTTATTCTCTTACGGGAACAATACTGATGACGGACGCGACCGGTCTTGCCGTCGAATGCGGCGGCGTCGGCTTCCGGTGCAGCGCATCATTGAATACGTTAAAAAAAGTCGGCTCCGTCGGCAGTCAGGTGACGGTTTATACCCATCTTGCCGTTCGTGAAGACGCGCTTGAACTTTTCGCTTTTTATGATCAGCAGGAGTTAGAATGCTTCAAGCTGCTGATCGCTATATCGGGCGTCGGTCCGAAAGCGGCATTGGCGGTTCTCTCCGAAATGACGCCGGAGCAGCTCGCATTGGCTGTTTCCGCGAATGATGTAAAGGCAGTCACCCGTGCGCAGGGTGTCGGTCCGAAGATCGCGCAGCGTATGATCCTTGAGCTCAAGGGGAAGCTTACCGTATCAACAGACGATGTAGCGTTTTCGCCTGATGATGCTGTGTCCGGTGAGTTTTCGTCGAATGTCGCCGAAGCGGTCAGCGCGTTGCAGTTTTTGGGCTATACGCAGTCGGAAGCCGCTAAGGCCGTCCGCGGATTCGATCCCGCGATGCCGGTCGAGGATATGATCAAAAAAGCCCTGGCGTTACTTGCCAAGAATTTTTAACGAAAGGACGGTCGCGTCATGGCTGAAAATCAGGATTACCGGATGATGTCTCCCGATTTTTCCGCGGCGGATTCCGATGTGGAGCTTTCGCTTCGTCCGAAAACGCTTGATGAATACATCGGTCAGGAAAAAGTCAAAGAAAATTTAAAAATCTATATGGACGCCGCAATCGGCAGAAGCGAGCCGCTTGATCATGTTCTGCTTTACGGTCCGCCCGGACTCGGCAAAACGACGCTTGCAGGCATTATTGCCAATCAGATGGGCGTGCAGATCCGCATCACGTCGGGTCCCGCCATCGAAAAGCCCGGCGATCTTGCCGCTCTGCTGACGAATCTCAACGACGGCGATGTGCTCTTTATTGATGAAATTCATCGTCTTTCCCGAAGCGTCGAAGAAGTTCTCTATCCTGCGATGGAGGATAGCGCGATCGATATCATCATCGGTAAAGGTCCGTCGGCAAGAAGTATTCGGCTGGACTTAAAGCGTTTTACGCTTGTCGGTGCGACAACACGTGCCGGTCAGTTGACCGCGCCCTTGCGTGACCGTTTCGGCGTGGTGCTGCGTCTTGAGTTGTATACGCCGTATGAACTCGCGCAGATCGTCAAGCGCAACGCCGGGATTCTCGGTATTGCCATTGATGAGGATGGCGCGCTTGAGATCGCGTCTCGTTCCCGCGGAACACCGCGAATCGCCAACCGTCTGCTCAAGCGGACCCGTGATTTTGCGCAGGTCGTTGGCAGCGGCACGATCACGGAGCAGGACGCGCGTCTTGCTTTGGCGCGAATGGAAATCGACGAATTGGGGCTTGACAATATCGACCGACTGCTTTTGACGACGATGATCAACAATTATAACGGCGGCCCCGTCGGGCTTGAGACGATTGCTGCGGCGATCGGTGAAGAGGCCGTCACGATTGAAGACGTCTATGAGCCGTACCTGATGCAGATCGGTTTCCTCGGCAGAACGCCGAGAGGGCGCGTTGTGACAAACGCCGGGTATGATCATCTCGGCATTGCGCGCAAAGGTCAGCAGAATTTATATTGAGTTCAAATCATTATCATACCATATCTATTACAGAATTTTACGGAGGGATTTTATGGGAAGACTGTTCGGAACAGACGGCGCACGCGGTGTTGCCAATACGGAGATTACAAGTGAACTTGCCATGAAGATCGGTCGGGCGACGGCTATGGTGCTTGCCGAAAACACGGCGTATAAACCGAAGGTACTGATCGGTACGGATACGAGAAAATCGGCGGATATGCTGTCCTATGCCTTAGCGTCTGGACTTTGCTCCGTCGGCGCGGATGTGTTGATGCTCGGTGTGGTGCCGACTCCGGCCGTCGCGTTTCTCGTCCGGGAATACGGCTATGATGCCGGCGTTATGATCTCTGCGTCGCACAACCCCTGCGAATATAACGGCATTAAAATTTTCCAGTCCACGGGCTACAAGCTGCCTGACGCGATGGAGGAAGAGATTGAAGCGATCATTCTTGACGAAGTGCGTGTGCCTCCCGTTGTCATCGGCGGCGAAGTGGGTAAGGTGACACTTGCGCAGAACGCCGTCCGCGATTATATCAATCATATCGCCTCGACCGCAGACCGTCAGTTTTACGGAATGCGCATCGCACTGGACTGTGCCAACGGTTCGGCAAGCGTGACCGCCAATACGCTGTTTAAGCAGCTCGGCGCGGAATGCGTTGTCATTCATGCGAATCCCGACGGCACCAATATCAACGACAACTGCGGTTCGACGCATATCGAAAGCCTTTCGGCGTTTGTCAAAGAACACGGCTTTGATTTAGGCTTCGCCTTTGACGGCGACGCCGACCGCTTACTTGCCGTCGATCAGAACGGCGATTTGGTAGACGGCGATAAACTGATGGCGATCGCTGCAAAATATCTCAAAAAGAAAAATAAACTCAACGGCAATACGCTGGTTGCGACGGTTATGAGCAATATGGGGCTGTTTGAATTCTGCGATCAGAACGGCATCAACTGCGAAAAAACAAAGGTCGGCGACCGCTATGTTTTGGAGCGTATGCTTGAAAAGGGCTACCACATCGGCGGCGAACAGTCGGGACATATTATTTTCCTTGACTATGCGACAACCGGCGACGGACAGCTTTCCGCCGTGCAGATTCTCAATATTATCCGCGATACGGGAAAATCGCTTGCTGAACTTGCTTCCGAGATCGAGATTTTTCCGCAGGTGCTCAAAAATGTCAAGGTTTCGGCATTCGGTAAACACCGTCTTGCCGAAGATGAAGACATTAAGCTGGCGATTGAAGCCGCCGAAAAGGAGCTCGGTAAGAGTGGCCGCGTGCTCGTCCGTGCTTCCGGAACGGAGCCGCTTGTCCGCGTGATGCTTGAGGGACGTGACGAAGAACAGATCGAACGTCTCGGCAATACCATTGCCCAGATTGTGGCAGAAAGGCTTATTTAAACGATGCGAATTTCCGACCGATGGCATGATTATGAACTGATCGACTGCTCAGACGGCGAACGTCTGGAGAAATGGGGAAATGTGACGCTGATCCGCCCCGATCCGCAGGTGATCTGGAATACGCCGAAGCGCAATCCTCTCTGGAAATCGGCGGACGCCCGCTATTTCCGTTCGGCAACCGGCGGCGGCAAGTGGGAAATCTACCGTCCGATTCCCGATCGATGGACGATCGATTATGGCGAACTGACGTTCCATATCAAAACGATGGGTTTTAAACACACGGGACTTTTCCCCGAGCAGGCGGTCAACTGGGATTTCGTCGCCGATGTGATCCGCAAGCAGAACAGGAAAGTCAAGGTTCTGAATCTCTTTGCTTACACAGGCGGCGCGACGGTCTCGGCTCTCAAAGCCGGCGCAGCTGTCACGCACGTGGATGCTTCCAAAGGCATGGTGCTCTGGGCGAAAGAGAACGCGCAGTCCTCCGGCGTCCTGGGCAATCCCGTCCGCTGGCTGGTGGACGACTGCATCAAATTCGTCGAACGGGAGATCCGACGCGGTAATCATTATGATATTATCATCATGGATCCGCCTTCATATGGACGAGGCCCCGGAGGCGAAGTCTGGAAGCTCGAAGACGAAGTCTATCATCTGGTGTCGCTCTGTCGGGAGCTGCTGACGGAAGATTCGCTGTTGTTCCTTCTCAATTCCTATACGACCGGTCTTTCTCCGGCAGTTATGCAATATATTTTAGGCGCGCTGATCAAGCCGTCTTTCGGCGGCAGTGTCTCGGCCGACGAGCTTGGGCTTCCCGTCTCGTCCTCGGGACTGTGTCTGCCCTGCGGTTCCACCGCAATCTGGCAAAAATAATTTCTAAGGAAAAAATTCATGGAAAATGATTCACTCATAAAATTCAACGACGTTTCCTACCGCTATGAATCCGATACCGACACGCCGCTCCCTCTGGCGATCAAAAATATTGATCTCGACATCAGAAAAGGAGAGTTTGTGGCGGTGCTCGGGCATAACGGATCAGGCAAATCGACGCTTGCCAAGCTTGCGAACGCGATTCTTGCGCCGGAATCCGGCAAAATCTTTGTCAACGGTATGGACACGTCGGACGAAAGTCTCGAATATGAGATCCGGCAGACCGTCGGCGTCGTCTTTCAGAATCCCGACAATCAGATCGTTGCGACGATCGTTGAGGAGGATGTGGCGTTCGGTCCCGAAAATCTCGGAATCGAGCCGAAAGAAATCCGCAGGCGTGTTGACGACGCGCTGAAATCGGTCGGTATGTACGAATACCGTTTTCACGAGCCGCATAAGCTTTCAGGCGGACAGAAACAGCGCGTTGCGATCGCCGGTATCATGGCGATGCAGACCGAATGTATCATTCTTGATGAGCCGACGGCGATGCTCGACCCGAAAGGCCGTGAAGAAGTCATGAAAGCCATGCAGAGGCTGAATAAGGAACTTGGTGTGACGATCGTGCTCATTACGCATTATATGGACGAAGCCGTCAAGGCGGATCGCGTGATCGTCATGGATTCCGGTCGCATTGTCTTAGACGGTACGCCGCGTCAGGTTTTTGCCGAAGAGGAAACGATCGAAAAAGCAGGACTGGAATTGCCCGACTGTGCCAAGCTCGCGCACGCTTTAAAGCGAAGCGGCGTGAATATGCCGTCGGACATTCTGACGCCCGACGAATTTGTAGAAGCGTTTCAGCGCTGTGTTTCGGGAGGTGGCGTCCTGTGACAGTCCTCGAAGCACGCGATGTATCGTATCAATATTCTGTCGGCACGCCGTTTCAGATTACGGCGCTCGAGCATATCAGTTTTTCCGTTGAAAAAGGCGAGCTGCTCGCGATCATCGGCCATACCGGTTCGGGCAAATCGACGCTCATTCAGCATTTTAACGCGCTGCTCAAGCCGACTTCCGGTCAGATTCTTCTATACGGAAAAGACATCAACGAAACCAAGGAAACGGCGCGCGACGCGAGATTCAAAGTCGGGCTTTGCTTTCAGTATCCCGAATATCAGTTATTTGAATCTACGGTTTATAAAGATATCGCGTTCGGTCCCGGCAATATGGGACTGAGCAAAGAAGAAATCGACGCCCGGGTTCGCCGTGCCGCCGCCTTTGTGGGGCTGACAGAGCCGATGCTCGAAAAATCACCGTTCGACCTTTCCGGCGGTGAAAAACGTCGTGTGGCGATCGCCGGCGTAATGGCGATGGAGCCGGAAGTGCTGATTATGGACGAACCGGCAGCCGGACTCGACCCGAGAGGCCGTCGTAAAATTCTCGAAATGATCGAGAATTACCGGCGTCAGACGGGCAGCACGGTCATCATCGTTTCGCACAGCATGGAGGACGTCGCGTCTCTTGCGGAACGCATCCTTGTTCTCAATCACGGGAAGATTGCCCGCATGGGAACGGTAGACGAAGTGTTTTCACATGCGGAAGAATTACAGAATATGGGGCTGAATATTCCCCAACTCACGGGTATTTTTACAAGACTCAATCAGCTTGGTTACGGCGTTAATCCGCTGACTTATACGGTAGAGCAGGCAAAAACCGAGATTCTGCGGTATCTTCATAAAGGAGGTGCCGCCGATGGTTAAAGATATTACGATCGGACAGTATTTCCCGGGAAATTCCTTTATTCATAAGCTCGATGCCCGCGCCAAGCTTATTGTGACATTTATCGCGTTGATTGAGATTTTTGTATGTAAGAATTTCTTCTCGCTTGCGCTGATATTTATATTTTCGATTGTTTCGATTCTGATCTCGAAAATTTCTTTTAAGGTCGTCCTGAAAGGACTCAAGATGATCTATCTGCTCATCGCCCTGACGTCGATTCTCCAGATTTTCTATAATGAAAAAGGCAAGGTTTTGCTTGAGTGGTGGAAAATCAAAATCACATCAGGCGGTGTGAACACGGCGATTTTTATGGCGGTGCGCATTATCACGCTGATTTTCATCAGTTCGCTTCTGACGTATACGACATCGCCGACGGCTCTGACCGACGGCATCGACAGACTGCTTTCACCGCTCAAAAAACTGAAAGTTCCGGTCGATACGCTTGCGATGATGATGACGATCGCGCTGCGGTTTATCCCGACGCTCATTGAAGAAATCGACAAGATCATGAACGCGCAGAAGGCGAGAGGCGCCGACCTTGAGACCGGCAGTCTCCTCAAACGCGCCAAAGCGCTCATTCCGATTTTTATTCCGCTCTTTGTCAATTCTTTCCGCCGTGCGTATGAGCTGGCGTTCGCGATGGAATGCCGCTGCTATAACGGCAGCAATCATCGCACCCGCATGAAGACGATGAAATTTTCATGGCGCGATTTTGTCGCGTTCCTGTGGGTTGCCGTGATGCTCGCAGCGATCATTTTGCTCAATCACTTTTTCGGGGCGGTCATCTGATGAGAAATTTACGTTTGCGGTTGTGCTTCAACGGCAGTGCTTATCACGGTTGGCAGATTCAGTCCAACGCCGTCACGGTGCAGGGACTGGTTGAAAATGCCATATCCAAAATATTCGGCGATCATCATACGGTTTACGGATGCAGCCGGACTGACGCCGGCGTTCATGCCGACGAGTTTTTCTGCAATTTCCGGACGGAAAAGGAAATTCCATGCGACGCCGTTGTTAGGGCGATGAACGCGAATCTGCCCTATGATATCGCGGTGACTCACTGCTGCGAGATGCCGCTTGATTTTCATTCGCGCTATTCCTGTTCTTCCAAAGAATATGTTTACAGAATATGGAATGCTCCGGTGCGTGATCCGTTTTCTGTTCATACCATGTATCATTATCGCTATCCGCTCGATGAAATAATTCTCGATAAAACCGCGAAAGACTATATCGGAACGCACGATTTTAAGGCGTTCTGTGCGTCGGGCAGCAGCGTGGAAAGCACGGTCAGAACCGTGAAAAATGCCGCCGTTGAACGCAAAGGTGATACGATTCTTTTCAAGGTCGAAGCGGACGGATTTCTATATAATATGGTGCGCATTATGGTCGGCACGCTGCTTGGCGTCAATGAGGGAAAAATCAAAGCGGACGCTGTTCCGCACATTCTTCTCTCGGGAGAACGCGAGAACGCAGGCATCACGGCGCCGCCGCAGGGACTGTTTCTCCATCGCGTTCACTATGAAGGTTGGTGAGTATATTGAAAAAACAAGAGGAAGATAAAATCGTAGAGTTGAAAGAAGCTTCCAAGCGTAAGGACGAAGAATCCGGAATTACTGTGATTCCCGATGATTCCGCCGAAAAACGCATTGACGAGGAAAAACGCAAAATCGGCCGGGCTGTCAAAAAAGTATCCGGCAGCATTGACGGACGCAAGCGGCGTATCTCGACGCCGGCGGCCGTGATTGTAGTTATTTTGATCCTGATACTGGTATTTGTCATTGCCGATGTACAGACAGGCGGTACACTTGCAACGGTAAACGGTAAGCTCGTCTCGATGTTCTCCCGCGGATCGACCGAAAAATTTTCCGTCGCGATTGACGGCGATACGGTGTACCGTTTTGAAGCTTATGACAACGGTTTTACTCTCCTGACGGAAAACGGCATTGCCTACTACAGTTCTTCCGGCAAGATGACCGGAAAACAGCAGTTTACATATAGTTCGCCGTCGATGTCATTAAGCGGCAGTCGGGCGCTGATCTTTGACCGTGGCAACACCGGTTATTCCATTCAGAATAATAAAACGCTGTATTCACAGCAGACCTCCGATAAAAGCATTATTGATGCTGCCGTCAGCAGCCGTGATAATTGTGCGATTGCCGTTCGGGAAGATAACGCCAAATCCATTCTGTACGGTTATGACGCCAAGGGAAAAATCATTTATCAATGGAATTGTCCGGATGGGTATATCAGCGATGTGGCGCTTTATTCTTCCGGAAAGAAAGCGGCCGTAACGGTTCTTGATTCCGAGAACGCCGTGCTTTCTTCGCGGGTTTATATCCTTGATTTTGCCTATGATTCGGAATACGCTGTTTTTACGTATCCCGATGAAACGGTGCTTGGCGTGAAATTCCTGTCCGGTAAAAAGCTGCAGGTCATTTCCGACAAAAGAGTGTATCTTGTCTCCGGAACGGAACAGGAGACGGTTTTGGAGTATAACTCGTCGGAGATCTGCTATACGGATCTTTCCTCATCGACTTTTACTGCCGTGGTTACCGACGATTACAGTCATGACGATTCTTATGTCCTTTCTGTTTTTGGTAAGAACGGAAAATTGCGTTTTTCCGTACCGCTTTCCGGAAAAGTCGAAGGTGTTGCCGCTTCCGGTAAAAGCATTGCCGTTCTGTTTACCGATAAGACCGAGACGTACTCCAAGCGTGGAAAGCTTGTCGGCAGAGTTTCGGATATGCATCATTATGAGGATATTGTTATAAACGGTAATTATTTATATGTGCTCTCTTCTGATTCCGTGAAGAAATTCCCGGCATACGGCGAGTTTTCTGCTGATTATCACGAAGACGAAACGGCGTGAGGTGACTGAATGGAACATATATTGGATATCATATTTGCGGCGATTTTTGTTCTGATCGTTTTGATTTCTGCAAAGCGGGGCATTATTCTTACGGTGTTTGATCTCGCTTCGGGCTTGATTGCGTTTTTAGCGGCAAAGCTCTTTTCTCCCTATGCGGCCACGTATCTTTATGATGGTTATGTAAAAGAGCGGGTTATGCAATTTCTAACGGAGAAATACGATGGAATGGAAAATGTCGTTGCCGATGCTCTTTCCGATCTTTCGTCATTTTTTGGCTTTCTTCCGGAAGGTGTTCTGGAATACGCCGATTCCGCCGGCTATTTTGACTCGCGGGTGCTCTCATCCGATCTGATGAACCGTGTTACGACGGTCGGAGAGTTAGAATCGGAAATCGTCTCGCCGGTCATGCACGCGCTGCTGAATATGGCTTGTTTTGCAGTAATCGCGCTGCTTCTTCTGATCGTTCTGGGAATTGTAGGTCACCTTATCAGTCGAATGGTGAAAACATCACGGATCGCCGACAAGCTTGATACGGGGCTCGGTGCGCTGTTCGGCTTGTTAAAAGGCGGACTCTATGTCTTTATTCTGGCGTCCGTATTCAACGTAATTGCTTGTTCTTCGGAAACGCTGACCCCCTATGTTTCTGATTCACATGTATGTTCATTTGTAACCGGACTGGTGGCTATATCTTAAAACTTTCTATACGGAGGATATTGAACTATGAAAGAAAAACTGGCTTTTTTATTTGAAAACTGGAAGACGATACCGAATCTGATGTCATTTTGTCGTATTTTGCTGATCCCTGTTTTTGCCGTGCTGTTTTATAAGGGCTATACCATCGCGGCGGTGATCGTGCTCGGTATATCGGGACTGTCCGATCTGTTTGACGGGAAGATCGCAAGAAAGTTCAATCAGGTGAGCAATCTCGGAAAGATGCTGGATCCGATCGCAGATAAACTGACGGTTTTTACCATCGCGATCATTCTCTTTATCAAGTTTTATACGGCGGATAACCGCACGCTGCATCTGTTTTCCTGGGTATTCCTGCTCTTTATCCTGAAAGACCTCGTTATGCTCGGTTTCGGCGCGTTTATGCTCGCGAAGGGAATGCGTCCCGGCGCTGCCGAGATTTATGGTAAGGCGGCTACCGTCGCATTTTATGTCGTGATGCTCTTGATTATGGCAATAGGCCCTGAAGTCGGCGCCTTCCGCGCTTATTATACGCTGCCCGACACCGCGATGATGGTGCTTGTCGTGATTGCCGTGCTTATGACGTTCGTCGCTTTCGCCAGCTATATTCCCGCCACATATCGTCAGTGTGCCGAGCGTTTCGGATGGGGAAAATATAAAAAAGAAAAATAACAATTCTGTAATTTCCTTGTAAGAGATTACATGATGTGCTATAATAAGGACTGGTTAATATTTTATGATACCCTTTAAAAAACCGCAGCTAAGTGATCGAAAATGGGTTCAGGCGTGTGTACAGGTAGGCCATACAAATGGTACCTCCTACAGCTTCGGTTCCATTTTTACCTGGGGAGAGGCATACAAAGTTGAGATTGCTGAATATGGTGGCATGCTTCTTGCCCGGGGCCGTGACGAAAACGGTCGCTATTATGTTTATCCGTCGGGTGACGGTGACGTCCGGGCAGCTCTTGAAGCGATGATGCAGGATGCTGTGGATAACGGATCTCTTTTCTGTTTAACGCAGATTCTTCCGGAAAATAAAGAGGAGCTTGAAGCCTTATTTCCCGGGAAATTTCAGTTCACCTACGACCGTGACAGCTGTGAATATGTCTACCGTGTCAGCGATATGGCGGATCTGCCGGGTAAAAAATATCATGCGAAGAAGAATCATCTAAACGCGTTTTTCCGAAATCACACGGATATTTCCTGCGACCCGATCACCGAAGACAATCTCGCAATCTGTATGGAAATTGAAAACCGTTGGCTCGCTGAAAAGACGGACGAGGACGGGTCACTCCTGATGGAGCATCGTGCGATCGAGTTAGCACTGAAGCATTTTAACGAGCTTGGATTCTCCGGTGCGATTCTCTATGCTGACGGACAGCCTGTCGCTTTTACCATCGGTGAGTCGCTCAAAAATAACATGTTCTGCACGCATTTTGAAAAAACGGTGCCGGAATACAAAGATGCCTTTCCCGTCATCAATAACGGCTTTACAAAGCTGATGCTGATGAGCTATGATTATGTTGATCGTGAAGAGGACACCGGCGCGCCGGGGCTTCGGAAGGCGAAATTATCGTACCATCCCGCGTTTTTGCTGGACAAGTATACTGCTGTTCTGAAAAACGATCCCTTGCGGCGTTATGCAGTGGCATCGGAGGATATTCCGGAACTGAAATCGCTCTGGAAAACGGTTTTCGGCGACGGGGACGATGTGATCGATTCGTTTTTTGACGGTGTGGCGCAGTTTTCCGACATATACGCTTACCGTGTTGACGGCAAGATCGTATCGGCGTTTTACCTTATTGATGCTTCCTTACAGGTTAATCGTGAAACGCGTCCCGCAAAATATCTCTTCGCTGCAGCAACTCTTCCCGAGTACCGCGGCAACGGGTATATGAAGAAGCTGATCCGCTATGCGGCGGATGTTCAAAAAAAGGCAGGGATTGCCGATATTTTTCTCTTCCCGGCGAACGAAGGACTTTACAATTTCTATGAATCGATCGGATTTATCCGTTCGTTCCGAGAAAGGGAATATCAGATCCGGCAATGTGATCTGACAGCTTATCGTGGAAAACGGTATTTTCATACGTCACTTTCTTATGCGGAATTGCGTAAGTTGATTCCTTCGGCAGCGTATGCCGATTTTGCAGAGAGCTATCTTGATTTTTCCGCATATTGTGCCGAAAAGTACGGGTTTAGAAGGGAAGTCATATTCGATGATGAAGATCGTGTGATCATTCTCGGCAATCCGGATGACGATATGTCACTGACGGTCGATGAGGCGATTTCATCTGACGGAAATTATGAGCACATTTTTGCGGTTCTGGCAGATTCCGGGTATGAATCAATCCGTCTGTATACACCTGTTGAAATCGAAACGCTGCCGTTTCCCTGTGTTGTAAAGGATTTCGGTATGCAACTTCCGCTCAGAGATTATGACGGCGACACCTATCTCTATTTAGGACAGCCGTGTCGATAGAAAGGAAAAAACAATGATCTGTTTATTTTTAGCTGACGGCTTTGAGGAAGTCGAAGCCCTGACGCCTCTTGATTATTTGCGCCGTGCCGGTCAAAATGTTGTCTCGGTGGGCGTGACCGGGAAAACGGTAACGGGTGCGCATGGCATCCCTGTTCTCTGCGATGTGGTACAGGACGAAATCAGTCTTGACAGCGATCTTCAGGGAATCATTCTGCCCGGCGGTATGCCGGGAACGATCAATCTTGAAAATTCACCGATCGTTCAGCAAACAATTGATTTCTGCGCAAAGAACGCCCTCTTGCTTTCTGCCATTTGCGCTGCGCCGTCGATTTTGGGTCATAAGAATCTTTTGCGCGGAAAACGCGCTGTCTGCTTCCCCGGATTTGAAAAAGACCTGACCGGGGCAATTGTGACTGAGGATTTCGCTGTGACAGACGGCAATGTAATCACAGCAAAAGGTGCGGGAGCTGCTTCGGAATTTGCTTTTGCTTTGATTGCGTATTTCTGTGGCAGGCAAAAAGCCGAAGAAATTAAGAAATCCGTTCAGACCTGCTATTAACAGGTCATAGTAAACGAAAGGACTGAGCTATATGCAGGAGCCAAGAAAACCATCGACTCAGAATAACGGTGCAGGAAACCGTTATGCGTCCCGGGAGAATCGTCCATCCTCTTCCCAGTATAATCGTCAGACGCCGTCCGGTATGCAGACCAATCATTCATCTCCTCGCCGTCCTACAACGGAAAATGATGGCATGACTCCCGAGTTGAGACGGCTCGAAATCCATCATGCGGCTCGCAATAAAATGATTCGTAAGAATTTGAGAAACGTGCTGATCATCCTGGTGATCGTCTGTTCGATTTCTGTTTTTCTTGCGTCGATTGCGATATCGTGCGTGAATGATATTCTGGTGATCCATATCCCCGAAAAGAAAAATACAATCGCCTCGGTTGTGATTCAGGATGGGATGACAACGGATGATGTGATTGACGCGCTTGACGACGCAGGACTCATTAAAAACGGATGGTTCTGTAAGCTGGCAGCCAGATTTATCGGATATTCCGACGACGGCTATATTCCGCGGACATATGAATTTAACCGCTCAATGGGTCTTGAGAATATGCTTAATGAGATTAAAAATAATTCTTCCAAAACAGCCAAAACGGTTACCCTGACCTTCCCGGAAGGCTATACCGTGGATCAGATATTCACCATGCTGGAAGAAGCGCAGGTCTGCAGCCGCGCCAAGCTGATCGAAGCGATGAACACCGTTGATTTTACAAAGGATTTTGATTTCCTGTTGACAATTTCCAATGAGGAAAATCGCTATATGAAATTCGAGGGATTTCTCTTTCCGGATACCTATGAGTTTTATCTCGGCGAAGAACCTGACAGCGTTCTGAAAAAATTCCTGACAAACTTTGGTAATAAGTGGTCGGATAATTATGCTGATCTTGCGCAGAAACGTCGGCTTTCCGTTGATCAGGTCATCAGACTTGCCTCCATCATAGAAAAGGAGGCTGCGGAAGCGGATATGCCGGTCGTCGGATCCATTCTTCTCAACCGTCTCGACGCCGATATGCGTCTGGAATGTGATTCTACGAAGAATTATATTCCCGCGAATAAATCAGGCTTGACAGAAAGTGAAATGCAGGCTTATGACGCCCTGTATGATACTTATGTATGCAGCGGTATTCCGGTTGGCGCAATATGTAACCCCGGTATCGATGCCATCGAGGCGGTACTGAACGCACCCGATACCGACTATTATTACTTCATTCATGACACAAACAATGTGATTCATGTCGCGAAGAGCCTCTCCGAGCAGGAAAATAATATTGCAACATACGGGTTGGCGCAATGATTGATATTGACAAATTTGGAGTTTAATGCTATACTGTTTTTATAAACTTTGTATGAAGGTGATTTTATGCGAAATTTGAAGAAAATCCTGTGCGTGCTCCTCGCCGTTCTGATGCTGTGCGGCTGTATGGGCACCGTTGCGTTTGCAAATGATGACCATCCCGAGCACGACATCTGCCATCCCGATCCGGGTATCGGTACGACCGGCACGTTTAATGCGATCAATTACAATGTAGATGGTCTTCCCATTCCGCCTTCCGAAACCGCTGACGGGAAAGACGCTTTTGCCGATTCCTTTATCATCGGTCAGAAACTGAATGCGATGAATTATGACATCGTTGCCATTCAGGAGGATTTCAACTACGACCTCTATCTGCGCGACCAGATGACGAATTATGTCAATAAGACAGATGATTATGATAACATCATTGCCCGTCATCAGTCTGACCATGCAGGCGGCGTACCCCTCGGCGACGGTCTGAATATTTTTTCGAGATATTATATGTATAACTGTGACCGTGTTACATGGGAGCAGTCTGCCGGTATTTTGACGGATGGTTCCGATCAGCTCACCTATAAGGGCATTCAGGTCACGACGATTGAGCTCGCGAAGGGCTATTATCTGGATGTTTATAACATTCATGTTGACGCATACAGCGGTGAGGAATCCGTAGCCGCAAGACAGGCGCAGTTCACGCAGCTTGCCAATTACATCAAGAAGCATTCCGTCTATGATGAGACGACCGGCACTTACGATCACGCCGTACTCGTTACCGGTGATTTCAATGCCAACATCTATAAGGAGGAAGAAGAAAAGGGCGATGCCATCGTCAAGAATCTTCTGGAGGCGGCGCATCTGAACGATGCCTGGGCAGTAAAGACCATCAATTCGATCGAAGAAAATCCTGAGAACTATGATGCGTATTACTATTATGCCGAGCATACGAATCTCACCTATACTCAGGCATGGGGACACTATGACTCTGTTGAGAGATTCTGCTATGCCAGCGGCAACGGCATCAAGATTTCCTGTGATACCTTTGCTTACAAGCAGATCAAGGACGATTCTGGTCGTAGCCTTTCCGACCACAGTGCTGCGATCGCCACCTTTACATGGGAGATTGTAGAGAAAGCACAGGACATCGGTCATAATCATGATGAAGAGAATACCCAGCAGAATCAGAGCTTCCTGCTCAAATTTCTCAATTACATCGCCAGCATTATCCGTGCAATCGGTCTTCTGCTTCAGGATTATATGAACTGGGGTTCGCTTTCTCTGTAACAAAATGTAAATAATATGTGAATGGTTTCGTTTTTTGTTGAATAACGAAACCATTCGTATTATAATAGGTTTGGAATTTTTAAGAAAGAAGTGTGTTTCATGAAAGTATTTATGATCGGCGGCACCGGCTTGCTCGGTTCTGCTGCAGCGCAGATGTTCATCGACAGAGGTCACTCTGTCAAGACGCTTGCTCTGCCTCCTCTTCCCGCAGGCGCGCCCATTCCTCCCGAGATGGAAATCATCTTTGCAAACTATCTCGAGAAAACCGATGATGAGATCGCTGAGCTGATGGCGGATTGCGATACCTTTGTGTTCGCAGCCGGCGTTGATGAGCGCGTTGAGTTCCCGGCTCCTGTTTACGAAGCTTACAAGAAGTATAACATCGAACCGGTTCGCCGTCTTCTGACCATCGCCAAGAAATCCGGCGTTAAGCACTCCGTCATTCTCGGCTCCTATTTCTCCTACTTTGCAAAAGAGTGGCCGGAGCTTGAGCTGACCAAGCATCATCCCTACATCAGAAGCCGTATTGAGCAGGAAGAAGTTGCTCTGAGCTTTGCACAGGACGGCACGATGGATGTTGCGGTTCTTGAACTTCCGTACATCTTTGGTACGCAGCCCGGCAGAAAGCCCGTTTGGGTTATCCTCATTGAGCAGCTTGCCAACATGAAGCCCTGCACGATGTATCCGAAGGGCGGCACGACGATGGTTACGGTTCGTCAGGTCGCAGAAGTCATCTGTGGCGCGGCGGAAAAGAACGTCGGCGGCAATGCGATCCCTGTTGGTTATTACAACATGACGTGGAACGATTTCCTTCGCATCGTTCACGCCGCTATGGACGATCCCAAGAGAAAGATCATCAATATTCCGAAGGTCGCCTTCCAGGCATTCGGTCTTTATATGAGAAAGCAGTATAAAGACAAAGGCGTTGAGGGTGGTATCGATCCCGTCGGTCTTGCTGAAATCATGTGCCGCTGCACATTCATTGATAAAAAGTATTGTGAAGCTTACGGCGTAACACCCGACGATATCAAATCCGCAATCTTTGATTCCGTTAAGCTTTCTGTTGATGCTTTCAACGGTACACAGCAGCTTCTCGAAATGAAAGGCGAATAATAAGAACAAAAAAAAATGCAAGGGGTCATTTCGACCCCTTGTTTTTAGTTCACTTGAATGTAAGAAATTTCGATATTCTTCCTGAACTTTTCAAAAACGATTTTGATTTTCTGCGCTTCCACGGGCTTTGCCGCGCAGATTTTTTTGTGCCCGATTGTTGTGCCCTCTGCGTATTTTTTCCATTTTCCTTTTTTATCAACATAAATGAAAAACTCTTCAACTTGCTGACCGCCGCGAATATGCTCTTTCAGGAGAACTTTATCAAACATTTCAGGTTTCCGGAAAGTAATGATAATTTCCGGTTTTTTATCGCCGCCATCAGGACTCCAGAAACTTTCCGAATCGGCGAGAACGTTTTCGACTTTGTATAAGCCGCTCAAAGTGCTGGACGCAGAAACGGAGCCGTCTTTCAGTAGATTATAACCGAAAATCACGGCTAAATCATGCCCGGTTGATTTTAGGATCTGAATATCTGTTTCGTGTAAATGTCCCTGTCTGTCCGGAGCAAGCCCCAACATCAGATTCGCATTGTTGCCCACCGTGCGGTAATAGAGATCGAGCAGTTTGTCCTTTGCCTTGCCGAGCAGATCGTCGTCTTTTTTGTAGAACCAGTGCGGACGCATCGGAATGCTGACTTCGCAAGGCGCCCAGGCAAATTCGGTCTCTTTGCGGATGGCACTTCTCGAACCGATATCGCTTTCCATCTGACCTGTTTTTTTCTGTCTGACGGAGTGGGGGATTGTGCCGTCTTCTGCATAGGTGTAGGAAGCCGGTACGACGCTCCATTCGGACGTCCGTGTCACACCGCGTCCGTTGCCGACCCAGCGACCATCCGGTCCGCGGAAAACGATCGCGCAGTCCGGCTGTAATTCACGAACCGTTTTATAAACTCTTTTATAGTTAAAGTCAAACGGCATTGCTTCGTCACACCGGTCGTCAAGCCAGAGCGTGAAGAGATCGCCGTAACCGGTCAGGAGCTCCCGGAGCTGCGATAAAAAGAAATCATTGAACGAGCCGTCGGGGGAGCGGAAAGATTTTTCATGCCTGTCCCAGATCGGGAGATACAGACCGAATTTCAGTCCGAACTTGCGTGCTGATTCTGCGGTCATGCGAATCAGATCGCCTTTGCCGTCGAGCCAGTTTGAGGAGGCAACGGAGTAATCGGTTGTTTTGGTAGGCCAGTTGCAAAAACCGTCATAATGCTTGGCGGTCAGGACAATTCCTTTCATGCCTGCCTCTTTTATCGTTTCTGCCCATTCGTCAGTATCAATGTTTTCGGGACAGAATGACGCAGGAACAGCGAATCCGTCGCCGATTTCCCGCCCGGTAAAGGTGTTCATACCGTAAAAAACGGCGGCATAAAACTCCATGTCCTGCCATTTTAACTGTCGTTCGGTCGGCTTGATTTCCGCCGCAATCTCGTATGCTTTCATAGTCGTCTCCTAAAAAACAGCCGCTGTCGTAAAAGCAGCGGCTGAATGGTTTTGTAAATTATTTTCCGCAGTCGTTATTGGTTGCTACGATGTCAACGCCGGTTCCGCAGACGTCTTTGATGAATACCTGACCGATGGAAACAGGCGCGTCAACGGTGACCTTGTTGATTTCTTTCATTACATCGAAGATTGCGCCTTTCGGAATTGGTCCCGAGGTCTTGCAGGGAACTACCGGATGCTCGCCGCCGTTGACCTTGACGGTGGAATGAATAGAACGGACGGGATTGGTGATTTCCGTTCTGGCGTAGGCGTCACCGCGTTTGCAGGTGTTGCCGGTGACGGAAAGAACCTCGCTGCCGTCGTACTCAACGGTAATCAGACAACCTAAAGGACATGCAATGCAGTTCATCACTTTTTTCATTTTGCTTAATCCTCCACTCTGACTGTAATTGTGCTGTTCTCGTTCAGAGACGCCAGAACGTCCGCCGGAATGACAACGTTCTCCATCTCACCGGGAGCGAGTTTCACTTTTTTCTTGGACGAGATGACGTTGCCGTCTGCCTCGACCGTCAGCTTCTTGTTCTTGTAGATCGCGCCGACGCGGAAGTAGAGCTTAACGTCCTCTTTGGATTTAATATTGACCTTCTGCGGCACAATATACCGAACGCCGTTTTCGGGTTTTGTATTGATGTAGACTTTTTCATCGGAATCCTGACCGAGAATGTAGCGAGCTGCACCTTCGCCGGCAATCTGGGATTCAAGTGTAACATAGTCAACAAGATCATGAACCTGCAGTACGTTGCCGCACGCGAAAATGCCTTTGTGATCGGTCTCTCTCATTTCATTGACAACTGCGCCGTTCGTGATGCGATCCAGACCGATGCCTGCCTGCTTGGTCAGCTCGTTTTCAGGAATCAGACCGACGGAAAGCATCAGCGTATCGCATTCGATGTATTCTTCCGTTCCGGGAATCGGCTGCAGATGATCGTCAACCTGTGCGATGGTAACACCTTCGAGACGCTCCTTGCCGTGCGTTTCGATGACGGTCGTGGAAAGACGAAGCGGAATGCCGAAATCATCAAGGCACTGTACGATATTTCTTGTCAGACCGCCGGAGAACGGCATGAGTTCACAGACTACCTTGACTTCCGCGCCCTCAAGCGTCATGCGTCTCGCCATGATCAGACCGATATCGCCGGAGCCGAGAATGACGACTTTTTTGCCGGGCATATAACCGTCGATATTGACATATTTCTGCGCGGTACCGGCGGTCATGATGCCGGAAGCGCGTGTTCCTGCGATCTGCAGAGCGCCGCGGGGTCTTTCTCGGCAGCCCATCGCGAGAACGACGGCTTTCGCCTGAATCTTCAGAAGACCGTCTGCCGTGTTGACGGCGGTGACAACTTTATCGTCGCTGACAGAAAGAACCATGGTGTTGACCTTCACGTCAATATCCGTCTGCTTCACAAGCTCGATAAATCTTGCGGCATACTCGGGGCCGGAAAGCTCCTCGCCGAAGTAATGAAGACCGAATCCGGTGTGGATGCATTGCTCCAGAATACCGCCGAGGGTTTCTGCGCGTTCCAGAATCACGATTTTGGAGACGCCGCATTCTTTCGCTTTCAGCGCAGCCGCCATACCGGCAGGGCCGCCGCCTACTACTACAAGGTCGTATTGTAACATGATTCTCACCTCACTTTGTTCTGTCGAAGAGAATGTTGGAATTCCCTCCGAATTTCGTGATATCGTTGAGCTCACAGCCGAGCTCGCGCGCCAGAATTTCTACGACTTTTGAGCCGCAGAAACCGCCCTGACACCGACCCATACCGGCTCTTGTTCTTCTCTTGACGCCGTCAACGTCTCTCGCGCCTGCGGGAGCATGGATCGCGTCGAGGATTTCGCCCTCTGTGATCGTTTCACAGCGGCAGATAATGCGTCCGTATGCGCTGTTTTTCTTGATGAGCTCTTCGCGCTCTTCGTCGGTCATATGGCGGAAGCGGACAGGCGCTTCGCGTGTATCGTCATAGTCCGCTTTAACGGTTAGATCGCCAAAGAGAGATTTTACGATATTGTCAATATATTTTGCAATCGCGGGAGAGGAGGAAAGTCCGGGAGATTCGATGCCGGCGGCATTGATGAGTCTCGGATTCTTTTCGCTGACGCCGATGATGAATTCATGCGCGTCGGCATGGGCGCGAAGACCGGTAAAGGAGGTGATCGCGTTTCTGGCGTTGATGGTCGGCACGCTCTTGGCGGCGAACTTTTTGACGTTGTTGAGACCGGCGTTGGAGGTGGAGACATCGGATTTGTCTTCGATGTCCTCCGCCGTGGGACCCATCAACAGGTTGCCGTCAACGGTCTGCGCCACGAGAATGCCCTTACCCATTTTGCTCGGGCACTGGAAAATCGTGTGGTTGACCGTGTTGCCGACGGATTTGTCGAGCAGGAAATACTCGCCGCGTCTTGCCGTGATGTGAATGGTGTCGTCACCTGCCATACGAGCCAGGTCGTCTGCGAAAACACCGGCGGCGTTGATGACGTATTTTGCTTCAATCTTGCCCTGCGTCGTGTCCAGTGTAATTTTTTCATCATCTGTTTCGACGGCCTTGACTTCACAGTTGCGGATAAATTCCACGCCGTTGGTCACGGCGCATTCCGTCGCGGCAATCGTCAGCTCATAGGGGCAGACGATACCGGCGGTAGGCGCATACAGTGCGCCGCAAGCGTCGGGATTGAGGTTGGGTTCCATAGCGAGGAGCTCTTCTTTGGAGAGAATCTTCATATCGGGGACTCCGTTTTTGACGCCTCTGTCATAAAGCTTTTGCAGATGCTCCGTTTCCTCTTCGGAAAACGCGACAACGAGAGAACCGTTGTTTTTGTAGGGAACATTGAGTTTTTTGCAGGTTTCCGCCATCATAGCGCAGCCTTCGACGTTGAGTTTTGCCATCAGGCTGCCTTCAGCAGCATCAAAGCCGGCATGGACAATGCCGCTGTTGGCTTTTGTGGCACCCATCGCGACATCATTGCACTTGTCAAGCAAGGCAATTTTGAGGTCGTATTGGGAAAGCTCACGAGCTGTCATGGCTCCGGTGACGCCTGCACCGACGATCGCAATATCGTACATGGTTTCGATCTCCTTTTATAAAAATTGATACGGTTGCATTATACCAAAGTTTCTTTTGAAAATCAATATCAATTGAAAAGAAAACAAGTTTTTTGTTATCGTTTTAACGATTCGAGAAGCGAATAGGGAATCCGAAGATTGCCGTGACCCGTTCCGAGATTGTAATTGACTTTGTTCGCGCCGTGAAAATCGGAGCCGCCGGAGAGCAATAACCCGCGATCGGCCGCCATTTTGCGGTAGCGACGGCTCATATCCTCGTCGTATTCGGTGTAGTAGCCTTCAATCCCGTCAAGTCCCATCGCTTTCAGCTCTGTCAACAGCGTATCGAGTTCTTCGTCGTTTTTATTTGTCTGGTTCAGATGTGCCAAAAAAGCTTTTCCTCCGCTTTCGTGAATGACGGAAATTGCCTTTTCGGGTGTGAGGGATTTCCGCGGAACGAATGCTGGCTTCCCGAATGCCAGATAGCGGTCAAAGGCTTCGCGAACGCTTGTCACAACCCCTTTTTTGACCATCGCACGGGCAATCTGGCTGCGACCGATAATCGGTGAAGTCGATTCGCGTTTTACTTCCTCTTCGCTGATTTCGATTCCGATTTCATGAAGCTTTTGGAGAACGGTGCGGTTGCGTACTGTCCGGTTTTCAACCATGACCTTGTCGATCACGGCTTTGATCGCGGGACAGTCCAAGGAAAAATTCAGCCCGAGCATATGCAGTTCGGTGTCGGACGTGACGGAAAACTCGATTCCAGTTATCACTTCAATTCCGTATTTTTTTCCGGCGGCTATGGCTTCGGGCAGACCGGCAATGGTGTCATGATCCGTCAGCGCGACGGCGGAAAGCCCGATCTCGGCGGCTTTTTTGACAAGCTCGTCAGGCGTCAGCGTGCCGTCGGAACAGGTGGAATGCGTGTGCAGATCAATAAAGCGGTTCATTCAGACAGTCCTTTCCGCAAAATCTTCGAGATCGTCAAGCATTGCATTGACGTTCAGGATATATTGTTTTAACTCGTCGTTCTGCGAGAAAAGACGAGCCACTTTTCGTACCTGACGGAGAAAGCTTTTGCTGACTTTTCTGTTTTCATACAGCAGCGGGCAGCTTGTGATGCCCCGAATATCGGCGCGCACATCGAAGCCGTCTTCGGTAATCATCGGAAAATAGGGATAAATCCGGCAGGCGAGAGGTCTTGTTTTTCTGTTGCATTCACCGGAGCAGACGACCATTTTATAGCCGAAGTTCCCGTCGCAGTCTAGAACGCGAAAACCGTCAGTCTTTTCGATGAGCTCTTCTTCCCCCGGGAACAGAAACATTCCTGTTTCCTCGTCTCCCTTGCAGCATCGTCCGGCGCAGAGCCGTCCGCAGTCTGTCCTGAGCGGCGTCACTCTTTCGAGAAACTCATACGCTTTTTTGAAATAACTTGTTGGTTTGTTCATAGAATCACCGCAAAATAGTATACTCTCTTTTTACAATTCGTGCAAGACATACAGAAATAAAAACAAAAATTCTTTTGAATTTTACGATTTGCTACTTGACTTTTCGACAAATTCGGGGTATACTGACAGCAATACAGATAAACGCAATGACAAGGCTAAAGGGTCATTCGGTACGGTGTTTTCAGAGAGCAGTCGGTTGGTGTGAGACTGTAGCCGTGAGTGATCGTATCTCTCCTTCGAGCGGTCGACTGAACACCGTCTTTTCGGCGGTCGTGTAGGAAGAACGGAGCTTCATCGTTAAAGAAGTACCATATTTGCTTTTTGCAGATGTGAAATGAGTGGGTGATTTTTCACCAAGTAGAGTGGTACCACGGACTTATGCTTCGTCTCTAATGTCAGAGACGAGGCTTTTTTTATTGTAACTATCTGTATAATTCATAGAAGAGGTGAAGAAGATGAAAGAAACAAGCAAGTATACGCGACAGTTCTTCATGCCGCCCGAAGTCAAAGGGGACTGGATGAAGAAAACGTATATTGACAAAGCGCCGGTATGGTGTTCGGTCGATCTTCGCGACGGCAATCAGTCGTTGATGATCCCGATGGATCTGGATGAAAAGGTAGAGTTTTTCAAGCTTCTTGTCAAGATCGGTTTTAAGGAGATTGAAGTCGGTTTCCCTGCCGCAAGCGAGACGGAGTATCAGTTCCTGCGCACGCTGATTGATAATGACTTGATTCCCGACGACGTGACGATTCAGGTGCTTACCCAGTCGAGAGAACATATCATCAAAAAAACGTTCGAGAGCCTGAAGGGCATCAAGAATGAGAATCACGTCATCGTTCATCTTTATAATTCCACATCGGTCGCCCAGCGCGAACAGGTGTTCCATAAATCGAAAGAGGAGATTAAACAGATCGCTGTTGACGGTGCCGTTCTGTTCGATTCCCTTGCGAAAGAATACGGCGTGAAATACCGCTATGAGTATTCTCCCGAATCTTTTACGGGAACGGAGCCAGAATATGCCTTGGAGGTCTGCAACGCCGTTCTCGACGTCTGGCAGCCGACCGCCGACAGAAAGACGGTCATCAATCTTCCCGTCACGGTCGAGAACTCCATGCCGCACGTTTACGCCAATCAGATTGAATATATGTCCAATCACCTGAAATACCGCGAAAACGTTGTCGTTTCCCTGCATCCGCATAATGACCGCGGCTGTGCTGTCGCGGATTGCGAACTGGGACTGCTTGCCGGTGCCGACCGTATCGAGGGTACGCTTTTCGGCAACGGCGAAAGAACCGGCAATGCCGACATCGTGACCATCGCGATGAATATGTATTCGCAGGGTGTCGAGCCGAATCTGGATTTCACCGATATGCCGTCGATCACACAGACCTATGAAAAGGTCACGAGAATGTCTGTCTATGAGCGTTCTCCCTATTCGGGCAGCCTGGTATTCGCCGCGTTTTCCGGATCGCATCAGGATGCGATTGCCAAAGGCATGAAATACCGCGAGGACAACGATTGCGAATTTTGGACGGTTCCGTATCTGCCCATCGACCCGAAGGACGTCGGCCGCGAGTACAAGACGGACGTCATCCGCATTAACTCCCAGTCCGGTAAAGGCGGCATCGGCTATCTTCTTGACAAGCAATTCGGCTATAAGCTGCCGATGAAGATGCGCGAGAATGTCGGCTACTGCGTCAAGGATGTCTCCGATAAAATGCACAAGGAGCTGCAGCCGCAGGAAGTGTTCGACATCTTCGAGCAGAACTATGTCAATATCATTGACAGTCCTGTCAAGTTTGTGGATTATCATTTCGTCCGTAATCCCGATGTTACGGTTGATCTTACAATTGAGCTGAACGGCGAGACAAAGAATTGCAAGGCAGGCGGTAACGGCCGTCTCGATGCCGTCAGCAACGCGCTGCATACGCTCGGCATTGCCTACAGTAATCTCGAATACACCGAGCACGCGCTGAACGTCGGCTCGACCTCGAAAGCGGTCACGTATGTTTCCATCACAATGCCGGACGGTTCCGTCAGCTGGGGTGTCGGCGTGGACGACGATATTATCGTGTCCTCCATTTATGCACTTTTCTCCGCCGTAAACCGTTATGAAAAAAATCATCAGTAAGGAGCTGAAAACTTTTATGGGAATGACAATGTCGCAGAAAATTCTGGCGGCGCACGCGGGTCTTGAATCCGTCGAAGCCGGTCAGCTGATCATGGCGAAGCTCGATCTCGTTCTGGGCAATGACATCACGTCGCCTGTTGCGATTAACGAATTTACCAAAAACGGATTTTCTCAGGTCTTTGATCATACCAAGATCGCGATGGTCATGGATCATTTCGTCCCGAATAAGGACATCAAAGCGGCGCAGCAGACCAAGCAATGCCGAACCTTTGCAAATTCTTATAATATTACCAATTATTATGACGTAGGCGAAATGGGCATCGAACACGCGCTGCTCCCCGAAAAAGGTCTGACGGCTCCCGGCGATCTGGTTATCGGCGCGGATTCCCACACCTGCACTTACGGCGCGCTCGGCGCGTTCTCGACCGGCATCGGCAGTACCGATATGGCGGCCGGTATGGCGACCGGCAAGGCATGGTTCAAGGTGCCGTCTGCAATCAAATTCAATCTTACAGGCTCGCTCCGCAAAGGCGTATCCGGTAAGGATGTGATCCTTTATATCATCGGCATGATCGGCGTTGACGGTGCTCTTTACCGTTCCATGGAGTTTGCCGGCGAAGGTCTTCACACTCTCACAATGGACGACCGCTTTACGATGGCGAATATGGCGATTGAAGCCGGCGCAAAGAACGGTATCTTTGAGGTAGACGAGCAGACGCTGGAATACGTCAAAGGCAGAGTAAACCGCGACTTCACCGTTTATAAAGCCGATGAAGATGCCGTTTATGATGAAGTGTATGAAATCAATCTGAGCGAGATCGTCCCAACGGTTGCGTGTCCGCATCTGCCTGAGAATACCAAGCCCGCATCGGAGCTGACCGACATTGTACCCGATCAGGTCGTCATTGGTTCGTGCACAAACGGCAGAATTTCCGATATGGAGAAGGCTGCGGAAATCTTAAAGGGCAAGAAGGTTGCCAAAGGCATCCGCTGCATCGTGATCCCCGCGACGCAGGCTGTATATAAAGAATGCATCAAGCGCGGCTATATGGATATTTTCATCGACGCCGGCTGTGCTGTCTCCACACCGACCTGCGGCCCATGCCTCGGCGGCTATATGGGCATTCTGGCGGACGATGAGATCGCGGTCGCAACGACGAACCGCAATTTCGTCGGCAGAATGGGCGCAAAATCCTCGAAAATTTACTTAGCAAGTCCCGAAGTCGCGGCGGCAACGGCTGTCGCCGGACATATCGTAGATCCTACGGAGGCGATGGCATGAACGTAAAAGGTACGGTACATAAATACGGCGATAACGTCGATACGGACGTTATCATTCCCGCCCGTTATCTGAACACGGCGGATCATAAAGAACTGGCTTCTCATTGCATGGAGGATATTGACGCGACCTTTGTCAAAAAGGTCAAGGACGGTGATATCATGGTCGGCGGCGCGAATTTCGGCTGCGGCTCGTCCCGTGAGCACGCGCCCATTGCGATCAAGGAATCCGGCATTTCCTGCGTCATCGCGTCCACCTTTGCGAGAATTTTCTATCGCAATGCCATTAACATCGGTCTTGCGATTCTCGAATGCCCTGAAGCCAGCGAGAAAATCGCCGACGGTGACGAGGTCGCGGTGGATTTCGATACGGGCATTATCCGGAATCTGACGAAAAATGAAGAATATAAGGCGCAGCCGTTCCCTGAATTTATCAAGGATATTATCGCGGCAAACGGCCTTTTGAATTCCCTGAAGTGAGGCGTTACGATGAATAAAGTCATTACTGTATTAAAAGGCGACGGAATCGGTCCGGAAATCGTTGACGAGGCACTCAAAGTCCTCGATAAGATCGGCGAGAAATACGGACATGAATTTTCCTATCAATATGTCGACATCGGCGGCTGCTCGATTGATCAATACGGCGTTCCCATCACCGATGAGGGCATGGCAACCTGCAAAAATTGCGACAGCGTTCTCTTGGGTGCAGTCGGCGGCCCGAAATGGGATAACGTCGATCCGTCCGTCCGTCCCGAAAAAGCGCTCCTGGCCGTGCGTCATGAGCTCGGTCTCTTTGCGAATCTGCGTCCGACGAAGCTTTTCCCGCAGCTTGCCGACGCGTCGCCTCTCAAGCAGTCCATTGTCGGCAATGGCATTGATCTTTTGATCGTCCGTGAACTGACCGGCGGTATTTACTTCGGCAAGAGAACGACCGGCGAAGAAAACGGCGAGGCTTTCGCCGCCGATGAGATGAAATATTCCGCGCATGAAATTGAGCGTATCGGCAGAGTCGCGTTTGAATCGGCGCGTAAACGCCGCAAAAAGGTTTCGTCCGTCGATAAGGCGAACGTGCTCGATTCCTCCCGTCTGTGGCGCAAAATCATGCACAAACTGGCCGAAGAATATTCCGATGTGGAATATGAGGACGTGCTCGTTGATAACACCGCGATGCAGCTTATCCGCAATCCCGGTCGTTTTGACGTCATCGTCACGGAAAATATGTTCGGCGATATTCTTTCCGACGAAGCCAGTATGCTGACGGGCTCGATCGGCATGATGCCGTCGGCGTCCCTTTCTGAGGGATCACTCGGTATGTATGAGCCAATCCACGGTTCGGCTCCCGACATCGCGGGACAGAACATCGCAAACCCCCTCGGCACGATTCTCTCCGCCGCCATGATGCTTCGTTATTCCTTCGATATGCTCGAGGAAGCGGACGCGATCGAGGAAGCGGTCAACGCCGTTCTGGATGAGGGCTACCGCACGGCAGACACCATGCAGGATGGCATGAAACGGGTAAGTTGCTCGGAAATGGGCACACTCGTTGCCGACAAATTGTGAACATTCCTAAACAATTTGACTTGATATTTGATTGCCTAAGGTGTATAATAAATCAAATAACACAACCACAAGCAAAAGGGTGAAATCATGAAATTATCCGGATCGGAAATATTGATACGGACGCTGATTGAACAGAACGTTGATGTCGTTTTCGGCTATCCCGGCGGTCAGGTCATCAATATTTATGATACGTTATATGAGCATCAGAATGAAATCAAACATATTTTGACGGCGCATGAACAGGGCGCCGCGCATGCGGCGGACGGATATGCCAGAGTGACCGGTAAGGTCGGTGTGGTCATCGCAACATCGGGCCCCGGCGCGACGAATCTCGTAACGGGAATCGCCACCGCGTACCTCGATTCTGTCCCTATGGTTGCCATTACCGGCAACGTCTCCTGTTCCCTGATCGGTCGTGACAGCTTCCAGGAGGTCGACATCACCGGCATCACGATGCCCATCACGAAGCATAACTTCTTCGTCAACCGCGTTTCTAAGCTCGCCGATACCGTGCGTGAGGCGTTTCGTCTTGCTATGTCGGACAGGCCCGGCCCCGTTTTGATCGATATTCCCAAGGATATCCAGACGGCTCTCTGGGATTATGAGCCGCAGGACGCGATTGTTCCCGATGAAAAATATGCGGCGCATGACGACGGTCTTGCCGAAGCAGTTCGCCTGATCAATGAAGCTGAAAAACCGTATATCTACTGCGGCGGCGGCGTGATTTCCGGCGACGCAAGTGAAGAAGTCAAAGCACTTGCCGAAAAGACCGACAGCGTGATCGGCTGTTCCTTTATGGGTGTATCGGCGATCCCGACGGCGCATGAGCGCTTCCTTGGTATGCAGGGTATGCACGGTCATTATGCATCGTCCATGGCGCAGCATCATGCCGACCTGATTATTGCCGTCGGCGCGCGTTTCAGCGACAGAGCCACCGGCAACAAAGCAAAATACGCTCCGAACGCGAAAATTATCCATATTGATATTGATAACGCAGAGATTGACAAGAATATTCCCGTCACCTGCGGCCTGTGCGGCGATGTGAAGCTGACGCTCGGGGAGCTGATCGCTCAGGTTGAGAAAAAACAGCATCCCGCTTGGCAAAAGGAAGTTGCCGGCTACCGCGAAGAGGAAAAGCGACATGAAGTTAAGCGCGAGAGCATGAATCCGCAGAATGTGATTGCGTGCATCAACCGCTGTAAGGACGCCGACACCGTCATCGCGACAGACGTCGGTCAGCATCAGATGTGGGCGGCTCAGTATTGCGATTTCGCAAAACCGCGCAAATTTGTCTCGAGCGGCGGTCTCGGAACGATGGGGTTCGGTCTCGGTGCTGCCATCGGCGCGCAGATCGGCTCCGGCAAAAAGGCGATTCTTGTCACCGGCGACGGCAGCTTCGGTATGTGCCTGAACGAGCTCGCGACGGCGGTTTCGTATCATATTCCCGTTGTAATCGTCATCCTCAATAACGGCGTGCTCGGTATGGTTCGTCAGTGGCAGACGCTCTTCTTCAATCAGCATTATTCCAATACGGTACTTGACCGTAAAACCGATTTCGTCAAATTAGCCGAAGCGTTCGGCGCGAAAGGCTATCGCTGCACCGAGATGGCAGATTTTTCAGAAAAACTGCAAGCAGCGCTTGCCGGAAACGAACCGGTTCTGATCGAATGCCTGATCGATAAAGACGAGATGGTGCTTCCCATGCTTCCTCCCGGCGGCTCGATGGACGACATCATTGTGGAAAGGCCCGGTGACTGATATGGAAAAATACATTATTGCCGTACTCGTCAAAAACCACTTCGGCGTCCTGAACCGTGTTGCCAGCATGTTCCGCAGACGCGGCTTCAACATTGATACGCTCACCGTCGGCGAGACGGAAGATCCCGAGTATTCGAGAATCACCGTTGCATTTACGGGAGACGATAAAATTAAGACCCAGATTTGCAGTCAGCTCAATAAAATGCCCGATGTCGTTCACATCAAGGAGCTTGAAAAAGGTGATTCTGTCATTCGCGAGCTGGTGCTTATCAAAATCAACAATAATAAAGCGTTCAAGCAGGACATCATGTCCGTCGTGGATATCTTCCGCGCCAAGATTATCGATTACGGCACAAGCGCGCTGACAATTGAGATCACGGGCGAGTCCTCAAAAATCGATGCCTTTATTGACCTTGTTAAGGAATTCGGCATCATCGAAATCTGTAGAACCGGGATTGTTGCCCTGCAGAGAGGAACGGGCAGCATTCTCAGCGACATAAAATGAAAAATTTATAAAAGGAGATCTTTTATATGGCAAACACAACAGCAAAAGTTTATTATCAGCAGGATTGCGACCTGAGCAGACTAAACGGCAAAACGGTTGCCATCATCGGTTACGGCTCTCAGGGTCATGCACACGCTCTGAACCTCAAGGACAGTGGTGTTCATGTCGTCATCGGTCTGTATGAAGGCAGCAAGAGCTGGAAAAAGGCGGAAGAAGCCGGTTTTGAAGTTTACACAGCGGCAGAAGCAGCAAAGCGCGCCGATATTATCATGATCCTCATTAACGATGAAAAACAGGCGAAGCTCTACAAAGAGAGCATCGAGCCCTACATGACCGAAGGCAAGACTCTTGCTTTTGCTCACGGTTTCAATATCCATTTCGGCTGCATCAAGCCGCCCAAGAATGTCAACGTTATCATGATCGCGCCCAAGGGCCCCGGTCACACGGTTCGCAGCGAGTACCAGGTCGGCAAGGGTGTTCCCTGCCTGATCGCTGTTGAGCAGGACGCTACCGGTGACGCGCTTGAAATCGGTCTTGCGTATGCGCTCGGCATCGGCGGCGCAAGAGCAGGCGTTCTCGAGACTACATTCCGCACCGAGACCGAAACTGACCTCTTCGGTGAGCAGGCCGTTCTTTGCGGCGGTGTCTGTGCGCTGATGCAGGCTGGTTTTGAGACGCTTGTTGAGGCCGGTTACGACCCCAGAAACGCTTATTTTGAGTGCATTCATGAGATGAAGCTCATCGTCGATCTGATCTATCAGAGCGGCTTTGAGGGCATGAGATATTCCATCTCCAACACGGCTGAATACGGCGACTACATCACCGGTCCGAAGATCATCACGGAAGATACCAAAAAGGCCATGAAGAAGATCCTTTCGGATATTCAGGACGGCACCTTCGCGAAAGACTTCCTGCTTGATATGTCCGACGCCGGTTCTCAGGTTCATTTCAAGGCCATGAGAAAGATCGCTGCCGAGCATCCGTCCGAGGTTGTCGGTAAGGAAGTCCGTAAGCTCTACAGCTGGAGCGACGAAGCAAAACTTATCAACAACTGATAATGGCTTTTCTGCACCCACCGTGTCATATTCTCTCACGGTAGGTGCATTTTTTGAACGGAGGTAAGAAAATGAGTAGTGACGCTCTGAAAACGGGAATGAACAACGCGCCGCACCGTGCGCTCTATCATGCGCTTGGTCTGACGGACGAGGAGATTGCAAGACCGCTTGTCGGTATTGTCAGCTCCTATAATGAGATCGTTCCCGGTCATATGAATATCGATAAAATTGTTGACGCTGTGAAGCTCGGCGTGGCTTCAGCGGGTGGTACGCCCATCGTTTTCCCTGCGATCGCGGTCTGCGACGGCATTGCCATGGGACACAAGGGCATGAAGTATTCGCTTGTTACGCGCGACCTGATTGCCGATTCCACCGAGGCGATGGCTTTGGCTCACGGCTTTGACGCATTGGTTATGGTGCCGAACTGCGATAAGAATGTTCCGGGACTTCTGATGGCGGCGGCCAGACTGAATATCCCCTGTATTTTTGTCAGCGGCGGCCCGATGCTCGCCGGTCATGTGGACGGCGCAAAGGTCAGTTTTTCGAGCATTTCCGAAGCGGTCGGCCAGTATAACGCAGGCAAGATCACGGCGGAAAAGCTGCATGAATACGAGTGCAAGACCTGTCCGACCTGCGGTTCCTGCTCAGGTATGTATACCGCAAATTCTATGAACTGCCTGACGGAAGCCATCGGCATGGGCCTGCGCGGCAACGGCACGATTCCGGCGGTCTATTCGCAGAGAATCGAGCTTGCGAAGCACGCCGGTATGAAGATCATGGAGCTGATCCGCAAGGATATTCGTCCGCGTGACATCATGACAGAAGATGCCTTTATGAATGCACTGACCGTTGATATGGCGTTAGGTTGCTCCACCAATACGATGCTGCATCTGCCTGCCATCGCACACGAATGCGGTATTGAGATCAACCTTGACATCGCCAACACCATCAGCGATAAGACACCGAATCTCTGCCATCTGGCGCCTGCCGGACGGAACTATATGGAAGAGCTCGACGAAGCCGGCGGCATCTATGCCGTCATGAACGAGCTGAATAAAAAGGGACTGCTCCATACCGACTGCATCACGGCAACTGGCAAGACCGTCGGCGAAAATATTGAGCACGCCTATAATATGAACCCCGATGTGATCCGCCCCATCGAAACGCCGTTCAGCGAAACAGGCGGTATTGCCGTTCTGCGCGGCAACTTAGCACCCGATGGCAGCGTTGTCAAGCGTTCGGCTGTTGCTCCCGAAATGCTCAAGCACGAAGGCCCTGCCAAAGTCTTTGACTGTGAAGAGGATGCGCAGGCAGCCATCAACGGCGGCAAGATTGTTCCCGGTGATGTGGTTGTCATTCGTTACGAAGGACCGAAAGGCGGCCCCGGTATGCGTGAGATGCTCAATCCCACATCGTCGATTGTCGGCATGGGACTCGGCAGTAGCGTTGCGCTGATCACTGACGGCCGTTTCAGCGGTGCGACACGCGGCGCGGCGATCGGTCATGTTTCTCCCGAAGCGGCGTCCGGCGGACTGATCGGCATTGTCCGTGACGGTGATATCATCAGCATTGATATTCCTGCCAATAAGCTCGAGCTAAAGCTCCCGCAGGAAGAAATCGACGAAAGAATGAAGAATTTCACGCCGAAGACGAAAGAGCTTTCCGGCTATCTGAAACGGTATGCGGCGATGGTTGAAAGCGGCTCGAAAGGCGCGATTATCAACAAGTAATATGAATACTCTTACCGCGTTATCTCTTAAATTAAAATCACTTGCTGTTTTTCGCAATCTCCTGAATGACGGCGTCATCTCGTCGCTTGTCACGTTGCTGGATTCGGCGGACAAACCGATCGACGTTCAGATCAACAACTACGGAAAATTCACCTATGAACTTTTCGGGCATACGGAAAACCTGACCGAATATGTCCTGAACCGTGTGACGGATGATGAGAATGTCTACATCAAGCGTGTCGCGATGGGAAAAGATATTTCCCCGGAAATGCAGAAATGCGTCGCGTTTGAACTGGAAACACTCTGTGAGGCGGCGTCCCTGACTAGTGAGCAGATCCGTGCGATGATGGACTATTCTGTCTTTCTTCCCGAATGGAAGACATCCGAGATCGATTTCGAGCAGGAATACTTTGACCGCTGCCGCAATATTGAAAAGTTCGGCTACGGCATTTATGCGAAATACCATATGTTCTGCATCAAAAACGGGGAAGTCGTTCCGGTCAAAAATCCCGATCCGGTCACACTTGCTGATCTTTCCGGCTATGAGCGGGAACGCGCGGCGATCATTCAGAACACCAAGGCGCTTCTCAGCGGTAAGCCGGCGGCGAACATCCTGCTTTCGGGCGACGCCGGAACTGGAAAATCCTCTACGGTCAAAGCCGTCGTTAACGAGTTCAAACAGGATGGGTTGCGCATCATTGAAGTCCGCAAAGACCAGTTGGTTGATATTCCTGCCGTGATCGACGAGCTCCACCACAATCCGCTCAAATTTATTCTGTTTATTGACGATTTGTCCTTTAATAAGACAGACGATAATTTCAGCGCGCTCAAAGCGATTTTAGAGGGCTCGGTCTCGGCAAAATCAAATAATGTCGTGATTTACGCTACAAGCAACCGCCGTCACATCGTCAAGGAGTCGTTTGCCGACCGCGATAACGGAGATGATATCCACCGCAACGATACCGTACAGGAGCTGCTGTCCCTTTCGGAGCGATTCGGTCTGTGCATCACGTTCGTCAAACCCGACAAGCAATGTTATCTGGATATCGTCAAAAATATTGCCATACAATACGGACTTGACGCCGATGACGAAAAACTGTATCATGAAGCAGAACGGTTTGCTCTGCAAAAAGGCGGACGTTCCGCCAGAATTGCCAAACAGTTTATCGACGGAATTCTTTCGTCGCAATAAAAAAGGAAAGGATGAACCCCATGAAAAATATCCCGACCGTAAAAACCGCCGTTGTGGCTGTTTCCCGCGACTGCTTCCCGATGTCTCTTTCGGAAGGCAGACGCAAAAAATTAGTCGAAGCCTACCGTGCCAAATACGGCGACATCTATGAATGCCCGATCTGCATCGAGAATGAAAAAGATATGCTCGCCGCACTTGACGATGTTAAAAATGCCGGCTGTAATGCCTTGGTCGTCTATCTCGGCAACTTCGGTCCCGAATCCTCCGAAACGCTTCTCGCGAAGTATTTTGACGGCCCCGTCATGCTCCTTGCGGCAGCAGAGGAGACAGGCTCCGATCTGATTGACGGCAGGGGAGATGCCTATTGCGGTATGCTCAACGCCAGCTACAACTTAAAACTGCGGAATATCAAGGCCTATATCCCCGAATATCCTGTCGGCACGGCGGAGGAATGCGCCGATATGATCGCGGAGTTTATCCCGATTGCCAGAACTGTCTGCGCCCTGCGCAATCTGAAGATCATTTCATTCGGCCCGCGACCGCAGGATTTTCTGGCGTGTAACGCACCGATCGCGCCGCTGTATCAGTTGGGTGTTGAAATTGAGGAAAATTCCGAGCTTGATCTGTTTGAGTCCTTCAAAAATCACGCCGGAGATGCGCGCATTCCCGAAGTTGCCGCCGATATGGCAAAAGAGCTCGGAACGGGCAACAAAAAGCCCGAAGTGCTCGAAAAGCTCGCGCAGTATGAGCTGACGATTCTCGACTGGGTCGAAGCACACAGAGGTTCCCGTGCGTTCGTCACGGTCGCCGGTAAATGCTGGCCCGCGTTCCAGACACAGTTCGGTTTCGTGCCCTGCTACGTCAACAGCCGCCTTGCGTCAAAGGGAATCCCCGTTTCGTGCGAAGTTGATATTTACGGAGCACTCAGCGAATATATCGGTGCTTGCGTCAGCGAGGACGCCGTAACGCTGCTCGACATCAATAACAGCGTTCCCGCCGATATGTATGAGACGTATATCAAACCGAAATATAATTATACCCTGAAAGACACCTTCATGGGCTTCCATTGCGGCAACACGCCGATCTGCAAGCTGTCGTCCGGTGAGATGAAATTCCAGCGCATCATGGCCAGAACGCTTCCGACGGAGTTTACGAACGGCACGCTTGAGGGCGATATTGCGCCGGGTGAGATTACGTTCTACCGTCTGCAAAGTACAGCCGACGCAAAGCTCAGAGCTTATGTAGCGGAAGGCGAAGTCTTGCCGGTCAAGACGAATTCCTTCGGCGGAATCGGCGTTTTCGCCATCCCCGAAATGGGCAGATTCTATCGTCACGTTCTGATTGAAAAGAACTTCCCGCATCACGGCGCCGTCGCGTTCGGTCACTTCGGAAAGACCATTTACGGCGTATTCCGTTATCTCGGTATTGAGGACATCGGCTTCAATCAGCCGAAAGGAATGCTCTACAAAACGGAAAATCCTTTCGCCGAATAATCAAGAAAAAATCATAGTTTGCCTTCTTAAAACATAGTATTGAATGACATGTTTTAAGGAGGTTTTTTTCTTGAAAGCACTCGTTGAGGAAAGAGCTGTTGAGCTTGGGGAATATATCGTAGAGCACAAAACTACCGTCCGCGCTACGGCAAAACAATTCGGAATCTCCAAAAGTACGGTTCATACGGACGTTTCGGATCGCTTAAAAAAGGTCAGTCCGTCGCTTTATGACGAAGTTCGCAAGGTCTTGGACGATAACAAAGCCCAACGGCATATCCGTGGAGGACTTGCGACAAAAGAAAAATATTTACATATGAAGTAAACTTATGCCGCCCAAAAAAGGGCGGTATTTTTTTGTTTTCTCTTGCAATCAGACGGTAAATATTATACAATACTATAAAATAGGATATTATGCGAAGGAGAGCGTTTCTGATGTTTGACGCGCTGAAAAAAGAGGTATACAAGGCGAATATGCTTTTGCTGGAGTACGGGCTTGCTCCGTTTACATGGGGAAACGCTTCCGGTGTTGATCGGGAGTGCGGCGTGATTATCATCAAACCGTCCGGCGTTCCGTATCCGGAGCTGACATGGGAGATGATGGTGCCGGTCGGATTTGACGGGAAACCGCTTGAAAACAACTATAATCCCTCATCCGATACCCTGACGCATATCGAGCTTTATAAGGCATTTCCCGATATTGCAGGTGTTGTGCATACACATTCCAAATTCGCGACGGCGTTCGCGCAGGCAGGTCAGGCAATTCCTCCTCTCGGGACGACGCACGCCGATTTTGCCTACGGCGCGATTCCCTGCACAAGGTGCTTAACAGAGGATGAGATCAACGCTGCATACGAAAAAAATACAGGCGTTGTCATTACGGAGCATTTCCGGGAGAATGCGATTGATCCGAACGCAATTCCCGGCGTGCTGGTGCATTCCCACGGCGTATTTGCATGGGGAGCTTCTCCGGTCAAGGCGACCGTCAACGCCGCAACGCTTGAAATCACCGCTGAAATGGCTCTTCATACGCTGACGCTGAATCCCGGTGTCGATGCGATCGATCAGTTTTTGTTGGACAAGCATTATTTGCGCAAGCACGGCGCGAATGCCTATTACGGGCAGAAAAAGTAAAGAAAAGGAATCAAAATGGTTAATTTTACACATCTTCATATTCATACAGAATACAGCATTCTCGACGGTGCGTGTCGCATTAAACCGTTGATTCAGCACGTCAAGGATTTAGGGCAGACCGCCATTGCGATCACCGATCACGGCGTCATGCACGGCTGTATTGATTTTTATCTCGAATGCAAGAAACAGGGGATTAAGCCGATCATCGGCTGTGAGGTCTATGTTGCGCCTCGTTCCCGTTTTGATAAAGTGCACGGCATCGACAACGCGCGCTATCACCTTGTTTTGCTCGCAAAGAATTATAATGGTTATAAAAACCTGATCAAGCTCGTTTCCGCCGGTTGGACAGAGGGCTTTTATACCAAGCCCCGTGTTGATCACGATCTGCTCAAAGAGTATCATGAAGACCTGATCTGTCTGTCGGCGTGTCTTGCCGGCGAGATTCCCCGCGCTTTGATGAAAAACGACTATGAGAGCGCGAAAAACACGGCGAAATGGTATAAGGACGTGTTCGGCGAGGGGAATTACTATCTCGAGATTCAGGATCACGGGCTTGACGAACAAAAGAAAACGAATCCCGATATTATCCGCATTGCGCGTGAGCTGGATATTCCGCTTGTCGCGACAAACGACGCCCATTACATCGAAAAAGAAGACGCCGAAATTCAAAAAATTCTGCTCTGCATTCAGACGAAGCACACCATCAACGAAGACACCGGCATGGGCTTTTCGACTGATGAATTCTATGTCAAATCCGGCGATGAAATGCTCTCTCTTTTCCCCGAATATCCCGAAGCGATTGAGAATACCAATAAAATCGCCGAGATGTGCAATATTGAATTTGAATTCGGCAATACGATTCTCCCGAATTACGAGGTGCCGAACAATCAGGATCATTTTGAGTATTTCCGCGGACTTTGCTACGACGGCTTCAAGAAACGCTACGGCGAAAACGGTCCGCAGGAATATATGGATCGGCTCAATTATGAGCTTGGCGTTATCGATTCCATGGGCTTTACCGATTACTTTCTGATTGTTTGGGATTATATCAACTATGCGCGCTCTGTCGGCATTCCCGTCGGACCGGGACGTGGTTCGGGAGCCGGCAGCATCGCCGCGTACTGTGTCGGTATTACCGCGATCGATCCGATGCGCTATAATCTGCTGTTTGAGCGTTTCCTGAATCCCGAACGTGTCAGTATGCCCGACTTTGATATCGACTTTTGCTACGTCCGCCGTCCCGAAGTCATTGAATACGTCAAACGCCGTTACGGTGCCGACCACGTGGCGCAGATTGCGACGTTCGGTACGATGGCGGCAAAGGGCGCGGTACGCGACGTCGGCCGTGTTCTAGGTATACCGCTTGCTTTGGTGCAGTCCGTTACGAAGGAAATCCCAGGTGATCTCGGCATGACGATCGCCAAAGCACTCGAATCGAGTCAGGATTTCCGCAAGCTCTATGAATCTGATCCGCAGATCAAAAATCTTGTGGACATTTCCATGAAAATTGAAGGCATGGTGCGCAATACGGGTATGCACGCCGCCGGCGTCGTAATCTGCCGTGATCCCGTTGATGAATACGTGCCGCTGTTTAAGAGCGGAGATTCAGTCGTAACGCAGTATTATAAAGGTTGGGTCGAAAAGCTCGGTCTGTTAAAAATGGACTTCTTAGGTCTGAGAACGCTGACGGTTGTTACCGACGCCGAAAAGCTGATACAGGAAAAAGTTCCCGATTTTGATGTGTATGGCATCGACGTTGACGACAAAGAAACCTATGAGATGCTCGCCGCCGGCGGTACAAACTGCGTGTTCCAGTGTGAATCAGCGGGTATCCGCGCCCTGATGATCAATATGCATCCGCATAACCTGGAAGATATTATCGCCGTTATCGCGCTGTACCGGCCGGGTCCGATGGATTTCATTCCGCAGTATCTCGAAAACCGTATGCATCCCGATCAGATCAAATACCATACGCCTCAGCTTCAGCCCATTCTTGACGTTACCTGCGGCTGTATCGTCTATCAGGAGCAGGTTATGCAGATATTCCGCGACCTTGCAGGATATTCGCTCGGCGCGTCGGATATGGTTCGTCGTGCCGTCGCCAAAAAGCAGGCGGACGTCCTCGAGCAGCAGCGCAAATACTTCCTCTTCGGTTCCGACGGTTCGGACGGCAGCTCGCCCTGTGACGGCTGTATCAAGCGCGGCATTACCGAAGAAGCTGCTAACGCGATCTTCGACGACATGGCGTCGTTCGCGTCCTATGCGTTCAATAAATCCCATTCGGCGGCATATGCTTACGTCACCTATCAGACGGCGTGGCTGCGCTGTCACTATCCCTGTGAATTCATGGCTGCCATGCTGACAAGCGTGCTCTCCAATACGGATAAAGTCGTTTTGTATATCGCGGAGTGCGGAAATCTCGGAATTTCCGTTCTGCCGCCGAGCGTCAATCACAGCCGTGAACAGTTCACGGTTGAGGAAAACGCTGTCCGCTTCGGTCTGTTGGCGGTCAAAAACGTCGCACAGAGCTATGTGGAGTTGATCATTCATGAACGCGATGAAAACGGCCCGTATGAATCGTTCTATTCGTTTTGCAAACGCACCTATGGCAAGGAATTTAACCGCCGTTCGGTGGAACATCTCATTAAAGCCGGCGCTCTCGATGGCTTCGGCACGAACCGTAACCAGATGCTTGCGATGATGGATACCGTCGTAGAAAGTCTGGAAAGTGACAAAAAGCAAAGTGTAGACGGACAGATGGGCTTTTTTGACATGAGTACGGAACTGGCAAAAGCGACCGAACCCGAAGCCCCTGATTTGCAGGAATTTTCTGAAAAGGAAATTTTACAGCTCGAAAAAGAAGCGACCGGTATCTATATGTCCGGTCATCCCATGACGGCCTACAAAGCCTATGCGAAAAAGATTCACGCCGCGAAAGTCAGCGATTTGCTCGAATCGGATGTCAACGACCCCAATTCTCTCTATAAAACAGGGCAGCGTGTTCGCCTTCTGACAATCCTTTCCACCGTCCGGAAAAAAGTCACAAAGAATAATACGACGATGGCATTCCTGCAAGCAGAAGACGTCACCGGTTCGATTGAGGTTGTCGTCTTCCCGAAGAAGATGCAGCAGATCGGTGAACTGCTGATTGAAGACAGCATCGTTATCATTGAGGGACGGCTCGAGCTCAAGGACGACGAGGAAGCGAAGATTTCGCTTGATTCCATTGAGGTCGCGCCGTCGCCGGAGGAAATCAAACGCGGAACGACTGTTGCGCCGCCTCCGCCACCGGAATACAAACCGATCCAGCGTGATATTCCGCTTGCCCGAAGTGAACAGCCGGCATCTCAGCCGGCCCAGCCGCAGAAAAAATCCACAAGAGGTCTATTTTTGCGGATTCCCTCGGAAAATTGCCCCGAAATGCAGGAAGTCATGTCCATGGTGACGAATTTTTCCGGTCCGACAACGGTGTATTTTTATTACAACGATACCAAAAAATATAACATGGAGACCGGCATCAAGACTTCAGTTACGGCGTCTCTCTACGGAAAACTTCAAAATTTGCTGGGGAATAGTAATGTTGTATTAAAAAATTAGGAAATTGTTGTAAAAGTTTGACAAAAAAGCACCTTGACTAAAAATCAATAGAATATTATTATATGTTATGTATAATTTAGATGGAGGTTTGACCTTATGAAAACAATTGCTGTGCTTACAAGCGGCGGCGATGCGCCCGGCATGAACGCCGCGATCAGAGCGGTCGTCCGCACGGGTTGCGAAAACGGCATGAAAGTGCTCGGTATCCGCAGAGGCTACAACGGACTGATGAACGGAGATATGTACGAGATGAATCTTCGTACGGTTTCCGATATTATACACAGAGGCGGCACGATGCTCTATTCGGCAAGAAGCCCCGAATTCAAGACCGAAGCCGGTATGCAGAAGGCGCTTGACGTATGCAAGGCAAACGGCATCGAAGGTATCGTCATCATCGGCGGCGACGGTTCGTTCCGCGGTGCAAGAGATCTTTCCCTGAAGGGCGTACCCTGTATCGGCGTTCCCGGCACAATCGACAACGATATTGCCTGCTGTGATTACACCATCGGTTATGACACGGCGATGAACACCGTTATGGATATGGTTGACAGAATCCGTGACACGACGGAATCACATGACCGCTGCTCTGTTGTTGAGGTCATGGGCAGAAGAGCCGGTTATATCGCGCTCAATTCCGGTATCGCCATCGGCGCAACCGCGATTCTCATTCCCGAAGTTGATTTCGATATTGAAAAAGACGTCATCGAAAGAATGAAGAGAACCCAGAAGACCGATAAAAAGCATTTCATCATCATCGTTGCCGAAGGTGTTTCCGAAAAAATCGGCGGCGTTGAGCATCTCGCCAAAGTGATTGAGGAGAAGACCGGTGTTGAGAGTCGTGCTACGATCCTCGGTCATGTACAGCGCGGCGGTTCTCCCTCGCTTCGCGACAGACTTGTCGCCAGCCAGATGGGTAACTACGCGGTTCATCTGCTCATGCAGGGCATCGGCAATAGGGTAGTCGCCATGCAGAGAGAGCAGGTTGTCGATTACGATATCTACGAAGCGCTGAACATGAAAAAATCCATTGATCTTGATCTCTACAGAATCGCTCTGGAGATTTCGATCTGATTCTTCTGACTGAAAAATAGTCCGCCCGGTTTTCCGAGCGGATTTTTTCATATGAATTGAACATCGTTATCGCGGATCCACCAATAAATCTGCACGATATACGCGAGCACCTGCGGACCATTCATCAGTTGTCCGTACCACGGCTCAGACAGGGCATCGGGATTCTCAATCAGCGCTTCAATCTTTTTCCGGTTAATCAGTTCGCAAAGCGGAGAGTTGCGATCGGCAAGAGCCTCCTGTGTCATGCGAATGATTTCCTGTAAGAAAAGAGGATGATAGGTTTTTGGGTAGGGGCTTTTCTTACGCCATGCGATGACCTCCGGCAGTTCGTTCTCAAAGGCTTTCCGCAGAATTCCTTTTTCGCGTCCCTCATAGGATTTGATTTCCCACGGCATATTGTATGCGTATTCGACAATGCGGTAATCGCAGAACGGCACACGGACTTCGAGCGAGCTTTCCATACTCATGCCGTCCTTACGCGTCAGCAGCGTCTGCATAAACCAGTCGAGATTCAGCCGGAACATCTCTCGCATACGCTTTTCAAGTCCGGAATCTGAATCAAGATATGATGTGTCTTTAATGGTTTGCTCGTACTGTGCATGAACATATTCTTCGGCATCAGGAAACAGACCGTCCCGCGCAATGCTTTTTCGGATAGCCACCGATCGGCTCCACGGGAATGTCTCTTCAAAAAGAATATCCTTGTTGTGATACCACGGATAACCGCCGAAAATCTCGTCGGCGCACTCACCGGACAGCGCAACAGTATTTGATTTTTTGACTTCACGGCAGAAGAGCAGCAGGGAAGAATCGACATCGGTAAAGCCGGGGACTCCTTTCCCGATCGTACTTTCGATGACAGCACGCGCGACGGCGCGGTTATCGAGTACAACGTTGCAGTGATGGCTGCCGATGGCATCGGACATCAGGGAGATATAGTCGCTGTCTTTGTTCGGCTGAAAGACGCTTGATTGGAAATATTTGTCGTTGTCCGTATAATCAACAGAGAATGTATCGAGAATTTTTCCGTTTTTCCGATATTCGCGCGCCGCGATTTCGCTGATGATCGAGGAATCCAATCCACCGCTTAAAAAAGTACACAGCGGCACATCGGAAACGAGCTGTCGCCTGATCGCGTCCGTCACCAGATCATGCGTATGTGCGACGGTTTCCTCAAACGATTCCGTATGCTCTTTTGCTTCCAGTTCCCAATACTTCCGTATCGTAATTCCATTTTCTGAAACTATCATATAAGATGCCGGCGGCAGCTCCAGAATATCGCGGAAAACAGCGCGTCCGTTCGGTTTTGCGGGCCCGAGTAAAAAGATTTCCCTAAGACCCTCACCGTTAACCTCTGCCGTGATTTCCGGCACTTCGAGTAAACTTTTAATACGGCTCGCGAACGCGAACACGCCGTCTTTTACGCCGTAATAGAGCGGCTTTACGCCGATCCTGTCGCGGCAGAGAAAAAGCTCTTTTTTCTTTTCGTCCCAGAGTGCGTAAGCGAAAATTCCGTTGAGCTTTTGCGCGGCTCTCGCTTTCCATTGGTGATAGGCTTTCAGGACGACTTCTGTATCGCAGTGTGTTTCAAAATGATAGCCCAAGGCGATAAGCTCGTCACGCACCTCCTGTGTATTATAAATTTCTCCGTTATACACAATGACATAGTCACCGAAACGCATCGGCTGCGCGCCTTTTTCCGGGTCAATGACGGATAATCGCCGATGTATCAAGGATACATACGGTGTACAATATTCACCGCTTGCGTCAGGTCCTCGCATCTGCAGACTTTTGCTGATTTTCTCCGTTACATCACGGCGATCTCTCATGTCCTTTTCTTTCGATAGCATTCCCGCAATTCCGCACATAAATAATCACCTCTCCATAGCATATGCAGCTTTGGAGAGGTTGTTCACGGATCGGCCTTGATTTTACAAAAACTGTTTATATCAGAAAGTCTTCAATCACCTCGAGTAAGTGGCATTCCTGAAGTTCGGCGTCGTTAATTTTTTGAACAATACCGTTGACGAGTTCGGGATCGGTGGAAATATCTTCTACATACAGATTTTTGCCGGCGATGCCGTAAGTTGTGTAGCATTGCCCATCAACCGTCAGAAACGACATCGTTTGCCGATAATGTGGGATTGCTTCATCCTTGTTTTGCATTTAATCATTCCTTGATCATATAGTATTATCATAGAGTTTTTATGTATTTTGCTTGGTTAAATGACTGTAAAATCAAAGCTATATTATTGTACCATGGATCATTTTTCCAAGCAAGTTGTATTCTGCCTAAAAATGTGGCCGGTTAAATCTTTCATTTTCTACGCGACAAATGAAATAATATACGATAAGACGATATCGGGACAAAATAATTTTGATATTATATTCTTTATTTTTCTATAAAAGCATAGTAAATGCGACTATGGCAGAAATTGTATGTTTTTTCTGCATTTTTCTTTTGGAGAGAAAAACTCACAAAGCATGTCATCGGCACATATTCAATACCATACTTTAAAGTATCTTTGCAAATACAATTTTCAATAGCCTCACATTACAAGTTTTTGAAAGTGTTCATATCAACTATATCTTTAATACTGATTTTTGTCAAAAGTTCGTACGCCAACAGATAGCAATTAATATCATCACCGCTGATTTCTTCGCCATTTTCAAGAAAATATAATCCATCTTTTATGATTTCTTCATAAAGATGAGTGCGGTTGTCGTAGCAAACCATAAATGCAGCCAATGAGATTGACGGATTGAATTTACTGATACCGTCGTCTTTTTTCTCCCACCAAATTGCATGAGGATAATCCTTGTTGCTGTCTACTGCAAACAGCCAACGCTTTTTTGAACTCCTTTTCGCCCTCAAGACCAATCTTCAGTCCGAAACTGTCTGTCATGTCCCGTCACCTCCTTAAATGCCGTCCGGGATAATATCGTCGATGTAGTGTTCGTGAGCAGGAACAGCCTGTCCATTATACTGCTTGTGACACTCCCATAAGCCCAAAAGCAATCCAAACGGCATCAGCCACACCTCATCCCGGCTGAGATGAAGATGGGCAAGGCCGTAATAAAGAAGCCGGGTAAACAGCTCCGCATCGGAGACCGTTACCCGAGTGGTGCGTTTTTTGCGTCTTTTTCGCTTTTCACATTCCGCTTGGTGCCCTTATAGAGCGCCTCTCTGTAATGGCGGTTTTGTATCCGGCGAGGTCTACGGGCGTGCTCAGAAGCTCTACCACATCCTCGGTGAGCATCTCATTGGGGTGCATCTTGTCCTTGAGGTTGTGAATGAGGATGCTCTGATTTGCCAGAAGCGTGATAAGCCACACGATCTCTCCGATCGCCATTTCAAAGTTCTCGGACTTCATCAGCTTCTCACCGAGGTTTTCCAGGCCACCGTATCGACCGGCTATCTCCTTGGTGGCTTTGGTTGTGAGGAGCAGCGTGTACTCCTCGTTGCCGATGGTGACAACTGTAGTTCTTTCGTTATCCATTAGTTAGACCCTCCTCCGCTGACTGCCCTATAAGTCGGTTCGTATACTTCCTTATATCAGCCCGTAATGGTCGCAGAGGGCGTATCGCCTTCCAGTGCCTCCGCTTTCCACGGGTGCTTGCCGCCTGCGTTTGCCTTGTTGCGGTGCAGAATGGTGCCTTCAATGGTCTGCGTAGAGAAGGTAATGCTGTCGCCCTTGGTGGCAAGGTTCGTCGCCGGAATACCGAATTTCACGCGGTACAGCCAGTAATACTTGTACTTGCCGTTGAACTTCTTAGGACGGAATCCCACCGCTACAGGGTCGCCGCCGTCCTCGGATGCGGAAACCAGCACCTTGTTCTTGTCGATGGTCGCACCCGTGAGGTCGGATGCCGCCGCAGAGCCGATGTCATCAATGCTGAAGGAGAGCGTGCCGGACTTGAATTGCTTCACGATCTCCGAAGCACCGTCCTCGGCATAGAGCGTAGCCTCTGCCAGTTCCACCGAAAGGTCAGCGGAGATGACTTTCGCAAGATGAGACGGCGTACTGTAGGTTTCCTCACCGGCATCGTTCTCGGTGATTTTTGCGTAATACAGTCAGTCAAGACCAATCGTTGCCATGATTCATTCCTCTAATTCCCGGCGAGTCGTCGGTGGCAATCCGCACACAAACCCTTGCGGTAATTTTTGTGCAGTGCCTGCGACGAACGTCGTGCTTTTTTATAACTCGTACAGTTGCGCCACGTCAATGGCGTAGTGATGATAGCCGGTTTCGGTCTCAAAGCCGATGTACCGGCGGTCGGTAATATAAAAATCCGCACCCAGCAAGGCGCGGACAAGCGCGTTTTTCAGTTTGGTGTAGCTGCCCTTTGTGAACAGGGACAGCCGTACCTCCTGCGTTTCGCAGCCGGGAGCATTGTCAAAAATCGGCAAGTATCTGACGGAACTTGCCGATTTTTACATATTCTCTCTTCACCATTCTCCGCTTTTTAACAAGATTGCTCCATGTTTCAAAGCAATATTATATTTTCAATATAAAAATCCGTTGTATTTCATATTCTCCGTTGCAACCCATGCAAGAATGTGCTATATTAAACTAAGTAAATCAATTTTCGGAGGTTTCTTATGGCTTCGGGACTGCCAACTGCATTTAGACATATAAAAGACAACCAAAAACCGCTTCGTTTCAATTCGAACGGAAAATTCAGAATTCTTCATCTTACCGACATTCACGAGGTTGACCCCGCAATGGACGACGATGAGGACCCGGAAATTCCGAAGAGAAAAAGCGAAGAAACTATAAACGTCATAAGAAAATGCGTCGAGCTTGCAAAACCGGATCTCGTCGTTTTCGGCGGGGACAACATAAGCGGATTCTGGGAAGAGTTTACATACGAATACATGCGTTCGACAATCAAAAAAATTATAGCTCCGATTGCGGAGAAAAACATTCCTCTTGCAATCGTTTTCGGGAATCACGACGCGGAGAGCGCATACGTAAACCCGTTTATGCAGAGAGAAAATCAAATCTGCGTTTACTGCGAGTATGATAACTTCAGAAGCTCCATGAACGACGAGGACGTTTTCGGCTGCGCGAACTGTTCACTGCCTGTTCTTCATTCGAATTCCGACAAAATCGCATGGAATATATGGTGCGTCGACTCAAACGACTATATAAGGCAGTCCGACTACTCCCGCCCCGTCGACCTCGGCTACGACTATGTTCACGAGGATCAGATTGCATGGCGCGAAAGAACCGCGCTTAAATTAAGAGAGCAAAACGGCGGAAAAAACGTTCCGTCGATACTGTTTCAGCATATTCCCGTTTTACAGGAATACGACCGTTTCGAAGAGGTGTCAAAAGGAACCGACGGCGCGTTCGAAAATAACGGAAGGTATTATAAAGTTCCCGACGACGTTTTTTCGTCCGGAAGGCTCAATGAGGCACCGTCTCCGACGAACGAACGCAGAGACGAATTCGAAAGCTGGGTCAGAACGGGCGATATCGTCGCGGCATTTTTCGGTCACGACCACGTAAACGATTTTACCGAAAACGTTGAGGGCATAGACCTTGTTCAGACAATAGGTGCGGGCTACCACACATACGGAGGCGAACGCGGCGGCAGGCTCATTATTCTTGACGAAAACGTACCATATAAGTATGAAACGGAAATATACCGTATAGACAGAATCTCAAACGGGAAGGTTTAACATATGAAGCTAACTGTAAACAAAAACTCGATAACCGGCAGAATAAAGCCGATGAACGCCGTTAACAACGGTCCTGTATATACCGAAAACGCCGATCAGAATTTAACGAACATGCCGTACTTTATCGACGCGAATATTCCGTACGCCAGAACGCACGACGCATCGATATGCTATGATTACGGCGGAGAGCACTGCGTTGACATAATCGGAATATTTCCGAATTTCGAAAAGGATGAAAACGACCCGAATTCGTATGATTTCACGCTTACGGATATGTATTTAAAAAATATAGAACGCTCAGGAGCGCAGGTATTCTTCCGTCTCGGCAATAAAATCGAACACTGGCCGAAGCATTACGGAATTATACCCCCTAAGGATTATAAAAAATGGGCTGTGATATGCGAGCATATCATAAATCATTATAATTACGGCTGGGCGGACGGCTTTAAAATGGGAATAAAATACTGGGAAATATGGAACGAGCCCGATTTTAACAACAAATGCTGGCTCGGAACGCCCGAGGAATTCTACGAGCTTTTCGCCGTCACGGCAAAGCATTTAAAATCAAAATTTCCGTCTCTTAAAATCGGAGGCCCCGCAGTATGCTGTTATAACGAAAAATGGCTCGTACCGTTTTTTGAATATATGCGCGAACACGGCGTACCCATGGATTTCTACTCATGGCATCGATATTCCGATAAAATCGAAGATTTCACTATCGACGCAGAGCGTCACCGCGAGCTTTTGGATCAATACGGATACACAGAAACCGAAAGCATATTAAACGAATGGAACTACGTTGTCGGCTGGGAGGGCGAAACGTGGAAAAAAAGTCTTATTGAAATGAATTCCGTAAAGGGCGCGGTTTTTTGCGCCGCCGTCATGGCGCAGTGCCAAAAATCCTCAGCCGACATGCTCATGTATTACGACGCAAGAATTCAGTCAAGCATGAACAATCTGTTTGATCGTAATACGCTTGAGCCGAAAAAGGGCTACTATCCCGTCAAGCTATGGGGTGAAATGCTCAAAATGGGGGCGGAGTGCAAAACAGAATGCGACATTCCCGATATCTACGCCGCGTCAGCCGTCGGAAACGGAAAAAGCGTAACCATGATAGCATACTACTCTGCCGATGACCGTGCAGTAACGCGTTCGTTCAAAATCGACTTCGGAAAAAACGAAAAGGACAGGCTTTACAGCATTTTTACGCTTGATGAGGATAAGGATTTCGAGCTTACCGAAACCTGCGCCTCCGACAACGGAGAATTTTTTATTACAATGAAGCCCAATACCGTAATAGCGATAAGGTAAATGAAGGACTATATATTTTTAATAACAATTCTTATTCTGCGTATTCCGCAGAGCTTCTTTAACAAGAAAACAAGCACTCTCGTCACAAGCACGCCGAGGTACTTCGTATACTGTTCTTACAGCTACGTTCTTGCGGGATTAATCGCATTTGTTCTGATGCTGAGCGAGGGACTGCCCGAATTCAATCCGTACGCATTCGGGATATCCGCGCTCGGAGCCTTGGCACTGGCACTTAATATTTACTTCAGTCTCGAATCGCTCAAACACGGAGTTATGGTTCTGTCCTCTCTCGCAGGCTCTGCCGGACTGCTGATTCCCTGCATCGCAGGAATATTTATGTTCGCAGAAAAAATGAAGCTCATGCAGTTTGCGGGAATTGCTCTGCTTATATTCTCGGGATGGCTTCTCATCGGTTATTCAAAAAAACAGACGGGTGCGTTTACGTTTAAAACTCTGCTGTTGTTGATCGGCAGTATGATATCAAACGGAACGGTCATGCTTTCGCAGAAAATGTTTTCGAAATTCCTTCCCGATATGAGCGCGTCGGTGTTCTCATTCTATACGTTTTCACTGCTCGGCGCGGGTATGCTTGCAGGACTTATTATAAATTCGTTTTCGAAAGCAAACAGAACAGAAATCAAAACCGTCCCGCGTAAGTTGTTTTTATACGGAACGATCCTTTCGGTTATTCTGTTTGCAATAAATCAGCTTGCCACCGTCGCGGCGAAAAACGTTCCATCAGCCGTTATGTTCCCGATAAACGACGGCGGAGCGACAATAATTTCCGCACTGACGGGCGCATGCTTCTTTAAAGAAAAACTTACGAAGCGAAGCGCTGCGGGAATCCTGATCGGCATAACGTCTTTAATAATTATTAATTTTGGTTAAAGCATTTTAATAAGAAAACCAAACTGAAGCTCACGGATTTCGAATGCAATCTGTTAATCAACGGAATGAACGAGTTCCGAAATAAAGCTTGCTCGGACGGTATCCCCACAAAAGATGTTGACGAACTGCTATAGATAATTATTAATCAAATGGGATTTAAACAACAAAAGCTTGTTTGAATTTGTTGCTTGATTATATAGAGTCAATGTGATAAAATACGGATAAAAATAAAGTGGATATTTAAGGAGAAAGCGCTGATGAAGCATATACTAATTTCTAAAGAGAAAAACCAATATGTTGCTAATTTGCATTGTCATACCACACTCTCTGATGGCAGGAAATCGCCCGAAGAAATTCGTGATGCATATAAGGAGCAGGGGTACAGCATAGTTGCATTTTCGGATCACGATAATTATTTTGACCATAGCGATTTTTGCACAGATGATTTTGTTGCTATTAATTCCTTTGAGGCAGATATCAGCGACAATGTTGTCAGTAGCAGTCAGTTCCGAAGATGCTATCACCTCAATGCATTTAATATAAATGGTGACAAAGAAGTTGTGCTTCCTGACACACCTGACTACAGAGATATGAAAGCTGTGAACGAATATATACAGAAGCTAAAAAAACTAGGCTTTATAGTTGCGTATAATCATCCATATTGGTCAATGCAATGTCTTGATGACTATCGTGACTTAGAAGGCTGTAGTATTGTAGAAATATATAACAATTCTGTGTTTGTTGAGGGTGGAGATGACGGACAAGAGCAGGTTTATGATGAAATGCTCCGTAGTGGAAAGCGATTGTTTTGTACTATGGCAGACGATAATCATAATGAATTTCCTTTTGGTGATGTTCGTTGCGACAGCTTCGGGGGAAAAACAGTTTTTCTTTGTGATTCACTCAGTTATGAATCTGTTATATCTGCTATGCAGAGCGGGTCATTTTATTGTACGCGTGAGCCGAGAATTTTTGAACTGACGTTAGAGGATGGTAATGTTCACATTGAGTGTTCACCGGCTCAACGTATAGCACTTTCTACTGCAGGCAGACGCTCAAAGGCTTTGCATGCTCCTGTGGGTGAATATGTAACGCAAGCAGATTTTCAGCTGGAGGATGAGGATATATACTTCCGAATTGAAGTGATAGGTCCCTCGGGAAAAAAGGCGAACACCAACGCATATTTTGTTGAAGATTATAGATAATTTAAAATCAGGTAGGAATGACGCAACCCTCCGCTTTGCCAACTGAACCGCAGGCAGCTATTGCCGATGGCAGGAAGTTAGAACCCCACCCGTTAACCAAATCAAAGATTTGGAACGGGTACCCGGGAACCTTGTTGCTGACGCAATAATCTTCACTCAGTTCGCTGAGTTCACTCTGACGATTGAGGATGCACAGGAATATGTCTATTCCATATCCCCAACAAAGCGTGTAAGAGGCTGACGAGATATTGAAGTAAAACTCTATATTTAAAACGAACTCCTCATCGAGCAATCGGTGAGGAGTTTTTGTGTGTAGGGGTATTGAGATGATTATTGTGTTTGTGATATAATGATAAAAAGATTCACGAAAATTACAAGGTGTGTTTTGAAAGGATGTGTTTTTATGCAAAAAACTATAATATTCCTTAGCAAATAGTTGATGCGAACTAAAAAGTCGCACTCCGAAAGGAATGCGACGATACATAAAAATTATATCAAACTATATTCAAAACTCTATTTTAAGCAAAAAATTGAGTATTCACAGGTCAAATCCCTTATGAATACTCAATATGGTCGGAGTGAAGGGATTCGAACCCCCGACATCCTGCTCCCAAAGCAGGCGCGCTACCAACTGCGCTACACCCCGTTATGTGAAACACAACAGTTGTATTATATCGATTTTATACCGAAATGTCAAGTATGGATTTTACTTCTTTTCAAAATCAAGGCAGATTGCCGAAAATTGAGTTTGCTCTTGACATCGATCTATCCCTTTGGTATAATAAATAAAAATCTCTGATTCGGTTTTCCGGCAGATTCTGATATGTTTTTTCCGGGTTCTGCCTTATTGCGGCGGAACCTTTCTTTGAGCCGAACAGACAAAGGTGATACCATGGCGATTTTATGTAAAGGCGCAACTTGTTTTCTTGATAATAAGATTCAGAAAGCGGATATCCTCATTGAGAACGGAAACATTGTTTCCGTCGGCGGCGCGCTTGATGTTTCCGATTGTGAAGTTTTCGATTGCAGCGGAAAGTATATTTTCCCCGGTTTTGTTGATGTGCATGTGCATTTCAGAGAACCGGGTTTTTCTTATAAAGAGACGATCCGTACCGGCTCAATGGCGGCGGCACACGGTGGATATACGGCGGTCTGTACCATGCCGAATCTTTCTCCGGCACCTGACACGCTTGACCATTTACAAGCTCAGCTTGATCTGATTGACCGCGATGCTGTAATCCGCGTTTACCCTTATGGTACGATAACAAAAGGTGAAAAAGGAGAAGAGCTGTCCGATATGGAGGATCTTGCCGATCGTGTAATCGCTTTCTCCGACGATGGACGAGGCGTACAGCGCGATGAAATCATGGAAAAAGCCATGATGTGTGCCAAGCGTCTTCATAAGATCATTGCCGCCCATTGCGAAGTGAATGAATTGCTGCGCGGCGGGTATATTCATGACGGACGGTACGCCGCCCTGCACGGGCATAAGGGCATCTGCTCCGAAAGTGAATGGCGGCAGATTGAACGCGATATTGCGCTGTGCAAAAAGACCGGCGTCCGGTATCATGTCTGCCACATTTCCACCAAGGAGAGTGTCGCGCTGATCCGTAAGGCGAAAGCTGACGGTGTGAATATTACCTGCGAGACGGCGCCGCATTATCTTGTGCTGGACGATATGCAGCTCAAAGAGGACGGCCGCTTCAAAATGAATCCTCCTGTCCGGAGTAAGCAAGACGGTTTTGTTCTGATTGAGGGACTCCTCGACGGCACGATCGATATGATAGCGACCGATCATGCACCGCATTCTGCAGAGGAAAAAGCAAAAGGATTGGCCGGCTCTATGATGGGCGTCACGGGACTTGAAACGGCATTCCCGATTCTTTATACGGAGCTCGTGATGAAACGGGTTTTGCCGCTCGAAAAGCTCATTCCGCTGATGAGTACAGCACCTGCGACCCGGTTTGGACTGAAAAGTGGAATCAAAGTCGGCAATCCCGCCGATCTGTGCATTTATGATCTAAACACCTCTTATAAAATCAATCCTGACGAATTTCTATCCAAAGGCAAAGCAACGCCGTTTGCCGGCAGAACGGTTTACGGAAAATGCGTCATGACGCTTTGCGGCGGAAAAATCGCCTATAAGGAGCCATAAAATGAAAAATGTACTTTATACGGTTCAAAAAAATCAACAACTGACCGACAGTGTGTATCATATGGAGCTTGCCGGCGATACGTCGGCGATCACGGCTCCCGGTCAGTTTATCAATATCAAGCTCGATTCTCTCTATCTGCGGCGTCCGATTTCCGTTTACGATTGCCGCGACGGTATGGTGTCCATCATCTATAAGGTCGTCGGCAAAGGGACGCAGCTGATGTCTCGTCTGCCCGTGGAAACGAAGCTTGACTGCTTAACCGGTCTCGGCAATGGATTTGATACATCTGTTTCCGGCGAAAACCCTGTTGTCATCGGCGGCGGCGTCGGTGTTCCTCCGATGTACTATCTCGCAAAGAAGATGATTGCCGAGGGAAAGAGCGTTACCGCCATTCTCGGATTCAATACGGCTAATGAAATTTTCGCAGCAGAGGAGTTTTCCGCCATCGGCGCGAAAACCATCCTTGCCACAGCGGACGGTAGCGTCGGCGTCAAAGGCTTTGTCACGGACGCGCTGCAAGGGCTCGACTACAGCTACTTTTATGCCTGCGGTCCAGAACCGATGCTCAAAGCACTCTATAACAACACCCGGACTTCCGGTCAGCTTAGCTTTGAAGAAAGGATGGGCTGCGGCTTCGGCGCGTGCATGGGCTGCTCATGCAAAACGAAGTACGGCAACAAAAGAATCTGCAAGGACGGCCCCGTCCTCGTAAAGGAGGAGATCATATGGTAAATACGTCGGTCAATTTGAGCGGTCTTTCTCTTGACAATCCTGTGATCCCCGCCAGCGGCACATTCGGCTTCGGCTATGAGTTCGCCGAATTATATGATATCAATATTTTAGGATCATTCTCCTTTAAGGGAACAACGAAAGACGCGCGCTTCGGCAATCCGACGCCGCGTATCGCGGAATGCACATCGGGACTGATCAATTCCGTCGGGCTTCAGAATCCCGGCGTTGAGCAGGTCATCGCCGAAGAACTCCCGAAATTAAAGCAATGCTTTTCTAAAAAAGTCATCGCGAACATCAGCGGTTTTTCGATAGATGAGTATGTATATACCTGCGAAAAACTTGATAGGGAAGAGCAGGTCGGTCTGCTTGAAGTGAACATCAGCTGTCCGAATGTGCACGGCGGCGGCATGAGCTTCGGCACATCATGCGCGTCGGCAGCAGAAGTGACAAAAGCCGTCAAAAAGGTGACGACGAAGCCGGTCTATATCAAGCTCAGCCCGAACGTCACGGATATTACCGAGATCGCGAAAGCATGCGAAGACGCCGGCGCGGATGGTATTTCCATGATCAACACGCTGATGGGCATGCGGATTGACCTCAAAACCAAAAAGCCCGTCATCGCCAATAAATCCGGCGGTTTTTCGGGGCCTGCGATCTTCCCGGTCGCTGTTTCTATGGTCTATCGCGTTTACGATGCGGTTAAAATTCCGATCATCGGCATGGGAGGAATCTCGTCGGCGGAGGACGTGATCGAAATGATGCTCGCCGGTGCTTCGGCGGTTGAAGTCGGCGCTGCGAATCTCGTTGATCCGTTCGCGTGTAAAAAAATTATCGAGGCATTGCCCGACGCTATGCAAAAATATGGTATCAATAATCTACAGGATATAACAGGAGGCGCTCACTAATGGGAAAAGACGTTATCATCGCTTGCGATTTCGCGAGCAAAGAAAGCTGTATGGCTTTCCTTGACAACTTCAAGGAAGAAAAGCCGTTTGTCAAGATCGGTATGGAGCTGTTTTACGCAGAAGGTCCCGCCATCGTCAAAGAGATTAAGGCGAGAGGTCACAAGATCTTCTTGGATCTGAAGCTGCATGACATTCCGAATACGGTCAAAAAGGCCATGGCGGTCCTCTCTTCTCTCGATGTGGATATGTGCAATCTCCACGCAGGCGGCACGATTGCCATGATGGAGGCCGCGCTGGAAGGTCTTACCAGAGCCGACGGCAGCCGTCCGATTCTGCTTGCGGTAACGCAGCTTACATCAACCAGCGAAGAGCGCATGAAGAGCGATCTGCTCATTGATCGTCCGATCGACGAGGTCGTGATGCACTATGCCGCAAACGCCAAAAAAGCAGGGCTTGACGGCGTAGTCTGTTCGCCGTTGGAAGCGGCAAAGGTTCACGAGGTCTGCGGCGACGCATTTTACACGGTAACACCGGGTATACGGTTCGCTGACGGTGATGTCGGCGATCAGGTTCGCGTCACGACGCCGGCCAAGGCGAAAGAGATCGGTTCGGATTATATCGTTGTCGGTCGTCCGATTACAGCGGCGGAAAACCCGGTTGAGGCCTATCGGCGCTGCGTCAGAGAATTTGTTGGATAATCAGGAAAGGATGAATACTATGCAAAAGGAAATCGCAAAAGCATTATTATCAATCGGAGCTGTTTTCTTCCGTCCGGAGGAGCCGTTCACGTGGGCAAGCGGCATAAAAAGCCCTGTTTACTGCGATAACAGACTGATTCTGACGGCACCGGAATACAGAACCGTCGTGGAATCCGCCATCGCCGAAACCGTTAAAAAGGAATACCCGGACTGCGAAGTCCTGATGGGAACAAGCACCGCCGGTATCGCGCACGCCGCGATTGCCGCACATCTGCTCTCTCTTCCGATGGGTTACGTCCGTTCCGGCAATAAGGATCACGGCCGTCAGAACCGCATTGAGGGTAAGCTCGAAAAGGGACAGAAAGTCGTGGTCGTCGAAGATCTGATTTCCACCGGCGGCAGCGTTCTGGATGTGGTTGACGCGTTGCGTGAAGCCGGCGCAGAGGTTCTCGGTATTGTCAGCATCTTTACCTATAATATGCAGAAAGGTCTTGACCGTCTGGCGGCGGCCAATGTGAAAAACGTCAGCCTGACGAATTTTGACGTGATCGCGTCTGTTGCGGCCGAAGAGGGCTATATCCAGCCTGCGGACATTGAACGCCTGATCGCGTTCCGCAACAATCCCTCTGACGAAAGCTGGATCGGTGCGGCAAAATGAGAAGTTTAATTGATATTCAGGAGCTTACCACCGAAGAGATCGACGAGCTGATCGCGGTTTCAAAAGATATTATTGCTGATCCCGCCAAGTACGCCGAAAAATGCAAGGGTAAAAAACTGGCAACCTTGTTTTATGAGCCGTCCACAAGAACGAGACTGAGCTTTGAAGCCGCCATGTATGAGCTTGGCGGCAATGTTCTCGGTTTTGCTGCGGCGGATAATTCCTCTGCGTCCAAAGGGGAGAGCGTCGCCGATACGGTTCGTGTTGTCAGCGGATATGCCGACATCATCGCGATGCGTCATCCCAAAGAGGGCGCGCCGCTTGTCGCGTCGATGCATTCGCTTGTTCCGATCATCAACGCCGGCGACGGCGGTCACAATCACCCGACGCAGACGCTTGCCGATCTGCTGACAATCCACCGCGAAAAGGGTCGTTTCAACAATCTGACGGTCGGTCTGTGCGGCGACCTGAAATTTGGCAGAACCGTCCATTCGCTCATCGGCGCCATGTCCCGCTATGAAAATGTAAAGTTTGTTCTGATTTCCCCGGATGAGCTTCGCATTCCCGGCTATATCAAGCAGGAAATTCTCGACCGGAAAAACATCGAATACGTCGAAACGAGAAGTCTGGAAGAGGCGATTCCCGACCTCGATATTCTCTATATGACCCGTGTACAGCGCGAACGCTTCTTTAATGAGGACGATTACATCCGCTTGAAAGACACGTACATCTTAAACGGCGCAAAGCTGAAAAAGGCGAAGAGCGATCTCTCGATTCTCCATCCGTTGCCGCGCGTCAATGAGATCGCGGTCGAAGTGGATAACGATCCGAGAGCCTGCTATTTTGAACAGACGCTCAACGGCAAATATATCCGCATGGCGCTGATTCTAAAGCTTTTGGGGGTGCAGTGAAATGATAGTCAATCCGATTAAAGACGGCGTCGTGCTCGACCATATTCAGGCAGGCGGTGCCATGGCGATCTACAAAGCGCTGAACCTTGACAAGCTCGGCTGTCAGGTCGCAATCATCAAGAACGCCGAAAGCGAAAAAATGGGCAAAAAGGATATTCTGAAGATCTGCGAGCCGATTGACATCAACTTCGATATTCTCGGTTATCTCGATCCCGGCGTCACGGTCAGCATTATCCGCGACGGCAAGATCGTCGAACGAAAGCATTTGGAATTGCCCGAACGTGTCGAAGGCGTGATCCGCTGTTCGAATCCGCGCTGCATCACTTCGATTGAGCAGGAGCTTCCGAGCGTCTTTAAGCTCACGGACAGAGGACACCGTATTTACCGCTGCATTTACTGTGAATCGAAATATAAGAATCAGGGTGATCTGAAGTGAAACGTCTTCTCACTTTACTTCTGATCCCGGTGATTCTCATTTTGCTTACCTCTTGCGGGAACAGCGTTGTGATTACGGAACCTGATTCCGAATATGAATCACGTGTCCAAAAGGTCTATCCTTTGCAGTCAGACGACGAAATGATCGCCGTTGAGGACGGGAGAAATTATATTCTCCTGACAATGGCGAACGGCCGCGTCGCGAAAGCCGAATACGCCTATAAATTCGGAACGCCGGACTTTGCGCAGGAGATGCTCGATTATTATGAGGAGAACGGTTTCGATCCTCAGTATACGACCGGTCGTGTTGAAAGTGCCTATCTGATTCTGACTTATGCCGAAAACAACAAGTATATCGGCCTGACGGAGCAGGAAATTCAGTTATTCTACGGTGAGAATATCACGCCGGGGTATTTTACGGAATCCGTGTCAGAATAAAACAAAGAGGCAGGCGAACCTGCCTCTTTTCTATTCAATCAAATTGTTCATCGCAAAGCGGACAAAAATAAAATATAAAGAAGAGCTTTCGCAAGGCATTTCCCAAGTCCAATACGAGGGCAATATCAACGTCACTCTTCTGACAACATTATATCACAAAAAGATTCTGATGTCAATTCCTGGATAGTTTTTAGTAAAGATTATTAGTATATATAGAAAGGACGTAGAGGATTATGACTGAACAGCGGTCAACGCTGATTCGCTATCTGAAAGCTATGGGATTTACAAGGGAAGATACCGTAAATCTAATGGCATTTATGGATACTCCACAGATGGAAGCAGAAATAATTTCCGCAATGGAGGGGAAAAACTTTCAGATGACGGAGCGGGAAGTCTGGAACGCGGCGGGAACAATCGTGAAAAAACACCTGTAAAAAAAGCCTGAAATCTTGTGATGACGAATATCTAAATGAAGATATTTGCTATTTACGCAAAAAGACTATCAAAGAGGAAGAGGGACATAGAAATGACAAAATTTGAAATGTATATGAAAACAGTTCTTATGATGCTGAACAGCAAACTGTCAGAAGATACAATGAAAAAAGTCATATATTTAATCGGCTCGGAAAACGGAACCGAGGAGAATCTTCAAAAAATGTACAAGTTCTTTCAGGCGCCGAACAGAACGGAGGAAGAGGTTCTGGAAGCTATCAGTACGATGCACCCAAGAAGTTCAGACTGAAAGAGCGGCATCGCCTCCGGCATTCAGAAATTGTTAAATAGCAAAAAGCATATCTGCAAATCAGTTCAAGATCGCAGATATGCTCTTTTTTGTTATTCAATCGCTTTCAGAGATTCCACCATATCAATCTTCTGCATTTTCTTATGCATCAGGAAGTTGACAATTACGGCGAAAACTGTTGTCATTGCGGCGGCAATTACAAAGCTGTACCACCGAAGCGTCTGGACATACATGACGGTATCGACGGCGCAATAGATGATGAGAAGCTTATGAACAAATACGCCAAGCAGCAGGCCGAGCAGAATACCGATGATCGTCAGCACTACATTTTCACGGTAGATGTAAGCGGAAACTTCCTTATCGTGGAAGCCAAGGACTTTAATTGTCGCGAGTTCGCGTTGGCGTTCCGAGATGTTGATATTGCTCAGGTTGTACAGAACGATAAAGGCGAGCAGACCCGCGGCGACGATAAAGATCGCAATGATCATACTTAAAACGTTGATGACTTCATTCAGCGTATCGACCGTATCGGAGGTGAAAGCAACGGCGTTGATGCTGTCATACGCCATCAGATCCGTCGTAAACTGTGATTTTTTTGTTGCGGTTACATTTTTCGTTTGCTCGTCGGTCAAAATCGAGGGATCGACTGTGCCAATGGCATAGTTATATGTGACCGGCTCCTGGAAAATGTATTGATACAGATTTTCAGAAAGATAGATATAGTTGAATGCGTAATTCTCTGTGATGCCGGCAACGGGAATGCTGAACTGTTCGCCGTCACCGTTGATAATCCAAACGCTGTCTCCGATTTGCGTGTCAGTATCTTTGGCAAAACTCTCGGTGATGATTGCGCCGGAATCGTCGAGCGTCAGCGTCTCGCCGGTACTGCGGTTCTGCAGATGAATCAATGACGACAGCTTTGCGCAATCTTTGGGAACAAAAAGATACACGTCCTGCGTCTTATCGATCCGGTCGGAGCCGCCGGTTACGGACTGTACGGAGGACAGCATCAGATCCGTGATGCGGGAGTCGTCATGCAGCAGTTCCATCATTGCGGAATCGTCTGTCTGATTGTCCGCAAAGACGATCTGAACATCATAGGCAGCAATGCCGTCATCGCCGTACTGTTTGGGCATGATGTCATGGACGGAAGAATACAGACCGATACTGGCCAGAACAAGAGCCGTACAGCCTCCGATGCCGATGACTGTCATCAGGAATCTGACTTTGCGACGGAAGAGATTGCGCACCGTTACCTTGCCGGTAAAGCTGATATGCTTCCAGATAAAGGGGATCTTTTCGAGTAGGACTCGTTTTCCGGGCTTCGGTGCTTTCGGACGCATAAGAGAAGCGGGGTGAACGCGCAGTTCTCTGGCGCAGGCAATTCCTGCGGCTAAAAGTGTTGTCAGAAGTGAAATCGCCATGCCGAGGAGGATGTAGACGACGGGGAAAGAAAGGCTGAGAGACGGCATTGTGAACATGATGGAGTAAGCCTTGAAAACCGCATAGGGAAGTGCATAAACGCCGATGACGATACCGAGTGCCGATCCGACGACGCTTGCAAACAGCGCATAGAGGATATATTTTGTTGCAATGGCGATACTGGAATATCCGATGGCTTTCATGGTTCCCATCTGCGTACGTTCTTCTTCCACCATGCGGGACATTGTCGTCAGACAAACGAGAGCGGCGACAAGGAAGAAGATGACGGGGAAGATATTCGACAGCACTTTGATATTATGAACGGCGCCGTCGTAGCTCGTATAACCGGGCGTGTCCGTGCGGTCATAGAGATTCCATTTCGCCGTGTCGAGCTTCGCCAGAAGATTTTCTGCGGCATCAATTTTTTTCTGTGCATCGGCAAGTGCCGCTTCCGCTGATTCTTTCGTTTCGGTATATTCCTTTTTTGCTTTATCCAGATAGGTCTGGGCGTTCGCAATCGTCGCCTTGAGTAGGTTCAGGTCGTTGCTCACGGAGCTCTCATTGAGCATCAGCTCAAACTGAGCCATGGATAAGTCGGTCTTTGACCCCTCAAGTTCGTCGTAATAACCGCGAAGCGTTTCCAGATACGCATTCAACTGCACGTCCGCCGCTTCATAGGCAGTTTTCGCTGCGGAAAGAACGGTCGCCGCAGCAGAAAACTTTTCTTTTGTTTCTGTCAATTCCTGCTTGCTTGCTTCCAGCTGTTCCTGATAAGCCGCCAGCTGCGTTTTCTGCTGATCGAGGTAGGGTGTTACCAGCGCAATGGCTTCCGTCGCCATGCTGACGGCGGAAAGAGAAGCGATGGAATGGTAGAGATCGGGATTGATACTCTCGAGGGTTGCAAGAACCTGCGCTATCTGGGAATTATCCATTTGCCCGTTCTGATAAGCCTCTAATGATGACAGAACGGTGGAGGTTGTGTCAATGATATTCTGCGTCGAGCTGACAAACTGTGTCGCGCTGTTGAAAGCATTTTCAGCAGCCGTCAAAGCGGATTCTGCGGCTGCATACTGCCGCTGGGCTTCCGTCAGCTGTTTATATTTTTCGGATTGCGCAGCCTTTGCCGCTTTGTAGGCCTCCAGATTCTGATTATATGTTTCGATTGCGTCATAATAGGCGGACGAATTGCCGTTGAACTCTTCGGCCGCAAGGCCGAGCGCTTCTGCCGCCTGCTTGACCGCTTCATTGTAGGAGCCCTCCGGATCGTCCACATATTTCTGATACAGCGCAATCTGCTCTTCGGCTTCCTGTAGCCTCGTCTGAAGCGTTGCGTAGGATGTCTGATACGCCTGCTTTGCCGATGCGATTTCTCCCGGCAGGGATTCTTTCAGCTCGTTTGTCCGCGTGGCAATATTGGTAGCGCCAACTTCACGGATCCTGTCCGCGACCGGCTTTAAATACTGTATGTAGGCGTCCGAAAACGGATCGTAGGCATCGGATCCGTCAACGGTCACATAGATCTCGCTGTAATAATCGCTTGTGAATGCGCTTTCAGGAATATAGATAAAGGTGCCGATCTTACCGCTTCCGACAAGGCTGTTGCCGCGTTCAAAGGAAATATAGTATGGGGATCGGATAACACCGACAATCTCAAATTCCGTCACGGCCAGAGATGAAAGATCCGTATTGGCGTCCGCTTCGAGCTTGATTTTGCTGCCGATCTGATAGCTGTCGGGCGTCGAAAGTGAGCTTTCGTCAACGAGACACTGGTTGGATTTCGTCGGATAAGTGCCTTCTAAGAGCGTCGGACGGTTGATGAAGTTTTTATCGTTCGCGCCGTAATAGTAGGCTTGCAGCATATTCAGGTCGATGCCGTAAGCTCGCGTGCTGATCTGCGTGCCATCGAGGTCGATTTCCGGCTGACCGTTGACTAAGACAAGCGCGTCAACAAATTTTGCGCCCATCGCACCGCTGACGCCCTCGATATTTTTAATGGCGGTCAGATCGTCTCCCGTAAGGCCGATGGAGGATTGTACGCGAAGATCCATCAGGTTGTTGTCGGAGAAATACTGTTCTGCGGTTTCTTCCATAGAGGGCGCCGCCGATTTGACGCCGACGAAAAAACCGGTGCCGAGCGCGACAATAATGATAATGGAAATAAAACGGCTCATCGAACGCTTGATGGTACGAAGAATATCCGTCAGTAAGGCTTTGCTCAATTCGATCCCTCCGTTACCATTCGATCATGTCGACCGACAGGGGTGTTTCGTTGATTTCGATGCGGTTGACACGGCCGTTCTTCATGGTGATGATTCTGTCGGCAATCGGCGTGATGGCCTGATTGTGCGTGATGATGATAACCGTCATGCCGGTATTGTGACAGGTCTGCTGCAAAAGTGAAAGGATCTGCTTGCCCGTTTTGTAGTCAAGCGCGCCGGTCGGTTCGTCGCAGAGCAGAAGCTTCGGATTTTTTGCCAGCGCGCGTGCAATCGCGACGCGCTGCTGCTCGCCGCCGGAGAGCTGAGAGGGGAAGTTGTTCATTCTGTCGCCGAGACCGACACGCTCCAGAACCTTGACAGGGTTGAGCGATTTATTGCTGATCTGCGAAGCGAGCTCGACATTTTCAAGTGCCGTCAGATTGGGAACCAGATTATAGAACTGAAAAACGAAGCCGACGTCGTAACGGCGGTAATCTGTCAGACGTTTTTCATTATAGTTATTGATCAGTTCTCCGCCGACGCGGACTTTGCCGTCGTTGCAGTCGTCCATGCCGCCGAGAATATTCAGCACAGTGGTTTTTCCCGCGCCGCTCGGTCCGACGATCATGCAAAGTTCTCCCTGTTCAATGGAGAACGAGACGTTATCGGCCGCATTGATCGTGACCTCTCCCATTTTGTATCGCTTGTAGACAGAATCCAACTCGATGAAGCTCATTATTTTCTTCCTCCCGGATGTATTTATGATTGTTTATCGTAAAGTTCCTGCATAACATTGGCGGCGGCGTGACCGGCGTAACGAAGGCCGGAGCCGCTGTTCTCAAGAACGGCAATGACGGCATAAGGAAAGCTTTCGTCATAAGAGAAGCCCGCAAACCAGGCGTGGGGCAGACCGTCATCGCGTTCCGCCGTTCCCGTTTTGCCGCACATCGTGACGTCGCCGAAAATATAATCGCCGTAAAAGTCCGAAACGTCCGAACGCAGCAGCTCTTTTAGCGTCGAGGCCGTTGTCTTGCTGAGCGTAATGCTGGAGTCAACGGGCTTTGCCGTGTATACCTGACGGTTATTGCCGTTGACGGCAGATCTGACAAAATATGGCTCATAGGCCGTTCCTCCGTTTGCGACGGCGCACATAAAGGTTAGAAATGAATAGGGGTTGACCAGCGTTGTCGACTGACCGATACCGGCCCAGCCGACCTCGCTATCGGAATTTTCCGTACTTGTGCTGAAGGATCCGGCTGTAGAAGAAAGACGGTCGATCGTTTTATGCGGCGTCGCAAGACCGGCCTGCTGAAAAGCATGATTCAGATTATCCGCGCCGAGCTGCACGGCAATCTGCGCGAACGCAACATTGCACGACTGATTGAGCGCCTGCTGAAAGGTGACTGTTCCGTGAACATCGTTGCATATGATTTCACCGTCGCCGGTTGAGTAGGAACCATCGCAATAAAACGTCTGATTATAAATATCATCAATATTTTCGATCGCACTAAGCGCAGTAACCACTTTAAATATCGAACCGGGCGTGTACAGTCCGCCGTACAGACGGTTGATATAAACGCCCTCATATTCGTCGTTGTTATCAATATTGTCGGGCTTATCGTACATATCATAAGACGGGGAGGATGCCATGCAGACAAGCTCGCCGGTTTTGTAATTGCAGACGGCAATACACCCCTTGTATGGCCGAAGCTCATTGTAAGCGTAGGCGCACAGATCGGCGTCAAGGGAGAGTTGAAGCGTATTCCGTGCCGTTTGATTCACCCCGTATATAATGTTGTAGCCGCAAAGCTCTTCGCGGAACGTGTCCTGTATACCTCCTGCGATAAAACCGGCGTCGTCGCCGATGATATGCAGAAGTGCCGTGCGTACCTGCGCGCTGTCGGCATATTTGCGTTCGCCGTCCTCAGTATAGGCGAGCTTAGTGCCGTTGACGTCCACAATATCGCCTGCGCTGATGAGGACGCCGTTTTCATATAAGTGACCGTTGACGGATTGTAACGCATATTCCTCTGCATGAAAAAACATGGAGAACATCAGCAATCCCGTGATTGCAAGAAAAAGGATCGTAACGACGACCAACAGCAGAATCCGTTTGTTGATGGTTTTCATTTGCGCTGTCCCTCCAGTCTGCTCTTCGGGAAGTCGGGATATGTTCTCGAATCCGCCGCTTTGATAAAGGCCAGCAGTCCCCATGAACAGATCATGCTTGAACCGCCGCGGCTGACAAAAGGAAGCGTCACGCCGGTTAGCGGCAGAAAATCCGTCACGCCGAATACGTTCAGCGAAGTCTGCACAATAATCATGCCGGCCGCCGCGCAGGCTGCGATCGTGAAGAAAGAGGATCGGGCAAATTTTGCATTATAGGCCGCCGCAAGGGAGAGAAGTGCCAGTGAGATAATAATCAGGAATCCCGTCAGCATTCCCAGTTCTTCGCAGACAAGACCGAAAATCAGGTCTTCGGCCGCTGCAAAAACTTCTCGCAGATGACCGTTGCCGATTCCGGTGCCGAAAAAGCCGCCGCTTGCCGCATAAATCAGTGTGCGCGTTTGTTGATAGCCGCCGGAATCATACATATGTTCCCAGATATGACGATAACTGGCAAATCGATTCAGGATGTAGGATTTCAGCGTCAGTATCAGTATTCCGCCGATGACCGCCGCCGTGCAGACAAGGACGATGGTTCTAATGTCGCCGGAACGTAGAAACGCGATCAGTAGGAAAGTGGCAAAATAAATCAGCGCCGTACCGAAGTCGGACATGAGTCCCAGCATTCCGACGCAGCCGACCGAAAAGAAAACATAGGCGGTCAGGGAGCGTGTGGATTGCAGCTTGTCAAGTGTTGCGGCGCCGACATAGATAAAGGCCAACTTGACAAATTCAGACGGTTGAATGGAGATGGGGCCGATATAGATCCAGTTTTTTGCGCCGTTGGTATAGGAAGCAAAAACAAGGGTGAATGCAAGCAGACCGATCGCCGCAAGTGCCATTGGCATCCGGAGCGCGCTTGTTCGCGTTGTGCTCTGCATATAGAGCACCATTGCAATATACAGGGCGAGTCCCGCAAAAATCGCAACGAACTGTGTCCGCGTTTTTTCAGGGGAAACGCTGGCCGTTATGTAAAGGCTGATGGAGGAGAGCGCAAAACTGATCATCTCCAGACTGATATGACGGTTCTGGACGACGGCGAAGATAAAATAGTAGACCCATTCTGCGATGATGTACGCGGCGAAGTAGATCAACAGCTCGGAAAAGTTCTCCTTGTCCTTTGCCAGAACACAGTAGCTCATAATGACCTGATAAACGGTCAGCAACAGCATAACGAGCAGACTGACAAGACCGTACATACTGCCCGGTCTGCCAAAATACAGCTTTGTATTTTTCGTTGTTTCCAAGGAATGTCACTCCGATTGCTCATAACGGCGTGTTTTCGCCGGTTTTTCATAATTGTCCGTATTGCCGCCTGCCGCACGTTTCGGATCGCGGTAGATGTTTCGATCTTCGGGGGTGCTGCGCGGTTTTCGGTATTTTGGGCGTTCGTCCTGCGCCGGTTTCCTCGTCTTGGGAACGATTTTCTGACGCGTTGTGACCGCCGTTGAATAAAAAACATACTCCGTGTCGCCGAAATGAATGGTATCTCCGTCCTGAAGGAGGGATTTTTTTTCGATTTTTTTACCGTTTACCATCACACCCGGCGTGGAATTGGTATCAAAGATCATCCACCCGGATTTTCGTTTGGAAAGCACGGCGTGGAATCGGGAGACGGAAATATCCTCAATCACAACGTCGCAGGCTTTTGCGCGTCCGATGGAAGTCTCTGCCTGACTGATATCGATAATATGTCCGCTCGACGCCTCGACAAGACTGGCTCTGATGGTGCGCTTCGCCGGTTTGATAAACAGGGAAATCACAGAAATCAGCAGCACGGCGGCAAGAAGAGCAAACAGGAGTGCCTGCACGAGAAAATTGCCGTAGGCTTCGGTCGGCATAAAAATCACCTCTTTTGACAGTCTGGGATTTATTATATAATTTTTGCGTGCAAATGTCAACATTTTCGCTCTTAATAGGTTTATATAAAATAAATTATTGACTTGTGCATCGGATTCATTGTATAATAAGAAAAAAATACCGGAGGTACTTTTCCAATATGGCAATACATATTACACCGTTCGGCGTTCTTTCGGACGGGCGCAAAGTGAAAAAAATCGTAATGAACAATCAGAACGGAATGCAGGTGTCGCTTTTAACCTATGGCGCAACGCTTGCCGAGATTTACGTGCCGGATAAAAACGGCGAAAAAAGAGATGTTCTCGTCGGTTTTGACGATCTTGACGGTTTCGTGAACCGGACGGATTATCAGGGCGTCATCGTCGGTCCCTATGCCAATCGTATCGGCAATGCCCGTTTTACACTTGACGGCAAGGAATACCGCTTGACAGCAAACGAAAAAGGCGTCACCAGCCTGCACGGCAATGCGGAATTTAACACCGCTGTCTGGGAGTATGCGATAGAGGGCGATTCTTCGGTAGTGTTTACCTATACCAGCCCCGACGGTCTGAACGGCTTCCCGGGAAACATGAACGTCAGCGTTCGTTATACTTTAACCGATCAAAATGAAGTGAAGCTTGAATATTCCGCCGTTTCCGACAAAAAAACGGTGATTAACCTGACAAATCACGCTTATTTCAATCTCGCCGGATATGACGCCGGTGATATTCTCGGTCATATTCTCACAATCGAAGCGGATTCTTTTACGCCGGTTGACGAATACAGCATTCCGACCGGAGAGATCCGTTCTGTCGACGGCACGCCGCTCGATTTCAGAACACCTCATGTCATCGGTGAAAGAATCGAAGCGGACGACGAACAGCTTCACATGACCGGCGGTTACGACCATAATTTCTGTATCCGCGGTTACGACGGAACGCTTCGGAAAGCGGCAGAGGCATATTCTCCCGTCAGCGGAATCGTTTTGACGGTTTCGACGGATCTTCCCGGCGTGCAGTTTTATGCAGGCAATTTTCTGAGCGGCCTTGCCGGCAAAGCGGGAAAACCCATTGACAAACGCACCGGCTTCTGCCTCGAAACGCAGTATTATCCCGATACGCCGAACCGTCCCGAATTTCCCCAATGCACCTTTGATGCCGGGGAAACCTACCATTCGGAAACGGTATTTGCGTTTTCTGTCCGCTGACTTCTGAGCTGAGCGGTATAAATTGTAAAATTCTATTGCAAAATTTATTTTCTTGTTATATAATAACATCATATAGATTTAGGAGGTATATGCCTTATGAAGACTGTTCTCAGACGGATTCTGTGCGTCGCGCTGAGTCTGATCCTTGTGCTCGGTTCCGGAATTGCGGCTTTTGCTGCTGCTCCTGCCGCAGCTGACCCCGTCATCGTGATCAATGATCTGGATGCCAATCCGATCTGCAATACGGACGACGGTTCGGTCGTGTTTAACATAGCGGATTATCAGTACGATATTTTGTTTACCAGCGGATTTTCGTCCAATATCACGGATCTTTTCAGCAAAGATGTTCTGGACGCGATTACAAGCGGCGATATGTCCACGACGGATATAATTACGCTTCTGGCGGATTATCTCGGTTTCTCCGGCGACATCAGCGCCATTACGAGCAAAGTGCTGGAAATCGCAACGCTTATTATGGCGAATATTGATCTGACAAATCCTGATATTCAGTCGATCATTGCCGGCATTGATTTCAAGAAGATCGCTGCAGACATTCAGAACAGGATCACGTCTGAAATCGAATCGCTCAAGCTCCTTGCCATGAACGACGACGGCACTCCGATGTATGAGAATATCGGCGCGATTTCCTATCCCGAATCACTTGAATATTATTATGACGATGATTCGGAAGCCGCGGAAGCCTTAGCCGGCAATATCGGTGTTATCATGGGGGATCGACTCGGTTACGAGAATACATATGTATTTACGTACGACTGGCGTCTGGATCCTGCTGAAAACGCAGCCGCACTTGACGCGTATATCGAAAACGTCAAGTCCGAAACGGGAGCTGAGAAGGTTTCCGTGATTTCCGAAGGCTACGGCTCGACAGTTGCAACGGCTTACCTTGACGGATTTGCTGCCTCTGCCGCGGAAAACGTCAAAAATTTCGTCACGGTTTCCTCCGAATTTCTCGGCACGTCTGTCGTCGGCGATTTCATGAAAGGCGATATTGTCAATGAATACTCCAATCTGACTACATATACCAGTGCGTATATCCGTTATACGAATGACATTTCCGATAACCCGATTACGGCATTCTCCACGTGGCTGATCAATTATATTCTGAACAACGAATGGGATCTTCAGGCGTTCTGCCTGAAAATTGAGCAGGCTTTGACCGCTGTCAATTATGTATTGGATAAAACAGGGGTCACCGCAGAGATCGCGAAGATGCCCGGCATCTGGGCTCTCGTCCCGACGGAAGATTTTGAAAAAGCGGCCGACCGCTTTTTCGGTGAGAATCAGGAGGGCGAGCTCTGCGAAAAACTTAAAGCTTTCAAAGACAGTCAGGACAGCTATGAAGAGATTCTGACCGATGCCAAGGACGCGGGAATCAATGTCAGTGTAGTAGCCGCATGGGATCTTCAGATCGTTCCTGTCGGTGAGAATTGCTCCGTACAGAGCGACGGCGTCGTCGATACGGCGTATGCGAGCTTCGGCGCAACCTGCGTACCGCTGAATAATGTAACCGGCGCGATGAACGCCGAACAGACCGGCGACTTTGCCCACGATCATATGTCTGCCAATTATGATATGCTGACTCCCTGGTATTCCTACGGCGGTATCTGTCACTATATTGACGCATCCACCTGCGTACTGCCTGAGAATACCTGGTTTATCAAGAATATGAAGCACGGAACATTCAGCAATGAGAGCAATTCTGCGGATTTCCTCGTCTGGCTCATCACAGCAGACAACGAAAGAACTGTATGGCAGAATGCAGCCTACAAGCAGTTTATGAATTATAACCGCTATATCAACCCTGGCATTCTTAATTCCGACGGAGTTGTTCCCGCAGAAGGTTCCGATATTCCCGGAAAATATCTCATGGGTGATATTAACCTTGACGGTCTTGTTACGTCACTTGACGCCCGTCTTGCGCTTCGTTCCGCCGCCGGACTCGAACCGCTCGAAGAGGGAACACTTCCCTTTAAAAACGGCGACGTATATCCTGACAATATCATCAATGCTGCGGACGCCAGAAAGATATTGCTGATGTCCTCGGGCCTAATTGAAGATATGCAGAGCGGTGTTAAATTTGATTATGATACGGAGCAGGGTTCCATGGAAGCATCGTCTTATCAGATTGAGCTAAGACCCTCCTATAATCCCGTTCGCAATCAGCTTGCCGTTCAGCTTGTCCTGCTTGATGCGAAGAACAGCTACAGCGGAAATTTCTCGTTGAAGTATGACGGTGACGTTTTCACCTATGCGGACGCTGATGAACGTCAGTTTGCCGACGGCTATGTCGTTGCGGGTAATCCCATTGACAACATTGTGACCTGTTCTTATGCGGTGTCTTCTGCGATAACAGCGAAAGACTGTGATGAAAACGGCGATCTGCTTCTGACAACATTCTATTTCAATGTTGACCGAAAGAATCTGAAAGATGTCAATCTTGTTTCCGCAGGAGCAACTTATTTCTATGAAAATGGCAGCCAAACTTTTGTTGAGCCTGTGACGCTTGATCTCGATCAGGATTTCTTCCTGCTCATCGGCGACGCAGACAATGACGGCCGCATCACCGCTATGGACGCAAGACTGATTCTCCGGATTGCCGCGAAGCTTGAAGGCGTAACGGACGAAGAAATGTTTACGAGATGTGATGTGAACGGAGACGGTTCCATTACCGCCGTTGACGCGAGACTTGTTCTTCGTGCCGTGGCAAAGCTGATCGGCTCCTATGACGACGTCGTTGCCGATCCTGACATCGACGCAACGGTTCCCATTGCATAAAATGCGGATGAAATAATGAAGACCACCCGATTTCGGGTGGTCATTTTCATGTCTAAAAAGAATCCCGCCATGCCGTAGGCAGTCGATAATAACCTGCCTTTGAGCAGGGTGGGTGCCGCCCGATACCTTTGCGCTCCCTTCTTCCGTTTTCAGTCTGTGCTGAAACGGGAGGTCTGCATCCCGGCAGCGGAGAGAGGCTCCCTTTTTGTGTTTGTTGGGTTAATATTGACTGTCGTTTTATCGAACACAGCAGGAAATTATATGGAGTTGTAAATATCAGTCTTCGTCGTCAAAATCAAAGATGTCAGAGAGTCTCTCTTCAAACATCTGTCCGATACGCATAAATTCCGCCTCATCCTCGATGGGCTCCAGATAAATATCGTCGCCATCATAGTTTCTCTGAAGAATGATCAATTCGCCTTCCTCGTCGGTCACATCTTCGTCATAGATCGGCAGGAGAGCGACGTATTCCTTATCGTCAAGTTCTATTGTATCAAGCTCTTCAAAGGTATGCTCCGTTCCGTCCTCATCTACGACGCTGACAATCAGCGGTTCATATTCTTCCTCTTCATCGTTCATGAGGTTATTTAAATCTTCATTCATGGGAAAATCTCCTTATTGTATTCTATGTCTATTGTATCAGGAATGTGCCGGTCTGTCAAGTTCCTTCTCGTTTATTCGATGATTTCAGCCTGCCAATAACAAGTGTAGGTTTTGCCGGCGCCTACGGACTGAATGGCGTCTTTTTGAGAGAAGTCATCTTTCTTTTCATGGGAATCATTGACGCCCCACCACGGTTCAAGACAAACGTAAGAGGCTCCGGGTTTTGCCCAGATGCCGAGATAGGGACAGCCGCCGAAATCGAACTTGATCTTGCGGTTGTGGGAATCGCTTCCAAGCGTGATATAGGAGGACTTCATTCCGTTAAAGATCAAGGCGTCGTTATCAAAAATATTCTTTGTAATCGTGATTACATTATTCTCGCGGAGAACGGGAATCATCTGACTTGTTCTGAGGCATTCTGTATCGATCGCAACCGTATCGAGTGTCTCATTCTTTTCAAAAAGAAGATGATCGCCGATCTGACAGGCGAAAGCAGGGTGTGCGCCGATCGAAAAATACATGATATCTTCGTTGCGGTTCGCGACGGTATGCGTTACGCGAAGGGATTTGCCGACGAGTTCAAAAGTCACAAAGACTTCAAAAGCGTAGGGATAGATTTTGCGCGTTTCTTCGTCGTCACGCTGAACAAAAGTCATGCTGTTCTCGCTTTGCTCATAAAGGGCGGCATCACGATTGCGGAAAAAACCGTGCTTCGGCATGGTGTATTCGGTGCCGTTCAGACGGTAGTGGTCGTCCAGAACTCTGCCGATAATCGGGAACAGGATCGGGGACTGACCCGCCCATACGGCGGGATCACCCTGCCAGAGATATTCGATGCCGGTCTCTTTTGAAACAAGACTTGTGAGCTCTGCGCCGTGTGTCTTGACGGCAGCTTTCAGGTATTCGTTTTCTATGGTATAAATCATGAGCGACCTCCTGTTATTGATGTTTTCAGTATAACATATCCGGATTAAAATAACAATAGCTGTCCGAAAATTGCAGCAAAAAAAATCCCTCTCTGTGAAGAGAAGGATTTTTGTTCATTGTTATTGCAGGCCGTCGTCGCTTTCATTGATCGCCTTGAACAGATCGCCGACTTCCGCTTTGGAAGGAATCTGATCCGCGCTGATGATCGGATTGTTTTTCGCCGCTTCAAGTTTTGCATTCTTTTCGGCAATGGCGATCGCTTCGGCTTCCGTCTGGCAGCGGATATATTCCATTTCCAGAACCGTGGTAACGGTGTGAATGCCCTTTTCGTCAAGCTTGGACATTTTTTCAATCAGGTTCTTCGTCGTATCGGTGACGACAACCGGATAAATGCCGTTCACAAGCTTAATGTCAAGCGCTTTGCACATTTTACAAACGGTTGTAAAGGCTGTGCCGCTGACGCCGTTTTTAATGGCGCTGACGATGGTGGTTTGCGGAATACCAAGCTCTTCAGAGAAGCGTCTCGTACTGGAGTACTTGTACTTGATATTCTTCTTGATAAGTTGAGTTAATTCATCCATGATTATACCCCCGTATAATTATTAAACTGATTATAACAAACAATCGTGCATTTGTCAAATAAAAAATATCATCTTTTTGTTAAAAAAATGTCAGAATGCGTCTGTTTTTCCGTATTCTTCACTTGAAAGCCGATTGTTATGATTTCAAAAGGCTGAAATGCGTAAAAATCCGTCTCTCTTTGCGGCGTTTCCAAGAGATCCATGAGTGTGAATGGCCCGATTCCTGTCAGGCAGCCTCTTGCTCCGTTTTGCTCGGACAGCCTTGCGACAATGTAGTTTTCGTCTTCGGAGAGCTTGAGGGATTGCAGATAGAGTCCGTTGACCGGAAAATTGAGGTTTTCGTCGGCGCGGAGAAGAGGAACATTGTATTCAAACGCAAGACGATTGATACCCGCAGCAACGGCATCTCCCGTATGGGGAACGATCAGATAGGAAAACGCATGATGCCCCATATCGGAGGTCGGATCGGGTCGGATCGTGGAACGCAGAAGTGAGAGAGAAACCGAATCATCGCTGATGCCGACGCCGTATTTTCCGTTGTTGATAACGGCGACGCCGCCGCCGGTTTCCGACAGATCAAACCATTTGTGATGGCAGACCTCAAAACGGGCCTGTTGCCATGTGGTATTTTTGGTCATTTCCCGTTTGATAAATCCGGCGGACGTATCACAGAGCAGTTCCCGTGTCAGGATGTCCGGCGAAAATTCCACTTTGGTCAGACGGTGCTTTTCGTGCCAATCAACATCGTGTTCGACTTCAATGGCTCTCGATTGTCTGAAAACACGAAGAATCATCTTCCAGACGCTTTTTTCGGTTCGCAGAACCGTTGTAAATTCCGCCGTTTCATTGTCCTGATAGGTCAGATGACAAGTTTCTGTTATGGTGAGAGATTCCTGCTTATTCCGGTAGTCGGGAAGAATATCCCATGCGTCGTAATTCCCCGGATAATCATAATATAGGACTAGTTTATTAAAATTACCTTTAATCCAGGAACGGTTTAGTTGTTTATCGAGGATCTGGCAGATACTTCCGTCGGGATTGAGTTTTATCGAATAGAACGGTGTCTCGACGGTATCACGAACGGACAGCCATGTGTATTCCTCAGTCGTTTTTTCGATTTTGCCGGAAGAGAGCCCCGGCAGGTTCGGAACAGCGTAAAATCCCTTTTTTCCGAGACGGCAGACGCACCCGTTTTCATTTTCAATAAATGTCAACGAATTTCTTGTGAAATTTAAGGTGTTGAAATAAGTGTTGCCGGACTCATTCAGAATACTGTCAAGCGATTGATTGATTTCTTCGTAATCCGCTATGGCGTCGCGACAGACAGGTGTGATATGACTGCCGGGGAGAATATCGTGGAACTGATTGATGAGCAATTTTTTATAAAGCTCGCGCAGCTCGTCCGCCGGATAGTCTTCACCGCGAAGCAGACGGCAGACGGAGAGGATCTCGGCATTGCGGAATTTATATTCAAGCTGCCGATTCCAACGCTTGATTTCCGATTTTGTCGTAAATGTGCCGCGATGCATTTCAAGATAAAGCTCGCCGTCCCAGACAGGGAGTTTTTTGTCGTCCGTAAAATTCTCCGATAAAAATTCATGCGCTGTCACATGACGCGTCTTCGGCATGACGGATATTTTATCAAAGCGATGCATCAGCTCGATCATCTCTTCGGTCACGCCGCTGCCGCCGTCTCCGTAGCCAAACATCTGCAGCGTTTCGGTGCCGGTATCCTTATCCTGAAAAGCGTCCCAGTTCTTCTGTATCTGATCCGGCATGTTCCACGAAATGAAATGCGTCGGCGGAACGCAGGCAAAAATCTCAGTGCCGTCAATGCCTTTCCAGATAAAGTTGTTATGCGGAAAGCGGTTTGTGTCGTTCCATGTGGACATCTTGTTGGAAACAAAATATGTAACGCCGCTCTTTTTAAGAATCTGCGGCAGGATCCAGCTGTTGCCGAACACGTCGGGCAGCCAGCAGGTATCAACGGTGATGCCGAACTTTTTGCGATAAAACATCTGACCGTACAGGCATTGCCGAATCAGGCTTTCTGCCGACGGAACGTTACAGTCCGGCTCAACATACATCGCGCCGACAGGCTCGAACTGTCCGTTCTTAATCTTTTCTTTCAGCTCTTCAAAAAGCTCGGGATAGTATTTCTCGACTGTTTCATAGGTGTAAGCCTGCGTGTGGGCATAACGGAAATCGGGATAGCGATCCATCAGACGCATCTGAATCAGAACGGTACGCAAATTCTTCTGAACTGCATGAATCCTGCGCCAATAGTAGGCAATGTCAAGGTGTGAATGCGCAACAAGAGCGACATTGCCGCAGCCTCCGTAACGCTGATCGGCAAATATATGCTTTTCAATATAATCGGAGGCAGCTTTTACATCATCGTTCCGGAGGTCGTCAAAATCCAGCAAATCCATTGCATGGGCAAGCTCTCTGTTAATCAGCTGACGGTAGTCCTCCGGGGAACAGTCGCTCTTTGCAATATTCAATAAAAGCTCCATGTCGTAAACAAGAGACTGAACGTCATCATTGACAACGGCAAGATAACCGCCTTCAAAAATCTGACGGCAGCCACGGACGGAGAGGGATTCGGGATTACGTTCGTCGTCCGGCTTGGAACGGTTATACGCGGTAATCTCAATATGAATCGTATCGGAATCAAGGTAAGGGGAGAGAAGCAGATTCTCACGGTTCGGGTCGATGCCGCCGACGTATTTTCCGTTGACCTTGACAATCATTTCTGCGGCGGTTTTCAGGACAAAACGGATTTCTTTTCCTATGTATTTTTCGGGAATGACGGCATCGGCTTCAATAAAGGCCGTTCCGTCCGGCGTAAAATAGAGATCTCCCCGGCGAAGAGATCGCGGTTCGGCGTCGTAAAATTCAAACTGCATTTCCGCCGTCTGGCGCGCTTCGCGAATGCGGAAAGACGTGATCTCGGTCTTGTCTTCGTAGATATGGCGTTTTAACCAGCCAAACCGCAGATCGGTATATTCTTCGGGCCGCATACTGCGGCGCACAACTTCGATATGTGCCATGGTCTATTCCTCCTATGTGTCCCAAAAAAAAGGTTTTTTTCGGATTGCGTGAATCGTAACTTTCTCTCCCAGATCGTTTTCAATCTGCGATTCGATCCAGGCAATACAGCGGTCAAGAATCAGGCACTTTGAGCACTCACCCTGCATGATGACGGTAACGGTGTCACCGTCCTGTGAGTCAAAGGTGATTTCGCCTCCGTCTCCCTGAATTTTCGGGCGGATAACCTCGTTGATATACTGTTCCATATGCGTCCCTCCGATTTCTGTTCTTATAGTAATCTTTTCATTTTTTCTTGTCAAGTCAAAAAAAGAATTATGGTGTTTCATTGAAAAAGAAAAATGCCTTGGCATATTCCGGGACAAGACGACATAGAGATATAGCAGGACGTGATGAAATGGTACATGAATTTGACTCGGTTCTGGACGTTCTGCCGGCGCAGCTTCGACAGGTTCTGCAAAGAATTCCCGATACAATAAAAGGGAATACTTATGAGATCAGACTGCGTCGTGGGAAAGCGCTGACGCTCTTCGGAAAATTCGGCAGCGCATTTGTCTCCATGGATTCTACCGTCTCTTACCTGAATTGGCAGGGAGCGGTGATCGTGAAACCGGAAGACGTTGCCCATACAACCGATGCTGTCAGCGGGTATTCGCTCTATGCGCATCAGAACGACATGGCGACCGGTTTTATTACCTTCGGAAGCGGCCACCGGGTCGGATTCTGCGGGACGGCCGTCACGGAAAACGGAACGATTACTGCGGTCAGGGACGTTTCGTCTCTGAATATCCGGATTGCAAGACGAATTGACGCAGATGCCGATACGCTGCTGCATAAAACCGGTTTCTGGAACGGATTGTTGATCGCCGGCGCGCCCTGCACCGGTAAAACAACGCTTTTGCGTGCTGTTGCGTCACGTCTTTCGTCGTCCTATGAATATGGTTTTGCCAAAACGGTCATACTGGATGAGCGGTTTGAAATGCTGGAAGCGGACGGCGTGAATTGTGATGTGCTGAGCGGATATCCGAAAGAAGCGGCGCTGCAACACGCGACAAGAGTTCTCTCTCCGGACGTTATCATTTGTGATGAAGTGACAAGTGAACGTGAGGCGGATACAATTATACGCGCCTGTTACAGCGGCGTCCGCTTTGCCGCAAGCGTACATTGCCGGAACCGAGATGATCTTTTACGGCGTTCTGTCTCAAAAAAACTGATTCTTTCCGGGTGCTTTGATCGGATTGCCTTGCTGCGTGATACTTCGCACCCCGGAGAAATCGCGGAAATTCTGCAAACGGAGGAATGGATGAATGAAAACGGCAGCGGAACTGATGGTGATCGTAAGCTCCTTTATCGCGGCGTTCCTGATTATCCGTCAGGAGCATACACATTGTAATAATCTTACACTCGTTCTCCGGCTGATACAGGCCGTTAAGAACAGAGCGTTATTTTATCAGGATTCCTTTCAGAAAAGCGTAGAAGTCGTTTCAGAATGCCGGGAATTTCATGATCTTGATTTTCTGTCGGAGTTTTCAAAGAATACAGAAGACGGACTGACGCCACCCGACGCGTGGGAAAAGGCCGTCCGGGAGGCGCGGATTCATCTGACAACACCAGAAAAAGACGTCCTGGTGCATTTCGGAAAGGATCTGTGCGCTTGCAGCCGTGAGAAGATCGAGGAATACAGCGATCAGGCGACCGGTATGCTGGAAGATTTCAGAGAAGTCGCAACGGAAAACCGAAACAAAAAATCCAAAACAACCGGCGTCATTACCGTTTCGGCCGCGTTGATTCTTGTGCTTATGTTTATCTGACGGAGGCCAACATGGAAGTTGCGGTTCTTTTTAAAATCGCCGCCGTCGGGATTATTGTGGCGATTCTGAACCAGGTGCTGATCCGGTCGGGACGCGATGAATATACCATGATTACGACGCTCGGCGGATTGATTATCGTGCTGATGATGATCATCCCGTATATCAAGGATCTGTTCCAATACATAGAATCGGTGTTTGATCTATGATCTCGCTCATCGGAACGGCCGTTGTCGCGACGGTATTGTACGGTCTTGTCAAACATTACAGTCCGGAATATGCCGTATTGGTGGAAACGGGAGCGATTGTCTTACTGTTATGGATGGGGTACCCGCATCTATGCGACGTGATTGATTTTTTCTGGGAATATACAGGTGATATCGGCATCACCTCGGATTATCTGAAAATCGTGATTAAATCGCTCGGAATTGCCGTTCTGACACAGTTTGCCGCTGATTTATGCCGCGATGCGGGAGAGTCTGCGATGGGTTCCAAAGTGGAATTTGTCGGAAAACTGATGATCGCTGCGTTGGCGATCCCGTTGGCGAAAGCCCTTCTCGAATTGGCATTGGAGTTGATTTAAAAAAAATGAGGAAGTTGCTGAAAAGGATTTTTCTTGTCACCTTATTTGTTGGTGTAATGCTCATTAACTTTACACTATTTGCCGGCGCAGATGACTTGAAAAGCGAAAAACTTTACAGCGAAGATATGCAGGATCTGTTCGACGGACTTGACGATGATATGAAAGACGCCCTTTCCTCACTTGGAATTGAGTCTTATTTGACGGAAGAGCTTTCAGAAATCTCATTCGGGAAAGTGTTTAGGTTGCTGTTCGGTTTTCTGAAAAGGGGTGCTATGGAGCCGTTATCCTGCATGGGAACCCTGCTTTGTCTCCTTGTGCTCAATGCCATTGCCGGCTCCTGTATTTTGCCGAAAGACGGGCTTCACGATTATTTTGAAACGGTTGGCGTGCTTTTTGCGTCATTGCTGCTGTTTTCGCAGGTGATCTCATGTATTCGTTCAGCGACAGCCGCTCTGACTGCTCTTGGGGTATTTACGAAATCGCTCGTTCCCGTTATGGCGGCGATCGCCGCCTTTTCAGGGAATCCGACCTTGGCGGTCAGTTATCAGGCCGGAACGCTTTACTGTGCTGAGATCATTTCGGCTGTATGCTGCGATTTTCTTGTGCCGATCCTGTGTATTTTTGCGGCTGCGGCCGTTTGCGCGGCGGCAAACCGTGTTGTCAGGATCAATTCTGTGTTATCGATGGTGAGAACACTTTTCAATACGATTTTAGGACTTGCCGGAACAGTTTTTACCGGTGTTCTCGCGATCAAAAACGTTTTGGCGGCTAATATTGACCGAATTTCGTTTAAGGGGATCCAGTTTGTACTGGGATCCACCGTGCCGGTCGTCGGCAGTACGCTCAGTGAGGGTCTGTCGTCGCTCATAGCGTCAGCTGAACTCATGAAGAGTACATACGGGATCATCGGCATCCTTGTAATCATCATTACAGTTCTGCCGTCGTTATGTGAACTGCTGATATGGATTGTGGGGCTTACGGCGATCGGGTATGCCGCGCAAGCCCTTGATCAGAACAGCACGGCTTCGGTCATCGCGTCGCTTCGGTTCGTCTTATCCATGATGTTGTCGCTGATCCTGTTTGCCGTTTATGTTTTGATTATTTCGACCGGAATGATCATTCTGATGCATGCAAAATAATGGGAAGTGAGACGATGGAAACAATCAGGAATTGGGCGGCGATGTTCTGTGCCGCGTCGCTTGTCGGAGCATTTATTGTGTTCCTTTTGCCTGAGGGCAGTATGAAGAAGTCGGTGCAGATAGTATTGTCTTTTCTGCTGTTGATTGTCGCCGTCTGGCCGCTCTCAGAAAAACTTGAATTTACTTTTTCAGAATTAAAGGAAGAGATTCCCATGGAATCTGAGGATTATTCCGCTCATCTCAACGCAGACATCAGTCGAAGCGGTCAGAAGCTGATTGAAGATGGAATTTCCGGGCTTTTGAAAGAAATATGCGCAAAATCTTATACCGTTCATGCAGAGATGAAGGAAGACGGCGACGGGAATATCGCGCTTGCAAAAATCACCATAACGATTGCTGCAGAGGATTCTGTTCGCGAGTCGCTGATTCAAAAAAGAGTCGGAGATCTTACGGGCATCGTGCCGGAGGTGGAAGTCGAATGAAAAAACTCAAAGAGTTTATCGAAAAAGTCAAGGAGGAGAAAAAGCTTGCAATCGTGTTCGCCGTCGGTCTGCTTGGTATCTTTCTCCTGGCGATTAGCGGCATTTCGGATAGTTCTGCCAATGCGAAGCAGGAGACTGTGTCTCCGAAAGAACAGCAGCAACAAACCAATACGACAGCCGATATCGAAAAATTGCTCGAAGAACGCCTCGAAAGCATCGCGGGACAGGTACGCGGTGCCGGAAGTGTCAGAGCGATGGTAACGGTTCGTTCCTCCGGAGAATATGTTTATGCAGAAAACAGAAAAACGAACAAGGATTCCGATTCTTCGTCGGATGATAAAGAAATCGTACTGTATGAATCCTCCGGCGGTTCGGATTCGGGACTCGTTATCAGCATCAGAAGTCCCGATATTTTAGGGGTGGCGATTTTATGTGAAGGCGGCGGCAGTGCGGTTGTCAAGGCCGAGATCACAAATCTGGTAACAAGCCTTTTCGGAATCGGTTCCGACAGGGTTTATGTGGGCGAAAAAGCCTGAATATGCAATACAGATAGGAGAAATGACCATGAAGATGACAAAGGGAAGAAAAAATGCAGTCGTAGCGGGTCTTGTACTGTTTCTCGGCATTGCAGTCTTTGCAAATTGGTATTACACCGGGCCGAAAAGTGCCGAAGAGGCCGGCAACGCTTCAGGGGCAGACACCAGCAACGTCAACAGTCAGAATCTCGGAGACGCCGTTTATGTCGGCGCGAGCGGCGTCAGCGACGAATATTTTGCCGGTGCAAAGCTCTCCCGTGACGAATCTTACGACGAGGCCGTCGCTACGCTCAAAGAGATCGTTGACAGCAGCGACGCAGACGAACAGTCCGTGCAGACGGCGGCGGCTTCCATCAGCGCCATGTCGGAACGAAAAATCGCGCAAGTGAACATAGAGAATCTTGTCAAGGCCAAGACCGGCAGCGAATGCGTTGCCGTCCTGTCGGAGGATTCCGCAGAGATTATCGTGAAAAAAGATGCGATCAATGACGAATCCGCACTGCAAATCAAGGAGATTGTCATGGCAAACGCCGATATTTCTCCCGAAAAAATTACAATAATTGGCGCAAAGTAGTTGTTTATTTTTATTTTTATGGTATAATAGACGATAGAATTTTGCAAATATCACGCCTTCGGCTCTCCGAAGGCTGATTGCCATATATGGAGGACTGAATATATGACAAGAAAAGAAGCAAGAGAACAGGCGTTTATTATCGTGTTTGAAAAAGAATTTAACAGCGAATACACGCTTGACGAAATCATTGACGCCGCCAGAGACGCAGAACTTTTCGAGGCGGACGACTTTGCACGTACGCTTTCCGAAAAGACGCTTTCCGAACTGGACAAGCTCGATGAAGTAATTGCCGCCAATCTGAAAAACGGTTGGAAGCTCAGCCGTATTTCCAAGGTCGCTCTGGCAATCCTGCGTCTTGCCGTATGTGAAATGCTCGAGTTTCCGGATATTCCGGTCTCCGTTTCCATCAACGAGGCGGTTGAACTCGCAAAAACATATGCCGCGGAGGAGGATTCCTCTTTCGTGAACGGCCTCCTGGCCTCCGTCAGCAGAGGGCAGACCGCGAATGGCTGACAAGCTCTATCTCGGGATTGACACCAGCAATTATACCTCTTCCTGCGCGGTTTATGATCCGCAGAAGGATTGCTTTGATTCCCGTAAACAGCTGCTTCCGGTTGCCGACGGGCAACTGGGCCTGCGGCAGTCGGACGCCGTTTTTCATCACAATAAAAATCTGCCGCCAATGCTCTCCGAATTGTGCCGTTGTTACACGACTTCCATCGGCTGCGTCAGTTATTCAAGAGCTCCGCGTGACGCTGACGGCTCCTATATGCCGTGTTTCACTGTTGGGGAAGGCTATGCCGCTGTTGCCGCGTCGCTTCTTGCGGCTCCCTGTTATGCGTTTTCCCATCAGGCAGGGCATGTTGCGGCGGCTGTCTGGTCTTCCGGGCATAAAGAACTGATCGGTCATGACTTTCTGGCGTTTCATGTTTCAGGCGGCACGACAGATGTTTTGCTGGTTCACCCTGACGCGGAATCTGTCTTCAGGATCGAGATGATCGCGTCTTCCCTTGACCTGAAAGCCGGACAGGCTGTCGATCGTGTCGGCGGACTGCTCGGGCTGCCGTTTCCGGCCGGACCGCATCTCGATAAGCTGGCCTGTCAGAGTGTCAAAACTTATCGCGTCAGGCCGTTTCAGAAAGACGGTTCGTGCAGCTTTTCCGGTGTACAGAATCGGTGTGAAGCTATGCTGAAAGCCGGAGAGCAGCCTTGTGACATCGCGAAATACTGTCTGGATTATATTGAAGCTGCGCTTACGGCGATGACAGAGTCTGCCCTGAAAAAATGCGGGGAGCTTCCCGTACTCTATGCAGGCGGAGTGATGTCAAATTCGCTTATCCGGAAAGACCTGACGGAAAAATTCGGCGGATATTTCGCTGATCCGTATTATTCTTCCGATAATGCCGCAGGCACGGCATATCTTGGCTTTCTTAAGGAGACGTGGAAATGAAATCCGATTCCGCTTTAACAGTCTCACAATTGAATTTATACTTAAAAATGCTCCTGGAATCCGACAGCCGTCTCAAGCGTGTCTGCGTTGTCGGTGAGATCTCCAATTTTGTCAATCACTATAAAACCGGGCATTTCTACTTTTCGTTAAAAGATTCCTCCTGCGCCATCAAGGTTGTGATGTTCGCCAAAAATGCGTCCCGGCTTCGGTTTGTTCCCGAAAACGGCATGAGGGTTTACATCACGGGTCGCGTCTCTCTTTTTGAACGCGACGGCGTCTATCAGGTTTATGCGGAGGATATGGAACCGGAAAGCGCAGGCGCGCTGATGCTGGCGTTTGAACAACTGAAAAAGAAGCTCAGCGCGGAAGGGCTTTTTGATGATGAAAAAAAACGCCCTCTGCCACTCTATCCGAATAAAATCGCAGTCATTACATCTCCCGTGGGGGCGGCCGTCCGCGATGTGGTTAACGTGCTGTCCCGCCGTTATCCCTTAGCGGAAATGGTTTTCTGTCCGGTCGCCGTTCAGGGAGTCGCCTGTGCCAAAGAAAATATCCGTGCGATCCGTCTTTTGAATGAGCGTCGTGATGTTGATGTGATAATTCTTTGCCGCGGCGGCGGTTCGGTTGAAGATTTATGGGGCTATAACGATGAAGGTCTCGTCAGAGCCGTTGCGTCGTCCCGTATTCCCATCATTACGGGTATTGGTCACGAGGTTGATTTTACACTTTGTGATTTTGCGGCGGATATGCGTGCGCCGACGCCGTCAGCAGCGACCGAACAGGCTACGCCGGAGAGGGAAGAGCTTATGCAGATTCTTGATGGTTTGCTTTTCCGGCTCGATCATGCGACAGCCAACCGTCTGTCAGAACGAAGAAACGCACTCGATCAACTAACGGCTCGTCTGAAAATTTTTGATCCGCGCAAAACGCTGGAACGACAGATGGCTGATACGAAAGTCCTGATCGATCGTCTGCATAAGGCGGCTGAAACATATTTTCTTCGGGAAGAAAATGCGCTACGCGTTTTTTCGGAAAAAATCCGGTTATTAAATCCTTATAACATGATTGAAAACGGTTATATCCCGGTCTTCTGTGAAGAACGTCGCGTGATGAGAGCTGTAGACCTTTCTCCCGGTGATGCCGTAACCTTATCGTTTTTGGACGGCTCAGTACGGTGTGATGTGCGGGAGATTGCAAAAGAGGAGTCAACAACATGAAAACAATGACATATGAAGAAGCGATGAAGCAGCTTGAAGAAAAAGTCGTCATGCTCGAAAAAGGAGGCCTGACCCTTGAAGAAACCGTCAGACTCTACGATGACGCAACGAAGCTTTCTGGGTACTGCGCTGCTCTGCTGAATCAGGCAAAACTGAAAATCACGGAATTATCGGAGAATGGAGAAAATCAAAATGAATCCGATTCTTGAAAATCACAGACAAGTGATCGAAGAAAATATTATGCGCTTTGTTCCGGAGACCGATCCGGCGTACGCAATGATCGGTGAAGCGATGCGCTATTCGCTGGAATCCGGCGGGAAACGGGTACGTCCTGTTCTGACACTCGAATTCTGTCGCATTCTGGGAGGAGATGTCACAGAAGCGCTTCCGTTTGCGGCAGCTGTTGAGTTTATTCATACGTATTCGCTGATTCATGACGATCTGCCGTGTATGGATAACGATGATTTCCGTCGCGGTAAGCCCTCTTCGCATAAAAAATTCGGCGAAGCAAACGCGCTTCTGGCAGGTGACGCGCTGCTGACCCATGCGTTTTCCTGTCTTGTTCAGGCAAGGCTTGATACTGCCGGTATTGCTTCTGCCGTTCGTACACTCTCTGATTTTGCCGGCGTAAACGGCATGATCGGCGGTCAGGTGGTTGACCTCGATGGCGAAGGAAAAAATTTAAGTCTTGACGAGCTTTTCTTAATGGATAAACTGAAAACAGCGGCACTGATTGAATGCGCCTGCTCTCTCGGCTGTATCGCTGCAGGACGAGCGGATATGATCCCCAAAGCCTGCGATTTTGCCGAAAATCTCGGTATTGCGTTCCAGATTGTTGACGATGTGCTCGATTATCTCGAGGGTGAGTCGAACAGTGATCTTGTCGCAGAGAAATCGACCTATGTTTCTCTCTTGGGGCTTGACGGCGCAAAGGAGAAAGCGCAGAATTACACCGAGGCGGCTCTCAAGGCGCTTGATGCTCTTGGTGCCGATACATCCGTTCTTCGAGAGTTTGCCCTGTCGCTTCTTATGAGAACTTCTTAATTTTGGAGTGAATTATGGAAGAAACGCAATATCTTGACAAAATCAAAAAGCCCTCCGACGTCAAAAAAATTCCCCAAAACGATCTGCCGTTACTCGCTGAAGAGATCCGGCACACACTGATTGACACGGTTTCCGAAACGGGAGGACATCTGGCGTCGAACTTAGGCGTCGTCGAACTGACGATCGCACTGCATCGGGTTTTTAATTCGCCTCATGATAAAATCGTATGGGACGTCGGTCATCAGGTCTATGTGCACAAGCTCCTGACCGGCCGTTATGACCGGTTTTCGACGTTGCGCCAGAACGGCGGTCTTTCGGGTTTTTCCTGTCCGTCGGAGAGCGAGCACGACACTTTTTACAGCGGACACAGCAGCACCTCTGTCTCTGCCGCTTACGGCATTGCCCAGGCAAATAAGATCAAGGGGAATAAGAATTACGCCATCGCCGTCATCGGAGACGGTGCGTTTACGGGCGGCATGGTATACGAAGCACTCAATAATGCGGGACGAGAACGTTCCCGTCTGATTGTTATTCTGAACGACAACGATATGTCGATTTCCAAAAATGTCGGCTCGCTTGCGTCTCACCTGGCGGTCATCAAGGCGCGTCCGTCGTATTTTCGTATGAAAGCCAGGACGGAACAGGCAATCAATAAGATCCCGCTGATCGGCGTCAAGCTTTCCAATGCGATATTCCGACTGAAAACGGGATTGAAAAAGCTGTTTTACAAGAGCAGCACCATGTTTGAGGATCTGGGATTCCGCTATATGGGTCCCATTGACGGACATAACATTGATGTACTGATTGATGCCCTTGAGGGTGCAAAATCGGCAAACTATCCGATTCTGCTGCATATTAAGACCACAAAGGGAAAAGGCTATAACTTCGCGGAGCTTGAGCCGAGCGTTTTTCATGGCATTTCCAAATTCGATATTGATACCGGTGAATTCCATTCCTCCGGCACCAGTTTTTCGAGTGAATTCGGCGATCTGATGTGCCGTTTTGCGGCGAATGATAAACGCGTCTGCGGCGTAACGGCGGCAATGTCGCTCGGAACGGGTCTGCATCATTTTGAATCGCAGTTTCCCGATCGCTTTTTTGACGTCGGCATTGCCGAGGAGCACGCCGTTACGTTCTGCTCGGGATTGGCGAAAGGCGGTATGCTTCCTGTTTTTGCCGTGTATTCCGCTTTTTTGCAGCGGAGCTACGACCAGCTTGTTCATGATGCCGCACTCCAGAAACTGAAAATTGTTCTCGCCATCGACCGTGCCGGTTTTGTTACGGGTGACGGCGAAACGCATCACGGTCTTTTGGACGTTCCGTTTTTGAATACGATCCCTGATATTACTGTTTTCTCTCCGACGACCTATAGTGAAATGAAAAACGATTTTATTCGCGCATTGTATCATGAACCGGCTGTTGTTGCGGTTCGTATGTTCAAAGGCTCCGAACCGACTTTGCCCGAAGATTATGAGCCCTCTTTCGCCGATTATGAAATTTACGGGGATCCGAATGCCGATACGGCAATCGTGACATACGGACGCCTCTTTGCCGCAGCTGCCGAAGTCGTCGGACTTCTGAAAGAGAAAGCTATTCCCGTTCGCGTACTGAAACTCAATAAAATCAAGCCAATTTCGCCGGAAGCGGTTTCCGCTGTTTTTGACTGCTCTCATATTGTCTTTTATGAAGAGGGAGAGATGTCCGGCGGTGTTGGCGAAATCTTCAATATGATGCTGACAAACGCCGATTATACCGGCAAATACATCTTAAATGCCGTCAACGATAAATTCGTTCATCATGCAACGGCGGAACTGCTACTGGAAGAATTCGGCTTTGACGCGGCTTCTATGGCTGACTTTATTGCGGAGGTGACGTCCCATGAGTGATAAAATCCGTCTGGATTCCCGCATATGTGAGTTGGGACTCACTGAAAGCCGCGAAAAAGCGAAAGCCTTTATCATGGCAGGGCAGGTCTTTGTCAATGGGATGAAAGTCGTAAAAGCCGGAACGACTGTCTTGCCGGAGGATAAAATCGAAGTGCGAGGCACAAGTGAATTTGTCAGTCGCGGCGGACATAAGCTCAAAAAAGCGATGGAAGTTTTTCCCATTGATCTGAACGGCAAAATCTGTATGGATATCGGTGCGTCCACCGGCGGTTTTACGGATTGTATGCTGCAAAACGGCGCGTCCAAGGTTTACAGCATCGATGTCGGCTATGGGCAGCTCGCCTGGAAATTGCGCAGCGACCCGCGTGTCGTGAATCTTGAGCGGACGAATGTGCGTTATATCACCGCCGAACAGGTGCCGGACGCCATCGATTTTTTCTCGGTGGATGTTTCGTTTATTTCGCTGTGTCTGGTACTTCCGGCGGCGTATCCGCTTCTCAGGGACGGCGGCGAATGCGTATGTCTGATTAAGCCGCAGTTTGAAGCAGGCCGCGAAAAAGTAGGCAAAAAGGGCGTTGTACGGGATAAATCCGTTCACGCCGAAGTGATTGCCAAAATTGATGCTTTCGCGCGTGAACTCGGTTTTACCGTCTGCGGACTTGATTTTTCGCCGATCAAAGGACCGGAAGGCAATATAGAATACTTAATTCACTTAAAGAAAAAAGACGGCGAAAGTCTGCCGATTGATATTGACGCTGTTGTTGAAGCTTCTCACGCGTCGCTTGACTGATACTATGATGTGAAAGGACGGCATTGCATCCATTGGAGAATGTGCCGCGGCGATTTGTATGAATGTAACCATTATGCCGAATCTGACAAGAGAACACGCCTATGAAACGACGCTCAGGCTTTGTCACACGCTTGAGAAGCTTGGCATTTCCTATCGGTTCTATCCGTCGCTCCCTGATGGTGTTTCGTTTCCTCATTCCCAAGCTGTTACCAAACAGGAGTTCGCCGACTCTACAGATGTTCTGATCGCGATCGGCGGCGACGGAACGATGATCCGAGCGGCAAAGCTTGCGCTGACAAGTGATATCCCCGTGCTTGGCGTCAATGCCGGCAATCTTGCTTTTTTGATGGGACTGGAATCGGACGATATGCCGCTTCTGCAAAAGCTGATTACAAAAGAGTATTACATTGAGGAACGCCTCGTGATTGCCATTGATGTCTATAATGCAGAACAGAAGAAGATTTTTTCGGATTTCTGCATCAATGACGCGGTATTCGCGCGCGGCGGCGTCATCAAGCTATCCTCTTTTGATCTTTATTGTGACAACCGCTTTATCAATCGCTACACATCGGACGGATTGATTCTCGCAACGCCGACCGGCTCAACAGCCTATAATCTGGCAGCAGGAGGCCCGATTGTCGATCCGAGAGTCGAGAGTATGATTCTCTCGCCGATCTGTCCGCATTCACTTGTCGAACGTACCGTGCTGTTCAGCGCAGGCTCCGTATTGAAGATCGTCAATCCGGGGCTTAGCAACGCCCAGGTGCTTCTGTCCTGCGACGGTCGGGAATCCATCGACTTTGGTGCCGGTTTCTCGGCAACGATCCGAAAAGCTGACAGAAAAGTGAAGTTTATGCACATGAAAGACGATACTTTTTTAGATGTTCTTCATAAGAAAATGAAAATTAAAACGGGAGAGTAAAATATGAAAAAAGACCGACACGCCTTTATTTTGGAGCTGATTGAAAAATATAATATCAGCACGCAGGAGGAGCTGCTCGAAAAACTGCTTGCCTGCGGCATTGAAGTGACTCAGGCGACTGTTTCACGCGACATCAAAGAACTGCGCCTTGTCAAACAGCCGGTTTCTAACGGGCATTATAAATATTCGCTTGCCTCCAGCGCGGACGAAAAATATATGAAATATTATGCAATTTTTGCCGAATCGGTCACTCTTGTTGATTACGCACAGAATATTTGTCTGCTAAAGTGTCATTCCGGTACGGCGCCTGCAGCCTGCGCAGCACTTGATGCGTTAGCGATTCCTGAAGTACTGGGGACAATCGCCGGTGACGATACGATTTTCATTTTATGCCGTAATGAACGAGCTGCCCAGAATACAAAAAGAGAAATCGAAACGCTGCTAAAATCGTAAGGACTGATTGACTTGCTTGCCAACTTAAAAATCGAGAATATCGCGATCATCGAGTATGCTTCGATTGATTTTGAAAAAAATTTTAACTGCATGACCGGTGAGACCGGAGCGGGCAAATCCATTGTTATCGATTCCATCAATGCAGTTTTAGGTGAAAAAACGTCACGCGAGCTGATCCGGACAGGGGAGAGCAAAGCCTCTGTTACCGCCTTTTTTACGGATATTTCCGAAATTACAAAAAATACACTTGACGAATTGGGACTTCCGTGTGAGGAAGACAGTTCACTCTTAATCAGCCGTGTTATGACAAAAGACGGACGAAATCTTTGCAAGGTCAACGGCGCGGCGGCAACGGTTTCCATGCTGAAAACAATCGGTCTGCACCTGATCAACATACACGGTCAGGCGGATAATCAGGAGCTCATGTCTCCCGAACGGCACTATGCTTTTATTGACGCTGTCGCCGGCAATGATAAACTCCTTGCGGCGTATACGGAATCCTATAATAAACTCCTTTCCGTGAAAGCGGAAATCAAAAAACTGACCGTTGACGAAGCTATGAAAGCGCGTCAGATCGACCTCTTATCCTATCAGATTGACGAACTGACGAAGGCGGATCTCCATATCGGTGAACAGGAAGAACTCCTTGCAAGACGCAAGATCATCAACAATTCGCAGAAACTGGCGACAGCTCTGAACGAAGCCTATACAGCGATTGCCGGAGGCGAAGAGTTTTCCGGCGCGACCGCTATGCTTTTTGACGCGGCGAAAGCGCTCTCTGCCGCTGCGGAGTATTTGCCCGATGCCGCCGCGATGGCGGATTCTGTTCAGGATATGGCCTATACCCTTGACGCCTATCAATCGGACATCAACGCACTGTCTGATGATTCGGTGTTTGATGAGCGTGAGCTTGCCGATATAGAAGAAAGACTCGATCTTATCTACCGTCTTTCCAAAAAATACGGCGAAACAGAAGAAGAAATGCTGATTTTTCTTGACAAAGCGCAGGAAGAATTGCATAATATAACATATTCCGACGAATTGCTTGCGCAGCTGAATGCGCAATATGAGCAGGTCGAGGCGGAAACACTTGCCTTGGCACAGGAACTTTCAAAATCGAGAAAAACGGCGGCGAAAGAATTTGCTGAAAAAATTCAGCAGGAATTATCTTTTCTGGATATGCCGGAGACAGTCTTTTCCGTCCGGTTTTCTGAGATACCGTTTTCTGAAACAGGAATTGATGAAGTCGAATTTTACATTTCGGCAAACCGCGGAGAAGCACCGAAGCCGCTTGCTAAAATCGCGTCCGGCGGTGAACTCTCCCGTATCATGCTTGCTATGAAAAGTGTTCTTGCCGATAAGGATGATACAGATACCTTGATATTTGATGAGATCGACGCCGGTGTCAGCGGACGAGCAGCCGGGAAAATCGCGCGAAAAATCAACGAAGTCTCCCGTCACAGGCAGGTCATTTGCATCACGCATCTGCCTGCAATCGCCGCTTTTGCCGATCATCATATGCTCATCTCCAAAGCGGCAAAAGGGGAGAAGACCTATACCTCTGTCGTACCGCTTGACGAAGTGGGAAGAACGGCGGAAATCGCCAGAATCATCGGCGGCAACACAGAAGACCGGATTCATCTGGAATCGGCAAAACTGCTTCTGAAAGAAGCTGCAGAATATAAATAAGTGAGGAAAACAATATGAGAATAGGTGTTTGTGGGGGAATCGATCGGATTCGCTTAACAGCGGAATGCGGATTCGATTATTTTGAAACAGGATTCGGCATGCTTGCCAAAGGCAGCGATGAAGAGATTGAAGCGTTTCAGCAGGAGCTGCTTAAGTATAATATTCCCTGCGAAGCGTGCAACGGATTTATTCCCGGCGATTTGAAAACGGTTGGTCCCGATGTTGATTTCGCCTCGCTCGAAGCGTATCTGAAAAAAGGCTTTGACCGCGCCGGAAAAATCGGCGTCAAAACGGTCGTGTTCGGTTCCGGCGGTTCCAGACGGATCCCGGACGGTTATCCGTATGATAAGGCGGTACGTGATATTATCCGTTTTATGACCGAACTTGCCGCTCCCATGGCGGCCGAAAAAGGCATTACCCTGGTTTTTGAGCCGCTTTGCAAACTCGAAACCAACCTGATCAACACGGTAAAAGAGGGCGCAATGCTCGCATCGGCGATTAATCTGCCGAATGTCGCGTCCCTTGCGGACTTGTATCATATGTATATCGAGAACGATACATATGACGATATTAAAGCGCTCAAAGGCATGATCCGTCACGCGCATATTTCCAATCCCATCTCGATCACGCCGGAGCTCAAGAGAATGTATATGAAATCTCCCGACGAATACGATTATGCCGGATTCTTTGAAGCGTTGCAGGAAGCAGGCTGTGAGCGTGTTTCCATTGAAGCGAATACAAACGATTTTGATACCGATGTCCGTGATTCGTATGGCATTATGAAACAGTACAAATAAACAATGGAGGAAAACCATGACAATTTATGACGAGCTTGTGGCAAGAGGTTTGATTGCCCAGGTAACAGACGAAAAGGAAATCAAAGATTTAATCAATAACGGAAAAGCCGTTTTCTATATCGGATTTGACCCGACGGCAGACAGTCTCCATGTCGGTCACTTTATGGCACTCTGCCTGATGAAGCGTCTGCAGATGGCAGGCAACCGTCCGATCGCTCTGATCGGCGGCGGCACCGGCATGATCGGCGATCCGTCCGGTCGTTCCGATCTGCGTCAGGTCCTGACGAAAGAAACGATTCAGCATAACTGCGACTGCTTCAAAAAGCAGATGGAGCGCTTTATTGAGTTCGGTGACGGCAAGGCCATGATGGTCAACAATGCCGATTGGCTGCTTGATCTCAACTATATCGACGTTCTCCGTGAAGTCGGCGCGTGCTTCTCCGTTAACAATATGCTGCGTGCGGAATGCTACAAACAGCGCATGGAGAAAGGGCTTTCTTTCTTAGAGTTCAACTACATGATCATGCAGAGCTATGATTTCTATCATCTGTATCAGGAGTACGGCTGCAATATGCAGTTCGGCGGCGACGATCAGTGGTCGAATATGCTCGGCGGTACGGAGCTGATCCGTAAAAAGCTCGGCAAGGATGCCTATGCTATGACGATCACGCTGCTTCTCAATTCCGAGGGCAAGAAAATGGGCAAAACCTCTAAAGGCGCCGTTTGGCTTGATCCGAATAAGACATCACCCTATGAATTCTATCAGTACTGGAGAAACGTGGACGACAGCGACGTTCTCAAATGCATCCGTATGCTGACATTCCTGCCGCTTGAAGAGATTGACGAGATGGACAAGTGGGAAGGCAGTGAGCTGAACAAGGCAAAAGAGATTCTCGCGTTTGAGTTGACGAAGCTTGTTCACGGTGAGGAGGAAGCCGCCAAAGCACAGGAGACCGCGCGTTCTCTCTTCGGCGCAAAAACAAATGTTGATACGATGCCGACCTTTGCTCTGAACGATGCTGATTTCGCAGACGATGCGATCGCTGTCAATGAAGTGTTGGTCAAAGCCGGTATTGTGAAGTCGAAAGGTGAGGGAAGACGCCTTATCGAACAGGGCGGTGTCACGGTTGATGATGTTAAACCCTCTTCTCCCGTTGCGACAATTGCGAAAGCAGCGTTTGATAAGGGCTATGTCGTCATCAAAAAAGGCAAAAAAGTCTTTATCAAAGTTGTGATCGAATAATTATTTTGTGAAATACACAATAAATTTTTGTATTTCGGATTCAATTGTTATATAATGCAATTACAAAATTTCAGGAGGAATCTGATTCCATGGATTTTAGTAAACTTATGTTTTCGCTCGCAAAAAAGGCAACGGCACTTATCGCGGCGCTCGTCCTGATGGTTGTCAGCGCAGACGAACGGAATTTGCCGGCGCCTGACGGAGCGGAAGTCTGCGGCAAAATACGCTATGTACTGCTTGACAGACAGCTCACCTCACAAGGCGTCACGAATGACGGCGAATATTTCTATTTCAGCGGAAACAAATATCTTGCTAAGGCGCCTATTACAACCGGTGAAACCGAAATGGCAAACTGGGACGCCATTCCCGACGAGCTCGAAGAAAGAGGCTGCAATCATATCGGTGGTCTGAGCTACTATAACGGCTATATTTATGCGGCAATTGAGGATGGCCCCGATTATCTTAATTCTTTCATCGCGCTGTATGATGCCGAAACACTTTCATTCACCGGCACCTATTACGAGCTGCCGCATGAACTGCATCTCGAAGGTGTGCCGTGGTGCGCGGTCGATGTCGAGAGCAATTGCCTGTACACAGCGGAATGGAGCAATGCGACGGTGTTGAACATCTTCAATCTTGACGATATGACGCTGCGCGGAACGCTTCCGCTTTCCGAACCGATTGACAGAATTCAGGGGGCTGAGCTGTATGACGGCAAGCTCTATCTTTCCTGTGACGAAGAAAACGACCAGAAACGGATTCTGACACTTGACGTTGAAACCGGTCTGATTGAAACAGCCTTTACCAGAAATGTCGGTTCTCAGTTTGAAGCCGAAGATCTGACGATCACGATCGATGAAGACGGCCCGATCATTCATGTTCTTGACAGAGGCGAACGCAGAAAGAGCGTCAACCTGACCTCTTACCGCATGGTGCCCTAAAGTTTCATAGCAAAAATAACGCTCTGCGATTCTTCCGCAGGGCGTTTTTTGGGGCATAAAACAAGGCGGATTCCAAATAGGAAAACGCCTTGTATGTTATTCGGGAATTATTCTTCCGTCGCTTCCTCAGCAGCCTTCGCTTCTGCTTCAGCTTTTGCAAGGAGCTCTTCGATCGGAACGGCCGTTCCCTCGGGAACTTCGTCTTCCTCGACAGCGGCGGGAGCCTCTTCAGGATCGAGCAATGCTCTGATGGAAAGGCTGACGTGCTTCTTCTCGAAGTCAATACCGGTAATGATAACCTTTACGGTGTCGCCGATGTTCAGCTCATCCTGAGGCTTCTCAACTCTGTGGTTCGCAATCTGAGAAATATGAATCAAGCCCTGAATGTGGGGAATGATCTGTGCGAATGCACCGAATGTAGTCAGAGAAACGATCTGGACGTCGATTACGGAGCCGACGGGGTAATCTCTTCTGAGAATCTCCCACGGGCTGTCTTCGATCTTCTTGTAGCCGAGAGAAATCTTCTTGTTCTCGGGATCGATATTCTTAATGACTACTTCGATCACATCGCCGACGGCAACAACCTCGGACGGATGTTTGATTCTGTTCCAGGAAAGCTCGGATTTGTGGCAAAGCCCCTGTACGCCGGGAGCGATCTCAACAAATGCGCCGAAATCAGTAAGGGAAACGACGGTGCCGTTATATTTCTGGCCGATCTCAACCTGAGCCCAGAAAGCGTCGCGGGAAGCCTTACGGGCTTCTTTGAGGACGATGCTGATAGAACCGACGACTCTACGTCTTCTGTTGTCAACATCAATGATCTTGAACTGAACGTTTTTGCCGAGAAGATCTTCGAGCTTATCGTTCTTGGAAAGAGTAGCCTGAGAAGCGGGAATAAAGACTCTGACGCCGTTGGAAATGACGATAACGCCTCTGTTGAGGATTTCCGTGACATTGCCTTCGAGTGTCTCGTTGTTGTCTTTTGCGGCGGCGACGGTATCCCAGTTCGCCTGCGCGTCATAACGTTTTTTGGACAGAGTAATGAAGCCGTCGGCATCATTGGTTTTCATGATGATAAGGTTTAGCTGATCGCCGACCTGAACTGCTTTCGCGGGATCAACGGTGGGGTCGGCACTGAACTCGTCAAAGGGGATGATACCTGTTTGCTTTCTGCCTATATCAACCTGAATCTCAGTCGGTGTGACGCGGAGAACCGTACCTACCACCTTCTGGTCGGAATTAAGACTTTTTAGAGACTCTTCGAGTGCCTGCTCGAATGACATTTCTGAATCAGCGACAGCCTGTCCAACAGCTTCAGCAGATTCAACCGGGTTGTTAATACTTTCGGACATTGTTTTGATAACCTCCTTTATAATGCAGACAGGAGTAGAGGCTCCTGCCGTAACGCCTACAGTGGTGCAGCCGGTGAAGTCAATATCCGCTAATTCTTCAGCCGACTCAATGAGATAAGTCCGTGCGTTCTTTTCGCACACACTTTTTAGTTTTTGTGTGTTGGAGCTCATTCTCCCACCAATGATAATAATTATATCACACTTGAGTGATAAATTGCAAGCATCTTTTTGTCTTTTTGATGTTGCATCACATATTGTATCAAATTTTTTACAGTTTGTACAGTATTTTTTTATTAAATTTGAACATTTTTCAAATTCTGTAACGCTGAATGTCGTTTGTGCGACAAAAACGACCGGAGTGTATCTGAATTCCGGGTGTTCATCAAGCAATTCCTTGAGCTCTTCCGCGTTTTTGAACACATAAGAGGCTCCTTTGCAGTAACTGCGGAAACCTTTTACCTCCGGATGATTTGCATCGCCTGCGATCAGGACAATATTTTTTTCATCGGATTCTCTTGCAATGATATTCTGAATCTTCTTGACGAACGGACAAGTCGCGTCATCAAAGGGGATATTCAGCGACTTCAGCGCTTCAGTTGTTTCTTTTGTCACGCCGTGAGCTCGGATGACGAGTTCGTAGCCGTTCGGGACATCAGAGGGTGAATCTACAATGACAGCTCCTCGTTCTTCAAGACTTCTGATATATATCGGATTATGAATTAACGGTCCAAGCGTTGCCACCTTTTTGTCGGCGGCGAGAAGCTCCTCGACTTTGTTGACCGCACGATTGACGCCGAAACAAAAACCGGCAGATTCGGCTACGATGATCTTCATGCTTCCACCTGAACTCTTCTGACGATCGCGTCGATGCTCTCTTCAATCGTCATATTGCTGGAATCAATCAATATGGCGTCGTCTGCCTGCTTTAAGGGCGCGGTCGCACGATGAGAATCATTATAATCACGCTGAATGATCTCTTGAAGAAGTTCCTGATAGTCAACGTCAATCCCTTTTTCTTTCAGCTCCTTATAGCGTCTGTCGGCGCGGACTTCGGGAGAGGCTGTCAGAAAGAATTTATACTGTGCGTCTGGGAGAATAACCGTGCCGATGTCGCGTCCGTCCATGATGACGTTATTCTTCTTTGCCATATCGCGCTGTAAATCCAAGAGAAATGTGCGCACTTCCGGCATCGCGGAAACATTGGAGGCCGCCATGGATGCTTCGGGAAGTCGGATTTCTTCGGAAACATCTTCGCCGTTCAGAATAACACGCTGGGAACCATCAATATAGCGAAGCTCAAGCTGCGTCTCCGGTAAAAGCGCGATAACACCGGTGTGGTCGTCGGTCGGCACAGCGTGTTTCATCGCATTGACGCCGATGGAACGGTATAAAGCTCCCGTGTCAACGTAAATAAAACCTAATTTTTTTGCGGCAGCCTTGGCAACGCTGCTTTTTCCTGCGCCGGCAGGGCCGTCAATCGCTACGTTAATCAAATGATATACACCTCATTCAGAAACTGATTTTCCGGCAAGATAGCCGGTAGAAAAGGCGATCTGCAAATTGAAACCGCCTGTATACGCGTCAACGTCCATCACTTCGCCGGCAAAATATAAATTGCCGCAAAGCGTGGACTGCATGGTTTTCGGATTGATCTCCTTGACGGAAACGCCGCCGGAAGTCACGATCGCTTCTTCAATCGGACGGAAGCCGGATATTGTCACCGGTAGATGTTTGAGAAGATAGACAAGCTCGCGCCGCATATCCTTTGTAATCTGATTGACCTTTAAATCTGTCGGGATTCCGCTCAGCGAGACAATTACGGGGATCAGACGATGTGGCAGAAGAGCGGAAAGCCCGTTAGCGATGGATTTATTGGCGTTCTGCGAAAAATCACGAAGGATTCTCGCGTCAAGCTTTTCTTCACGAAGTGCCGGCTTCAGGTCGATTTCGATCGTATATTTTCCCTCTCGCATATGGCTCATGTGAGAGCTTGCACTCAGAATCACGGGACCGCTGACGCCGAAGTGCGTAAAAAGCATCTCTCCGAAATCAGAATAAACCTCTTTATAGCTGTCATTATCCCGAACGGTGATCGAAACATTTTTTAAGGTAAGCCCCTGAAGCTCACCTGTCCAGTCGTTCGATGTCTCGAGAGGTACCAATGCCGGTTTCAATTCTGTGATCGTGTGTCCGCACTGCGAAGCAAGATCATATCCGTCGCCGGTCGAACCGGTCAAAGGATAGGATTTGCCGCCGGTAGCCAGAATATAACGATTTGCTTCATAAATTCTTCCGTTTTCATCTTCGGCGGAGAGAATATGCTTGCCGTCCGTATGGAAACGGACAATCCTGGCTTTTTCACGCCGTACTCCGTTTTGTGTAAGATACCGCTGTAAAGCGTCAACAATATCGACCGCTTTATCGGATTCGGGAAAAACGCGGTTGCCGCGTTCGATTTTCAGCGGGACACCGAGGCCTTCAAAAAAATCCATGGTGTCAAACGGCATAAAGCGGGAGAATGCGCCGTAGAGAAAACGACCGTTCACGGGAACGTTTTCAATCAGTTCATTGAGAAGCGAGCAGGCGTTGGTCACATTACAGCGACCTTTGCCGGTAATCATCACTTTTCTGCCGATGCGGTCATTGCGTTCAAGTAGCAAAACCTTTTTTCCGTTTTCGGCTGCCGTGCCGGCGGCCATGCATCCGGCAGCTCCTGCGCCGATGACAAGCACATCGTATTTCATGGGGGATCCTCCGTCGTCAATCTCCCTTAATGTTACCACAAATGGTATCGCTTTTCAATATCTATTTATAAAAAAAGGACTCGTGTGAGTCCTCATTTTACATACAAAATTTGATAATGCCGACGGCCTGCAAAATGCTGCCGAGTAATACAAAAAGATGAAAGACGGAGTGGATATAACGATGTTTGCTCTTACTTGCAGAGCAATAGAAAACAGCACCGACGGTATAAGCGATTCCGCCGGAGAGAATCCAGCCGAAAAATTCCATATTATAGCTTCTGATAAGCGGAAGAAATGCGAAAATAATGCACCAACCGATTGCCAGATAGCAGATCATGGAAAAGACTCTGTATTTTCTCAGGTCGATCGCGTTCAGGGTGATCGCCAGCGCGGAAACACCCCATACAATGCCGAAAAGAACCCAAGCGACGACGGGATACGCTTTCCGCATACCGGTCAGAAGAATCGGTGTATAGGTTCCGGCGATCAGAATATAGACCGTACAGTGGTCGAGCACCTGGAAAACTTTTTTTGCCGTCTGCGGAATCAGGCCGTGATAAATACTGGACATTGTATAAAGCAATATCATGGAAATTCCGTAAACAATGCCGCTCACAAGTCCCCATATATTATGATGGATCAAAGAAAAGATCATGCACAACGCCAGAATGATTACGGCGAGTCCACCGCCGACGATATGCGATGTCATGTTAAAAATCTCTTCGCCTCTTGTATAATCGGGGAGCTGTCTGTCCCGGATTTTGGTTCTGTGGATTCTTTCTTTTTTCGGTTTATCGATTGCCGTTTGATTGATACCTTTCGTATTCATAGGTGGTTCCTCCTGTTAATTTCTGCCTTTTATGATACGCCGACTGTATGGAAAAGTCACCCTAATCGTCACTGATGATTCTCTACTGGTGCACAATTCTTCGGTAGAGCGAGAGAATCCGGATTCTACTACGGGTAGATTTGGCTTAAATGCGATATTTTTGCAGTATTTTTCTGTTTTATATTGAAATTATTCCGATTTTAGGGTATGATAGGAATATCTTGAAACTCGAGGGTATCAGCGTGACAGAACAGGAACTGAAAAACACAATTGCAGCGAATCTTGCCGCCTACCGGAAACGTTCCGGCATTACACAGCTCCGGCTCGCCGAGCAACTCAATTATTCAGATAAGGCGGTTTCCAAATGGGAGAGAGGAGAGAGCCTGCCCGATATTTACGTTCTCTATCAGATGACGCAGATTTTCGGTATTACGATGAACGATCTCCTCGGCGAAAAGACAAAGAACGCGAAAATTTCCGAACCGGCAGCCGATCTGCCACACAAACGAAGAAACCGAAAATTCATCACGTCGATGTCAGTCTGCCTTGTCTGGCTTGTGATGTCGGTCGTCTTTGTAGCGTTGGAATTGTTTCATTTTTCTTTCTTTGCGCCGTGGCTCGTCTACATCTACGCGCTTCCGATTTCCTGCATCGTATTGCTGGTCTTTGCCTGCATCTGGTGGAGCGTCCGTCTGCAGGCCGTCTCCGTCAGCGGTATCATCTGGTTTGCGGCGTTAAGTCTGTTTCTGACGTTGCCTGCCCCGCATATGGCATTTATTTTTATTCCCGCCGCTGTTTTACAGCTTCTGACGATTCTCTGGTTCCGTTTCAGAAGCTTATCCCGTTCAAGATCCAAACAAGAAGAGGAGAAATGAAAAATGAGCATGGATTCCGAACTTTTATTTTACAAAAAACCGGCAAAAATGTGGACTTCCGCGCTTCCGCTCGGCAACGGCAAAATCGGCGCGATGGTTTTCGGTGTGCCTCAAAAAGAAAAAATTTCCCTGAATTATGATGAGCTTTGGACAGGTTTTCCGAAAACCTATCAGGATATGTGCTCGCATGAACATTTTCTTGAAGCGCGCGAGCTCGCGCTGAATGGGAAGCTGCGTGAGGCGCAGGATATTCTGGAAAAAAGCTTTGAGGGCTATAATTCCGAAGCCTATATGCCCTTCGGTGATATTACGATCGAGTGCACAAGAGGCACCGTCAAGAATTATATGCGCGGACTGGATCTTTCGACAGCTGTCCATTTTGTGAAATATACAAAAAGTGATGTGACGTACACAAGAGAAGCCTTTGCCTCCTATCCGGATCATGCTTTTGTGATGCATTTCGCTTCCGATCAGAAGCGTGCGATCAATCTGACGATCCGCATGACGTCCCCGCTTCGCTGTACTGTGCATTCAAACAGTAACACATTGCTGCTTGACGGCAGTTGCCCTTCATACTCACCGAATAACAAAGGGCTTCTGCAAAGTCAATATGTTCCGTACGAATCCGATCCCGCGAAAAAAGGTATCGGATTCCGTGGAGCTGTCCGCGTCAAAACCGATGGTAACGTCTCGTATGATCCCGATTCCATCACCGTGACATCCGCCGATACTGCAACACTCTACTTCACCTGTGAGAGTAGCTTCAACGGCTACAACAAGCATCCGCATCTTGAGGGTAAAGAGTATAAAAACGCCTGTCTTGCCATGATGGACGCCGTTTGCGCGAAGTCCTATGAAGATGTCAAAGCGGCACATATTGATGATTATAAGTCGTATTATAACCGTGTTTCGCTTGATCTTGGTTCGTCTCATAAAGAAAAAATGCCGACGGATAAGCGTCTGGCCGATTTTACCGGCACGCACAACGATCCGGCACTCTATACACTGCTGTTCAATTTCGGACGCTATCTTACCATAGCTGCCTCTCGCGAAGGATCGCAGGCCATGAATCTACAGGGCATCTGGAACAACAGCACAACGCCACCATGGAGTTCCAACTATACGGTCAATATCAATACCGAGATGAACTATTTCCCGACGCTGATGACCGATATGCCGGAAATGCATCTGCCCCTGATTGACTTCGTAAAAGGCATCAGTGACACCGGCGAAAAAACAGCGCAAGAGCTTTATCATGCTCGCGGCTTCACCTGTCATCACAACGTCGATATCTGGCGTATGACGACGCCGGTACAGGGGGATTCCCAATGGTCGTTCTGGCCGATGGCGTCCGGCTGGTTCTGCCATCATCTTTATGAGCACTATGAATATACGCTTGATCAGGACTATCTGCGTGATACGGCTTATCCGATTATGAAAAAAGCCGCCGCATTTTATCTGGATATGCTGGTGCCGGATCAGGACGGTTATCTGATCATTGCACCGTCCACATCGCCGGAAAACTCGTTCAAATACGGTAACACGCAATGCTCTGTCTCTGAAACCTCTACAATGTCGATGTCGATCATTAAAGAGCTGTTTATCAACTGTAAAAAAGCCGCTGCGATTCTCGGAATCCACGATGAAATTCTTGATGAGATCGACGAAAAACAGCCGAAGTTGCTGCCTTTCCGCGTCGGTTCCAAGGGTGATTTGCTCGAATGGTATAAGGAAGAGGAATGGACAGAGCCGCATCATCGTCATATTTCTCATCTCTATGCGCTGCACCCGGCAAGACTTCTCACTTACGAAGAAACGCCGGAGCTGATGGAAGCCGCCAGGAAGACGCTTGAATACCGCGGCGATAACGGTACAGGATGGAGTCTCGGTTGGAAGATCAACTTCTGGGCCAGAATGCGCGACGGCAACCACGCTCTCAAGCTTCTGGATATGCAGCTGCGTCCAGTTGACAATAAATACATTATTAACTATACGAACGGCGGCGGCACTTATCCGAATCTTTTTGACGCACATCCGCCTTTCCAGATTGACGGCAACTTCGGAGCGGTCAGCGGCATCACGGAAATGCTCATGCAGTCCACGGACAACGTGATCTATCTCTTGCCTGCTCTTCCCGAAGCATGGCCGACCGGCTCGGTAAAAGGTCTGCGCGCAAAGGGTAATATCAAAGTGGATATCGTGTGGCAAAATGGAAAATTGGAGTCCTATACGCTTCACGGCGATACAAAAGGCAAAAAAATCAAGTATGACGGCGCTACTCTCGCCAAATAAAGCACAAAAAACGGCAGCGTTCTTTTCGCCGCCGTTTTTAAGGTAGGTTATCAATATGAAATCTATTCAAGATGTCTATAAAATCGGAAGAGGCCCCTCCAGTTCCCATACGATGGGGCCGGAGCGTGCCGCCATGATCTTCGCCGCGGATAATCCCGATCTGACAAGTGTAAAAGTAGTTCTGTACGGCTCTCTTGCGAAAACCGGCGTCGGGCATCATACCGATAAAGCTGTTCAGTCGGCGTTTCCAAAAATTCCGGTTGAAGTGGTGTTTGACGAAACAACACGGGATCTCCCGCACGAAAATACCCTGGATTTTATCGGTTCATTTGCCGATAAACCGTCTGTTACGATGCGCGCCATGAGCATCGGCGGCGGCGATATTGTGATTCCGGGACGCGAACGTGAAGAGATGCCCGATGTCTACCCGGAAAGCTCCTTTTCGGAAATCGCTTCGTTCTGTAAAAAGAACAATCTGCGCATCAGCGACTATGTCTATCTCTACGAGCCCAATATCCGGAAATATCTCTATACCGTCTGGTACGCGATGAAAGACTGCATTGAAAAGGGAATTGCCGCTTCGGGAGAGCTTGAGGGCGGACTTCATGTCGAACGAAAGGCACAATTTCTTTATCAGCAGCGTCATATCGACGAAACGGAGATCACCCGTGAGAACAGAACCGTCTGTGCGTATGCGTTCGCAGTCGGAGAGCAGAACGCTTCCGGCGAGACGATTGTCACCGCGCCGACCTGCGGCGCCGCAAGCGTACTGCCGTCGGTCATGAAATATATGCAGGAGAAAAAGGGCTTTCATGATGAAAAAATTCTTGACGCTCTGGCTGTCGGCGGACTGATCGGTCAGCTTGTCAAGACAAACGCTTCCGTCAGCGGCGCGGAATGCGGCTGTCAAGCGGAAATCGGCACTGCCTGCTCTATGACAGCTGCCGCTCTCGCCGAATTGTTTGAAATGGGCATCGACCAGATCGAATATGCCGCCGAGGTCGCGATGGAACACCATCTGGGACTGACCTGTGACCCGATACACGGATTGGTGCAGATACCGTGTATCGAGAGGGGAGCCGTCGCCGCTATGCGCGCAATCAATGCGCTGAATCTTGCCAATTTTCTCTCGTCAACCAGAAAGATTTCATTTGATCTTGTGGTCGAAACGATGTATGAAACAGGAAAAGATTTAAAACTCAGCTACCGCGAAACCTCAGAAGGAGGACTGGCAAAGCTGTATCAATAAGGAGAAAACAAATGGAAACAATTGAAAAAATGACAGACTTCTTCACGTCCCGCGTTGAAGGCTATGACGAGCATATGCTCAATACGGTTGAGGGCTGCCGGGACGCTTACAAGTATATGGCGACGCTTGTCCCCGACACCGCGCAATCGCTTCTTGACCTCGGTTGCGGAACAGGACTGGAGCTTGACGAAATATTCAAGATTCACCCGACAATTCTCGTTACGGGAATTGATCTGACACAGGCGATGCTTGATAAGCTGCGACAAAAACACCCTCAAAAAAACATGAATCTACTCTGCGGCAGTTACTTTGAGCTGCCTTTCGGATCAAACATATTTGACTGCGCCGTTTCCTTTCAGACGCTGCATCATTTCACCCATGAAAAGAAAACCGGACTGTATCGCAAATTATATGACGCGCTGAAAACCGGAAGCATTTATATCGAATGCGATTACATGGTGGAATCACAGGAGGCAGAAGAGCTGTACTTTCGCGAAAACGAACGCATCAGACGGGAAATGGGCCTGTCGGACGATGAATTTTATCACTACGATACACCATGCACAATCACCAACCAGATTACTATGCTGAAAACAGCCGGATTTTCCAATGTGAAACAGGTTTTTCGTGAGGAAAATACCACGATTCTTGTTGCGGAAAAATAACAAAAAGCTGTGGGAAGACAATCTCTTCTCACAGCTTAATCTTATATTGTTTACTGCTGTGCCTTGATGACGTCGGACATATTGAAAAGACCGGTCTTCTGCTCTTTCATAAACACCGCCGCATTGACGGCGCCGACAGCGAAAACGTTTTTCGAGAGTGCCTGATGGCTGATCTTAACAATCTCATCGTTGCCGGCAAAAATGATTTCGTGCTCGCCGACGATCGTGCCGCCACGGATCGAGTGCATCCCGATCTCATGCTTGTCACGTTTCTGTGAACGCGAATGACGGTCATAGGTCAGTTCGGGTTTATAATCAAGACCCTCTTCTACAGCCTGTTCGAGCATAATCGCGGTGCCGCTTGGCGCGTCGAGCTTCTGATTGTGATGCGCTTCGACGATTTCAATATCAAACGACTGACCGAGCACCTTAGCCGCCGCTTTCGCAAGCTCGGAAATCAGGTTGATGCCGAGCGACATATTGCCGGAACGGAACAGCGCGACTGATTCAGAAGTTTTTTCAATCGTCTGAATCTGTTCCTGCGTATATCCGGTGGAGCAGAGAACAGCAGGAATTTTTTTCTCCTGCGCATATGCAAGCAGACTTGTCAGCGTTGAGGGATGCGAAAAATCAATGATGACGTCCGCTTCACAGGGAAGCTCCTGAAACGCCGGAAAAACGGGATAGGGCAGGGAATCCGATTCCAGAATATCGACGCCGGCTACAATCTGGACATCATCGCGAGCCTTTACGGCGTTTGTGACGGCGGCACCCATTTTGCCGCAGCAGCCGCTGAGAATAACTTTTACCATACTGAAAACTTCCTTTGAAAGAAAGCCGGGACAATCCCGGCTTCTCTATGTATTTATTTTACAAGATTGTGATTCTTGAGCGCGGCATAGAGCGTTGCTTTTCCGGCTTCACTCATCTGACCGAGCGGCATTCTGCACCTGCCGACATCCCATCCGCACATATTCATCGCTTCTTTGACGGGAATCGGGTTGACGTCGCAGAACAACGCGTTGCAAAGATCGAGATATTCGAGCTGGAGATTGCGCGAACCCTCCACATCGCCATCAAGGTATTTGCGGACGATATCATGCGTGACGCGAGGCGCGACATGGGAGAGAACGGAGATAACACCCTTTGCGCCGAGGGACATCAATGGCACGATCTGATCATCATTGCCGGAATAGATCGTCAGACTGTCTCCGCAAAGCGCCGCTGTCTTGGCGATTTCGGAAATATTGCCGCAGGCTTCTTTTGTCGCGACGATTCTCTCATGCTTTGCAAGCTCATAGTAAGTTTCGGGCTTGATCGTCATACCGGTTCTGCTGGGAACATGATAAAGAATGATCGGCGTCGAAACTCTGTCGGCAATGTAATTATAATGCTCAATCAGACCGCTCTGTGAAGTCTTGTTGTAGTAAGGCGTGACCATCAGCAGACCGTCAACGCCGACTTTTTCCGCCTCATTGGAGAGTTCAACGGCGTAAAATGTGTCGTTGGAGCCCGTTCCGGCGATAACCGGCACTCTTTTGCCGACGACATCAACGCAGAATTTCATCGCAGCGGTATGCTCCTCATGGGAGAGGGTAGAACCCTCGCCGGTTGTGCCGCAGACGACAATAGCGTCCGTGCCGTTTGCAATCTGATCGTTGATAATCTTTTCAAATTTATCGTAATCGATTTTCTTTAAATCTTCGGTGAACGGCGTAATAATCGCAATCGCCGAACCCTCAAAAATTACTTTTTTCTTCATGGAAACAATCTCCTTTGCAACTGGAAATTAAAATTTCGGCTCAATATAGCCCTCTGCGCAGAGAAGCTCCGCGAGAAGCACCGCGCCGCCTGCCGCACCTCTGAGCGTATTGTGCGAGATGCAGACGAATTTATAGTCATACTGCGTATCTTCTCTCAGGCGACCCGTTGAGATCGCCATGCCGCCCTCAAGGTCACGGTTGATTTTCGTCTGCGGCATATTGTCTTCCGTATAATAATGAATGAACTGCTTGGGTGCGTGCGGAAGCTCAAGCTCCTGCGGTCTGCCTTTGAAATTCTGCCAGACCTCAAGAATTTCTTCTTTTGTCGGTTTTTTCTCAAAACGAACAAAACATGCGGCTAAGTGACCGTCGGAAACCGGAACGCGGATGCACTGCGCCGTAAAATGCGGTTTGTCAGCCGGAACGATTTTGCCGTCCTGGATTTTGCCCCAGATCTTCAGAGGTTCTTTTTCGCTTTTTTCTTCTTCGCCGCCGATGTAGGGAATGACGTTATCGACCATTTCCGGCCATCTTTCAAACGTCTTGCCGGCGCCGGAGATTGCCTGATACGTGCAGACCAATACGTCCTTTACGCCGAATTTTTCATGGAGCGGATACAGAGCGGGAACATAGCTCTGCAGTGAGCAGTTCGACTTAACGGCAATAAAGCCTCTCTTTGTGCCCAGACGCTTTTTCTGCGAATCAATAATTTTCAGATGTTCGGCGTTGATCTCGGGAATAATCATCGGGACATCGTCCGTAAAACGGTGCGCCGAGTTGTTGGAAACAACGGGGCATTCCGCTTTTGCGTAAGCTTCCTCAAGAGCCTTGATCTCGTCTTTTTTCATATCGACTGCGCAGAAGACAAAATCCACCTGATTGGCGATTTTCTCAATATCTGCGGCTGCATCGTAAACGACCATATTTTTAAGGTTTTCCGGCAGCGGAGTTTTCATGACCCATCTGCCGCCCAAAGCTTCTTCATACTTTTTTCCGGCTGATTTCGGACTTGCTGCCAGAGCGGCAACCTCGAACCAGGGGTGATCGTAAAGAAGCGTCGCGAAACGCTGACCAACCATGCCTGTTGCGCCGATTATGCCAACCTTGTATTTCTTCATGATTTCCATCCTCCGATAAGAAATTTAATTTACCTATTGTAATTGCGGGCGTTTTGCACTATAATAGACCCGACTGCTAAATCATTACTATATATATTATCATTATTATTTTCGAGTGTCAACTTAAATGAAAGATTTTTAGAAAATTGGTGCAAAATAAATGAAAAAATCAGATTTCTACTTTGATTTACCTACCGAATTGATAGCACAAGACCCGATCCCTGACCGCGATCAGTCGCGTTTGCTGCATATGGACAGAATCACCGGCGCGCTCGAGCACCGCCATTTTTATGACATACTTGATTACCTGAAAAAAGGCGATTGTCTTGTGTTGAACAATACAAAGGTGCTTCCTGCGAGGCTGTACGGAATCAAGCCGACCGGCGCAAGAGTTGAATTTCTTCTTCTGAATCCTCGCGGAGACGATCGTTGGGAGGTTATCACGGGACCGGGTCGAAAAGCAAGATGCGGCGATACGTTTGACTTCGGCGACGGCTTGCTTCACGCGGAAATCCTCGAAGTGCTCGATAACGGCAACCGCGTTGCACAGTTTACTTATGACGCACCGAATATTTATGACGTGCTCAATCGGATCGGCGAAATGCCTTTGCCGCATTATATCACCCATGAATTAAAGGATAAGGACCGCTATCAGACGGTCTACGCCAAAGAACTCGGTTCGGCGGCGGCGCCGACGGCAGGACTGCATTTCACGCCGGAACTACTGGAAAAAATTCAGAATATGGGCGTCACGATCGCTTATGTTACGCTTCATGTCGGTATCGGCACGTTCCGTCCTGTCAAGGTTGAGAATATCGAAGACCATCAGATGCACTCCGAGCATTATTGGATCCCTGCCGACACGGCAGAAAAGATCAATGCCACAAAAAAAGCCGGTGGTCGAATTATAGCAGTCGGAACGACCTCTTGCCGGACGCTGGAATCGGCTGCGGACGAACACGGTTTTGTTCGCGAATGCAGCGACTCGACCGACATCTTTATTTATCCCGGATATCGTTTCAAGTGCATTGACGGACTCATCACCAATTTCCATCTTCCCGAAAGCACGCTGATTATGCTTGTTTCCGCGTTCAGTACGCGAGAACATGTCCTGAACGCTTACCATGAGGCCATCAAGCAGAAATATCGCTTTTTCAGCTTCGGCGATTGCTGTCTTATTTTATAACTTTTATAACGCAAAAAGCCAATTACCAAGCGGTAAATCAGTATTTCCGCTTGGTAATTATATTTTTTACAAAGTTGACGGTATATAAGCTAATATCTGCATAGACTATTGACAATATCACGGTATCGTGATATAATACAAATGAAGGAGTTGATGTTATGCCTGTTTTGTCGCGCTTTTACGGAATTATTATCAGAATGTATTTTTTATAAAGCGAGCACAATCCGCCGCACATCCACGCTATTTACAATGATGACGTGGCTGCTATTGATTTTATGACAGGTACGGTTCTTGAAGGACACTTGCCGGCTAAAGCAATGAATATGGTACAAGAATGGATATCCATTCACAGAGAAGAACTAGAAACAATTTGGGAAACACAGGAGTTTAAAAACCTGCCGCCATTGGAGTGAGGAGGATTTGTATGTTTCACAAAATCAAAAATGTTTCCGCATTACCTGAATATAAATTGAGCGTCCAGTTTTCAGAGGGCGTTACTAAAATTTATGATGTAAAACCTCTGTTTCAAAAAATACCTGCTTTTAAGTTGCTTGAAAGCGGCAATGATTTCGGCGGTGTATATGTCGATGTCGGCGGCTACGGCATCATTTGGAATGATGAGCTTGATTTGTCATGTGATGAGTTATGGAATAACGGCACCACAGTAGAAACACCTTTTGACGGACTAATTGCATTTTCCGATGCGACTGAACTTTGGGGACTTAATGAGAGCACACTCCGTAAGGCGATTTCTTATGGTAAACTTGTAAACGGTGTTGATGTTTGTAAGTTTGGTAAACAGTGGGTAGTTTCCATTGATGCAATGAAACGAGAATACGGTAATGTTACCAATTGGTAATGCTTTGTTACCAATCTTATATCCCGTGCACATCGGCGACTCGATGATGATTACATAATATAGAGGTACAAAATGTATAGACTGAAAAAAACAATCGGAACCGCCAGACTCGGCGAATTTGAAACGGTTCACGGCACCGTGCAGACGCCGGCATTTATGAACGTGGCGACCTGCGGTGCGATCAAAGGCGGACTTTCCGCATACGATCTGCAAACGATCGGCTGTCAGGTCATGCTCTGCAATACATATCATCTCCACGTCCGACCCGGTGATGATGTTGTTTATGATATGGGTGGATTGCACCGTTTTACCGGATGGAACGGTCCGATTCTGACCGACAGCGGCGGCTTTCAGGTGTTTTCTCTTGCGTCTCTCCGCAAAATTAAAGAAGAGGGCGTCTATTTCCAGTCCCATATCGACGGACATCATATTTTCATGGGGCCGGAGGAGAGCATGCAGATCCAGTCCCGGCTCGGTTCAACGATCGCTATGGCGTTCGATGAATGTGTTGAGAATCCATCGCCGTACGAATACGCCGAAAAATCCTGCGAACGGACGACCCGCTGGCTGATCCGCTGTAAAGAGGAAATGGCAAGGCTGAATGCTTTACCGGAAACAATCAATCCGCATCAGCTTTTGTTCGGCATCAATCAGGGCTGCACTTACGACGATCTGCGCATCCGCCATATGCAGGAGATTGCTGCGCTTGATCTCGACGGATACGCAATCGGCGGACTTGCGGTAGGCGAGCCGAAAGAAGATATGTACCGTATCATCAGCGCGGTAGAGCCCTATATGCCGAAAGATAAAATCCGCTATCTGATGGGCGTCGGCACGCCGGGCAATATCCTCGAAAGCGTCAAGCGAGGTGTCGATCTGTTTGACTGCGTCATGCCGAGCCGTAATGCGCGTCACGGGCATCTGTTTACATGGAACGGCATTATCAATCTGAATAACGCCAGATATGAACGTGACGATACACCGATTGATGAGACGTGTGACTGTCCCGTCTGCCGAGCGCACTCCAAGGCCTATATCCGTCACCTGTTCAAAGCGAAAGAGGTGCTCGCACTTCGTCTGGCCGTCATGCATAATCTCCATTTTTACAATACGCTGATGGAGCGAATCCGCGATGCGCTTGCAAATGATTCATTTTCCGATTTTTACAGAAAGTACGTTGATTTACTCGACACACGTATAAAATAAGGCAAACTGGCAATATTTTTTTAAAAATCTCTTGCATTTATTTTTGGATTATATTATAATTTAAATATCACGTTTAAAACGGAGGAAAAATAAGATGCAACTTATGCTTAAACTTCTTGATGGCGGAACAACGCCTACTGGCGGAGGTCCTTGGACTACAATTCTTTTGATGGTCGCTCTTTTCGCCGTCATGTATTTTGTCATGATCAGACCGCAGAAGAAGAGACAAAAAGAAGAACAGGAAATGCGCGATTCGATCCAGATCGGCGATGAGATCACTACCATCGGCGGTATCTGCGGCAGAGTTGTTACCGTTAAAGAGGATTCGCTTGTTATCGAAACCGGCGCAGACCGCAATAAAATGAAGATCACCCGTTGGGCGATTCAGACCAACAATACGGCTGACGACAGAATTCAGGCCGAAAGAGCTGCTCAGGCTGCTGCTAAAGAGGCGGAAAAAGCAGAAAAAGGAAAGGGCAGACGCTCCAGAAAAGCAAAAGCAGAAGAGGATTCTTCCGACAGCAAGTCTGAAGAGTAATTTCTTTTCTCATAAAATCAGAATATTTAAAGTAATCCCTTCATATCTATTCAGTAGATACGGAGGGATTTTTTATGTCAAGAAGAAAAAACGGAGCCGCAAAAAAGCAAACAGGGGGCAGGGAAGTCCCATACTCTGTTTTTACGGGTGCGTTATCCGGCGTAATCGCGTTCATTATCTGTCTCTCTGCCTTTTCACTTATTATTCTGAAAACGAATATATCGGAGCAATACTTCTTTTTGATGACGTTGGTTTGCGGTGGTCTCTCATCTTTTGTCGGTTCACTTTTTGCAGTCCGGAAAGCCGGTAGTAAAAAACTGCCCTGCGGCATGTTCACCGCAGTGTTCCTTTTGATTGTGGAGTTTTTACTGCTTCTCTGCTTTAACAAAGCGACGATGAGTAACTATATTTATCTGATGTTCCCGATATCCCTGTTCTTTGGATTTATCGGGTGTGTCATCGGTATCAATATCAGGAAATAAGTTCAGAAAACGGAGTGAAAACAAATGAAAATCAAAACCATCCGGATTAAGAGAGGGTATGATTTACCCACGGAAAAGGAACGAGATGTAAAAGGAATGATTTTGATGCTGGCACTATTTGCGTTCGGTATGATCGTTGGCGCGGGGCTGTTGAGAAGTGATTCTTCGGATTTTATCCGAGATTTTGTCTGCGTGTTCGATGCATATAGCGATGCGAGAGGATCGCAAAAAATCTATACCGTGTTTTTTCATTCGATTGCCGTAAATTTCTTGTTTCTTATATCGGCGTTCGGCTTCGGGTTGAGCTGCATCGGACTCCCCATAACGGTCATGCTTCCGGTGATCAAAGGTCTGGGTATGGGCATCGTCTCCGGGTATTTATTTTCTCATTTCGCCATGAGCGGAATCGGCTATTATCTGCTGACGATTTTTCCCGGTTCTGTGCTGTCAAGTTCGGCACTTTTGTTGGCCTGCAACAGCGGTAGTTTCATGTCAATGGATATTCTGGCAACAGTAACAGGGCGAAAAACGCCCGAAGCGGAAATGATCAAAAACTATCTGAAACAATTTTTAATATTACTGATTCTGACAATCGCCGGATCACTCGTTGATGCAATACTGACCCGATCGCTTTCTTACTTATTCTCGGTTTAGTCTGATTTAAGATCGGCTAATGGGTTATTGTCAATTGCGTTCTTTTTCTGCTCATCAACGATATGGGTATAGATTTCCGTTGTGCCGAGATTTTCATGACCGAGAATGTCTTTCAACACCAGCACGTCGGTATCGCCGTATTGATACATCAGGGTGGCTGCCGTATGCCGCAGCTTATGAACGGACATGCCCAGGTCTTTCAGACCTGTTTTCTCCAGATAGGTATCTACCATGTGCTGCACGGTTTTCGGGCTGATACGCTTTAGACGCGAACTGAGAAACAACGCCTCTTTATCGATCACGCCGTCCTTCGGACGCACCTGCATATAGCGTTCTACCGCAGAAATACAGGCATGATTGAGATAGACTGTCCGTTCCTTATTGCCTTTGCCGAGAACACGCATGGAACGGTCAGACCGTATATCCCGATAATTCAGCGCGACAAGCTCTGAAAGGCGCAATCCGCAGTTCAGGAATAATGTCAAAATCGCATAATCGCGTTCTTTATTCGATCCTTCGACCGACTGTAACAGCATTTTGCTTTGCTCAAGCGTCAGATACTTGGGCAAAGCTTTTTTTGTTTTCGGTGTATCAAGAACCTTCATCGGATTATTTTCCAGAATTTGCCGGTTATCCGATAAATACTTAAAAAACTGGCGGATCGCAACAACTTTGCGAGCACGTGTTGTTGGTGAATTGTTTTTTTCGTTTTTACAATAGGATAAGTATTGATAAGCGTCGTTCAGTGTTACAGCCCGGAAAAAATTTTCATCGCAGATTCTCAGATCTATGTCGCCGCATTTACAATTTGTTTTATCCATAACAAGAAACGTTAAAAACTCGCGAATATTGATTGCATATTCAAAAACAGTTTTCGGTGATCTGTTTTTTACGGCATCAATATAATGCAGATAATCACACACCAATGCCGGCAAGCTCTCGTAATCCGGTTTATAATTGATCATATGGATGATTTTCCTCCTTTTACTTCCCTTAATTATACAAAATATTAATTTTGTATAATTATAGCAGGAATGTGCCCTGTTGTCAACATTTTTTCTTGACTTTTCTAAATCTGTCCTATATCATGAATATAAGGAGCTGATTTTTAATGAAAAGGCGCAAAATATGGATCATTTTAATTGTTCCGATCCTCATATTGGCCTATTTGCTGACTTGTCTCGGATTTTTTTTCTTTGAACCGATTTCTTATCACGCACCGGATCTTTCTGCTGATGCAAAGTATTCTTTTGATCAGTATCAGAATTTTGCATATAAAAAAAACAATTCCTTTTACATTCGTACGCTGACTCCTGAAGATATCGAGGAATCCCCTGATGATCCCCGGATGAAATATGTTGACAACACAATTATGGCAATTGCAGATGAATCGGCCACATTCAGTCAGATTTCATCCTTGGCTTCCGATTGCGGTGCAACCGTAACCGGCTATATTGAAGTTGCTGATTTTTATCAGTTTACTTTTTCTGAATTGTCATATTTTGACATCTTAAAAAAATGTTCTGATATGGAAAAATCCGATCTTATTGAAGTTGCTTTCCCTGATTATTTTGAAGAAACACCGTTGGCCGATACCGACGACGAAGCAAGATCAATTAACAATGCGTATTACTATTCAATGATTCATGCCCAGGATGCCTGGAAATATGCTGAAAATGCCGAACCAATCATAGTTGGCACGATCGATGAACCGGTCGACTATAATAACCCGTATATAACGGTTGTCAATCAGGATTTGTATTCTACCGATTGTTTTGAAGATCTCAGCTACGGTACTTCACACGGGACTCATGTCGCGGGCATCATCGGTGCGTCTCCTGAGAGCGAATCCCCCGGTATCTGTCCGAATGCGCAGATATGCTCCTACAATGGTGTTAGTATTTCACTCTCCTTCCTCATTGCCACTTTTGCTGATATAATCACGCAACAAAATGTTAAAGTCATCAATATCAGTATGGGGTATAACTCCTATATCCCCGTATCGGCATCACTCGGATGCGAATCAACAATCGATTTTATCCGATCGGAAAACGATTTTATGGCAGCTTTTTTTGATCGCTTGATTGACAATGGATATGATTTTTTGATCTGTGTCGCCGCCGGCAATACCAACGGGAAATCACTGTATAAAACGGCTTCTTCCGTTTTCGGTTACAGTGAAAAAAAAATACTGCGTAAGTTAGATAAGCTGAATCTCTTTTCGGACAAACCGGAATACTGCGATGCCGCCTATTCTTTTCTGTTGACAGACATACAAGACGAAGATATCCGGCGTCACATTGTCATAGTCGGCTCCTGCGATGAAAAGTACCGTTATTCTGAATTTTCCAATGCGGGAAAATCGGTCGATCTTGTTGCTCCGGGCGAGAACATTTACAGTACGACGCTCGGGAATGAATACGGTTATGCTTCGGGAACATCTATGGCGACGCCGTTTGTTTCCGGCACGGCCGCTCTCCTATATTCGTTAGATTCGTCTCTGACAGCGAAAGAGGTAAAAGATATCCTGATTCAATCAGCATCACAAACGGTTTCCGCTTACGGCTTCACTTATCCTGTTTTGGATTCCGGCGCAGCAGCGCAATATGTGACAGAAAAGAAACGGTAAAAACACTCGTAATTTGTTAAAATCGGAAAAAATAAAAATAACTCTTTACAAGAAAGTCGATATGTGCTATGATAAAGCAAATAAATCTTTAAGCGATGTACCGAGATGCACGCAAGATTTTATCATCAATACCTCATCCGAATTATTCTGTAGGGACTTGTTATGTGATCTTGCTGCGGCAGGATCACTTTTATTTTGGAATAAATGCCCCGGCATTTATAATACATCTGTTCGGAGGAAAATTCTATGAAACTTACCTATGGCATCAAAGACAAGCCGAAGTTTGGTCAGTTGATCGTTTTCGCGATTCAGCAGCTTCTGGCGATCATGGCGGCTACGCTTGTTGTACCGATCATTGTCGGTCACGGCATGCAGCCTACGGCGGCTCTTTTCGGCGCCGGCGTCGGTACTCTGGTCTACATTCTTTTCACTAAGGCGAAAAGCCCGGTATTCCTTGGCTCTTCTTTCGCGTTTCTCGGCCCGATGGCTGCCGCGTTTGCCGGCGCAGTTACGGTTGAGGTTGGCTATGCCGGTCTGATCATCGGTGCTGTTTTTGCCGGTCTTGTTTATGTCGTTATCGCAATCGCCGTTAAATTTGCCGGTGTAAAATGGATTGACAAGCTGATGCCCAAGCAGGTTATCGGTCCTACCGTTGCCATTATCGGTCTTTCGCTGGCAGGCAACGCAGTCGGCGATTTGCAGAAAGGTAAATACATGATTGAAGTGACCAATCAGGTCATTCAGGACGGCAAAATTGTTGATACCGTTTCCCTTGTTCCCTCGGCAAATGTACTGATTGCTGTTCTCTGCGGTCTGATCACACTTTTTGTTACCATGCTCTGCTCCGTCTACGGAAAAAAGACGGCGAAGCTGATCCCTTTCATCATCGGTATTCTTTCCGGTTATGCTGCCGCCGCGATCTTTACACTTATCGGCATCAAGACCGGCAATGATTCTCTGAAACTGATTGATTTCAGCGTCTTCAGCGGCTTGAAACTGTTTGCAGTTCCCGATTTCACTTTCCTGACCGCCGCAAAAGGCTTTAAGGCTTTAGACGCCACATACATCGGCTCGATCGCCGTTGCATACATTCCCGTCGCTTTCGTAGTTTTTGCAGAGCATATCGCGGATCATAAAAACATTTCTTCCATCATTGAAAAAGATCTTCTCGAGGATCCCGGTCTTCACAGAACGCTGCTCGGTGACGGCGTCGGTTCTATGGTCGGTTCTGTTTTCGGCGGCTGCCCGAACACGACTTACGGCGAATCCATCGCCTGTGTTGCGATCACCGGCAATGCATCCGTTTACACCATCATCACGGCTTCCGTCGGTGCAATCCTGATCTCGTTCATTCAGCCCTTCGTTGCATTCGTCAACTCTATCCCCTCCTGTGTCATGGGCGGCGTCTGCATGGCTCTGTACGGATTCATCGCGGTCAGCGGTCTGAAGATGGTTCAGAAAGTCGATCTTGAAGATAACCGCAACCTCTTTACGGTTTCCGTCATCCTGATTGCCGGTATCGGCGGACTGACCCTTTCTTTCGGCAAGATCAATATCACAGCTATTGCAACGGCTCTGATCCTCGGTATCATCACGAACCTTGTTCTTGCCAAAAAAGCCGATAAAACAGCAAAAGCAAAATAAATTCAAATCAGAATTATGAGGCAGAGCGAAAAGGCTTTGCCTCATTTTTATATGCAAAAAGACGCCCGATTGCTCAGGCGTCTGCTTATTTGTTTCAGAATCAGAAAAGCGAATCCTGCTCGGCGATACGGATGCCGGCGGCTTTCAACGCTTTTTCCGCTGCGGCGTTGTCGTCAACACGGAAAATCATATAGGCGTCTCCCGCTTTTTTAACGGATAAGAACGCGTAGGTATACTCAACAACGATACCGGCGTCGGCTAAAACAGTCAGGATCTGAGCAAGGCTGCCGGGCTCATCCTTGATCTCTACAGCAAGCACCTCATTTTCGGCAACGACATAACCGCCGTCTTTCAGTGCCTGTACGGCGTTCGCGGGATTCTCGCAAATGATGCGAAGAATTCCGAAATCCTGCGTGTCGGCGATGGACAGCGCACGCAGGTTAATATTCTTTTCAGCAAGATATTTTGTTGTTTCGGCAAGCTTGCCGGTTTTGTTTTCAATAAATACGGAAATCTGATGAACACTCATAAAATCTCATTCCTTTCCCTATTTCAATATCAGTCGTGGAGTTTGCGTTTATCAATCACGCGGACAGCTTTGCCCTCACTTCTTGTAATAGACTTTGGCGCGACGAGATGAACGGCGGGACGAATGCCGAGCATCTGTGTAATGGCAGCCGCCAATGCTTTTTCTTTTGCGGCAACGTCCTTTACGGTATCGGAGAACTGTTCAGGACTTAATTCCACATTGATATCCAATGTATCGGTGTTGTTGACGCGATCTACCTCGATCTGATAGTTGGGCGAATATCCCTCTTTGAGCAGAACGGTTTCGATCTGTGACGGGAAGACATTGACGCCGCGGATAATCAGCATATCGTCACTGCGTCCCATCGGTTTACTCATGCGAACCAGGGTTCTGCCGCAGGAGCATTTTTTATGGGACAGAACACAGATATCTCTTGTGCGGTAGCGAAGAAGCGGGAACGCTTCTTTGTCGATGCTTGTGAAGACCAGCTCTCCTTTTTCACCCTCGGGAAGAACTTCTCCGGTATCGGGATCAATGATTTCCGCAATGAAGTGATCCTCATTGATGTGCATACCACCCTGTTCGCAGCATTCAAACGATACGCCGGGGCCGCTGGTTTCTGTCAAACCATAGATGTCATAGGCTTTAATACCCAGAGATTTCTCAATATCACGGCGCATCTCTTCCGTCCAGGGCTCCGCGCCGAAAATACCGGCTTTCAGATCGATATCGTCAGGCGTCAGCCCCATCTCTTTGATTGTTTCGCCGATGTAAGCAGCATAGGACGGCGTGCAGCAAAGGATTGTGGCATGGAGATCTCGCATGAACTGGATCTGTCTCTCCGTATTGCCGGAGGACATCGGAAGCGTCAGACAGCCGACTTTATGCGAACCGCCGTTAAGGCCGGGGCCGCCTGTGAACAGACCGTAGCCGTAAGCTACCTGGCAAACGTCTTCATTGGTTCCGCCGGCAGCAACGATCGCTCTCGCGCAGCAGTCTTCCCAGAGATCAACATCTTTCTGGGTATAAAACGCGACGACACGGCGTCCTGTTGTACCGCTTGTGGACTGGATTCTTACGCAGTCCTTCAGGTCGCAGGCGAGGAGACCATAAGGATAGGCGTCACGAAGATCGGCTTTTGTCAGGAACGGAAGTTTATGCAGATCGTCAACGGACTGAATATCCTCGGGCTTTACGCCTTTTTCGTCCATCAGATCACGGTAATATTTAACGTTTTCATAAACGTGTTTGACCTGTTTGACCAGTTTTTCGTCTTGAATAGCCCTGATTTCTTCGCGGGATGCGCATTCAATCTCGGGCTGATAATAATTTGGCATCGGAATCAATCCTTTCAGGTATCTGTTTTTTCGACAAGAATACTATACATGATTGTACGAATTTTGTCAAGGATGTGGAAAGAATATCCAAAGATTTTCTGCCTACCACTTGAAAAATTTCACTTTTATGGTATGATGGTACTATCAGTATAAGGAGGTACTTTATGTTAACCACTACCCTGTTAAGCGCCGGCACATGGCTGGATACGGTTTTTCACGGCATAGACTATTCCGTCTTCGCGTTTTTCGGAAAACTGCATGCCGCGTGGCTGACGTCTTTCGTTCAAATCTTTACGGAGCTCGGTGACTCTCATTTTGTCATTCCGATGATGCTCCTTGGGCTTGTCCTTTGCTTCTTTAAGAAAACAAGAAAATACGGCATGGCACTCTTTTTAGCCATCCTGATCGGTACGTTGATTACGAATGTCATTGCAAAACCGTTGGTAGCCAGAGCCAGACCCTATGTCACAATGTCCGGCAACGGCGAATTTATGCAATGGTATCGTGAAGCGGGAGCTCTGACGGAAAGTGATCGCAGTTTCCCGAGCGGTCACACGACCGCCGCTTTCGAAATGGCAATTTCCATGTTCCTTGTCTTCAAGGATAAAAAATTCAAATGGGTCTTCCCTATTCTCGCCGTTCTGGTCGGCTGCTCGAGACTGTACTTAATGGTTCATTATTTTACGGACGTTGTTGGCGGATTCATCTGCGGTACCATCGCCGGTATTCTCGCCTATTTCCTGATGAAAGCCATTATGAACCGGTTAGAGAAATCGGATAACAAATTTGTCAAACGATTGAATGATTTCGATTTAGCCAACTTATTTAAAAAGAAAACGGCTTGACTATTGCGCTGTGTCCTGACCGGATGCAGCGTTTTTTTGTTGACTATCCTGAAAAATATGGTATAATGAAAGCAACTCAATTACGGAGGAAAGAGTATGGAACGGATCACCGTTAAGGGAAAAGCATTGGTAGACGAAAGTGGCCGTGAGAGAATTTTCAACGGCGTGAATCTGGTATTCAAGGGAAACGAGATTGACGGGAAAGAGAATTTTAAGCCGGTTGACTGGACGCCGGACATGTTCAAGCGTCTTTCGGAACTTGGTATCAACGTCGTGCGTTTTGGTCTGCTCTGGAAAGCGGTACAGCCACGTCCCGATTTTTATGATGAAGATTATCTCGACTGCATGGAGCGATATGTTGATCTTTGCAATCAGTACGGGATTTATGTCTATCTCGATATGCATCAGGATCTGTATCACGGCGGTGCGCCGGACTGGGCGACAGTTACGGATTCCTACAACTTCAAAAAAGCGAAGCTCATCTGGGCGGAGGGCTATTTCTTTGATAAAGCCGTTCATCGCGCGTTTGATAACTTCTGGGCAAACTTACCCGTCTGCGGAAAAGGCTTACAGGATCATTACGCCGATATGTGGAAGCACGTCGCCGAGCGGTTCAAGGACAAAGAAAATCTTCTGGGCTTTGATATTTTCAACGAACCCTATCCCGGAACAGACGGCGGAAAAGCATTCCGCAAGATCGTAAAAAGCGCGACAAAAACCATTCTTTCCAAAAAGGTAAAAAAAGTGCAGGCGATCAAAAATATCATCAAGGGCGACACCGCAACGGAAGCACTTGCGATAATCGATGATCCTGAGGTTTTCCGCAGTGCGACATCCGGTGCCGATCTTTTCATCAAAAAGTTTGATACGGAAACCTATTATCCGTTCTTGGTAAAAATTGCGTCCGCCATTCGTGAAGTGACCGAAAACGGTATTATCTTCATGGAGAACTGCTACTACTCCAATACGACAATTCCCTGTTCTACGCCGCGTCTGCGCTATCCCGATGGCAAACTTGAGGAAAATCTTGTTTTTTCTCCTCACGGCTACGATCTGACGGTTGACTCTGTTATGACAAATGTGGCGAGCAACAGCCGCGCCGACACGATCTTTGCGCAGCACGCAAAAACGCAGGCAAGACTCGGCGTTCCTGTGCTTGTCGGTGAATGGGGCGGCATGGTGCCGGGATGTGATGATTATCCGCATCTGGAGCATCTGCTGGAGCTGTTCGACAACAATCATTGGAGCCAGACCTATTGGGCATTCTGGCCGGCGCTTGCCGAAGAAAAGATTATGAAGATCATCGCGAGACCCTACCCTGTTGCCGTTCCCGGTGAAATTCAAAAATACGGTTTTAATCGCAGGAACAATACCTTTACGCTGAAATTTACAACGGAAAAGCTGACGCGGAAAAAGGTCATGATCTATGCACCCACAATGCCGCGAGAGATTATTTCCGAACGAAAAGCAACCATTCATCCGATTGGCGATTCCGAAGCTGTGTATATCTCCGTCACACCGGTAAAAGGCGAGAATGAAATTATTGTGAAGCTCTGATAGACGAAAAAAACGACTGTACCGATTATGATACAGTCGTTTCATTTATTTGTTCATATGGATTTGCGGACTTCTGATTTCCCACGGCACAAGCTTCCCTGTTTTGAGCGAAGCCTGCACATCAAGAATCCGCTGATTAGATGAACCGCGGTACGGCAGACTAATGTCTTTCAATTCTTCCTTAAATTCGCCATCGACAAGCACATCGATCAGAGAAAGCATTTCGTCCGTCACTTCACATCGGGCTCGGCTCTCCTGCCGAAGCTCCTTATCAAACAGATAGCCTGTATAGCACCAGATATCTTTTTCAGGAAAGTTTTGCTTGGCTTTTTTCAGAAGCGGAAGCAGTGTTCGCTGATTGACCGGTTCGAACGGTTCGCCGCCCAAAAGCGTCAGACCGGAAATATATCCCTTACCGAGAAGTTCCAAAATCTCCGCTTCCGTCTCATCCGTATAGGGCTGACCGTAGGAAAAATCCCATGTTTCCGCGTTGAAACAGCCCTTGCAATGGTGTGTACACCCGGAAACAAACAGCGAGACCCTGACGCCCTCGCCGTTTGCAATATCACATTTTTTGATTTCTCCGTAATGCATTATAAGTGAAGCACTCTTTCCGCGATTTCCTGTGTGCGTCCCTGGTTCCAGAACTGCGTGCCGATATAGCCGCAGGTGCGTCTGGCAACATTCATCTTATTCTGGTCACGGTTGCCGCATTTCGGGCATTCCCAGACAAGCTTGCCATCTTCGTCCTTGACGATTTTGATTTCACCGTCGTAGCCGCATTCCTGGCAGTAATCGCTCTTGGTGTTCAGCTCCGCATACATAATATTATCATAGATAAACTGCATAACCTTCAGGACGGCGGGAATATTATCCTGCATATTCGGCACTTCCACATAAGAGATCGCGCCGCCGGGCGACAGAGCCTGGAACTGGGATTCAAAAGCGAGCTTATCGAACGCGTCAATCTGTTCCATCACATGGACATGATAGGAGTTTGTAATGTAGTTTTTATCCGACACACCCTCGATGACGCCGAAGCGTTTCTGAAGGGACTTTGCGAATTTATAGGTGGTGCTTTCAAGCGGCGTACCATACAGCGAATAATCAATATTCTCCGCCGCTTTCCATTTTGCCGTGTATTCGTTGAGCTTGCGCATAATGGCAAGACCGAGCTCGCGACCTTCCGGCGTGGTCATTTTTTTGTGAAGAAGCGCATAAACCGTCTCCCACAGACCGGCATAGCCAAGCGAAAGCGTCGAATAACCGCCGTAAAGGAGCTTATCGATCGTCTCCCCTTTCTTGAGTCTGGCGAGAGCACCATACTGCCACAGAATCGGTGCGGCGTCGGAATAGGTGCCTTTCAGACGCTCATGACGGCAGCGCAGCGCTCTGTGACAAAGCTCCATGCGATCGTCAAAAATTTTCCAGAATTCATCCAGATCGCGGTGAGCCGACAGTGCAATATCAACCAGGTTGACCGTCACAACGCCCTGATTGAAGCGACCGTAATACTTCGGTTTTCCGTCTTCGTCCACATAAGGCGTCAGGAACGAACGGCAGCCCATGCAAGTATAACAATGACCTTCCCCGTTCTTGTCGATCTTATTCTGCAGCATAATCTTTTCCGAGATGTAGTCGGGAACCATTCTCTTCGCCGTGCATTTTGCTGCAAGCTCTGTCAGATACCAATAGGGAGTACCTTCCGTCACATTATCTTCCTCGAGCACATAGATCAGCTTCGGGAAGGCCGGAGTGATCCACTCGCCGGCTTCATTTTTAACGCCTTCATAACGCTGTTTGAGCGTCTCCTCGATAATCATGGCGAGATCGGCTTTTTCGCGCTCGTTTTTGGCTTCACCGAGATACATAAAGACCGTGACAAACGGTGCCTGTCCGTTCGTTGTCAGGAGGGTGACGACCTGATACTGAATCGTCTGCACGCCTTTTGAAATTTCCTCACGCAATCTTGCTTCGATAATGTGGTTTAATTTTTCTTCCGAGACGGTAACGTCCATCTCTTTGATCTCGTCGAGGACAGCCTTGCGGATCTTTTCACGGGAGGTCTGCACAAACGGTGCGAGATGCGATAAGCTGATGCTCTGACCGCCGTACTGGTTGCTGGCAACCTGCGCGATGATCTGCGTGGCGATATTGCAGGCCGTTGAAAAACTGTGGGGTTTCTCGATCAGGGTGCCGCTGATGACGGTGCCGTTCTGGAGCATATCCTCAAGATTGACAAGATCGCAGTTGTGCATATGCTGCGCAAAATAATCCGCGTCATGGAAATGAATAATGCCCTGTTCGTGCGCCTCAACAATATCCGGCGGTAAAAGGATTCTTTTGGTCAGATCTTTACTGACCTCACCGGCCATATAATCGCGCTGTACGCTGTTGACCGTAGGATTTTTATTGGAATTCTCTTGTTTGACCTCTTCATTGTTGCATTCGATCAGTGTCAGAATCTGATTATCCGTCGTATTGGCTTTTCTGGCTAATGACCGGATATAGCGATAGCGAACGTAACATTTCGCCAGCTCAAACGCGCCTTTCGCCATGATCTGATCCTCGACCATATCCTGAATTTCTTCAACGGAAACCGCTCTTCCCATTTTATTGCATTTGTATTCGACATATTCCGCAATGTCATTGATCTCTTCCGGCGTCAGCTCCCGCTTTTCCGAAGCGGAATCCGCCTTGGTGATGGCGGCAATAATTTTCTGTATATCAAAAAGCTCTTCTGATCCGTTTCGTTTAATAATTCGCATTAAATTTTCCTCCCTATCTTTACAAGATTCAGCTTGTGCGTGCGTTACTTATTGTACATGAAAAAATTTCAAAAATCTGTTGCATTTGCAACAAAAATGAAATATAATACAAGATATAGTGATAAATTTTAAAACAAAACACATTATGGAGTGGTTCAAAGATGGGTAAATATTCACCTTATGCATTTATGTCTAAAGAAGAAACAACGGAAATACGCCGCTGTTTGTTCCGTGAAGAGAAAATATACAACAAGGGCGATATTATTATGCGTTTCACAGAAAAAGCGCAGGAACTAGCTCTCATGGAAAAAGGAATCGCTCACCTGGTCTGCACCGACATCAACGGACAGAAAAGCATTATTGATTATTATGAGGTCGGCGATGTATTCGGAAAACGCTTCCTGCCGAAATCCGATCGCAATATCTATTATATCCAGGCAAAAGAGACCTGTGTACTCAGTATGATTGATTATGACCGTCTTCTATCCCGATGCGAAAACAACTGTGGCAAGCATCTGATTTTATTAAACAATCTTCTGGATGCCGCCATGCGAAAATCACAAATTCATATTGTCATCTTAAGCCGACGATCAACGCAGGATAAGCTCATGACATATTTTACGTACCTTCGGGATCAGTTTGATTCCGATCAGTTCACGCTGCCGCTGTCGCTGTCCGATCTGGCCGATTATCTTTCCGTTGATCGCAGCGCAATGATGCGTGAGATCAAAAAACTGAATGAAAGCGGAATGATTCGTTCCGACGGGAATGTTATCCATATTAAAAAAGATGAGTACGGACTGTAGCGCCGTACTCACCGATTACACAAATTATCAGCCCATCCGCTCAACCATGTGGGCAAAGCAATCCGCTATCGCCTTTTGCGTCAGGATACCGAGGGAGTTCGTTTCGTGATAATGGCTGCGATCGAAGCGGTCACGACCGTTGCTCAGGTAAGCCTGGGTCGGATGCAGAATGAAATCATTCGGCGGAACGACATAGCCCGTCATATCATTGGTGACGCCGAAGACCAGCAGGTTTTCATCGCCTGCAATTTCAGTAAGCGGCTTCGGATTGATCGAAGGCGCTTCACCCGTTGCGGAATCCTCCTGAGAAGCATAACCGCCGTAAACGGTCTCGGGAAAATTCTCGCCGGGGAGCAGAAGGATTTTCTGTTTTCCGAGCTTGATATAGGTCATTTCTGTTTTCAGCGCCATGCCGAGATCACCCTTTTCACAGGGATATCGTTTGGAGCTCATAACCTTCAGTGAAGCCAGAAAAGCCAAAACCGCATTATCAACCGGCGCGTAAAACGGCTGTCGTAAAACAGTCAGTTCACAATCCATTTTTTCATCATTATTGATTTGCAGCGCCGCTTTTCCGAGGCATTCTCCCTGAAGCTGTGTCCGTTCGACCTTATCTTCGCAGAAATCGCCCGGATCGACCGCACCGATTGCGCCGACACCGAATAAGACATTGACAGGCTTTGCTTTTTTGATCATTTCCCGCATATAATAAGGATAATCCGCGCTGATTGTCCGGTTCTTGCCGCCGAGCGTATTCGGATGTGCCGCATAATTCAGAAACCATGTTTCGCTGCTGCCGTCATCGGGAACAAAACGGATTCTGGTCAGCACGTCATGAAGCACGATCGGCAGACGTTTATCGAGCTGCGCCTCCGGCACATGGATGCTACCGACGTAAATATCGCCTTCTGTACGATTTTCATAGGCCTGCTCACAGACGTGCGCAATCGAAGTCAGGAGCTTTTCCATGTAGGCGGGGTTTTTGCCTGTTTTCGGAAGCTTGCCCCAATAACCGACCGTATCAAAGCCGGCATGTGAATGGGTGCAGCAGATATTGATGCTTTTGCAGTTGCTCCGTTTGGAAAAATCGGAAAGCTTATCGCGAACTTTTGCCACTTCGACTCTTGTCAGACCGATACAATCCGCACTGACCATTATCAGTCCGCCATGATCACCGCAGCCGATCCACATAGCACTGACCGTAATAGGATCGTGAACGTCCTCAACTTTATGCCCCGGACCGTGTCCTGCGATCCAATGGGTTGCCTTACCCAGATCATCGGGCATGACTTCACAGGATGAAAAACCGACTTTATATTGATCTCCGCGAATACTCTTGATAATATGATCGGAAATAGGCGGAGCAGAACGCTTTCGTTTTAACGAAGCGGCGTTATGTTTGGATATGGATCTGACAGCCGACGCTGCGAAATCCGCTAGTGCCACAAAAAATCCCTCCCAGAAATTTGAATTCAATTTCATTATAGTATATAATGGTCGATTCTTCAAGAAAAATTTTGATAAATTTCAAAATTTTTAATTTTTTTACAAAAAGCATTTTAAAATGCGGCAATTCGTGTTATGATAAAAAAAGGTGATAATTATGATTCTGAAAAACGGACAGGTATTTTTGGACGGACAGTTTGTCCGTACCGATGTTGAAGTTAAAAACGGAATAATAGCAAAACTCGGCACTCTCGACGGCTCAGATGAGATAGACTGCGCTGACCGGTTTCTGATCCCCGGTCTGGTAGACATTCATACACACGGCTGCGTCGGGTACGACTTTTCAACAGCGTCAACCTTTGAAATGAATTCCATGCTCCGTTATTACGGAGAAAACGGTATCACATCAATACTGGCGACGACCGTCACACTCTCTGATAACGATATCCAAAAAGCGGTCGACCGTATTACCGAAGCGTCAGAAAATGACCATGACGGAGCCGTCATTCGCGGCATCAATCTCGAAGGACCGTATCTCTCCCCGAAAAAATGCGGCGCGCACGACATCTCGCTGTTAAAAGAACCGGATCTTCCGTTTATCCAGTCTCTTGGGAATTTTATAAAAGTTGTCAATGTTGCCCCTGAATATCAGAATGCCGCCAGCTTTATAGACGGATTCTGCGGTAAAGTTTCCATCGCCCATACGGACTGCGATTATGATACCGCGATGGAAGCAATCCGTAACGGCGCAGATCACATTACGCATATTTTTAATGCGATGAACGGACTTCATCACCGCAAACCCGGCGTAATCGGTGCATTTTTCGATTCGGACGCCATAGCGGAAATCATCTGCGACGGGATTCACATTGCTCCGCCGGTTCTCCGCATGATGTTCGGAGCAAAAGCTGAAAGACTGGCCGTTATTTCGGATTCAATGGCGGCAACCGGTCTCGGTGATGGAGAATATACGCTCGGCAATCTCAAAGTATTTGTGAAAGATTCGGTTGCAACGCTCAAAGACGGCACAATCGCCGGTTCCACCATGAACGTTTTCCGTATGATGCGGAATCTGATACAATGCGGTATTCCCCCTGAGAAAGCGATTGCTTCCGCAACGCATATTCCGGCCGATTCCGTCGGTCTCGGCGATGTCTGCGGTCATATTGCTGAAGGTCGCGACGCCGATCTTGTTCTGCTGAGTCGTGATTTTTCGCTTGAACGTGTTCTCATTCGCGGCAGATTTCTATAAATGCTTGACATTCCTTGTTATTTTTGATATAATCCATCTATCTTAACGAACGGAGGCATTGATCATGTGGCTTCAGTTTATCGTTGAAATTATCGATATTCTCAACTACATTATTAAGAATTTTGCCGGAAAATAACGGGGTACAATTTGCGCAGAGTGGTGTAAAGTAAATAGCTTTGCACCACTTTTTCTGCATAAAGTAATTTGCTTTACAGGGAATCTGCTTGTAAAACATAATTTCTAAAGGTATGAAAGGACAGTTTATGAGAAAAGGAAAAGAAGTGTCGGGAATCAAACGAAACACAAAACCGACCGTAAAAATGTTTTTAACGATTTTTTTCATATTCTTTATAGCCAATCTTTTTATCAGTGTGGTAATGGCGGCTGCAAGCGGCGGCGATTCATGGAAAATGATGCTGTTTCACTCCGGTCAGTATACGGATCTATACATGGACTTTTTCAATTCCATTCGCGACGGCGGCTCTGAGAACGTTTATTCAGAGAGAAACAACATCTATCCGCCGTTATGTGTTTTGATTTTCCGCTTTCTTTCTAAATTTATTTCCCCCAATCTTGTTTCAACGTCCTTTAACAGAAGAACCACTCTGCAGGCGGATCAGCTTTGTATGATGATCTATACCCTTTTTGCGATCGTCTGTATTCTTTCTATGCTGCGTCTGATTGAATCCTATGTCAATATAAAGAATGACGGAAAATTCAAGATGCAAGCATCGATATTTTCTTTTTTGATGATTGTTTCTTATCCGGTCATGTTTTGTTTGGAGCGTGGCAATATCCTGATACTGAGCGTCGTCTGCGCGATGTTTTTTATGTTTTTCAAGGATTCCGAAAACCATCTTGTTCGTGAATTATCTTACATTTCTCTTGCCGTTTCAGCTGGAATTAAGCTGTATCCCGCTATTTTCGGCTTGACTCTTGTTGCGGAAAAGAAATACAAAGAAGCCCTGCGACTGATGGTATACGGTGTTATTGTCGTTGTATTCCCCATCATTTTCTTCCTTGAAGAGTTTAAGTCTACAACGGCCGCCATTTCCTATGGTCTCCTGCCCTTGTTGGATATGAATCACCTTGCCGCTTCGGACGGCAGTTCCGCATCGCTCCTGATGAAGATTCTGAAAAATCTTTTTACATTTACGCTAAATAAAAAATCAAGTCTGAATTTCAGTAGTGTCAGCATTCAGAATTTTGTTTTCATGGTTGCGGGTAATGGTGCATTCTCCGCAAAGATTGTGTGTGCTGTTACAGAAGTGATTGCGCTGATTGTTTTGTTCCTTTCAAAAAAAGCATGGCACAGGGCATTTTTGCTTGCGTATCTTATGCTGAATATTCCTTCCGCTTCAAACTCTTACGCGCTTTCATTCCTGCTGATTCCGTTTTGTATTTTTCTTTTCGGAACCGAAAAATACAGTAAAACGGACTGGTTTTACTTCGTCGCTTTCACTCTCCTGTTGACTCCCTTGCCGACATATTGGTATTACCATCCTGACGCTGTTATGGAATTGAGCCAGAAGCTCGGATTGTACTATAATACGCAGTTGAATCAGGATATTGCGACTTTTGTATTCCAGTTGCTGTTCTTTTTGGTTATCATTGACGTTTTGTGTACAGTTTACAAAAAACTCGGCAAAGAGAAAAAATCCTCTGAAACTTCGGCAGATACCGATTTATCCGGGGAGGATATTCCAGCATGAATCCTTTGATTTCCATCATTGTCCCCGTATATAATGTTGAGAAGTATATTAAAAAATGTGTTGCAAGCCTTTGTGCGCAGACATATGAGAATCTCGAGATCATTCTAATTGATGACGGCTCTCCCGATATGTCTGGCGCGATTTGCGACGAGCTGCAAAAAACGGATGATCGGATTGTTGTGCTGCATCAGAAGAATGCCGGTGTCTCAAAAGCCAGAAATGCCGCACTGGATATTATGCACGGAGACTACGTGACGTTTGTTGACGCGGACGATTACGTTGCTCCCGATTTTATTGCGTGTCTGTACCATGCGATCGAGAGCAAAAATGCCGATATTTCCACCTGCGGACACTACCGTGTAAATCCTGATTCTTCCCTTAAGCGGATTTATTCTTTATCGGATAATCCCGAAGAAATTCTCTGTTTAACGGGAAATGAATCCATTATCCAGCTTTTTTACGGAAACGTCTGCTCCGCTTCAAGTGGCAGTAAATTATATAAAAAAACATTATTTCAATCTGTTCGCTTCCCCGATTACATCATGGGGGAAGACACATTTGTGGTGTACTATACATTTAAACAAGCCAAGATGATTGCTCATACCAATAAACCATTGTATTTCTATGTGCAGCATTCCGGCAGCGTTACAAACAGTCGTTGCAACTATATCAAGTTTTATGATTATGTAAAACTGTACGACCATATCATCCGTTCTGTCGGTACTGCTGTAGACAAAGAATTCTTTGCGGCGCTGACCAACCGGTTGATTGAGAATAATTTCTGGGTTTATATGAAACTTCGGAATTGTCCCAATCTCTATTTTGCCGAGAAAAGGCATATCGAAGATAATATAAAAAAATATCGTAAGTATGTAATTGCGAATCCTAATGCAGAGCTACGAGTCAGAGCGGCCTGTTTGCTTTCCTACGGCGGTATGCACGCATTGGATATGGTTTATGATAAAATCAACAGAAAAAATTAAAAAAATATAAAAAAATTAAAATGCGTTATTGAATCAAGACAAACCTTCTGGTATACTGATGGTAACAGTATGATCAGGAGGTTATTTTTATGCTGATTACCACTATCCGAAAAGTAGTTGCATCTTTTCTTGCACTTTTTCTTCTCCTCGGTGTTTCACTTCCTACCGAGACGCACGATGTGAAAGATGCCAAAAACTGCAAAATGAATTTCACGGTGCTGTCCGATGCCCACATGGAGGGCAATAACAAGCCGCCGAGAGATCGTTTTATTCAGACGCTGTATGATGTCAAGAACTGCGAAACGCCGAATGATGCGATTGTCTTTCTGGGCGACAACACCATGAACGGACAGAATATTGAAAATTTGTTCTTCTATGGACTGATTGAACGGATTCAGCCTGCAGAAGCCATTTACACGGCGATGGGAAATCATGATACCGGCAACGGTGTTGATCAATATGATAAGCTCGCCTCCCGTTTCTGGAGCTATTATAACGCCTTTACCGGCAATCAGGTTGATGCGCCGTACTACTATTCCGTAAAGCTTGACGACTGCTATTTCATCTTTATGGGTTCCGAATCGGACGCGGTCAATACGCCGGACATTTCCATAGAGCAGATTAACTGGCTTGACGGTGTGCTGACCGAAGCGGAGAATGACAATCTTCCGGCGTTTGTTTTCAATCACCACCCCTATACGCATCTGATTGAGAATTATACGGAACTGTTAGATGTCCTGGTTAACCATCATGATGTATTTTACATATGCGGACACACGCATACGACGAAGCTGATTGCCTTCGATTTTGACTACGATTCGCATTATATCAATCTGCCGAAGTGTACGGATATTGTATCGTCTACGGACGAATATGACGACGCCGGAACCGGCATTCAGGTTGAGATTTACGATTCACAGGTTGTCATTCGCGCAAGACGCTTCTATGCGTCGGAATGGCTGTATGAGTATGATTATTCCATAAATTAAAGCCTTATATCCAAAAGCAATAAAAACTCCCGTCTGCACGCTGTAGATGGGAGTTTTTTCATGTGTACGTTTGTGAACAATTATATGCCTTTGAGGCTTTACAAAGATGTAACAAAAATAAGTGCCAACTGTCTATTTCATCAATTTTTGAAACAAATCAGTCATCAGATTGTCGCGTTTTATGCTATACACATATCTCATAGGGGTTCCGTTATAATTTGTTGCATAAAAATTATCGTAAGTAGGAATGGGAGTTGGAATCATTCTTGATTCCATAAACTGCTGCGAATCATTCATTAGCCATGCAACTGCAGTGACATCCCAAATTACTCGAGTCCACGCCTTGCCTCTTGCATAACTCTCTGCCGCTTCTATGGCATTTTGGGCAAGATAGTCTGCAAGGGGATTTTTTCCTTTAAGCCAAAATTCAAGCTCCGGCTTTGAAACCGTAAAACTGTCGACAACACCCATACAAGGAAGCTGAACGAACGGAACACCGCTTTGCATGACAACTCTTGCCGCGGCAACATCCTGATACATATTAAACTCTTTTGTGTGATGATAGTGATGAGCGTGTCCGCCAAGCCATACGACAACAGTATTTTCCGCAACATTAGGATTCAAAAGTATTGCAGATGCAATATTTGTTATAGCTCCTATTGCTACAACATAAAGAGGCTTTTCAGGAGAATAGTTTTCGGCTCTTTTTGCCAAATCCTGTGTCGCAGGAGAAATAACTGGTGTATTTTCGTTGTCCAGATACCTTTCCGACCCCTTAAAAACATCGCATTTTTCTTCTGAAAGTGAAAGAAGTTTTAAAATTTCATGATAGCTCTTTTCCATACCGTCCTTAGGACTGACAGATTTTTCATTTAAAAAGGGTGCTGCATATATTGCTTTGGTATTTAGTTTTTCTTTTGACTTCATCAGATATGAGATTGCAAACTGGTCATCAATTTCGTTATACGCATCTGTATCCAAAACAACATCTACTATGCCTTCCGGAACTGATAAGTTCTTTATTCTCTGCTCAATTGTCATGTTAATTCCTCCTTTTGTTTCTATATTCTGACAGCGTTTCACCGTATTTCTTCTTAAATGCTTTTCTAAAAAAGCTTTCGTTTTCATATCCTACCATATGAATGATTTCATGAATAGAAAAATCTGTACTGAATAGCATATGAGCTGCCATTTTACATCTTTTTAAGAGAACTGTCTTTGAAAAAGTCTCACCGGTCAGCCTTTTCACGATGCTGCCGGTATAAACTGTTGAATAACCTAATATTTGAGATAATTCCGCAAGATTTGCCGTTTTGAGATTCTGATCAATATAGCTATTGATTTTCTCATATAGCGAATCGTTTTTACTGTTTGATTAGCTTTCACGGAGTTTATCAAATAAAGATAACACTTCGCTTTTATTTGGAATGGAAGGCGCCGCACCTTTTCTTGAAACCGTAATAGCCGATGCCACAGATGCAATTTTTAATATTTGAGAATAATCCGTACCCTTTGAAAGCTCTGCAATGAAATATCCCAAAAATGTATCTCCTGCCGCTGTTGTGTCTATAACATCAACCTGAAATGCAGCCTGGCGCAATTCCTGATTTTTATTTACAAATACAGAACCGTTTTCACCTAAAGTAAGTATTACTTTTAACGCAGGGTATTTATTTTTTAAGTATACCAAACCTTCTTCAGGCTCTGTACACTCTGAAATTTCGCTTAACTCCACTTCATTTATAACGATATATGAAAGCATATTAAAGTTGATTGCATGAATTTTTTCGTTAAAGGGAGATGGATTCAAAACGATGCACATGCCTTTTTGATATGCCTTTTCAACAATGTAGTCCACATTATTGATCTCATTTTGCAAAAGAATAATATCACCTGCGTCAAATTTATCTAACACGGTATCTACATATTCTTTCGTTATCATTTCATTAGAGCCCGGATAAAGAAATATCGAATTTTCTCCCTCGGCGCTAACCTGAATGACAGCATGACCGTTTTTTGTGTCAACAGTCTGAAGGTAGGATATATCCACCCCATTTTTCTGTAAAATATCGGTTAGCATTTTGCTGTCGTAGCCAACACAACCGGCATGGTATATTTTTGCCCCTGCTCTTGAAACCGCTATCGATTGATTCAAACCTTTTCCGCCGGGAAAGATTTCAAGAGTATGAGCGGTTTCCGTTTCTCCGATTCTTACAATGTGATGAAGTGAATATACATAATCTATATTGCAAGACCCAAAATTAAGAATTTTCATTCAATAATCACCATGTTGATTATATCATCCTTCGTTTCTCAAAACAAGGACACTTTTTATGTAAAAACAGACCAAATATAATATGAAGAAAAAAAAGAAGAGCCTCAAACACACTCTTTGTGTCGAGGTTCTCGGTTGTCAACACGTAACAAAACAGATGCCAGCGTAAAATACTGATGAGGATTTGAACCCGCAAAAAGTTGGTAGCGAAAGCGAACCGTTGCGAGGGCGCTTGCAACCGAGCAGGTGAACCGAGCGTGACTTTTGCGGAAAGTCGTCGCGAACGATACATAGTCCGCGACGACGTGGTGCCGGTGACCGGACTTGAACCGGTACGGTATTGCTACCGAGGGATTTTAAGTCCCTTGCGTCTGCCGATTTCGCCACACCGGCGCATGTGACGGAAAATATTATAAAACATTTCCCGTCGGATGTCAATAGATAAGATGGAAAAATAACGATATTATTTATTACATATAATCGACCGGATCGTCGTAGTTATGCGCCTCTTTCAGCATCATATCCTTGACTTTCATTAAGCGTGTCGTCGCGCTGCGCTCATTTTCGTCAAGCTTCATGGCGATATATTTGATCCTCTCTTCATACTGCGGAATCATGACGTGCTCAAGCGCGTTGACGCGCCGTCTCGTCTTTTCGATTTCCACCGCCATCAGTTGACAGGACTTTTCCACTTCCGCCAAACGCAGCAGCTCCGGCATAATATCGGAGAGCGATTTCACAGCAGCGTCCAGATCTGTTGACGTAAAAGCGTAGCCGTAGGAATAAATATCGGAGGCGTCCGCCGTTTTGAAGCTGCTCTCAAAAACAGGAATCATCACGCTCATGACGTTTTTTTCATGAATGTTGACGCTCATTTCCTGCATCGGAACCATCAGGGCGACGTCAAGTGCCTCATCGCTCATCACGGAACGGGCAACTGCCATATGCGCGTTCGCTTCGGCGATCTTCCCCTCAACCGTTTTGCGTAGCTCTTTATTCTCACGGACAAGGAGCATGAACTGGCGCATAAGCTCGTCGCGCTTATCTTTCAGGAGTTTATGTCCCCTGCGCGCCGTCGTCAGTTTACGCTTCAGATTGGTTAATTCCATTCGGGTGGGATTGACGTTCATGACAGCCATCAGCCCACCTCCTTACGCGTCGTAGTATTTGTCCAGCAGATCGTTGCTGATTCGTTTCAGCTCGCTTCTCGGCAGAATCCGCAGAAGCTTCCAGCCGATATCGAGTGTCTCATCGATAGAGCGATTATTGTTGAAGCCCTGAGAAATGTATTCTTTCTCAAACTCGTCGGCAAATTTGGCGTAAAGCTTATCAATATCCGTCAATGCCGCTTCACCCAGAACGACCATCAGTTCTTTCGCGTCCTTGCCACGGGCATACGCGGAGAACAACTGGTTCATCGTGTTGGAATGGTCTTTTCTCGTCTTTCCCTCGCCGATACCCTTATCTTTCAGACGGGACAGCGACGGCAGAACATCGATGGGAGGATTGATGCCGCGGCGATACAGATCACGGCTCAGAATGATCTGACCTTCCGTAATGTAACCGGTCAGGTCGGGAATGGGGTGCGTCTTATCGTCTTCGGGCATGGATAGGATCGGGATCATCGTGATCGAACCGTCCTTGCCTTTCTGACGGCCTGCGCGCTCATAGAGAGAAGCAAGGTCGGTATACATATATCCGGGATAACCTCTTCGTCCCGGAACTTCCTTTCTCGCGGCGGAGACTTCACGCAGCGCGTCGGCATAGTTGGTGATGTCCGTCATAATAACAAGGACGTGCATACCCAAATCGAACGCGAGATATTCGGCGGCAGTCAGCGCCATACGCGGCGTCGCGATACGCTCAACAGCCGGGTCGTTCGCGAGGTTCGTGAACATGACGGTTCTGTCAATCGCGCCAGTCTCTTTGAAAGACTCCACAAAGAAGTTGGATTCTTCAAATGTAATACCCATTGCAGCAAATACAACGGCGAACTGTTCGTTCTGTCCCAAGACCTTCGCCTGACGGGCAATCTGTGCCGCCAGTTCGGCGTGAGGAAGACCCGACGCGGAGAAGATTGGCAGTTTCTGACCTCTGACAAGGGTGTTCAGTCCGTCGATTGCGGAAACACCGGTCTGGATAAACTCCTGCGGATAGGCTCTGGCGGCGGGGTTCATCGGAACACCGTTGACGTCCATTCTCTTTTCGGGGATCAGCTCGGGGCCGCCGTCGATCGGACGACCGAGACCGTCGAAAACACGGCCGAGCATATCGGGAGAAACGCCAAGCTCCATCTGTCTGCCCAGAAAGCGGACTTTACTTTCGGCAAGATTGATGCCGGTCGCGCTTTCAAAAAGCTGGACAAGGGCGTTTGAACCGTTGACTTCAAGCACCTTGCAGCGGCGTTTTTCGCCGTTCGCGAGCTCGATTTCACCGAGCTCGTCATACTTGACACCGGAGACCTCACGGACAAGCATCAGCGGACCTGCGACTTCCTGAATGGTTCTGTACTCTTTCGGCATATCAATCTTCCTCCCCTTTCTTCACAGCACTCTCAATTTCGGAATCCAGAGCGGCAATGACAATTTTATATTCTTCATCGATTTTCTCTTCCGGGACATATTTGAATCGTCCGATTCCCTCACGCGCAGCAAGTGAAGCAAGATCTTCAATATTCGCGCCGCGTCCGAGTGCATTCAGAGATTTATCATAATACGCGAGAACGAGCGACATCATCAGGAATTGCTTTTTCAGAGACGTATAGGTGTCAACTTCATGGAAAGCAAGCTGATGCAGGAAGTCCTCACGAATGGAGCGCGCCGCTTCCATTTTCAGACGGTCGGTCGGCGACAGCGCATCCATACCGACGAGCTTGACGATCTCATCGAGTGACGCTTCATCGGAAAGCAGTCCCATGATGCGGGTTCTGTTCTTCATCCAGTTATCGTCAACATTCTCGTTGAACCACTTGCCGAGAGAATCGGCGTACAGGGAATACGAAGTCAGCCAGTTGATCGCCGGGAAATGACGCTTATAGGCAAGGGAGGAATCCAAACCCCAGAAGACCTTGACGATACGGAGCGTCGCCTGCGAGACGGGCTCAGAGATATCACCGCCGGGAGGCGACACGGCGCCGATGACCGACAGTGCTGCTTCCCTGTTGTCGGAACCGAGCGTAATCACGCGGCCGGCTCTTTCATAGAACTGCGCCAGACGGCTGCCGAGGTAGGCGGGATAGCCCTCTTCACCGGGCATCTCTTCCAAACGGCCGGACATTTCACGCAGCGCTTCTGCCCAACGGGAGGTGGAATCCGCCATCAGCGCGACGGAATAGCCCATATCGCGGAAATATTCGGCGATTGTGATGCCGGTATAAATCGAAGCTTCACGGGCCGCAACAGGCATATCGGACGTATTGGCGATGAGCACCGTACGTTCCATCAGGGACTTACCGGTATGCGGATCAATCAGTTCGGGAAATTCGTTTAGAACATCGGTCATTTCATTACCGCGTTCGCCGCAGCCGATATAGACAACGATGTCCGCTTCCGCCCATTTGGCGAGCTGATGCTGCGTAACGGTTTTACCGCTGCCGAACGGGCCGGGAATCGCCGCAACACCACCTTTCGCAATCGGAAAAAGAGCGTCGATGACGCGCTGACCGGTCACAAGGGGCTTATCGGGAGACAGCTTTTTCTGATATGGTCTGCCTTTACGGACGGGCCATTTCTGCATCAGAGTGATGGCTTTCTCGCCGTTCGGTGTGGCGACTGCCGCAATGGTTTCGGTTACGGTATAATCGCCCTCATTGATATATTGTAAGGTGCCTTCGATTCCGTAGGGAATCATGATTTTATGCAGCACGACGTCGGTCTCCTGCACCGTTCCGATAATATCGCCGGCTTTGACCGCGTCGCCTGCTTTCATCACAGGCGTAAAATGCCACTTGATCGTTCTGTCAAGCGACGGCACCTCGACGCCTCGTTTGAGGTTATTACCGATTTTCTGCATGATGTCTTCCAGCGGCCTCTGGATACCGTCGAAAATACCGCGGATCAGACCGGGGCCGAGTTCAACGGACATCGGTTCTCCCGTCGATTCGACGGGCTCTCCCGTGCCGAGTCCGGCGGTTTCCTCATAGACCTGAATGGAGGCTCTGTCGCCGTGCATTTCGATGATTTCACCGATCAGACGTTCGTCGCTGACGCGAACCACGTCGAACATATTGGCGTCGCGCATTCCCTCTGCGACAACGAGAGGACCCGCGACTTTAAGAATTGTACCTTTGCTCATGGAGATACTCTTCCTTTCAATTCTAAATCTGGCATTATTTCAAAATATCGGAGCCTACGGCCTGTTCCACCGATTTTGAAACGGCTGCCATTCCTATGCCGTTGTTTCCCGTTACCCCCGGAATGGGAATAATCGCGGGGAGCGGCAAAGATTTATATTTTTCGATTTCCGCCGTCATTTCGGCAAAAAGCTTTTCCGTTATAAAAATAACAGCATAATCGTTTTCCACCAAGTGTTTGAGCGTTTTAACGCCGTCGGCCGCTTCATAGGTCGGGAAAATATCCAGTCCGACCGAGGCAAAACCGTAAATGCTGTCTTTATCGCCCATGACTGCCGTCTTATACATAAAGCAACCTCACTCTCTCACGGATCGTTTCCTCATCGTTGCCGTTGAGTTTACCCGACAGAACGATGCGGACGCTCAACAGCTCCGCTTCCTTTGCCAGATAATAGGCAACAAGGGGTTCGATGCCGAATGCAGTGCGCTTGCCCTGCTCGATGATGCCCATCAGGCGATCATCACAATACTTTTCAAATGCCGTCGGGCTTTGCTTCAACGCTTCTGCCGCTTCGGCATAATCCGTTCTGGCAAGATAGGACAGGAATTCGTCCATGCCGCCCATCGCTTTGAGAATCAGCGTATCGGCGGCAAAAGCCTTGCAGGAACAGACGGCCTGCGACATAAATTCCTTGGACTTCCCTGTGAGAATACAACGGTAGAGAATTTTAATATCCGTACAGGCTGCGATGCACTCGGCGATCTCGCTGAATATTTTGCTGTCCGCTTTTTTAGCAAGCGACAGCATAGCTTCAAGAGCGGCTTTATCGCACACCGCGTCGGAAAGCTGCGCCATATGGGTGCGGACAAGAATGTCATAGGATTCCTCTGCAACGGGACGCATTTCCGGCGGCAGTTCGCTGAACTTCTTTTCTGTTACGGCGTTATAGATTATTTCCGGTTCATAGACCGAAGGAAAAAGCAGACAGGCTTTTCCGTCGTTCCCTGTTACAGCGGATTTGACCGCCGCTTTCAGGTTATGATAATCATTTTTAATGATGACGGAATCCATCTGACTTTTATCGGGCAGAACCTCCTGAAGCAATTTCCATGTGTTTCGTTTTTGCTCATTCAGGGCGGAAGAATAATCCGTTCCGTTGATCTCATAGCCCTTTGCGTTGAGCTGTGAAACGGCTTCATCATAGGTCTTCGCCGCGATCAATCTTCCCATATCCGACGAAGACAGTAAAGAAAGCTCATTGACTCTGATTCGGCCTACTGCGTATACATAATCCGTATCTTTCAATGCGTTGTCATCTCCTTTCGCGTCATGCGAAAAGAATTTCGCGCGCCGTTTCTTTCAGCGTATCTTCCGATGCGGATACCATCGCCGAAAATGTCAGATCGATTTCGATATTGCCGTACGTCAGTACGATACCTTTTTTCGCAGCGAGCGTTTCGGAAGTCTGTAATTTCAATGAACCGACAGACGCGATGGCGTTGTTCACGTCATTTATGAAATCCCCGGGAATCTTTGCCGCGTCTTCTGTTGCCATGAGCAGAACACCGTCGCCCGGCTGCGCGTTTTCCGCAGCGAGTTTTTTGAGTACGGCATAATACTCTGCGTCCGGCATCTGTTCGAGTTCGGAGAGAGCGCGAGCCAGTACATCGTTCAAAAGAGCGACTTTCTCGGAAAGCGCACGCTGACGGCTCTTCATTTTGGCGGCGGACTCGGCGAGACGGACTGTTTCATCGGCCTGCTTTTGCGCCTCGGCCAGAATCTGCGCCGATTTTTCTTTTCCCTGCGCTTCGGCGTCAGCCAAAATCGCATCGGCTTTCGCTTCGGCGTCACGCAGGACGGCGGCGCGCTCAGCTTCGCTTTCTTCGGCAAGCCGAGCTATCATTTTATCTATTCCGGACATACCATTTGCTCCTTTATCGTGAAATTAAAGCGCGATATTGGAAATCTGGATGATGGCAAGAAGAGAAATCAGAAGGGCAAGAACTGCGTATGTTTCAACCATAGCCGCAAAAATAATACCCTTACCGCTCTGATCCGGATTCTTCGCAACGATGCCGACACCGCCGACAGCCGCTTTTGCCTGTGCAATAGCAGAGAAATAACCGACGATCATGATGGGCAGGCAGGCGCAGAAATACGCAAGACCTTTTTCAAAAGAAATCGGATTGTCGCTGAAACCGCCGCCGAGAACGCCCGCGTTGCTCAGAAGCAGAATTGCGGTCAGGAATCCGTACAGACCCTGCGTGCCGGGCAAAACCTGCATAATCAGAACTTTACCGAATTTAGAAGCATCCTCCGTGATGACGCCGGCAGCTGCCTGACCGACCATACCGGTACCCCTTGCCGAACCGAAACCGGGAAGAGCCGCCGCGAGAGCTGCCCCCAATAATACAAATACAAGACCTGATGTGATAGTCATGTTAATTTTCCTCCTTGAATTTAAATTTTTTGGTGTTTATTCCAAAGGGCTCCATGGCTCTTCCGCCGCCCTCATAGAACTTGGAAAAGAATTCAACGTATTGAAGTCGATTTGTGTGAACGTATGCACCGATCAGGTTGATACCGAGATTGGCAATGTGTCCGATTGTGCCGACGACGATCAGCATAATCGCCTTTAGTACATTGCTGCTCGGCAGGGTGCAGAGCATATTGACAACCTGCGCGATAACGCCGGTAGAAAGCCCGAGCGCCAACAGTCTCGCATACGAAAGCACGTCGCCGAGATAACCGCTGACCAGATTGTAGAGACCGTACAGGCCTCCGCCGATCTTACCGACAATGCTCTTGGAGCCTCTGCCTGCCGTCGCGATGACCAGAATCACGCCGATGATCAGAGCCGGTGTACCGACCGCGCTCAGCCATGCGGGAACCTCGGTAAACAGCCCGAAGAAGATCGGACAGAACCCGAAGATCGTAACGGCTGTCGGAATGCTCTCGCAGAGTGCCTCGAGCTTTTGGCCGTGCCGCCAGAGATTGACGGCTTTGATGCCGACACCGACAAACAGGTGAACCAGACCGAAGATAAAGCAATATACAAGCAACTCCATGAGCTGATTCAGTGGATCCAGCCATATTGCCGTCGAGGCGAACTTTTCGGTGTGGAAAAAGTTTGAACCGATGATATTCGGCATATCGCCGAACCAACTGCCGTACATCGCTCCCCAAAAAACGGTGGAAAGTCCGCAGTAGAAATACATTTTGATCGTATTTCTCATTTTCGGTTCACTCTTGAATTTGATCAGCGCGAAGCCGGTCGCCAGTGCGATAATCAAACCATAGCCGGCGTCCGAAAGCATCATACCGAAGAAGAGGTAATAAAAGAATGCCATGATCGGCGTCGGATCAATGTCGCTTTTACCGGGAAGCGAATACATCGCCGTGATCGGTTCAACCGGAGCCGCAAAGCCGTTGTTTTTCAGCAGAACGGGAACGTCCTCGTCTTCACCCGGTTCGGTCAGTTCGACCGCAGCGCAGAATTTTGATTCGATGTCATTTTTAATCTTCTCCGCACGGATTTCCGGGATATATCCCGTCAGAACAAAGATCTTTTCGCTGTGTACCAGCTTTTGAAGCGCACTGTTCTTATCCTTTTCGATCGTCAGATAATCCGCCAGATATTCGAGTTCATCGCGCTTTTTTCCAAGAGCCCGGAGTGTTTCTTCCGCCTGTGCTTTTTGATTTTCACAGTCTGTGATTTTCGACTCAAGATCTGCCATAGCCTCTTTCGGCGTTTTTGATACCGGATCGGAAATCGGAACAAAACCGACGGATCGAATTGTCTGCTCAACTTCGGGAGCGTCTTTCTTCGCGCAATAAACGACTGCACAGGTCTGCATATTACCGGAAGAAACAATCTCGACATCAACACAATCATTATCGGGAAGGAGCTGCGCCAATTTCGATAAAAGGGCTTCCCTATCCGTCTCTCCGGCAAAAGAACCGATAAAGACAGATGTTTTGGCTGTGCCTCTGAAGTTCATCGGAATATCAAGCCCGCTCCAAGGACGCAGTGCGTCAATCTGCTTTTTCAGACGAATCGCCGTCACTTTGGCATCTGTGATTGCTTTGCTCTGCTCGACGGCTTTTTCCGCAACTTCATACAAACTCTCACGGTTTTCGACCAATTGTTGAAAATCATCGTCGGAAAGAACCGCTTTCGGCTCGAGAGATGATAGCAATCCACCGCTTTTTCCGGCGTATTTTTTCAAGATGCTTAATGCGGACGAAACGATCTGCGATTCTTTTTCAAGAGCGGTAATCTCAGCGGTTTTATCCGATCTGGCAAGATACGAAAGCTCTTCCGGCTCCGTCAGCTCAATGACACCTCTCCGCTGTAACAGTCTGACAATTTTTTCACATTCAGAAACAGCGGCGGCGATCTCAATTTTTTGCATTTTCAGCTTTGCCATTTCCGTTCCTCCATCAGCGTAATGCCCGCTCTTTAACCGCTTTAACGGCGGCGGCGAACAACTGCCCATCGTGATTTCCGGAAGATACTTCGTCTCCCGGCGGATGATCGGCGATCTCGTCCGCTTTTTTCTGCGCTTCAGCCGTGATCTGAGCCGCTTTCGCTTTAGCATCGGCAACGGCTTGATCGAGAATGGATCGCGCTCTCACATTTGCCTCGGCGATGATTTTCGACGCCTGCTCTTTTGCTTCGGAAAGCTTGCGATCATTTTCTTTTTCTGCGGCAAGGACAGAATTGATTGTTTCGGAAGCCATCATTCGTCACATCCTTTCTCAGAAAATAGATTGATAACATTTTAACATACTTTTCTAACGAATGCAAGACACTTATATCTTCTTTTTGCAATTTTTCTTGAGACAAAAATCAACATCTGTATGAAAAAGCTGAAACGCTGTTTTTGTAAAAATATATGACTTTCAGAATAATAGCTAAAATGTTTTATGCAAAATTTAACAAAGTTCTTTTTTGCTATTGCAAATTCGACAAAATGAGTTACAATAGAATTACCGAATTATTTTGGAGGTTTTGTGAATGCCAGATTTAACCGAAGAACTTACCCAGATTCCCGTAGGGCCGCTCGGGATTATCGCCTTACCCGGATGCGAAGAAATCGCAAAAAAGATTGACAACTATATCGTCTCATGGAGAACCGAGCAAGAGAGCGAGCACAAGACGTCGATCGCCTTTAACGGGTATCTGAAAGATTCGTATCTCCTGAACGCCAGCTTCCACCGCTTCGGCACCGGTGAAGGAAAAGCCGTCCTGCATGAAACGGTCAGAGGCTATGACATTTATATTGTGGTGGACGTTTTCAACTACGGCGTGACCCACAAGCTGTACGGTATGGACGTACCCATGACGCCGGACGAGCATTTTGCCGACCTGAAGCGCGCCATCGCGGCCTGCGCCGGCAAAGCGAAGAGAATCACCGTCATCATGCCGATGCTCTACGAAGGCCGTCAGCACAGACGAACAAACCGTGAATCGCTCGACTGCGCGCTTGCGCTTCAGGAGCTGTGCAACCTGATGGGCGTTGAAAACATTCTGACATTTGATGCGCATGACGCGAGAGTTCAGAACGCGATCCCGCAAAAAGGCTTTGAAAATGTAACGACGACCTATCAGATGATCAAAGCTCTTGTCCGCAATGTCAAAGACTTTAAAATTGACAAAGAGAATCTGATGATTATCTCCCCCGATGAGGGCGGACTTCAGAGATGTATCTATTATTCGACGGTTCTCGGCGTTGAACTCGGCATGTTCTATAAACGCAGAGATTATTCGGTTATCGTAAATGGCAGGAACCCGATTCTGGCACATGAATTCCTCGGTGACAACGTAGAGGGAAAAGACGTGATCGTCGTTGACGATATGATCTCTTCCGGCGATTCGATGCTTGAAGTCGCCACGAAGCTCAAAGAGCTGAAAGCAAAACGCATCTTTATCTGTTCGGCGTTCGGTCTGTTCTGCAACGGACTGGAAGCGTTTGATAAAGCGTATGAGGACGGTCTGTTTGACGGCGTGTTCACGACCAATCTTGTTTATCAGCCCAAGGATCTGATGGATCGCGACTGGTACTATTCCGTTGATATGTCGAAATACGTTGCGCTTCTGATCGATTCGCTCAACAATGACAAATCCCTGAGCAAGCTCCTCAGCCCCGGTGATCGCATTGAGGCGTTTCTCAAGAAAAACGGCTATCACATTCCAAAAGACTAAATTGTAATTTTTGCAAAATAAACAGCGTCAGACTCGTTGCTGTCGCTGTTCTTTTTGTTTATTGTGCTTAGTAATCCTGGTTTTATTTGTGAATATATACAAAAATACTATAAAATATTTCAAATCAACAGGTGTTGTGCTATAATTGAGATAAATTGATATAAGGGGTAGTCGGTATGACCGGAACAAAGAAAACATATTCATTTCCCTCCACGTCGGGACTGTGCGATATTTATGCCTGGGGCTATTTCCCGGACGATTCCGTCCCCGCAAAAGGCATCGTTCAGATCGCGCACGGCATGGCGGAGCATCACGAACGATATGAGGATTTTATCCGTTATCTGAACGAAAACGGCTATGTCGTTTTTATGAACGATCACCTCGGACACGGAAAATCCGTCGCGAATGACGACGAGCTCGGTTTCTTCGGCAAACGCGCCGGTTATATTCATCTGGTTGAGGACATGAAAAAGCTGACCGAAATCGCAAAGCATGAATACCCGGATCTGCCGTTCATTCTGTTCGGACACAGCATGGGTTCCATGCTGGCGAGACTGTATACGGAACGCTACGGAAGCGAACTGCAAGCCGCCATTTACTGCGGCACGGCCGGCCCGAATCCTGCCGCGCAGCCCGGTATTGCGATTGTCAAAGCGATCAAATCACTCAAAGGAGATCATTATCGTTCCAAATTCATCGACAAGCTCGCGTTCGGAAGCTACAACAAAAAGATCAAACCGCAGAGAACACCGTTTGACTGGTTGACAAGTGATGATGCCATTGTGGATCAGTATATCGCCGACCCGTACTGCGGATTCTTGTTCACGACCTGCGGCTATCAGGATCTGATGGAGCTGATTGTTGTGATCAACCGCGCCGACTGGTATACCACCGTCCCTGTAGACCTTCCGATTTACCTTGTGGCTGGCGACGCCGATCCTGTCGGTAACTACGGAAAAGGAATCAAAGAAGTCTATCAGGGTCTGATTGATTCCAAACACAATGACGTTGTGATGAAGCTCTTTACAGGTGACCGTCACGAAATTCTGAACGAGAAAAACAAGAAAGAAGTTTATAAAAACATTCTGGACTGGATCAATACTGTTGTATAAGAAATAGAGGAGACGGCAAACGCTGTCTCCCCTGTTTTTTAGAAATCAAATTTATCGCTTTCCTCTAAGCCGAGCAGATCAATGATGTTCTCAAAATTCTCTTTTGCCGCATTGAGCGCCTTGATGCTGTGCGCGTCGCTGCCGAGATAGAATTTACATCCTGCTTCTTTTGCGATGCGATACGGACGCAGCATGATCTCGCGTGTTTCATCCGTCAAAGCAAACGAATCAAAGTTTAGCTCGATACCAATGCCCTTTTTTGCGCAGTCGCGGAAGAGTTTTTCCATCGTCTGCACAGGGATCAGTCCCAATACCTCCGGCGTCTGCTCTTCGTTCAGCATGAGGGAACAGGTCAGATGCGCGATGCCGATTTTATGCCACGGCAAATCCATCGCAAGAAGAGCCTGAAGGCGTTTGACCCACAATTCGGCACGATCGGCCGGCGTATTCCGGTTTTCGTCGATCGTCAGCCCTTTCATATGTAAATGGGTTGTGGGAATGATAACGAAATCAAAATCATCAAACCGTTTCTTCGTCATCGCTAAGGTAAAATGTTTATCCAATTCCGTCTCCGCGCCGAAACAGAACCGGACGCCGTCACGCTGCGGCAGCGGCAATGCCTTTGTCAGATGCCGAAAATCCTGTACCCGATACCAACCCGACGCGCCGGGGACTTCGGCGTCCCAGAAGTGATTTGTCAGACAGATTTTTTTGAATCCGTTTTGGGCTGCATAACGCTGAATGGCGTCGACAGTCTGTTTTTCATCGTGACAGCAGCTCGAAAGTGTGGAATGAATATGAAAATCGTGATCGGCAACATATCGCATAAAATCAACCTCCGTTTCCCATCATACCACAGAAAAACTCTCCGCACAAGAGCGCGGAGAGAATTTTTTTACAGCGACTGCTGAATATTGCTGAATTTCGTATAAGCGGCGGAAACTTTCTGCTGTTCTGCGGAAGCCGGCGCATACCAGCCTCTTGTTTTCATCTGGTCGAAAACAGCCTGCTGAATGTTGTGCTCCTCACGCAGGATATTCAGAAAATCGGTTCTGAGCTGCGGATTGACGCATTCGTTGGAATATTCGTTATACGTTCCGGTGATATGCTTCTGCGAAGAAAGAATATCGTCCATAATTTCCTTATCGGTCATCGGTGTCTGTTGATTCATGTGACTTCCTCCTTATGACATGCTGAGATAATTCATGATGGTATCATAGTGGGTCTTATGCTGTGCCGCAAGTTGCTCGCAGGTCGTTTTGAGCTGCGCGTCCTGGCACATCTGTGCATAATTCTTGTACTTTTTAATGAGAAGCTGCTCATAATTGAGCTGATCCTCGATGGCCGAAAGTTCCTTGGCAGTGATATTCTGCATTGTGATCTCTCCTTTAATTGATATCACAGATAGCATTGCCGGACTCAATCGTTCTATTCGGAATATTTTGAAAAAAATCAGATTTTTGCTTCTACAGGCGCAGCGCTATATAAAGCCGCCTGTTTTTTGATGTCTTTCCGGAATAAAAGCTTAAACAGCATTCTGACAAGCGGCTGAATAAAGAACAACTGGGAAAAGAACGCAAACGGGAATCTGAATTTACTATAGCAAAAATTTATTCATTTGTAAAGTAGTGATGATTTTGCTTCGCAAAAGTGATGTCGTGCTCATGTGCAGTGATGTTGCTCATTTCATTCGCAGTGATGTGATGTGTTCCTGTTCACGCGTGAAGCGCACATCATTGCCGAAGGCTGCATCACGCACGAAGTGCACATCACGTTCCCGAATGGGAACACATCGTTCCAAAGAAAAAAAGACAGTCATAAGACTGTCTTTTTTCTTTGGTTGCGGAGATGGGACTTGAACCACATGACCTCCGGGTTATGAGCCCGACGAGCTACCAACTGCTCTACTCCGCGATATTGATTGCACTCTCCCGAGTGCTTAATTAGTATATACCATTTTGACAGTAATGTCAAGTCTTTTTTCAAAATTTTTTAGATTTTTTTATGATTCGCTAAAAATGCCGCCCGAAGACCGGCTCCGGACGGCGTGAAAATGCGGAAAAGTCACATCAGAGAGAGATAAAGCTCCTTGATCTCGGCAACGGATGTATCTCTCGGATTGCCGGGACGGCAGGCGTCGTCGTAGGCGCTCTGGCTCAGGAAATCAACGTCCTCGGGTTTGACGATATCCTTGAGGTCGGCGGGAATGCCGACGTCCGCGCTGAGCTGTTTGACGGCGTCGATTGCGGCTTTTCTCGCGTCCTCAATCGTCATCGCGTCAACACCCTCGACACCCATTGCTTTGGCGATATCTCTGTATTTTTCGCCGGTTGCGGGCGCATTATACTCCATAACGGTGGGCAGTATGATCGCGTTCGCAACACCGTGCGGCGTATCATAAACCGCACCGAGCGGATGCGCCATGGAATGAACGATACCCAGACCGACATTCGAGAAGCCCATACCGGCTATGTATTGACCAAGCGCCATACCTTCGCGTCCTTCGGGCGTATTGGCAACGGCTCCTCTGAGGTTTTTGGAAATAATCTCAATGGCTTTCAGATGGAACATATCGCTCATTTCCCATGCGCCTTTGGTGATATAACCCTCAATCGCGTGGGTCAGCGCGTCCATACCGGTTGCAGCGGTCAGCCCTTTGGGCATGGAACTCATCATATCCGGGTCAACAACGGCGACGACGGGAATATCATGCACGTCAACGCAGACCATTTTGCGGTTTTTCTCGGTATCGGTAATGACGTAGTTGATCGTAACCTCGGCAGCGGTGCCGGCGGTTGTGGGAACGGCAATGATCGGAACGCATTTGTTCTTCGTGGGAGCGACGCCCTCAAGGCTGACAACATCGCTAAATTCAGGATTCTCGATGATGATGCCGATGGCTTTCGCGGTATCCATGGAGGATCCACCACCGATGGCGACAATGCAGTCCGCGCCGGACGCCTTGAACGCTTCGACACCGGTTTTGACATTCTCTACGGTCGGATTAGCCTTGATCTTATCGTAAATTGCATACGGAATGGAAGCGGCATCGAGCACATCGGTCACTTTCTTTGTGACACCGAACTTGATCAAATCGGGGTCGGAGCAGACGAACGCTTTCGCAAAGCCTCTGCCCTTAATCTCGTCGGCGATCGCGGCGATGGCGCCTTTGCCGTGATAACTGGTTTCATTGAGTACAAATCTGTTTGCCATAAAATGACTCTCCTTTTATTTTATTTCAACGATATCATAGTCCTTAAAAATTAAAATATCATTGAATTATTTACTTGTGATGCTTGAATTTTCCGATAATTCTGCCGATCAGCGGTCTGCTTCTGATGATGCGGATCCAGATGTTACGGAAAAACCGCCATACAAAGCTTTTTTCTGTTATCGTTTTTCCCTTACGAACGGCTTCATGACATTCCGCCAGAAGGCATTCGCGTTTGATCGGTCCCTCAATCTGTGTCTGCGCGTCACCGATGAAATAGATACCGTCGCCGGAAACGCGGCGCACACGGTGCAGCACGCAGCGTCCGTCGGCGCGTTGAAATAAGTAAATATCACCTTTTTTCGGCTCATTCCGCACTTGCGTCAGAATCACGCTGTCTCGCTTATCGGAAAGAAACGGGAGCATACTGTTACCCGTCACCGTCAGGGTCATCGACAAACCGGCGGCGAAACGTTCTTTCATTAAAGGAATAAAATCCTGCGGCGACAGTCTGAGTTTGTTTTCATTCATCATCTACAATCCTTGATCGATTTCAATTCTTTTCTATTATATACCTAAATTTCGGGAATTACAAGACGCAACATGTGAAAAAATTACAAATAGTTTCCTTTTTCCCATCAAAAAAATGTTGACTTCGGTCGTTTTATCTGCTATAGTAAAATCAACAGAATAAAGATAGAGGCGCGGTTATCATCAGTATCCGCCAGTTTCCCGTCAGTAAAGCGATGAAAGGGGTAACCGCCGAGGAAAACAGACGTTGACGGACGTCTGCTTTCCGGGGTGCGGCAAAATATGTCGTAAACTGTCACATTTGGTGGAGTGCTATCGTGATTTGCAGGTCATGGGGTATTGCATCATGACCTATTTTTATTTAACCAATACGAAAGGAAGATTTCATTGAAAACACGTAAAAAACTTCTATGTATGCTCGCAGCGATCGTCTTCTGCTGTCTTATGATCGGCATGACGGCAGGAGCTGCCGGCGAACCTGTCTCGGAAGACGCTGCTGTTCTGACGCTTGACACGGCGACGACTGACGACGGACTGAACGTCTATCTGGATGACTGCCCGGACTGCGGCGGCGATACGACCATTAACGGAAATGTCTGTCCGACCTGTGAGGGAACCGGTCAGATTGATGTCCGAGATTCCGCTTCGAGCGGCTATTTCGCGACGTTCTGGGCATTGGTGCCGCCCCTGATCGCCATCGGACTGGCATTGATTACAAAAGAGGTTTATTCTTCTCTCTTTGTCGGCATTCTGGTCGGCGGTCTGCTTTCCGCAAACATCTTCAAATCCGGTTTTTCTTTTACCGGCGCGATGGATTATATCATCAACGACGGCTTAATCAGTGCCGTTTCCGACAGCGCGGGCATCTTTATTTTCCTGGTATTCCTGGGCATTATGGTTGCGCTTGTCAATAAATCCGGCGGCTCTAAAGCGTTCGGCAACTGGGCTGTCAAACACATTAAAACGAGAGCCGGCGCGATGCTCGCAACATTTGCTCTCGGTGTTATGATCTTCATCGACGACTATTTCAACTGTCTGACCGTCGGCTCCGTCATGCGTCCCGTAACGGATTCGCACAAGATTTCCCGGGCAAAGCTTGCATATCTTATTGACGCGACAGCGGCTCCTGTCTGCATGATCGCGCCGATCTCCTCCTGGGCGGCTGCCGTCGCAGCTTACGCTGAGGACGGACAAGGGCTCAAGCTCTTTATGCAGGCGATCCCCTATAACTATTATTCTCTTCTGACATTTGTCTTCATCATTGCCATTGTCTTCCTAAAAATTGATTATGGTCCGATGAAGCTGCATGAAATGAACGCGATGCTTAACGACGACCTCTACACAACGGGAGAAAAGGTTTCTGCCGGTGAAGAAGCGGTTGAGAATCCGCGCGGCCGTGTGATCGACCTGATTCTTCCCGTCATTGTTCTGATCGGCGTATGCGTTTTCAGTCTGGTTTATGTCGGCGGCATTTTTAACGAAGGTACCGGATTTATTCAGGCTTTTTCGGATACAGATGCAACTGTCGGTCTGCCGTGGGGCGGTCTGATCGCATTGATTCTGACAATCATCTATCTGATTTGCAGAAGAGTTATCACATTCAAAGAAGCGATGGAATGCCTGCCTGCCGGTTTTAAGGCGATGGTTCCCGCCATTACCATCCTGACCTGCGCGACAGCTCTGAAAAACATGACCGGCCTTCTCGGCGCAAAATACTTTGTTGCCGATCTGATGAACGGCGCAGCTGCCGGACTTTCGAGCCTGCTGCCCGCGATTATCTTCCTGGTAGCGTGCGGACTTTCGTTCTCGACCGGCACGTCATGGGGCACGTTCGGTATTCTGATTCCAATTGTTACCGCCATCTTCCCGACCGATTCCAAGCTCCTCATCATCGGTATTTCCGCTTGTCTGGCAGGTGCTGTCTGCGGCGATCACTGCTCCCCTATCTCCGATACGACGATCATGTCCTCGGCCGGCGCGCAGTGCAACCATATCAACCACGTCAATACGCAGCTTCCTTACGCCTTGACGGTTGCCGCTATTTCTTTCCTCTGTTTTGTTCTTGCCGGCTTCATCCAGAACGCGATCATCATGCTCGCGATCGGTATTGTTCTGACGATTGCCGTGGTTCTGGTAATCAATGCTGTGATGAAGAAAAAAGGCGCAGAGTCTGCCAAACAAAAGAAATAATCCATAAAAATGATAAGAACGGTCTGAGCAATCAGGCCGTTCTTTTATACATTTATCAGAATGTGTTCGATCGTTTGATTCAGTCGATCCATTTTCCAACAGAAATCACCGTCATTGCCGATGATAAAATGGTGTGGATGCGCCTGCCATGCGCTCGCAATCCGTTTATCTAAAATGCGGGCTTCCTCCGGCGTTTCGATTCTTGCCGCATTATTCGCATTCGTATAGTATTTTTCAGCGCCGTCCGCTGCCGTGACAAGATGAATCACCGCGTCATAACGAGAAAACATATCCTCTTTCGTCAAGCCATGTTGGCACAAAAGCGAAGAAGCCTCTTTTTCCGTCAGATACCCGAACGCATCGGCTAAGCCGCGGTCATGAATCATGAGAACGATATCATCGGGCAAGTTTTGAGCTTCTGCCTGACACTTTTCTTCATTTTGGAGTTGAAGCGACATCACAGCCTCCTGAAAAGCGAGAAGAGAGCCCGGCTCGCGAGTATCGTGCCCGGTTTCAACAAGAATCGTAGCAGATTCCGGTACAAAGATCAGACCACAGCGACCGCGAAAATGCTCTTCAATCGCCTGCATACCGGTGGTTTTTCCCGAACAGACGCCGCCTGTGACAACAATTTTGATAATCTTTTTCATAGCGTCTTATAAAAACCGGGTGTCGCGTGAACGGCACCCGGAATCATCAGCAGCTTGCAAGCTCTTTAATATAGCGTTTGAAGAACGCAATGCCATCATGGAAAGAGGCAGTCTCGATGCGTTCGTTCGTACTGTGCGTTGTAAAGATGAGCTTGGGATCCATCTGGAACGGCGAATAGCGGTAAACGTTCTCACAGATATCCTGATAATTACGCGCATCCGTGCCGCCCATGACGAGATACGGCGCGACGACGTTATCGGGATTCATACGGTAACAGATGTCCTCAATCGCGTGGAATGCGCGGGAATCCGTCGGAGAAATATGCGACGGCTCGTTACCGCCGATGAGCCTAATCTCAACATTTTTATTGCGGATCACGTCGTGCAGATGCTGTTCGACATCTGCGATCGTCATGCCGGGCATGATTCTGAAATTGACCGTAACCGAAGCTTTCTGCGGCAGGACGTTCGCCTGAGGGCTGCCCTGCGCCATTGTGACCGCCGTGGTGGTTCTGACAAAGGATGCCGACGCCGGAATGCTCTTCATAATCTGTTTAAAAACGGGCTTGAGAAGCTTCGTGTTGCACATCACATTGCGAACAAGGAACGACGTGTTTCTGCCGACGCGCTCCAAAAGATCGTCAACCAACGGTGTGATTTCCGCCTTGAACTGGTGATTTTCGATGTCTTGAATCACTTCGGCGAGCTGACCGACAGCGGTATGTGTCGGCGGATTGGAGGAATGACCGCCCTTTGCCGTAATGCTGACTTCAAAATCGCAATAGCCCTTTTCGGCGATGCCGATGCCGGCTAAGTTTTTATCAATCACACCGGGGACTTTAACAGGCAGAATCGCGCCGCCTTCGTCGAGAACGGAATCGAGATGTACGCCGCGGCTTTGCAGCAGACGAGCTATCGACAACGCGCCGGAATTCGGAGAAGCGACGATCTCTTCATTATGACCGAAGAGCAGATAAACTGTTCTTTCGGGTTCGAAGCCGTCCTCTATCAGTGTCTCAACGCTTTCAAGAACACCGATCAGATGGTTCTTCATATCAAGCGCGCCGCGTCCCCAGAGGCAGCCATCCGCAATCTCTCCGCCGAACGGATCGTGCTTCCAGTCACCGAGCGTACCCTTACTGATAGGAACGACATCCTGATGCCCGAGCAGGGCAATCGGGTCAAGAGCGGGATTCTTTCCCTCCCACTTATAAATCAGACTGGCTTTGCCGACCTTTTCCACAGAAAGGGTCTTGTGAACAAGCGGATATCGTTCCTCAAAGAGCCGGTGCAGCTCGTCAAACGCCGCCCAATCCACTTTATCTTCGTCAAGATTGGAAATCGTTTTGATCTTGATGGCGTCGGAAAGATTCTTGGTATAACGCTCCACATTGATGCGCTCTTCGGGAAGAGGCGCCGCGTCATTCTTTGCCGGAACATATTTTGCCGCGCGGATCGCGTTCATAAGCACGGCAGAGCCGGTTGCCGCCAGCGCAATGCCGGCTTTGATTTTTTTCTCCATGGTATCATCGCCTTTTTTGTTATCTTTCTAAATAGCATACCACGTGGGAGTAAAAAAATCAATAAAATATGATCTTTTTTTACAAAAATATAATACGAAAGGGAAATTTAAGCCTTGAAACCTTGACATCATTTTCTCAAAGTACTATTATATAAGATGTATAGAAATCGCTTGGAGGATACTATGGGTTACACAATCGCAGAAAAACTAATCAAAAGTCATCTTGTTTGCGGCGAAATGGTCAAGGGCTCCGAAATCGGACTCCGAATCGACCAGACGCTGACGCAGGACGCAACCGGCACAATGGCGTACCTTCAATTTGAGGCGATGGGAATTGAGCGGGTCAAGACCGAGCTCTCCGTCGCGTATATTGACCATAACACGCTTCAGAACGGCTTTGAAAATGCCGATGACCACCGTTTCATTCAGACGGTTGCCAAAAAGAGAGGCATCCGCTTCTCCCGTCCCGGCAACGGCATTTGTCATCAGGTTCATCTGGAACGTTTCGGTAAGCCCGGCAAAACGCTGCTCGGTTCGGACAGCCACACGCCGACAGGCGGCGGCATCGGTATGCTCGCGATGGGCGCAGGCGGTCTGGATGTTGCCGTTGCTATGGGCGGCGGCACCTACTACATCACAATGCCCGAAATCGTCAAAGTCAATCTGACGGGCAAGTTATCCCCCTGGGTCGCGGCAAAAGATATTATTCTCAAGGTACTTGAGATTCTCTCCGTCAAAGGCGGCGTCGGCAAAATCATTGAATACGGCGGCGAAGGCGTCAAAACGCTTTCCGTTCCCGAACGCGCAACGATCACCAACATGGGTGCAGAACTCGGCGCGACGACTTCTGTTTTCCCCTCTGATGACGTCACAAAGTCTTTCCTGAAAGCGCAGGGAAGAGAAGAGGACTGGACGGAGCTCAAAGCCGATGACGACGCCGTTTATGACAAGGTCATCGACATCAATCTGTCCGAGCTCGTTCCGCTTGCCGCGATGCCGCATATGCCGGATAATGTCAAATCTGTTGACGAGATCGGCGAAATCGCTATTGATCAGGTCTGCATCGGCTCTTGCACGAATTCGTCTTTACTCGATATGATGAAAGTCGCTTATATTCTCAAAGGCAAAAAGGTTGCACCCAACGTCAGCCTTTCCATTGCCCCCGGCTCCAAACAGGTGCTGACGATGCTTGCGGAGAACGGCGCGCTTGCCGATATGATCGACGCCGGCGCGAGAATCCTTGAGAGCGCGTGCGGCCCCTGCATCGGTATGGGACAGTCTCCGAATTCCAAGGGCATTTCGCTTCGCACCTTCAACCGAAACTTTGAAGGACGCAGCGGCACGGCCGACGCCGGAATTTATCTGGTCAGCCCCGAAGTCGCAGCCGTCTCTGCCATTGCAGGCGTGCTGACGAACCCCGTGAAGGCTCTGCCTCCGATGCCCGAATTTAAACTTCCCGAAAAATTCCTTATCAATGACAATATGGTTGAGCTTCCCGCTACGCCGGAAGAAGCCGACGCCGTTGAGGTCATCTATGGCCCGAACATCAAGAGCGTTCCGCTCGGCACGCCGCTGACGGATTCCGTTTCCACACAGGTTATGCTTAAAGTCGGCGACAACATCACGACCGATCACATCATGCCGGCCGGCGCAAAGATTCTGCCCTATCGTTCCAACGTTCCGCATCTTTCACAGTTCTGCTTCCGTCAGTGCGACGAGGATTTCGCGGAAAATTGTAAGAAAATGGGCGGCGGCATCATTGTCGGCGGTCAGAACTACGGTCAGGGCTCGTCCCGTGAGCATGCGGCTCTCGTTCCGCTGTATCTCGGCATCAAAGCCGTTGTGGCGAAATCTTTTGCGAGACTCCACAAAGCCAATCTGATCAATTCGGGCATCATTCCGCTTACCTTTAAGAATCCCGAAGACTACGAAAAAATTGAGAAATTCGATAAAGTTACGCTTAAGGATGTCAAGAATGCGATTGAAAACGACAAAGACATCACGCTTGTCAACGAGACAAAGGGTGAAGAATACGCACTGGTCGGCGGCTTCTCCGAAAGACAGAAAAATATGCTGATCTTCGGCGGACTGCTCAACTATACCGGTGCGAATAAATAATGAGGTGAACAACATGACTGAAGAAAATATAAAAGCTGCCGTCGCGAAATTTGAAGCACTTGTCAGAGAACAGGCAGACAGAAACGAAAAAATCAAAGCCGTCAAGGATTTCGTCGATTACGACAAGCTTGACCACATCACCATCGGCGTCTGCGGCGGCGACGGAATCGGCCCCACCATTACGCATGAAGCTGCAACCGTCCTGAAATATCTTTTGAAAGATGACGTTGCGTCCGGCAAGATCATTTTTAAGGATATTGACGGTCTGACCATTGAAAACCGCGTTAAGGCAATGAAAGCCATTCCCGACGATGTACTCGAAGAGCTGAAAGCCTGCGATGTTATCCTGAAAGGCCCGACGACGACCCCTCAGCAGGGCGACGGTCTGCCGAATATCGAAAGCGCGAATGTCGCCATGCGAAAAGCGCTTGACCTTTTCGCGAATGTCCGTCCCGTAAAAGTTCCCGATCAGGGCATCGACTGGACTTTCTTCCGTGAGAACACCGAAGGCGCATACGCTGTCGGCTCCAAAGGCGTCAACGTAGACGACGAGCTGGCGTTTGACTTTGTTGTTACGACGACGGAGGGCTGCGAGAGAATCGCAAAGCTTGCGTACGATTTTGCAAGACGCAATAAAAAAGACAGAGTTTCCATCATTCAGAAAGCCAATGTCATCAAGACGACGGACGGCAAATTCCTGAATATCTGCAAGGAAGTCGGCAAGGATTATCCCGAGATCACGACGGACGAATGGTATATCGACATCACGACCGCCAAGCTGATCGACCCCAAGCGTCGCACCGATTTTAAGGTCTTCATTCTGCCGAATCTCTACGGAGATATTATCACGGACGAAGCAGCCGAATTCCAGGGAGGCGTCGGCACGGCAGGTTCCGCAAACCTCGGCAAAAAATACGCCATGTTTGAGGCGATTCACGGCTCTGCGCCCAGAATGGTCAAAGAGGGACGCGCCCAATATGCCGATCCCTGCTCCATGCTCCGTGCCGCAGTCATGCTGCTTTCCCATATCGGCAAGCAGGCGGAAGCCGACAAGCTCGAACAGGCGCTTGACATCTGTATGTTCAAGGAGAAAAAGCTGCAGATCACCGGCCGTGATACGGGCTGCACCTGCCGTGAATTCGGGCAGTATGTCATGGACACCGTTGCTTCTCTCTAAGCGCGAACCGAAATGAGTCTGACTTATGAAAGATGAACATAGTATTTCAAAATCTGTAATCGGCAGACTTCCCCGCTACTACCGTTTTCTCGGAATGCTCCAGGCCGAAGGATGCGAACGCATCTCCTCCGGTGAGCTTTCCGAACGAATGGGACTGACGGCTTCCCAGATCCGTCAGGATTTCAACCATTTCGGCGGTTTTGGACAGCAGGGGTATGGATATAATGTGGCGCAGCTCAAAGAGAACATCGGGCGTATTATCGGGATCGACAAATATTACAAAATCATTCTGGTCGGCGCGGGCAATCTCGGCCGTGCGATCGCCCAGCATCTCGACTTTTCAAAAAAAGGCTTTCAGCTTGTCGGGATTTTTGATTCCGACGAAAAATTGACAGGGCTTGGCATCAACAACCTGGTTGTCCGTTCTTTTGACGACATTGATTCTTTTTGCACGCAGATGAAGCCGACAGCGGCCATTCTCTGCATTCCTGAATACGCCGGCAAGAACGTGACGGAAAAGCTGATTGAATGTGACATTCATTGTTTCTGGAATTTCAGTCACTATAATATCAATGAAGATTTTCCGGACGCCATTGTTGAAAATGTCCATCTCAATGACAGCTTGATGACGCTTTGCTACAACATCACAAACTCGGAGGACGCAAAGTGAAAAGAATCTTAAACGTAAACGTCATTGACATGGTTCCTTGTGCACGGGGACTGATCTTTGTCAAGCGTGACGCCATGCCGGACGGCACAAACAAAGTCTCGTTTTTCAGCTTTGACGCTTTTTCCGGCGAGATCACAACCGTCACGAAAAGCGTGTATCTCCTCAACAAATTCGGCATGGCGTACGAGCAGGTTTCGTCTCGTCTTGGCGACTTTATCTCCTGTGAGACGGCAAAGCTGCCGAATCATCACACCATTGTGATCTATCCGACCGGTGAGATGGGATACTTTGATGAAGCCGGACGGATCGTTAAGACCGGTGATCTGTATTATAACAACGCACCGGCTCGTGACGCCGCCTTTGACGGAAGCTGTATCTGGAGCGTCGTGCCTCAGCGAAACGCCGTGATCCGCTATTCGATTGCGGCGCAAAAAACCTTGATGCGCATCGGCGGCGACGACAATACGGCGTTCAATATGCCGATCTCCGTCACCTGCTGCGGCGAAGAGCTGTTTGTCTGCAACCGCGGTTCGTGTGAGATTCGCAAAATCGATATTCGGACGCTTGATGTGTCGGATTATCTGGAATTTCAGGAACCTGTCAATAAGTATTTCCGATTCAAAGATAAAGAAATCGTGGTGCTCGATTCCGGCATTTACGAATTATAACAATAAGCCCGCCTTTTGGCGGGTTTCTTTCATAGAAAAACGGCACCGGAAAAACCGATGCCGTGATTTTTATTGCTTACTGAAGGTTTGCTTTCAGCGTGTCAAGCTCAGCCTGCAAATCTGCGGGAAGCTTATCACCGAATTTGGCATAGAACTCTTCAATACCCTTTGTCTCGTCTTTCCAGAGGTCTTTATCAACTTCGAGGATGCTCTGAAGCGTCTCTTTGCTGACTTCATCCTCGATACCCTCAAGATTGATGTCGTCGGCATAGGGAACGTAACCGATAGCGGTTTCTTTCGCATCGACCTTCCCCTCACATCTCTTGAGAATCCACTCGAGGACACGGAGATTGTCGCCGAAACCGGGCCACAGGAAATTGCCTTCGTCGTCCTTACGGAACCAGTTGACGTTGAAGAACTTGGGCGCCTTATCGGGATCAAGACCGGCACCGATGTCAATCCAATGCTGCCAGTAATCCGCCATGTTGTAGCCGCAGAACGGAAGCATTGCCATCGGGTCACGACGGACAACACCGACTGCGCCGGCAGCGGCTGCCGTTGTCTCGGAAGCCATGATGGAACCGACAAATACGCCGTTGTTCCAGCTCTTTGCCTGATAAACCAGAGGAGCAAGCTTTGCGCGTCTGCCGCCGAATACGAACGCGGAGATGGGTACGCCCTGCGGATTCTCAAATTCGCTGCTCAGGCACGGACAGTTGACCGTGGGAGCGGTAAATCTTGAGTTGGGATGCGCGCCCTTTTCGGTAGAAGTCTTACCGTTCCAGGGATTGCCGAGCCAGTCGATCGCGTTTTCGGGCGGATTCTTGTCAAGACCTTCCCACCAGACCGTGTTGTTGTCGAGATTCAGGGCAACGTTGGTGAAAATCGTGCCTTTCTTCGTTGACATCAGGGCGTTGGGATTGGATTTCATATTTGTACCGGGAGCCACGCCGAAGAAACCGTTTTCGGGGTTGATGGCGTAAAGTCTGCCGTCGGGACCTTTGCGAATCCAGGAAATATCGTCGCCGACACACCAAACTTTGTAACCGGCTTTCTGATAGCTCTCGGGAGGAATCAGCATAGCGAGATTCGTCTTGCCGCAGGCGGACGGGAATGCCGCGCAGATATATTTGACTTCGCCCTGCGGATTTTCAACACCGAGAATCAGCATATGCTCAGCCTGCCAACCCTCTTTCCAGCCCTGATAGGAGGCGATACGAAGAGCAAAGCACTTTTTGCCGAGCAGAACATTGCCACCGTAAGCGGAGTTAACGGAGATGATCGTGTTGTCCTGCGGGAACTGGCAGATCCAGCGTTTGTCAGCGTCAACGTCGCATTTGCAGTGAAGTCCGCGAACCCAATCGTTGCTGTCGCCGAGAACGTCAAGAACCTTTTTGCCGACTCTCGTCATGATGGACATATTCAGAACAACATAAATCGAATCGGTCAGCTCAATACCGATCTTCGAGAACGGAGAGCCTACAGGACCCATCGAATACGGGATGACATACATTGTTCTGCCTTTGTAGCTGTCTTTTGCGATATCGTAAAGCATCTCGTAGCACTTGGAGGGCTCCATCCAATGGTTGGTAGGACCGGCTTCCTCTTCGGTCGGGGTGCAGATTAAGGTTCTGTCCTCAACGCGGGCTACGTCGTTTTTCTTGGTTCTGTGAAGATAGCATTCGGGAAGAAGCTCTTCATTCAGCTTGACCATTTCGCCGGTGGCGACAGCCTCAGCGCGAAGTTCGTCAATCTGTTCTTTTGAGCCGTCAATCCAGACGATTTTATCGGGCTTTACCAGCTCAACTTTCTCCTTGATCCAGTCAAGGATGGACTTATTTGTCGTAAGTTCCATTTATTCTTCTCTCCTTTTTTGGAAATATTACCAAATTATTTTTGCGCCGAGCAGCGCGATTTATTGAATATTTTTTATCTGTTAAAAAAATATCAAAATCAAATCTAATATATCACAAAACGCAAATTTTGTCAATACCCAAAGATGCAATTGCGTTGAGATTTTCTTTTGCAAGATTCCCGGATAAATACTCATAATATCCCTGAGAGCCGACCATCGCTGCGTTATCGCCGCACCAGCGAAGAGACGGCATAAAGAGCTGAAACTTCTTTTGACGGCAAAGCTTTTGCAGCTCACGGCGCAGAACAGAGTTCGCGGAAACGCCGCCTGCGATAACGATTTTTTCAGTTCCCGTCATTTCTGCCGCATTCATCAGATTGGTCGTTAAACAATTCACAACCGCCGCAATGTACGACGCGCCCAGATCGGCAACATCAATAGTTTCACCCTTTTGCGACGCATTATGAATGATATTGATCACGGAAGTTTTCAGACCCGAAAAACTGAAATCAAGCGGAGCACCGTCAACACGCGGATGCGGAAAATGATACGCGTCCGGATTCCCGTTTGCGGCAAGACTGTCCAGATTTTTCCCGCCGGGATACGGAACACCCATAGCGCGAGCCGCTTTATCGAGACACTCGCCTGCCGCGTCGTCCCGGGTTCGGCCGATAATTTCAAACTCCGCATAGCTTTTGACCTGTATGATATGGCTGTGACCGCCGGAAACCACCAGCGCCAAAAACGGAGGCTCTAAATCGGGGTGTGAAAGATAATTCGCCGCAATATGCGAACGCAGATGATGAACGGGAACCAACGGTTTTCCGGTCGAAAAGGCAAGACCCTTTGCAAAATTCACCCCGACAAGAAGCGCGCCGATAAGGCCCGGCGCATAGGTCACGGCGATCGCGTCAATGTCATCATAGCCGCAGCCGGCGTCCGAAAGAGCTTTTTCGACCACCTGAGATATATTTTCCGTATGCCGTCTCGAAGCGATCTCCGGCACAACGCCGCCGTAAATCTTATGTTCCTCTACTTGCGTTGAAATAACGTCAGACAGGACAATGCGGCCGTCTTCAACAACAGCCGCCGCTGTTTCATCACAAGAGGATTCAATTCCCAGTATTTTCATCTGCATCACCATTTTTCAATTTCGTCATAATGTAGGCATTTTCCGTCGGCTCGCGATAGAAGTTCTTACGCTCTCCCACCGTTTCAAAACCGTATTTCCGATAGAGTGCTTGCGCCGGCTTGTTGCTAACGCGGACTTCAAGTGTCAGCGACTCCACGCCGTTTTCTTCGGCGTAAAGCAGGAGCTTCTGCATCAGGCGGTCAGCCGCGCCGCGTCGGCGGAATTTTTCATCGACCGCGATTTTACCAATGTCGATTTCTCCGCAGATCATATCTGTGCATAGATAGCCGATCGGCTTGCCGAGGTATTTCGCGGTAAAATTCACTCCGTAGTTTTTTTCAATTTGTTCCGTAAAAGCGTGTTCGCTCCACGGTTCGGAAAAATTTTCCTGTTCGATTCGGCTGACTTCGGGAATATCATCCGCCGTCATCACTTCAATCGAAAGAAACACATCAGAAGCGAGGAGCCTATCGAGCTCACGGTCGATCGCATCGGCGCAATGCTCATACACCGTTTCATTACCGCCGTACGGATCGGGAATCCCGTTTCCGAGCAATAGCAGCTTTTCACTCTCTGCAACCGGCAGTAGTGCGTCATAATGAGAACGCGACAGGCAGATGATTTTGTCCGCTTCTTCTATGTGGTACGGCGTGAGAACTCTTGCCCGATGCCGCGTGATATCGATACCGCGTTTCGCTAACGCCTTGACGGCGTTCTCGCTGACCGGGTCGCCTGCCATGGCGCACAAGCCGCAGCTTGTCACCGAACAATATTCCGCGAAATCCGCTGTTTTCGCGCGGAAGAGGCCTTCCGCCATCGGACTGCGGCAGGTGTTGCCTGTACATACAAAAATCAGATTCATTCCTTATCCCTTTGCTTCATACCATGTCTTGCCGATATGCGCATCCACGGACATCGGAACACTCAGATGAACGGCGTTTTCCATCTCTTCCTGCAGAATCGCAAGTGCTTTTTCCGCTTCATTTTCCGGCGCTTCGAGAATCAGTTCATCGTGCACCTGCATAATGAGCTTTGTTTCCATCTTTTCGTCCTGCAAACGCTTGTATACCTTGACCATCGCAATCTTGATAATATCGGCCGCCGTTCCCTGAATCGGCATATTTTTCGCAACACGTTCGCCGAAGGCCCGCTGAATGGCATTGGAGGCGTTCAGCTCCGGCAGGTAGCGTCGGCGGTTGAACAGCGTCGTCACATAACCATCCTCTTTGGCCTTGCTGACGACGTCGTCCATATAACGTGCGACACCGGCATAATGGGTTAAGTAATTATTGATATATCGCTTGGCCTCATAGACGGGAACGTCGATGTCTTTGCTGAGCGAAAAGGCGCCGATGCCGTACACAATACCGAAATTGACCGCTTTTGCGCGGCTTCGCATCAGCGGTGTGACCATCGAAAGCGGCATATTGAAGACCTCGGAGGCCGTGATGGCATGGATGTCATCGCCATCCCCGAACGCTTTGATCATATTCTGATCGTCTGCGACCGCCGCTAAAACCCGAAGTTCAATCTGCGAATAGTCGGCGTCGATCAGAACCTTTCCCTCATCGGCAATAAAGAATTTTCTGAGTTCTCTGCCGAGTTCCTGCCGGACGGGGATATTCTGCAGATTCGGCTCCGTTGAGGAAAGTCTGCCGGTTCTCGTTTCTGTTTGCTGGAACGTGGAATGGATCCGTCCGTCTTCGGTCACGACTTTCAGCAGTCCGTCGCAATAGGTCGATTTCAGCTTCTGGACGGTGCGATATTCGAGAATTGCCGAAATGATCGGGTGTTCATCAACAAGACTCTCCAGGACTTCGGCATTGGTCGAATAGCCGGTCTTTGTTTTTTTCTTCACGGGAAGATGCAGCTTTTCAAACAGAATCACGCCGAGCTGTTTCGGCGAATTGATGTTAAATTCCTCTCCCGCATAGCCGTAAATTGAATCGATCAGTTCGTTCACGCGTTTTTCGAGCATCAGACCGTACTCATGAATCCCGGAAAAATCCACCTTGAAACCGCATTTTTCCATGGAAGACAGGACTTCGGACAGCGGAATTTCAACATCGCTCAGAAGCATCTCTTCCCCATTGTTCCGGATAGCATCCGCTAATTTTCCACAGAGCGGACGCAGCAACGCCGTATCCCGCATCAGCGCATCGTCTGTTTCCAACTGTACCGAAACTCTGTATGAATCGGCAAGCGTGCCGATCGAATAATCGGAGGAATTGGGATTGAGCAGATAACCGGCCAAAAGCGTATCGAAAGCAACATTCCTTACGGAAAGACCATATCGAATGGCATAAGAATAAAGCGACTTGCAGTCGGCAGTATATTTTCCGACAGAAGAGTCAGCCAGAATGTCTGTCAATGCCGTAAAAGCTGTTTTTACCACGGTTTGCCCCAGACTGACATAAGCCGTCTCAAATGCCGGATCAGCAAGAAAATAGCAGCATTTTTCATTCTGAACCTGTCGAATGATTTCTTCTGCAGAGAGGCTCGTTTCGTTGACCTCAATGCAGGAAACCGAGGAGTTCGTGACGACAACGTCTTTGAGTCCGAGCTTTTCAATGAATTTCACCATTTCGAGATCGGTCAGAATGGATTTTGCTGTTTGTTCGTCCGTTTTGCCGGGAACATAGGCGGCATACTCTGTATTGACAGGCGCGTCCGTCCGGATCGTGCCGAGTTCACGGCTCAGATAGGCCATGTCTTTCCCGGCGGCAAGCTTGGTACGGACAGATTTTGTCAATTCAAGCTCATCGAAATGCTCGTAAATATAATCAACAGAACCGTACTTCTGAATCAGATCTGTCGCGGTCTTCTCTCCGATTCCCGCAACGCCGGGAATGTTGTCGGAGGCATCCCCCATCAGGGCTTTGACGTCGATCAGCCGAAGCGGCTCGACGCCTTTATCTGCTATGATTTTTTCTGTATCATAGACGACCGTCTCGGTTTTGCCGCCTCTGGGAGCCGCCAACAGAACGCTGACTTTGCTGTCAACAAGCTGTAAAGAGTCGCGGTCTCCCGTCGCGATATAACAGGTATCGCCGTCTGCACAATGTTTGGCAAGCGTACCGATGACGTCGTCCGCCTCCCACCCTTCACATTCAATCAGCGTATAACCAAGCGAACGAAGAAGGTCTTTGAGTACGGGCATCTGCTGCGCAAGCTCCTCCGGCATTCCTTTGCGGTTCCCCTTATAAGCATCGTACATTTTGTGCCGGAATGTCGGGGCTTTGACATCGAACGCAATCGCGACAGCATCGGGCGTATAATTTTCCCTGAGTGAAAAAAGAATATTCAGAAAGCCGAAGATACCGTTTGTAAAACGACCGTCCTTTGTCGAGAGCAGTTTAATTCCGTAAAAAGCGCGGTTGAGAATGCTGTTGCCGTCGAGAACCAATAATTTCATCGTGTTCGACCCTTTCCCGTGAGTGGCCTGAAAGCCTTTTGCGGATAGTATACCATATTTTTCAAAAAAAGTAATGCAAAATGAAAAAAAATATGATAAAATAATGCAAAACCTTTTTGAGGACGGAATGTATGAAAATCGGAACTGTAGAAATTGAAAAAACTGCGGCTCTCGCGCCGATGGCAGGCGTCGCCGACAAGACCTTCCGCGAAATATGCAAACGCTACGGTGCGGCTTATACGGTCAGTGAGATGGTGAGCGCGAAAGGTGTGACGATGGGCGACCGAAAATCTGGCGAGCTGATGACGCTTTCCGACGATGAGCGCCCGGCGGCTGTTCAAATCTTTGGCAACGACCCCGAAACCATGGCGCAGGCTGCTTTAGCGGCTTTGCCGATGAATCCGGACATTATCGATATTAACATGGGATGTCCCGCGCCGAAGATCGTCAAGGGCGGATCGGGCTGTTGTCTGATGAAATCTCCGGAGCGTGCCGGCAGGATCATCAGAAGCGTTGCCGAATCCGTTCCCGTACCCGTCACCGTAAAAATTCGCACCGGTTGGGACGACGAAAATCTCAATGCCGTTGAAATGGCGCAAATCGCCGAAGCGAACGGAGCCGCCGCGGTGACGGTGCATGGCAGAACGAAAGAGCAGATGTACGCGCCTCCGGTTAACACAAAAATTATACGCGAAGTCAAAAAAGCCGTTGCCATTCCCGTGATTGCGAACGGTGATGTGGACGATGCTTTTTCGGCGGCAAGAATGTATGAAGAAACAGGATGCGATCTGGTTATGGTCGGACGTGGCTCGCTCGGCAGACCATGGGTTTTTCAGCAGATTTCGGCGTTTATGAAGACGGGACGGATTCTGCCCGAGCCGCCGGCATCGGAACGAATGCTTGTGATGCTCCGCCATATTGACGCGCTGTGTGCCGAACGCGGAATGCGAATCGGTATGCGGGAAGCGAGAAAACACGCCTTATGGTACACAAAGGGACTTCGCGGTGCCGCTGAATATCGGCGACAGCTCTCTACTGTCACAACGTTGGAAGAATTGCAGGAAATCGCATTCCGCATCACAAAAGACAATACGTAAAAAAATCAGTCGGTACCGTGAAAGTATCGACTGATTATTATAATCCGAATTATTCTGCTGTTTCGTTTTCAACGGATTCGCCGGCGGCAATTTTTCTTGCGGCAATCTCGTCAACCATTTCCTTTTGCTTCTTCTCGGTAAGCTTATAGAAGAACATCGGGACAGCGCAGGCAAACATGGAGATTACACCGGAAAGAACCAACATATTCCAAAGCGTACTCGCACCCTGTGCTGAGATATAACCGGTTTCCGAGTTAATGCCGGCAGCCGTAAAGGAGATAACACCGATGAACGCGCCGACAGCCATACCGATTTTATTGATCAGCGTCTGCATGGCGAAGCAGATGCCCTCACCTCTTTCGCCGGTTTTCCACTCGAGGTAGTCAACCGTATCACCGATCATCGCATAGGTGATGATATTGTTAACGCCCTGCGGAATACCGAGAAGCACCAATGCAATAGCTGCCACTACAAGCTTCCATGGTCTGTCATAGCCGACGAAATACATGACAGCCATGACAACACCGCCGAAGATATGAACAGCAATATACGACCATTTTTTCGTAAATTTCTTCGACATCCACGGAACCAGAAGAGACGCGACCAGACCGCCGGGAACAACAAGCAGCGTTATCAGGGAATACATACCTTCGTTTTGCAGCACATATTTTGCGAAATAAAGACCGCCTGTATAGGTATAAACCATTCTGGCGCCGCCGAGAATACCCGAAAGAACAATTAAAAGCAACTCTTTGTTTTTGAACAGGAGCTTCAGGTTGTGTCCGAGACTGGGCGGGTTATCCTCCGCCGTAAAACGCTCTCTTGTATGCTTAAAGCCATAGAAGAACATCGGAACGGCAGCAACGACCAGAACAAGCGCGCAAATGAAATAAGTCCATTTCAGGGTATCGGCATTGGCTACCTCCTGTCCCTTGATGACGGTACCGACAAAAGTTTCTGCAGCCTCCTGCGCAGAAGCCGCCTGATGGTTGGCAAGCATCGCCTGGATTTCGGACGCTTTATCGGTCATAATCCGCTCAATATCTTCTGCGGTATCGGTGTATTTATACTGACCGGTAACAGCACCTGTAATAATCGGAACAAAAACCGTAACGATGCCGGCGCCCAAGGTGCAAAGTAAACGTGTGATTGTCAGCATATTACCGCGGACAACCGTATCGTTTGTCATACAGGTAGACAGTCCCCAATACGGAACATCCGCCACCGTATACACAACAGACCAGATAACATAAACAATCGCAATCAGAATAAATGATGAAGGTGCTTTCGCCTGGAAGCCCGGGAAGAAGCAAATCAAAGTCATTATAGCAATCGGGATCGCCATCCAACGAAGGTAAGGACGGCATTTGCCCCATTTCGTTCTGGTTCGGTCAACAATCGAACCCATAATCGGGTCATTAAAAGCATCAAAAATACGCGTACCGAGCATCAAATACGCGACAGCCATAGAACCGGCAACAGAACCGATTGTTACGCCGTCTGCGCCAAAAAGCAGCGCGTCGGTCAAAAAGATTGTCAGGTAGGAACCAATAATCGTGCAGATAAAATTCTGACCGAATCCCGCGATTCCGTAGGCAATCGCCTCTTTCGGCTGCAAACCTTTGCCCGGCGTTGTGCCGTACAGCTTGTGCAGCAGCTTGACATCATTGATTTTACTCATTTGATCACCTTGCTAAAAAAAATTTCTTTTTTATTGTAGCATATTGCTCAAAAAAATACAACCTGAAAAAAGAAAAAATATGCGAATTTTTCTGTTTTTTTAAGGAATGATGAATAGGAATTTTTGCCTTGACCATAATAGAAATACCAAAACAGAAAGGAAGGACAAAAATGGCAAAAAACAAAGATAATGCCAAAGCCAAAAAGAATAAGGCCGAAAACGTCAATAAGGATCAACAGGCGCAGAATCAGCATCAGCAGAATGCCAACGCGCAGAACGCCAAAAAGCAAAACGAATCCGACAACTGAAGCGGCTCCCGTTATCGGGAGTCTACATAGAATGAAAAAAATATAATTTTTTTTGATTTTCCTATTGCTATTACTTAAAAAAAATGATATAATTCAAAACAAGTGAAAGTCCAATTTCTGTCATGCGGCGTGTTGGTCCTGTGCGACGGAGCGCTGTGAACCATGTCAGGCGGGGAACCGAGCAGCATTAAACGGTATGCCCGTGCGATACAGTTCGCCTGCACGCCGTGTGACCGAGGTTGGACTTTTTTATATCCAAATCGGGAGCCTATTTATATTGTATAGAGTTTTATACCGAAAATGGCGGCCGCAAACCTTTTCCGATGTTTCCGGTCAGCCGCATATCACCGAGACCTTGATGAACGAGGTTCGCGAAAACAGACTTGCCCATGCCTACCTGTTTACCGGGTCGAGAGGTACGGGCAAAACTTCGTGTGCCAAGATTCTTTCCAAAGCCATCAACTGTCTGCACCCCGTGGACGGCAATCCCTGCAACGAATGCGAAATTTGCAAAGGCATCGACAACGGCTCCATTTTAGACGTTGTGGAAATCGACGCCGCCAGCAACCGCGGTATTGAAGATATCCGCGCGCTTCGTGAGGAATCGGCATTCACTCCCGCGAAAGCCAGATACCGCGTCTATATTATTGACGAAGTTCATATGCTGACGATAGAAGCGTTTAACGCTCTTCTGAAAACTCTCGAAGAGCCGCCTGCCCATATCGTCTTTATTCTTGCCACAACGGAAGTCCAGAAGCTCCCCTCCACAATTCTTTCGAGATGTCAGCGGTTTGACTTCCGGCGCATTTCCGTTGACGCTATCGTTTCACGTCTTCAATATGTCGCCGAACGGGAACATGTTCAGCTCAATGATGAGGCTGCCACTCTGATTGCCCGTATCGCGGACGGCGGTATGCGCGATGCGCTTTCCATTTTTGACCGCTGTCTGAGCATTTCGGAGAATGTCACGGTCGATGTCGTGTCCGACGCGGCAGGACTGATGAACCGTAATTATCTCTTTGCGCTTTCCTCTGCATTCAAAAACAAGGACGCATCCAAAGCACTTGCGATCGTGGACGAACTCCATAATTCCTCCTGCGATACCGAACGCCTCTGCACGGAGCTGACGAATCACTTCAGAAGCCTGCTCATCATCAAATCCGTCAAAAAGCCGGAAGACATTCTTGTATGTACCAACGAAGAGCTTACAGAGCTGAGAAAAGCGGCTGATGATTTTTCAATTGAAGAAATTCTCAATATCATGAATATTCTGTCCGCTGCCGTCGCGTCCATCAAAGTAACGCAGAATCGACGCATTGAGACCGAAATGGCGATGATCAAAATCTGCACACCGGAGGCCTCTACCGACGTTTCCTCACTTTTTGCACGCATTGCAGCGCTTGAGAAACAGATTAAAGAACTGCAAGTCGGCACAATTCCGATTACAGCACCGCCCGTTCCCGAAAAGCCGGAACCTGTAATCACAAAGCCGGAAGTCGATCTGAGTATGCTCGAGTTTGAAGACGACAGCGACGAATATGAGGACGATCCTTCTGAGCCGTCAGTCCAACCGGCTTCTGTGCCTGTTTTCGACGAGCCGCCGTTTGATCCCGATCCCGTCTTTGACGAACCGGTGTTCGATCCGCAGCCTGTCTTTGATGACGCACCGCAATTTGATGACGAGCCCGTTTTTGATAATGCGCCGGTTTTCGATCCCGAACCGCAGCCGGACAATTCACCGGTCTTTGATGACGAACCGACCCCGGCAGACTCTCCTGCCCCGTCGGATCAGAATATCACAAAACAATGGACAAATTGTATTATCGAAGTGGAAAAGATCTGTCCGCCCATCATCGGGCATCTGCTCGGCACAAAAGCCGCAATTAATGGCAATGTTCTGACGATTTCAAATTATAACGCCGTTCTGCCGATGATCTTTCCCATGGTAAAAGACAGCCTGAACCAGACGGTTCAGAAAATCTTCGGTCGCGAGCTGTCGGTACGATTAGGATAACATAACATTACATATCAATGGAGGAATCACCAATGAAAGCCAGAATCCCGAACGCCAACCAAGGCGGCAACATGATGCAGAAGCTCCAGAAAATGCAGGAGCAGATGGCCCAAACGCAGGCCGCTGTTGAGGAAACAGAATTTACCGCTTCCGCAGGAGGCGGCGCCGTCGAAGTCACGGTCAACGGCAAACATGAAATCAAAGCCATCAAGATGCAGCCCGAGGTCGTCGATCCCGAAGACATCGAGATGCTCGAGGATCTCCTGCTGGCGTCTCTGAACGAGGCCATGCGCAAGGCCGACGAGACGATGGAATCCGAAATGGGTAAACTGACAGGCGGACTGAACATTCCCGGAATGGGCGGCATGTTCTGATGCAGTATAACGCAGTCCCGCTGCAAAAGCTGATCGAACAGTTTGAAAGAATGCCGGGCATCGGCCGGAAAACTGCGCAGCGTATCGCCTTTTATATTTTAGGACTTCCGAAAAACGAATCGGCCGCCATCGCAAATGCGATCACCGAAGCGTGTGAGAAAATCCACAAATGCGCGCTCTGCTGCAATCTGACGGAAGACGAACTGTGTCCGATCTGCAAAAGCGAAAAGCGGAATCACAAAGTCATCTGTGTGGTCGAAGATTCGCAGAGTCTCCTCGCTATCGAAAAAACCAAAGAGTTCAGCGGCGTTTATCATGTTCTGCACGGCGCGATTTCTCCGCTTGACGGTATCGGCCCCGAACAGCTTACCGTCAAGGAGCTCTTAGCCAGACTGGATTCGGACGAAGTTGACGAGATCATTCTCGCGACAGACTCCGATATTGAGGGTGAAGCGACGGCTATGTATCTGTCGAAACTTATCAAACCCTTTGATATTAAAATTTCACGAATTGCTTTCGGACTTCCCGTCGGCACGGACATTCAATACGCCGATGAGGTCACACTTTCCCGTGCAATCGAAGGCAGAAGGTCAATGTGAACGGAGGAAAATCTATGGACAAAAAGTATGCAATCACCTATGATATCGGTACGACAGGCGTCAAAACCTGCGTTTTTGAGATTTCCGATACCGTAAAGCTTCTGGGCGCCGATTCCCACGGATATGAGCTGTATGTCTTCCCCGACGGCGGCGCAGAACAGGATCCCGACGAATGGTGGGATGCTATGTGCGAAACGACGAAGGTCGCGCTGAAAAAATCCGGCATCAAGGCGAAGGATATCAGCGGTATTTCTTTCTGCTCGCAAATGCAGGGCGTCGTTCTTGTGGATAAAGACGGTCATCACGTCCGCCGCGCCATGAGCTACATGGATCAGCGTGCGCGCGCCGAGCTGAAAAAAGGCATTGCATACGGTCCGCAGATTGCAGGCGCCAATATTCCGAAGCTTCTGAAATCCCTTCAGATCACCGGCGCAGTCGCAGCCTCCGTCAAAGACCCTGTCTGGAAATACAAATGGGTCGAAGCGCACGAGCCCGAGAACTTCGCGAAAGTTCACAAGTGGCTTGACGTCAAAGAATATCTCATCTGCCGCATGACCGGCGAATTCTGCATGACGCCCGACTCCGCGTTCGCAACCATGCTCTACGATATCCGTAAGGGCAAGCATTGCTGGAGCCGTGAAATGACCGATATGCTCGGCGTCAAATTCGAGCATATGCCCGAGATCAAAGCCTGTACCGATAAGATCGGCGAACTGACCGAAAAGGCCGCGAAGGAGCTGCATCTTGAGCCCGGTATTGCTGTTTTCGGCGGCGGCGGTGACGCGTCTCTGATCGGCGTCGGTGCCGGTTCCGTTGAGTTGGGTGACACGCATGTTTATTCCGGTACCTCCGGTTGGGTTTCGACTGTTGTCGATAAAAGCATCGTCGATGCCAGTGCTATGATTGCAGCGGTTATCGGCGCAGATCCCGGAAAATACAACTACTTTGCCGAGCTTGAAACCGCCGGTAAGTGCCTCGAATGGGCAAAAGATCATCTTTGCCTGGACGAAGTCGGCGTCTACCTGAAAAAAGAAAAGATCACCGATACATACGAGGCCGAATACACCAGTCTGTACGATTATATGTCCGAAGTCATCGATAAGGTTCCTGCCGGCGCGAACGGCGTTATGTTTACACCGTGGCTCCACGGCAACCGCTGTCCGTTTGAAGATCCCAACGCGAAGGGTATGTTCTTCAATTTAAGCCTTGACACCGGCAAATCCGAAATGCTTCGCGCTGTTATTGAGGGTGTCTGCTTCCATCTGCGCTGGTTCATTGACGTGGAAGAGAAGAAAGTCAGCACCTCCCAGCGTGTCCGCTTTGTAGGAGGCGGCGCACTCTCCGCCGTCACCTGTCAAATTCTTGCCGATGTGACCGGCAAGACCGTCGAAACCGTTGACAGTCCCCAGAATGTCGGCGCGGTCGGCGCGGCGGTCATCGTCGCCTGCGGTCTTGGCATGATCCGCAGCGTCAGCGAAGCGAAAAAGCTGATTCCCGTCGTCAAGACCTACCATCCGCAGTTGAGCAACAAAGCCATCTACGATAAATATTTTGAGGTATTCAAAAACCTATATAAAGCAAACAAAGGGAACTTTGCCGCGATCAATGGCTAAGTTTCCTTGAAAGGAAAGAGAAAATGATTGAGCTAACAACCGTATTCGACACTATATTTGCCGAACTGGCAGACACGACTAAAAGACTCGGTTTTCAGCCGATAAAGCCGGAGGATCACGTAAAAGGCGAAACACCTGTTTTGCACCGTGGTGACGGCGCATCCTATCTCGCCTACTCCGGCGAAAAGGGAAAGCTTCGTGTTTTGTATAACGACAATAAAATCCGGCTTCTGGCCGGTGAAAAAGATGCCAAGAGCGAAGACGACAGCGACTATTCCCTGCTTGCAAGCTTTCTGCTTGTGATCGACGAATATGATCTCAAAGACGTCAAATCCGTCGCGAATGAGGTTGCCGAGAATATTGCCGACGCCTATACGCCGAAACAGATTGCAAAGCGTCAGCAGAATATCAAAGCGCAGGCGACGGTCACCCGTTCCGCCGTTAAGAGCGGCGCGCTGCTCTACGATCCGGCAACGTTAGCCATTCGTCTCGCTTCCCTTTATCCCTCCATCAAGGATGAATACAAGGCACATCTGGAGGAATACGACGATTTTCTCTGCGAGGATTTCTTTGTAAATGTTGTCAATCCTTTGGTTTACGGCACAATTAAAGAGAATAACCCTCAGAAGATGAAAAAACTCTTCAATATTCTCAACGAGATCTACGAAGACGGCACGAACGAAGTGCAGGACGTTATCGTTGTCACCATGCTTGCGTCCTACGATTATCAGGGCGATATGGTGCAGAATGTTCTGAAATATGTAAGCGATACTCTGATGGAGCCTTTCATCCGCGTCAACAAGATTCTCAAATCCAGCAAGAGCGCAAGAATGAGGCTAGAGAATCCGCCGAAATACAAGCCGAAAAAGAAGAAAAAGAAAAAATCCATGTTCGGCGAAGCGCTCGGTCAATAAGAAACAACACGGCATTCCGATCCCGGGAGCCGTGTTTTTTGATATTTTTTATGGAACATCTTGAAAAATATTCCAAAGATTGCTATACTGTAAATGGAAAATATGGGAAAGGAGCACAAAAATATGAAGCATTATGTTATTACAATTTCCCGCACCTGCGGAAGCGGCGGCAGCTATGTCGGTGAAGAGCTGAAAAAGAAACTCGGCGTCAAGCTTTATGAGCAGGATATTCTTCAGCTCGCCTCCGAAGACAGCGGCATCAGTCTGGACCTCTTTGCCCGGTCCGACGAAGAACTCAAAAGCAATCCGATCTTTCACTTCACCAGATATATCTACAGCGGCGATCTGATCCCGCCGACCGACAGCGACTTTACCTCCGAGGAGAATTTATTCAACTATCAGGCGAAGGTACTCAAGGAGCTTGCCGAAAAAGAATCCTACATCGTGATCGGACGCTGCGCAGACTTTGTTCTGGAAGGGCTGACCGAGCTGATCCGCGTTTTTATCTACGCAGACAAATCCGACCGCATCCGGACCGAATCGTCCCGTCTTTCCATTTCCGAAAAAGCGGCTGAAAACCGTATCGAAAAGGTGGATAAAAAACGCGACACGCATTATGAGTATTTCACCGGAAAGAAACGGACGGATATGAACAATTATGATATTTGTCTGAACACTTCGGTTCTTTCTTACGATAAATGCGCCGATGTGATCATCGATTATATGAAAGTCAAAGGTGTCCTCTGAGTGTACAGCAAAAGGCCGTGAAAGAGTTCACGGCCTTTTTTTGCAGAAAAACAGCCGGCATTACTGCCGGCTGAGCCTGGATAAGATTGAAATCTTATCTTTCGTCGTTTTTGGATCTAACTTCGGCAACGAAAGCTTTGATCTTCTCGATGATGCTCATGATGAAGTCGATGAGTTTCTGGATAAATTCCATGGATCCGCACTCCTTATTCATTATTTGAGAATCTCTTCTCATACATCATCATAACAGCTTTATGTAAAAATTTCAATACTTTTTCGGCACTTTAAAAAAAGATTTTATAAAACGTAACAATTCCGACAAAATTTTCAAAACAAATGGATACAGAGAGCTTCTGCTCCCAGAACCGCTGTCGTCGCTACCCCATATTGACCGCAGGCAACCGGCGTAAAACCGCCGAGAGCTTCCATACGTCCCAGAATGTTAGGGAGAAAAGAGCAATCCGAGCCGAAGGAAACAAGATACCTGCCGTCTGCTTTTCGGATCGCTTTTGCCGCCGATTGCGCAAACCGGTCATACTGAACTTCCCTGGCAGATTCGGAAATATCAAGCTCCTTCACCGTGTTGCCCGAAACGCTGTATGCGCCGAGGGAGAACGGCCGTCCGGCAAACGGCACGTTGTCGGAGTCTGAAAGAATCAGCGTCGAGGCATTCTTCTGAAAGCTTTCATTCCAGAAATCCATCGTCGGAATATCACAATACGCAAGTTTTGACTCTCTTGCCAATCGATAAGCATAAAACAGATTTCCCAATGCAAAGCTTTTGGTGTCAATCACACGAACCGAAAAAACGTCGTCACCGGGATAGTTTTTGGTACGCTTGAAGGCTTGCAGCGCATTGCGTGCGCTCTCGTAATAAGGATACCATTTTGCATGCGGGCACAGCACGTAGAGCGCATCATATCCGTTCGCGTTGAAAAGCTGATAACAATAGGAAAACAAAGAAGGCGTGATATTCGGACTCTGACCGATCTCATACGCAGCCTGCTGCTGAGCAAACTGCTCTCCACTTGTATTCACAATGTCATAACTGCTCTCAGCTTCACCGACCGTGTAACGGGTAGGAAGCAAAGAGATTTCATATCGGAGTCGGATTTTCGGCGTCAGGATTGTACCGAACGCGTCGTCACAAACTGTCAGAAATTTTATATAACTCATACATTACCAATCAAATTCACGTAATTTTCCGGTCTGCTGAAGCGCAGGATAATTCCATTGTCGTAATACCTCATAAACGCCGATTGCGACAGAATTTGAAAGATTCAGACTTCTGGCGTCGCTGATCATCGGAATACGGACAGTTGTATCGTGATTATCGTGCAGCAATTCTTCCGGCAGACCTTTTGTCTCTTTCCCGAAAACCAGATAGGAATTGTCAGGATAAGCAATGTCCGTATAGACCTTATCGGCCTTGGTGGAAAAATAGTAGAAATTTCCGCCTTGATTTTTCTCAAAAAAATCATCCAGGTTATGATAATAGGTGATGTCAAGCAAGTACCAGTAATCGAGCCCCGCACGCTTGAGTTTTTTATCATCAACCTTAAATCCCATCGGTTCCACGAGATGCAGTCTTGCGCCGGTCGCCGCGCAGGTTCGCGCGATATTCCCGGTATTCTGTGGAATTTCCGGCTCCACAAGCACAATATTCAAACTAGCCATTTATACCAACCCCAAACTCCGCATATACTGCGGAAGACACAACTCAAAAGCGAGTCCGAAACGCGAATCACCGCCGAAATCCACCGTTTGCCGGATCGACGCGACCACAAAATCAATCGCTTTCTCAGCAGACTCGTTCAGAGTGAATCCGTTCAACAGTCCGCCGAGTAACGCGCTCGCAAAAAGATCGCCTGTTGAATGAAACATACCCCTAACTTTCGGACGAAGCGAATAGGTGATCTGCTTTGTTTCGGCTGAATAGGCCGCCGCACCGACGGAAATTTCATCAAAAGCAACACCGGTCAGCACAACATCACGGACACCATAACAGGATGACAAATCCGACGCTATGCGTTCAACATATTTCGTCGTATACGGAGGTTCACGGTATTCTTTATCGAGCAGCAAAGCCGCTTCCGTAAAATTCGGGACAAGAATATCCGCATCGGCGCATAAGCTTTTCATGCATTCAACAAAAGAATCATCAAAGGTATCATACAGGTGGCCGTTATCCGCCATCGCGGGATCACAGAGAAAAACGCCGTTTTCACGACGAAATGTTGCCGCAAACTCACGGACAATGTCCACCTGCTCCGCAGAGCCCAGGAATCCGCTGTAGATCGCATCAAACCGAACACCGATCTTCTTCCAATGCTCCATAGCGGGACGCATATCCGGCGTCAGATCGCGATAGGTATATTCATTCAGTCCGCCTGTCTGCGTTGAAAGAAAGGCGGTCGGCAGTGATGCGACAGATATACCTGCCGCCGAGAGGACAGGAATCGCCGCAGTCAAAGAGCATTTGCCAAGCCCGGAAATGTCATGAATCGCGGCCGCAGTTTTTTGCATTTGCATAGAAAACTCACCTTCCATACCATACCACAATCCGGGAACAAATGCAATTCAAAACAAAAAAAATAAAAGAAAATCCATTTATTTTTGAATTAGGGCTTGACTTTTTACGTGATTGGTGATAATATATTGGAGCACTTGAAAATACGCGCTGATAGCTCAGTTGGATAGAGTGTCTGGCTACGAACCAGAAGGTCGGGGGTTCGAGTCCCTTTCAGCGCGCCATGTGCATAAGTCTCACAAATGGCTGCAGTCGTTTGTGAGATTTTTTTATCATAATGATTTCGTCCGTGCGGCTGAGCTCTTCTTTCAGAATCTGATTCGCTTCACGCAGCTTGTCGTTTTCCCGGAGAAGCTTCTCATGCGCGTCGATCACGTCCTGCCGCTCTTTCAGGCTGAAACGAATATCCTGATTATCCTCATCAGAATATTCGTCGTCGCGAGATTTCAGGCTTTTTTTCGATTCCTGTGAATTTTTTTCGCCTTGCTGCATAAACTGGGTATTGACAGACTGTAATTCTTGTAGTATAGTTTGCATTGGAGATTACGCTTTGCCGGAAGTTCCGTTTTCAACGGTTCCGGTCTTGAACATTGCGTTATCTCTTTTTTATTTTTTACAAAATGAATCCCCTCGTGTGAATCAAGACAAAAACACAAGGGGATCTGTTTTAAATCCTTTGGGACACAGGATTTATCCATATTATACATAATATGTAAAATAATGTCAACATTATTTTACAAAAAAATGGGATTTTTTGTAATTCATGGTGAATTCCCTAAAAAAATCCCCTGTGCACAACAGGAGAGAAAAAGCACAGGGGGACAATCCTTGAGATCAGATTGCTACATATAGAATACCAGATTTGTTATTATTTGTCAATAGTGTTTTCAAAAAAATCAGTATTTTATTGAAATCGACTGAATATTGCCAATATACAAAGCAACCGTGTGTTCACGCTTGTTTTTTTATTTTGTTCTGCGTTGCCGGTAATCCTGATCGATATCTTCGCTCCAGCTCGGCGCAAGCGGTTCGGCAGCGCGCACCGAGCATACCGCGTTTGCGACGCTCTCATAGACGATCTTCGTTCCCCTTTTGTCTGCATTGTAATTCACAGCCCGATCCTGACAGATACCATAGCGAGCTGCCGTCTCAACAGCGTCGATATTTGCGCCGATGAAAAGAAACTCCCAACCGTATTTTGCCTTTTCCTTTTCGATCATCTGCTTGACCTTGTCGCTGCTGTAGCGATGGCTCGCGTTCTCCATACCGTCCGTCATGATGACAAACATCGTATGCTCGGGAACATCCTCCGGACGGGCATATTTATGAATATTCGCGATATGATGGATCGCGTCGCCGAGCGCGTCAATCAGCGCCGTACAGCCTCTGACGGTGTAGTCGGTGTCCGTCATATCCGCGATTTCTTTGAGCGGTACCCGATCATGCAAGACTTCACAGACATCGTCAAATAAAACCGTAGAGACAAAGCATTCGCCGTCCTGCTTCTTCTGTTTGTCAATCATAGCATTAAAGCCGCCGATGGTATCGGCTTCCAGACTGCGCATAGAGCCGCTTCTGTCAAGGATAAATACGAGTTCTGTAACATTGTTCTTCATGGAAATGACCTCCGAAAAAATAAAGTGATCGTAGGTCTCTTGACCTTACGACCACATTATATCAGAGGTTCTTTTCCTTTTGGTCGCCTGCGAAGCGACAAATCAAAGCTCGATTTCCAAGCCTACAGGGCAATGATCGCTGCCCATGACATCGGAGAAGATCAAGCTGTCACGGACAAGCGGTAAGAGACGGTCGGAAACGACAAAATAGTCAATCCGCCAACCGACGTTCTTTTCACGGGCATGATACATATAGCTCCACCATGAATACGCAACGGCATCGGGATAGAGCGCGCGGAACGTATCGGTAAATCCCGTAGCCAGAAGCTCAGAGAATTTAGCGCGCTCTTCATCGGAAAAGCCCGCGCTGAAATGGTTCGTTTTGGGATTTTTCAAATCGATCTCTTCGTGCGCTACATTGAGATCACCGCAATAGATCACGGGCTTTTTCGCGTCAAGTTCCGTCATATACTCTCTGAGGGCATCTTCCCATGCCATACGAAACGGAAGTCTGACCAGTTCACGCTGTGAATTCGGCGTGTAGACACACAGCAGATAGAAATTTTCATATTCAAGCGTGATCGCGCGTCCTTCGGTATCATACTCCGGCATGCCGATGCCGTATCGCACAGATATGGGTTCAGTTTTCGCAAATACAGCCGTTCCCGAATAGCCTTTTTTCTCCGCGCTGAACCAGTATTGATAATAGCCGTCCGCATCAAAATCCGCCTGTCCAGGCTGCATTTTCGTCTCCTGAATGCAGAAAAAATCCGCATCGGCTTCCTTGAAAAATTCAGCAAACCCCTTATTCAGACAGGCGCGAAAGCCGTTTACATTCCATGAAATAAATTTCATACGCAAGCCCCCAACAAGCTCTGGTCAAAGGCGAACAGAGCTTCGTTAATTTCGTAAATGTTATAATTTCCTTTGGCGATAAAATACTCGATGATGATATCGAATTTATTGCTGTGCGAAAGCGCGAAACCGGCTTTCATCAGCATATCCTTCGTTTCCTCAATCGGCAGCTCCAATGCAATCGCGAATGCGAGAGCCGTTGGCTTGCTCGGTTTATAGTGAATGTCACTACGGATTTTAGAGAACAGTTTGCGGTCGATATTGGCTTTTTTGTAGCATTCGGCATCAGTCATGCCTTTTTCGTCTATCTTACGAAGCAGCATCTGCGAAAAGCTTTCGTCAATCCGATTGAGACGGTCGTCAAGGTCATCCGAGAATGACGCCATATGAGGAGCTAACATACTCTCGGCACATGCAGCCTCGCTCATGCACGGCAGGACTTCGCTTTCACGGCATCTGTTCCGGTCTGAATGCTCGCGCGCATAACAATCATCAATATATTCTGCGATTTCGGCAAACAACTTTGAACCGATCTGATAGGCGGACTTATCAAAGATCACCAGATAAACGGTCATATTATTCTTTAGCAGAAACTCGCTGATGGCGTCAATCGCCACTTTCAATGCCTGATCTTTCGGATAGCCGAACACCCCGGAGGAAATCAGAGGGAAAGCGATGGATTCGCAATGATATTGCCCTGCAAGCGCGAGAGATTCCCGATAACAAGATGTCAAAAGATCTTTTTCGTGAAAATGTCCGCCTTTCCAGACAGGGCCGACCGTATGGATCACGTAGCGGCAAGGCAGACGATATCCGCCTGTAATCTTCGCCTGACCGGTCTTGCAGCCGCCGAGCGTCCGGCACTCCGCAAGCAGCTCGGGTCCCGCCGCCCGATGAATGCATCCGTCAACGCCTCCGCCGCCGAGCAAAGACGAGTTTGCGGCGTTGACGATCGCGTCTACTTCCATTTTTGTAATATCATTTCTGACGATTTCAAACGGCATAAAATCACCCTTCAACGGTGTAAACTGGATAACAACAGTATACACCAGACCTTTTTTTCTGTCAAGTCGTGCCGTCAAGCATGCAAGAAAAGACCTCCTATGATCTCATAGGAGGGAAAATCAGCATATTAAATTGGCATCCAAAGGTCAATTTCATCCCGTTTCGGTTTTTCAAAAACGGAATCAAATTTCGCGGCAAGACCTCCGTCTATATAATAGGCGTCGGACTTCCCTGCTTCGACTTCCTTGTTTCGCTTATCAAGTCTCTCATGCCATTCCGCGTCACCGATATCGAGATAATGGAACTCATAATCGACGCCGTGATCACGATAGAAATTCTTGACAAAGTCTCTTTTTTCTTTTGTCCAGAAGCCCCAGTCAAGAATTACGTTGACGCCAACTTCAATGATTGATAAGGATTTTTGAAGAAGATAATGCTCCGTTTTTGCAACATATTTGTCATGGTGTTCACCGGCGTCTTTTCCAAAGAGTGAAAGCATAACTTCATCAATCGAAAGAATGATCGCATCGTTCTTTTTCCGTAAGGACTCGGCATAGGTGGTTTTTCCGCTGCAGATTCTGCCGCAGGTCATGATTACCTTTGCCATTGTGTAACCTCATTTCCCGGGAAAAATATTTCCTTATTTAGAGCCATCACCGCGTTCACGGATAATATACCGGGTCGGCGTGCCCTCCAGACCAAACACTTCGCGAATCTGATTATCGATATACCGCTGATAGCTGTAGTGAAACAGCTCTTTATCGTTGACAAAACAGACAAATGTCGGCGGTCTGGTCGTCGGCTGCGTCATATAATAAATCTTCAGTCGCTTGCCTTTATCCGTCGGTGGCTGAACTCTTGTCTGCGCGTCGGCGAGAACCTCATTCAGACGACCTGTTCGGATGCGCATGGCGTTCTGCGTATCGACAAACTTGATCAGCTCAAACAGTCTGCCGAGACGCAGACCTGTTTTCGCCGAAATAAAAATAATCGGCGCGTAGGACATAAAAGAGAAATCATTCATCAGTTTTTTACGGTAAGTGTCCATCGTCTTGCCGTCTTTTTCAACGATATCCCACTTATTGACCACAATGATACAGCCCTTGCCTTCTTCATGCGCAATGCCGGCCACCTTGGAATCCTGCTCGGTAAAGCCCTGTGTACCGTCGATCATAATGACACAGATGTCGGCTCGCTGAACCGCCATCACCGCGCGCATGACGCTGTATTTTTCAATTGTATCGTCAACTTTTGATTTCCGGCGCAGTCCCGCCGTATCAATGAGCATAAATTTTCCGTGCTCGTTTTCGACATAGGTGTCCGTCGCATCGCGCGTCGTCCCGGCGATATCGGAAACGATCACACGCTCTTCGCCGCAAATGGCGTTGACAAGAGAGGACTTGCCGACGTTCGGTTTGCCGATGATCGCAACCTTGATGGTGTCATCGTCTTCCTCTTCTTCAACAGAATCGCCGATATACTGATACACGGCGTCGAGCAGATCACCGGTGCCGTGTCCATGTGCGGCTGAAACGCCGATGGGATCACCGAGACCTAAATTGTAAAACTCATAAATCTCAACAGGATCGGCACCGACAGCGTCACACTTATTGACGCAGAGGACAACGGGCTTGCCGCTCTTCAGGAGTATCGTAGCCACTTCCGCATCGGTCGCAACGACGCCTGTGCGAATATCGGTCACAAAAATGATCACATCCGCGCTGTCGATCGCGATCTGCGCCTGACGCCGCATTTGCGAGAGAATAATGTCGTCGGAATACGGCTCGATTCCGCCCGTATCGACAAGCAGAAAGCTCTTCCCGAGCCATTCGCAGTCGCCGTAAATACGGTCACGCGTAACGCCCGGCGTGTCGTCAACAATCGCCAGACGCTTGCCGCATAATTTATTAAAAAGGGTGGATTTACCGACGTTCGGTCTGCCGACGATGGCAACAATCGGTTTCGCCATGATTCTCCCTCTCCTTTCCGATGATCGCTTCTAATAATTCACGGCCTCCAACAGCCGTTACGGATATTTTCCCGTTTAGTTTTCCGGATAATTCTCCGACAGTCATATCATCAAGAAATACGTCCTGTTCGCCGTCGCGCAGCATCACGGACGGAATATAGGCTTCATCATACGCCGAAAGATCCTTCACCTGATTGCAAATATCTCCGGCGGTAACAAGCCCGGCGACGGTCACTTCATGCCCGAAAAAATCGTTGACAACGGTTTTGACATCAATGTGAATCTGTGGAAATTTCCGCATGGCGGCTCCTGCCAGTTCCGTTATCAGCGGCGACGCCGCCACACCGGTAATCAGCGCAATCTTTCGGGACGGACAGCAATCCGTCTCTTTGAGCGCCTGATAAAAATCGTACTTCGTCAGCGCCCATAGTCCGACGCCGTTGTCAAGCTGCCGAAACTCGTCGTAATACGCCGGTTCGGGCATTTCACGCAGCGCTTTCAGATAGAACTCATCGGCTGCATAGGCAAAATTGCGCCCGAGCTCTTCGTAATGGGACATATTGAAATTGTCAATGATGTCAATGACTTCGGAAGCGGTCTGTTTCGTGTAACACTCTAATTGACACAATCCCTCACGGTGTTTCGTCAGTCCGACAGGTACTGCCGCAACGCTGACAATGGAGTTTCCAAGCTTGTACAGTTCCTGAAGTGAATACCGCAGCTCGTCGCCGTCGTTATAACCGGGACACAGCACAAGCTGTGCGTTGATTTCAATGCCGCCGTCCGCTAATTTTTGGAGGTACGACAAGACTTTTCCGGCGTTCGGATTCTTCATCATCTTGACACGAAGGTCAGGATTCATCGTATGCACCGAAATATTCACAGGGGAAATGTGCATGGTGATCAATCGGTCAATATCTGATTCCGTCATATTGGTTAACGTGACGTAATTCCCGAACAGAAACGATAAACGGGAATCATCATCTTTAAAATATAAGCTGTCTCTCATACCGTGCGGCATCTGATCCACAAAGCAGAAGATACACTTATTTTTGCAGGAATGCTGCTTGTCCATCAGGTAGGTTTCAAATTCAAGCCCTAACTCATCGGCATTGCCGTGCGTTTTGAGATGCAGTTCAACGGGTTTCGCGGTCAGATTATGAAAAAGCAGATGAAGACGCTTTGCGCTCGCATAAAAACGATAATCAAGCACATCGCGGATCACGTGCCCATTGATCGAAACCAAATCAAACCCTGCGGCAATTCCTTTTTGCCCGCAGAGCGAATCCGGTTTCACTTGTGTGATCGTAACAGACAAGGCTGCATTCTCCCTCCGATAAACAACACTAAAAAGGCGGGAAAGAAATCTTCTCCGCCTTTCATGTCAGGAACAAAAAGGAATCAGTCCTCTACCGCGATAACCTGTCTGCCGTTGTAATAGCCGCAGTTATCACAGACTCTGTGCGTTCTCTTGAATTCGCCGCACTGAGGACATCTCTGGAGAGAGGGAGCTTCCATCTTCCAGACGCTGGAACGTCTTTTGTCTCTTCTTGCGTGAGAAACTCTTCTTGCAGGTACTGCCATATCAATAACCTCCTAATAATTTACACATTCATTCATCATCACGTAAAAGCGCTTGCAAGGCCGCCAGCCGGGGATCGACGGGCTTGCGGCAGCCGCATTCACCCTCATTGAGATCCTGACCGCACAGCGGACAAAGTCCCTTGCAATCTTCTTTGCATAAAAATCTCGTCGGGAAAGAAAGATAAATATCCTCCATCACCAGTTCGTCGAGATTGAGCACCATATTCTCAACGAGAATATACTCATCGTTATTCTCGTCGTTCAGGTGGGCAATCAGAAAATGCTTTACGGGAACCGTCATGCTTTTCGTGATATTCTTTGCGCACTTTGCACACTGCGTCGAGACCGCAAATTCGGCCTTCGCAGAAAGAGAAACAATACCGGTGGCATTCTTCACGAACCCCGAAACATGAACGGGAGATGAAAACAAATCATCCTCCGCCGGGAATTCATAGTCAAAATCCTGCCGGACATCGTCACTTTCAAAAAAACGGCGCAGTTCAATATTCATTTGCAAAGTCCTCCAAAATACGAACGGATAATATTATATCTTTATTTTTTGACTTTGTCAATACTTTATCGGCAGAAATTAAATTATTTTTTCTTTCTGCCGGAACGGCGCCGCAAAAGCGCAAAGCGGAAATTACTTCAGTTCGCAGAACTCAAGCACACGAGCCGGAATGTTTTCCGTCTCGGTGGAAACGGTGAAAGTAAACTTTGTATCGGAATCAGCGGCAAGCTTATTGACCTTCGTCAGGAAGTCGGCAAGCTCCTCGTAATCTCTTGAACCGATACGAAGCGTCGCGTCAACAAGAATATCGGTAATATCATGGTCGCCTGCGCAAATGCCGGCCAGCAGACCGTAAAACGCATCGAAACCGGAGATGCCGTAAGCATCCGCCGAAACAAGTCTGACATTGGGCTTTACGTCGTAGCGGAGCGCATCGGCCTTTTCAACACAGATGACGTGACCGGCAGACGCCTGATACGCCGCGTTCACCATGTCGATGAGCTTCTTGGTTTTGCCGCTTCCTCTGGTTCCGGTAAGTAATGTAATCATTTTGTTTTTCTCCTTTGCTTATAGAATAATCGGTTAACCGTTCAGTCTTTCGGAAAGACTTGCCGCCATCTCTTCATACCCGGGTTTGCCGAGAAGCGCAAACATATTCTTTTTATAGCTTTCGACACCGGGCTGATTAAACGGATTGACGCCGAGCATATAACCTGATACGGCGCAAGTTTTCTCTAAGAAATAAATCAGATAACCTAAATTATACGCATCCATCTTCTGCACTTCAAGAACGATATTGGGGACATTCCCGTCCGTATGCGCGAGAACCGTGCCCTCAAACGCTTTGCGGTTGACGTAGGACATCGTTTTGCCGGCGATGAAATTCAAACCGTCGCTGTTGTCCTTTTCTTCTTCAATCGTAATATCGCATTTCGGCTCGTCGAAGATCACAACTGTCTCAAAAAGCTGACGCTGCCCTTCCTGGACATACTGACCGAGCGAATGCAGATCGGTGGAATAGATCGCGGAGGACGGATAAATCCCCTTGCCGTCCTTTCCTTCGCTCTCACCGAAAAGCTGCTTGAACCACTCGTTCATCATGGTGTAATCAGGCTCGTAGCTGACCATCATCTCGACATTCTTACCCTTGCGGAGCAGAATGTTGCGGATCGCGGCATATTTGCAGCAATCGTTCGTCATCACGTCGGGATTGTCATACGCGTTCATCGCGTCACGCGCACCGTTCATAAGTGCGTCGATATCGATTCCCGCCGCAGCAATCGGCAACAAACCGACAGCTGTTAAGACAGAGTAACGACCGCCGACATCATCAGGAACAACGAATGTCTCATAGCCTTCTGCGTCGGACATCTCTTTGAGTGTGCCTTTCTTCTTGTCCGTCGTGGCGTAAATGCGCTTTGCCGCTTCTTCCTTGCCGTATTTTTCAATCAGCAATGCTTTGAAAAGACGGAACGCGACGGCAGGCTCGGTCGTCGTGCCGGATTTCGAGATGACATTGACAGAAAAATCGCAGTCCTTGCAGATCGCAAGCACTTCGGAAAGCTCCGTGGGGCTTAAGGAATTGCCGACAAAGAAAATCTTCGGCGCGTCTTTGACGACGAGGTTGTAATTCTTGGAACGGCAAAACTCAATCGCCGCTCTGGCTCCGAGATAAGAGCCGCCGATACCGATGACAACGAGGACGTCGGAATCGTTCTTGATTTTTGCTGCCGCCGCTTTGATTCTGGCAAACTCTTCTCTGTCGTAATCCTGAGGCAGAGTGAGCCAGCCGTGGAAATCGTTACCCGCTGCGGTGGCTTTGAGCGAGTACAATTTCTCATACGCAGTATGAACCTCATCCTGTACGGCGGCGATTTCTTCGTCGCTGACAAATGAGGTTAAATACTTGCAGTTCAGTTTCACTGACATCTTTTTTCTCTCCAACAAACAAATATTTTATTTATTATACAATGCTTTGCGGAATTTTTCAATAGATATTTGCTTATGTTGGAGAAATTTTTTATTTTTTTGTAAAAGAAGTCAGCAATTTTTCCATAGCTGTAAAAAAGGTCAAAGCCGGCACATCTTCGGCGGCTTTCAGTTCATACTCGCTGACGAGTGTTTCCCCAAGAAAAATCTGAACTTTACCGATGGTCTGACCGGCTTCAACGGGAGCCGTCAGATTTTCGGAAAACTGCGTTTTCACTTCGAGCTGACTTTCCTGTCCCTTATTGACGAGCACGGACGCAATCTGCGGTATCTCGGCTCTGACGTCGCATTGTTTACCGTGCGACACGGGAACAGGTGCTAAATCGGATTCCGACACTTCCGGCGTGAGGATCTCATAATTCGCAAAGCCCCAGTCGAGCATATTCTGTGCCGATGTAAAGCGGTCTTTGCTGTTTTCGCTGCCCATCACAACCGCCACAAGCTCCATGCCGTTCCTCTCTGCCGATGCCGAAACACAGCAGCCGGCTTTATCTGTCGTGCCGGTCTTCAGACCTGTAACGCCGTCATAAAAGCGAACAAGACGGTTTGTATTGACAAGCTGCGTCTCGCCGTTCCGAAGAGAATCCATCCAAATGGTTGTATATTCCTTAATAAAGTCATGTTTCAGCAATTCGCAGGACATCAGCGCGATGTCATAGGCGGTAGTCAGATGCGTATCGGTTGTGTCGTCAAGCCCGGTGCAGTTGTCAAAATGCGTATTGTTCATGCCAAGCTCAGCTGCACGGTCGTTCATCGCTTTGACGAACGCCGTTTCGCTGCCGCTGACATATTCTCCCAGAAGCGTACAGGCATCGTTCGCGCTGTAGACGCAGGTCGCTTTGAGCAGCTCGTCAACCGTCATCGTTTCGCCCGGCTCAAGCCAGATCTGTGAACCGCCCTTGGACGCTGCGTTTTCGGAACAGGGCACCGTATCGGTCAATTTAATTTTGCCCGCATCAATTGCTTCTGATACAAGTAAAATAGTCATAATTTTCGTGACGGAAGCCGGATAAAGACGTTCGTTCTCATTTTCGCTGTATAGCACCTTGCCGGTTGATTTTTCCATCAATACGACGGCTTTGGCATACGTGATCAATTCGCTGTCAACAGCGACGCTGGCATCGACCGTGACCGCCGGTTCCTCTTTCTCTGTCTCCCACTCCCTGACCTCATTCTCCGACGGACTGACAGCATTACTTCCGACACTTCCAAAGAAACACATGATAAGCACCAAAAAACATGACGCAATTTTTTTCATAATCAGTCACACCTTCCCGATTTGTCCGATTGGTCTATTGAATTTTATGTCCGGTAAAACAACAATATGCTTGAATTTTCTCCGGAACCCTTATATAATAGAAAATCAGGAGTGATGAACATGAAGGCTGCAATCTTTACGCTGGGCTGCAAGGTCAATCAATACGAATCGGAAGAAATGGCGGAAATGCTGACAAGGAACGGGTTTCTCGTCGTCGATGCGAAAGAGGACGCCGACGCCTACATTGTTAATTCCTGCACCGTCACGGCGGAGAGCAACAGAAAAACAAGGCAGGCGGTGCGGCATTTCAAAAAACTGCACCCGGACGCCGCCGTCGTGCTGACCGGCTGTGTGCCGCAGGCGTTTCCCGAAGAGGCGTTAGCCGTCAAAGAAGCGGATATCATTCTCGGCAATAAGAACAATGCAAAGCTTATCAACGCGCTCAGGCAATGGTTCCGCGATCACAATGCCATTACGCAGATCGAACAGCATGAGAACCACGAACCGTATGAAGGCGCCATCATCACCGAATTTTCGGGACATACCCGGGCTTTCGTCAAGATTCAGGACGGCTGCAACCGTTTTTGCTCCTACTGCGCGATCCCGTTTGCTCGCGGTCGTTCTCGTTCAAAGCCGCTTGATGACATCAAAAAAGAGCTGACACTCCTCGCTGAAAAAGGCTTTCAGGAGGTCGTTTTCGTCGGAATCAATCTCTCCGCATACGGACGCGACATCGGACTGACGCTCTGCGATGCCGTAAACGCCGCGGAAGAAACAGACGGCATCGAACGCATCCGGCTCGGTTCTCTCGAGCCCGATCACATCACGGATGAGATGATCGCGTCGTTCGCCTCCTGCAAAAAATTCTGTCCGCAGTTTCACCTGTCTTTGCAAAGCGGCAGCGACTCCGTATTGAAACGTATGAACCGCCATTATAATGCGGAAGAGTATGCGCTTCTCGCAACGAATCTCCGCGACGCTTTCGACGATGTGGCGATCACGACCGATATTATCACGGGATTCCCCGGAGAAACAGACGAAGAATTTGAGGAAACACTCCGCTTCGCCGAAAGAATCCGTTTTGAAAAGGTTCATGTTTTTCCCTTTTCCGTCCGTGAGGGGACAAAGGCCGCCTCAATGGACGGACAGCTTCCCAATGCCGTCAAAAACGAACGAGCCGCGACGCTTTCCGCCCTGTGTGAAGAGATTCGTCAAAAAGCGTTCCACGATACCATCGGCAAAACCGTTTCCGTTCTGTTTGAAGCTCCAAAAAACGGCGCGCAGTTCGGTTATACAAAGAATTATACCCCTGTCTGCGTGGAGTCTGACGAGACGCTGACGGGCAAAATCCTGAAGGTTCTGATAAAAGATACGGACGGCGAAATCTGTATCGGCGTTCTGACTGAATCCGATTCCTAACTTTATTTTTTCTTTATATTTTCCTTACCCCATTTTTCTTTCGCTGTGATTTAATAAGGACGATCGGTTTTCTTTTGAACCATCACGAAAGTATCGTTACTTTATTTTCCGGAGATGAAGCACAATGTATCGAGTTCTTGTCTGTGACGATGACACGGCGATCTTGGAATCCGTCGCGATCTATCTGCAGAATGAGGGTTACGAAGTCCTGACGGCGGTCAACGGCGTAGATGCGCTTGAAAAAGTGAAGACGAATGAAATTCACTGCATGATACTGGATATCATGATGCCGATGATGGACGGACTGCGCACGACGATCAAAATCCGTGAGCACTATAATTTTCCCATCATCCTGCTCTCCGCCAAGAGCGAAGACACCGACAAGATTACGGGGCTCGGCTTCGGCGCGGACGATTACGTCACGAAACCGTTCAATCCGTTGGAGCTAGTGGCTCGCGTCAAATCGCAGATCCGCCGCTATTCGATGCTCGGCAGCATGAAAAAGAGCGACGATATGATCATAACCGGGGGACTTACGCTCAACACCGATAGCAAGGAGGTCTGTGTTGACGGCGAACCCGTCAAGCTGACTGCACGGGAGTACAGCATTCTCGAATACCTGATGCAGAATATGGGAAGAGTTTTATCAAGCACGCAGATTTACGAGGCTGTATGGAACGAGCCCGCCTTTCACACGGAAAAAACGGTAACGGTACATATCCGCAATATCCGGGAGAAAATCGAAATCAATCCGAAGGATCCGAAATATCTGAAGGTGGTGTGGGGACTTGGCTACAAAATCGAAAAACTTTAAGCATACGGCCTTTGCCAAGGGGCTATGCTTCTTTCTCTCGCTGCTCCTCTTTTTTGTCAGCGCGTTTTCCGTGGTGACAATCTCAATTGCCAGTTCGATTTACGGTTTCAAAAACTATCTAGACAGCAATTATAAAACGTATACATCCTGCCTGGCGTTCAACGAACGTTTTCAGGCGCATACGGAAGCCGTCGTCACGCTTGCATCCGGTAACACGACGACTCTCCGCGAAGAACTCGAAGCGTACGCCGACAAGGCAGTCGATCAGGCGGTGAACGAATATCTGGATCGGAAAGCCCAAATCATTCACGACGAGCTCGAATACGCCGTCAACAATTATGACGAAAGCTACTTCGACTACGAATACGCAGCCGACGCCGTCGAAATTCCCGAAGAGGCAGAGATGGTAACAGTTTATCAGGAAGCGAATATCGCGCAGGAAACGACGACCGTCGCTATCCCCCGGAATATCGAGGCGGCGCAAAAGGTGCTGGAAAACTGTGAGGGACGCGATTTCCTGAATTATGCCGTTTTAGTACGTGATTCTGCCTTTGATACAGAATTTGACTGCGGCGTAGCCGTTACGATCGACGATTCCGATTCCCTGACCATCAATTTTACCGCAAACGATATGAGATCGGACGAAAGCCGGATCCGCTATGAGTTTTTATCGCAATACAATAATTTTGCGGACGCCTGCGTCGAGGCACGGCTGTATGAAAATTCACAGGCGATCTCCTCTTTGCCGTCTCTTATGAATCTGAAATACTACACCGTTTCCAAAGACGGAACCGTCTATACCAACATGGACGGCGACGCGCCGACGACAGACGAAATCACGGCGCATACCGTCTACGCCTGTTACGACGGTGAAAAAACGCTTACCGGAGGCATCGATGAATCCATCAGGGAGTATATCGGCAGCATTGTGACCGTTGACGGCGCAAAGTCGGTCATCGTTTACCTGGAAAATCAGAATAACGGCAGGCTTCCCTATGACGATATATACAGCCAGCTTATGCAGGCGTATCGCGCCCACCAGAACTTTTCCGCCAAAACCCTGATCGTCACCGCCGTATTTTCACTCCTGATCGCATTTATCCTCCTGATCACCCTGCTGTGTCTGTGCGGCCACGTCAACGGTAAGACCGAATGCGTTACGGCGTATATCGACAGACTGCCGAACGATCTGCACCTTATCCTGAGCTTCGGCGGCATGACGGCGGTGATCGTCTTTACGGGGCTTATCCTCGATTCCATTGCGCCGTCCGACTACCGCTGGTTCTATTATTCCGATTATTTCACGCCGGCAACCGCCGCCAGTCTGACTGTCTGCTGGGCTCTCCTGTCGGAATGGCTCGCCTCGGTCGTCCGCATCAAAAAAGCAGGTCTCTCATGGTTCCGTCATACCCTGATCGCCAAACTGATCTTTGCCATAGGCCGGCTGTTCGGCAGGCTCAAAAGGATTCTGACCTACAAGCCACAAAAATTCACGCGTAATATTGTGCTGATCACCGTCGGCTATGTTGCAGGCAATCTTATTTTGGACATTTTCGCCGTTTTATCCTCCCATACAGGGCTGTTGCTTCTTCTGACGGTGCTCTGCAATTTCGTCTGCATGATTTTCATTGCGAAATACATTAACAATCTCGACCGAATCATCACGGCCTCCATGACGCACAAAGCACCTGATTTCGGCGCAGAAAAGCTCCCGGAATCCCTGCGGATACTCTCGGAGAATCTGCAGGATTCCAACGAAGAGGTAGAACGCGCCGTCGCGAAAGCTGTGCGTGACGAACAGATGAAAACGGAGCTGATCACAAACGTCTCACATGACCTGAAAACGCCTCTGACTTCCCTGATCTCCTATTCCGATCTCCTGAGCAAATGCGATATTCAGGACGAAACGGCAAAACGGTATATCGGCATTCTGAATGAGCAATCCATCAAACTCAAACGGTTGATTGAAGACCTGATCGAGGCGTCGAAAGTCTCCACGGGCAACGTCACGCTCAATAAATCTGTCCTCAATCTCTCAGAGCTTGCGAGCCAGGCAATTGCAGAATTTGAGACGGATATGGAAAAGAACGGCAACACCGTCATTTTCAACGAGCCGGAGTCTGCGCCGAAGGTCTTCGCCGACGGCAACAAGACGTACCGCATCATCTCGAACCTCCTGAGCAACGCAAAAAAGTATTCCGCGCCGAATACGAGAGTGTATATTTCCGTCTACGGCGATGAAAAAAGCGGATACTTTGAAATCAAGAATATTTCCGGCGAGCCGCTGAATATTTCCCCGGAAGAGCTGACCGAACGCTTCGTACGCGGCGATAAATCCAGAAGCCGTGAGGGCAACGGATTGGGACTCTCTATCGCCAAGGATCTGTGTACGCTTCAGGACGGTGAACTGAAAATTCTGATCGACGGCGATCTGTTCAAGGCGATCGTACAGCTACCCGCAAAAACCAAAACACCATGGACGGTTCCCGCATCTACAGAACCGATCAAAGATGTCAATTTCGACATCGCGAATTACGTTTCAGACGCCGATATCACAAACGAATAATATGTAATAAAAACCGTGAATTGCCCCTTGCAAGACACGGTTTTTTCGTCATTCTGCTTGACAATCCATAACGGATTCGGTATAGTGAACACGGAAAACAAAGAAACGAGGAGACAGCATGGAAATCGGGGAATTTAACGAGGAATATAATCATTCTTACAGCGAAGAAGAACGCTATATTGCACCGAAAGAGCCTCAAGTGCTCGAATCGATTGCGCGATTCCGCGACCGGAAATTCGGCATTATGTTCCATTGGGGTGCCTATACTCACTATGGACGCAAAAATCACCGGGATTCAATTTCAGGGACAAGACCTTTTCTTTGAGCAGAATGAGAATCAGACCCGCGTGCAACTGCCGCGAGAATACAAAAACGAACCGGCCTATACGCTGACAATGACAACTGAGGACTGAAAAAAAACCGGGTTTTCGACCCGGTTTTTTGTATGAACTTCAGGCATCAGTCAAACGAATCAAGACGGCTCGCAACGCGCAGAATCATTCTCGCTTCTGCCGCCGTTACGGTATTATCGCCGTTCAGATCGGCCGCCATAAAGAACGGACTTCTGACGTTTTCAAGCGAAGCGGCAATCCGCAGCGCAAGACGCGCATCCACCGCCGAGATCGTACCGTCGCCGTCCACATCACCCTTGAGAATGATACAGGTCGTATCAATCGGTTCAGGCTGGCCTGTTTCGGGATTAATTTTGAGCAAAAAGAGGAAATATCCCGTCGCGACCTTGCTTTCGCCGTCCACTTCTTTTAAGGAAATATCGGTTGCCAGAATATGCCCCGGATAACGGAACTGAAGAAGAACGTCATTTACCGTTGAGCCGGCTTTCACGCCTGTCACGCAGGTTTTGGACTCATTGAACGCGATCGACGCATTATCAATCAGGGTCAACATTTTCACATCATCGGGAAGCTCTTCGGAAATCACGGGGATCGTCTCGGTGAAAAGAGCGTCACAGCGCTTGCAGCGTCCCTCCCGTTCGCCGGGAGTCACCGGCGTCGGGTCTTTCGTAACAGTCCATTCGTCGGTCGTGTGTCCCAGCGGTTCGATTTCAGCAGTTTCTTCTGCCAGACAAACGGCGCAGACACGCGTCTTTTCGCCGGCATCGGTACAGGTCGGTTCATTCACGACAGTCCAGCCTTCGGCATCCGTATTCTCATCGATGATCCAACGGTGCCCGAAAGCCGGGATGGCTTCACTCTCTTCCACGCCGCAGACCGTACAGGTGTGCTTATGGGAACCCTCCTGCGTACAGGTTGCTTCCTGCTCTACGATCCAGTCCGACCATGTATGACCGGTCGCAATGGTGACGGAATCCTCCGTTTCGCCGCAGACCGTGCAGGTTCTGCGCTGCACGCCGTCCGTCGTACAGGAAAGCTCGCTGATGACCGTCCAGCCCGTCCATGAGTGTCCGTTCGCCGGAATGGCTTCGGACTCCACCGCATTGCACTTCGGGCAACGGCGTGTCCGCGTCCCCTCGGCGGTGCAGGTCGGTTCCAGCGTCACACTCCATTCCGGGAAAGAATGGGTACAATCATCGATCAACTCTACCGTCAGCGCATTATTCTCCGCCCACTTTGCACCGATCGAATCCGCATAGGCATACACCGTAAAATCAGCAACGCCGGCAGTCGTATAACCGAGAGCGCGCGTGCCGATGCTGATGACCGAAGCGGGCACGGAAAGATACGTCATATTCTTACAGTCATAAAATGCGTAATTGCCGATGTAATACAGAGCGTCCGGTAAAATGACGGCTTCGACGCCTGTCGAGCTGAACGCATAATCGGCAATGGAACGGATCGAATCCGGGAGAACGACCGTCTCGTCGCTTCCGGTATAGGCATAAACAATTTTATTCAGGGTCACAAGCCCCGACGGCTGCGCTTTCAGCCATGCCGTGCCGTCAAAGGCGTAACGACCGACCGACTGGACGGAGTCTTTGAGTGTGATGGAATCAAGCGCGGTACAATTCCGGAATGCCGCTTCACGGATCGTCGCCGATGGCAATGTAACGGATTGCAGAGACGTGCACCCCTCAAACGCCGAATAGCCGATGATCGTGGAGGCAGAGCTGACCGTCAGATCCGTCAGCGATACGCAGCCGGCAAATGCCGAATTTCCGACCGCTGTCACAGATGCCGGAACTGATACGCTTTGCAGACTTGCGCAATCACGGAACGCCTCATCACGGATTCTCTGTACATTGGAAGAAATGACCACCTTTTTGATTGCTTTGCGAGCAAACGCACTTGAGCCGATTTCTACAACTGTCCGACCGCCGAGATTATCGGGAATCACGACCGTTTCGCCGCTACCCGAATATCCGGTAATTCTGACCGTCGCCGTATTGGTGATGACTTCATACTGAAAATCCGTATCATCCGCCGCAAAGGACGGAACGAAAAGTGTCAGCAGCATCACCATAGACAGCAGAACAGCCGTCGCACGTTTTCCGATTCCTTTCATTGTATTCTCATCCCCTATATCAGAATTATCAGTTTTTATCGGTTAAACCTGCGCCAGAGCCTGTTCAATATCGGCAAGAATATCCGCAGGGTTCTCGATGCCGACCGACAGACGGATCAGATCCGGCGATACGCCGCATTCCTCGAGCTGTTCATCCGTGAGCTGACGGTGCGTTGTGCTCGCGGGGTGCAGACAGCAGGTTCTCGCGTCCGCGACATGGGTTACGATCGCCGCCAGACGCAGGCTGTCCATAAACTTAGTTGCGGCGGCGCGTCCGCCTTTTACGCCGAAGGAAATCACGCCGCTGGTACCGTCCGGCATATATTTTTTCGCAAGATCATACTGCGCGTCTCCGGGAAGTCCGGGATAGCTGACCCATGCGATTTTTTCGTGCTTCTGTAAATATTCGGCGACCTGCAGCGCGTTTGCGCAATGCTTCGGGACGCGAACCGCCAGCGTTTCCAGCCCGACGTTGAGCATAAAGGAATTGAACGCCGAAGGAATCGCGCCGAGATCGCGCATAAGCTGTGTGACGCATTTGGTAATATACGCGGCACTTCCGAACCGTTCGGTATACACGACGCCGTGATACGAATCGTCGGGGGTTGTCAGACCGGGGAATTTATCGTTCTGCGTCCAGTCAAACTTGCCGCTGTCAACAATCACGCCGCCGACGCTTGTCGCGTGACCGTCCATGTATTTCGTGGTGGAATGCGTCACGATGTCCGCGCCGAATGCAATCGGTCGGCAGTTAATCGGCGTCGGGAACGTATTATCAACGATCAGCGGTACGCCGTGCGCGTGTGCTGCATCGGCAAATTTCTCGATGTCGAGCACCTGAAGAGACGGATTGGAAAGCGTTTCGGCAAAGACGGCTTTCGTATTCGGTCTGAATGCCGCGTCCAGCTCTTCCCGCGACGCGTGAGGAGAAACGAAGGTAAAATCAATGCCCATCTTCTTCATCGTGACGGAGAAAAGGTTGAAAGTGCCGCCGTAGATCGCCGCCGAGCTGACGATGTGGTCGCCGGCCTGCGCAATGTTGAATACGGAAAAGAATGAGGCAGCCTGTCCCGACGAAGTCAGCATCGCGCCGACGCCGCCCTCGAGCGCGGCAATTTTCGCGGCGACGCAGTCATTCGTGGGATTTTGAAGACGGGTGTAGAAATAGCCAGAGCTCTCCAGATCGAAAAGTTTGCCCATTTCGACGCTGGAATCGTATTTGTAGGTTGTGCTCTGGATGATCGGCAGGACACGCGGCTCGCCGTTTTTCGGCGTCCAGCCCGCCTGCACGCAATTGGTATCAATTTTATAATCCGGCATTTTGTGCTCCTCCTTATTGATCAAGAAAATACTTCATCAGATCGACGCCGCTGTCAAAGTAGACGCCTGTCTCTTTCGCAGTTTTTTCCGTTACGGTGTCAACGCCTTGTTTTTCGTCATTCTTATGATAAATCATGAACGGCACGGGATCTCTTGCGTGCGTCATGGTCACGATCGGTGTCGGATGATCGGGCAGAATCATAACTTTGTAATCGTCATATTTTTCGAGCTCGGCGAGAACAATCGGGAGCACTTTTTGATCGATGATCTCGATCGCCCTGACTTTATTCTCCGGCTCGTGGCGATGACCGCACTCGTCGGTCGCTTCGATATGGATGTAAACGAAATCCTGACCCTTTCGGAATTCTTCGACTGCCGCCTGCGCCTTGCCCTCAAAATTCGTATCAATGTAGCCCGTCGCGCCTTCGACCGTCGGCGTGTTCATCTTAGCGCAGCCGCCAATGCCCTTGAGCAGGTCAACAGCGGAAATGATGCTGCCCTTCAAGCCGAACTTATCATAGAACGATTCAAGTGACGGCTTGGTTCCCTCACCCCAGAGCCAGATGGAGTTTGCAGGACGCTTGCCCTCGGCCACTCTCTTTTTGTTGACGGGATGATCTTTGAGCAGATCGTAGCTCTCTTTCATCATGTCGAGCAGGACTTTGGCATTGGGAGACGCCGAAAGGTATTCGCCGATCACACGACCGGAAATATCGTGCGGCGGCGTCATGGCACCGAGATCAGTTGTGCCGCCGTGCCAGACGAGGCAATGACGGTACGAAACGCCGTTATAGAAGCGGAAAATATCGTTGCCGAAATATTCCTCGACGCTCTTGATGATCTCGGCGGCTTCGGCGGAAGAAATATCGCCTGCGGAATAATCCACCATCGTTTTATCTTCATATTTTTCTTCATCGGAAAGCGTAACGAGATTACAGCGCATGGTCACGTCGTCATCCGCCAAATCCACACCGATGCTGACCGCTTCAAGCGGTGAACGGCCGGTATAGCATTTTTCGGCGTCATAGCCGAGTGCGCTCAGATTCGCGACATCGCTTCCCGGTTTCAGGGAATCAGCAACGGTCTTGACGATACCGACAACGCCTTTTTTACCAAGCGCGTCAAAATTCGGTTTTTTCGCCACCTCCATCGGCGTTTTGCCGCCGAGCTCCGGCACGGGATAATCCGCCATGCCGTCGTAAAGAACAACCAGATATTTCAATATGTTTCACTCCTAAAATTCGTAGATTATATTTTAACATTTTAAGTATAGCATAAAGTCTTTCATTATTCAAGCGATATTTACCAATTAGCCAGACCTTTTCTTTGCATCGCACCGATGACTTTCTCACGAAGCTGCGGATAATCATGATTGAGCGTTCTGATCAGCTCTTTCGTCTTCTGTCTCTCACTGGTCTTATCCATCGGACACTTGCTTTTGACGACGGGCAGAAAATTCTGCTTAGCAGCTCCCGCAACGAGAGATTCCGACGTAAGAACCATGGGGCGAATGACCGTAATATCCTTGCGGGACATATAGGTCACGGGGCAAAAGCAGTCGATGTTGCCGCCTTTTAAAAGATTCATAAAAAAAGTTTCGACGGCGTCGTCCATATGATGCCCCAAGGCGACCTTATTGCAGCCGTTCTCCTTTGCAAGATCGTGCAGGATGCCGCGCCGCATTTTTGCACACAGCGAACAGGGATTGCTCTCGTGCCGGACATTGAAAATCAGATCTGCCAGCTCGGTTCTTTTGATGATATACGGCACATGGATTTTTTCGCAGAATTTCTCTAATTCCGAATAATCCGTATCAGATCCGTCAAACCTCATATCGACGGTTAACGCTTTCACTTCGTAATGCGCCGGGTAAAAACGCCGCATTTCAGCCAGAGCCGCCAAAAGCGCGACGGAATCCTTGCCGCCGGATAAACCGACTGCGACGGTATCGCCGTCCTGAATCATATCGTATTGTTCCATTGCCGCACGCATACGGCTCATGAGTTTCTGCATGGTATCGCCTTCCGGAATGTCTGTAAGTCCGGACTTTATTATATAAAAAAAATCACGGTTTGTAAATATGTAAAAATATGAATTATGCAAAATTCTGAAAAGGCGAAAAAATTTTCTTGACTTTTGCATCAAATTATGGTATTATAATGGCGACAATTGAACAGGCACCCATGAGGGAGTAGTTTGCACAATGATTGTGTGTCATCGTCAACATCATAGCAGTTTTTGCTTGGCATGAATTAAAAAACCAGACTCGTGTACAGTTTCTGAATGGATTCTGTACGCGTTTTTTTAATCCCGTTGACAATGTCTGTTCACGGGGCCTGTAAAATCAGAGAAAAGAAAGGAAGAAGTCTATGAATTTCTACAGAGAAGAAGTCGATACCGTTCTGAACGAAGTCAAAAGCTCCGCAAACGGTCTGACCTCTGCCGAAGCGGAAAAAAGGCTCGAAGAAAACGGCAAGAACAAGCTCAAGCAGGCGCCGAAGGATTCCCTGCTTAAGCGTTTCTTTGCGCAGCTTACCGATCCGATGATCATCATTCTGCTGGCTGCCGCCGCGATTTCCGCCGTACTTGCGATTGTCGAACACGAATTTCCCTCCGACGTGCTGATCATTCTCTTCGTCGTACTGGTCAACGCCATTCTCGGCGTCTATCAGGAGAGCAAGGCCGAAAAAGCCATCGAGGCGCTGCAGGAGATGTCCGCCGCAACAACAAAAACGCTGCGGGACGGCAATGTCGTTTCTGTCAAGAGTGAAGACCTCGTCGTCGGCGATGTGATCGTGCTTGAAGCCGGCGACTCGATTCCCGCAGACTGCCGTATTATCGAATGCGCAAGCATGAAAATCGAAGAAGCCGCGCTCACCGGAGAATCGGTTCCTGTCACGAAAATGCTCGAAGTCATCAACGGCAAAAAGGAAGAAGCCGTACCTCTGGGCGACCGCAAAAATATGGCGTACATGGGCAGCACGCTCGTTTACGGACGCGGTAAGGCTGTTGTTGTCGCGACGGGTATGGATACCGAAATGGGTAAAATCGCTGACGCTATCGCTTCTGCCGAAGACGGCGAAACACCGCTTCAGAAAAAGCTCAATCAGCTCAGCAAGGTGCTGACCTTCATCGTTCTCGGCATCTGTGTTTTCATCTTCGCCTTCCAGATCGTCAAGAATCTTATCAGCGGACAGGGAGTCAATTTTGAACTCGTGCTCAACTTCTTCATGGTTGCGGTATCGCTTGCCGTCGCCGCCATTCCCGAAGGTCTGGCAGCCGTTGTGACCATCGTACTTTCGATGGGCGTTACCACAATGTCGAAGAAAAACGCCATTATCCGCAAGCTGACCGCCGTTGAAACACTCGGCTGCGCGCAGATCATCTGCTCCGATAAGACCGGCACGCTCACACAAAACGTGATGACCGTTGTCGATTCCTACTGCTTAGATGAAAAGAATCTTGCCACCATGATGTCCCTGTGCACGGATGTTGCTGTCAACGGCGACGGCTCTGTTACGGGAGAGCCGACCGAAGCCGCGCTTGTCAATTTTGCGCTCAAGTTAGGTCTGAATAAGAACGACCTCATGGCGAAAATGCCGCGTATCGGTGAAGCACCGTTTGACTCCGGCAGAAAGATGATGTCTACCGTTCACAAAACGGAAAACGGCGTCGTACAGTTCACAAAAGGCGCGCCCGACATTGTCATCGGCCGCTGCAAATACGCCCAGTATGAGGGCAAAGTTGTCCCGATGACGCCCGAAGTCAGAGCGAAAATCGAATCCGAAAACAAACGCATGGCGGACAAGGCACTCCGTGTCCTCGCCTGCGCGATGAAAAAATATCCCGAAGCGCCCGCTTCCTATGAGCCGGATGTGCTCGAACAGGATCTTGTCTTTGTCGGTCTTGCCGGCATGATCGATCCGGTACGTCCCGAAGTCAAAGCAGCAATCAACGAATGCCGCGGCGCGGGTATTATTCCGATTATGATCACAGGCGACCACAAGGATACCGCTGTCGCCATCGCAAAAGAGCTCGGCATCATCGAGGACGAAAAGAACGCCATGACTGGCGCAGACCTCGAAAAGCTTTCCGATGAAGAATTTGACAAACAAGTAACGCAGACCTTCGTCTATGCCCGTGTTCAGCCCGAACACAAGACGAGAATCGTCAACGCATGGAAGAAAAAAGGCTATGTCACCGCGATGACCGGCGACGGCGTCAACGACGCACCGTCCATCAAGAGTGCCGATATCGGTGTCGGCATGGGTATCACGGGAACGGACGTCACGAAGAACGTTGCCGATATGGTTCTGGCGGACGATAACTTTGCGACCATCGTCCACGCTGTCGGCGAAGGCCGCCGCATCTACGACAATATCCGCAAGGCGATCCAGTTCCTGCTCGGCTCGAATCTGTCCGAAGTGCTTTCGATCTTCTTTGCAACGCTTTTAGGCTTTACGATTCTCGAAGCGCCGCATCTGCTTTGGATCAATCTGGTAACGGACTGCTTCCCCGCTCTCGCACTCGGTGTTGAAAAACCCGAAAGCGACATCATGAAGAGAAAACCCCGCAGTGCGTCCGCCGGTGTTTTCTCAGGCGGATTGGGGATCGACTGCCTGTATCAGGGCGTCCTTGTTACACTGCTGACGCTCGGTGCCTACTTCATCGGCGTCAACTGGGGACTTCCCTCCTCCGAATGGCTCTTCACCGGCATCAGCCTCAGCAATCCGAGTCTGCATACAAGAGCACTGACCGGTACAACCATGGCATTCCTGACCATGTCTATGTGCGAAATCTTCCATTCGCTCAATATGCGTTCGCAGAGAGGCTCCGTCGTTGCCATGACGCTCAAAGGCAGCGTCAACATCCCGCTTCTCGGTTCCATGGTTGCGTCTCTTATCATGACGACAGTCGTTATCGAGGTTGGGTTCCTTGCCGATGCGTTTGACTTCATAAACCTCGACGCCCAGCATTATTTTGTCGCGCTCGGTCTGGCGTTCAGTATCATTCCCATCGTGGAAATTGTCAAAGCGTTCCAGCGGCTTGCGCACAAGAAAAAAGCCTGAGCATAGCCAACAAAAACAACAGAGCTGTCCTGTCCGGGCAGCTCTTATTTTGATTCCTGATTTACTTGATAGCCGTAAAGAAAAAACGTGGAAAACGAAAAATGATCTCACCGTTTTTCTGAACCGGATAGGCTTTTCTGACTTCCCGCAAAACGTCCGCTTCAAATTCATTTGCGTCATCGGGAGACAACACAGACAAATAAGGACGCAGCCCGGTTCCCTTGTACCAGTCAATGATACTCTGATGCGACGGCATTCTGTGGCAGTAGACCGTCTCCCATAGAGTAAAGTCCCGTGAAAGCTTCGACAGAATATCGAAATACTCGCCTTGCGTCAGATTGTGAAAAATGCTCGGTGAGTTGAATTTTCCGCTCCATTTTTCAGTTTTTATAAGCTCCTGAATGATCCAGTGAATCGGTTCCCGGTAGTTCATCGGTGTCTGCACGGCGAGCACACCGTTTTTCCGCAGGACGCTCATCATATTCTTCAGAAGTTCGACATGGTGCGGAATCCATTGAATGCAGGCGTTGGAGAAAACCACATCGAATTCTTCGTTCAGTGTGTCAAAATCACGCGACGCGTCAAAGAGAATAAAGTCGAGATCAGGGTGATCTTCTTTCGCTTTGCGGATCATCTCAGGTGAGGAATCCGCACCGATTACGCGCGCCGCGGGAAAACGATCTGCCAACACCCTTGTGCTGTTTCCCGGTCCGCAGCCGATATCGAGAATCTGCTTCGGTTCCGTAAGCGAAATTTTCGCAGCCAGATCAAGAGCCGGCTGTGTGCGCTCTTTCTCAAATCGTTTATAGACTTCGGAATCCCATTCCATTGTACCACCTCTGTTTCATTTTTCCTTTTTCCGACGTATTAGGCCTTTTCGCTTTCGAGCCACGAAAGAATCGAGACATAGAGCATCACGATCGCCGCAGCAAGCAGAACGCCGCCGATGATATCCGTCAGCCAGTGGACGCCTGAAAGAAGCCGTCCGACCACGGTCACAACAATTACTATTGCCGCAACAAGCTGCGCAATTCTGACAGCGGCTTTATCCTGTCCAATTAGGCGTTTAAGCGCGATCGGCGCAGACGCCATGATCGCGACGACAAGCATCGTATGGGAAGACGGATAGGATGCCTCCAAAACGCCTTCCATCAGAACGGGACGGTAATTGACAATCACGATCTCGAAAAAGACATAGAACGCGACAACGAGAATATAGAGTCCTGCAAGTGAGAGAATCGCAGAATCAACTTTCCACAGACTTTTTCTTTTGATGAGCTGAACGAGCCCGCAAAGCGCAAAACCGAACGCGACGGCAAGCGCGAGATAGCCTAAATAATCGGTGATCGTATACCAGATTTCATGGACGCCGAAAAAGGATGCCGCCGCCTGATTGAGCGTTGCCAGTCCGACCTTTGCGTTCATCGGTCCGATCGCCTGCACGTCGATCCTTTTGACAACAAGCGTAAATAGCGTAAAGAGAATAAACAAAATCCCTGTTACAATTCCGTACTGTTTTGATTTTTTCATCAAGAATACCCCCGATCCCTCTGTTTGAGAGGTAACTGATCCTTCAGTTTTCTTCATTATAGTCTAAGAGCAATCGGATTGCAATATGCTTCCACGGGATTTCTTTCTGTATTTTTCGGAATAATCGGGGAAGAATCTTGATTTTTTTTCGTACCTGTGGTAAAATTTAGGATTGTATGTAAGAATTTTTAACTAATTTTGAGAGGTACCTTATGGCTGATTTGAAAAGTGAAATCAACAGACGCAGAACCTTTGCGATCATCTCCCACCCCGACGCCGGTAAGACCACGCTGACAGAAAAATTTCTTCTCTACGGCGGCGCGATTCAGTCCGCCGGCTCCGTCAAGGGCAAAGCCAGCGACAAGCACGCCGTTTCCGACTGGATGGATCTCGAGAAGCAGCGCGGCATCTCCATCACCTCTTCCGTTTTACAGTTTGAATATGACGGCTACTGCATCAACATTCTGGATACCCCGGGACATCAGGATTTCTCGGAGGACACCTACCGCACCCTGATGGCAGCCGACAGCGCCGTCATGGTCATCGACGCCGCCAAAGGTATTGAGCCGCAGACACGAAAGCTCTTCAAGGTCTGCGCGATGCGGAATATCCCGATCTTTACCTTTATCAACAAAATGGATCGTGAAGCGCGCGACCCTTATGAGCTGCTTGATGAGCTGGAAACCGAATTCGGCATCGGCACCTATGCGATGAACTGGCCGATCAGCTGCGGCAGCAATTTCCGCGGCGTGTATGACCGTGAAAAACGCCATATTTTTGCCTTTAACGAATTTCACAGCGGACGCAAAAGAATTGAGGGCATCGAATGCGAGCTGACGGACACGGACAAGCTCGACGAGCTTATCGGCGAAGAGCTGCGCACGACACTGGTTGATAACATCGAGCTGCTCGACATCGCCAGTACGGATTTTGATATTGAAAAAGTCCGCGGCGGCAAGCTCACGCCTGTCTTTTTCGGTTCCGCGCTCAACAATTTCGGCGTTGAGCCGTTTTTGCAGAGCTTCCTGCGCCTGACAACCGCTCCCCTTTCGCACAAAACAAATGAGTGCGTTGTTGATCCGTTCGACGAGCATTTTTCGGCGTTCGTCTTTAAGATTCAGGCGAACATGAACAAGGCGCACCGCGACCGCATCGCATTTATGCGCATCTGCTCGGGCAAATTTGAACGTTCAAAAGAATATCTCCATGTCCAGGAAAACAAAATGCTCAAGCTCTCACAGCCGCAACAGATGATGGCGCAGGAACGCGAAATCATCAATGAGGCCTATGCCGGCGACATTATCGGCGTTTTCGATCCCGGCATTTTCTCCATCGGCGACACGGTCTGCGACAAGGATATGAAAATCAAGTATAAAGGCATCATGACTTTTGCGCCGGAGCATTTCGCCGAGGTCGAGCAGATCGACTCCATGAAGCGTAAACAGTTCGCCAAGGGCATGAGCCAGATCGCCCAGGAAGGTGCCATTCAGATCTTCTTCCTGCCCGATACCGGCATGGAACGCGTTATCGTCGGCGTCGTCGGCATGCTGCAATACGAAGTCCTCGAATACCGCATGGAGAGCGAATACGGTGTCAAGTTCCGCCGCCGCAATCTCAATTATCAGGTCATCAAGCGCATTGTCTCTTCTCCCGTCGAACCGAAAGACCTCGATCTGACGAATTCTGTCTGGGTGCAGGACGTCAAAGGTCGTGATCTTCTGATTTTTGCAGGTCAATGGTGCGTCGATTGGGCACTCTCCCACAACAAGGGACTTGAGCTTGACGATTTTGAAGAGCTCGAAGCGCTCGAATAAAAGGCTAACCGGCACTCATCTGCCGGTTTTTTGTTTTTCTGCCCAAATCACAGTTGACATCAATAGAGTTTAATGGTAAAATTGTAGAAACGACATCTCAAGAGTCCTTTTTCAAAAGGCGGAACGGAGAGCCACTATGAGCAAAAAGCAAACGACTGCCGCAAATGAACAGGATTATATTCTGGACAATGCGGAAATATCCAAATTTGCCGTCCACGACCGACGATATGTCGGGAACAAAGAGACTTTTGCCTATCTTCTGAACGACATTTCCAATGCTTTTAATATCAACGGCTATAAGGATCGGTTTATCTGGGACGTTGTCAGAATCGATTTCAAGATCAACGCCTTTGTCAGCATCTTCACCGGCGCATGGGACGTCATCAACGATCCTCTGATCGGTACGCTTGTCGATAAAACGAGAACGCGTTGGGGTAAATTCCGTCCCTATATGCTGTTCTTCCAGATTCCGCTGACCTTGATCGGCACGCTCTACTGGTTTATGCCGTACATATTCCCGAACACCGTCGGCACCTATATCCCGAAGCTCGTCTTTTACTTCGCATTCAGCGCGCTGACGGAGACGGCCGGAACCTTTACCTCCATTGCCAAGACCGGCTACATGACGACCGTCACACCGCACCCGAACGACCGAGCCCGTTTGATAACCTTAGCCGAACTCTTAACAGGCTACATGGGAGAAGATCTGCCGGGTATCATTATGGGCGTACTGATCGACCTGATCAACAATAATGTCGTCCCCTGGAAGCTGCGTTCCGCATTCCTCGGCATGGGTCTGTTCACCAATATCGCATCCTGCATTTTTACTTTCTATTACTTCATCGTATCGCGTGAACGCGTGCCGCAGTCGCTCGAAAAGCCAAGCATCAAACAGGGACTGCGCGCCGTTTTCAACAACTATCCGATTCTGCTCATCACGCTGTCGGATTTCCTCGGCGGCTTCAGCATCAGCACGAGCACGACGAACTACTTTATCGATGTGCTCGGTTCGGCAACGCTCCAGACGATCCTCAATCTTCCATCAGGCATGATCGGCAGTATCAGCTATGCGTTTGTCAAGCCCATGCGTGACCGATTCTCCTCGAAAGCTCTCTGGGTCGGTGAAGACCTCTACACCAGATTTTGGTGGATTCTGCTCTGGATTATCGGCTCGATCAACGGGAATTATAAGAGAAGGCTCTTCATGTGCATCATGTTCGGCATTCAGGCGTTCTTCGACAAGTGGGCGTTCGGCATCCGCAAGGTCGTCAAAGCGGAGCTCTACAACGAAGCGATGGATTACTGTGAATGGAAAAACGGCTATCGCATGGAAGCGACTATCGGCGTAGCGAAAGATCTGATCCTCAAAATCCAGACGATCCTGCGAGGATCCATTCAGAACCTGATGCTCAGCCAGATCGGCTACATTCAGGGCAAGACGATCGGCACGCAAAAAGACTCCACCAAATGGTGGCTCTTTGCGATGTGCACCGGCATTCCCCAGATCACGGGCATTCTCGCCGTTATCCCGAAATTCCTCTATCCGCTGACAAAGGAAAAACGCGAGAAAATGTATAATGAACTCCTCGAACGCCGTCACGAAACCTATTCCGAGATTACTGCAAACAATACAAAACCCGAATAAACAAAAGGAAGTTCTCATCATGAAACCGACTGTTACGGCACATACCGGCTGCCTGAATACGAAAGCGAACACGCTTGCCTCCATCGAGGCGGGATTTGCTTCGGGTGCGGATATTGTTGAAATCGACATCCGCTTCCGTGCAGACGGCGAGCCGATCTTAACGCACAACAAGCTCTCCGAAGAAGAAGAGCAAAACGCGGTTCTGCTTGCCGACGCTTTCGATCTCATTCGACAATTTCCCGATAAAAAGGTCAATCTCGACCTGAAAGAGACAAGCAATATGCCATTTCTTCAGCGTCTTGCCGATGATAAAGGCGTACTCGATCAGGTATTTTTTACCGGCGTTTTCCCGGATTTTGTACCGTCCGTCAGACAGGGGGCACCGAAAATCCCTTATTATCTCAACATCAACTACTCTGCTTTTCTGGCGCATTTTTCATGGTATGTTGACCGTATGATCAAAAAAGCGAAACAGCTCGGCGCGATCGGGCTGAATCTGAACAAAGCCGGCTGCACACCGAAGCTGATCCGCAAAACGCATAATGCGAATCTCTTGGTATCCGTCTGGACGATTACGGATATTCCCGGCGCACAAAAATATCTTACCATGCGCCCTGACAATGTCACCTGTAAAAATCCCGACGAAGTTCTCATGCTTCTTGCCAAAGATTGACTGTTTAGCTCGCAGCATAACCGCTCATACTAACAGTAGCCTCTGTATACATAACTTGTATATGGAGGATTTTATTTTATGCAGTGGGGAAAAGTGGAGATATGCGGCATCAACACATCGGAATTAAAGGTCTTAAAAGAATCGGAAAAAACCGAGCTTCTCAAAAAGGTGAAAAACGGCGATAAAAAAGCACGGGAGGACTTAATCAACGGGAATCTGCGCCTTGTGCTCTCCGTCATTCAGCGCTTTACCAACCGCGGCGAAAACTTAGACGATTTGTTTCAGGTTGGCTGCATCGGACTTATTAAAGCGATTGACAATTTCGATATTAACCAACAAGTGAAATTCTCCACCTACGCCGTCCCGATGATTATCGGAGAAATCCGCCGCTATCTTCGGGATAACAACGCCGTTCGCGTCAGCCGCTCGATGCGCGACACCGCCTATCATGCCATGCAGGTACGGGAAAAAATCCAGAACCAGACCGGTCGGGACGCCAAAATCGAAGAGATTGCCGAAGAACTGAATCTACCCCGGGAACAGGTCGTCCTTGCGCTTGAAGCGATCGTCGATCCCGTTTCCCTGTACGAGCCGGTTTATTCCGACGGCGGTGACACCATCTATGTCATGGATCAGATCGGTGATAACGATTCGGAATCGAACTGGATCGATGAGATTCTCATCAAGGAATCGATTCAGAATCTCAATGACCGCGAGAAAAAAATCCTTTCCATGCGCTTTATGCGCGGCATGACACAGATGGAGGTTGCAAGCGAAGTCGGGATTTCCCAGGCGCAGGTCTCACGACTCGAAAAAGGAGCCATTCAAAAAATTAAAGATCATGAGTAATGCAGAAAAGCGACAGACATCTGCCGCTCTTTGCAATATGCCGTCTATTATACTCAGGCCGATCTTGCTGCCAGACTACAGATTAAAGGCATCATCTTAGAAAGAGACAGCATTTCCCGTATTAAAATCGGCACAAGATTCGTCGCAGACTATGAACTGATGGTGATTGCTGAAATTCTCAGCGTCTCGGTCGATTGGCTATTGGGGATAGATGAATAAAAAGGAACCGTATCTCCCGAAGAAAGGAAATACGGTTCGCACTTTTCTTATTACAGTTGGTCGGCAAGATCGAGCACAAGGCGTTCGGTCTTTTCCCAGCCAAGGCAGGGATCGGTGATGGATTTGCCGTAAACGCCCTCGCCGATTTTCTGACAGCCGTCTTCGATATAGCTCTCGATCATCAGACCCTTGACGAGCTTCTTGATGTCGGCACTGTGACGGCAGGAATGGAGGATCTCTTTCGCAATACGGATCTGCTCGAGATACTTCTTACCGGAATTGGAGTGATTGGTATCAATAATCAGCGCCATGTTCTGGAGTCCTTTTTCCTGATAGGCCTCATACAGATGAATCAGGTCTTCATAATGATAGTTCGGAATCGACTGACCGTGCTTGTTAACATAACCTCTGAGGATTGCGTGCGCCAAGGGGTTACCGCTTGTCGTGACGTCCCAGCCTCTGAAAATGAAAGTATGGCTGTGCTGTGCGGCGGTGATGGAATTGAGCATGACGGAGATATCGCCACTGGTGGGATTCTTCATGCCGACGGGGATATCGATACCACTCGACGTCAGACGGTGCTGCTGATTCTCCACGCTTCTTGCTCCGATTGCAACGTAAGACAGTATATCGGACAGATAGCGGTAATTCTCGGGATAGAGCATCTCATCGGCGCATACCAGACCGGATTCCTCAATCGCTCTGGTGTGCAGTCTTCTGATTGCGAGAATGCCCTCATACAAATCGGAATCCTTTTCAGGGTTCGGCTGATGCACCATACCCTTGTAGCCGTCGCCGGTCGTTCTGGGTTTATTGGTATAGATACGGGGAATGATAAAGATCTTATCGGCGACCTTTTCCTGAAGACGCGCCAGACGGCAAGTGTAATCGAGGACGGAATCCTCTCTGTCCGCCGAGCAGGGACCGATAATCAAAATGAACTTATCATCTTCCCCGGTAAAGATTTTTTTGATTTCCGCATCGCGCTGCAACTTGATTGCTTCAATTTCTTTAGAAAGCGGATACTGCTCTTTGACCTCTTTGGGGATCGGCAGTTTTCTTTTGAAATCCATAGACATTTTCTTTTATTCTCCTTACATGAAATACCATTCCGAACTTTCTTAATTGGAATTTCTTCATTCCTTTAAAGTGATGAATAAATTATATCACACCATTTTTCTCTTGTCAAGCCATTTCGGAAAAAAATTCAATGGCGGGCATTGTGATAAAGGCTGTCAACAATTTTGACGGCTTTTGCTCCGGATTCGCCGGATACAGCAAAGGGGCTGCCGCTTTGTATGGCGTCATAAAAATCTGCGATCAGCGCGGCGTGTCCGCTGCCCCAGTAGCTCTTCTTCCCTTTTTCCGGCGGCGCAAGCGTGATGGTTTCTTTATCCTGTCCGTTCCGATAGACGGTCAAATCGTCATAGAGCGTGATCTTTCCGTTTTCGCATACGATTTCCAGAAAGACCGGAGAATTTTCCTTGTAGCAGAGCGTACCGAAAAAGAGCGCATCGACACCGTTCTCAAATCGGATCAGCGCGTCGGCAGTATCCTCCGTCTCAACTTTGCCTTGCAGACGTTTTTGAGAAACAGAACCGTATACGCTCCTCACATCGGAATCGGCGAACCATTGCAGCAGATCGATGGTATGAATCGACTGATTGATGACAACACCGCCGCCTTCTTTTTGAAGCGTACCGTGCCAGTCATCAGCGTTGTAATAAGACTCGTCACGATCCCATGTCACAAAGCCTTTCAGCCCGATTACACGCCCCATTTCGCCGCTGTCAAGCAAATTTTTGATATATCGGGATGCAGGATTGTAGCGGTTCTGAAAACAAACGCCAAGCGTCACACCGTTTTCTTTCGCACACTCGCACATTTTTAAAGCGTCTTCATATGTAATCGCAAGAGGCTTTTCACACAGCACATGTTTCCCTGCGTTCATCGCGGCAATCGCCATTTCAGGGTGCAGATAATGCGGTGTACAGATATGCAACACGTCAAATTGTCCCCATGCGAGAAGCTCGTCAATATGATAAAAAGCCCGGACGCCGTATTCTGATGCACTTGCGTCGACTTTTTCTTTCACAATGTCACAAACGGCTGCCAGCTCGCACCGTTCACTTGCCGCGACGGCTTTCAGATGCCGTCCGCTGATGTTGCCGCAGCCGATCACGGCGGTTCTTAATGGCTTCATATCCGTCCCCTCTTTCCCCGCCATTATACGCTACTCTTTCCCGCAATGCAAGTCTTTTTCATATTTTTGTGCTCGCGGTCCATACTAAGAAATGGTGATGAAAATGGAAATTCTCTATATCATTCTGCTCAGCGTTTCTTCAGCATTTGTCATGTTTTTACTGACGAAGCTGATGGGCAATAAACAGATTTCTCAGCTGACATCATTTGACTATATCATCGGTATTACGCTCGGTTCGATTGCCGCTGAGATGGCGACCAGCGTAGACGACGGCTTTGAAAAACCGCTGACGGCAATGATTACCTATGGGCTGATTGCCGCCACTCTGTCCATTCTGACAAACAAATCCATAAGAATACGGCGCGTCGTGGACGGCAAAAGCATGATCCTTTACGAAAACGGCAAAATCTTTCGCCGGAATTTCAAAAAAGCCAAGCTGAACATCAATGAATTTCTGACGGAATGTCGACTCCTCGGCTACTATGATATCGCGGATATCCAGACGGCTGTCCTTGAGCCGAACGGACGGATTTCCGTCATGCCGAAAGCTGTTTCGAGACCTGTCACAGCACGGGACATGAATATTGTTCCGAATGAAGAAAAACCGCCGATCGCTGTAATTATCGACGGAAAAGTGCTGAAGAACAATCTGAAATTTACGGGAAACAATGAAATCTGGCTCAAGAAACAACTCTCGGAACAGGGCATTTCCTCGATTCGCAAGGTCTTCTACGCCGCCTGCGACTGCGAAAACAATCTGAGCGCCTACACCGATATCAAAGAGATGCCTGATTATGATATATTTTCTTAAATCACAGCCACCGGTTAAACAGGTGGTTTGTGCAAACCATAGAAGTGTTTACATTTACCAGCCGCCAACAAGCGGCTCTTTTTATGCCTTGTTTTTTGTCACCCGTAAATAGGTCTATAAACTCTTTCATACTGATTTTTCTTCTTTTGTTAAAGTTTTTTATACTAAGTAAAAAGACCGACAGAAAGAATCCTGCCGATCCATTTGGAAACAGTTATTTCCAGTCGTCCATGATGATATGCGCGATCTTATAGACATCGCCGCAGCCGAGTGTAATGATCATATCACCTTCTTCAGCAAGCTCCTCGGCGCGTTTGGCGACCTGTTCAAAGGTATTATACCATTCGCTACCCGGAATTTTTGCCGCTAAATCCTTGGTGTATATATTATAGGTGTTCTTTTCGCGGGAGCCCATGATCTCCGTCATAATGACTTTGTCGGGAATTTGCAGCACCTCAGCGAAATCATCGAGCAGCATCGCCGTTCTCGAATAGGTGAAGGGCTGAAAAACCGCAATGACTTTTTTGTAATGCATTTTTTTGGCGGCATCGAGCGTCACTTTAAGCTCCGCAGGATGATGCGCGTAATCATCGACAATCGTCACGCCGTGATATTCTCCCAACTTCTCAAAACGCCGTCCAGCGCCGTGGAAAGTCGGCAGAAGCTGAATCGCTGTCGCTGCGTCAAGCCCTGCGTAAACGGCCGATGCGACGGCTGCCAGCGCATTATAAACGTTATGCGAACCGGGAACGGACAGAACCGCCCTCCCCTGCTTTTCGCCTTTATAATAAACATCAAATTCCGGGAACGCGCCGTTGTTCATCACGATGTCTTCCGCATACCAGTCGTTCGCTTTGTCAAGACCGAATGTGACGCATTCTTTCCCTGAAACCGATTCCATGACTTTACGGGTGTTCGCGTCGTCGCCGTTATAGATAACGGTCTGCGCCATATCGGCGAAGAGCGAGAACGAATGCTCCAGATTTTCCATCGTCTTAAAAAATTCCAGATGATCGGCATCCACATTCAAAATGACGCTGCACGACGGCGAAAGCTCTAAAAAGGTATTGGAAAACTCACAAGCCTCGCAAACAAACAAATCGGATTTTCCTGTGATGCCGTTGGTACCGGTCATGGGCAGCTTGCCGCCGATAACGGCAGAAGGGTCTGCTCCGGCTTCGATGAGAACCTGCGTGAGCATGGAGGTCGTCGTCGTTTTGCCATGCGTACCGCTGATCCCGATGCATTTGCCGAATTTGCGCGAAACAGCGCCTAAGAGCTTAGAACGCTCAAAGGTCGGAATGCCGCTGTTCTTGGCCGCAATCAGCTCGGGATTGTCGGGCATGATGGCGGCAGTATAAACAATCATTTCTGCGCCTTCTATGTTTTCGGCGCGCTGTCCCATCATAACGGGAATGCCGAGCGCGCGGATACGCTTGAGCGTATCGGTTTCGTTATTATCCGAGCCGGAAAGCTCATAGCCCTTTGCGTGCAGGATCTCGGCCAAGGGGCACATACCGGAGCCGCCGATGCCGATAAAATGAATCCGCTTTACACGATCAAGGTACTGGTCTGCTTCAAACAATTCTCTGTCATCTCCAAAATAACTAAATAAATAGAATCATCTTACTCAATCGGAATTTCCATGGGCTGCCGCTTCTGGAACAGCGTCACGCAGTCGAATCCGGCGTCTTTGGCCGCCGCCATCGCGTCCTTGATCCCGACGGCGATATGCTGCGCGTAATGCGCATCCGATCCCACGGAAACCAATCTGCCGCCGAGCTCTTTAAAGCGGGCCACGGTTTCGACTTCCGGCGATAAGCGGTTGATCGGCTGCCTGAGCCCTGCCGCATTGATCTCAAGCGCAATGTCTTTCTCTGCGGCGAGTTTCAGAATCTCGTCAATCTGAGATTGATAACGGTGAATATCCTCCCGGATATTGTTTCTCGCATACAGGTAGCGGAACGGATAGGTCAGGTGCGCCAGAATATCAAAATTGCCCCACTCAAGCATAGTCAGAATTTCTGCAAAATATTCTTTGAGCGTCGCTTCCACATCGATCGCGGAGAAATCCTCGATAAAATAGAAATCCTGCCTCTCGCGAAGATTATGGACGGAGCCGATTACAACATCGAACTTCTGCGACGCGATAATCTTTTCCGCCGTCGGAATATCATATGCGGGCTGACCGAGCTCAATACCGTTCAGAACAAGAAGCTTGCCCGTAAAGGCACTTCTGGCCTTGGCAATCTCAAAAAAAGCCTGCCGGACATTGCGTTCGCCGTTGTCCTTATAGTAAGCGTCGACTTCGCAATGATCCGTAAAGGCGATCGCGCGAAGGCCTTTGTTGCAGGCGGCGTCGCACATATAGACCGGAGAATGGTTGCCGTCGAAGGAGTTGTCCGTATGCGTGTGCATATCGATTATGCTTTTGTAAGAGGCCATATTGTTCACCGATTCATAAAGTTTTTTACCGCTATATGGTAGCACAAAGTCACGTCTTTTACAAGAATTTATGAAAAAAATATTGAAAAATTCCGTCAAAGCAGGTAGAATAAAGAAAATAAAGGAGATGAGTGCTTGAAAGTTACGATAAAGGCGGCGGCAAAAGTTAATCTGCTGTTGGATTTGACCGCGACACTTGAAAACGGATATCACAGCATTTACACCGTCATGCAGTCGGTGGGCATTTACGACACCGTCACGGTAGAGAAAACCGACGGGGACACCATACAGCTAACCTGCTCCGCACCGCAAGTGCCGACCGACAGCCGCAACACGGCATGGAAAGCCGCCGAAGCGTATTTTCAATGCGTTGATATTTCCCGGCAAGGCGTTTTGATCCATATTGACAAGACGATTCCCTCTGAAGCCGGAATGGCCGGAGGCAGTGCGGACGCCGCAGCCGTCATCAAGGCACTTGATCTGCTGTTCGGCACGCAACTGCCCGAAAAGACTATGCTGTCCCTGTGCGAATCCATCGGCTCAGACGTTCCGTTCTGCTTCTTAGGCGGCACGAGGCTGTGTCTCAACAAGGGCGAAATCATGGCGCCGCTCCCGGATTTTCCGGACTGCAAAATCATTGTCGTCAAGCCCGATCAGGGCATCTCGACCAAAGAAGCCTATGCGAATTTCGACGCCGCCGAATGGATCCGTCACCCCGATAATGAAGGATTTCTGTTCGCTGCTACACAACAGGACGCCAAAGCGATGTGTCACAAGTCCGCCAATGTCTTTGAGCAGGTCGTAGAGGTGCAGGATCGCGTCAAGATCAAAGCGATCATGCGCAATCACAACGCGGGACTTGCCATGATGACGGGAAGCGGCGCGGCAGTATTCGGTGTCTTCTTTGAGGAAACGGATGCCGAAGAATGCTATCGGGAATTAAAAGCTGTCTTTCCCACCGCGTTCCTGTCAGAGCCTACGAAAAACGGATTATACGTTTTGTAATATTTTCATGTGAATATTTTTCAGAAAGACCGTCTATCATTTCCTTTGACAGACGGTCTTACTTTATTCCGAAAGGTTGTATTCCCATGAAAAAACAAAAAAATCTGTCCGTTGCCATCGCGGTAAGCATCGCATTCCTGCTGTTATACAATATTGCTTCTTTTGCGCATCAATGCGAAGAAGTACGAGGGGACGTGATCCGGCTGCACATTCTTGCCAATTCAGACAGCGAAGAGGATCAGAATCTGAAGCTGCAAGTCCGAGACGTGATCTTAACAGAGGGTCAGGAACTTTTTGACGGCAGCGTAACGACAGAAAACGCGCAGGAAAAACTCAAACCACAGCTCGCAAATCTCGAACAGATTGCCGAAAAAGTCATCGCAGAAAAAGGGTTCGACTACGGCGCAACTGTAATGCTTACGTATGAATACTTTGATACAAGATGTTATCAGGATGAGGTCACGCTGCCTGCCGGAAAATACCTTGCGCTGAAAATCGTGCTCGGCGAGGGAAAAGGGCATAACTGGTGGTGTGTGATGTTTCCCTCTTTATGCTTGCCTGCCGCAGAAAAGACCGACAGTGAAGCTTTAGAAGATGTATTTTCTGAAAATGAAATAAAAACCGTTTCCCGCAGCGAAAAATTTGAAGTTCGTTTCAAAATTGTCGAAATCATTGAAAAATGGAAGAACCGCAACGAACGCTGACGGGACAGAACGAAAAATGTATAGGGATTCTGTATAAAACCAAAGCAGAGTGAAAAAAGTTGTGAACAGTAAAGCTTCTTCCCCTTACGATTTTTGCACATTTTGGCTTTCTTTTCAACATTTTCGGCAGAGTTATCGACATTTTGAACAGAGTTTTGAACACACGAAAGCAGAAGAACTTTACAGTTAATTTTATACATTTCCCTGTAAAGTAAAATATTTCACACCACATTGTCTTCACCTTTACACTCAGAAAAACAAGAATAAGGTCTGTAAAGCTTTTAAGCTTTACAGACCTTATTTGATGCGTTTTATCTTATTTCCTTTAACTAAAAAGACTCTTTTTGCGTGCTCGGCGAAGAAACCGTCATTTTTCATAGAGTCGGTATAGAAATCATCGATTTCTACATCCCCGAAATCCTCACGAAGCGCAAGAATCTTATTCTGCCGCATACACAGTCGTGTGACTTCTCCTGTCTCTTCATCAATTCTGGAGCAGACCAAATTGCGTATTTCGAGGCGTCTGGCGATTTCCCTCATCGTAAGCTCCGGCGACGCCGTCAGGATAATATCGTCATCACGCCGAACCTCGGCATAAAAGGGCTTGATTTTATGCATATGCGTATCCCAAAAGCGTTTGGTAAAGCCCTCCCAGTCGTCATACTCACAGTACCACTTCTTGATAATGGGAAAATAATCGCTCTGCATCTTTTCAAGCGTTACAATTCCGAGCTTATATTTCACAAAGCCGAATAATACTTTGGGTATAAAACGAAGAAAAGCAGGATTCTCCCGGACATAACACAGAAAGAAATCCAGGATGCTTTCGCCGTCATAGATGGTATCGTCAAAATCGTAAATATTCATAATATCAGTATAGCCGGATTTTGCTTTTCTGTCAATTCCAAATTTTTATTTATTTTTATTGAAAAATGACGTCGTATATTGTATAATCTTATGCGTAAATCTTACACGAGGTGATTCCATGTTAAACGAACCCCAGATAAAAAAGCTGCTCGGAAAGATCGAAAGGTTTTCCCGACTGCTCGAACCGATGATTTTTGAAAAGCAGGCCGAGGTCTCTTTCTCAGCCTTTCTGACAAAAGACAGACTGCACAAGATTCCCGACGACTCCCTTTTTGCACCGGTCGAACCGGGCTGGACATGGTACGGCAAAGACGCTTATTGTTGGTATAAGGGAGACTATAAGGTTCCTGAAGAGCTTGCCGGACAGGATCTTTTTGTAAAACCCCACATGGAGGGTTACGAAGCTCTTCTCTTTGTCAATGGCAAGGCGATGGGCACTTTTGCCACGAAGATTGTCTACACCAGCCACGGCAACCATTACTGTGACATGATCGCCAAAGACGCGAAAGCCGGAGAAAACCTCAATCTGGCGATCGAATACTACGGCGGTCACGATTATCCCGGCTGCCATCCGGATTCCGACGACTGCATCAAGGATTATAATTTCCATTACAACGGCGCCGATATCTGCACCAAGAATTACGAGATTCAGGAGTATTATTTTGACCTTTTGACTGTTTATCAGCTCGCCTCCGCTCTCCCCGCAGACAGCTTTATGCGCGGTGTTGCCGTCAACGCGTTGTATGAAGTGCACAAAGACGTCCTCTATTTTCTGGAGGACACCGACCGTGAGACCTTTATGTCAGGACTTCGCAAATCTTCTCCCGCTCTCAAGAAAGTCCTCGCGATGAAATCCGAGGATTCTGCTCCCTTTGCCGGACTGATCGGTCACAGCCATATGGATACCGCATGGCTCTGGCACGTCGGCGAGACAGAAAAGAAAGTCGCAAGAACTTATGCCAATGCACTCAGCCTCATGGAGCAGTACCCCGAATACAAATTTATTCAAAGCTCTGCCTGCCACGGCGATATGATCCGCAGGAACTATCCCGAACTCTTTGAGCGCATCGCGCAGAAGATCAGAGAGGGACGCTACGAGCCAAACGGCGGCGTCTGGGTTGAGTGCGACTGCAATATCACCTCCGGCGAGTCGATGGTACGTCAGTTCCTCTGGGGACAGCGTTTCACCCGCAAGTATTTTGATTACACGTCCGACTGCTTCTGGCTGCCCGATACGTTCGGTTACTCTGCCGCAATTCCGCAGATCATGAAAGGCTGTGACGTCAAGTACTTCCTGACGACGAAGCTTTCGTGGAATGATACGAATGAATTCCCCTATGACACGTTCAACTGGGTCGGTCTGGACGGCACAAGCGTCTTTACGCATTTCAACCGGACGCATATTTTCCCGGATGCGGCGACCATGATCCGCGAGACGAAAGGCCTCATCAAACAGAAGACCGTCACGAATAAACGCCTGCTCTCCTACGGCTTCGGCGACGGCGGCGGCGGACCGCAGTATGAAATGATCGAACTGTCGCGCCGCATTCACGATCTCGACGGTGTGGGCAAATCCGAACATATGACGGTCAGCCGGTTCATGCAGGATCTTGAAGCGACGGCGGTCAACCCCAACACATACAAAGGCGAGCTCTATCTTGAGCTTCACCGCGGCACGCTGACCAACCAGCACACCATCAAGCGCAACAACCGCAAATCCGAGCTTGTACTGCGCGATCTGGAAATCCTCACCGTCAATGAAGCAGTCAAGAACGGCAATGCAGCCTCCGAAGAAGCGATTGCGCCGCTGTATGAGACACTTCTGATCAACCAGTTCCATGACATTCTCCCCGGCACCTGTCTTCACAGAGCCCATGCGGAGAGCCGCGAACAGACGACGGCACTGATCAAAAAGGCGCACGAGCAGATTGCGGCCATCGTCAATGCCGACGATACTAACCGCATCACATTCATCAATACGCTTTCCTTTGACAGAGCCGACGCCATTTTCATGGATTACAACGGCAAGATTCTCGATGCCGATTGCCGTCAGCAGCTCTATACCGATCGAAACGGCAACAAAAAGCTCATCATCAGCGGCATTACTGTTCCTGCAATGTCCTGTGTTACGCTTCCGCTGAAAGACGGCGAGCCGAATGCCGACTCTGTTTTTACGGCAGACGGCGACACTCTCGAAACGCCTTTTGCGACAGTCCGCTTTGCCGAGAACGGCACGATCGCCTCTTTCTACGACAAGACCGCTGAACGAGAGCTTGTCAAAGGCGAAAACTTCAATACGTTCCTCATGGCGGAGGATGTCCCGAATGAATGGGACAACTGGGACATCGACGCCGACGTTCAGGTGAAATTTAAAGACGCTTCTCATCTCGTTTCCCGCGAAGTCGTTTCTGCAGGCACCGTCGCCTATATCGTCCGCTCCGTTTATCAGATTTCGGAGAAATCGACCGTCACGCAGGATATGATCTTCTTTGCCGATTCCGCAGAAGTCCGCTTCGACACCGTGATGGACTGGCAGGATAACCACCGCTTGCTCAAAACAGCGTTCGATACCGATATTTCGGAGGATTTTGCCCGTCATGAGATTCAGTTCGGCTATGTCAAACGTCCGACGACGCGCAACAATACGATCGAACAGGCCAAATTTGAAGTGGTCAACCACAAATATACCGACCTGTCCGAGTCCCGTTACGGCGCGGCGATCCTCAACGACTGCAAATACGGCATCACCGTTGACGGCGGCAAAATGCGTCTGTCGCTCCATAAAGGCGGCATCCATCCCGACGCGGAAGGCGATCACGACGGTCTGCACGCATGCGTTTATTCGTTCCTGCCGCATAACAGCGGATTCAGTGCGGACGCCGTTATCCGTCCCGCTTATGAACTGAATGTCCCCGTCATCACGGCTTCGGGTGATTATAAAATGGCACAGCTTGTCAGCGTAGATGCAGAAAATATTTTCGTCGAAGCAATTAAGCCGTGTGAAGACGCTGAAAACGCTTATATCGTCCGTCTGTATGAGGCTGAGGGCACCAGAACGAATGCGACTCTCTCCTTCCCCGGCGCGAAAAAATGCGAACTCACCAATATGCTTGAAGAAGTCAAAGAAGAACTGCCGAGCGGCAAGGTTCCGTTCCGGCCGTTTGAGATCAAAACCGTCAAGGTTTCGTATTAAGAGGAAATATCATGCAGCTGCTTGAAAAGACCTCCGAAATCGACCTGACAGACATCGACCTCTCCAATGTCAACGAAAACATCAGCAACGCCGGTAAGATTCTTAGCACAATCGGCGATAAAATTGCGGAATATTTAGCCAACGCGGGCATCAATCTGGTACTTTCTCTGATTTTGCTGATTGTCGGCTGGAAGCTGATCAATCTCCTTTCAAAACGAATGAAAGAGGGGAAGCTTTTCAGCCGGGTTGAGCCGACGGCTCGCTCGTTCATCCGCAGTTTTCTGACGATTACTCTGAAAATTCTGCTCATCATCACCATCGCGGCAATCATGGGCGTTCCGATGACCTCCATGGTAGCTGTGCTCGGCTCGTGCGGACTGGCAATCGGCCTTGCCCTGCAAGGCAGTCTCTCGAACATTGCCGGCGGCTTTATTCTGACGGCTTTCAAGCCGTTTGTTGTCGGCGATTTTATTCAATCCGGACAGTATGAGGGCGTTGTGAAAAATGTCAACATTTTTTACACCAAGATCATCACGCCGGATAACAAAATCATTGTCATTCCGAACAGCGAGGTTTCCAATAGCGCAATCACGGATTTTAATGCCTTTGAAACACGACGAATCGATATTGAAATCGGCGCCGCGTACGCCGAAGATTCGGATAAAGTCAAACAGGCGTTGATCGACGCCGCAACGCAAAACGAAAAGGTTCTCGCAGAGCCCACCCCCGAAGCGTTTATTACGGCGTTCAATGACAGCGCGGTTTCCTACACGCTGCGTCTCTGGTGTAAAACCGAGGACTACTGGGACGTGAAATTCACCGTCACGGAGACTGTCAAAAAGATCTTTGACGAGAGGAGCATTTCGATTCCGTTTCCGCAGATGGATGTCCACGTCACGAAAGACGAAACATAATAAAAAGGGAGCTGTTGGACGCAAAAGTCTTACAGCTCCTCATATTCGCCGGTATCAACCGGCTTTTTTCTTTTTCTTTTTGACAGATTTGACTATGAGTACAGAAGCAGCCGCAAGCAGAGCGACACCGGCAACGGCCGATACGGCAATTATGTATGGCCGCTTCAGTGCCTTCTGCGAGGACGCCACCGTTGCCGTCAGGGTGTTCGCCAGAAAGTCATCGAGGCTCTCCCATTCGCAGACCATGGAAATGTCGTGCGTTTCGCAAAGCTCCTTGAGTCGGCTCACGGCGGTCTGTCGTTCCTCTTCGGTGATCTCGGGAAGCAGTACCGTGGCATAGACCACCGACAGCTCGACTTCTTCCACGCGTCCGGTCAATACGGCGTCACCGGCAACCGATTCTTTTGCTTCGGCAATCAAATCCTGATACTGTCTGACGTTTTCTTCGGACAGATAGCTCTTGTAATGCGCGAACAAGCCGTCATAAAGCCCAAGGGTTTTATCTCCTGCCGAAAGCTCCGAGGCACAGAGATTCATATATTCGAGAATCTTTGGCGCAGCAGCTCCGAAATAGGCGGTAACATACTGAGAAACGCACTTCGCGACGTCCATGGAACTACCCTCCCACATCAAACGCGAGAGCACAAAGGCGCGCAAGCAGGCAAATTCTCCGCCGTTTTCCCTCGACGCCTGATGAAAGACGCCGATGATATTGTTATCCTCGTAAAACTTCTGGTTCTGTGCCTGCACGGCAAAATTCGGGAACGGCAAAAGCAGATGAGCAAAATCCACCACATAGTCCCAGACGACAATCTTATCGGTGATCTTTGACCATTCCTCAACCTGTTCTTTGAACTGCGACGCATTCTTATTGGCGCCGTTCAGATAAGAGGAAGCCTGATCGCCGGGCATCGAGCAGAGTTTAATGACGACATTCGGCTCGGCTTTGATATTCTTCGGTGCTTTTAATGTATGCAGATACGCCAGCGTCGAAATATACTTATCCGGAAAAGCCTTCGCGAGCTTATTGAGAAACGGCAGCAGCGTCCCCATGCCCGTCCCGCCTGCCGCCTTATCGGCAGCCTTGCATTCGGCGCATTCGCACCCGGCAAGCGCATAGTTATCGTTGCCGCTGAAATCCCAGTAAAGCTGATCGGGATTCTCGGCGATCTTCTCGGCAAGAGAATTTTTGACGATCTCAAACACTTCGGGATTGCTCAGGCAGAGATAAGCATCGCGACCCTCATAGGTATACACACGCTCTCCTTTTTTTTCCGAAAAATATTCGGGATGTTCATCGAAATAGTCATCGGGAGAGAGATAGTCGTAGCAGTCGTGACACCATGTCCCCCATCCCTCATACTGCAACTGTTCAATCGTTTTGTCCGTATCGTCCGATTCAACGTCGATACCGTTCAGACGAAGCTTCGCCGCCCAATGATTCTGTGCGGTCTCATAGGCGTAAACATCGCGCCAAAGCGTCGCCGGTGTATCCGCCACATCGGCTTTCACAAGGCAAACGGTCGTATGCTGCGGGACATAGGTATCGTCGGGAGTCAGGAAAAGACAACCAAGCTGATTTTCGATAAACGCATAGACGCCGTTGCGCGTGCCAACCTGCGTCTGTCCGCAGATGGAAACGTATGTATTGTCGATTACAAGACGATAGCCGTCGGCAAGTTCCTCATCCGCGGGACGCTCCGTGCCGAAAACCTCGTCGAGCCGAATGGTATGTTCTGCATTTTCCAATTGATTTTCCACAACAACCGGAAGCTCAGCACCGCTCATCTGTTTCAGAGTATTCTGTAATGTTTCGGCGGCTTCGCGAAGTGGATCCGAAGCGTTTTCGGGAATCACAATGGTAAAATCTGTTTGACCGTCCTCAATCAGGATGAGCTTATTCTCTCCTATTTCCGCGAGATCGTTCCTTAGCAGCTCCTCTTCGGAGACCGGCTCAAAAACGATGGGCTCCGCCTTTTCCGAAGCGTAAGCCATGAGCGGACTTGCCGTAAGAAGCAGACTCATCAAAGCGGAAACAATCCTTTTCCTGTATCGGTTCATAAGAATCTCCTTTCTAAAGAAAACAATTACTTTCAGTATAAAGGACGAAAGACTTTCCGTCAAGTCTTTCGTCCGAATTTTATTGCAATAGGGTGTATGTGTTAAAATGATGTGACCCAAAAAAGAAGAGAAGTAACTTCAAAATATGGTATAATGGATTCACCACAAAAACATTAACCAAGAAAGAAGAACTTCTCATGAACATGATAACACAAGAAGCAAGGAAAAAGCAAGTAATAGTTGAATATGCAGTAAAAAACGGAAAAAGTCAAGCAAGCCGAATGTACGGAGTGAGCCTGTCAAGCATAAAACGTTGGTGCAAAAGATATGACGGGACATGGCAGTCGCTGTTAGAGAAATCACATTTTTTGAAGTGCCGAGAATATTTTTATGCATTTTTCACATAAAAACCAAAAAAAATACCGCCGGCCACACAAACCGACGATATTCCTATGCAACTTACAGACAAAGATGAACGGCAAAGCCGCCAAACTCTTCTTGGAGATAGATGAAAATCGGATTGCCTTTTTCATCATACTGCGCGGAATCATAATCGAGCGCGATGCCCTGTCTTTCGAGATAAGCGATGGCTTTCTCCATATAATTCGTTTTGACAGCGATGTGCCCCATTGTGCCGCGTCCATCGTACTTCATGACTTCAATCGCATCGGTGCAGAAGTAACTGACGGGAATCTCTCGCTGACCGAAATTGAATGCTTTGGTAAACAGATCTGCGACCGCTTTTGCCTGCGCTTCGTCCTTGCAGTTGATGGCGAGATGCGCCAAACGGAATCCGAGCATATTGGCGACCGCTTCACGGGTCAGCGCTTCAATCTCGTCGAATTTGCCGGCATTGATGAGTGTATCCTTGACCATCCAGCTGCCGCCGCAGGCCAGAATCTTATCACAATCGAGGTATTCATTGATATTGCCGGCATTGATGCCCCCGGTCGGCATGAACTTGACGCCGACATAGGGAGCGGCAAGGGCTTTGATCATTTTGATACCGCCGAGAGGCTCCGCCGGGAAGAATTTCACGACATCAAGGCCAAGCTCAATCGCCGCCTCAATATCGGACGACGACGGACATCCGGGGGTGATGGGAATATTCTTCTCAACACAGTATTTTACGATTTTCGCATTGAAACCCGGCGTGACGATGAACTTTGCGCCTGCTGCGACGGCTCTGTCAACCTGATCGACCGTCAACACCGTTCCCGCGCCGACAAGCATATCCGGGAACGCTTTGGTGATGGAAGCGATGGCTTCTTCGGCGGCGTCCGTACGGAACGTGACCTCCGCACAGGGCAGACCGCCTTTTATGAGTGCGTCCGCAAGCGGAACAGCATCCTTTGCATGATCGAGCTTAACAACGGGCACAATGCCGATTTTACTGATTTTTTCAAGAATTTCATTCATGATAGCTTCTCCTTATTTGCTGCTTTTTTCAATGGCTTCCCACAGACCGTTCAGGTAGGTCGCGCCGAGGGCTCTGTCGTAAAGACCGTAGCCGGGACGACCGGTCTCTCCCCAGATCATGCGTCCGTGGTCGGGTCTGACATAACCGTCGAAGCCGTTGTCATAAAGGGCTTTCATCACGGCGTACATATCGATGCTGCCGCAGGAGGACAGATGCGCTCTTTCCTCAAAGCCGTTATCAAGGATCGCGACATTGCGCATATGTGCGAAATGGATTCTGCCCATTTTTGCGTATTTCGCCGCCATCGCGACGACGTCGTTCTTCGGCGAGCAGCCAAGAGAACCGACGCAAAGTGTAATGCCGTTGTGCGGATCGTCAACAAGGCTCAGGAATTTATCCAGATTCTTTTCGTCCGTTATAATACGGGGAAGTCCGAAAATGCTCCAACAGGGGTCATCCTCATGGATCGCCATATTGACATCGTATTCCGCTGCAACGGGAATCACTCTTTCGAGGAAATAGCGGATATTCTCCCAGAGATCGTCTTCGGTCATCGCGTTATATTCCGCTACAACGGAAGCCAGCTCGTCGCGCGAATAACTCGCGTCCCAACCGGGCAGCGTCAGATCGGAATCACTTTTGAGCGGATCGACCTTGTCAACCTGCTCCTGATAATAGACAAGAGACGTCGAGCCGTCGGGATTGACATGGTCAAGCTGTGTTCTCGTCCAGTCAAATACCGGCATGAAATTATAGCAGATGCACTTCACACCAACTTCGCCGAGACGGCGGACATTCTCGCAGTAATTCTCAATATAGCGGTCACGCGTGGGCTTGCCGAGCTTAATATCCTCATGCACGGGTACGCTTTCGATGACCTCGAATTTCAGTCCCGCATCTTCTGTCATTTTTTTCAGTTCCGCGATGCTTTCGCGGCTCCAGACTTCGCCGACAGGGACATCGTAAACCGCTGTTACGATCGAATCCATACCGGGAATCTGCCGGATATACGAAAGCGGGATCGCATCTTCTTTCCCGTACCATCTGAAAGAGAGCTTCATGGAATCATTCCTTTAGTTATGAATTTTTCATGAATACTATACGCCAAGAATCTGATTTTGTCAAGTTTATCAAAAGCAAAACCTTAAATATTATCATTTTTTTAAGAATTGGTATTGCTATTCCCTGAAAATTGTGGTAAAATTCCAAATGTATAATTATTCACAAAAAGGATGAACGCAAAAAATGAATTTTGAATTACTCGCATTTATTCTCTACCTTGCGATCATGCTGGGAATCGGATTCTTTTTCTTCTTTAAGTCTCGTAACGACGTCAACGGAGAAAAATCCTATTTCCTCGGCGGACGCAGCATGGGACCCTACGTCACCGCCATGAGTGCGCAGGCGTCCGACATGAGCGGCTGGCTGCTGATGGGCTTCCCCGGCAGCATTTTAGCTTTCGGCTTCGGCAAAATGTGGATCGGCATCGGTCTTGCCATCGGCACAACGCTCAACTGGATCTTTGTCGCGGCGCGGCTGAGACGCTTTTCCGCTGCGGCAAACGACGCCATCACCATTCCGCAGTACTTATCCAACCGTTTTGCCACAAAAAATCCGGCTCTGAGAATCATCTGCGCGATCGTTTTCTTTGTCTGCTTTACGGTTTATGTTGCGTCGGGCTTTAAAGCCGGCGGCACGCTTTTCTCCAAGGTCATTCCGGGACTTTCCGCCGATACGGCCATGCTGATTTTTGCTCTGATTATTATTGCATATACATTCACAGGCGGTTTCAAGGCCGTTTGCTGGACGGACTTTTTCCAAGGTTTGATGATGCTTGTCGCCATCATTGCCGTTCCGATCGTGATCGTCCTGACGAAAGAGATCGATTATTCTGCCATCAATGTCGGCTTTGAGGGCACGGCGAATGAATTTGTCACAAATCCCTTTGCCAGCTCCTGGAAGGATATTGTATCCGGACTCGCCTGGGGTCTCGGCTATTTCGGTATGCCGCACATTCTCGTCCGCTTCATGTCCATCAAGAAAGCGAGTCTCATCAAAAAATCCGGCACCGTCGCGATCATCTGGGTAATCCTTACGCTCGGTGCCGCCATCGTCATCGGCTATCTCGGCCGTCTGCTTCACCCGGAGCTCATCGACTTAGGCAAGCAGGAAAACGTCTTTATTGATCTGGTTCGCGAGCTGTTCCCGACCTTTATTGCGGGCATTCTGCTCTCCGCGATTCTCGCCGCCGCCATGAGCACGGCGGACTCGCAGCTCCTTGTTGCCTCCTCTTCGTTCACAAGCGATATCTATAAGCCGGTTTTCCGCAAAAACGCCTCCGAAAAAGAAGTGCTCTGGGTCGGCAGAATCGTCGTTCTCGTAATCGCCGTGATTGCCTATTTCATCGCGAGCAACCCGAAGTCCACCAGCATCATGGGGCTTGTGGAAAACGCGTGGGCCGGTTTCGGCGCGGCGTTCGGCCCCGTCATTCTGCTCTCGCTGTTCTGGAAGAGATTCACCTACAAAGGCGCGATCGCCGGCATTCTCGGCGGCGGTCTGACCGTTGTGCTCTGGATCGCATTCCTTTCCGCAAAAACGGGAATTTACGAGCTGCTTCCGGGCTTTATCGTCTGCGCGATTCTCTGCGTTGTGGTGTCTCTCATCGACAAGGCTCCCTCACAGGAAGTGCTGGATATCTTTGAAAGAGCGACAAACAAAAAATTCGATCTGCTTGAGGACTCTACAAACAATACTTCCGATATAAAAGCAGAATAATCTAAAATCATAAAAAATTCCCGTGAATCGTTCGGTTCATGGGAATTTTTTAATACTTTCTGGCTGCAATGACATTGCGCCCCTTTTTGGTGCTGCGAAGCACGCCGTCATAAAAAAAGCGACCGCAGCCTCTGACGCTGATGACCGATCCCGGTTTTGGCATAAAGGAAGCGGATGTGATGAGCACGGAATCGCAAAAGACCTTTTCTCCGGTTATCAGTCCCTGCGCGGCATTCCGCGACAAATGCCACACGGCGGCAATGAGCGCGTCGAGCCGTTCCGACGATGTCAACACTTCTTCCGGCGTAAGCTTCGGCAGCGCATTTTCAGGCAGGCAATCCGTCATTTCGCACGAAACAGAAGTACGACGGACGGTCGATAATTGCGTCTGAATGTAATCGGCAATGGATTCGAGGCAGATTAGATATGCATTGTTTCCGTCAAGCAGAATATCGCCGAGCGTCGCTCGCTTGATGCCGAGCCCCATCAAAGAACCTAAAAAATCGCGGTGCGTCAGCTCGTCGGCGAATTTCTCGGCAACCGGCGAGATTCTCAGAAAAACAACAGGCGGCGACGCTTCGTACCCGAGATTGTTTTCATCGCCAAAGACAGCAATCCGGCGTTCGGCATTCTCATAGCCGCCGTAAAGCGACACGCCGACCGGCAGCCGCAGTTTCTTCAGTTCGCCCTGTTCGGCAATGGTCAGGAAATGCGAATAACACCATATCCCCTTCCGGTATGATGTTTCAGCTTTTTCCGTCATTCTGTTTTTGAATAAAGTCAGATCGTCCATCCTATCACAAAAACGGAGCAAGTTTTTTCCTGCTCCGTCTCTTTCTGAAAAAATTATTTCGTACCGAAAATTCTGTCGCCGGCGTCGCCGAGACCGGGCACGATATAGCCGTGATCATTCAGCTTTTCATCAAGCGCACCACAGTAAATATCCACATCGGGATGCGCCTTCTGCAGAGCCTCCAGACCTTCGGGAGCTGCGATCGTGCACATGAACTTAATGTTCTTCGGACCGCGCTTTTTGATCTGCGAAATCGCGTCAATGGCGGAGCCGCCTGTCGCAAGCATCGGATCGACGACAATGACTTCACGTTCGCCGATATCCGCCGGCAGCTTACAGTAATACTCAACCGGCTCAAGCGTCGCGGGATCGCGGTACAGACCGATATGACCGACTCTCGCCGACGGGATCATGTTCAGAACGCCGTCCACCATGCCGATACCGGCTCTGAGGATCGGCACGACCGCCAGTTTTTTTCCGGCAATCTTTTTCGCCGTCATTTTTGTGATCGGGGTTTCGATCTCCACATCTTTCAGCGGCAGATCACGCGTTGCTTCATAGGTCATCAGCATGGCGATTTCACCGATGATGGTTCTGAAATCTTTAGATGAGGTCTTAACGTCTCTGAGGATCGAGAGCTTGTGCTGGATCAGCGGATGCTCCATAATCATGACTTTGCCCATTGGAAATTCCTCCGTTTTTTCTTTCATTTTCTTAACAATTATACACCTATCTCCCGTAAATTACAAGATAAAAACGGCATTTTTTGAGCAAACAGGAATTTTTATTTGATTGCGCTGTCCGAACGAAGCATCCGTTCATACAATGAGCGTCAATATTTCACAGACTAACAGGAAGATTATTCCCGGCACGCCGCCGAGCAAGCCGGCCAGCGCGGAAAACCAGTTTAGCGGAATATGCACGCCGATAAAATTTCCGACAAAATTGACGGCAAAGAGCGCCGCAAGTCCCGACACGACAGAGAAGAGCACCGCTTTGACAAAATGACGGCTTTTCAGCATCACAAAAAGAAGAAGAACGGCAGAAATCACACAGACGATTCTGAACATGGCAAGGCTTATCCCCTTTCAAAATCATCATATGAGACGACCCTTTCAACATATTCATAAAATGAGCTTAATTTTTTGGAGTTCTATGCGAATAATAAACCCGGAGGTGCCGATATGAACAGCCATTCAAAATCATACGAACAATACTGCTGCATCATCAGAAAAAATGTCGCCATTGAGGAAACGACCTACCACGACGGCCGCAAAATCCTGATCTGCACGATGTTTCCGCGCTGTAAGGAATGCCGCAACGAAATCTTAAAAAAACAGTTCGGATTCCCTGAAAAATAGGGATTCGGGAATTGACAAGTAAAAAAAATATTGTATAATAATATAGAATGATTATAAATAAGGTGCGTGACAATCGTTGGGTATTTATTTTTTACAACCCGCATTCAAAGAGACCATTTGGGGCGGCAGCAAACTGAAAACCGACTTCGGCATGGAAAGCGAGCTTTCCAACATCGCCGAAGCGTGGATGCTCTCCTGCCATGAGGACGGCGAATCCGTCGTCAAAAACGGCGAATTTGCCGGCAAGACGCTCTCCGATCTCATTGAAAAGGAGCTCGGCATGAGCTGTCTCGGAACGAATTGCCGCGATTATACGGAAATTGAGGATTTCCCGATTCTCATCAAACTCATTGACGCGGCGGATAAGCTTTCCGTTCAGGTTCATCCGGACGACGAATACGCCGCCGAGCACGAAAAGGATGTCCGCGGCAAAACGGAAGCCTGGTACATTCTTGACTGCGACAAGGATGCGGAGCTGATCTACGGTTTTCGTGACGATATTGACAAAGAGGAGTTCCGCGCTTCCATCGAAGACAGTACGCTGCTCGACAAGGTCAATCGCGTCAATGTCAAACCCGGCGATGTCGCGTTTATCCCGTCGGGAACGCTGCACGCCATCGGCAAAGGCATTCTTTTAGCCGAAGTGCAGCAAAGCTGCAACACGACCTACCGCGTTTTCGATTACAACCGACCCGGACTGGACGGCAAGCCACGTCCGTTACATATCGATAAGGCGGTGGACGTCACGAACTGCACCGTCCCCACACGCTCTTTTGAGCCGGAGGGAATGCCCGTCAAGCACGACGGCTATATCAGCGTTCTTCTCACGGAATGTCCGTATTTTACCATGACGCTGATCGAAGCCGATTCGCTTTTCGCTTCGGAAGCCGACGAAAAATCCTTCGTCTCCCTTATCATTCTCGACGGCGAAGGCGTCATTCAGTGTGCCGGAGAGGAATATCCTGTCAAAAAAGGCGACAGCATCTTCCTGCCGGCGGACAGCGGCTCTTACTACGTTTCGGGAAAAACCAGAATTTTAGCAACACAGGTATAAAATAAAATGTCAGTCATCAGCGCGCACGAGCTGACGATGGAATTCCTTGACCGCGTACTCTTCGAGCAGGCGTCTTTCTCGATCGAAGAGCGCGACAAGGTAGGTCTCATCGGCAACAACGGAACCGGAAAAACCACTTTATTCAAGCTGATCGCAGGGATCTATGAACCTGCGGACGGCGGTCTTTTTGTGTCTTCAAGTGCAAAATTGGGCTATGTGGAACAGCACGCGTGTGCCGATTTTTCCAAAACGGCTTACGAAGAAATGCTCTCGGTTTTCGACTCTCTGATGGAGACGGAAAGAGAGCTCGAAGCGCTCCACCGCGAGATTGACGCGTCTCCCGAGAATCTCCAACAGCTCATTGAAAAGCAGTCCGCGATGACGGAACAGTTTCAGGCGCAGGGAGGCTTAACATTCCGCTCCCGTGTGCGCTCCATGCTGTCGGGACTGGGCTTTACCGAAGAGGAACAGCGTCTCTCCGTCGGCGATTTAAGCGGCGGTCAGAGGACGAAAATCGCGCTCGGCAAGCTGCTCTTATCGGACGCGAACCTGATTCTTCTCGACGAGCCGACCAATCATCTTGATATGAAGAGCGTCGAATGGCTTGAGGATTTTCTGGCGAAATACAACGGTACAGCGCTGATCGTTTCGCACGACCGCTATTTTCTCGATAAAGTCACCAACAAGACGATGGAGATCGAGCATAAAAAAATCACCATCCGGGGGGGCAATTATTCCGTTTATGCCAAGCTCAAGGCCGAACAGCGCGAAGCGGATCGGCGAAAATACGAGCAGCAGGTCAAAGAAGTCGAACGCATCGAGGGCATTATCGCCCAGCAGAAACGCTTCAATCAGGCGCGGAACTATATTACAATCGCAAGTAAGCAGAAGCAGATTGACCGCATCAAAGAGGATATGATCGCGCCCGAAGCGGACGAAAGAGCCATCAAGCTGCAATTCTCTGCCGCCACCGTCAGCGGAAATGACGTGCTCGCCGTGGAGAATCTCTCCAAATCTTACGGCGAAAAAACGCTCTTTCATAATGTTTCACTCAATCTTTATAAAAATGAACGCGTTTTTCTGCTCGGCGCGAACGGCTGCGGCAAATCGACCTTTCTGAAAACGGTTCTCGGCAAAATTCAACCCGATACGGGCTACTGCCGTTTCGGCGCGAACGTTCAGCTCGGGTATTTCGACCAGATTCAGGCAGGTCTGAACTCCGACAAAACCGTTCTCGACGAAGTGTATGACGCGTTCCCCTCTTTCACGATTTCTCAGCTGCGCGGTTACTTAGGCGCATTCCACTTCCGCGGCGAGGACATCGAAAAAAAGATGAACAAACTCAGCGGCGGCGAAAGAGCGCGCATTGCGCTACTCGAACTGATGCTGCGAAAACCAAATCTCCTGATTCTGGACGAGCCGACCAATCATCTTGACATCGCGTCGCGCGAAGTGCTCGAAGACGCGCTGCTCGATTACGACGGAACACTTTTCTGTGTCTCACACGACCGTTTTCTGGTCAATAAGCTCGCCACGAAGCTCCTGATTTTACGGAACGGCACACTCACTTCCTTTGATGGCAACTACGACGACTATACGGCGACGCTGCAGGATTCCCTCAAGAAAGAGACAAAAACGGAGAAAAAGCCGAACGAATATCAGCTTCGCAAAGAGCGGGAATCGCTCGAACGCAAGAAGAAAACAAGAATCAAGCGTCTGGAAGAGGAAATCGAGCAGACCGAAGCCGAAAAGACCGAAGTCGAAACGCTTCTTGCCTCCCCCGAAACAGCCGCCGATTACGAACAACTCCTGTCGCTGACACAACGGCTTGATACTCTCAATCAAAAACAAGAAGAGCTTTACGCGGAATGGATGGAACTCAACGCATAAAAAACCGTTCTCCGTCCGCACTTGCTCAATTACCATTCCGAAAGCGCGGCAGTTCCCTGCCGTCGCTTTTTGTATAAAATTATAAATATTCATTTTTTATGTATAAAATGACAAATATCCACTCAGAATGTTTTACAATCAAAACAGCTACCCCCTATTCTCTGTTTTATGCAATTCTGCATTCTGCATTCTTAATTCTAAATTACATTGTTTTATTTCACAAGAATTGAAGAAAATATTCAGTAATATAATACAAATTCACAAAACTGCATAAATATTCAAATCCCCCTTGACAAAACGCGTCAAAAGAGTACAATATTGATAATATGGAATCTATATAGCAGAGAGGGAAAAATATGATTACGGTATTCATTGACGGCAATCAGGGCACGACCGGTCTGCGGCTCTTTGACCGTTTGCGAGGACGGCAGGATATCGCGCTGCTCACCATTCCGGAAGAAAAACGCAAAGACCGGGACGAACGAAGACGCCTCATCAACGAAAGCGACGTCGCGTTCCTGTGTCTGCCCGACGAAGCGGCCAAAGAATCCGTTTCGCTTTGCGAAAATGACAAAACGGTAATCATCGACACCTCCACGGCGCACCGCACCGAGCCCGGCTGGGCGTACGGTTTCGCGGAGCTTTCGGACAAGCATCGGACAGCCATCAAGCAGTCAAAGCGCATCGCCGTTCCGGGCTGTCATGCAAGCGGCTTCATTGCCATCGTCTATCCGCTGATCGCTTCGGGCATTCTGCCGAAAGACTATCCTTGCGTCTGTCATTCGCTGACCGGCTACAGCGGCGGCGGCAAAAAGATGATCGCGCAGTATGAAAATGAAAAAACCGACGATCTCTACGCGCCGAGGCTTTACGGTCTGACGCAGCACCACAAGCATCTCAAGGAAATGCAGAAAATCACGGGACTTGATTTTCCGCCGATCTTCACACCGATTGTAGACGACTATTACAGCGGCATGGCGACGACTGTCTCCGTTTTCACGCGCTTCCTCGCAGGAAAAAGTATTCAGGACATTTACGAGATGTTCTCCGCATGGTACAAGGACACCAAGCTCGTCTCCGTTCTGCCGCTTTTCGGCGGAGACGAACCGGCATCATTCCTTGCCGCAAACGCCATGACAGGACGCGACTCCATGCAGCTGCTGATCACGGGCAACGACGAACGCGTAACAATCACTTCGGTATTTGACAATCTGGGCAAAGGCGCATCGGGCGCCGCCGTCCAGTGTATGAATCTTGCGATGGGACTGGACGAAACGACGTCCCTGAAACTTTGAAAGGAAACATGATATGAATTTTATCAATGCGGGAGTTTGCGCTCCCAAAGGATTTCGCGCCGCAGGCATTCATTGCGGCATCCGGAAAAATAAAACAAAGCGGGATCTCGCGCTGATTGTCAGCGACAAGATCGCTTCGGCGGCCGCCATCTATACGCTCAATCTGGTCAAGGGTGCGCCGATCGCCGTCACAAAAGCCAATCTCGTAAACGGCAAAGCGCAGGCAATGATCTGCAACAGCGGCAACGCCAATACCTGCAATGCGGACGGTGTGGAAATCGCCGGAAAGATGTGTGAGCTGACGGGAGAAGCCCTCGGTATTGACGCAAAAGATGTCATCGTTGCGTCCACCGGCGTCATCGGTCAGCCGCTTGACATCACACCGATTGCAAACGGCATGGACGAGCTTGTCTCCTCTCTCTCCTACGACGGCAGCGCGATGGCGGCGGAAGCCATCATGACGACCGACACAAAGCAGAAGGAATTCGCGGTCAGCTTCACACTCGGCGGCAAGGAATGCAGAATGGGCGGCATCGCAAAAGGCTCCGGAATGATCCATCCCAACATGGCGACGATGCTTGTTTTCATCACAACGGACGCCGCCGTTTCTCCCGAACTTCTGCACAAGGCGCTCTACGACGACGCGCAGAAGAGCTTCAATATGATCAGCATCGACGGCGACACCTCCACCAACGACATGGTTTCCGTCATGGCAAACGGCATGGCCGGCAATGAGGAGATCACCGAAGAGAACGAAGATTACGAGACATTCAAAACCGCTCTCGGCATGATTACGGAGCAGCTCTGCCGCGCCATTGCAAAAGACGGCGAAGGCGCAACGAAGCTCGTCGAATGCTTCGTCAGCGGCGGCAAGGACTGGCAGACCGCCAAAACCGTGGCGAAATCCGTTGTCTGTTCGTCGCTCTTCAAGGCGGCGATGTTCGGTGCGGACGCCAACTGGGGACGCGTATTGTGCGCCATCGGCTACAGCGGCGCGGACGTGGACGTCACCAAAATTGACGTCAGCTTTACGAGCGAAAAAGGCACGGTCGACGTCTGTCAGAATGGTGCGGGAATCGCATTCAGCGAAGAGAAAGCGAAAGAAATTCTCCTGTGCGACGAGATCAAAGTACTGGTCGATCTGCACGACGGCAGCGAATCCGCCGTGGCGAGAGGCTGCGATTTGACATACGACTATGTGAAAATCAACGGAGATTACAGAACCTGAGGAGGAAGAAAAATGGAGATTACCAATGCACAAAGAGCAGAAGTGCTGACGCACGCTCTCCCCTATATTCAGACATATCGCAATAAAATCGTCGTCGTCAAATACGGCGGCAACGCCATGGTCAGCGAAGAGCTCAAGGAGGCCGTCATCGGCGACATCGTTCTGCTCTCACTTATCGGCATCAAGGTCGTGCTCGTTCACGGCGGCGGTCCCGAGATCAACGAACTGCTCGGAAAAATCGGCAAAAAGAGCGAATTCGTAGACGGTCTTCGCGTCACCGATAAGGAGACCGCAGACGTCGTACAGATGGTGCTCGCCGGTAAAATCAACAAGAATCTTGTCAATCAGATTCTCAACAAAGGCGGCAAGGCCGTCGGTCTGTGCGGTGTGGACGATCATATGATCAAGGCGAAAAAGCTTGACGACGTGCACGGCTTCGTCGGTGACATCACGAATATCAACACTGAGCTCATCAAAGACCTGCTCGAAAAGGATTATATCCCTGTCATCTCCACGGTCGGATACGACGATGAAAATAACACTTACAACATCAACGCCGACACCGCGGCGGCCTACATCGCCGGTGCGCTCAAGGCGGAAAGCCTGATCAATATGTCCGATATTCCCGGACTCCTGCGTGACAAGGACGATCCGACCTCGCTTATCAGCAAGCTCTATGTCAGCGACGCGCCGGAACTGATGCACGAAGGCGTGATTTCCGGCGGCATGATCCCGAAGGTCAAATGCTGCACAGAAGCCATCCGCATGGGCGTCAAAAAGGTGTTTATCATCGACGGACGGATTCCTCACGCAATCCTGATTGAAACGCTTACCGATGAGGGCATCGGCACAATGTTTGTGGAATAAGGTGACGGCATGACTACGATAGAAAAAGACCAACAATATATTGCCTCGACCTACGCGCGGTTCCCGGTGACGCTTGTCAGCGGACACGGCGCGACAGCTGTCGATGAAAACGGAAAAGAATACATCGACATGGGCAGCGGCATCGGCGTCAACAGCTTCGGTTACTGCGACGAAGAGTGGGCAGAAGCCGTCGCCAAGCAGGCGCACACACTCCAACACACCTCGAATCTCTTTTACACACAGCCCGGCGTAGAGCTTGCCGAGCTGCTTTGTATGAAATCAGGCCTCAAAAAATGCTTTTTCGGCAATTCCGGCGCGGAAGCAAACGAATGCTGCATCAAAGCCGCGCGGAAATACTCGCTTGATAAATATCAGAACCCCGAAAGAAACGTCATCGTCACGCTCACCCAGAGCTTTCACGGCAGAACGCTGGCGACCCTCACCGCGACGGGACAGGACGTTTTCCATGAGACGTTCGGTCCGTTCCCGGAGGGATTTCTGTATGCGCCGGCAAACGATTTTGATGCGTTCCGGGAAATTTGCAACGAGAATGTCTGCGCCGTCATGATGGAAATGATTCAGGGTGAGGGCGGCGTTATTCCGCTCGACAAAATTTTTATTAAAAAAGTCTATGATTTTTGTCAGGAACATGATATACTGGTAATCATAGACGAAGTGCAGACGGGCAACGGCCGCACCGGCAAAATGTACGCCTATCAGCATTTCGGTATTCTGCCCGATCTCGTTTCCACCGCCAAGGGCATTGCCGGCGGACTTCCCATGGGCGTCTGCCTCTTCGGCGAAAAGACGCAGGATACCATGACGCCGGGTTCGCACGGCTCGACGTTCGGCATGAATCCCGTTGTCGCAGCCGGCGCGCTGAGCATTGTCAGACGTTTTGACGACGCTTTTTTTGCCGAAGTGCAAAAAAAGAGCGACACTATCAAAGACCGCTTAACAGCCTGCAAAAACGTGAAAAGCGTGACCGGCATGGGACTGATGCTCGGCATCGAGACGACAAAAAACGCGAAAGAAGTCGTGCTCGCCTGCATCGAGAAAGGCGTGCTGCCGCTGACGGCAAAAAATAAGATCCGGCTGCTGCCTCCGCTGAACATCACTGACGCGGAGCTGACGAAGGCCATGGACATCATCACGGAGGTTATCGACGCATGAAACATCTGTTAAAGCTCGGCGATCTGACGGAAAAAGAGATTCTCTCGATTCTCAATCTCGCCGACCAGTTGAAATATGAGAAAAAGCACAACATCGAGCATCACTACCTCAAGGGCAAGACGCTCGGCATGATCTTCGCCAAATCCTCGACAAGAACGAGAGTTTCGTTTGAAGTCGGTATGTACGACCTCGGCGGCTCCGCGCTGTTCCTGAGCAACGCCAACACCCAGCTCGGACGCGGTGAACCTGTAGAAGATACGGCGCGCGTGCTTTCGCGCTATCTTGACGGCATCATGATCCGCACCTTTGATCAGGAGGAAGTCGAAACACTTGCGCAGTACGGCTCGATCCCCATCATCAACGGTCTGACGGATTACTGCCATCCCTGTCAGGTGCTCGCCGATCTGATGACGATCCGCGAATGCAAAAATACCTTTAAGGGCATGAAGCTCACCTTCATCGGCGACGGCAACAACATGGCAAACTCTCTGATCGTCGGCGGACTGAAAGTCGGTATGGAGGTCGCGGTTGCCTGTCCCACCGGCTACGAGCCCGACGCGAAAATCGTGGAGTGGGCAAAGGAAACCGGCAGGTTTACGCTCACAACCGATATCTACGAAGCGGCGAAGAATGCGGACGTGCTCTATACAGACGTCTGGGCTTCGATGGGCGAAGAAAGCGAAGCCGAAGAGCGCAAAAAGGTCTTTGCCGGATACCAAATCAACGCAGACCTGATGAAAGTTGCAAATCCCGACGCCATGGTGCTTCATTGTCTTCCGGCGCATCGCGGTGAGGAGATCACCGCCGATGTCTTTGAAGCGCACGCAACTGAAATTTTTGAGGAGGCCGAAAACAGACTGCACGCACAGAAAGCCGTTATGGTCAAACTCATGAGAGATCAATACGCGAATCGTGATTAATTTTGATTAAATTAATGAAAGCCTGAGAGCTTTCAATTTAAAATAAAGGATGATTCAAATGGAAAAAATGTACATCGTTCTCAGCGACGGTCACGTTTTTGAGGGCAAGGGCTTTGGCGCGACGGGTGAAACGCTCGGCGAGCTGGTCTTTACCACCGGCATGGTGGGCTACATCGAAACGCTGACCGATCCGAGCTATTACGGACAGATTGTCATGCACACGTTCCCGCTTATCGGCAATTACGGCATGATCCCGGAGGATATGGAGAGCAAAAAAAGCGTCGTCAAGGGCTACGTTGTCCGTGAATGGTGCAAAACGCCGTCCAACTTCCGCACGGAAACCGATATCGACGATTTTCTGAAAAAGAACAATATTGTCGCCGTCTGCGACGTTGACACCCGGGAGATCACCAAGATCATCCGTGAAGAGGGCGTCATGAACGCGTATATCACGTCTGACCCGTCGAAAATCGACAAGGACGCACTCAATCATTATCTCATCAGAGACGCCGTCAAATCCGTCAGCACGCATGAGAAAGAAACGTACAAAGCCGAAAACGAAAAATACCGCGTCGCCCTGATGGACTACGGCGCGAAAATGAATATAATCCGCGAGCTTGTCGCGCGTGGGTGCACGGTGCACGTTCTCCCCTATGATACCACCGCCGAAGAAATTCTTGCGATGGACATTGACGGCATCATGCTTTCCAACGGTCCCGGCGACCCGAGTGAGAATACGGAAGCGATCGCCGAACTTCGCAAGCTGCTCGGCAAAAAGCCGATCTTCGGCATCTGCTTAGGGCATCAGCTTCTTGCTCTCGCAGCCGGCGGCAAGACCGAAAAGCTCAAATACGGTCACCGCGGTGCGAATCAGCCCGTCAAACGTCTTTCAGACGGCAGAGTGTTCATCACGAGCCAGAACCACGGCTACGCCGTCATCGGAGATTCGATCGACGAAAAGGTCGGAAAAGTCAGCTTCATCAACGCGAACGACGGTACCTGTGAAGGTGTGGAGTACCCCGATTACAACGCCTACACCGTTCAGTTCCACCCGGAAGCGAGTTCGGGACCGATTGATACCAAATTCTTATTCGACAGATTTATTGCCATGATGGGAGGTGACGAGAATGCCGCTGAATAAAGACATCAAAAAAGTTCTCGTCATCGGCTCGGGTCCCATCGTCATCGGACAGGCCGCCGAATTTGACTACGCCGGCACGCAGGCCTGCCGCGTTCTGAAAAATGAGGGACTCGACGTTGTCCTTGTCAACTCCAATCCCGCTACCATCATGACGGATAAAGCACTCGCCGACGAAATCTATCTCGAACCCCTCACGGAAGAGACCGTAATGCGCATTATCGAAAAAGAAAAGCCCGATTCCGTTCTGGCGGGTCTCGGCGGTCAGACCGGTCTGACCATCGGTATGCAGCTTGCCAAGAGCGGCTTTTTAGCGGAGCACGGCGTCAAGCTCATCGGTACGAACGCAGACGCGATCGACCGCAGTGAAGACCGCGAGCTCTTCAAAGAGACGATGGAGGCCATCGGTCAGCCCGTCATTCCCTCCGACATCGCGACAACGCCGGAACGCGCTCTCGAAATCGCGTGTGAAATCGGATTCCCCGTCATCATCCGTCCCGCGTTTACGCTCGGCGGCGCAGGCGGCGGCGTTGCTTACAATGAGGAAGAACTCATGCCGATTGTTAACAACGGCATTCTGCTCTCCCCCATCAACCAGATTCTGGTTGAAAAATATATCTACGGCTGGAAAGAGATTGAATTTGAGGTCATGCGCGACCATGCCGGCAACGTCATTGCCGTCTGCTCGATGGAAAACTTTGATCCCGTCGGCGTTCACACCGGTGACAGCATCGTTATCGCGCCTGCCGTCACACTTTCCGATAAGGAATATCAGATGCTGCGTGGCGCATCTCTCAAGATTATCGACTCGCTCGGCATTGAGGGCGGCTGCAACTGCCAGTTTGCCTTGAATCCCGAAACGTTTGAATATGCGGTTATCGAGGTCAACCCCAGAGTTTCGCGTTCTTCCGCGCTTGCTTCCAAAGCGACCGGCTACCCGATCGCCAAGGTTTCCACGAAGATCGCCTTAGGCTATACGCTCGACGAGATCCGCAACGACGTCACGGGTCAGACCTGCGCCTGCTTCGAGCCGACGCTCGACTACGTGGTCGTCAAGCTCCCGAAATGGCCGTTCGATAAATTCATCAACGCCAAGCGCAAGCTCGGCACGCAGATGAAAGCGACCGGCGAAGTCATGGCAATCGCGCCCTATTTTGAGGCGGCGATCATGAAAGCGGTTCGCGGCGCGGAGATCTCCCTTGACACGCTGAACATGAAGCGTCTGCAGGATCCGAATCTCGACATTTTCGCGAAGCTCCGCGATGTGGACGACATTCGTCTGTTCACCGTATTTGAGGCGATCAAACGCGGTGTGACGACGGCGCAGATTCACGACATCACCAAAATTGACGAATGGTTCATCGAAAAGATCCGCAACCTTGCCGAGTATGAAAAGGCGCTGGCATCGGGACTGACCGACGAACTGTATTTACAGGGCAAAAAGTACGGCTATACTGACGCCGCCATTGAACGAATCAGCGGTCAGAAGCCCCAGAATCCACGCGATGCCGTTTTCAAAATGGTTGATACCTGCGGTGCGGAGTTCAAAGCCGAAACGCCTTACTTCTACTCTACCTACGACACCCATTGCGAAGCGAGAGCTCATCTTGAAGGCAACACGGCGAAAAAGATCATCGTTCTCGGCTCGGGACCGATCCGCATCGGTCAGGGTATCGAATTCGACTACTCCTCCGTTCATTGCGTCTGGACGCTGAAAGAGCTCGGCTATGAGGTTGTCATCATCAACAACAACCCCGAAACGGTTTCCACTGACTTTGACACGGCGGACAGGCTGTATTTTGAACCGCTGACGCCCGAAGATGTGCTGAATGTCATCAAGGCCGAAAAGCCCGAAGGCGTCGTCGTCGCATTCGGCGGTCAGACCGCCATCAAGCTGACAAAATTCCTTGACGAAAACGGCTTTACCATTCTCGGAACCTCCGCGGAGGGCATTGACATCGCTGAAGACCGCGAACGCTTTGACGCGCTGCTTGAGCAGTTCCATATCCGCCGTCCCAAGGGCATGGCGGTGCTGACCATGGACGAAGCCCTTGCCGCCGCGAAAAAGCTGACCTATCCCGTCCTGCTGCGTCCTTCCTATGTTATCGGCGGTCAGAACATGACCATCGCCTATAACGAAGCGGACGTGCGGCAGTACATGGAGATCATACTTTCGGGCAAAATCGAGAATCCCGTACTGGTCGATAAATACATGATGGGTTCGGAGCTCGAAGTCGACGTCATTTCCGACGGCAAAGATGTCCTGATTCCCGGCATCATGCAGCATATCGAACGTGCCGGCGTGCACAGCGGTGACTCCATCGCCGTCTATCCGCCATACAACCTGCGTGACACGATGAAGCAGACAATCATCGACTGCTCAACAAATCTTGCGCTGGCGCTCGGCACAAAGGGACTGGTCAATATTCAGTACCTTATTTACGAAAACGAGCTGTACGTCATCGAGGTCAACCCCAGAGCGTCGCGTACGATCCCCTATATCAGCAAGGTAACCGGCGTTCCGATGGTCGACATTGCGACAAAGGTCATGACCGGCACCCCGCTGAAAGAGCTCGGCTTTGGTACGGGACTTTACAAAACGCCGCCGTATTTCGCGGTCAAGGTTCCCGTATTCTCCTTTGAAAAGCTCCTCGATGCGAACTCGAGCCTCGGTCCCGAAATGAAATCGACGGGCGAAGTCTTAGGCGTCGGCAAAACAATCGAAGAGGCGCTCTTTAAGGGCTTGGTGTCCGCCGGTTTTGAAATCCCCTCCAAGTCCACGAAAAAGGACGATATGGGCGTTTATATCACCGTCAAGGACGCAGACAAGGCGGAAGTCGTCCCGCTTGCGAAGAAGTTCCACGATCTGGGGCTCAAAATCTACGCAACCGAGGGCACCGCAAGAGCCATCCGCAGCATCGATATTGACGTCACGGTCGTCAATAAACTGTACGATTCCTCAAATACCAGTATGGATCTGCTCGAGGACGGCAAGATCAAATACATCATCTACACCGGCACGCCGCTCGACGTCATCGACGACTTTATCATGCTTCACCGCCGCGCGCTGCAGCTCTCCGTCGCGACGATCACGTCCATTGATACAGCGAATGTTCTGGCTGACATCATCGCCAGCGGCTTCAATCAGGACAACACGGAGCTTGTCAACATCAACGACATGAGAAGCGAGCCGATGAAACTGAAATTCGCCAAGATGCAGGGCGCCGGCAACGACTTCATTTTCTTTGATAATCTCGACGGCCGGATTACCTCTCCCGAGGTTCTTGCCGTAAACTTCTGTAACCGTCATTACGGCATCGGCAGCGACGGCGTCGTCCTGATTGAAAAATCCGACATCGCCGACGCGAAAATGCAGATTTATAACAAGGACGGCTCCAAGGGCTTTATCGCCGGTAACGGTCTGCGCTGCACCGGCAAATATCTCTACGACAACGGCATTGTCACGAAGACCCATATGACGATCGAAACGCCGGTCGGTCTGCGCGATATTCACCTCTTTACGGAAAACGGTCGCGTCAAATCCGTCAAGGTTCTGATGGGACAGCCGGAATTTGACGCAGAGAAAATCCCGACCACGCTGCCGCAAAAGCAGGTACTCGATTATCCGATCCGCATCGCCAACAAAATTTACAATGTTACATGCGTTTCCGTCGGCAATCCGCACTGCATCGTCTTTGCGAACCATATCGATTCGCTGAACCTGAAAGAAATCGGTCCGGAATTTGAAAATGCCGCCATTTTCCCGGAACGGATCAATACGGAGTTTGTCCGCATTGTCAACCGCCAGACGCTTCGTATGCGCGTCTGGGAACGCGGTAACGGCGAAACCTATGCCTGCGGCACGGGAGCCTGCGCAGCGGTTGCAACCGCCTGTGAGCTCGGCTACTGCGACAAGAATACCGACATTACGGTCAAGCTCAAGGGCGGTGACCTGATCGTCAATTATTCTGACGACGGTCTCACCCTGACGGGTAATACCAGCCTGATCTTTGAGGGCTACGTCGAATACTAAAAATTCCAAAACAATGTCAGGGCTGTATCATCCGGTGCAGCCCTGATTCTACTAAGGTGAACAAAATGGAATGTGAACTGACCAACATGATTATGATAGAAAATCCCGAAACGCATGAAGTTCTTGTGCAAAAACGGGTAAAATACTGGACAGGGATCACTTTTCCGGGTGGTCATATCGAAAAAGGCGAAAGCTTTACGGACAGCGCCATCCGGGAAGTCAAAGAGGAAACAGGGCTCGATATCAAAAATCCGACGCTCTGCGGGCTCGTACATTGGTGCCATAAGGATTCCGACGAACGCTATCTTGTTGCGCTCTACAAAACGACGGAATACAGCGGAACGCTTCTGGACGGAACCGATGAGGGCAAGGTCTTCTGGGTCAAAAAGGACGAACTGCCGACATACGAGCTATCCCCGAATTTCAGCGAATACTTAAAGGTCTTTCTCAGCGACAAAAACGAAGCGTTCGGGCTCTGGCGCAAGGACGCCGAAGACCCGATGAGCATACTATGAGGTGTTGCCATGGACGCATCTACAGGAAGAGATGAAAAGCAATTTATCAAAATGACCGAAACGCCGATTCCGCGTCTGATTACAAAGCTGGCGATCCCGACGACCGTCAGTATGCTTGTCACGTCCATCTATAACCTCGCCGACACATTTTTCGTCTCGAAGCTCTCAACGAGCGCAAGCGGCGCCGTCGGCATCGTTTTCTCGCTGATGACGATGATTCAGGCGGTCGGTTTCACGCTCGGCATGGGAGCCGGCAGTCTCGTTTCCCGCAAGCTTGGCATGAAAGATAAAAAAGCGGCGGATATGTATGCCTCCACGGCGTTCTATACGGCGATCGTTTTAGGCGCGCTGATCACCCTGTTCGGTCAGCTTTTCACGGAAGGCCTGATGCGTCTACTCGGTGCGACCGACACGATTCTGGAATACGCTGTCGCCTACGGCAATTATATTCTATGGGCAGCACCGTTTATGTGTGCGTCATTCGTCATGAATAACATTCTTCGCTCCGAGGGCAAAGCGGCGTTCGCAATGATCGGCCTTTGCACAGGCGGTATTCTGAATATCATACTCGATCCGATCCTGATTTTTACGCTCGACCTGAAAACAGCCGGCGCGGCACTCGCCACGCTGATTAGTCAGCTTGTCAGCTTCGCAATTCTGCTGACGATGTTTCTGATTCACAAGAGCAATATTTCCCTGAATCCGAAAAACGTCACGTTCCGACCGAAGCCGTATACCGAGATTGTGTTGACGGGCTTCCCCTCTTTAAGCCGTCAGGGGCTCGCCAGCGTGGCAACGGTGCTTCTGAACAAAGCAGCAAAGAGCTATGGAGATCCGGCAATCGCCGCCATGACGATTGTGACAAAGGTCTGTATGCTCGTCCTTTGTATCTGTCTCGGTGTCGGTCAGGGCTTTATGCCCGTTGCCGGTTATAATTACGGCGCGAAGAAATTTGACCGCGTCCGGAAATCTTTCCGCTTTACGCTCATCACCGACTGCGTCATTATGACGTCGCTAAGCATTGTCCTGTTTTGCTTTGCGCCGCAGATCATGCGTCTTTTCCGTGCCGAAGACGAAACCGTCATTCAGATCGGAACGGCCGCTATGCGCGCACAGTGCTTCGCGATGCCACTTTCCGCCGTGACTGTCGTTGTTAATACGATTCTGCAATCTCTCGGCAAATCCATCCGCGCAACCATTCTTTCCTGCTGCCGTCAGGGAATCTTTTTCATCCCGCTGATCCTGCTGCTGCCCCGATTCTTAGGCTTGCAGGGCATCGAATATACACAGGCTCTCGCCGACGCGCTCACCTGCCTTGTGAGTATTCCGTTCGCATTCTGGTTCTTCTCGGAGTTGAAAAAGGAAGAACGGCAACTGATACAATAAAAACAGCGGCTGACAGAACAAACTGTCAACCGCATTTTTTATTTTATCTTATTCAAAATAATAGATGGCTTCGCTGCTGTCCGACTTCATGAAACGCGGATAGTCGGGATTGGAATGCACCGTCGGCTGACCGTCATAAGTGAGCAGCCAGAAAAGGAAATCATTCAGATCCGAGCCGTAATCGCCAATAACGTGAGACGCATTACGGATCGCCCATGTCGATTCCGGGAAGAGAACATGAGACGTATCGATGCATCTGTCAGGTGACAGGCATTCGGGATTATCGGCCACATAATCGTCGCCGAGCGTCGAACGCGTTTCGGAAACCGTTGCTCTGCCGAGCATCAGAGCCGTTTCAAGCGTACCGTCGCTCTGATAGGCCGCAGAAGGATAAACCGGGATCATCTGCGTTTCATACGCAGCGATAACCGACACATTCACGCCGTGTTCCGGCAGCGACAGAAGCATCTCATCAAGTCCTGCAACCATCTCCTGAAGATGATCGGCTCTGGCGATCAGACCGGCATACTGCGTCCGGAGCTCCTCGGTCGGGAACATATAGTCAAGACAGGCCTGATATTGATCATGCTGAACCAGCGCCCAGAGGGACGGCATGGTGACAAAGACATCATACAGAAATTCATCATAAATGACGTCCTGATACTTATCGATGAAATCCATTGCGAAATTCGCCGCAAATTTGAACAGCCCAAGCTTGGAGAAGAGCTTCAGAACAAAATCAGACTGAATAAAATTCCCGAGGAAATTATAGAGCATCTGTTCCGTAATCAGCACTTTGCCCTGGAACAGTTCTGTCGTTACATAGGTGCCGCAGAACGTTGAGGAATCGAACACAACATTATGCAGGCTCTCGCAGCCGTATTCGTAAATATAGCTGTCCGTCACGATGCCACCCATGCTGCAGCAGACCAGATCGACCTTCTCGGCATTGTGGTCGGCTTTCGCCTGCTCGATCATAGTGTTCAGATCGTCCGCTGTATCGGTGGGATCAAGACGCCAGTCATAAGTGAAATAATACGTGTTATCCGCGCCGTAATGCTCGACAGCACTCTTGACGATGCCGATTTCATTCTGCGCGTTCATTTCATATTCCGCTTGCAGAAGAGGATAATTCGAGACAGCCTGCGGATATTTCGCATAGGAAACATCATAGCGGGAATTACCGTTTTCGTCACACGCCATAAGTCCCATCATGCCGTCAAGAAATCCGATCAATGCGTCCGTATCTAACGTCTTCTCGGTAAAATAGGTACCGGCAAGATTCCCGACAAGCTTCACAATATCACCGAAACCGGGCGCTACAAGGCAGGACTGTTCCTGCGGCGTCCCTGTATTAACGGAAAGACCGCCGAAGTCCATACCGCGGACAATCACAAGAGGATAATCGCGATTTGCAGACGGTTCAGCCGATTCTTCAGCGGCAAATGCCGGAACGACTGCCGTCAGTACAAGAAGAAGAGCAAGAATGCAAGAAAGCAGCTTTTTCATAAAGATTTCCTTTCCTGAACATACAAATTTTCATAATAGCTTTCACAACATTTGGTATTATATCACATTTGGAAAAAAAATGCAACCCCTTCTTTTTTAGCTTATAGAAAAAAAAATGCAGGACCCGAAGGTCCTGCTGTCTTGTTAAAATACATATACAGTAACCGGTCTGTTTCCCCAATAGCAAGCGTCGCTGTAAGAATTGACATACATATCGACGATGGGGGCATTGTCCCAGTAAATGAATCCGCCGGTATCTTCCGCGCTGGCATAACCGTAAACATAGCCGCTGCCATCAGAGGCAACAATGTACATTTTGGAGCCGTACGGAATGATATTCGGATTGACGGCCACAACGCCGGGATGAACACTCGTGCCGGTTGCCGTCGTGGTTCCCATATTATAAGCCGTCGCTTTTCCCGTCAGCTTATAGGAATAATTCAGCGGGATCCCGTTTTCATCAAACAAAATATCATCGGGAACGGGGATGTCGGACATCTGCGTGATGCCGAGCTGTGAAAAGGTATACGTGCCGCCGGCAACAAGATTGACCTGCTGCGTAACGGGCTGGGTCGTAGCGGAAGCAGAGGTGTCAGGCACTTTCGTCTGCGTCTCCTGCGCTGCCGCTTTGGTAGTCGTTTCGGCTTTCGCCGTTGTTTCCTCCGATTTTGTCGTTACTTCAGATTCGGAATTGGCAGCATTTTCTTCAACGGAACCGTTCGACACAAATTCGGCGTCGCTTCCTTTGAAAAACTCGCTTGAAATCTCAAGAACAGAAATGTTATTGTCTGCGTTTAGTGACAAATAAGACTCCGAAAGCTCAAGAACGGCCTTCTGTCCAACGCTGTCGCCTGAAAGGGCTTTCTCCGCTTCTTTCACAGCGGAAACCTGAGCGACACATGTAATCGAAGACAGCGCAAATACGGATGCTGAAAAAACAGCGGCGCACTTTCTCGTCTTCATCATGCTGCGGACAGAAGAAAGGATTTTGTTTACTTTCTTCATAGGTTGTCTCCTTTGTGTTTTTGGCATAAAAATGCATAAAATTACTGCATATTCACGACCATAATACATGGAATCACAAGACGCCGTCATTATAGTCAACTGCTTTGTGAATGTCAAGCAATTTTGACAACCCATTTTTGTATAAATTGACGAAAAGCCCCCCGGAATCTCTATTTTTTTAAAACAGAAAATGGTATATAATTCTCATTTTTAGGGATAAATTGGAATTTTTTATTGATAATTTTGTGAGAAGTTACAAAGTTGTAACATTTCTTTTTCTACAGTTCGTTAGAAATCAAAAACAATGTCGAAATTTGATAAATTCACCCCATATATAGTGGATTATCTTCCAATATAGAAATATGCAATACAAAATGCATATTAAAAAAATTTATGCAGAAGTGATTTTTCTGAGGTCGCCTTTTGGGAAAAGCATTACCATTCGGGACGAAGAACGGCGCATCCGTGCGGCGCAAGAGAAATGCAGAAGGAAGACCCCGTATATTCCTGTTCCGACCAGATTTCCAGAAAACGAGGGTTGTCCTTCCGGTATTCCGATGGTAAAGAATGCGTATCAAAAGGAACCGTTTTGCTTCTCGCGCTTCTGTTATAAATACATACGGCATAGCTTTTACCGCTCAATTTCTTTATCAGATAGTCACAGCCCTGCCTTTTCTGATAGCAGATACAGGACTCGCCAAGCGGATCCTGATCGATTCTAATCATCTCTTTATTCGTCAAAATAGATAAAGTTTCTTGATTTTTCGCTCTTAATTTTCGTACATCATTTCCTAAAATCAAAGGAGCTGCCATCATGCACCAGAGTGAAAAATGCGTCTTATTTTCCTCATACGTCAGTTTTCCGTTCCCGACCTCCAGCATATCGGGATCGTTCCAATGTCCCTGTCCGGAAATCTCCGCAAGCTTCAGATTCCGATGATAAATGATGTCGATCCACTTCCACATCGGCGTGATATCAGGTGTTGTGCGCCACAGATTCCCGGCATTCCAAGCCCAACTTTCAGGATGATTTCTTCCCCATTCGCAAATAGAATACGTAATTTTTCGTTCTTTTGACGCCTCCATAAGAGCATGCCCCATACGTTTATATTGGATGTAGGAGCTATCGGCACGCGTACAAACCGGGTTAAAGAGTTGGATTTCGTTGCGTCCGCTTTTCAGATTCACTTTCATCTGATACCGTCCCTCAGGACTCCATGCGTCCGTCGGCGGGATCATCAATTCATGACAGATGCCGTTGACTTTGATGACGATATACTTTTCATACTTACCGCTTTTTTTGACAACGAGTGTCAGTACACTATCGCCGTTCTGCGGATAATCAAAACTGAAAACAGCACGACCTTTTCCCTGACCGAGGAAACTGAGATAGGCACCGGTTGCGAGCTTTTTATCCTGACAAACCCGAGCCAATCCCGACAATTGCGCGTCATCAGCCTTTAAGACAAGTGACGATGAGGCGGTTTGCAGTTCAATTCTTTCGACCAAAGGTGCAACAGACGGAATTGTTTTGTTATGACAGAAATCGTATTTCAGATATTCGACCCCCCAGTGAGCAAAGGTCTGCGCATCGGTTTTCTCGTGACCGAGACTTGCCGGCAGATCCTCACAGGTATACGAACCGTTAGAAGTATACAGTCCCACTTTCAAGCCGTAAGAATTGATCTCTTTCACCAAAGCCCCCATACCGGATGGAAACTTTGTCAGATCACCTTGCAGCTCTCCGTTTTCATCACGCTGTGATGAATGCCAGCAATCGTCCAGATTCAGATATCGGTATCCGGCGTCGATCAGTCCCGTTTCTTTCATCGCGCGAGCTGTTTCAAGAATCAGTTTTTCATCAATATGATTGCGAAATGTATTCCAGCTCGACCAGCCCATCGGCGGTGTTGCAGCGTCTCCACCCTGATAAAATTCCTGCGGCACCTTCATGGTGAGCTTTGACTTGCACATACGCTGTTTGATAAGACAGATTGGACAGATTCCCTCCCTGACCTTTTTTCTCCACCACACAGCAAAGATAATGACGGCGATGGCTACCAGACAAATCAGAACGGCGATAACATACTTCAGCATCGTATTTCTCCTTTTTTACCCGAAAACGAGTACGGTTTTTCTATACTATTATATATATAGTTTTCAGGAGGAGTTCACAATACAAATGAGCTGCCAACTCCACCAGAAACAGTATACCATGACGCAAACAAAAATACAACCCTGCCGAAAAAAGTCGGCAGGGCTGCTGCAAAAAAACTTATTTGTTGGTTTCGGTCTTCTTGGAATACTTCGTCTTATAAATGACACGCATGAGAAGAGATTCAACCTTATTGATATATTTGGCGTCACCGATCATCTTTGCCGCCGCGTCCGTTCTCATTTCTTTTTCAAGAACCATCTCAACGGCTTCGGCGTCGTATTCATTGCCTGCGACACAGATCGCGCCGTTATCCTTGACCAGAACGGCATTTCTGCCTTTGAGCTTGCGAACAACCTTTTTCGCGGTTTTGACGGTGTTCGAGGGATTATACTCCCCTGTTCGAAGCGTCACGCCGACAAGCTGCGCAAAATCATCCAGAAGCGGTCTGAAAGTTCCGCCGACTTTCGACGCCGAAAGAATCTCTGGCTTTTTGGAATGAATGATGCAGTTGACATCATCTCTCTTATTATAGATCGCACGGTGAAGCTCTGCGCTGGCGGGATAATTCTCGCACGAGCCGATTTCATCACCGGTTCTCAGGTCAATGCGAACCGATTCGCCGCCATCGACAGGTCTCATCACAAGCGTCGAGCCGTCTCTTTCCGACGTATAGGGATCGAAAAGCTGCGCTTCCTGCTTGGCGTTTGCGCTCACTTCGGCTATATGCTCGGCAACGGCTGCGATATTATCCGTGACTTTGCCGGAAACAGCTTCAAGCCTGTCCAGCAAGAACTTGCCGCAAACTTTTTCGAGCTCGGCGGCAACAGCGAATGCGTCATCATAATCCGTACCGACGCACAGCGCGCCGTGATGCGCCATAATGATGGCTTTGGAAGCGGAACGCTCCAACGCTGCCGTTACACCCTTGCGAAGCTTACCGGTACCCGGCAGACCGTAGGAAGCGACCGGAATATCCGTTCCGATGACCGTGCGGCTCTCTTCGGGCACCATATTGATGTCATAGCCAAGAAAGCTGACGGCGGAAGCGTTTTTCTGATGGGTATGAATAACGAAATTGACGTCCTTGCGCAGCTTATACGCCTGCGCATGAATGCCTTTTTCAGATGAGGGCTTGATCTCGGATTCATACGAGCAATCCTCAATTTTGACCAGAACGATGTCGTCCGGCGTCAGAGATTCGTAGCTTCTGCCGCTGGGCGTGATGACGAAATACTCATCGTCCACACGGCAGCTGACGTTGCCCCATGTACGGGCAATCAGACCGGATTTCACAAGCTCAAGACCGGCTTTGACCACTTCGGCCTTTGCTTCTAAAATGTCCATATTGACACCTCTTTCGGAGCGTTATCAGTCGTCCTGCTTCAGGCCGACATTGGCAAATACCTTATCGAATCTGGCAAGTGCTTCGTCGATGAGTTCGGGCGTGTATGCCGCTGAGGTGTAGAGTCTGGAGCCGGCAAGCGTAACAAGGCCTTCTGCCATGTAAGCGGCACCCATGTGCTCCATCTCTTTCTTTCTGGTGCTTGTCTCGCTGAGAACCTTCGGAATGCCCCAGGGTTTCATCCAGTCGATTGCAAAATGCATCGTGCCGACCGTCTCGAGATGGCAGATCGAGCCCTGGTTGAACGCAACGAACGGAAGATTGTATTTCTTGATGAGCTGCTGAAGTCCGGCGGTGAGTCTGTCACCCATCTGACCGGCTTTCTGACAGGCATTTGTCTTGTCGATCAGGTCAAGCGTGTAGTAACCGGCGACGCAGGAGATCGGTGTAGCCGCCATCGTGCCGCCCATAAACGCTTTCTTGACCTTGGTGCTGCCGTCGAGACCGGCACCGAGATATTTCATATACTCTCTCTTACCGCCGATACCGCCTGCACCGGGATATCCACCGGCGATAACCTTACCGAAGATGGTCAGGTCGGGAGAAACGCCGAAGTAGCCCTGCGCGCCTGCCATACCGATACGGAAACCGGTAACGACCTCATCGAAGATGAGCAGCGCGCCATACTTACGGCAAAGTCTTTCAACGCCCTTATTGAAATCGTAATCAAGGGGTCTTGTGCCGCTCTCGGGACCGACAGGCTCAATGAAAACAGCCGCCGTGCCGCCGCGAAGCGTATTCATCTTCAGGACTCTTTCAAGAGAATCAAGGTCGTTCGGGAAGAACTCCTGCGTATGCTTGAAGAGGTAAAGCGGAACGCCGTGCGCCTGCGTGAACTTGGAGCCGGGGATGCGGATACCGTAGCCGAGCTGATCGCTCCAACCGTGATAGGCGCCGCCCATCTTGACGATGTTCTTATTCTTAGTCGCAAGTCTTGCCACACGGACAGCCGCCATACAGGCTTCTGTACCCGAACCGAGCATACGGAACATATCAACCGTTTCAATAGAATCGGAAATCTTCTTGGCAAGCTTGTACTCAAACTCATGGAAAAGACCGGTGGAAGGACCACAGGTGTTGAGGAGGTCGATGACCTGTTCGCGAACCTCGGGAGGATTCGAGCCGAGAACCGTAGGGCCGCCTGCCTGCAGGAAGTCGAAGTATTCGTTGCCGTCGATGTCGTAAAGCTTCATGCCGTCCGCTTTGGTGAAAACGAGCGGGAACGGATAGTTGAAAGCAAGGTTGTGCTGAACACCGCCGGGAATAATCTTACGAGCCTCGTCGATCATCTCTTTGGACTTGACGCATTTTTTGCCGAAGTAATTCTCTTCATAGTCCTTTAATGCGTCGGGTTTGATTGTGTAAATCGGCTGTTTGATGAGCTCGTCGAGCTGCGCGGTAACAGCCTGCGCGTCACAATAATTTTCAATTGCGAAACGTGTATCCATAGAATTTACCTCCATTCTAATAATTACTGTTTTATTGTATAATAAAAGTCCGCCGATGTCAAATACTTTCCGAAAAAAATCTAAAAAAACTACAAATACGCTTGCGTTGCCGTCGAAAATCTGCTAAAATAATTCCGATAAAAAAGAAAGAGTGATTTTTATGATGCATCAGTATAAAACAAGAGGCACCTGCTCGAGCATGATTACCTTCGATATTGAAGACGGCATCCTGAAAAATGTCTGCTTTACCGGTGGCTGCAACGGCAACCTTAAAGGTATCGCTAAGCTGACAGAGGGCATGAATGCGAAGGAAGTGGCCGAAAGAATCAAAGGGGTCAAATGCGGCTTCAAAAACACCTCCTGTCCCGACCAGCTCGCTCTTGCCATCGAAGAAGCACTGAAACAGGAGGAAGCAAAATGAAAATCGGTCTTGTCATCGCAGACGAAAACGAATACAAACCTTTTTTAGACGCGGCAAAGGAGCATAACTGCATCGAAATGAAACGCAGAGGACGCGACAGCGTAGCATTCCACCACGCCGGCAAAAAGTTGATCGCAGTCAAGGCCGGCATCGGCAAGGTCAACGCCGCCTCGGCAACCGCTTTTCTGATTGCTGAAGACAAGGTTGACATGATTCTCAACTTCGGACTCTCCGGCGCCGTCTCGGGACTTGCAAAAGACGATATCGTTGCCGGCTCTTCCTACACGGAATGCGATTTCGACCTGACCGCCATTGGCTATCCGCTCGGCAAAAAACCGCAGGATGTCTGCGTTTATCCGGCAGACAAGCATCTCTATGAAACGGCGATGCAGATTCCCGGCATGAAGTCGGCAGTCTGCGGCTGCGGCGATCTGTTCCTCGCCGATAAAGAGAAGAAAAATCTTTATAAAGAGACGTTCGGGATTCAGGAATTCGATATGGAGACCGGCGCGATCGCTTCCGTTTGCCACGACGCGGACATTCCCTTCCTCGCGATCCGGCAGATCAGCGACACCGCCGATGACACCGCGTCGGAAAGCTACAAACAGACAAACGATCTGTGCGAAAAGACGCTGACACAGATCATTCTGACGCTCATCGAAAAGCTCTAAAAATTTTTTCACAATTTTTTGAAAAAAGCCTTGACAAATCGGGGGATATGCTTTATAATAGCACTCGCTTGCTAATCATGACAGCGATACGGCGGCGTAGCTCAGCTGGCTAGAGCATTCGGTTCATACCCGACAGGTCATTGGTTCAAATCCAACCGCCGCTACCAATGACAACTTATTTTTAAGTTGTCATCTACCCGGCCCGGTGGTCAAGCGGCTAAGACACCGCCCTTTCACGGCGGTAACACGAGTTCGATTCTCGTCCGGGTCACCACAAAAAATCCTCATTCTTTGGAATGGGGATTTTTTTCAAATTTACAGCATTTTCAGAAATGAGGGAGTATTATGCTGCAATTCCATAACGGCATATTCCGTATACTTCAGCTCACCGACATGCAGGATACCTACCGTACGTCACAGGACACGGTCAATCTGACCGAAGCCCTGATCCGCAAGACAAAGCCCGACCTCATCGTGCTGACCGGCGATCAGATCAAGGGCTACGGTACGTATTTCCGCTTCGGCGATAACCGGGCCAATGCGGCAACCACCCTAAACCGTTTATTAAAGCCCATTGCGGACAGCGGGATCCCATTTACCGCAGTTTTCGGCAATCACGACGCATTCGGCGACGCCGACAAAGAATTTCAATGGCTTCTCTATCGGCAATACGAGAACTTCATCGGAAACGAGTATCTTTTCGACTGCATACCGATTGCTTCCGAAGACGGCAAAAAGGTTCCATTCTGCATCTATCTGTTTGATTCTCGTGAAAAACAGCCAGACGGCTCGTATCCGCCGATCAATCAGGAGCAAATTCATCAATACCGCGAAACACGGGATCAACTCGAAAGGATAAACGGTTTTCCTGTTCCCGCTCTGGCGTTTCAGCATATTCCGCCGGTCGAGATTTACGAATCATTGTCCCTTTGCCGCAAACATGACAAAGGCGCGATTCAGGGCGCGAGAACCTTCGCCGACCGCTATTACCGTCTGCCGAATTATGCGCGTAATGAAAGAAGCTTTATGGGAGAAAACGCCGCAACACCGGACACAAAGAGCGGTCAGATTGAGGCATTCGGGGAAAAAGGCGATGTGCTCGGGCTTTATTTCGGGCACGATCACAACAATTCCTTTGTCGTCAAGCACGGAAATCTTGACCTCGGTTATACGCAGGGCTGCGGCTTCAACATCTACGGTCCCGGCAAAAACAGGGGTGGACGCGTCTTCGACATTCGGGAAGACAGCCCTGATCGCTACGAGACATTCACCGTAACATGCCGCGATCTTCCCGGGTTCAGGCTCAGACGTCCCGTGAAAGAGTTTCTGTATACACACTCCCCTTCCTCCGTCTCACAGGCAAAGAAAGCAGCAAAAAAAGTTCTGATCGTTTCGGCGGTCTGTACCGTATCGGCTTTCTGCTGTCGGGCTATCCTCCGCAAACGCTGAAACTAAGCACTTGTATTTTGTTAACAATTCTGTTATACTTAGTTAACAATTAAACAAGGAGGCAACCCCACTATGACCAAAAGGCTTCTCTCTGTTCTGCTGGCACCCTGTCTGCTTTTTACCTCACTCAGTATGACGGCATTCGCTTATCAACAGAAAAACATTACCAACGACATGATCGATCCTGAACTACGATTCGTCGGCAATGCGATCCGCACGGTTTTTCCGAGCTTTTCGGAAAAGAGCTTTCGGTTCTGCAACTTTTTTATCGACCACCTCTTAGTCGGTCACGCGTTTACAAACGAGATCAACTATGAGGAAGTGGAAATTCCCCGTGAAGACGGTTCGATGCTTCGTCTGTGCGTCTATACGCCGAAAGAAAAAAAGGAGAATGTACCGGGTCTTTTATGGGTTCACGGCGGCGGCTATGCGATCGGGTCTCCCGAACAGGATATCGGTTTTATCAAGAGCTTTGTTCTCGAATCCGGTTGTGTCGTTGTTGCGCCTGATTACACAAACTCAACCGACGCGCCTTATCCTGCCGCGCTCAACGACTGCTATGCCGCACTATTATGGCTGAAAGAGAACGGTACCGGGTACGGCATGCGGGAAGATCAGATTTTTGTCGGCGGTAACAGCGCAGGCGGAGGACTGACAGCCGCGATCACGCTGTATGCAAGAGATCTGGGAGAAGTTGCCATCGCGTTTCAGATGCCGCTTTACCCGATGCTCGACGACCGCATGATCACCGAATCCTCGCAGAACAACGACGCGCCGATCTGGAACTCAGCATCCAACGAGATCGCATGGAAGCTCTATCTCGGCGATGCGTACGGCACGGACAATGTTTCCAAATATGCCTCGCCGGCACGCGAAACAGACTACAGCAATCTGCCGCCGACACTAACCTATATCGGCAATATTGAACCCTTCACTGACGAGACGATCCAATATGTCGAGAATCTGCAAGCCGCAGGCATTGATGTTTCTTTCCGCATTTTTGAAGGCTGTTTCCACGGATTCGATCTGTTCAGCTTCGCGACACCAGCAAAAGAAGCCCGTGAGTTTTTATTAAACGGCTTTCTGTATGCCGTTGAGAATTATACAAAAGCTCAGCCATGATATAACAATATCCCCTGCCGGAAGCTTCGGCAGGGTTTAATTTCCAAAAAAACCTGCCGCTGGATTTCCCACGGCAGGTTTATCATTACATCTTAAAAGGTATCCAACTCGGAAGCAACACGCAAAATCTTTCTCGCGTCAGCTGCCGTAACCTTTCCGTCACCGTCTACATCGGCGGCAAGGGACTGAACATAAGTTGCGTTATCCAGCTGTGCGACGATACGAAGCGTCAGTCTCGCATCAACAGCAGTATACTTTCCATCGCCGTTGACATCACCGATCACATAATTGACAGTCGGTTCGGAGGGTGCATTGGTATCATCAATCACTGCGACTGACTGTGCATGCTTATGACCGCAAGCCGTACAGATACGCTCTTTATATTCAATGCCGCTTGCGGGATCCGTTACATAATTCCATTCGGAATATGTATGGCCGAGAGCGGGCATCACCTGAGTTTCCGTTTCACCGCAAACCGAGCAGACGCGAACTTTTTCTCCGGATTCAGTGCAGGTCGGCTGAACCGTAACGTTCCAGTCACCGAAAGCGTGCTCGTTCGGCTCCGCTGCCACTTCACCGCAGATGAAGCAGGCGGCAGGCTTCGTGCAGGTCGCGTCGCTCCAGAGATGTATCTTTGTGATATTCTCAAACGAACGCAGATGCAGGAGCGCATAATTATGCGCGGACGATACGCCGTAGCCGTAAATCACGGTATTCTCGGGAATCGTCGATTTGGAAGTATCAACACAGCAATTCTTATTGCAGATATAAATCTCCGACAGAGACTGACAACCATCAAAAGCATTCTCGCCGATTTCTTCAACGGATTTCGGCACAATCACAGACTCCAGAGAGGCGCAGTCCTTAAAGGATTCTTTTGCAATTTTCGCCAATGCGCTGTCATAGGCAAATGTCACAGTTTCCAGATCTTCACAACCGGAAAATGCCGAAGCGCCGATCGTCTCAACAGCAGCGGAAACTGAAACCGCAGTAAGATCTGCGCAGTTCTCGAAGGCCTTTTCTCCGATCGTTTTCAGAGACTCGGGAAGTGCGATGGTATTCAGCTTAACATCATCGGCAAACGCATTGTTTCCGATGGTTTCAAGAGAACTGTCATTCGGAATGCTGACGCGCAGAAGCTTTTTGCAGGAAGCAAACGCTGAATTGCCGATCGTCTTAACACTTGACGGAACATTGATGGAAGAAAGCGCGGAACAGCCCTCAAAAGCACTGTTGCCGATGACGGTTATTCCCTGCGGCAGGCTGATTAAAGAAAGCTTTGTGCAGTCTTTAAATGCATTGACGCCGATTGTGTTCAGTTTGCTCCCCGCAGCGAAAGTAACGGATTCAAGCGACTTACAGCCGGAAAAAGCGGAGGTACCGATTGCGGAAACTTCGGCGGGAATATCGACGGATTTCACGGCAGAACCGGCAAACGCGCTGTCGCCGATTTTATAGGATCGCACAGGCATGCCGTTATATTCCATTTCCGTGGGAAGCGTCAGAACGGTATCCGTACCGGTATAGCTGTAAAGTGTGTGCTGTTCGCCGTCGGTTACGAACTGGTACTCACCGACAAAATAGAAACCGGACTTCTCATATTCGGTCTTATGAACGACCGCCGCATATTTCGCAACACCGCCGTTCGCCGTAGAACCGGCCACGATGTTGAGCTTGGAAAGGTTATAGATCTCACGAAGAGAGGGACAGTCAAACGCGCTGTCTTCGATCTTTGTCACGGAGGTCGGAATGGTCAGCGTAACAAGAGTTTTACTGGTGAATGCGCCGGATTTCACGGTTTTGACTGTCCGGGGAATGGAAAACGATGTCGCTGTCAGACCGTCGGGGTACGAAATGAGGGACGTTTTATCTTTGCTGTAAAGAACACCGCTGACAGACTGATAGTTTTTATTGGCTCCGTTGACCTGATAGCCCGCAAAGGAAGCGTTTTCAGCGCAGACGCCGGCGCCGATCGTTTCCACGGAAGCCGGAATTGCAAGCGTCGTCAGAGACGTTGCGGCAAACGCCAATTTGCCGATTGTCTTCACAGCGGCGTCTTTCGCAAACGTGACATTCGTCAGCTTTGTACCGTAGAAAGCGCCCTCTCCGATGGTCTTAACGGCAGCGGGTACGATCAACTCTTCAACCGCCGTATAGGAAAAAGCGCTGTCGCCGATTGACGTGAGCGTCTTGGGAAGCTGAATGTCCGTCGCATTTTTGCAAGCGGCGAAATTCCCCTTACCGACAGAGGTAATGCCTTCGCCGATGATGATGGTCTTTACGTCCTCGGTATAGTCTTCCATCTTACCGTAGTCATCGATCATGCTCTTGAGATCCGTCAGAAGAGTCAGAATATTGGTACTGCCGGAAAGAGCCAGCCCTTTTTTTCCGAAAACCCACAGATCGGGAATCTTGCCGGAGCCGGTCAATTTCAGGACGCCGTTTTCATCAAGCGTCCACTTGATATCTTTATTATAGCTGCACGAGCCGCTCTCGACAATCTCCGCTGTTTCCGCGGCAAAGACGCTGAGCGAAGCGATTGGCAACGCCGCCGCAATCAGCAGCAATGCCATCAATAAAGACAAAATTTTTTTAGCGGTTATCTTCATAAAATATTGTCCTCCGTTTTCGTAAATCAATAGTTATTTTCATTATACATTATCTTTTTCGAATATGCAACACAATTTTTTAAAAATGTAAAAAAATACACTGCAAAGACTTGAACGAAAAGCGTAAAAACACTATAATATGATAAAAAATGCAATGAGGCGACTCTTATGATCTACGGCGCGGCCGCCGGTGACATTGCCGGTTCGCGGTTTGAATTTTATAGCATCAAAACAAAGCAGTTTGAACTTTTTCATCCGGACTGCCGGTTTACGGACGATACGGTAATGACCTTTGCCGTCGCCGTCGCCTGCGAAGCCTACCTAAAAGACCGGAACGAAGATTCCTTCCGCGAGAATCTGATCGACAGTATGCACCGGTTCGGAAACCGTTATCCGGACGCAGGCTACGGCGGTCGCTTCGCCTATTGGCTGACAGAAAAACTGCGGACGCCCTATAACAGCTGGGGCAACGGTTCCGCCATGCGCGTCTCACCTGTCGCGTACTGCTGCGATTCGCTTGAAGAAACCCGGCGGCTTGCCGCGGTATCGGCCGCTGTGACGCACAATCATCCCGAAGGCATTGCCGGCGCGCAGATTACAGCCGCCTGCGTTTTCCTTGCGCTGCACGGCAACACAAAAGACGAGATCCGCCGCTACACAGAAGCAACCTATGCGCCGCTTGATTTCACGCTGGATGAAATCCGGCCGACTTATACATTCGACGTCTCCTGTCGCGGTACGGTTCCGCAGGCAATCCAATGCTTTCTGGAAAGTGAAAACGCCGAGGATGCGATACGCAATGCCGTCTCCATCGGCGGCGACTGCGACACATCGGCCTGCATTGCCGGGAGCATTGCGGAAGCATTTTACGGCATCGGCGACGACCTAAAAAAAGGAATCCTTCCCTTTCTGGATCAGGAGCTGACCGATCTACTGACACAGTTAAACAAATAAAAGAGGAGCTGTCCGGCTCCTCTTCTTTATCCAGATGTGATTACGGCGCGACAGTCGTCGTTTCGGCAGCTGTCGTCGTCTCGGCCGTTGTGGTTTCCGTTGTGGTGATCAGACCGTCCAGATCGATACCGTTCATAGCGGCAATCTTATCCATTATTTTCATCAACAAACGAAGAATATAATCAAATACAACAAAAACAGAACCCAGATTCATACTTACACCTCACTTTCGCAGGTTAGTCGAGTTCATATTTATCATACCACAGGCTTTCGTAATTTGCAAGTCTTTTCCGCAAAGATTGGTCATTTTTTCTTACACGTTCTCATCGCGGGATTTTGCTACTTGACACATCGTCGGATTCATCGTAAAATAGAAATGTTATTCGACCGAAAGGATTTGTTACCTATGCAGCAGCACAAGATCGCCGTGATCGGCGCGGGAGCCTCCGGCATGGCGGCCGCTATCGAAGCGGCGCGTTCCTGTTCGGCAAAAAAAATGCCGGTTCAGATCGTCCTCTATGAAAGAATGCCGAAAATCGGCAAAAAAATCCTTGCGACGGGCAACGGACGGTGCAATTTGATGAACCGTTTTGCCTCCCCGGAATCTTTCAACGGAGACAGCGATGCGATTGTACCCGTTTTTGATCAGTATTCCGTTGACAGCGACCTCCATTTTTTCAAAAGCATGGGGCTGTACACCGCCGAAGAAGAGGACGGCAGACTCTATCCCATGAGCTTTCAGGCGACATCGGTTCTCGACGCGCTGCGTTTTGAGATCGAACGCTTACAGGTGGAGATTCGTTGCGGCGCAAAGATCACCTCGATTCAGCGAACTCCCGACGGATTCTTGCTGAACGAAACAGATCGCGCTGACGCCATCATCGTCGCAGGAGGCGGCAAATCCGCTTCCGTACAGGGCTCGGACGGTTCCTGCTTCTCTCTTCTTTCGTCTCTCGGAATCGGCATAACGCCGCTTTCACCGGCTCTCGTCGGTCTTGTTCTGCAAAAAAAGAACAAATCCCTGAAAGGCATCAGAGCCAAAAGCGAGATTTTACTGATCGAAAACGACACCGTTGTCGCCTCTTCACAGGGCGAACTGCAATATACCGATTACGGCATCTCCGGCATTCCGGCAATGGAGATTTCACGCGAAGCGGCGCGCCATTCCGTCCTGCATAAAAAAGGTAGATTACTTGTCTGCGTCAACTCCCTGCCGTCTCTCTCGCCGGAGGAAATCACGGACTATATCGAACGGCGAAAGCAGCAGAATCCCGCTTTGCTTTGCGAAAATCTCCTTTCGGGTCTGATGCCCAAACGTCTGGGAATCGCGAAGCTCCATTCCGCCGGAATCAAGGAATCCGACGAGCTGCGGACATTAACGAAAAATCAGATCGCGGAGCTGACTGAGATTCTGATTTCCGAACTTTTTGAAGTCAGCGGCACACTCGGATTCGAGCAGTCGCAGGTGACAGCCGGCGGTGCCGAACTGCGATTTTTCCACCCGGAAACGCTCGAAGCCAAACAGATTCCCGGCTTATTTGCCTGTGGCGAAGCGCTTAATATCGACGGGGGTTGCGGCGGCTATAATTTAACGTGGGCATGGAGTTCCGGACGGTGCGCCGGTCATCATGCCGCAAATTTCATCGCGGAGAAATCACAATGCTAAGAATCAACGAACTTGCTCTCGAAATCGGAGAGCCGACCGAACATCTGCGAAAAGCGGCGGCCGATCTCATCGGCGTAAAGCCTGAGGACTTCACATCGTTTGAAGTCGCGCGGGAATCCATCGACTCCCGCAAAAGAAGTCATATCAAAATGGTCTATTCCGTTGATGTGGAACTCGAAAACGGCGAAGAGGACATCGCGGCGCGTTTTCCCGTCAACAAAGTCTTATATAAAGAACGCTATCGGTATGTGCTGCCTCCCGTAAAGAGAACATCGCAGCTCCGTCCCGTCATCGTCGGCTTCGGCCCCGCAGGCATGCTCTGCGGATTGATTTTAGCAAAGTGCGGTCTGAAGCCCATCATTCTCGAACGCGGCAACGACGTCGAACGCCGTCAGCAGGACGTTTCCCGTTTCTGGACACAGCGCAAGCTTAACACCAATTCCAACGTCCAGTTCGGCGAAGGCGGTGCCGGAACGTTCTCCGACGGCAAGCTGACAACCGGCATCAAGGACAGCCGCTGCCGCGAAGTCTTTCATCAGCTCGTTCAGCACGGCGCACCGGAGGAAATTCTCTATTCGGCGCGTCCGCATATCGGCACGGACAAACTCGGCGGCGTTGTGAAAAATATCCGTGAAGATATCATTGAAATGGGCGGCGAAGTCCGCTTCGGCTGCCGCATGACGGACTTGATCGCCGTCAACGGTTTCGTTCACGGGCTGACCTATGAAGACGCAAACGGCTCGCAGACCGATCTTGAGACCGACTGTATCGTGCTTTGCATCGGGCATTCGGCGCGTGACACCGTCGAAATGCTCTATCGCAATGGCATCCGCATGGAGCAGAAAGCGTTTTCCGTCGGAACACGAATCGAGCATCCGCAGGAGCTGATCAATAAAGCACAGTACGGCGCGTACTGGAACGATCCGCGTCTCGGTGCTGCCGATTATAAATTATCCAATCACCCGCTGCACGGTCGTGGCGGCTATACATTCTGTATGTGTCCCGGCGGCACCGTCGTGGCGGCGTCCTCCGAAGAGGGCGGCATGGTAACAAACGGCATGAGCGAATATGCACGCGACGGCGAAAACGCCAATTCCGCGATCCTTGTCGGTATTGAGCCGTCTTATTTTGAGGACGATCATCCCCTATCGGGCATCGCGCTGCAACGTCAGATTGAACGCGCCGGTTTCCGCGCAGGCGGCGGCGACTATACGGCTCCGGCGCAGCTCGTCGGCGATTTTATGCAAGGGAAACCGTCCGGACACGGCGGCGCCGTCAGACCGACCTGTCCGACCGGCGTCTGCTATTCCGATGCGGACAGCGTTCTGCCGCCTCTTGTAACCGGAACGATCCGCGAAGCCATCGCGGCATTTGATAAAAAACTGCGCGGTTTCGCGCTTCCCGACGCGGTGCTGACGTTCCCCGAAAGCCGTAGCTCCTCCCCTATCCGGATTTTGCGCGACGAATTTTTTCAGACGAATGTCCGAGGTCTTTATCCCTGCGGTGAGGGAGCCGGCTATGCGGGAGGCATCGTTTCGGCCGCTGTAGACGGAATCCGATGCGCCGAAGCCGTTCTCTCAGACGAAACATGACGCAACAAGAAAAGTTTTCAGAATAGTGGTTGAGAATTTCATTCCGATATGCTATAATAATATTTCAATAGATATCCTGATAATCCGGAGGAATCTTTATGGGTTTTTACAAAAATTTATGTCCCGGCTGTATGAATGAGGTCGGCGACGCACAAGAATGTCCTTACTGCGGTTTTGATCTGACGGCGGAGCAGACGGCACCTTTTCTGTCATACGGAACGGTTATAGCCGGCAAATATGCCGTCGGTGATGTGCTTGAACAGAATTCCGAAGGCGTTACTTATCTCGGTCTTGATACCATTACGAATAACTGCGTACGTATCCGTGAATTTTTACCGGAGGGACTTGCGTCGCGCGAAAAGGGAATGCTCAAGCCGGTGATTTCCGAAGAGAATGCGGAATCCTTTAAAAAATTCCGGAAAGATTTTTTGAATCTGTGGCATACTATAATGAAGCTCAAGACGCTCGAGAGCATGATTACGGTGCTCGACGTCTTTGAAGCCAACGACACCGCCTATGCCGTTGCGGAAGCGGACGGCAGCAAGACGCTGACCGAATACCTGAACGAAAAAGGCGGCACGCTCGAATGGAGCGAAATCACGGAAAAGATTTTTCCGGCTGCTCAGACTGTCTTCGCGCTGAATGAAGCAGGCGTGATTCACGGCGCGCTTTCGCCTGACACCCTGTTTTTGTGCAGCAACGGTCAATTCAAGCCGTGGGGATTTTCGATTGCAGAAGTCCGTAAAACAGAGGGCGCGATTCCGCCGGATATTCGTCCCGGTTATGCCGCCATCGAGCAGTACGGCAACGACCTCAGTCTTTCCCCTGCGACTGACGTTTACGGTTTTACCGCCGTTCTTTACAAATGTATAACGGGCATGATGCCCATTGACGCTGAGATTCGGTTTAAGGAGGACACGCTTTCGATTCCCGCCGCATACGCAAGAGATTTGCCCGATTATGTTCTTGCCGGATTCATCGGTGCACTTCAGGTGCGTCCCGAAGACCGCGCGCCCGATATGGCGTTCCTGCTCAAGTCCTTTACCAAAGAAGGCTATGAGAAACAGAAAAAACAGGCGGCGACTCTCGCCGGCGGTTCCTTGATCGACCCCATCAGCGATATGGAGCCGACCGATCTTGCTCCCGAAAAAACCTCCGACCCCGTTATTGTCAATGCAACGCCGGGTGCTGTTGTCGTCAAAAAGGATACCAATCCCGGCAAAAAGACCTCTACTGCATCCACGATCATTCTGAGCATCAGCATCGTGCTGGTCATGATTATCTTTTTCGCCTGTCTGGCGCTGACCGGAATCGTTTCGTTTAACGTCGGCGGCAGCGCGACCGAAAAAGTGGTCGAGATTCCCGATTTTACCAATTACAAAAAAGATGACGCCTATATTTCACAGATCGCCAACAGCTACGGACTCCAGATCACCTTACAGCCTCGTTCCTCCGACACCGTGGCGCAGGGTGTGATCTTTGAACAGGACATCGCGCCGGGAACCGAAGTTGCGCGTGGCTCCTCCTTGACGCTCACCTACAGCAAAGGCGCATCAACGGTAACGCTGCCGAACTTCACCGGCATGCCGTTCACCGAAACCGTATATTATTTAGGCAAACTCAATCTTTCTTATAACATCGTTGAAAAAGATAATCCCGGAGGGCAAACCGCCGGATCGGTCGCAACCATGTCGCCGGCCGCCGGTTCCGTTGTCTATGAGGGGACGGAAATTACAATTGAAATCTGGGGTGACACGCCGGCTTCCTCCGGCAACGGAGACATCACCGGACCGAACTCCGGCAGTCAGGTCACGTCCTCCTCTTCGATTTTAGACAGCATTTTCGGAAGTCTGGGCGACAGTGTTAGCGGTCTGGGCAGCACCATTCAGGGATTCTTCGGCTAAGGAGGCTCATGAAAATTGCTTCATGACAAAATCAAAGACCTGGTAAACGGCGTTCCCGAATATACGGAACTGCGCGCGCAGGTCAACACCAATTACGGCATCAGTATCGTATCCGGCAATCTCGTCGGCAATTCCCGCGCCACGTCAAGCGGCGTCTCCGCGAGAGTGTATAAAAACGGCGTGTACGGCTTTTCTTCTATGGGAGATGATTCCGAAGAGAGCGCAAAAAACGTCTTACGCGCCGCAAAAGAGAACGCGCTGTTTCTCGACGGTAAAGTCAAAAAAGGGAAACCGGGGCTTTACGAGTCGCCGATTGCCGATTTTACCGAAAGGCATGATTTCATCGACGTGCCGCAAAAGACGATTCTCGATTATGCCAGAGAGACCGACGATTATATTCAGAATAAATATCCTGATCTTGCGAGCCGCAGCGTGATGATCCGCTGTGACAGCATTGAACGGTTGCTCCATGTTTCCACCGGCAGTTTCGCGCACACAATTTCACCGCGTGCTTGTCTCTACGTTTCCATGACGGCAGAGGCAACCGACGGCACCAATGTCGAACTGTTCGACGTCATGGAATGCGGCAGAGGCTATTTTACAGAGTTATTTCACGATCCGTCCGAACTCTATGAAAAAATTGACACGCTGCACGAAAAGCTCATGGCAAAGAGAGACGGCGTCTTCTCCGAAGCCGGCGTATGCGACTGCATCATCGATTCCTCCATCGCAGGCATGATCGCGCACGAAGCCGTCGGTCACACCGTCGAAGCCGACCTCGTTATGGCAGGTTCCGTCGCGGCGTCAAGGCTCGGTCAGCAGGTGGCGTCGGACAAAATCACCATTATCGACTTTGCCCATACGGCGTTCGGCAAGCCCGTTCCTCTGCCCGTTTATGTGGACGATGAGGGTACGCCGTGCGAGGACGCGGTTCTGATTGAAAACGGCATTCTCACCGGCTATATGAACAATAAGGAAAGTGCCGTTCATTTCGGCATGAAGCCCTGCGGCAACGCCAGAGCCTATGAGTTTTCCGACGAGCCGCTCATCCGTATGCGCAACACCGCGATTCTTCCCGGCAAAGATAAGCTCGAGGATATGATCGCCTCGATTGACAATGGCTATTATCTGACGAGAACGCAGAACGGTCAGGCTGACACGACCGGCGAATTTATGTTCGGCATCACGATGGGCTATGAGATCAAAAACGGCAAGCTCGGCCGGGCAATCCGCGATACGACGATTTCCGGCGTTGCGTTCGAGATGCTCAAAACCGTCGATATGCTTTCGGACGAGATCAGTTGGGCGTCTTCAGGCTACTGCGGCAAAAAGCAGCCGATGCCCGTTTCCGACGGCGGTCCCGCCGTCAAATGCAAGATCAACATCGGCGGTCGGTAAGGAGGCAACAACATGGAACTTGCAGAACTCAAAGAAATCGCAGCCTATACGCTCTCCTGCTTAAAAAAATACGGCGCTGACGACGCGCAGTGCAAGGTGCGTTTCAGCGACGTGGACGAAATCAACGTGGACGCAGGCGAATTCAGCCTGATGCGCTCGACGTTCGATTCCTCCGTCACGATGAAGGTCATCAAGGACAGTAAAAAAGGCGTGATTGCCATCAATAAAACGGACAAGGAATCTATTGATGCCGCCGCAAAGGAATGCGTCGCAAACGCTGAGGTTTCCGCCGTGGACGACTGTCTCTCCATTGCTGAAAAAGAAGAAAACGAGGATTTCTCCTACGGCGTCGCGGAAAGCGACCGGGATAAATTCTTTGAAAAAATCCGTGAATATATGGTCGATCTCAAAAACGACTACCCCAAGGTTTTCGTCGAGCAGCTCATCGCGAATTATTCCGAAGCGACGTCCGTTTTCGCCAACACCAACGGCGTGGAATTCTCCTATCGTACCGCTTACTACTCGATGGGTTCAATGTATTCCGCGCATGACGGCGACAAAACAACCTCTTTCAATTCTACCGGGATTGATTTTACCGATCTCGATAAAAAAATTCTCGATATGGGCACGCAGCGCATGATGTACGAATTGTGCGAAAAAGAGCTGGACGCCGTCCCGTTTGAGGGGAAATTCACGGGAACCGCCGTATTCGCGCCGTCCTGTCTCGGCGATGTCATCGCCACCGCGATTGACAACTTCACCGGCGACGAGGCCATTATCGACAGCACAAGTCCCTGGCGTCATTCTCTCGGTCAGAAAGTTGCATCCGACGCGCTCACCGTTTCCCTGATTCCGATTGACGACCGCGTCATCGGCGGCGAACGCTACACGGCGGAGGGCTATAAAACGAAGAACTGCGACATCATCAAGAACGGCGTGCTCGAGAACTTCACGCTTTCGGAATACGCCGCGAAAAAATCAGGCGAAAAACGCTGCTCCACACTCAGCGGCTGTATGGAGGTCAAAGCCGGCGATACCCCGTATGCGGACTTACTCAAAAAGATTGATAAAGGCATTCTTGTCTGCCGTATGTCCGGCGGTTCGCCTGCGAGCAACGGCGATTTTTCCGCCGTCGCCAAAAACAGCTTCTTAATCGAAAACGGCAAAATCACCAAGCCGATCTCCGAAACGATGATCAGCGGTAACCTTGCCGAGATGCTTCAAAATATTACGGATATTTCCCGGGAAACAGCCGAGGACGGCTCTTGCGTTCTCCCCTGGGTCGCCTTTAACGGCGTGACCGTTTCCGGAAAATAAACAATGCAACAAAAATTCCCTGCACCGAGCAGGGATTTTTTGTTATTGGGAAAGCTGTCCGGATAACGCAGCCGAAAGCAAATCCATCATCATATCGGAAAGATTCGCACTATTGATGTAATTTTTCACGGAACCGTCCGGATTAAATTCATAACATTCTATATCGCCGTAGCCCGTTTCACTCTGCATCCCTTTGCGATAGACCGATGTGATCTTACCGTCGGAACCATAGTTGTATTGGAAGCGCTCCGTCATTTCGCCGTTTTCATAATATTCGGAGGAAAACGTCATCCCGTTCACATACGCAAACGCATACTTCTGACTGACGGACAAGCCGTCCTCTTCATAAATGACAAGACTCAGAATTCTTCCGTTCGCGTCATAGGTCTTTTCATACACCGTTTTGCCGTTTTTCTGTGCAATTTCCTTGCCGTCCTGCGTTTCGGTTTTGTCGGACGACGGAAGTGCTATTGAGCTTTCACAATCGGAGAACTGATAGTAAATCGGAAATGTCGGCTCCTGATATTCCGAAGTATAGTTTTCAAAATCTTCAATAAAATGCGAAGTGTTTTCCGTCGGCTCCTCCAATGTCACATCATAGGCAATGGTGCTGCTTTCCGGTGATTCCGGCGTTTCCCCGGAACAGGCGGAAAGCGAAAGGCAGAAAACCATCGCAAAGAGAAAAAGAATTGTCTTTTTCATGGAATCAGTCCTTTTCGAGAATTTTTTTCAGATATTGCCCCGTATAGCTTTCAGGCACAGCGGCCACCTCTTCCGGCGTGCCGGTCGCGACGACCGTGCCGCCGCCGTCGCCGCCTTCGGGCCCCAGATCAATGATATGATCCGCGCACTTAATGACATCAAGATTATGCTCGATCACAACAACGGTATTGCCAGCGTCGGCGAGCTTCTGGAGAATGTCAATCAGACGGTGCACATCGGCAGTATGAAGACCTGTTGTCGGCTCATCGAGGATATAGATCGTCTTACCTGTGGGACGTTTTGACAGCTCCGTCGCGAGCTTGACGCGCTGCGCTTCGCCGCCGGAAAGCGTTGTCGCGGGCTGACCGATCTTGACATAGCCGAGACCGACATCGTAAAGCGTCTGGAGCTTGCGCTTGATCTTCGGCATGGCGTCAAAGAACGCGAGCCCCTCCTCTACTGTCATTTCAAGCACGTCATAAATACTCTTGCCCTTATACTTAACTTCAAGCGTTTCCCGGTTGTAGCGCGCACCCTTGCAGACTTCACAGGGCACGTAAACGTCGGAAAGGAAGTGCATCTCGATTTTAACGATGCCGTCGCCCTGACAGGCTTCACAGCGGCCGCCTGCCACATTAAAGGAGAAGCGTCCCGCCGTATAGCCCCGGATTTTGGCATCCTGCGTCTGCGCGTACAGCTCACGGATATCCGTAAAGACGCCGGTATAAGTCGCGGGATTGGACCGTGGTGTGCGTCCGATGGGCGACTGGTCGATATTGATGACCTTATCGAGATATTCGATACCCGTCATATCGCGGTGCTTGCCGGCGAATTTCTTCGCGCCGTTGAGCTCCGCCGCTAATTTTTTATAGAGAATTTCATTGACAAGCGACGACTTTCCCGAGCCCGATACGCCGGTGACGCAGACAAACTCGCCCAACGGGATTTCCACGTCGATATTTTTCAGATTGTTTTCCTCAGCGCCGAAAACAGTCAGTCTGTTCCCGTTGCCGGGACGGCGTTTTGCGGGAACGGGAATTTTGCGTTTGCCGCTCAGATACTGCCCGGTGACGGAATCCTTGCACTTTTTGATTTTTTCCACATCGCCGGCGCACACGACTTCACCGCCGTGAATGCCCGCGCCGGGCCCGATATCGACGATATAATCCGCTGCGTACATGGTGTCCTCGTCGTGCTCGACCACGATCAGGCTGTTGCCGATATCTCGCAGATGCCGCAGCGTGTCAAGAAGCTTATCATTATCCCGCTGATGCAGACCGATGCTCGGCTCGTCAAGGATATAGAGAACGCCCATCAGCGAAGAGCCGATCTGGGTTGCGAGGCGAATGCGCTGGCTTTCGCCGCCGGACAGCGTTCCCGCAGAGCGAGCCAACGTCAGATAGTCAAGACCGACCGAGCACAGGAACTCCAAACGGGAGCGGATTTCCTTAATAATCTGATCGGCAATCACCATATCACGGTCGGAGAGCTTCAGTTCATTGATGAACTGCAATTCCTTTTTGACCGACATATTCACAAACTCGTCGATATTGAGGCCGCCGACCGTCACCGCCAGAACTTCCTTTTTCAGTCTTGCGCCGCCGCAGTCGGGACATTTACAGGCGGTCATGACCTGCTCAATCTCATAGCGCGACCACTCGGACGTGGTCTCTTTATACCGGCGTTCGAGATTGTTGACAATCCCCTCAAACGGTGCCTGATAATCGCCGTGACCGTATGCCGTTTCGCGACGCATCTTTAATTTTTCGCCGTTCGTGCCGTACAGGATCGCATCAAGCGCTTCTTTGGAAAAATTCTCGACCGGCTCGTCAAGGGAAAAATGATATTTCTCGGCGAGCGCGTCAAAATACATTTTGGCGATGGAGGAATAGTCGGCTTTCGACCAGCCCGACGCCTTGATCGCGCCCTCACGAATCGACTTTTTCCGGTCGGGAATCACTAAAAGCGGATCCACATGCATAAAAAAGCTCAGACCCGTGCAGGTCGGACACGCGCCGAACGGATTGTTGAATGAAAACATTCTGGGAGACAGCTCGTCGATGCTCACACCGTGCTCCGGGCAGGCATAATTCTGCGAAAAGAGCATTTCTTCACCGTCATTAACAGCGATCAGAACCGTACCGCCGGCGAGCTTCGAGGCAAGCTCCACGGAATCCGCCAGACGGCTGCGGATGGAATCCTTGATCACAAGGCGGTCAACTATAATTTCAATCGTGTGCTTGATATTTTTCTCAAGCGTGATCGTCTCGGATAAATCATATAAATTGCCGTCTATGCGGACACGGACATAGCCCGATTTGCGCGCGGCGTCAAGCTCCTTCTGATGCGTGCCCTTTTTCGCTTTGATGACGGGTGCCATCACCTGAATTTTGGTTCCCTCTTTGAGCTGCAGGACCTTATCGACAATCTGATCGACCGTCTGCTGACGGATTTCCTTGCCGCAGACCGGGCAATGCGGAATGCCGACACGCGCATACAACAGACGCAGATAATCGTAAATCTCCGTCACGGTGCCGACCGTCGAACGCGGATTCTTTGAGGTCGTTTTCTGATCGATCGAAATCGCAGGTGACAAGCCGTCAATGCTGTCAACATTGGGCTTATCCATCTGTCCTAAAAACATTCTCGCGTAAGACGAAAGCGATTCCACATACCGGCGCTGTCCCTCCGCGTAGATCGTATCAAACGCAAGAGACGATTTTCCCGATCCCGAAAGCCCGGTAAACACAACAAGCTTGTTTCTGGGAATTTCCACATCGATATTTTTCAGGTTATGCTCCCTTGCGCCTTTGACTACTATATTTTTTTGTGCCATTTATATCCCCTGTTTTAATTTTTCAATTTTATCGCGCAGATACGCCGCGTGCTCGAATTCGAGAATTTTCGCCGCCGCTTTCATCTCTTTCGTCAGCTTGTCGATCAGTTCGAGCTTCTCTTTTCTGGTCAGCTTGCGTCCCGTCTTGCTGTCTGTCTCCGCTTTCGTGCTGATCTCTATGACATCGTGAACGGGCTTGACGATGGTCTTCGGCGTAATGCCGTTTGCCTTGTTATATGCCATCTGCTTTTCACGGCGGCGGTTGGTTTCGCGGATTGCCGCTTCCATCGACGGCGTGACGGTGTCGGCGTACATCACAACGGATCCCTCGGCGTTTCGCGCCGCACGTCCGATTGTCTGAATCAGAGAACGCTCCGAACGCAGGAAGCCCTCTTTATCGGCGTCCAGAATCGCGACAAGCGACACCTCGGGTATATCCAATCCCTCACGCAGGAGATTGATGCCGACGAGCACGTCATATTCTCCCAGACGCAGATCGCGGATGAGCTCCATACGCTCAATCGTATCAATATCATAGTGCATATAGCGGACTTTGATGCCGAAGTCGGTCAGATAATCCGTCAGGCTTTCCGCCATTTTTTTCGTCAGCGTCGTGACTAAGACGCGTTCTTTGCGCGCCGAGCGTTCGTTGATCTCCGAAATCAGGTCTTCGATCTGTCCCTCAACAGGACGCACGGAAATCTCCGGGTCAAGAAGCCCGGTCGGACGAATGACCTGTTCGGCGATCTGACTGCTCTTTTCCAGCTCAAAATCACCCGGCGTTGCGCTGACAAAGATTTTCTGCCCGATCTTTTCATAGAATTCGTCGAAAGTCAGCGGTCGGTTATCGTAAGCGGACGGCAGACGAAAGCCGAATTCGATCAGTGTATCCTTGCGCGACTTATCGCCGCCGTACATAGCGCGAACCTGCGGCAATGTTACATGAGACTCGTCCACAAACAGAATAAAATCATCGGGGAAATAATCGAGCAGCGTAAAAGGTGGCGAACCGGGCTCACGGCCGGACATCACGCGGGAATAGTTTTCAATTCCCTTACAAAATCCCGTCTCGCGAAGCATCTCGATGTCATATTCCGTGCGCTGCTTGATACGTTGGGCTTCCAAAAGTTTCCCCTCGGATTCAAACTGTTTGACGCGTTGGAGCATTTCCGTATAAATCTCGTTGATCGCGTTTTCCATTTTTTCCTGCCCGACGACATAATGCGATGCGGGGAAGATCGCGACGTGCTGTACAATGCGGTTAATGTTTCCGGTGACGGGATTAAACTCACAGATGCGGTCAATCTCGTCGCCGAAGAACTCGACGCGAATGGCGAATTCCGACGTATAAACGGGAAAAATCTCCACGACATCGCCGCGGACACGGAATTTGTTACGGGTGAAATTGATGTCGTTGCGTTCGTACTGGATCTCGACGAGCTTTGCGATCAGCTCGTCACGCGATTTTTCCATTCCCTGACGCAACGAGATAACCATACTGCGGTAATCAATCGGATCGCCGAGCGAATAGATGCACGAGACGCTTGCCACGATAATTACATCGCGGCGCTCCGAGAGCGCGGAGGTCGCAGAGTGACGCAGACGGTCAATTTCATCATTGACCGCCGAATCTTTTTCAATATAGGTATCGGTCGTCGGAATATAGGCCTCCGGCTGATAGTAATCGTAATAGGATACAAAATATTCCACCGCATTTTCGGGGAAGAACTCCCGAAACTCCGAGCAGAGCTGCGCCGCCAGCGTTTTGTTATGCGCCAGAACCAGCGTCGGACGGTTCACTTCGGCGATGATATTCGCCATGGTAAAGGTCTTGCCCGAGCCGGTCACGCCCAGAAGCGTCTGTTCGGGATAGCCGTCCCGAAGCCCTTCGGCAAGCGTTTCGATCGCCTGCGGCTGGTCGCCGGTCGGCTGATACGGGGAATGCAAGATAAAACGATCCATACTGTCTCCTTTGTGAAGCGAAACTTATTTGAATGAGATCGATTTGACAAACCGGTCAAAATCCACCTTTTTGGCGTAATCGGTATTGACAATGCAGTTAACGGCGTAATAGCCGTTGTCATACGGTATGAAATAAAAATAGGCTGTGCGGTAGTATTCGCTCGACGTGCAATTCTGCTTATAGACATCGCAATCTGTCCCGTCAACCGGGACGGTGTATTGCTCATAGGAAAAATATTCGCTGCCGTAACTCTCCAACAGACTCTCACAATTATAGGCAACCGATGATTTTGCCTTTTCAACATCCTCCGCATAGAAATTGAAGAAAATTTCCGCGTCGTAATCGTCCTTATCGAAATAGCCGGGATTATCCAGACTGTCCGAAAAACCATCGGGAATCGTAAAACGCATCTCCGCCGTTTCAACCGTTCGTCCGGACACGACCTGCCCGTTAAAATCAATATACTCCGTCAGATAATCACCGGAATCGGACTTCTGCTTTTTTCCGTTTTCATTGAGCGAATAGACCTGAAGCTTGCCGGAATCGTTGATCACGATATTGCCGTCACTATCGCGGACAACAAGATATTCCGTGCCGTTTTTGTCGGTATAGGTATCGTCCTGCTTGCCGCAGGCAGAAAGCGATACAACGCAAAGCGCAGCCAGAAGCAGCGCGATGATTCGTTTTTTCATTCGATTCTCACCTTATCCTTTCAAAAGAGACATGATCTCCGCCCGGGTTCTTGCGTCTTTTTTGGCAAGACCGCGCAGCGCAGAAGTTTGCGTCAAAGCACCGGCAGCTTTCGCACCGCGCATCGTCATACAAAGATGCTGCGCCTCAATCAGGACGCCAATCCCTTTCGGGTGCAGCTCCGCATCTAAAAAATCGGCGATCTGCGACGTCAACCGCTCCTGAAGCTGCGGCCGTTTTGCGTAAACATCGACGATTCGTGCGAGCTTCGACAAGCCGATTACCTTTCCGTCAGAGGGAATATAGGCGATATGGGCTTTGCCGACAAACGGCAGCAAATGATGCTCACACATGGAATACAGCGGAATATCCCGCACGACGACGATCTCGTCGTTATCTGTCTCTGAAAAGACCTTGACGTGACGTCTCGGATCATCGGCAATTCCCGAAAAAATCTCCTCATACATGGCGGCGACACGTCGCGGTGTTTCGACGAGTCCCTCACGGTCGGGATCCTCCCCGATCGCCTCCAGAATATCCCTGACGGCTTTTTCAATCTTTTGTGTATCCAAAAAAATCCCTTCTCTACTGAAAATCAAATTGCAGACGCATATAGAGTTTATTCTCCGCCTTGGAAAAATTGACGTGCGACGAGTCAATTTTGTCTCCCACGGTCTTCTGCAAATAGGACAAAATTTTATACATATCCGAACCGGACGACGTACTGTCAAGAAGCGAGGATTCCGCAAACGCGAATACTTCGCTATCGGCAAACTCCAGTTCAACAAAGTTCAGCCCGTTGTCGATATTTTCCGTCAACCGTTCACAGATTCTGTCAACGGCTGCGGACGTATACGAATCGAACCACAAACCTTCTTTCCGGAAAAAATTATTTTCCGTCGCGGTACAGGCAATTGAAACGGAAAAATCGCTGTGATCCGCCGAGATCGCCTGCGTCGTCAGATTGAAATACAGATGCGATGCCCATTGCGTTTTTTCGGCCTCCGGATCATCCCACGTAACGTCAAGATGATAGGGTTCATCGTCGATCCAGACGATATTCCACATATGACTGATACTGCCGGAAAGATTTGAGAGACCGGTGCCGCTGACAAGGATCGCTTCGATTCCCGCTTTTTTGAGCAGAAGCATAGCGGCTCTCGCATAACCGGAGCAGACGGCCTGTCCCTCCACCAGGCAGCCGTAAGCATCATACGGATGCACGGCCTGTTCATCGTAAACACACCGTTGAATGATCGTGTCGTGCAGATAAAGTTCTTTTTCATAAGCGTCCGGTAATGCGGGCATCTGCGAAAGGATTTCATCCGCAGTGGAAAGAAGCTGACTGCGCATCTGTCGGCAGGTGTCGGCGTCCTGATTATAATGCATCTCCATAAGGCCTGCCGACAAAAAGCGGATCATGTTGCACGAATCCGAAAAGCAAAGCAGATCCGGATTGTCATTTTTGACGGCAAAAAAAACGTTATTGAATTCCGTCCGGGAAAGAGCAGGAATCTTGATATAGGTCGGGTGGGACTCGATTTTATTGAGTATGCAGATATAGGCGATTTTCTCCTGCTCGTTCAGACGATCGTATTGATAGGTCGAAAACGGACGATGATCCTCACTGAAATCCGCGGGAAAAACAAAAACCGAGCAATAGGTGATCAACTTATCAAAGCCGACATAAGCGCAGGCGGAAAAAAATACCGATAACGCCAGAAACACCGTCAGCAGAATAATCGGAACTTTTTTAACAGGATGTTTTTTCATTGGCTCTTCCCGGTATCCGCCGTACACTTTATCTGGTGATCGAGCAGATATTCAATATCCGTACGGCACGAATAGTAATCCGCTATGGTGATATCAGTATTGACGCAGTTGGTAAGCGCGCCGAAAAGCTCTTGGGTATCCTCCTGCTTGACAGAGGAAAGGTACTGATTTACAATCGAACAAAGCAGGGATGCAACCTTTTCCGGACCGTCGATTTTTTCGGCGCTGAGCCTGAGATAGGTATAGAGCATAGCTGCTTCCAGCTCGTTTTCGCCGGTTTCGACATTGTAACTTTTATCGGAGGATTCATACGTATAGCTCTCGGTCACATTGACCGTCACGGCACCGAGACAGTCGGTCAGCGCAGAAAAGCCGCTGCGATCAATCACCGCATAGCGGTCGATCTGACATTGCCGGACGGATTCGACGGCCGAAACCAGCAGATCAATGCCGCCGTATGCATACTTTTCCCGATAGGAGCTGCCGTCAGCCAGCGTGTCAGGCGACAGAGGCGTAATCACGATCGCCTCGGAATAGACGCGGAAATCAAACAGCATCAGAAACAGCAGGTCACGGTTGCTGTCACCGTTGCAGACAAGCAGAATCTTACTGTCTCCGCACAGCGCATCGGACGACAGGTTTTCCGTCGCCGTCAGGGTAGACTGCGCCGAAGAGACAGCAGGTTCTTCTTTTTTGCCGAAATGCAGCAGCACGCCGATGAGACACAGAACCAATACGACCAATATCACCGACATGACAAGATATTTATATTTTGCGAAAAATGCAGCGATTCGTTTCATGGAACACACTCCGCTTATACGCGTATAATCATAGATATTATATCTGAAAACGGAAAGAAATACAAGGACTATTTCAAAAAGAAAAGAATTTTCTCAATTTGTCTTATTTTTCCCGAATGGACTTGATAATCTTGTCAAAATATTATACAATTATATTCATCATATTCCGGAGGTTACGCAATGTCTGAAGAAAAGAAGAAAAAAGGCAGTCTATTCAAATACCTCGGCTACGGAGTCGGCGCGATCGGTCTTGATTTAAGCTACGGTATGTTTTATTCCTTCCTGAACAAATACCTGACCGACGTCCTCAAGCTCAGCTCCCGATTCCTGCTCATCTTGACGCCACTGGCGCGCATCTGGGACGGCATCAACGACCCGATGATGGGCAGCATTGTTGACAACGGCAAATTCAAAATGGGTAAATACCGTCCCTGGATCCTCATCGGTTCTTTCTGCAACGCCGTCATTCTCGCGCTGTTGTTCAATAACCTCTTCGGGCTCTCCGGTCCCGGGCTGTATGTCTACATCGCCTTTATGTATGTTTTCTGGGGTATGACCAATACGCTCGCTGATATTCCCTATTGGTCGATGGTGCCCTCGTTTACGAATGACGCAGGCGAACGCAGTATTATTGCCACCATCGCGAGAACCTTTTCCGGTCTCGGTCAAGGTATCGTTCAGATCGGCGCGCCCATTCTGATGGGACTTGTCAGCATCACGAAGGATCCGGTGACCGGCGAAGCGGTTTACGACGCGCGCACATTCATGGTCCTTTCCCTGATCTGCGCAGGCGGTCTGCTCCTGTTCTCCTCTGTCAGCGTCGCTTCCGTCCGTGAAAAGCACAGAACACCCTCCGGCGAGAAATTCTCTTTCAAAAAGATATTCACCGTAGCCAAAAATAACGATCAGCTTCTGATCTTTATGCTCTTCGCCATGCTCTCGAACGCGGGATTCTATATGATTTCCGGCGTCGGAGCGTATTACTTTGACGTCGTTATCGGCGACAGCACGAAGCAAGGCACCTTCAATATGTTCGGCTCGGTCGGCTCCATTCTCGGTCTTGCCGTCATTCCGATCATGATGAAGTTTACGACAAGACGCCGTACTTACCAGTTCTCCCTCTCCCTTGCCATCGCCGGCTATATCGGAATGCTCCTGAGTGCAAAAGTCGCCGGCAGCGTGACCGCCATGGGCATCTGCTTCTTACTCTCACAGATCGGTACCGCTTCCATGTTTGTCTCGCAGACGGTATTCCTCGCGGACATCGTCGATTACGGCGAATACAAAATGGGCTTCCGCGCGGAGTCCGTCACATTCTCGATGAAGGGCTTTTTGCAGAAAATGGCGTATACGCTCCAGACGATCATCCTCTACGCCAGTCTCTCCTTATCACACTATGACGGCGATCTGCATTCGGCAAATCCCGCCGCTGCGCATTCGGCGATCAGTCTGATGATGCTGGTGCTACCGATGATTCTGATGGCACTGTCCCTGCTCGTCTTCACCACGAAATTCAAACTGAATGACGAAAGAATGAAAGAGATCACAGCTTCTCTCACCGAAAAAGAGAAAAGAGCGAACGGCTGATTTTTCGTCTATCCGTCAGCGGTGCGTCCCCAAACGGCGTGCCGCTGTTTTTTTAAGAAAAATTCAAGAAAAGGTTGAATTCCCTGACTTTTTGTGCTACTATGCATGTTGCAATTTTATTTCCGACGGTGAAAATAATGAGCCTACTGACCGATAAAACCGTTTATACAGGACGGCCGCAGGACAAACGCAGCGACGTCGAAGAAAAAACCTACGACGCGCTTGACGAGCTTGGCATCGCCTATTCCCGTGTCGATCATAAGCCTGCCGAAACCATTCCCGCCTGTCACGAAATCGAAGACGTGCTCGGCATCGCCATCTGCAAGAATCTGCTGCTGACGAACAGTACGGAAAGCGAATTTTACCTGCTGATGCTGCCGGGCGAAAAGAAATATCCGGCGTCAAAACTCTCCCGTGAGATCGGATCGTCGCGTCTCTCGTTCGCAAAGCCCGTTTATATGGAACGATTTCTGGCGATCCGTCCCGGCTCGCTGAGCGTCATGGGACTGCTGAACGATACGGAAAACCGAGTCAGGCTTCTTATCGACCGCGAAGTGCTCGCAAGTGACTTCATCGGCTGTCACCCCTGCGTCAACACCTCGACGCTGAAAATCCGGACGGACGATATCCTCCGCCGTTTTCTCCCCTTTACCGCTCATCATTATACACCCGTCAACCTGTAAGATTGAAAGGAACATTTTTCTATGGAAAAGAAACCTGTTACCGCCGTTCTGGTCGGCGGCGGTCATCGCGCTTTTATCTATGCGGATTACTCGCTCACGCACCCCGACGAGCTGAAAATCGTCGGTATCGCTGAGCCGGACGAACAAAGAACCGCCATGGCGCGGGAAAAATACGGCATCGAACCGCAAAACTGCTTCCGTGACGCCCAGGAGCTCGCGCAGCATGACCGCATCGCGGACGTCGTCATCAACGGCACGATGGATAAAGACCATGTCGCGACTTCCCTGCCGCTGTTAAAAAAAGGCTACGATATGCTTCTCGAAAAGCCGTTCGCCGTCAATAAGGACGAAATGAACGAGCTTGTCCGCGTCGTGCGAGAGCATCACAATAAAGTCATGATCTGCCATGTTCTGCGCTATTCCGAGTTTTACAAGGCCGTCAAGAAGGTCATTTCCGACGGCAAACTCGGCGATATCATCAGCATTCAGCTTTGCGAAGACGTCAGCTATCACCATTACGCGACGTCCTATGTCCGCGGCAAATGGGCGAACCGGGACGAATGCGGCACATCAATGCTCCTTGCGAAATGCTGCCATGACATTGACATGATGATGTGGCTCATGGGCGACGTCAAACCGCAGTTTGTGTCCAGTACAGGCTCACTCCAGTATTTCCGAAAGGAAAACGCGCCGGAAGAAGCCGGCACACGATGCTTATTAGACTGTCCGCTGGTGGATACCTGTCCCCTTTCGGCAAAGAGAATCTATCTCGATATGCCCGAACGCTGGGATTTCTATGTCTGGCCGGAGCTGCATCACGCGCCGTACGACCAGAAATATGAATATCTGAAAGACATCAGCCCCTACGGCCGCTGCGCCTACAAATGCGGCAACAATGTTGTCGATCATCAGACGGTGCTCGTGCAGTTTGCCAACGGCGCGACAGGCAGCCACAATCTGACCGCCGGCTGCGCCTTTTCGCAGCGCATTGTCCGCGTCATCGGCACAAAGGGTGAGCTGAACGGCACGTTCGAGAGCCAGAAATTCACCGTTTCCTATGTCGATCCGCACAAGGAAGACGATCATATCAGTCAGACGATCGATATGTCCGCCGAATGCTCGGCGTCCGTCGGTCACGGCGGCGGCGATCACGCGCTCGTTGAGGATTTTGTCCGCTATGTACGCGGTGAGGAAACCTCCCCGTCATGCACATCGCTCGAAGATTCCGTTGCCGGTCATCTTGTCGTTTTCTCCGCCGATGAATCCATGGCAAACCACGGCGCGCCGGTCAAAACTTCTTTCTGATTTCAGTCACACATTTTTCTCCTTCCCATAAAATGGTATTGAAATTTCACGATTTCAATATCTTTTATGGGAGGATTTTTTTATGAATGATACTCATGATGTATCCTGCAAAAAAATCAAGGAAGCCATCTGTATTGACACAGCGCGCGTCTATGATTCCTGCGCGGATAAGGATTGCCTTGCAGATATGCGCGTCTACTTCACCGATTCGGCGCAAGAGGTCATCGACAATGCCACAAGCGTCCGCTGCCGCGGCGTCGAAGTGCTGAATGTGTTCTCCGAAGTCGAGCGCGTCGCGTTTAACCGGGGCTTCTATTCCGTGGATCTGACGTTCTTCTTCTGCATCACGTTCGACGTATTCTCCACACCGAACTGTCCGCCCGAAACGGTTTCGGGACTGACGGTCTTCTCGAAGAAATGCATTCTCTACGGCAGCGACGGCAACGTTAAGATTTTCTCCTCTGAATTCTCGGCAAATGAAGCGGACGAACAGCTCCCGATGACATCAAGCAATCCGCGCGCCAAGATTCAGGTCGCGGAACCGCTTTGCCTCGACGCGAAGCTCTGCCGTCCGTGCGACTGCTGCAACAACCTGACGGACTTCTCCTGCGGCATTCCGCGTTGCGTCAAAAAACGCTTCTGCGGTCAGTTCTGCAGCCAGAACAGCGAGAAAGCCGTCCGCGCCACGATCGGTCTGTTCACGATTATACAGCTTGAACGCGACGTCCAGATGCTCGTACCGGCTTATGACTTCTGTATGCCCTCGAAAGAATGCGCCTGCGATAACGAGGATCCGTGCGACTCCTTCAGAAAGATCAAATTCCCCGTCGGCGAGTTCTTCCCGCCCAACGAAAAAGACCTCGACTGCGACAATGATTTTACCGCGAGCTTCAAACGCGATTGCGGCTGCGGCTGCGGCAAATAAGTTCAGCTCGTCCGTCCGAAAATAATCGGACGGATTTTTTTGTGAAAAATCTTGACAATTCAAGAATAAGTCAGTATAATAATGATAATAATTCCCATTAGTATAAAATTGTAAGAATAAGATTATAATGAATCCAGGAGGTTTTTTTATGGGCAAAGACGCGATGACCAACATCAGCTACGGACTGTACGTTCTCTCCTCCGCTTACGACGGCAAGCAGAACGCATGTATCGTCAATACTGCGGTGCAGGTGACATCCACTCCGCTGCGCATTTCAGTCACTGTCAACAAAGCAAACTATACGCATGAGCTGATTCTCAAATCGAAGCTCTTCACCGTCTCTCTTTTGGACGAAACGGCACCGTTCTCCGTATTTCAGCATTTCGGCTTCCAGTCAGGGCGAAACACGGAAAAGATCGCCGGTTTCCCCGGCATCGCCTACGCCGAAAACGGAATCGCCTATCTCGCCGAACACACCAACAGCTTCATTTCCGCTTCCGTCGTCAACACGGTCGATCTCGGCACGCATACCCTGTTTATCGCCGACGTAACGGAAACCGGCAACCTTTCATCAATGCCGTCCATGACGTATTCGTTCTATCATGCAAACGTCAAGCCGAAGCCGCAGAAGACCGAGAAAAAAGGCTGGCGCTGCAAGGTCTGCGGCTATGTCTATGAAGGCGACGAGCTGCCGGAAGACTTCGTATGTCCCATCTGCAAACACGGTTCGGAGGATTTTGAACCGATCGAAAATACAAACTACGATAAAGGAGAAATGAAAATGGAACTCAAAGGCTCAAAAACCGAAAAAAACCTGATGGCGGCTTTTGCCGGTGAATCTCAGGCGCACACGAAATACCAGTACTACGCCTCCAAGGCGAAAAAGGACGGCTACGTTCAGATCGGCAAGCTCTTTGAAGAAACCTCGAAGAACGAGAAAGAGCACGCCAAAATCTGGTTTAAGCTCCTGCACGACGGTATGCCCGACACGCTTGCCAACCTTGCGGATGCCGCTGCCGGTGAAAACTACGAATGGACGGATATGTACGCCCAGTTCGCTTCTGACGCGAAAGCAGAAGGCTTCGACCACATCGCCGAGCTCTTTGAAGCGGTCGGCGCAATCGAAAAAGAGCATGAAGCGCGTTATCGCAAGCTGATTGAAAACATCGAAGGCGGTCTCGTCTTCTCCCGTGACGGTGACAAGATCTGGCAGTGCTCCAACTGCGGTCACATCGTCGTCGGTAAGGAGGCTCCCGAAGTTTGCCCCGTATGCGCGCATCCGCAGGCTTACTTCGAGATCAAAGCCGAAAACTATTAAGATGAAAATCTCCCTCAATCCGGACGCCGAAGTCGTCAAGACCATCAAAGAGGGTCTCAAACGCACAGGAGGCTACTGTCCGTGCCGTTTGCAGAAAACGGAGGATAACAAATGCATGTGCAAGGAATTCCGCGAGCAGATCGCCGATCCCGCATTTGAGGGCTACTGCCACTGTATGCTCTACTATAAAAGTCTTGACGAATAACGCCGAAATATCAAAGAACGGTACAGCCCGAAAGTTGTACCGTTCTCTTTTTAATGTGCAAAGTTCAGAGTGCAAAGTGCAATTTCGGAAGCCCTGCGGGCTTGAATGATATGCCTGCGGCGCGCTTATTATAATGAATCAAAAGGCGAAGCCTTTTCCGACATTGAACTTTGAACTTTGCACATTGAACTTTAATCTAAAGAACGGTACAGCCCGAAAGTTGTACCGTTCTTATTTTGTGATTTTTTACGCTTTGGCGATTTTCTGGAGCTCCTGATTGACCCAGACTTTGACGCCTGCGGGCAAACGCGCACCTGCCATATCGAATACTTTCTGGACGGTGAAGCCCTTTGCCATATTCATCATGCCTTTGCTGACGTTCATATTCATCTCCTGCGTGATCTTTTCGACCATGGAATTGATGAACTTTTCGCCGTCCGCGGTCTTCATGATGTCGCCGATCTTATCGTTAATGCAGAAGAAGCCGGGATCAAAAGTCATATCACCGTCTGCACTCAATTCTTCAAACCAGTTTGCCACATTCCCACCTGCGTTCGTATTCTTGAGAACATACTCTTCGTTCGCCTTATCCGTACGGTTGAATTCGGCAAAATCCTGGCAGTCGTCGGTAAACGCCTTGACGGTGTTGACGCCGTCTTTGAGCGGCACATTTTCAAAGATAAAGACCTTGTCGCCCTCTACTGTGCCGACCTTGACGCCGTTGACCTCAAGCGTAACCTTCGGGCAGTTGGAATAGACCTTAACCGTGATGGGTTCGGTCGTTCTGTCGCGGAAACGCTTCGAGCAGATATGGACGAATTTTTCATCGGGACGCCAATAGGCTTTGTAGATATAGAAGCTGTCCTTCTTCGTTTTTCGGTCAAATGTGACAAGTCCCTTGTTATTGCGTCCTTTGACGCCGCCCTCATCACGCATATCGCTGCCGAAATCAAACATATTCCAGACGTGCGTGCTCCAGAGATACGGTCTTCCGGCGAACGTCTCGAGCATCTTCTCATGATAGTATGCCTGATATTCCTCCGAATAATCCTGCACCTGCGGATGGTCGTTATGATATTTCAGAATTGCTTCACAGCCGTACTCAGAAAGTCCCAGACAAATGTCAGGATTCTCCTCATGGAACTTATCGAGCCACGGACCGTTGTCCTCGACGGCACCCATGTACCAACCGAAATAGTGGTTATAGGAAATAATATCGGTGATGCGATTGAAAACGCTGTCATTCTCGACCATCGTCAGATTCGCGATTGTCGTCAGACGAGTCTTATCGAGTTCATGACACAGATCGTTGAGCAGACGCAGATTGTCGATCAGTTCGGGATCTTCGCCGCCGATGGTGATCTCGTTCGCGATGCCCCAGCAGACGATCGACGGATGATTATAATTCTGCATGATCAGCTCTTTCATCTGCGAGACCGTATTCTCTCTTGCGGCATCGCCGTGCATGAACGCGGAAATAAACGGGATCTCCGCCCAGATGATCATACCGTATTCATCGCAGAGATCATAGAACGTCTGCGAATGCTGATAATGCGCCAGACGGATCGTATTCGCGCCGACCTCGGCGATCAGCTCCATATCCTCTCGGTGCTCCTTTTCCGTGATCGCCCAACCCATATTCTCGCGATCCTGATGGCGCGAAACACCGTGCAGCGGATAGGGCTCGCCGTTGAGGAAGAAGCCCTTTTCGGGATCGACACGGAACGTCCGGATGCCGTATCTGACTTCGATGTTATCGAGCACTACACCGCCACGCATGATTTTTGCGGAAAGCGTATAAAGATAAGGGTCTTTCCGTCCGTTCCACAGATGCGGCTCGTCCAGCGTAAAGACGCCTTTCGTCTCGCCTGCCGGCAGAACGATCTCCTGGTCGGCCGTCTCCATGACGATCCGGCAATCGTCCGTCAGTCCCGTCACATACGCTTCGGCATTGACCGTAGCGGTGCCGTCCTCATTGACGACAGGCGTGACCGCTACGCCCGGCGCGCCGTAATAGTCGAGATCAAAATGGCATTTATTGACAATAATAAGCTTCACATCGCGATACAGACCGCCATAGAAGGTGAAATCAGCCGTCTGCGGATAAACCTCCTTGCTTTCGCTGTTATCGACGCTGACCGTGATCTTGGCACGTTTTTTCTTGATATACGGCGTAATATCGCAGCGGAAAGTAGAGAATCCACCCTTGTGCGTGCAGACTTTCTGATCGTTGACATAGACCTCCGCGACCGCTTCGGCGCCGTCAAACTCAAGATAGGCGACGTCATCCTCCGCGAGATCAAGCTCCATCGCCGTCATATACCAGCATTTATTGCGGTAGTAATCGAAGCCGCCGTCCTGCCCGTCAAGCGCATTCCAGGTATGCGGAAGCGTCACATGCTTCCACGAAAGCCCCGGAAATGCGGGTAAGGCATCGTTCTTCATAGGGCCTTTATGAAAAAGCCAGCCGTCGTTAATATTTTCAACAAATCTCATAGAATCACCTTTCTCATTTTATTTACCGATATTTTACAGCTTCAATATGAAGTCAATATAAACAGATTTTACTCCTGCGCTTCCTGCGGGTCTTTTTTATCGCCGAGATTGTAGATGAAGAAGAGAGCAAGGAAGCAGAGAATACAGCCGACAAACGGAATAAGACCCGTTGTGAAGCGGATGCGTTCGGGAACCTGCGCACCCTGTTCGGCGACGCTGAGTTTTTCATTATAGCCCGCCCAGAGAAGCGCAAGCGCGGTGACGCCCTGACCGAGTCCCTGTGCGGCTTTGCGGCAGAACGAATAGATCGCATAGATCGAACCTTCCTCGCGCACGCCGGTCATTTCCTCCTGATGGTCGATGCAGTCGGCAACCATCGCCCAGACAAGCACCATGAAGCAGCTCGTGCCGAGCATACCGAGTCCCGCGAATACCATCCAGATATAGGCGTTCTGAATCGGAACAAAGGTCAGAATACCGGTAAAGACAATCGACAGAATAAACGGATAGGCGCAAGCCTGACGCTTGGTGCAGAACCTGAGCAAGGGCTTTGCAACAATGATACCGAGACCCATCGGCAGTCCGCAGATGATAACCGCGATCGAGATCAGATCCGTATTCTTGAAATACAGCATGAAGATATAGCTGATATAGCTTGTCAGCGTGTTAAGGCATGCAATCTGCGCGATCGTCGCCAGACTCAGACCCATCATGGGGCGGTTATGCACAAACGCTTTAAGCGTGGAGAGAACGGACGTTTTGACCGGCTCCTTGTGCGTGCCGTCCTGAAGATGCTGGAGCGTCACACGCTCGGTTACGAGATTGGACAGAAGCATGAACGCGACAAAACCGATCACGCCCATCACGGCCATGATGATGATAAAGCGGGAACCGATCGGGTCATCGTTGCCGTTGTAAACGAGCTTGGGGATCAGAATCATAACGGGGAGCTGCGCCAGCATCGCGCCGACGCTGCGGTACGTGGACAGGCTCGCGCGCTGGTCGCTGTCCGTCGTCATAACGGACTGGAGCGAACCGTACGGAACATTGACGCAGGTGTACGCCAGACCCCACAGGAAATAGAAGACGAAGCAATACCCGACGCGGATCGCGTACGGCGCGTCCGGAATATATAAGAACATCAGAATACTCGTGATCAGCAGCGGCAGACTGCCCCACTTGATCCACGGGACAAATTTTCCGTTTTTGCCGGGTTTAGTCCGATCGCACAGACGGCCGACAATGATATCGTTAATCGCGTCCAGAATTTTAGAAATAACAATGATCGCGGCGTAATGACCGGGATTGATATGCAGGCAGGTAACGAAGAATACGAGCATATAATTGTTGATAAACGCAAAGCTCATATTACAGCCGAAATCGCCTAAACCGTAACCCAGTTTGTCGCGCATTCCGAATGGTCTGATTTTCTGTTCGGACATGGTAACACCCACTCTTTCAATAATTTTAACAGAACTAATATGGATATTTTATCAAAATTTATACATACTGTCAATATACAAAATATATGCAAGTGTTGAAAATCAAAAATACATGCAAAAATCCCAAATTCTACAACATAGAATAAAGCCCATTTTTCCTTTCCGGGCATAAAACAGCTCCCCGATTTCTCGAGGAGCCAAAAACTTTTTTTACGAGTTCTTATCCGGAATTTCCGAATCGGGAATCTCTGCGGGAAGCTTTTCTGTATGGGACTTGCTTTTCCCTTTTCCGCTTTTTTTCTTTTCAGCGGTCTCTTCGTCTTCCTCTCCATACCCATAACCATATTCTTCGGAACCGTAGCCGTAATGACCGCCGTAGCCGTAGTGACCGTAGCCGTAATGCCCGTAGCCATAGCGACCGTAACCATATTTTCCATAGCCGTACTTGCCATAGCCATATTTTCCGTAGCCGTACTTGCCATATCCGTATTTGCCGCCATAATAATAGCCGCCGTAACCGGAAAAGCCTTCCTGAACGCCATTAAAGATAAAGCCCTTCAGCTTCGCGTTGGAGAATGCAAGATATTCAAGCGTTTTGCGGATCTTGTCAAGAGATGCAGAGTCCTGCTTCACAACAAAAACAACGGCATCGCACAAATTACAAACGGAAACGACGTCCGCAACGGAACGTCCCGGCGCGGTATTGACTATGACATAATCATATTCCTCCTGCAGATACCGGAAGAACGGCGCGAACTCTGCTTCTCCCGGCGACATCGGCGTATTGCCGGCAAAATAGACAAACAGATTCTCATCGTCCCGAACGGCAAGATTTTCGAAATCGGGATTGTCTTTTCTGAGAACATCCGTATAACCGGTCACGTTCTGACCGGGAGCCAGATATTTCTGCAGGCTGCGTTTATGCAGATCCATATCCACAACGGCCGTTTTTTTGCCTGCCGTGGCAAGCGCATGCGCAAGGTTGAGTGCGACTGTCGTTTTGCCCTCTCCCTCAATCGCCGATGTAACGGCAATGACGCTTTCCTCCGCTGAAAGATTCTTCAGCAGTCGTTTACGCAAAAGGCGGAACGACTCCTTAAACAGCGGGTGCTTTCCGGTAATGCGCAGGACAGCATTGGGATTCTTTTTATCTTTTGTCTTGCGGTGGACGACGACATACGGAACCTCAACAAGACATTTCTGGTTGAGCTTATCCTTGAAGTCCTCTTTCCGGCGGATGGTATTGCGGAAAAAGGCGTAGAGCGCGATCACGCCGAAACCGAGCACCGAGCCTATGAGTGCCATCATCACGGTCGTGCGAAAAACATTATTGGAGGTATACGGCTCTGTCGGCATGGACGGCTGAATCAGAATATTCAACCCGATATTGCCCAGCACGAACTGCGAAACCTCAGGATAGACTTCGATCACCGCATTTACGATGTCATAAGCGTCCTGCGGCGAATTGCTCGCAACCGTCACCTTAAAGATATTGGAATCGCTGGCGACTGCTGTCGCAGAGATACTGCCGTTAATCGTGTTCTTTCCCAGCTCGTTTTTCAAAGCGTTGCGCATCATAGTGGTATTCACGATATACGGAAAAGTCTTGGAGAGCTGAGCCGCCGTATTATTATCATAATAGGAGGCATAGATCGAGGTGCCGTTTGCCGAATAGGTAACGGCCGAAACCGAAAAGGAAACGGATGACTGATACATCGGCACGTAGGTCGTAACCTTCCAGTAAGCGGCAACTGCACCGAAAAGGACGGCAAGCGTCACGACAATATACCAGAATTTCTTGAGTCCTTTTGTAAAATCAACGGCAAAAACCGTGGTATTGAATGCGGGGGCATCGGTATGATTCTCCGGCGGAGACGCCTCGGGATACGACGTCCGTCCACCGACTTTCTGCTCTGCCATCAGGCGTTCACCTCCGTCTTCTCTTTTCCGGCGGCTTCGCCGGCAACATGATTCCTGCCGGAGAACGGCAAAACATGAACATCATTGAAAATACAGCCTTCCACGGAAACGCCGGACTGTGAAAGCTCATCGATCATATCGTTGATCTCCGGCACAGCGGCAATATCCTGACGAACAACAATCAGCGCGGCGTCAACTGCGGACGCGATGATTTCGGAGTCGGAAACAAGAGCCGTAGGCGACGTGTCAAGAATAATGAGATCGAACTGTTCACGAACCGACTGCAAAAAGCGCTCAAAGCGATGCGTCGAAAGCATTTCCGAACTGTTTTTATATTTTTGTTTTCCGCAGAGAATATAAAGACCCGTCTCCGATTCTTTGATCACAGCATCGTTCAGAGAGACATGCCCCTGTAGCACTTCGCCGACTCCCTTGAGCGAATCGGGATCGTTTGCGGTAAAAAACTTATAAACGGCAGGTTTCCGAAGGTCGGCGTCAACCAATAGGATCTTTTTGCCGAGCGACGCCATCGCCAAAGCAAGATTGACAGAGGTCGTGGATTTGCCCTCATTCTCGCCGCAGCTGGTGATCATCAGCGTTTTGATTTTCTTGGACGCCATCAGGTATTCGATTTTCAGCGCCGCTATGCGGAATGTCTCGGCAAAACGGTAATTGATCAGAATATTGGTAATCAACAGTGGCTCTTTCGAATGCGTAAAACGCAGCTTCGCTTTAATGGTCTTGTTCTTTTCCTCATGATACACGACGCTGAAAAGCTTCGCGTCGAGCATCTCATTGACGTCACTTTCGTTCTTGACTGTATCACGAAAATAAGAGAAAAACATCACAGCGAGCAGAACAAGCGCGGAACAGAGCAACGCTGCTAGCTTATCGTAATAGCCGTAAGAAATAGGATTCGACGGTGCCATCGGTACATAGGGCTGCACGATGACATTCATCACCATATCCGAAAAATTATGGTCGGTAATGACGTTATAATTTTCAATGACCGCCACAAGAGTGCTGTACGCTGTCACCGGTGACGAGCAGGAATAGGAAATGATCATCAGGTTTGTTTCCGAAATCTGAGAAGCGGAAATCGTCCCTTCGACCGGCGTACCCGTCATATCGGACAGTTTCTCTTTAAAATAAGAGCTCTGAAACATCTCCTGAAACGTCGATGCCGTCTCAATCGTTTTATTCAGATTGCTGATAGTATTGCTGCCCGAATCGGTCGAAGTAATGGCCACCGTCGCCGAACAACTGTAAACAGGCCGGTAGGTGAAATTGAAATAAGCACGCACGCCGAAAAAGCCGGTCAGTGCCGCCAGCAGAATTACCCACAGATTCTTCAGAACATCTTTGAGGATGGTGTACCAGTTGATAAAATCAAAACGGATTTCTCTCATACGCTCACCCCTTTACCGCAACGGCAAGATAGGCCTCGGCCAGGATCTCCTGATCCGCGTTCTTACCGTCGATCATTTTATCCGACTTCTTAACCAGCCGGTAGGTTACATAATAAACCCCGGGCTTTTTATAATCGATTTCATCCATGATCTCAAGGGTACAGGTATAATCGTTAAAATAGCCTTCCGCCAGATATTTTTCTTCGTATGCGCCCAGATACTCTTTCGGATTGATCTTCTTGTTCACATCCGTATAAACGAGATACTGCTTCAGGGTGATCGTTGACGGCAAACGCGAATCATACACATAGGCGTTGATCGTCACCTCGGAGGAGATGCCCTTGGTCGTTGTCACCCGGTATGTAATCGGATAGACGCCCGGTTTGGAGAGATCCAGCGTCGATTCCGCGACTGTCACACGGGAGGAAATATCTCCGTCCAGCTTGTCCGTCGCCGAAACGCCGGCAAGCAGATCCGCTCTGGTTGCACCGACATAATAAATCTGCTGCTGACTGAAAGAGAACACCGGCGGCGTATAATCGCTGTAAACGACGTTCGCTGTCAGCTTGGCAACATTATTGTCGCTGTCACAAACCGCAAACGTGACGGTCGCCTTATTGCCGTCCAGAAAGGACGATATGGATTCGACGATAACCGATTTTGTCAGATCGCCGTCTTTTTCATCGGAAGCTGTAACATGTTCCAACAGCTTCGACTCATCATCCTCAACCGAAAGCGTCAGCGTATCGGCGTCACAAGTCAGCTTAGGCGGCGTATAATCCTTCGTCTCACTCACACGCACATAGATGGAAAACGCGGCGACGAGTACAAAAAGCACGGGAAACAAGATTCTGAAAAATCGCATATTTCCTCCTCCTTATATCGATTGATTCAGTAAAATCCTTTTCGGATTATCATGCAGCAAAAGTTTTATTTTTTCTTCGGGGTACCGACGAATCATCCAATGATACACATCCCCCATATCCGCATCACGATTATAGGTATTATGACAGTCGCTGGCGACGAGATGCGCCAGATCGTGATCGAGCAGCCATTCAGAATATGTCTGCGCATGCGAGCCGTAAAGCCCAAGCGGACTCCCCTTATTGACCTGCAGCAGACAGCCGGTTTTCAAAAGATCAAAAACGGCATATGGCTCCTGCCTGAGAAAATCATAGCGTTCCGGATGCGCAATCACGGGACGCAGGCCGCAAGCAATCAGCTTCCGGACACAGGAAACGGCAGATGCAAGCGATTCATCAAAAAGAAACTCGACGAGAACATAGTCGGAACCGTTTACGGTGAGGAGCCGACCGCTTTCATAAAGCGTCTGTCCGTCCGGAGCGCCGAGCCACTCGCTGCCGAGAAACAGCGTAACGGGAATCTCCCTTTGTGCAAGCTCCTGTTTCAGCAATCGATACGCCGCCTGAATCATTTCCATATTACTGTCTTGCACGCAGCGGAAAGGATTGCGATAATGCGGTGTCGCCAGCATGACAGTCGTGCCGCAGTCCGCAGCCTGCCGGATTATCTCGCAGGACTCCTCTACGGTTTCGGCGCCGTCGTCCACACCGGGCAGAATATGACAGTGCATATCAATAAACATCGCAGACTCCTCATAATAATCTGATCATACAGATATTATATTACAATATATTTTACGCTTCGTCAAGAAATTCCGAGCAGAATTTGATAAAAATCTTTCATATTCTGTCATCATATGAAAAATTCACACAAATTTTACATGATGGCGATTTATTATTGACTTTTCTTTTGGATAATGCTATGATATAAAAGCTGAAAAATATACAAAAATCGACGGAAAAAGTGGGGGCTATTTCCAAATGAACAATACCGGTATCTCCAAAAAAGAAACAAGGCTCCAGAACCTGAAGACATTTTTGTTGGTACTTACGGATATTCTGCTGATCAACTGTGCATCCGTATTGGCTTTGCTGATTCGTTTTGAGTTTAACATTCTGGAATTGATCGCATCTTCTTTCTTATACAGCATTGTAAAACTATCGCCGATCAACACCGTTATCACCCTGCTGATTTTTGTGTATTTCAAACTCTATCGCGGCATCTGGAAATTTGCCGGCGTTGACGAATTTGTCAAAATTGCCGAAGCCTGCCTTGTTTCGACTGCGCTCTCTTCCGTGATGCACGTGATTGCGAAATATGCGTTTGACCTCTCTTTCCCGAGAAGCTATCCACTGCTGTATTTCATTTTTCTTCTCGCGTTTATCACCGCGCTGCGCTTCGCGTACCGTTTTATCGGGCGCATCAAACGAACCGTCAATGCCAACAAGCTGCACCGGATCATGATTATCGGCGCAGGTCGCTCCGGTGCGACCGTACTGCGTGAATTTCAGACCAGCTCGCATTCCGAAGGCACCGTTATCTGCATGCTCGATAAGGATCCGAAAAAAATCGGCAAATACATACATGGCGTCAAGGTCGTCAGCAACTGCGAACATATTCCCGAAATGGTCGAGAAGTATCAGATTGACCAGATCATTTTAGCCATTCCCACGGCAACAAACGAAGAGAAACGCTTCATCATCGACGCCTGTCAACAGACGAACTGCGATCTGCGCATCGTTCCGGCAATCTATCAGCTCGCGAACGGCGAAGTCAACATCGAAAAAATCCGTAAAGTGGAAATCGACGACCTGCTCGGTCGCGACAGCATCAAGGTCGATTTGACGGAGATCAAAGAGTATATCGGAGGCAAAACCGTGCTCGTCACAGGCGGCGGCGGTTCCATCGGCAGCGAGCTCTGCCGTCAGATCGCCTCTTATTCCCCGAAACAACTGATAATTTTTGACATCTACGAAAACAACGCCTATTCCATTCAACAGGAACTGCGCGCCAAATACCCCAAACTCGATCTCGATGTCATCATCGGCTCCGTACGGGATATTCACCGTGTGGATACGCTGTTCGAGCAATACAAGCCCGATATCGTCTATCACGCAGCGGCACATAAACACGTCCCGCTGATGGAGGATTCTCCGAACGAGGCCATTAAAAATAATGTTTTCGGAACCTATAACGTCGCCAACGCCGCCAACCGGAATCATGTCAGCACGTTCGTATTGATTTCAACGGACAAAGCCGTCAATCCGACGAATATCATGGGAGCCTCCAAACGCCTGTGCGAAATGATTATCGAATGTTTCGCCAAAATCTCCGAGACTAAATTCGTCGCTGTCCGATTCGGCAATGTACTCGGCTCAAACGGCAGCGTGATTCCGCTGTTCAAAAAACAGATTGCACGCGGCGGTCCCGTCACCGTAACGCATAAGGATATTATCCGTTATTTCATGACGATCCCCGAAGCGGTCTCGCTTGTGCTGCAGGCCGGTTATTACGCAAGAGGCGGCGAAATCTTCGTCCTCGATATGGGACAGCCTGTCAAGATTGACGATCTGGCACGGAAGATGATTAAGCTCTCCGGCTTTGAACCCGATGTTGACATTAAAGTCGAATACACGGGTCTTCGTCCCGGTGAAAAGCTGTATGAAGAACTGCTGATGTCCGAAGAAGGGCTGACGAAAACGAAGAATGACCTGATCTATATCGGCAAGCTCTCCGACGTCGATGCGGACACTTTCTTTACAGAGCTTGCCTATCTGCGTGACGAATGCTACACTGACGGCGACCATATTCGTGATTCCGTCCAAAAAATCGTCACGACCTATCATCCCAATCCAGAAAAAGAAGGAGTCGCTGCTCATGTATAAAATCGTAAAACGCATGATCGATCTGATCCTCTCGCTCTTTGCCGCCGCCGTTTTGTCGCCGGTTTTCCTGCTGACGGCTGCTGCCGTTAAAATCGACTCAAAAGGACCGGTTCTCTTTGTCCAGAAACGCGTCGGCAAGGACAAAAAATTGTTTGATATGTTCAAATTCAGAACCATGCGCACCGATACGCCGCATGATATGCCGACGCATCTTTTATCCGATCCCGAAGCCTATATCACGAAGGTAGGCAAATTTCTGCGGAAGTCCAGCCTTGATGAACTCCCGCAGCTTTTCAATATTATAAAAGGCGACATGTCGATTGTGGGACCGCGTCCGGCGCTCTGGAATCAGGACGATCTGATCGCCGAACGCGACAAATACGGTGCCAACGCCATCCGTCCCGGACTGACCGGTTGGGCGCAGGTCAACGGCAGAGACGAGCTTGAAATCCCCATCAAAGCCGCCTATGACGGCGAATATGTCAAAAAAATGAGCCTGCCATTCGACATCAAATGCATTGTCGAGACAGCATTGCAGGTACTGAAACATGAAGGCGTCGTTGAAGGCGGCACCGGCGTGCTGAATGCTGCGGCAAAGGACTGATCTTATGGCAAAGATTCTGATTGCAACCAACCATTCCTATATGCTCTATCAATTCAGAAGAGAATTGATAGAAGCTCTCCTCGCTGACAACGAGGTTATTCTCAGTATGCCCTTCGTCGGACATGAAGACGATTTTGCCGCGATGGGCTGCCATTGCGTAGAAACACCAATTGACAGACGCGGCATCAATCCGATCACAGATTTGAAGCTCCTCAGAAATTATTTTCAACTGATTTCTTCAGAAAACCCCGATAAGGTCATTACCTATTCCATCAAACCGAATATTTATGCCGGTCTCGTTTGCCGCATCAAACACAAAGAGTATTTTGCCAACGTGCAAGGTCTTGGCACCGCATTCCAAAAAGAAATGTTGGCCAAGATCGTGACCGTTATGTATAAAACTGCGTTAAAAAAAGCGAAAACCGTCTTCTTTGAAAACTCAGCCAATGCGGACATTTTCATCAAACGAAAAATAATCAGCCCCAATAAAATCAAAGTACTAAACGGCGCCGGCGTAAACCTTGATACCTACCCGTTTATGCCCTATCCGGCAGACGAAACCGTGCGATTCCTTTTTGTCGGCAGGATCATGAAAGAAAAAGGCGTTGACGAGCTTTTCTCCGCATTCAAACGCCTGAAAGACGAATTCGGTAAACGCGTACAGCTCGATCTGATCGGATTTTTTGAAGATGAATACAAAGGAACTGTCGAAGAATTGGATCGTCAGGGCATCGTCCACTTCCATGGCTTCCAGACCGACACAAAGCCATTTTACCGCGACTGCTCGTGTGTGGTTCTCCCCTCTTATCACGAAGGACTCTCCAATGTTCTGTTAGAAGCTTCCGCCATGGGACGTCCGGTGATTACAACCGATATTCCCGGCTGTAAAGAAGCCGTCAATGACGAAGAAACAGGCTTTCTTGTCAAAGTAAAAGACGCCGATTCCCTCTATGACGCCATGAAGCGTTTTGTCGGGCTAACGCTTGAGAAAAAAAAGCTGCTCGGGAAAAATGCCCGGGAAAAAATGGAAAAAGAATTCGATAAAAAAGAGATTATTCAACAAACGATAGAAAAGCTTTTAGGTGCGTGAATTGATATGGCATATGCAAGCTATATTTTCATTTTAATATGGACTGCTGTTGCCGCTCTTCTTGCCAATGTCACCAACGGAAAAAAGACGGAAATCGTCTGCGGCGAAAAGGTCGTCCGTTATAAATGGATATGGGCAATCATTTTGATTATCCCAATTATATATTTAACCGCTAACCGCCACCTAAATATCGGTGACACCGGCGCTTATGCACAGACATTCCTTTTGATGCCTGCTGAGATATCCGCACTCCCGGATTATATGCAATCCATCACAAAAGATGAACTGTACTATTTTACTGCCGCGCTGATTCATATTTTTGTTACCAAAAGCTACATTGTATATTTCGGGATTATTGCTACCTTTCAGATCTTTGTTCTTGTTAAAATATACAGAAAGTATTCCGAAGATTTTTTTATCAGCATGTTCCTCTTTTTTGCATCGACGGACTACATTTCCTGGATGCAAAACGGAATTCGGCAGTTTGTCGCTGTATGTATAACCTTTTTATGCTTCGGACTGATTCTGAAGAAAAAATATATCCCGGCGGCTATCATTATCATATTTGCATCTTATTTCCACGGATCGGCGCTGATTCTTTTGCCGTTCATGTTTATTGCGCAGGGAAAGGCCTGGAACAAAAAGACCGTCTTCTTTCTGTTTACCGTTATGATCGCCGTCGCTTCCATCGATCAGGCTACCAATATTTTAGACGGTTTATTGGAAGAAACACAGTACCAGAATGTTGTTTCGGACTGGACGGCGTGGGAGGACGACGGCACGAATGTTTTGCGGGTGTTAGTCTATTCGGTTCCTGCCATGATTTCTCTCTACGGCAAAAAAGAAATCGATAAGCAAAATGACCCGATCGTCAATCTTTGCACCAACATGTCAATTGTCTCCACCGGCATCTATATCATATCTATTTTCACAAGCGGTATTTTTATCGGCAGAGTCCCAATTTATTTTTCGCTCTACAGTTATATTCTTCTTCCCTGGGAACTCAATCATATATTCAAACATGATACCAGACGAATTGTTAAGTCGATCATGATTGTGTTGTATATCGCATTTTACTTGTATAGCATCTTATAACGTAACAAAAAAGATAAGGATGTGTTCAAATGTCAGTCACACAACAAACAAATCAAAGCAAACCGTCTACGGATGATTTAAAGATGGTTCAAGCATGTGAACTTGAAATTATGAAATATATTCATCAATTCTGCGAACAGAATCAGCTTCGCTATTCTCTCGCATATGGGACTGCAATAGGCGCTGTTCGTCATCACGGCTTTATTCCATGGGATGACGATATTGACATTGTGATGCCCCGTGAGGACTACAATCGCTTCCTGTCTCTCTGGAAAAACTCTGACGACTATATACTTGTCAATAAAGAGACCGATCCCGATTTTACACAGAATTTTACAAAAATCAAAAAGAATCATACAACATTTCTTCAAGAAGAAGATGTCGGCAAGAATTATCACAAGGGAATCTTTGTTGACATTTTTGTAGCAGACCGCATTCCGACGTCATCCCTCCAGAGAAAGAAATTTTATATTGATTGTCTGATCTCATTATTATTTACCCGAAATCACAACAGTGGCAAAAGCGGACCGGTTCAAAAAATTGAGAACGCCATGCTAAGTCTGAGTGAAAGCAAAAAAAAGACTTTGTTGACTCGCGCAAATCGCAATATTCAAAAGTTTAATGCAAATACAACAAATCCATATATTATTCTCAGCACATTGTCATCCTGCAAGATGATCTACCCCCACGATATTTTTTCAGATCTGATTCTGACAGATTTTGCATATGAAAAGTTTTATATTTTCAAACAATCCGATCTTCACTTAAAGCTTGAATACGGTGATTATATGCAGCTTCCACCCGAAGAAGACCGTGTTTGGAAGCATCACCCTATTCTGATTGACTTTACGCATAATTACGAGGAGATATGAGTTTTGGAAGATTTACCGAAAAGCGACAAGCCGATACGGGTTTTACATGTGATCGGAATCATGAATCGCGGCGGCGCGGAATCCATAATCATGAATCTGTATCGTCATATAGATCGGTCAAATATTCAGTTTGATTTTGTTGAGAATACCGATGAAAAAGCGGCATACGATGATGAAATACAAAAGCTCGGTGGTAGAATCTATCATTGTCCGCATTTTAACGGCAAGAATTATTTTGCTTATAAAAAATGGTGGGAGACCTTTTTCCGGAAACACCATGAAGAGTATAAGATCATTCATGGCCATATTGGGAGCACTGCCGCCATTTACTTATCTGAAGCAAGAAAGGCTGGACTTTATACAATAGCTCATAGCCATAGCTCCGGTACTGATCATAGCTTAAAAAGCGCACTATATAAACTGCTTTCCTACCCGACGAGGAATATTGCCGATTATTTTTTTGCTTGCTCAGAAGTAGCCGGTATGGATCGTTACGGCGCAAAAGTTACCAAATCAAATCACTATAAAGTTCTTCAAAACGCGATTGATACTTCGGGGTTCCAATATAATCCGCAAGTGCGTAATGAGGTCAGAGATTCGCTCCACTTTGCCGATCATGAATTAATAATCGGACACATCGGTCGTTTTACAAGTGAAAAAAACCACGTTTTTATTTTAGACATATTCAAAGAGATTTTAAAGAAAAACGAAGCATCAAAATTACTTCTTATCGGTGACGGACCGCAAAAACAACAAATAGAAAACAGAGCCGGCGAATTGAACATATCCGAACATATTATTTTCACCGGTGTCCGTGCCGATGTCAACAGACTGATCCAGGCGATGGACGTTTTTGTCTTTCCCTCGATCTACGAAGGCTTACCCGTCACTTTAGTCGAGACGCAGACATCCGGCTTGCCGATTGTCATGTCCGATAAAGTACCAACCGAAAGTATCCTGACTGATGATCTTGTCACCGTTTGTAATCTCAGCGATCCGCCTGAAAAATGGGCCGAAACAGTTTTAGAATGCGCCAGGACTGAACGAAAAGACAGAAGCGCGGAAATTATTTCCGCCGGTTATGACATATCCGAAACAGCAAAATGGTTAGGTGATTTTTATCTTGCAAAATACAACGAACGATAAAATTATTTTAACGGTTTTTACTCCTGCATACAACAGAGCGCATACCCTGCCCCGCACCTATGAATCACTTGTACGGCAGGACTGTAAAGATTTCATCTGGCTGATCGTTGACGATGGTTCAACCGATAATACCGCGGACCTGGTTCATACATGGCAGCAAAAAGATAACGGTTTTGAAATCCGATATATTTATAAAGAAAACGGCGGCATGCATACAGCCCATAATACGGCTTACGAAAATATTGATACAGAGCTGAATGTCTGTATTGATTCGGATGATAAGATGTCGCCCGGAGCAGTCAGGAAAATTCTCAAAAAATGGGATGAAGTAAAAAACGACGGATACGCCGGAATCATCGCGCTTGACGCCGATTTTGACGGAAATATTATCGGAAACGGCTTCCCTTTGGAATTAACGGAAACTACCGTTATCGGTTATTACGCAAACGGTGGAAGCGGTGATAAAAAACTGATCTACAGAACGGATATCATCAATCAGTTCCCGCCGTACCCCGTATTTGAGGGAGAAAAATATGTCGCGCTTTCCTATAAATACCGTCTGATCGATCAGCAATATAAAATGGCCGTTCTTGATGAGATTGTCTGCAATGTTGAGTATCAGCCGGACGGCTCCTCGAACAGTATGTACTGTCAATATCTGAAAAACCCCAAAGGCTTTGCCTTCTGGCGGAAAATCTGTATGCAATACCCCACATCAAAAAAAAGAATGTTTGTCGATTGCGTACATTATGTTTCAAGCAGCATTCTTGCCAAAAATAAGCATCTTATAAAAGAATCACCTCAAAAAGGTCTGACGATTCTTGCCGTCCCGATTGGTCTGCTCCTATCCGTATTTATAAAACTACGCGCCGGTGATTAAACAAATGCAGAAAAACTATTCCTTTGTAACATGGCTTCGCTGCGCAGCAGTCTTTATGATTCTCATGTGTCATTTTACTGCACAGAGCAGAAATTCCATTTTAAATATGTCATCGCAATTCTTTAACATTGGTGTCGAAATTTTTATCATTTTATCCGGATTTCTTTTTGGCACTCGTTCCGGAGAAATCTGCAAAGAGCCAAGAAAATGGTACAGAAAACGTCTGCAACGAATATATATACCTTATGAAATTTTCATCTTAATTCTGGCTGTTGTACATATACTGCGAGGAATCAACATTTTTAAACTCGATTGGCTGTGGTTGATGTTGGGCCTTCAAGGTTCTGTTGTCGGCGTACTGGGAGCAGAACAAACATGGTTTATAACCCCGCTTTTGATTTGCTATGCGATTACGCCCATTGCTTGACAAATTCATGTCGCAGATTAAATCAAAGTACCTGATAATAATTTCTATTTGCATTTTTACAGGATTGCCACTTATATGGTCATGTTGCAAAGCACAGTGGATTCATACACTACTGTCATTAGTCAGCTACTACTGCTTAGCGTATATACTGGGACACTTTTTTGACAGCATTTTGATCACCCCGAAAATAACGATATTTGCATTTCTCATTATGTGCTGTTCTTTTGTGTTCCGATTTCTTATACGACACTTTTTTGATGGCACAGTTTTGTATGACCGCATAACCGTGGGATATACACAGACAATATCGGCCTTTTGCATCTTTCTCATCTTTGCATTTCTTTTTCATGACAGAAAACCAATCAAAATCGTGACATTCATCAGCAACATAAGCTTTGAAATCTATTTGATTCATTATATGTTTTGCGTAGGACCGGTTCGTTTGTTTGATTTAACACCCTATTGGGCATTCAATTGTCTGATTGTGCTCGGCGTCACAATTATAATTGCATTTATAATCAATAAAATCTCAAACTCAATGATAAAAAGAATAAGCAGGTGCAAACAATGATTCCGAAAAAAATCCACTACTGTTGGTTCGGATAAAACAAAATCCGGGCTACAGCTGGTACTCCCAATCATAAATACAGTTATTATGGAATTAGTAGAGATGTAACACTATGAAAAAAGTATTATTTTTAATCCATGATCTCGGCCCCGGCGGTGCAGAAAAAGTTCTCGTCAATCTTGTCAACAACATGGATAAAACCAAATTTGACATCACCGTCATGACCTTGTTTGACGTCGGTGTGAATCGTCAGTTTCTATCCCCCGACGTCACCTACAAAACCTGTTTCAAAAAAGCCGTACCGGGAAATTCCCACATTATGAAATTGTGGTCACCGGAGCAGCTCCATAAGCATCTGATAAAAGAATCCTATGATATTGAAATTGCGTATTTGGAAGGTCCGTCGGCGAGAGTTATCAGCGGCTGCCGCAATCCGGAAACAAAGCTTTATTCCTGGATTCATTGCACCGTGAAAGACGAAAATACCATAGCGGTAGGGTTCCGAAACTTTGCAGAAGCAAAACATGCTTATAAAAAGTTTGATAAGCTGATATTTGTTTCACAATCGTCACAAGCAGCATTCCAAAAATTGATTCCGGATATTACCGCTCAAGTTCTTTATAACACGTCAGACACCAAATCCATTTTACAGCAAGCGAAAAAGCAACCGGACATAAAATTCAATGCGAACGAATGCAATCTCATCGCGGTCGGAAAGATTCAGCCGGGTAAAGGCTTCGACAGGCTGGCTCGTATTCACCTTCGATTGAAAAATGAGGGGTATCTCATACACACCTATATTCTCGGCAAAGGCAACCCCAACATTCAAAACCAGATACAACAATTTGTTGACGAAAACGCGATTCATGACAGCTTTACATTTTTAGGCTATCAAACAAATCCCTATCAATATGTTGCAGCGAGCGATTTATTTGTCTGCTCTTCCCTGTCGGAGGGCTTCTCGACGGCCGCAACCGAAGCATTGATTGTCGGCACACCTGTCTGCACCGTTGAGGTTTCAGGCATGAAAGAAATGCTCGGTGAAAACAATGAATACGGAATTGTAACTGAGAACAGCGAAGAAGCTTTGTACGAGGGGATCAAGGAATTGCTCGATAATCCCGACTTGCTTGCGCATTACAAACAAAAAGCTGCAGAAAGAGGAAAAGCTTTCAGCACCGAGAAAACAGTTCAGGCTGTTGAAGAGATGCTTTTAAGCTTTGAATAGCTATTATTCTTCATTTTGGGTGATCGTATATGATTCATTTTGACAGAATTAAACTGATAATATGGGATATGGATGATACATTCTGGAACGGCATCATCTCTGAGGGAGATGTTATTGTTCCGGAAAATCATCTGACGCTCATCAATAATCTAACCGATTACGGCATCGTGAATTCCATATGCAGCAAAAATGACTATTCAGTTGTAAAAAATGAGCTTGAAAAATATAATATTTTCGATCAATTTGTTTTTGCTTCCGTCAACTGGGAACCAAAAGGAAATCGGGTCAAACATATCATCGAAGATATGCACTTACGCGCGGAAAATGTACTATTTATTGATGACAACCATTCGAATCGTGAAGAAGTACGTTTTATGTGCCCGGGAATCATGATTGCCGCCGAAAACGAAATTGATGACTTATGCGAGTATGCAAAAAACGCTGAACACAAAGATACCGGGCATAAACGCTTGCACCAGTATCAATTGCTCGAAGAGAAAAAAAACGAAAGCTCGCAATTTGAATCCAACATAGAGTTTTTAAAGCACAGTAACATCAGATTGAATATCTGTCACGACTGCGATACACAAGTTGACAGAATCCATGATCTGCTATTAAGAGCCAATCAATTGAATTTTACAAAAAAACGAAGTTCAAAAGAGGAGCTTCAGGCTATGTTTGCGGATTCATCTGTTGCCTGCGGATACATAGAGGTTTCCGACAAATTCGGGGATTACGGCATCGTTGGTTTTTATGCCGTGCAAAACAATCGCCTGATCCATTTTACCTTTTCATGCAGAACGCTCGGCATGGGTATTGAGCAATATGTATATAATTTTTTGCATCGTCCTCAGCTCGATCAAGTCGGTGAAGTAATCAGTGACTTATCATCAACTGAATTGCCCGATTGGATCAATCAAATGGATGATGAAAAAGATAATAAAGCTCCCGTTAAAAACAATGCCGACTCGCAAATAAAAGAACATACCGTATTGGTAAAAGGTCCTTGTGATTTATTCCAATTATATCCCTATATCCCACACGCAAGCGCTTTCGATACAGAATTCACACACACTCTTGACAATGGGCTTACTATAGAATCAACCGGGCATACCACACATATTGTAGAATCATTGCACCTTACCAAAGATCAAAAAGATTTGATTGTATCTGAAGTTCCTTTTGCCGATTACAGTATGTATTGTGATAACATATTCAAAATTCCATATAAAGTTGTATTTATCAGCATTCTTACTGATGCAAATTTAGGCGTATATCAAAGAAAAGAAACCGGTGAAAAACTGGCTTTTCTGGAATATATCCATCCGATAACCGACCCCGCAAACTGGGACAAGCTTATCAGCAAAGAATACAGTACCGCAAACTTTACTTTCACGAAAGAGATTCTTGAGCAGTTCGCAGAAAAATATGAGTTTATCGGCCGCAACTCACCGGAGCAAATTGTTGAGAATCTGAGATACATCAAAGCCCATCTCAACAAAGATTGCACATTGGTGATTATGCTCGGCGGAGAATTGTATTACGAAAAAAACACATTTGAAGCCTATAAAGACAGACATATTGTCCATAAAAAAATAAATGAGGCTATTCGCCGATTCGCTGTTGATACCGACAATGTGCGGTTGCTGGATGTCAATAAATATCTGGTGGATCAATCAAGCTTTTATGATCATTTTAATCATTACATCAAGCCTGTATATTATCAATTAGCCCATGACATGATTGAGATTATCAATGAATGCACCGGAGAAAGCTATAAAGAAAAATCAAAACTTAAAATGATTGTAATACGTATGAAAGAAATCTTAGCTCCTTATTATTATGCTTTTCGCAAGTTGATCGGCAGGTAAATTCGATGATGTCAAACATTCAGAAATTAAACACAACCAAAGAACGGAACGCAAATCTTGATTTGCTGCGAATCATTTCCATGTTTTTGATTGTCCTGCTACACTCCATAGATCATAGCGGAGTTCTGGAATCCATCCGGATTGAAATGGGCACTATCTATCTTTACGAAAAAATCCTTCATAATTTCACTCAGATATGCGTAAATTGCTTTGTGTTACTTAGTGGATATTTTTTAGTCAAATCTAAATTTAGGATTTCTAAAATTATATCCTTATGGATTGAAGTTGTTTTTTACGCTCTATTATTCAAAATTATTTTTATGATAAGCGGAGCAATTCCGTTTTCATTCATGTCGCTTGCCTCCTGCTTCTTCCCAATCACAACAGGTCGTTATTGGTTTGTCACGATATACATCGGCATGTACCTACTGGCTCCATTTTTAAATAAAGCGATATTTGCGTTGAACAAAAAGCAAATGAGTGCTCTCGTTGTTATTCTTTTTATTCTCATGTCCGTATGGGTGTCTGTTCACCCAAAAATTGCCGGAATGAATTCCGGAGGAGGCTGGGGACTTGCTTGGTTTGTAACATTATATATAACAGCAGCATGGTTTCGTTTACATTATCAGCCGAACAAAAAACATATTTCACTGGCAATCATATGCCTTGTCAATCCGATCATCGTAGGTTGTGCTCTGTTCGTATCTCAAAAGTACAATATTGGTATTCTGACAACTGTTGCCTCTAACTGGTATAAATATGATTCTGTGCCTGTGTTTTTCTCGACCATTTCATTGTTCATTGCAATGCTTAACATCACAATAAAGAATAAAATCAGCACAAAAATTATAACAGCCGTCGCACCACTGACATTCGGCGTGTATCTAATCCATGCCCACGCAAATGTTGATCCAAGCCTTTGGAGCTTTCTGAACTTGCCGGATAAGTTATTGATGCCATCATTTCCGCTGTACCAAATTCTGGTTTGCGTCCTTATATTTGCAGTAGGCATTGCAATCGACTTTTTCAGGCAGTTGCTGTTTCGTCCAATTGATGGTTGGATAAGAAAATCAAACACAATAGGAAAGCTTGAAACAAAAATCTCTTCTTATATACAATAATTTATTTTTGATTTCGCTATAAAGATTTCGTTTAAAAGGTGATTAAATTGATTTCCGTCATTGTTCCCGCCTATAATATAGAGAATTATATTGAAAGAACCTTAGAAAGCCTATGCAATCAATCCTATTCTGACATTGAAATCATTGTCGTAGACGATGGCTCTTTTGACGATACTCTTCAAAAAGTAAATAGTTTTGCAAAAAAAGATAATAGAATCAAAGTGTTTTCCAAACAAAACGGTGGCGTAACCTCTGCAAGATTCTATGGCGTGAAACAAGCTAAAGGAGATTGGATCGCTTTTTGTGACGGGGACGATACGGTTGAGCCGGATATGTACACGATCCTTATGTGTAATGCAGAAAAGTATTCCGCTGATATATCACATTGTGGTTACAAAATGGTTTTTCCTAACAGACAAGTGGAGTATTACGGTACCAATCAAATCATAGAACAAGATACAAAAAAAGGAATCCTTGATTTATTAAATGGCTCGATTATTGAGCCGGGCTTATGGAATAAAATTTATAAAAAAGAATTACTGCTGAAACTGGTTGATTCAGGCCTCCTAGATCAGTCAATCAAGATTAACGAAGATCTGCTTATGAATTATTATCTTTTTAAGTTCTCCGCAAAAGCAGTATTTCAAGATGTCTGTTTATACAATTATATAGTACATAAAAACTCAGCAGCGAATAGTGCCATCAATGCTTATAAAATAGAAGATCCTATCAGAGTTCGAAAAATCATATGCAATGATTCACAGCAGAATGATGAAATCCATTCTGTTGCCATGCGCAATTATATCAATTCGCTGATTATCGTGGCTACTATGCCAAAAAAAGAGAACAAAGCATTAATTACACGATATCAAAAGAAATACAGAAAAGAATTAAGAAGTTTGTTGCTGCAAAATTTACATTCCGGTCATTTTGACACAATCTTCAAACTCAAAATACTGCTTGCAACCGTATTTCCGGCTTTGTACAAGCTGATTCATATGATATATGCAAAATTAACAGGACTAGATAAAATTTATGATATTGAAGAATGAGGAAAAGCTATGAATGATCTGATCAGTGTCATCGTTCCTGTCTATAAAGTCGAAGATTATCTTGATAAGTGCATAGAGTCGATTGTCAACCAGACCTACCGGGATCTTGAAATCATCCTGGTCGACGACGGGTCTCCCGACAACTGCCCGGCGATGTGCGATGCTTGGGCTGAAAAAGATAGCAGAATCAAAGTAATCCATAAGGAAAACGGCGGGCTTTCCGACGCCAGAAACGCCGGTCTACGAGCGGCAAACGGAGAATATATCGCTTTTGTTGATAGTGATGATTCTATATCGTCCGATATGTATGAAAAGTTATATAAGAGCATTACTCACAATAATTGTGACATCGCTTCGTGTACAGCCGTAAGAGTCTGGGAGGATGGAAGGTCACCAGTGCCTCTGACAAGAACGAATAGAAACATTGTCCTGAACAAAAACGAGGCCATGAATGCCCTTATTGATTCAACATACCTTGTTATGACGGTTTGGAATAAGCTATACAAAGCATCAATTGTTACGAATATTCCATTTGAAGTCGGAAAAATACATGAAGATGAGTTTTGGACATGGAAAGCGATTGCAAATGCAGGATCCGTATCGGTAATTGAGGATATTTGCTATTACTACTTACAAAGAAACAATAGTATTATGGGGCTCGAAGGAGAAAAATACCCGCTTCTCGTGCTTCAAGCAAAGGCTGAAAGGCATGAATATATCAGGAAAGAATTGCCGTCACTGACACAAAAAAGCTCAATGGATATTATTTATACCTGTGTTTTTAAAGGATATCAAGTGCTGAAATCTGCGGATAAGGACAAGCAAAAAATACTCATGTCTCAATTAAACGAATATGTCTTGCAATATAAACCTGACGATGCTTATATAAAAGCATTACAGCCAATAAAACAAATTCGACTGCGATTTATCATTAAACATTTCAAATTTGATTGTTTCATTAGAGTGAAATTAGGAATGGGTTGATACTATGAACAAACTGCTTCGCAAACTAAAAAAAGAATGGTATAAAATAACCGGAAATGATGAAGCTTTTTTACAAATAAAGATTCAGCAATTTCAGGAAAACGGTGGTAAATGCGGTGAAAATTTTGCATTTTATTGCGATATTCCCGGCGAGCCGTATCTTGTTGAAATCGGAGATAATGTTACCATTGCATATGACACGGCATTGCTTACACACGATAATGCAGTCATTAAATGTAACATTGATGCTACCGATTATTTCGGAAAAATCAAAATTGGTAATAATTGTTTTATCGGGGCAAAAAGCATAATACTTCCCGGTGTTGAATTAGGTGACAACACGATTGTGGGAGCCGGAAGTGTCGTTACGAAAAGCTATAAAAACGGAAATGTTGTGATTGCCGGAAATCCTGCAAAAGTCATCTGCACAACCGATGAATACGCCAAAAAAAAGCAACCGATATGTGTCAATCTGGATAAAGACGGATTGCGAGAAAAAAAGCGTGAATTTTTATCCTCATTACCGGATCATATGCTTGAGCACAAATAAAAAGATATATATGGATTACTGATTTTATATCTACAAGACGAACCATGAAAATTACCGTATTTACACCAACATATAACAGAGCCTATATTCTTGAAAACCTGTATCGATCACTGCAAAGACAATCATTTCATGATTTTGAATGGTTGATTGTTGACGACGGATCAACGGACAATACAGAAGAACTTGTCGCCACATGGCATTCAGAGGATAATTTTTTTCCTATCCGTTATTATAAAAAAGAAAACGGAGGAAAATGTGCGGCGATAAACTATGCTTTGGACTTCGCAGAGGGATTGTTGTTTCTTACTGTTGACAGTGACGATTATTTGACTGATGATGCCCTACAAAAAATATCCGACTGGGAGTCTTCTATCCATGACTTAAATGTTTTTTGTGGCGTTTCCGGCAATCTGGGTACATCACCAACCGACACACCGAATCAAATCTTTCATGCAAACTATCAAGATGCTACCTTGCTAGACCGCTATCATAATATAGATGGAGAAAGAGCTTTTGCATTCTACACAGAGATTCACAAAAATTACAGATACCCTATCTTTGATAACGAAAGATTTATAACTGAGGCCGTTGTCTGGAATCGTATGGCGAATGACGGTTACAGTATGCGTTTTTATAATGACATTATCTGCGTCTATGAATACAAAGATGACGGACTGACAAAAGCCGGAGCATCAATTTTCATCAACAATCCGCGAGGTTACGGCTTGTGGCTGAAAGAAAAAGAGGAATTTCTCAATCATTCCTTGCGCTCTAAGCTCCGGTTATATTATACATTTACCTGTGAACTGTCTGATCGCTACGATAGAAAACTCATTGCCGAAGCCATTGGGACATCGCCCTGTATCATCAGAATCTGTCAGTTCGTTCACAAAATTATCAGAAAAAACAGAGGGTGATCTTTTGGCTATCATCAATAGGTTCAAAGCGAGCTTTGAAGCGCGTATTACGCAACCGCATATGCAGGCACACTTTGAAAAAACAGAATACGGCAAAAAAATCGCATCATTCAAAAACACCTACGCAGGCAAGCGCTGTTTTTTAGTCGGCAACGGTCCGAGTCTGCGGGCGTCGGACTTGACAAAGCTTTATGAACACGGTGAAATTACGTTTGCATTCAACCGCGTTTATAACATTTTTGAAGAGACGCCGTGGCGTCCGACATATTACATATCTCAAGACGAAAAAATGCTCAGCGGTTGCCAGGAAATCGTTGACAAACTGGAGTTGTCCTGCAAGCTCATTCCGATTCAGCTGCATTGGTTTCATCATATCAACATTCATGATGCGCTCTATTTTAACATGAACTGGATGCAGAATGAAAATCCGCTTGAGTTCCGTTTCAGCGATGATGCCGCCCATGAACTGTTCTGCGCAAGCACCGGTATGTACACCGCCGCGCAGCTGGCCGCTTACATGGGATTCACGGAGATTTATTTCATCGGCGTTGACCATCATTTTCAGATCAGCCAAAACAACAAAGGGGAAATCGTCGTTGACAATACCGTCAAAGACTATTTTTCCGATAAGTACAACGAAGATAAGGACAACCTCTATATCCCCAACACGGAAAAAAGCACGCTGACCTATGTCGCTATGAAAGAACAATGCGACAAGCGCAATATCAAGGTTTTCAACGCAACCCGCGGCGGAAAGCTTGAGGTTTTCCCCAGAGTGGATTTTGATACTTTATTTGAGGATAATTTATGAAAAAAGAAGGCAGTCAACTAAAAGCCGGTATTGTATTAAATTACCTGAATATGGGCTTGGGTAATTTAATCCCCATATTTTACACGCCGATCATGCTTGAATTGTTAGGGCAGAGCGAATATGGTCTTTACAAGCTTTCAAGCAGCATCACAAGCTATCTTTCTTTAATTTCCCTTGGCATCGGCTCTGCAATTACCAGGTATTTAATTAAATCAAAAACAGAAGAAGGAAAGGAAGCCGAAGAGCGCATTTTCGGCCTTTTCATGACTATTTTCAGAATCATCGCGGTGGCAGCATTCCTGATCGGCACCATTCTGACAATGTGTCTTGATCTGATTTATGCAAAATCCTTGTCATCCGACGAATTGGCAAGAATGAAAATTCTTGTCTTTCTGATGGTCTGCAACACATCCCTATCCTTTGCTGTCTCCCCTTATATTTCCGTTGCCACTGCACATGAGCAATTTATATTTATTCAGTGCATGAATATCATCTCAACATGTGTTGCCCCCATTGTCAATTTAATACTGCTGTATTTAGGATACGCTTCTATCGGCATGGCGTCATCATCGCTTGTCATTTGTCTCATTATTAATATTTGCTATTTACTGTATGTCCGAAAAAAAATTCAAATAAAGCCGCAATACAAAAATATCCCCTTTCGCTTGTTAAAAGAAATTCTTACCTTTTCTTTTTGGATTTTTTTATCCAATATTGTTTCTCAATTATATAATTCAACCGACACAATCATGATCGGCATGATTCCCGCACTTGCCACTACCGGCGTTGCCGTTTATAATGTCGGCGGGACATTCAACAGCATTGTGCTGAGTTTAACAACCGGTATCTCATCGCTGCTGTCTCCCAAAACAAACAAAATGGTGTTCAGCGGAGCAAGTAACCGGGAGCTTTCCGATTTTGCCATAAAAATAGGAAGACTGCAATGCTATATTGCCACACTGATTATTTCCGGCTTTATTGCATTTGGTCGCCCGTTTATATATTTTTATGCCGGAGAAGACTATGCTGATGCGTACTGGGTTGCCATTTTGATGATGATACCCAATGTTGTTCCCTTGATTCAGAGTGTCTTTCTTAGCATCATCATTGCCAAAAACAAACATAAATTCAGATCTATTGTCTATCTGGGAATTGCGATTCTCAATGTTATTGGAACCTGGGTTTTAATGCAGAATATGGGAATCATCGGCGCAGCACTCATGACAGGGCTTGCACTGATTCTCGGTCAAGGAATCGCTATGAATATCTATTATAAAAAAATCGGATTGGATATTGTCGGGTTCTGGAAAAAAGTATTTCCGATTTTTATATTCCCTGTTTTGATTTGTGCGGCTACATTACTGATTGCAAAGTATATTGATTTTTACAATATTATCACGTTGTTGTTTGGCATTGTCATATATACAATTGTTTTCTGTATTGCAAATTGGCTCTTTATGATGAATCCATATGAAAAGAGCATTATACTGGAGCCTTTCAAAAAAATTATGAATAGAAAATCTGCAAATAAATCTGCCTAATGGAGGTTATTTTATGAAAATTATCGGTATGATACCTGCGAGAAGTGAATCAACAAGATTTAACAACAAGCCTTTGTCGCTGATTTGCGGCAAGCCTATGGTCTACTGGGTCTGGAAGCACTCCAAGGAAGTGGAATGCTTTGATGAAGTTTATGTGGCGACGGACAGCGATGAGATCAAATCTGTTGCGGAGGACTTCGGCGCGAAGGTCATTATGACTTCCAAGGACTGCGAAACGGCGACGGAGCGGCTTTATGAAGTTTCCCAAAAGATCGACGCCGATCTTTATGTAATGGTCAACGGCGACGAACCGTTGGTTATGGCGGAGGATATTGTCAAGTGTATTCCCGACGCGATTCCCGAGGACGGCTTCTATGTTTCCAACCTCATGACGGATTTCTCCAATCCCGTGGAGGTTGTCGATCCGACCAATCTGAAAATCGTGACAAACCAGGACGGCATTTGCCTGTTTATTTCGCGTGCGCCTATTCCCTTCCCCAAGGGTGAGATGAACTATGTCTATCACAAGTTTGTCGGCGTCGGCGCATTTACTCATGTGTCGCTTGCGTATTATCACAACACACCGCGAGGCCCGATTGAAAAAATCGAGGAGAACGACTCGTTCCGTTTTATCGAAAACCGCAAGGACTGCTATTACATAAATGCTCACTGCAAAACGCTTTCCGTTGACACGCCCAAAGACCGCGTTCAGGTTGAGCGATATATGATCGAGCATAATCTCGCCTGATCGGAGGTACGCTATGTTTCAGCTAATTGCGGGTCCGTGCGTCATTGAATCGGAGGAAATGGTGCTTTCCATTGCCGAAATCATGAAACAGATCACGGACGAGCTTCATATTCCTTATACGTTCAAGGCGTCCTTTGATAAGGCAAACCGGACGTCAATCAGCAGTTTCCGGGGACCCGGTATCGACGAAGGACTGCGGATTCTGAAAAAAGTGAAGGACACCTATTCCCTGCCGATCTGCACGGATATTCATGAGCCGTGGCAGGCGGAAAAAGCGGCGGAAGTCGCTGATATTCTGCAGATTCCTGCTTTTCTCTGCCGTCAGACGGATCTTCTTGTCGCGGCGGCAAAAACGGGTAAATGTATCAACATCAAAAAAGCGCAGTTTTTGGCACCATGGGATATGAAAAACTGCGTGGAAAAAGTTCGTCAGGCAGGGAACGATAACGTGATGCTCTGCGAACGCGGCACATCATTCGGCTATAATACGTTAGTCGTCGATATGACGGGACTTCGCGTGATGAAGGATTTCGGCGTTCCCGTTATTTTCGACGCGACGCACAGCGTTCAGAAACCGGGCGGAAACGGTACGAGCACAGGCGGAAACCGTCAGTATGTGGAATATCTGGCGAAAGCGGCAGTCTCGGTCGGCGCGGACGGTCTGTTCATGGAAACGCACCCCACTCCCGACGAAGCGAAATCGGACGGTCCGAACATGGTGCCGCTCGGCGAGATGAAAGAACTGTTACAAAAACTGATCAAAGTTTACAACGCTGTACAATAAGGAAACCGACATGAATACGGATTTTGACATCATTCAGGAAGCAAGGCGCATCTTCGATATTGAGATCGACGCGTTAGAAAAAACAAAGAATTCTCTCGGCGAGGATTTTGAAAACCTTGTCGAGTTGATTCTCGATTGCCGCGGAAAAGTCGTTCTGACAGGCATGGGCAAACCCGGACACATCGCGACGAAAATTGCCGCAACGCTTGCCAGTCTCGGTACGCCGTCATTTTTTATGCATCCCGGCGAAGCGATGCACGGTGATTTGGGCATGGTGGAAGCGAAAGACGTTGTGATTCTGATGAGCTACAGCGGCGAGAGCTCCGAAGTGACCGAGCTGATGCCGGTTTTACAGGAGATCGGCTGTACAACGGTTGCCATAACAGGCAAGCCAAAATCGACGCTTGCAAAAGAATGTCAATATCATATCTGCTTCCCCGAATTTGAGGAAGCCTGCTATATGCATCTGGCACCGACAAGCAGTACGACGGCGTTATTGGTACTCGGCGACGCATTGGCCGTTGTCGCTTCCCGCGCAAAGAACTATACGCAAGAAGATTTCGGGCTGCATCACCCTGCCGGCGCGCTCGGCAAGAAGCTTTTAGTCAAAGTCAAAGATGTGATGCATACCGGAGATGAAAACGCCGTTGTGCCCGAGGGTTCGTCTCTGCGGAATGCGATCATTGAAATGAGCAGCAAGGGCCTTTCAATGGTGACCATCGTCGATTCGGACAACTGCCTGAAAGGAATTATCACGGACGGCGATCTGCGCCGGATGCTTGAACGTGGCGTTGACGTATATCATGAAACCATCGACAATGTGATGACGAAAAATCCCAAGTGGATTGATTCACGAGAGATGGCGGTCAACGCGCTTCAGGTACTCAGTGACAACAAGATCACCTGTATGCCGGTTCTGGATGAAAATCTGCGCGTCACAGGCACGCTGCTGATGCAGGATATCTTTAAGGCAGGTATCGTGCGATGAACATGAAAATGCTTGTTATGGACGTGGACGGAACGCTCACGGACGGTCGGATTTATGTGGCGGCCTCCGGAGAAATCATGAAAGCGTTCGACGTCAAAGACGGTTATGCCATCGCGCATATTCTCCCTGCAATCGGCGTTACGCCTGTTATCATTACCGGTCGGCAATCGGAAATTGTCTCGACCCGTGCGAAAGAATTGCAAATACAGGAGTGCTATCAGGGAATCTCTGATAAAGCAGCGCAGTTAAAAGCCGTTGCCGAAAGACTCGGTATCACACCCGATGAGATCGCCTATATCGGCGACGATGTCAATGATTTAGATTGCATTCGTTACTGCGGTCTGACAGCCTGTCCTGCTGACGCGATGCCGGAAGTCGCTGAAAAAGTGGATTATATATGCAAAAATAAAGGCGGAAGAGGCGCCGTGAGGGAATTTATTTCTTATTTTGCTGAAAAATAACCATGATAAAAAGGAAACATGCATTCAAAATCTCAATCGTCATTCTGACAGCAGTGCTTTTTTTGTTACTGCTGTTGTTTGTGTTGTCGAACACCTGTCTTATAACAGAAAACTATCAGATACGCACACAAGACTCAAGTGGATTTACGATCGTTTTTTTATCCGACCTGCACGGTAAGGAATTCGGACGGGATAACAATCGCCTGATTGCAAAAATTGCCGAAGAAGCCCCTGATATCATCTGTCTGGGTGGGGATTTTATTGATGAAGACAATTCTCAGATTGATAACGAACAATTTTTGCGTCTGGTCAGCGAATTTCTGAAAATTGCACCGGTATATTATTCCACGGGAAATCACGATGATCTTTACTTCTCACAGAACGGTCGTGAAATAATCGGTCAGCTCGAAGCCCTTGGATGCAGGTATCTCGAAGAAGATTACGTTGACATTGATACCGACACTGCCTCTCTGCGTCTCGGCGGTTTATACAATTACGCTTTCAATCAGCAATATGTGCCGGACGACGAATGGAAAAACAGCGATACCTACCGCTTTCTGACGGATTTCACCGACACTGACCGCACGACCGTTTTACTCTGCCATCGGCCGGACAGCTTTATTTACGGCGATGCCGCCTATCTTTGGGATATTGATCTGGTTCTGTGCGGCCATACGCACGGCGGACTGTGGCGGCTGCCGTTGATCGGCGGACTGATCGCTCCGGAGCAGGGATTCAATCCGCCGTATGACAAAGGGGAATTTGAATTGGGCAATATCACCATGATCGTCAGCTCCGGACTTTCCGGGTATGGAAAAATCCCCAGGCTGTTCAATAGCCCGGAGATTACTGTCATTACCCTTAAGTAAAACTCAGATTTTGCTGTCTGTAAGATATTGCGCATAGCTATCGTCCAATGCTATCAACTCGCTGAGATTATCGATTTCAATAATATCATCTTGTTTCATGGGACGGATTCCCAACTGAAATTCATCAAAATGGCAGAACATCGCAACATCATCCCAATAAATCTGTCTGTTCTTTTTACCGTCAAATTCTTCTTCCAAACAGCGTTTCAGCTTTTTGCCATCCTCTTTCGTCCAGCGGGAGACCGAATATAGCTGCCAGCCTTTTTTTCCGCCGGTTCTGCTGCAAGAGGTCACGATTCCGTTATCGACCTGCATTACCCATTCATTCGTTTCTTCATCTGTCCACACGGCATTATAGCCCGAACGCTCAAAATCCGGAGACAGAATATCGTCATGATAAATGATCTGATCACCGTCAAGAATGATAACATCCTCAAGATGTTCCCTCGCAACATACAGAGATGAAATATTGTTGCACGTATCATAATACGGATTCTCGATTAGATGAACGCCGTCATATTCGGACACCAAAGAATAAAATTGTTCTTTTAAATAGCCTATGACAATATAAATCTCCCTGATGCCGTTATTCTGAAGTGCCTGAATAACGGTATCTATCATTCTGACACCATTTACCCGAACAAGCGGCTTCGGGGTTGTCAACGTAACCGGTTGCATTCTCTGACCGACGCCGGCAGCCATGATGATTGCCTGTTTTACATGACTCATACCTTTCCTCCGAACGATACTTTTTGATTTTGTATAATTTCACGATTTAGCATTGTTATATCATAACACACTATTGATCCTTTTGCAAGAATAAATAACAAATGACTACTTGCAAAGCAATCCCCAGACTGCCAAGCAGCCCGGAGATTACGGTGGTTACTTTGTCATAAGCTTATGTCAGTTTATTGATATACTCGCAATAGACATAAATGTTCTGAATTTTTTTGGCCTGCACGCCTTCCGTCGTTTCAATGACCGGCTGCGTTTCCGACGGCGTGATGTAGCGTTTGAAGACGATCGCGCTCTGCCCCGGCTCCATATGGAAAATCTCGCCGTACTCAAACTTGCTGACATCGATATGCAGATAGTCGGTCAGTACGCGGTCAATCGTCCGGTCGGAATAGCAGCAGACTACGCCGACGTCGGCAAAAACTTCGATGATCGACTTGGCTTCCTCGATGCTCATAGCGTCGATTTTATACGTCCCGTGACCGAGTGCGCACATCGCGTCGTTGTCGAAAATCAACAGAGAATTCTTGTTTTTTTCCATCATCATGGCCTCCCATCAATTTCTGAAAATCTTGTTGATTTATATCCAAAAATCAGATATAAACGCCAAAAATTTTGCTCTTTTTTCTTTATTATAACTCATATTTGTTAGAAATTTAGTTATATATATAGTTATATAGCAAAAGAGTATTCAACATTTTGACTAAAAAATTTCATAAATGATTCAAACAGATATACTGAATGTATGAAATTGAGTTTATCTGTTTATTTTTTTGATTTTTTGTGATAATCTATGAATAAACAATTAACATTTTACGGGGTGACGCGATGAATCCGACCGACGCGATCGTGCGGGTAGATTTCTTCGGACAGCTTCACATAGAAACGGCTCACGGTCAGATTTCCGGACACGAAATCAACTCCGATCAGCTATGCAAATTCATAGCTTATCTGATTCTGAACCGAAAATCCGTGATTTCAGCCGACGTGCTGACGGCAATTCTGTGGCCGCAGAGCGTGGAAGATCCCTATGCAAGTCTGCGAGGACTCGCCTGCCGCGCAAAAAAAATATTAAAACCGCTTTTCCCCGATGTTCCGTTTATCATACCGCAAAACGGCTCCTATGCTGTGAATCATCAATACAAACTGATTGTCGATGCAGAAGTATTATCCGATCGGATTCATGCGATGTCTCTGCAAACAAGACCGAGCGAATATCTGGAATCCGACACTGCCTTTTTAGACGATCATTGCGCGCCGTTTCTTGAAAACCTGGCGTCCGATATCTGGGGACTTCCGGTGAGCACCCACTATAACGCAAAGCTTCTCGCCTTTCTCTCTGCCGTGCTGAACCGTCTCTTCGCCGAAAAGAAGTATGAGAATGTTATTGATTACGCGGTAAAAGGCTTAGCGATTGATCCGCTTTCCGAACAGCTTCACGGCATGATTATTCTCTCTCTGCTCGGCCAGGGCAATCGTAAGCTTGCAATGAACCATTATAACCAAACCATAAAAATGTTTGAACAAGAGTATAATATCACACCGACCGGCAGCTTTCTCGATCTGAATCGGCAGCTGTCGCACCCGGAGATTACATAATGAGGTGGACCGATATGTTTGAAATCAAAAGAAAACGAATCTTAAATCCGACCGTCACACTGATGGACGTTTACGCACCTGCTGTCGCCGCGAAAGCACAGCCCGGGCAATTTATTATTCTTCGTGTCGATGAACTGGGCGAGCGCATTCCGCTCACCGTAGCCGGCTGCGACAAGGATAACGGAACCGTTACGATCATTTTTCAGATCGTCGGCGCGACAACGCTGCATCTGAACGAGCTGAACGAAGGTGACTGCATTCACGACTTTGTCGGTCCTCTCGGCCGTCCGACGGAGCTTGACGGACTGAAAAAGGTCTGCATCGTCGGCGGCGGTGTCGGCTGCGCGATTGCCTGGCCGATCGCGAAAAAGCTGCATGAAATGGGCTGCGAGGTGCACGCCATCGCCGGATTCCGCAATAAAGATCTGGTCATTCTTGAGGACGAATTCAAAGAAGCCTCTGACAAGCTCATTATCATGACGGACGACGGCTCTTACGGCCGTCAGGGCGTCGTGACCGTTCCGCTGAAAGAAGCGATTGAAAACGGTGAAAACTATGACGAAGTCATCGCCATCGGACCGCTGATCATGATGAAATTCGTAGTCGCAACAACGAAGCCCTATAACATCAAGACGACCGTTTCCATGAATCCCATCATGGTGGACGGTACGGGTATGTGCGGCGGCTGCCGTCTGACCGTCGGCGGCAAGACCTGTTTTGCCTGCGTGGACGGCCCCGATTTCGACGGTTTTGAGGTCGATTTTGACGAAGCGATGAAACGCGGCGCGATGTACAAGGATTTTGAAAAACACGCATATGACGAACACTGCAACCTGTTCAAGAAAGAGGTAGAATAATATGGCGGATATGTCCCCCAAAAAACATCCGATGCTCCTGCTCAATCCCGAGGACAGAGCGGAGACCTTTAACGAAGTGGCGCTTGGTTATTCCGAAACCGAAGCACTCGGCGAAGCGGCACGCTGCCTGAACTGCAAAAATATGCCCTGTGTCAGCGGCTGTCCCGTCAATATCCGAATTCCTGATTTCATCCAGTTGATTAAAGATAAAAATTTTGAAGGCGCGTATCAGAAAATTGCCGAAGCCTCCAGTCTGCCTGCCGTTTGCGGCCGTGTCTGTCCGCAGGAACGCCAATGCGAAAGCAAGTGCGTGCGCGGCATCAAGGGTGAGCCGGTCGGCATCGGTCGTCTGGAACGCTTTGTCGCCGATTATCATAACAATCATGTGGAGGACAATCGTCAGCCGGCTCCGGCAAACGGGCACAAGGTCGCGGTCATCGGTTCGGGACCGTCCGGACTTACCTGTGCAGGCGAGCTGAGCAAAATGGGCTACGACGTGACGATCTTCGAGGCACTCCACATTGCCGGCGGCGTTCTTGTTTACGGCATTCCCGAATTCCGTCTGCCCAAGAAGACCGTTCAGAAAGAGATCGACGGACTTCTCAAAATGGGCGTTAAAATTCAAACAAACACCGTCATCGGCAAGACCTTTACCATCGACGAGCTGATGCATGAGGACGGCTTTGAAGCGGTCTTTATCGGCTCGGGCGCAGGATTGCCCAAGTTTATGAATATTCCCGGCGAAAATCTCCGTGGTGTATATTCCGCCAACGAATTTCTGACGAGAATTAACCTGATGAAAGCCTACCGCGCGGACAGCACGACGCCCATCATGCACCCGATGCAAACCATCGTAGTCGGCGGAGGCAATGTCGCGATGGACGCGGCGCGCTGCGCAAGACGGCTTGGCTCTCATGTGACGGTCGTTTACCGCAGAACCAGAGCAGAGCTTCCGGCGCGTCATGAAGAAGTAGAGCACGCGATGGAAGAGGGCATTGAGTTTGCGTTTCTAACCAATCCCATCAGCATCAACGGCAACGAGAATAACGCCGTTGTTTCCGTCACCTGTCAGAAGATGGAGCTCAGCGAGCCCGACGCCTCGGGACGCGCAAGACCTGTTCCCGTTGAGGGCAGCGAATTTGACATCTCGGCGGACGCCGTTATCATGGCGCTTGGCACGTCGCCGAATCCCCTGATCAAATCAACCACACAAGGTCTTGAAACACAGAAATGGGGCGGCATCGTAGCCGACGAAAACGGCGCGACTTCCCTGCCCGGTGTATTTGCAGGCGGTGACGCCGTCACCGGAGCCGCGACAGTCATTCTTGCGATGGGCGCCGGCAAAACAGCCGCCAAGGCGATTGATGAGTATATCCGCAACAAGTAATACACTTTTACCAGTAAGCTCGTTCCGAAAAAATCGGTGCGAGCTTTTTTATGCAGAAAAAAATCGACATAACCAGTCAGTCTGCCGAAGAAAATCGACATCCGTAGGTTATTAAAAAATTGTTCATTTTTTCTTGACACGGAAAATTTTCTGTGATATTTTTTTAGTTGGAAGCGGTTTCCGTTTCCAATCTATTTTCGGAGGTAGAAAAATGAAAAAATTTATGAAACGTTCGCTTGCAGTTTTGCTGGTTCTTGTACTGTGTTCCGGCTCGCTGGTATGCTTTGCGGCGGACACAGAAAAGGCCTATTTTGACTACGACACCTATGTTCTTCTGGGTGACAGCGTAGCCAGCGGCCATAACGATCTGACTTACATTGATTCCGAGTTTACGCGTGTAGAAGGCTCCTATGCGGCGCTGGTCGCAGACGAGCTCGGCGCGGAGCTTATTCCCATGGCATGTCCCGGATTCCGCACCATTGAGATCCGATACATGCTCGAAGACGACTATGAGCCGGACGACTATCTTTTCCACGACGCGCATGACGCCGAAGTCATGAAAGCGAGAATCCCCGCTTACCGTCAGGCAATCGCAGATGCCGATCTGATTACACTCGGCGTCGGCGGCAACGATTTCGGTACTTATCTGACCTGGGTTATCAGCGACATCATGAAAAAAGAGGGTATCTGCTCGGAGTTTGTCTCCGCTCTGAATGAGATGATGGCAACGGCCGGTGTGGATACAAACAAAATCGAAAAGCTCGTTGATCTCGCCGATAAAATGGACGCGCTGCCGGAGCTCATCCGCATACTTCCCAAGGCTCTGGCGCAGGGACTGGCTACTTTCTTTGCGAACTGGAACCAGATGATCGAAGATATCTACGCGCTGAATCCCGATGTGACCCTGCTCGTCATCGGTATGTTTGAGACCGGCGTCAAGAATGAGGAAGACGCCGCGGCAAGCGAAGCTGAATCCACCAAAATCAGCATTGATAAAGCCATTGTCGATATGGCGAACACGCCGATGAAGACCGGTGCCGAAACCTACGGCTACACCTTTGTCGATACGACCGGCACGATCTGCGACACCTATCATCCCAACGCCGCCGGTCACAGACACATTGCCGATCGCATTTTGGAAGCGCTTCCCGACGCGAACTTCCCTTACGCTGATATTGCACTCGGTTCCGAACATTACAACGCGGTCTCGTATCTTTACAAAAACGGCATCATGGACGGCACCACGGCGACAACCTTCGGTCCCGACGAAGCCCTGACAAAAGCGCAGCTCGCCGAAGCCCTCTATAACGCCGCCGGCGCGCCCGATGTCAGCGAGCTGACCGCCGATTTTGCCGACGTCAGCGACGATAATCCCGCGAAAGACGCGATCGTCTGGGCTGATGCAAACGGCATTCTGACGGCGGACAGAATGGGCAACTTCTCGCCTGATGCGACTGTCAGCGTGCTGACCTTTGCGCTGACTCTCTTCCGTGGTGTGACCGCTGAAAAAATGGATCTCTTCCGTTTCATCAAAGCGTTTTCGCTTCTTTTCGGCGTGCTGAAAGAGAACGGCCTTGCCAATCTCGGTGCCGATATTACGAGAGGCGCAGCGGCGGAAAAAATCGTGACCTACTGCGGTATCTGATCCGCGCATCGCAATATTCTTCCGGACTGTCTCACGGGACAGCCCGGATTTTTTTCTTGCATTGCTTCGCCGGCTATGCTACAATATCAGTAAAGAATGGAGTGTGGGCGATGATTCAGTTTGGCAACGAATGGGACGAGCTGCTGAAAGGCGAATTTCAAAAAGAATATTACCGCAAGATTCATAATTTTCTTGTCGAGGAATACCGCAATCCGGCGTTCCCTGTTTACCCCAATATGTACAATATTTTTAACGCCATGAAAATCACCGATTATGACGCCGTCAAGGTTGTCATTTTAGGGCAGGACCCGTATCACGGGCCGAATCAGGCGCACGGGCTCTCGTTCTCCGTACAGGACGGCGTCGAGCCGCCGCCGTCTTTGCAAAACATTTTCAAGGAATATCACAACGACCTCGGCTATCCGATCCCGTCAAGCGGCAATCTGACGAAATGGGCGGAAAACGGCGTGCTGCTGCTCAACTCCGTGCTGACGGTGCGCGGCGGTCAGGCTGCCAGTCACCGCGGTATCGGCTGGGAGATTTTCACCGACCGCATCATCGAACTGCTCAACGAACGCGAAAAGCCGATCGTTTTCCTGCTGTGGGGTCGTTTTGCGCGAGATAAAAAAGGACTCGTTACGAACCCGAATCATCACGTGCTCGAGGCGGCGCACCCGAGTCCCCTTTCCGCGTATCACGGATTTTTCGGCTGCCGTCATTTTTCCAAAACGAATCAGCTTTTAGCCGACGATCCCGTAGACTGGCGGCTGGAATAAAATCATGAAAAACAATTGCTGTGCGCATAAGGCGCATGGCAATTTTTAATGTTTCCTTAACATATTATTAAAAATTCAAAAGCACCGAATATATAAAATGAATTGAATGAATCTGTATTGTGGGAGCGATCTCATGAAAGGAATAGCGGAACGAAAAGAAAAAACCGCGCTGGATATTCTGAACGACGACGCCGATACACTTGCGGTCTCGTTCCGTTCGTCCGGCTATGCGCTCTCTTCGCTTACGTTCGCCACCGAAGCAACCGTCGAAGAGAATCTCAGCATTCTGGGAGGACTCTTAAGCGCGGTGACGGCGAAACTACAGCTGCACGCGGGGCATAGGAAGCCGCCGCAGCCGCCGTATCGGAAATGCGGACTACTGTCAAGAATCAACCCGACGCGCAAAATGCGCTTACTGCCCACATTACAAAAAGAAAAGCGACTCTATTCGAGAAAGCGTCACACCGTGCGATTTCCGTCTCCGAAGAAAAGAGAGAGAATGCCGTCATCGCTGTTCTCGAATCCGTCGAACAGAGTCTTTCGGGAAACGATCTGTCAGTCTGTATCTCTCTGCTCGGCGACAAAACCAAACAGACGATGTCAGACGCCTCCAAGTGTCTGGAAAACACCATCCTGTTCCTCTATGAAGCGTTCGGCGAAGGCCGTGAAATGACGCTCTTTACGTCGGGCATTTGCGAAAACAGGGCGTGCTCCAGATTCCGGCGCGTATTTGGCTGCGAGATCTTTTTCGCTCATGCCTCAAATCCCGAAAAGCGACACGACGCCATCACCAGACAAATCGAAGAACTGCAACAAACGCAATAACAAAACGGAACGGCTGTCAAAACCGTTCCGCTTTTGATTTGATTTTCAGCGTTTTCAAATAGGCTTTTTGCTCCGGCGTGATGCGGTAGCTTTCGACCGCTTTCTGAATCGCCTTGTTGTGCGTCCATGGCTTCAACCGTTTTTCTTCGATATAGGGCAGAATCGCGTCATACTGCTTTGCAAGAGCTGTCGCAAAAAACCATGCGATCATCATGTTGACATAGTATTCTTCGCTGTGAATAGACACCGCAAGGGACGGGACTTCCGGCGTGAAATTCTCATCGAGAAACCACCGCATCAGCATTCCCACCCCAAAACGCACCGTATAGGTCTCCCCGGAAGCAATCCACTCTTTGATTTTTTTATAAAGTCTGTCGGGATATTTGCCGAAAACCTTGGGCGACATTGTGTCGCAGGTTGCCCAGTTGTTGACATACGGCAAAAACGCTTCGACGGCGGCGACGGCTTCGTCGAAATCCCTGATTTTCTCGACGAGATAACCGTGCAGGTTATTCTCCTCATAGGTTTCATGCGGCAGGGATTGCAAAAAGCCTTCCGCTCTTCCGTCTTTCCATAATTCGTTCGCCATTTTCCGCAGGAGAGGAATCCGAACGCCGATGACGGTATCGGGATCGACCGTCGGCATCAGTTTCGTCTGAAAGACTTTATAATCTGTATCCTGTAAGGCGTAAAGCTCCTTTTGAATCGCTGTCATACTACGATAATTCCTCTCGCTTTTTGCTCCGCTAAAATCAAAAAGTCATACACCGGCTTCATCAGCACGAGATCTTCGCAGAGTGTCCCGGCAAGCTTGTCCGAAAACACCAGTGAAAAATCCGTGCTGTAGCGCGTAAAGCAGATCGTCTTTTTATCGAGCCATGCGCGCTTTTCTTCGGGATAGGTCGGATATTTGCTGCGTTTGTAAGAGTCGCCGTCAACGGTAAAGACGGACTGCTCCTGATAGGCTTTGAACGCCTTTTGGAATGCCGGGGCATTCTTTTCGATCATCTCACGGATCTGCCGCATCGTTTCGGGCTGCGTCCAATAGTACCCGCAGCCGTAAAAGAACTGCTGCGGCGTGAGGACGACGAAAAACTCCGGATAGTGCGGACATTCCTTTTTATCCCGCTTGAATGACAGCCAGATGGATTCGCGGAACAGCGATTTGTCTTTCGAAAATCTGGTATCGCGGTAGATGCGCGACAGAACTTTATTGATCTTCGGGATCGTTACGATTTTTTCGTCCATCGCTTCGATCGTCGGCGTCATTGCCACGCAAAGCTCAGTCAGCGGACGGAGCACCTGCTCGTTGTAAATATTTTTATGCTCGTGAAACCACTCCTTGGAGTTCTCAAGGCGGTTTTCAAACAAAAAATCAAAGGTTTGCGGTGAAAACATACTCTCTCTCCCAAAAAAGCAGGGAAACCGATTGGCTTCCCTGCCGATATTTTTTCTTACAGAACGGTCACGGTGCCGTCTTCGGTGATCTTGACCCGGTCGCCTGTTTTGACGGTATTCAGGAACTCTTCGCCAAGCTGATCGATTGCGATCACATCGCTTTTCTCCCAGACCTTTGCGAGAACAATGCCGCTGGCGGCAAGAGAATCGATGTGCTCGGAAAACAGGAACGCCGACGGATTGATGCCCATCGCGCAGATGGTCTGAATGACGAGACCGCCGGTGGTCGAACCGATTGTAATGGGCAGACAAAGCGCCTTGCCGGTGATATTTTTACCGTAAATATCCTGATTATTCTGGTCGCCTACGATGACCTCGGGCTTGTTGTTGAGGGCGCTGTTCTGAAAGGTCGCCAGTGTGTTCACGCCCTGATGGGAAACGACGGCTTCGCCCTCCCAGTTGCCTGCAGCTAAAACTCTGCCTTTGAATTCTTTCATCTTATTTGCCCTCCTTGCCGGTGATGATATTCAGAAGATCGGCGTCCTTGTAGTAACGCGAAGTGGAATAGGTACGCAGCTTATTGGAATTGGTCGCAATGTTGTGCAGTCCTCTTGCGATAGGATTGTTCGTATACATCAGCGGACAGATAGAAGAAACATGAACGCCGCGGTCGGTCAGAAGCTGATACTTCGTCGTTCTCTTGAAGCGTGCTACGACATCGGGGCTCGCCGTCATAATCGTTCTGACGGTGACTTTCTTGCGCCCGGTCTGCTTTAAGCCGCTCACGATCGCGGAAGTCCATTGGCAAAGCTGATCGTAAGTCAGATGCGGACAGCCGATGAAAACAAGATTGGGCTTCGCGTCCTTCTTCTTCCACATCACGGGATAGGACTGATAGACGCGCTCAAGCTCGGCGTCGTCGATGATGTATTCTTTTGCGTCGTCGGCGATCAGGCTTTCACCCTGTTTTTTCGCTTCGGGCGTCAGGTTGTCGATGTGGTACAGACCGACTGCGCCGTTCGAAGCGGTCGCCGCACCGAAATCTTTCAGATAGGATTTGACGTCGTCGTTGAGGTCTTCGCCGAGGAATGCGTCAAGGCCATAGACATACGGAACGTCCTCCATGACTTTCATGCCGATGGCACTGCCGAGAATCTGCGCTTCGGGCTTTTTGGAGGTTTTGACATAGACTTTCCAGGTAGCTTTTCTGCCCTCATCCGTCACAAGGCCGAATTCGGGCACATAGCCGACGATCGCGCCGAAGAGGTCGAGCATACCGCTGTTGCGGTTGCAGCGCGCGCCGAGAACGGAGTTCGCATAGACGACCGCGCTGGACTCCGCCCAGGAAAGCACATCGCCCTCTTTGGGAATGTTGCCGACTTCGTCGAGATAGCAGGTACAGGTGAACGCATTGGAATCTTTCAGCCCAAGCTTTGTCAGATACGCTTCGTATTCCGTCTGCATGGAGTACATCTTTTTATTGAAGACGAACTTCTCCAAAGGATTGCACTTGACGTTTTCATAATCAATCGGTCTCGGGTCAACAGTCAGGTAGCCCTGCGCCTTGATGTCCGCCTGCGTCAGCTTTTCCATACAGGCGTACAAGGGTTTGAGAACGCCGAGACCGAACGACGTGACAAGGTGCGTATCCTTATGCGTCACGGGAACAAGGCGTTTCGCGCCGAAAATATCGCCAAAGAGGACGATCGTCTCGAGCACCTGCTGCATGACTTCGCCTTTTTCGCCGTTCAGAATGGCAAGCTGTTCTTCGTTCAGCTCCATTTTATAATCAATCATACAATCTATCCTTTATCCAGTATTTGTCTTTTAGACAAATAAATTATACAACATGAGAGACGCTAAGTCAATAAATTTTAGAAAAAACTGACAGGGAAAACCAAAAAGTCTTCCCTGCCGATTTTATTACGGATTCTGTTCAGAAGTTCCAATAGGCACCGCAGCCGGAATCGGGATTATAAAAGCTCAATCCTTTTTCAAGTCCCGCCGCAATACGCAGCGCACATCTTGCGTCTTCGGCCGTCAGAACGCCGTCTAAATCCGTATCGCTTTTGAAGAAAAATTCTTTGGCTTCGCGTTTATCTTCCGGCGCGCTGTCGAGCTTTGCGCTGTACCGCAGGATTTTTCGGGCATCGGCGGCAGTCGGCGCAAAGGTATCCGTAAAAATCGCCAGGTTGACACCAAACCCCTCAACACTTCCGAATGCCGTTTCGATAAATGCAACCGATTCACTTTCTATTATATTCTTCATATCCTGCGTTCCTCCGCGCACGGCCACAACGGCGCATGGCGTCGTCGTGCCGACATAGAGCACCTCCATGCCGTCGGAAAGAGCCGAAGCCAGTTCACGGTTTTTCTCTGCTGAAAAATCGGAATCATAACGGAAGATGACTGTGCTGTACCACAAGCCCTCCCGCGTTCCGGCACTTTCGGCATAGGAAGCGACCGCCTTGACCGTGCCGTCCGCACTTTTCGCCATCGGCATTTCCCCTATGGATGCGCGCTCATCTGCCCAGCTTTCATAATGCTCACAATACTCTTCGTACTGGCTCTCAAAATAAGTATCGGCAAAAACCCGATAATACTCGTTCCGGATAAAACAATGCTGTGTGCGATTTTCAGGAAGATCGGCTTCGATATATTCCTCAGACAGATACATCGTTGTACCGTAACCGGCGTGTTCCCGAAGCACTTCCTCCGCCGACGTCGGAAGCGCAAACGCGCAGAAAAGCAGGGATAAAATCATACAAATGGCTATTGATTTTTTCATTTTGATAACTCCTTTCCGAAGCCGTCTGACCGTCTTCAATCATACAACACCGAAAAACAGAAAAACGGTTACATAAATTCGACAAAAAGTCCCATGGCGAACTACGGGACTTGTATTCTTAAATGGAAACCGCTTTGCGGTATGCGCTTCTGACCGCTTCAAACACACGTGCGCCCTTAAAGGAATCGCCGATGTTGAAGACTTCGGAGGCCGCTTTTTCACGGACGCAGGTAAAGTACAGCTCGTTCGCGCTCTTGACGCCGGTTGCGAGCACAACCATATCCGCGTCAAGTGTTCTCTCCACGCATTCCTCCTTGATGGGACGAAGCATATCCAAGGGATTGACGACGTTCTCCGGCAGAATGGGCGACCACGTGAGATACGGATCGGGCACATTCTTATTGAGATTCTGCGAAACGACAACACTCTTTTCGCCGACCTTTTTCAGCTTCGTGCAGTTGAGAAGCTCCACGCCGCGCTGCTCAAGGTAATGAATGATATGACCTCTGTTCGCCGTGAACGCGTGATTCATGATGTACTTATCCATCTCAACGACCTTGACGTTCTTGTCGTGCTCATAGGTCAGGAAGTACGCCGTTTCCGCGCCGACAACGCCGCCGCCAATGACGACGATATTCTTCGCGTCCTTGACAAGAGACGGATTATTCAACACGTCGATCGCGAACACAACGTTTTTACCGTCGATGCCCTCGACAGGCGGTTTGCACTGCTTCGTGCCCGTCGCGACAACGATCGAATCATAGCCTTTTTCTTTCAGAACTTCCGCTGTGACTTCTGTCTCAAGATAGAGATGGAATCTTTCATTCTGTTTCAGTCTCTCGACCGTACCTCTGAGATACTCAAGATAGTTGGCGAAATCGAATTTGATTTTCGCCTGCGAACCGGGAATCAGATTGCCGCCGAGCTGCGCGTTCTTTTCGTAGAGATCGACGGTATGACCTCTCGCAATCAGCGTTTCCGCCGCGACAATACCCGCAGGGCCGGCGCCGATAACGGCCACCTTTTTCAGGACGGACGCTTTGGGTACCTCTCTGGGATATTCCTCTTCAAAGGCGGTACGCGGATTGACGGCACACTGCGGATGACCGCCTTCGACGAACTCATTGAAGCACGCCTCCTGACAGCCGATGCAGGGTCTGATCTCAGAAACGCGTCCGGCGTAAGCCTTGTTGCACCAGTCGGGATCGGCAAGCAGCGGACGGCCGAGCATAACCATGTCGCATTTGCCGTCGCGCAATGCCTTTTCGGCGACGTCGGGATAACCGAGCTTGCCGACAGCGGCAACGGGAATCTCCAGTCCCTTGTTGGAAAGAATATGATTATCGGAGAAATATTTCTTTGCGATATTGGCAATGTCTAAGAAGCAGCCGGCAGGCATGGAAGCGGGCGGATGCGGCAGCCACCAGTTATCATAGCAGCCGAGATCCACGTCAAACATATCAACGCCGGCTTCGACAAGCTTTTTCATATAGGCAAGAGACTGCGCAATGGTTCTCTCATGTTTGAATTTATTGAGCGGTTTTACGAAATCCATCTTGCTGCCGTAGGTCGCGTTGAGCGCAAGCGACAGGTCGATACGGTACATGATGGGATAATTCGGGCCGACGCGCTTTCTAATCTCCTTGACCATCTCGATACCGAATGTCTCATAATTCGCGAAACGACCAAGCTTTCTGCGGTTGAACGCGGGATTGGTGACCTGCTCGAGCAGATAGCCCTCATGACCGTGGAGATACACACCGTCAAGGTTGCAGGCTTTCGCGTCCGCTGCGCCCTGACCGATCTTCTTGATGATTCTCGACAGGCTGATATCGGACAGACGCAGGCAGGGCACGTCTTTCATATACCAGTTGGGATTGAACGACGCGCTGCGCGGGAGTTTCAGCTGATTCGTCAGACACTGCGGATTGCCGACACGACCAAGACCGGGCGTGAGCTGAATGAAGATATTCGCGCCGTGCGCATGGCACATACCCGCCAGATCGCGCCAACCGGCGAAAACGGTACGGCTGCGGTCGATTCTCGGGAAATACGTCAGGTTGCCGAGCTCGATGATCGAGGTATCGATGCCGTAGGAGACGGGAATCAGACCGGTCGTGATCAGACCGACGCCGCCTCTGGCTCTCTCTTCAAAATACTTCAGCATTTTGGCGTTGGGACGTCCCGTCTCGTCGCACATGCTGATATTGCCCATAGGCGCCATAATCAGGCGGTTCTTCAGCGTAAGGCTGTTGACCTGAATCGGCGAAAACATTGTATCATAAGGATAGAGGTCGGCGGTCATTTTCGGCGTTTCGTAGCCCTTGTTCCACCAATCGCCGTACGAAGCGTGCAGTTCTTTTAATTTTTCCTCGTAATTCAAAAAAATCCCTCCGGAGATTCAATTTCGTTTCCAGTATATCACAGATTGCATAGAAAGTGCAATAGATATTTCAATTTTTTTATCAATAAGAAAAAAGCAAAATGATGTCATTTGTCGTCGAATCACCGATTGCATTCCGCACCAATTCATGCTATACTATTCTAAAACATACCAAAGGAGCGTTTACGATGCCTGACTCCCCCGACGGTCTGCGCCATACCGGTACGGTGCCGCTCACAACCGAACGACTGTTTTTGCGCAGACTGACACCCGATGACGCCGACGCGATGTTTGCGAATTTCGCTTCGGATGAAGACGTGGCGCGCTATATGTCATGGCAGGCGTACCGTACCGCCGAAGAGCTCCGCGAAAAGCTCACCGAATGGCAGACGGATTATGAAGAAAAAAAGACCTATTACTGGGGTATCTTCCTGAAAGACACCGACGAGCTGATCGGTACAATCTATCTCTACACAGAGGGAGAAATTGCGCGCATCGGCAGCGTTTCGTACTGTCTCGGCAAGCCTTGGTGGGGCAACGGCTATATGCCGGAAGCGCTTCTCGCCGTGATGCGGCACGGATTTTGCGAGATTGGCTACAACCGCATCGAAGCGTATCACGCAAAGAGCAATCTTCAATCGGGGCGTGTCATGCAGAAAGCCGGCATGACCTTTGACGGCGTGCTGCGTCAGCGGTGCAAAACGTATCTCGGTTTTGAGGATTGTTATTTTTATTCGTATCTCAAAGAGGAATTTACACCGTAACATAAAACGGACGGCTGTTTGTGCAGTCGTCCGTCTGAATTTCAGGGATTGTGAATCGCGTCGTAAACCGCGCAGTGAATGGAATTTTCATCTCCCATGAGTGAATCGCAGTTCATGCTGAAAAACATCACACCGCCGCAGCCGTACTGAAGCGAAAGCGTCGTTTTGTCCCGAGCCTCCGCGGCAGAGTTGAAGTATACGTCGCTTGTCACCGTTTCGCCGTCAAGCGTATAGGTCACATCCTTGACATAGTTGCCGAACTTGCCGAGCTCGGGATAATCCTTATAAACGGGCCAGTAGGGGTCGCCGTTGAACGGTATGTCATGATTCTGTCCTGCTCATAAATGGTCTCCCAGCCGTCCTCGCCGAGAAATAGAAAAAGAAAACGGCGATGTCAATTCCCGTTCTTGATTCCTGCGGAATTTTATGATATGCTAACCGCAGGTACTAACAGAAAGTGAGTAAAGTATGAACAAACAACATTTGATGATCGGCAGCATTCCCGCTCTTTTATACGGCAAAAAATCGGACAGGCTGTTTCTTTTTGTGCACGGCAAAATGGGCAGCAAGGACGACGCCGCAATCTTTGCCGATGTATTATGTCAAAAAGAATTTCAGGTGCTCGGTTTTGATCTGCCGGGACATGGCGAACGGAAAGATGAAATCAGCCGCTTCGTACCGTGGAAAGTTCTACCCGAACTACAAAATATTTTATCATATTGCAAACAGAATTGGCAGAGCATATCGCTTTACGCAAACAGCATCGGCGCGTACTTTTCGCTTCTGGCGTTCGCAAACGAAGTCTTTGACAACTGTCTGTTCGTCTCCCCTATTTTGGATATGGTGCGTCTGATTGAGGACATGATGTCATGGGCTTCGGTCAGCGGAGAAGAATTGCAAAACCGCAGAGAGATTCCGACATCATTCGGTGAAACGCTCTCGTGGGATTATTACACATATGTCAATCAGCACCGCATTCAGAAATGGAACAGCCCGACGGCGATCCTCTACGCCGGCAAGGACAATCTGACGAGCCGCGACACCGTGACGAAATTCGCGGAAAACTTCGGTTGCCGATTGACCGTTTATGAAGACGGCGAGCATTGGTTTCATACGGAGGAGCAGCTTGCCGTTCTGAAAAAGTGGATTCAGGACGAAACGGCGACGCAGAGGGTGTGCATCTGTATCGCGTCCGATCGTGATATTCCCGACTGGCTCGCGCTTGTGGAAAGCGTTGCCGAGGATTTTCCCGGGCTGGATATAGCAGAGTATACAAAAACGCTCGAAAGGCAAATTGCAAGAAAGTCCGCGCTAATTGCGAGAATCGACGGGACGATAGCCGGCGTTCTCCTCTTTTCGACGGAGAACAACGAACTGGCGTTTTTGGCGGTGGCTCCCACTTTTCGCCGTCACGGCGTCGCTTCCGCGCTGATTGCCGGAATGCTGCGGCTGATGCCGCAAGGCGATATCACCGTGACGACCTATCGGGAAGACGATCCGAAAGGCAGAGCGGCGAGAGCGCTCTACCGGAAATTCGGCTTTGTCCCGGAAGAGGAGCTGACGGAATTCGGCTATCCCGTACAGCGGTTTGTCCTGCATCGTGACAGAGGGTCAACCTTGCCCGACTGAACAAAAAAAAGATCACGAAGCCGTCCCGAAAGGAGCGGCTTTGCTGATGCATTAAGTCAGAGAACCTATGTAATGCGCGAGATGCACGAAATAATGCACGATCGTATAGAACCAACCGATGACGGGAATGTCCTTATGCTCTTCATACGTTTTGCACATCTTACAGCGGAACGTATCCTTATTGACCGGTTCGGAATCCGACTCTGTAGGCATCTGGATACCGCAGACATCGCATTTTCCGTCGCCGTCCGCGTCTTCATGATGTCCCGTGGCGGGAATCTCCTCGACGGGAACCAGAACGGCTCCGCAGTCTTCACAAATCTTACCCTCGGTTGAACCCGGCTGATCGCAGGTCGGATCAACACCCGGAATCACTTTTACCGCCGTATGGGAATCCTCCGGCGCGTCCACACCAAGATACGGAATCAGCGTACCGGCTTCCACCATTTCGTCGCAATCCTTACAATATACGTTGCCCGTAAATCCGGGAGCGGAACAAGTCGGTGCCGTTTCGCCCAAGAGTTGCGTATTCGCGTGATTCTCGGGATCAACGGGAATCGTCAGAACCGAATTGTCCCAGAATTCCATATAGCCGCCCGGATAATCGCCTTTGAGCAGCTTGATACCGCATTCACAGACATAATAATCGGCGACGCCCTCGGAAACGCAGGTCGCCGGTGTTCCGGGGACAAGTGTCAGTTTCGTATGGTCAACATCTTCCAGACTGTTAACGACCAGTTCGCTGTTGCCGATTTCATACCCGGGAATGGTGTCTCCGGAGCAATCATGTGCCGTTGCGCCGTAAATCACCCAATAACGTCCGTATCCTCCGAAATAATAATAATCGGCAGTTCCCTTCGAGGCGGCGTAATCCCTGTAGTAACCGTGAACCTTTTCCCCGGAACCGATACAGGTCGCCTGTGAGCCGTCGCAGGTAACGGTGGTATTCAGCGTTACCCAGACATTCGTTTCGGGATAGAGCGGTATATACATATCGTCGGTAACCGTAACGTTTTCAGCGGTCAGAGAAGACTGGCGCATGATATTGCCGGCAATGCCGCCTGCGTTATAGAGAGCCATAACCGTATTATTTTCCGCCGTAACATTTCTGAATACGAGCGTTGCCGGGTTATTATTCAGTCCTAAGATCGTAGCGACCTTACCGTAACCGGTTATGGAGGAATTCCGGACGGTAACATTCTCAAAAACGCCTTTTACGACGCAGTTGCCGAGGATAACGGCGCAGCCGTTGATCATAGCCGTGCCCATCACGGCGTCTTCAACCGTCAGGTCTTTGACGGTTACCGAGTTTGCCGATGCGATCAGAGCGCAATAATACATTCCTCTGTACGACGGCGTCATGACGTGCGGTCGTCTGATCGTATGAGCGTTGCCGTCAAGCGTGAAAACTTTACTCGACTGCTGCGGACGAAGCGACGTCAGCTCAATCAGCTCCAGGTCGATATCCGCGTTCAGAACGACCGTGGTGATAACGGAGCCGGACGCGTTCGTCAACGCAACCGCTTTGCAGTAGCCGTCCGCCGAATTGACGGTAACGGTCTGTCCGTCTTCAGACAAAACGTAATCCGTTCCCTCTGCCGCGGCATCACGGCACGCGTCAAAAGTCGTTCCCGTCACATGAGAAAATTCATCCTCTGCCGAAACGGCTGTCGGCAATATACAGACAGTCATGAGAACACAAAGAAATACAGCAAATATTTTTTTCATCAATACAGTACCTCCTGAATTTGGATTTATCCTAATATTATAATATTTATCTCCAAAAATCAACAGAATTCGACCATTTTCTCAATTTATTCATAAAAAAATCACGCTTTAACACAAAGGCGATGTAACAAAGCAAAAACTTATGACAAAGCGTATTTTCTTATTTAGTTTTAGGCAAATGGACGAAAGTCCTGTCTTTTTATTCTCTGCTTCCTCTCCCCACGCATCCGCCAAATGGTGTTTTTCCAAGCCAAAACTTGACTTTATACGCATAAACAGTTATAATACTGTAAGAATTATGTATATGGAGACAGAAATATGGATGATACCAAAAATAAAGTTCTGTCAGGATTGATATGGAAATTCGGCGAACGAATCACGGCACAGGTCGTCACGTTTGTGGTCTCCGTCGTGCTGGCAAGACTTTTACCGACAGAAGCATACGGACTGATCACCCTCGTTACGATTTTTATCACATTCGCGAACTGCATCGTTGTCAACGGCTTCGGCTCTTCGTTGATCCAGAAAAAGGACGCTGACAATATTGATTTTTCTTCGGTTCTGTATTTTCAGATCGGCGCATCTCTCATTCTCTATCTGATTCTTTTCTTTGCTGCGCCGCTGATCGCATCGTTTTTTGGAGAGGGCTATGAGCAGCTTGTCCCCGTTTTACGCGTTCTCGGTCTGCGCATTCCTCTGACTGCCGTCAACAATGTGCAGCAGGCTTATGTCTCACGGAAAATGATTTTCCGCAAATTCTTTTTCTCCACCATTATCGGCACGGTGGTATCTGCGTTTGTCGGCATTTTCATGGCGTACCGTGGGTTCGGCGTCTGGGCTCTTGTCGGACAGTACCTGACCAATACCGTCATGGATACCATCATTCTGGGGCTGACGATCCATTGGAAACCGGAACTCAAATTCTCATGGACGCGCCTGAAAGACCTCTTCCGCTACGGCTGGAAGATCCTTGTCGCGGGACTGATAGGCGAGACCTATAATGAATTGCGCTCCATTATTATCGGCAAGCTCTATACCTCCAACGATTTAGCGTTTTTCGATAAGGGCAAGCAGATTCCGAATATCATTGTGACCAATATCAATACGACCATATCCAACGTCCTGTTTCCCGCTATCTCAAAAGAACAGAGCAATCCGGTCAACGTCAAAAATATGATGCGCCGCTCTATAAGAACCAGCGCCTATATCATGTGTCCAATGATGTTCGGGCTGGCCGTTGTGGCGGAACCGCTCATTAAACTGCTTCTGACCGATAAATGGCTCCCCTGCGTGCCGTATCTTCAAATCTATTGCATCGCCTACTGTTTTGAACCGATTCAGACTGCCAATTTACAGGCGATCAAAGCGGTCGGCCGCAGCGACATCAATTTAAAGTTAGAGATTGTCAAAAAAGGCTCCAGCCTGCTGATTCTGTTTGCCGTCATGCGCCACAGCGTTGACGCCATCGCCTACAGTCTGCTGCTGACGACGCTGATCGCCTCGATCGTCAACACCCTGCCGAATAAGAAACTGATCTCCTACAGCTATCGCGAGCTCGCGGTCGATATGGCACCGGGACTGCTTATTTCCGCCGTTATGGCCGTTATCGTATATTTTGAAGGAGTTTGGCTCAAATTGAGTGCATTGCCGATGATGATCCTACAGGTTTTAACCGGAGGAGTCATCTATCTTCTGATTTCTGTCCTTTTCAAAGTCGAACCGTTTACTTATCTGAAAGAAACGGTGATCGAATATCTCGACGGCCTAAAAAAGAAGAAAACATAACTTATTACGAAAAAAGAGGGAATCGACCATGAATATCATCAATTTATTCAAAACCGTTCTCACCAAATATATGCCGCGTACCGACACGATTCTTTTTGAATCAAACCCCGATTATTCCGATAATTCCTATTGGTTCTTCCAGTATCTCGCAGAACATACCGATGTTTTTGATCGCTATACACCGATCTGGGTTCTGAAAGACAAGGCAAACGCAAGGGACGAGCTCTGCGGAAAAAAAATCAAATGGATTCTGAAAAATCCTGGGACGCCGCAGGAGAAAAGAGAGTACAACAAAGCGCGCTATCTGTCAAAATTTATTATTGACTGCAACAGCTATGTCGGCAAGACGCACAAAGACCAGATCCGCGTTTTTCTCGGTCACGGAATGCCGGTCAAAATTGCGGAGGAATATTTACGACAGCAGGGTGAAACCGATCTGAATACACTCACATCTTCCTTCTTTTTTGAAATGTACAAACAATACGGTATCCCCGCCGAGACACTCAGCAACATCGGCTATTGCCGCAACGATATTCTATGCAAGCATTCCGGAATCCGGAAAGACCGTAAAGAGACCGCGATCGTCTGGATGCCCACCTATCGACAGCATTCCGGCGTGAAAAATTTGAAAATCGAAAACTCTTTCCCGTTAGGTCTCCCCGTTATCAAGTCGCATGAGCAAATGGCGGAAATCAACGATTTTCTGAAAGAGAACAACACGGTACTCTATATCCGGCCCCATCCGGCGCAGGACATCAGCGTTCTGCATCTTGACGAAATGAGCAATATTGTGATTGCAAACAATGATTTTCTGCAAAAGAAAAATCTTCAGCTCTATGAGTTTTTGACACAAACCGACGCGCTGATCACCGACTATTCTTCCGTTTATTACGACTATCTTCTCCTTGACCGGCCGATTGCGCTGGCTGTAGAAGATCTCGAACAGTTCAATCAAAAATGGAAGCTCTATTTTAGCGACTTCAAGGCGAATTATCACTGCCGTTATCTGGATTCACCCGACGACCTGAAGACATTCATCCGGGAGGTCGTGACGGATTCCGATCCGTTTGCAAAGGAAAGAGCCGGAGAGAAAAAGCGGTTTTTCGACTATACCGACGACAAAAGCTGCGAAAGACTTTACAACTATATGAAAGAGCATTATAACTTTTAAGGAGGAATTTCATGGAACGCTTAAAAGCTTTGGTAACCGCCGAAGTGATCGAGCCGCTGCTCGAAACGCTCAGCGACCGCATTGATTTTGAATACGCCGGCTATCACCTGAATCACGATGTCATGCCGCGCGACGAGCTGAAAGCCAGAGTGCGCGATATCGACATCCTGATCTGCGAATATGACACAATCGACGCCGAAATTTTTGACTGCGCCGAGAACCTGAAATTCATCGTCTGCTGCCGTGGCGGCGTCAAGACCGTGATCGATCTCGACAAGGCGATGGAAAAAGGCGTTATCGTCTGCAACAACGCCGGACGCAACGCCAACGCCGTTTCTGATATGACGATGGGTTATATTCTCGACCTGACACGCAACATCACGCTGACTGACAATCTCATTCACGACAGAGTAATTACAACAGACGTCAAATCCAAGCCCGACGAATACCGCGACACCGTATGGGGACTCGACAACAACTCCCCTTTCATCCGTTTCCGCGGCAGAAGTCTCAACCATATGACACTCGGTCTTGTCGGCTTCGGTCATGCGGGTCGGCTCGTTGCCAAAAAAGCGCAGGCGTTCGACATGAAGATCATCGCCTACGATCCGTATATTGATCCCGATTCCGTTCCCGAGGACATTGAACTCGTCAAGTTCGATAAACTGCTCAGGCAGTCCGACGTCATCAGTCTGCATTGTGTCGTCACGCCGCAGACAAGACATCTTTTCAAGTCAGAAGAATTTGAAAAAATGAAGAACGACGCCTATTTCATCAATACGGCGCGCGGTGAACTCGTTGACGAAGCAGCGTTGATCGACGCGCTGAACCACGACAAAATCGCCGGTGCCGCCATCGACGTAACGGCTGTAGAACCCATCGCCGCAGACTGTCCGCTGCTCGATGCCAAAAATCTGATCATCACGCCGCATATCGCCGGTTCGTCCTATGATGTTCAGGTGCAGGGCACCAACATGGTCATCGAGAGCCTGACCGACTGGCTCGCCGACAGGAAACCGAACAACTGCGTGGTCTACAGATAAGGAGAAACGACTATGGGAAAATCCATCGGTATTATTTTAGCAGGCGGTATCGGCTCCCGCTTCGGCGCGGACAAGCCCAAACAGTACTGCACCATTTTCGGTAAGGAAATGATTCAATACTCCATTGACGCTTTTAAAGACGCCAAAACGATCGACGATTTTATCGTAATTGTTGATCACGCGGAAATGGAAAACGGCAGAATTGCCCGTGAATACGGCGTTACAACCGTTGAGGGCGGCAAAACCCGCAACGGCTCGTTCAAAAACGCACTCAATTACATAGCGTCCGCCTATCCCGACTGTGAAAAAATCATCGAGAATAACGCGGCTTGTCCGATGATTACGCCGGATCTGATCGACGAGTTCATCACCTTACTTGACGACTACGACTTCGTCAACACCGCCTATAAGATCACGGACGCTTTGGGCTCCTACAAAGACCGTATCGCCAACCGTGAGGATTTCTATTTGATACAGGCACCGGACGCCTATCGCTTTCCTTTGATCTATCGCTATTTCGACGAGAATTCCGAGCTTTGCCACCCGGCGCACCAGTTGCCGCTTGACACAAAAGAATACCGCTATTTCGGCTACACCGACAATTTTAAGGTCACATATCCCGAGGATATCAAGGTCGTGGAAGTGCTGATGGAGCGAAGAAAAAACATCAAAAAATAAATCTGACAACAAATTGAGCCGAACGGATTTTCCGCTCGGCTCGCCTTATTTTATGCTTTTTTACTCCAGAGGGACTTTCAGCGTCTGTCCGACGAGAAGACCGGAATAGACGGAGATACCGTTCAGATCGCACATTTTCTGAACATTCGCCGGCGTATCGGCAATACCAAACGAACGCAGGATCGAATAGAAATTATCGCCGGCTTTGACTGTATAGGTCTCATATTTGCCGGTATAGGCTTCCGTTGTAGGTGCCTGCGTCGTGGATTCCACGGGAATCGTAGTAGTTTCCGGGACTTTTGTCGTCGTTTCCGGTTCGTTAGTCGTCGTTTCCGGAGCTTTTGTCGTGGTTTCCGGCGCAGCTGTTGTTGCAACGGTTGTCAGGACATCGGAAGAATCTTCTTCTTCCGCACTTTCATCCGTCGTTACCACGGCATTGACCGGCTGATTAGACCCATTTTCTTCAGGTCTTGTATTTTCACCGTTCTTCGCCGCATAAATCATAACAGCGGCGCAGGCTGCGACTACAAGAATCAGAATCACAATAAAAAGAAACAAATTCCGCTTTTTCTTTTTGGCTGACTTTTTATCGTCCGCCGAGAGCTTGTTCTGTTTCGGTTTTTCAATATCTTCTGTACGCTTTTCAAAGTCTTCCAGAACTTCGTCTATCGTTTTTTCATCAAAAAGATCATTATCATCTGAAAAAACCATGTCTAAATCTCCTTCGGATTCAAAAATTGAGTTTTTTTTTCCGAATCGTCGCTTTCGTCCGATACGTCAGATGCTGTTTCAGTTTCCGCTTCATCCTGCGACTCTTCCGACTGCTTTTGTGATTTCACATAGGCTGCTGCCGAGGTAAGAGCGGCCTCCCATGCGTCCTGCGTTTCGGTATCGACGGATTCTTCCTCCGACTCACGCAGCGTCTTTTCAAAATCGGCTTCAAACTGCTCTTCCTGCTCTTTTGCCGCGGCCTCGAGACCTTTATCACGCCACCGGCCGAGCTCCAGAACATCGGCGCGATATGCGTCGCTGTAAACAAAACGTTTTTTCTTCTTGAGAACCAGCAGAATAACAAGGATCAAGATCCCGATCACGGTCAGTATCAGACCGACAATCATGCCGTTCGGCGTATACCGCAACTCCACGGTATGCTCGCCGGCGTCCATCTTGATGCCCATGAGCGCATTGCCGACTTTTACGATCTTGTCAGACGAGAGCTTCTGACCGTCCACATAAACGTCCCATGCCGTATCGTACGGAATCGACGTAAAGAGCATTTTGCCTTCAGCAAGCTTTACGGTACCTTTCATATAGTGCTCTTTGTTTTCCGTAACGTCAAGCACGCCGTTATTCACAATGGTATTATAGGCGTTGATGAATTTATTCTGATCCATACCGTAGACATACTGTTTTACGGTGCCGCTGATGGAATCGTCTTTCAGACTGTAAGAAATATACAGGTCCGTTCCGGCTTCAATCGTTCCGCAATCAAGAATATAAGGCTTGTTGTCAAGCGACTGATTATAGGTAAAGCCTCCCGCAGAAACAAGTACGGAACTGACGTCGGAACACTCGACGTAAACATAGACATTCTGAGTCTGCGTGACCTCATAACGGAACGTCACCTCGTTGGAGGTTTCGCCGCTGTTCTCTTTATAAATGCTGAACTGACCGTCGCGGACAGCTGAATCGTCGATCTGCTCAATATTGTTGATATCCGAAACTTCACCGCTCAGCGGCGAGAGAATATCCGCCACGCCGGAAGCGTTATAATAGAAATTGTTCTGATTCACAAAGGGATTATCGTCGCTATAGACCCACAACGAATCCAGATTTTCGTTGGCAGAGAATGCGACGGGAAGCCAGTAATTATTCCGGTAAACCGTCATATCATTATAGGTATCGACCTTGGTATACAGGAAGTTACCATCCATCTGCGGTCTGTAGCTGTCTGTGGCGACATAATCGTGATTGTCGACGATATATTTCAGCGACATCATCGAGTTGTAAAGACCCGTCTGGCACGTATAGGTATAACTGTTGATCTTGTTGCCGAACAGCCCGAGATAATCCTGCAAGTGCGCCACATCTTCATATGCCATCGAGGTAAACGTAGAAACGCCGGGATAATAGAACCAGCAGTTGTCCATTCTCGTTAGCAGAAGTGCCAGCTCCATACGGTAAAAGCCGTCGTCTCCTTCGGTTTCTTTGATTTTATCAACCACGACCTTTGTATCATCATAGGAACTTGTATAAGATGTTTTCGTCTGCGTGACTTTATAATTCGGCGTATCGGAAATCAGGAGCTCCGCGCAGACGGCCGTCAGCAGAAGAATCGAAATCGACGAGCGCACATACTTCGGATTCCTGATAAACGCCAGAATAACCGCATAGACAATCACAAAAATAACGCTTGTCCAGACGACTTTCAGATCGACATTGGCGGAGCCTACCTTTTCAACGATGGCGGCAAATGCTGCGACTCCGCATGCCGAAGCCAGTATACTCTTTGCCGGTATCTCCCTGATCACGTTGAAAACACGGTAGGCCAGGAACAGCAGGAAGAACGAATAAGCAAACGAGAAACGGTACGGCAGGTCATTCGGAAAATGGAAGCCGTGCCAGATGTAATTCAGGATATTGATGTTGAAGCTGAAGAAGAAAAACGCTGAAACCGCTGTTGTGACGATTTTTTCACGCAGCGAGAATTTCTTCGAGAACATAAACAGCGGAACAAGGAGCAGCGTCAGCATGCCGCAGTAAACATTCGGATAGACTGCGTCGCCGCTGCTGCGGATCGTCGGCTCGACACCGGCAAGATGATTGGCAAGAAAATCGAAAATCGAAAAATACGAGGCGAAAGAGGACGGGAAAGTCGAGTTTGTCGCCGAAGAATTTTTCAGAATGAAATAAACCGGCAGAAGCGCAAAAGCGGCAATCATTGCAGCAAGGATCGATGCCGCGGCAAACGTCGCACCGCGAACCAGAAACGTGGAATTGAATGCGCCGACACTGACGGAATGCTTATACTTCGCCTTCAGGATAAAGCCCTTGTTCATCGGCTCGCCAAGGGTTCTCTTTGAGAAATAGAAGTACAGGAAAAACACAACGGAAAGCAGACAGACCATATACGCCATATAATAGTTTGTCATCATGATGACGGCAAGCGAGAGGATATACGGCAGGCTGCGACCTTCTTCAATGATATACCAGATGCCCAGAATCACGATCGGGAAAAGCACCACGGCGTCAAGCCACATGATGTTCCAGTAATACGCGACAAAATAGCCGCAGAACGCATAGAGAAGACCGAAAGCGGAGGTAGAGAGATCGGATTTCTTTGTGACCTTGCCGAGAAAATACGTGAACGTATAGGCCGAAGCCGCCGCCTTCACAAGCACCATGGCCGCAACAGCTTCCGGGATATTCTTATGCCCGAAGATCAGCACGAACAGCATGGTCGGACTGGACAGATAGTTGAAATAATTGCCTAAAAAGCTGCTTCCGAGACCCGACGTAAAGGAGTAGATCAGGGAATCACCGCCGAAGATCCTTTCATACAACTCCGCAAACAGCGGCGCATACTGGTGATACAAATCCATTCGCAGAATGATATTTTCACCGAACGGGAAAAACTTCCATGCTATATAAGTAAAAAGCATAATGACCGCGGCAATCGCAGCGGCCGCAATACAATAAATATTCCGAGACCAAAAGCTGCTCTGCGTCTCCTTTGCCGTTCTGGCATTCTTCAATGGTATCGATCCTTTCTGTTCGCATATATAGGTTTATCATACCATAAACTTTATCATTATGCAAGTCCATTGCCGTTTTTTTAGGATTTTTTTTGTTATCGTACCGAGACAATCGGAAGAATCTGACATATTAACAAAAAATTCACGGTTTTCTGACTTTTTTGTGACAACTGTCGTTTTCTTTTATGCTATATTTATTTATATTTTTATATTCGGCGGAGAATATCCCCGGAATAAAAGAGGAGGCACTTGTATGAATCTTGAAAAAATCATCAACAAAAAGGACGAAGCGGCGCAGTATATGCTCGACGAAATCACGCATATCTGTAAGGACTTCGAGAAGCGCGACCCCGGTTCCAAGGGTGAGCAGCAGGCCTGCGAATACATGGCCGATGTTCTCAAAAAGGACTGCGGCTGCGAACGCGCCGATGTGGAATCGTTCCAAGAGAATCCCGGTTCTTTCTTCGGCTGGATTTACTTTACGATCACCTTCGTGCTCGTAGCGATCCCGCTGTTTTTCGTATTCCCGATCGCTTCGCTGATTCTGATTCTCGCCGGTCTTGTGCTCGTTCTGCTGCAATTCGGCTTCTACAAAAAAGCACTCGATCCCCTTTTCCCCGAAAAAACGGGACATAACGTAACCGCCATCAAAAAATGCTCGGGAGAAACCAAACGCCGCATCATCTTCAACGGTCACCCCGACGCGGCCTGGGAATGGCCCGTCAACTACAAGCTCGGCGGTGTCGGCTTTGAGGGTCACGCAATCCTCTGCGGCGTCGGCGCAGTCTATTACATTGTCCTTTCCATCATCAGCATGGTGAAAAACGGCCTTGGCTTCGGACTGATCGATACCTCGTCTTCCCTTTTCAAGGCGGCTCTTGTCGGTCTTGTCTTCGTACCGTTCCTTGTCGGTCTCTATTGGATGGTCAACACCAAACGAGTCGTTGACGGCGCGAACGACAACCTCTCCGGTTGCTACATGGGCATCGCCATTCTCAAAGCGCTTCATGACGAGGGCATCACGCTTGAAAATACCGAGATCGGCGTTGTTCTGACCGGATCCGAAGAAGCGGGTCTGCGCGGCGCGAAGGCATGGTGCGAACAGCACAAAGGCGAATTTGACGATGTTCCGACATTCATCTTCTCGTATGATACGATCCATGACCCGAAATTCCTGATGACGAACTACCGTGATCTGAACGGCACCGTCAAAGCGGATAAGGACGTTTCCGATCTCTTTATGGAAGCGGCTGCCGAACTGAAAATCCCCTGCAAAAAGGGTTGGGTTCCGCCTCTCGGCGGCGCGACGGACTCCGCAGCATTCGCCCAGGCAGGCTTCCGCGCAACCGGCGTAACGGGTCTTAACCACAAGCTTGAGGACTATTACCACACCAGAAGAGATACCTATGACAACATGAATCTCGAAGGTCTGGCGGGCTGCTATGCCGTCAGCGTCAAGGCGCTCGAAATGTTTGACAACGGCGCAAAACAATAATAAACAAATCAAAACAGCGCATCGGAGAAAAATCTTCGGTGCGCTTTCTTAATATTATTTATTCATTTAATACAAATACCCTGTCGATTCCGTAGTACTGAAAAACGGGAATCACCTGTTCGCCGATTCTCTCGCCGCTGATAACGACGGGAACGGCAGGCGGGCAGCCGACTGTCGGTGACGCCGCAATCCTGCCGACGGCGTCTTCCGTTTTGACCCATTCGCCCTGCCGCAGCATGGCATCGCGGACAGTCAACACTTTTTCCGGCAAAGCAAATCGCAGATGCGGCGGACTGCAAGGAGCGTTATTCTGCCCCAATGCCGTCAGCAAGCGGTCAAAATCTGCCGACGGATTCTCCGGCGTCAGCATCATCACCGTAAAATCGGGGTCTTCGTACTCGCATTCGATGCCATTTTCCCTGAGACACTGTGACAAATCCAATCCGCTTGAGCGTACCGTCAGCTTGAGGGGATCGCTTTTTTCGATCTGCCAGCCGTTTTTCCGTAAAGCGTTTTTCACGGTTTCAAGACGTTCGATACAATCGTTCAGTTTCGTCGGATAATCCTCATCAAGATACCGATTGCATAAATCCAGCGACTGCAAAATCAGATAAGACGGACTGGTCGAACCAAAAAGCGACAAGGCTCTTTTTGCGTTTTGGACAAATTCCTGCGGTGCATTCCGATGGATATGCAGATACGCGCCGCCGGTCAATACGGGAAGCGTCTTATGCGCCGAATCGCAGCAGCAATCCGCACCCAAATCCATCGGGTGGCGGCTCGTTTTAAGAAAATGCAGATACGCGCCGTGAGCGTTATCCACTAAAAGCGGAACGCCGAACGCATGAGCGATCTCCGCAATCGATGCAATGTCCGCCTCTCCTCCCAGATAATCGGGAGAGGTGAGATAGACCGCGACGGGCTTTGTCTCGCATTTTTTGAGCGTTTCGCGAACGGTCTGCGCCGTTACATGACAGCGACAAAGCGAATACTGCTCGTCTTCGCCGAAAAGCCACCGAATATCCAGCCCTAACAGCGCACAGCCTGTAATAAACGATTTATGGCAATTCCGCGCCGCTAAAATCCAATCGCTGTTCCCTGCCGTTTTCGCAAGCGCCAGCATGGCGCGGATACATTGCGACGAGCCCTCCGTGCTGAAGAGCGTTTTTGCCGTACCGAAAAAAGCCGAAGCGTTCGCTTCGCTTTGTGCGATGATCCCGTCGGCCTCGTAAAGTGCATCTGCGCCCTTAACCTCGGTGATGTCCAGGTTTTCAAAGCCTAAAAACGGCATTCCCTTATGACCCGGCATATGCAGTCGGGTCATATTTTTTTCGGCGTACTGCTGCACGAAATCGACGATCGGCGTTTTCATTCGTTTTCCAGACTCTCGGCAACCTGAAGCATGATGGCGCACTCCATGCGCTTTTTGAACAGCTCGCAGCCGTATTCATAGATTCCGCGGATCGAGCCTGTCGCGTGGTAGGCGTTTGCCGCGCAACCGCCGGAGCAGTAGAGCTTTGCCCAACAGTCACGGCATTCGGGTCTGGCGTAGACGTTGCAGCTGCGGAATTCCTCACGCGTCGCATCGTTCCGGACGCCGTCCCAGATGTTGCCGAGCTTAAATTTCTCTTCGCCGACAAACTGGTGACAGGGATACAAGTCTCCCCAAGGCGTGACCGCCATATACTCCGTGCCCGAGCCGCAGCCTGAAATGCGTTTATAAATGCACGGGCCGCCTTTCAGGTCGATCATATAGTGATAAAAGGTGTAGGGCTTTCCCTCTTTTTTGCGTTTCAGCATATCTTTGGCAAGCAATTCGTACTGTTCGAGCACAATGGGAAGATCGTCCTGCGTCAGAGCCGCCTCATCGTTGGGCGCACAGACCACCGGCTCCATGCTGAGCTGATCAAAGCCCAGATCGAGCATCACATTGATATCATTCGTGAAATCCGGATTTGCATGCGTGAACGTGCCGCGCATATAGTAATTCTTACCGCCGCGCTCTTTAACCAGTTTTTGAAATTTCGGGACGATTTTCTCCCAGCTTCCGTTGCCGGCATAATCGACGCGGACACGGTCGTGAATCTCTTTGCGGCCATCCAAACTCAACACAACATTATGCATCTCGCGGTTGGCAAAATCGATCACGTCGTCGTCGATGAGCATGCCGTTCGTCGTGAGCGTGAAGCGGAATTTTTTGTGCACCGACTCTTCTATCGAACGCGCATATTCCACAAGCTGTTTGACGACGTCCCAGTTCATCAGCGGCTCGCCGCCGAAGAAATCGACCTCGAGATTCGTCCGGCTGCCCGAATTTTCAACCAGGAAATCAAGCGCACGCTTGCCGACTTCAAAGGACATCAGCCCTCTATCGCCGTGATATTTACCCTGACTCGCGAAGCAATAGGCGCAGTTGAGGTTGCAGGTATGCGCGACATGCAGGCAAAGTGCCTTGATGACATTGCCGCTTTTCGCCTTGAACGTGTCCGCTTTCGGCGCGAAGGTATCCGGCGTGAAGAGTTTTCCGGCCTTTTCGAGCGCTCTCACGTCCTCAATGCAGTCACGGACGTCCTGCTCGGTGACGTCCTCCCTATCCTGATATTTTGTGAGGATCTGACCGACGATCTCGTCCCCGCTTTTCTGCTGATACAGTTCGATAACGTCATACGCGACGTCGTCCACGGCGTGAACGGAGCCGGAACAGGTGTCCAGCACAATCGCGTAGCCGTTCAGTTTATATTGATGAATCATAAAGTCTCCGTGACAGAAAAAAATGCCGCGAAAAAGCGGCATCCTTGTTCCGTAAAAATCAGTCGTTTGTGGTGTTTTCGCACTGCTGATTGGCGATACCGCAGCTCGTCTTGCAAGCGGACTGGCAGGACGTCTGGCATTCGCCGCAGCCGCCGTTCTTCGCGCTCTCGCAAAGGTTACGGGTATCAAGCGTTTTGATTCTTTCCATCTTTCATATCTCCCATTCTGTATAGATTTACGGTATTCAGTATAGCACGGTTCCCGTCACTTGTCAAGTGGTTTCTCGGTCGCAGGCTCGATTGTTTTGAGAATTTTCGGGAATCTGACAGCAAATATCGTCACGCAGCAGAGTGCCGCTGTCGCGTCGGCGATCGCTTCTCCTGCATAAACGCCCGATACGCCTAAGAAATGCGGCAGAATCAGCGCAAGAGGCACCAGTAAAAAGACTTTGCGCAGCAGAGCGATGAAAAGCGAAATCTTCGCCTGACCGAGTGCAACGAACATACTCTGGCAGGCGCGCTGCAGACCAAAGATGGTAAGCCCCGCAAAGAAGAGCGGCATATACTGTTTGACGACCGCAATCAGTGCGTCATCATTGGTAAAGAGCGATGCTGCCACCGACGGGAAGCACATCATCACAACGACAAGTACCAGATTGACGCTGAACATGACCGTCATGGCAATGCGAAAACCCGACTTCACCCTCTCGGGATTGCGATGACCGAAATTATAGCTGATGACCGGCGAAAAGCCCTGCTGAAAGCCGTTGAGCGGCACGCTGACAATCTGCATCGCGCTCTGCATGACGGTCAGGGCGCTTACATAAATATCGCCGAACGTCTTGAGCATGCCGTTCAGGACGAAGCCGACGAGGCTTTCCGTGCTCGCCATGACAAACGGTGCAAGACCGAGCGAAACAACAGAGGAAATGATTTTTCTGTCGGGCTTCAGGTTTTCCTTTTCAATGCGAAGTGTCGCTTTTTTGGAAAACAGGAAAACCAAAATCCAAAGCGCGCTGCAAAACTGCGAAATGACGGTCGCCAATGCCGCTCCCGCAACACCCATATCAAAAACGAAGATAAAAAGCGGATCGAGAGCGATGTTCAGCGCCGCTCCGATCATCACGGAGAGCATCGCCGTCCCGGGACGTCCCTGCGCGTTGATAAAGCTGTTGAGACCCGTCGCGATCTGGACGAAAAACGTACCGATAAGATAAATCCGCAAGTATGAGACAGCATAGCCGATCGTCGCTTCGGATGCGCCGATCAGAAGCAGCAGCGGCTTCATAAACAGATAGACCGGCAGTATGGTACCGACTGTAAAGGCAGCGAGCATGACGAAACCGTTGCCGAGGATTTTTCCGGCTTTTTCACGGTCTCCCCTGCCGAGTGCCATCGACGCAAGCGGCGCACCACCTCCGCCGACGATCTGCGCGAATGCGGCAATCAGGATAATGACCGATGACGTGACGCCGACGCCAGCCAACGCATCGGTTCCAATGCCCTCAATATGCCCGATATAGATGCGGTCAACAACGCTGTAGAGCAGGTTCACGAGCTGTGCCGCGACTGCCGGCAGCGACATCCGGATGATAAGCGGCAGCATTTTATCCGTGCCGAGCCGCTCTTCATATTGCGTTTCCAATTTTGTCTCCTCCCGGGAATGCAAATGATTGACAAGTAAAGATCTTGTCACATAAAAGGCAAATGCCTTTACAGATAAAAAGACGAATCCCTTTACAGAATTCGTCAGAAAAAGCCGTATTCTCTCTTATTTTCTCGTCCATGTAGACGGAGAAAGCACGAAGAGGATCGGATAAATCTCCAGTCGTCCGAGCAGCATCGCAACGGACAGAACGATTTTTGACAGCGCCGAATAGTCCGCATAGCTTGCCGTCGGACCGACGCCGGCAAAGCCGGGGCCAACGTTATTGAAGCACGCCGCTGCCGCGCTGAAATTCGTTTCAAAATCGAACGGTTCCAGGCACAGAACGAAAAATATCATCACGAAGCAAACGACGTAAAGTGCCAGATATGAACCGACACTGCTCAGTACGCCGTCTTCGACCTTTTTCCCCTCAAAACGGACTGCACCGACCGAGCGCGGATGCAGCATATGCTTGATCTCGCGACGGATCATCTTAAAGAGCATTACAACACGGGAGAGCTTCATACCGCCTGCCGTCGAACCGGCGCACGCTCCGGTAAACATCAGCAGAAGCAGCGTCGCCTTGGCAAGCTCCGGCCAGAGGTTAAAATCCGCCGTCGCGTAACCGGTCGTCGTGATGATCGACGCGACCTGAAACGACGCTAAACGCAGGGATTCCCCTACACTTGTATAAAGCGGATAGATCTTAACAGTAATAATGATCGTTGCGACCAGCGCGATGCCGATATAAAACCAGAGTTCCTCACTCTTAAAAACCGCTTTGACGCGCTTGCGCAAAAGCAGGTAATACAAATTGAAATTCACGCCGAAGATCATCATGAAGATCGTGATGACCCATTGCAGAAACGGGCTGTAGCCGGCGATGCTGTCAGACTTAATGCCGAAACCGCCGGTACCGGCCGTGCCGAATGCGTGAATGACGCTGTCATACAAGGGCATACCGCCGATGACAAGCAAAATGATCTCCACCGCTGTCAGCACGATATAAATGAGATACAAAATTTTCGCCGTATCGCCGGCTCTGGGGACGATCTTACCGACGATAGGCCCCGGCATTTCAGCGCGCAGGATATGAATTGATCGGTCGGAAACCGAGGGAATAATCGCCATAATAAAGACCAGAACGCCCATACCGCCGACCCAATGCGTAAAGCTACGCCAGAACAGCAGCCCGCGGCTCATGGCTTCGACATCCGTCAGAATGGACGCGCCGGTCGTTGTAAAGCCGCTGACCGTCTCAAAAAAGGCGTCAACATACGACGGGATCTCACGGCTGATAACGAACGGCAGAGCACCGACTGCGGACAGCGCGAACCACGCCAGCGCAACGATCACGAAACCCTCTTTGGCATAGATGACATGATCCTCCGTCTTACAAAAAAACGCAAGCGGAACACCGATGACAAGCGCAATGACAATGGTGATGAGAAACGACCAGACGCATTTTTCCCCATAGAGCAGAGAAATCAACAGCGGCAGCACCATCAGCGCCGCAGCCGATTTAAACATCTGCCCGAGAATATAAAAAACCATTCTGCGATTCATAAGCGTACCACCGTTATTTGAGAATATCCGACAGATCGTGCAGACGCTGATCCGTCGCGATGACGATCACGCGATCACCAGGCAGAATCACATCGTCACCGCCGGGGATAATCGTCTTACGCCCACGAATAATTCCGGCAATCAGTATATTTTTCTTAAAATGCAAATCTTTCAGCGGCGTATCGGTCAGCTCCGATTCGGGATGCACGTTAAATTCCAATGCTTCCACCCGGCCGTCCATCAGCTTATAGAGCGTCTCAACATTGCTGCCCTTGGAATTTTCGAGAGCACGTGCATAGCGCACCAGAATATCGGATGTGATATTTTTCGGAGAAACTATGCAGTCGAGTCCCAACCGTTCCGCCATCAGACCCAATTCGCTCCGGTTGACCTTGGAAATGACTTTCGGTACGCAGTTTGCCGCCGCAAAAATGGAGATGAGAATGTTTTCTTCATCCATACCCGTCAGCGCGACAAAGGCGTCCAGACGGCGAAGACCTTCTTCAAGCAACAGTTCCTGCTGTGCGCCGTCTCCCTGAATGATCATCGCTTTCGGCAGTTTTTCACACAGTTCGCGGCAACGCTCGGGATTGCTTTCGATAATCTTCACCGACGCGCCGGCACTGATCAGCATTTTCGCTAGGTAATACGCCGTTCTGCTGCCGCCGAGAATCATAACGAATTTTGATTGCTTTTGCAGCACACCCAAGCCTTTAAGCAGCTTCTGAATCTCCGTCGGCGCGGCTGTCAAGCCGATTTTATCACCGCTGTGCAGCACAAAGCGACCGTCGGGAATATAGACCGTCTCCCCTCTCTGCACAACGCAGATGAGCACTTTCGCTTTATATTTCGCCTGCAGATCACTGAGCATCACGCCGTCGAGCGGCGAGCCCTCTTTCAGACGCATTTCAATCATTTCGACATTGCGTCTTGAAAAGCTCTCAATTTTCACGGCGGACGGCAGTTTCAGGATATTGAAAAGCTCTCCGGCAGCGAGCAATTCGGGATTCAGCGACATCGACAGATCAAGCTGCTGACGCAGAAAACCGATGCTGCGTTCGTTATATTCGGGATTGCGGATACGCGCAATGGTATGCTCGGCGCCCATTTTTTTGGCGATAAAGCAACTGAGCATATTCAGTTCGTCCGACCCGCTGACGGCGACGAACAATTCGGCGTGTGCAACACCGGCCTCTTCAAGAGTGCCGCAATCGGCGCAGTTACCGCAGATCGCCATCACGTCGTAGATATTTGTAATCTCCTCAATGACCATCGGATCGGAATCGAGCGCGACGACATCATGTCCTTCAGCCATGAGACTGTTAAGAATGGTTTTTCCGATTTTACCGCAGCCGGCCACAATAATGTTCATAGCATCTTCTTGTGATACGGGGCGTGCAAAGGGCATCTGCCCGGTATCGTTCCTTTCCGAAAAGATCTTCCTGTTAAACACCATAGAGTGTAGCACTTTTTACCGTAATTTGCAAGACTATTTTATGAATTCATAAGGCCGGAAAGAATCTGTTTTTATTTGACAATGACGAAAAAAAACGGTCAGCGACCGAAACGCAGACCGTTTTTGTAAAGCAAAAGAATTAAGAGAGCATCATTCTGTCGTTCGCGAATTCGCCGTTGCTGGCTTTCGAGAACAGCTCGAGCAGGTCAGAGACATGAAGATTTTTCTTCTCTTCGCCCTGAATATCATAGATGATCTCACCGTTATTCATCATGATCAGACGGTTACCCAAGCGAATGGCATCTTTCATGTTGTGCGTAATCATGATCGTCGTGATGTGTCCGTCAGAAACCAGTTCTTCGGTCAGATTCAGGACTTTCGATGCAGTAGCGGGATCGAGAGCCGCCGTATGCTCGTCGAGCAGAAGCAGCTTCGGGTGCTGAAGCGTCGCCATCAGAAGCGTGATGGCCTGACGCTGACCGCCCGAAAGCAAACCGACTTTAGAGGTCAGACGATCCTCTAACCCTAAATCGAGTTTCTTCAGAAGCTCGCGGAACTCGTTTTTTTCCTTATGTGTCACGCCGGGAAGAAGTGTTCGCCTCTTGCCGCGTCTGGCGGCGATTGCAAGATTTTCGGCGATCTCCATATCGGCTGCCGTGCCGGTCATCGGATCCTGGAAAACACGACCTAAATACTTCGCCCGTTTGTGCTCGGGTAATTTGGTCACATCCATACCGTCAATGATGATCGTGCCGCAGTCCACAGGATAAACGCCGGTAATCATATTCAGGAGTGTCGATTTGCCTGCGCCGTTGCCGCCGATGACGGTGACGAAATCGCCGTCGTTGAGCGTCAAGTCGATGCCGTTCAGGGCACGCTTTTCATTGATCGTTCCCGGGTTGAAGGTTTTCGATACACCTTTGATCTCAAGCATTTTCAGCACTCCTTTCCTTAGTTTTTACTTTTTTGGGCGCGACCTTTGCCTTCCAATACGGAATACCGAGGAACAGCGCGACGACGAGAGCTGAGAACAGTTTCAGGTCATTGGCGTTCAGACCGAGCCTCAGGACAATTGTGATAACGATATAGTAGATCACGCCGCCGAAAACAGCCGCTAAGAGCTTGAGCGCAAAATTCTTGAAGAGCTTGCTGAAGATCACTTCGCCGATGATGACGGCAGCCAGACCGATCACGATCGCGCCGCGTCCCATATTGACATCGGCAAAACCCTGATACTGCGACAGAAGCGCGCCGGAGAGGGCAACGATGCCGTTCGAGAGGACAAGCCCGATGATTTTTCTGGTATTGGTGTTGATGCCGTTCGCTCTCGCCATTGCCTGATTGCTGCCGGTGGCGCGGATCGAATGACCCATTTCCGTACCGAAGAACCAGTACAGCAGAGCAATGAGCGCAACGGCAAAAATCGAGCAGACGATCAGCGATTTCGGGATATAGCGAAGCGAAACCATCAGGTTGTATTTGGTAACGCTCAAGGTCTGGTTCGCCTTGTTGCCGAGAATACGCAGATTGATGGAATAGAGTGCAAGCTGAGTCAGGATGCCGGACAGAATCGCCGGAATACCGAACGCCGTATGGAAAACTCCCGTCGCCAGCCCCGCAAGACAACCTGCCAGGAACGCGAGAACCATTGCAAGGTAGATATTCATACCGCTCACGGTGCACATGACGAGAACAGCGCCGCCGGTGCTCAACGTACCGTCCACGGTCAGGTCAGCGACATCAAGGACACGGAACGTGATAAACACGCCGATGGCCATGATGCCCCATATAATGCCCTGCGCGATGGCACCGGGCAAAGACGCTAAAAATGCTGCCATTGAGTAACCTCCGAATTCAAAAACGGCGGCAGAAAACTCTACCGCCGGGATAGCCTTAGTAAATGATTAGCCTTCTTCGATCGCTACGTAGTTCTCGGGAACTGTAACACCGAGCGTCTCGCAGCGGCTCGCGATGTATTCTTTCGTCAGATCCGTCGCGAACTGAATATCCATATCGCCGGGATTCGTACCGTTGACAAGGATCTCATATGCCATTTCGCCAGCCGCGTAGCCGATGCTGTAGTAGCTGATGGAAAGGGTTGCAATGCCGCAGCCTTTGCAGATACCCTCTTCGCCGGCAAGGACAGGAACATTCTTGGGAGCGGCAATCTCATTGACAGCCGATGTCGCAGAAGCGATGGTGTTGTCGGTGGGGATGTAGATGCAGTCCGCCCAATCACAAGCGTTCGTTACAACGGAAGCGATTTCGTTCGTATCGGCAACCGTGAACTCCTGATACTCAAGATCGAGCTTATCGAATGCTGCCTCGATAACGGTAGCCTGATATTTGGAGTTCGGCTCGCCGGAGCAGTACAGAATCGCAACCTTCTTCGCTTCGGGAAGAAGCTCGGGAATCATGGCAGCCTGCTCTGTAAGAGGAGCCAGGTCGGACGTACCGGTTACGTTGATGCCGGTCTTGCCGTCCCACTTGTCCATCTGGAGAGCGGTAGCGAAGTCCGTAACAGAAGTGGCAACGATGGGAATATCACCCGTCGCAGCCATAGCTGCCTGAAGAGCCGGTGTTGCGTTCGCCATAATCAGGTCAACGCCGTCCGCAACAAACTGGTTCGCGATGGTCGCGCAGGTAGCGGAATCGTTCGCGGCATTCTGAACGTCAAACTGAACGTTATCGCCGAGTTTTTTCGTCAGAGCGGCTTTAAAGCCGTTGGTCGCAGCATCGAGAGCATCATGCTGAACGAGCTGGCAGATACCGACCTTATAAACTTTGCCCGAAACGGAAGCGGCCGCGCCGTCACCCGTCGAGGACTCTTCTGCGGGAGTCTTGCTACCCGAACAGCCGGCAAAAACGCAGACCATCATAACGAGCGCAAGCGCGATGCTGAGAATCTGTTTCATTTTTTTTGACATGGTTTTTACTTCCTTTACTGTAAATTAGCTTTACTTCTTTAAAGCCATAAAGTATGAAACCGTGCATATTATAAACCAAAAGTTTATCGATGTCAATATTTTTTTGCGATTTTATAAAAGATTCGGTCATTTTCCGTCCATAAAATGGATACAGAGAACAGACTGAACTTTTATTTACGCCTTTTTCATGGCAATGTGCGCCATTGTTTGATTGACCGCATCGGAAATTCTGACTGCGCCGACACCGACAAGCTGCGTATCAACTTCCCCATGAACGGGGTCGCTCCACTCTTCGCCGATCGCGGACACGCCTCGCATCATACCGACAACCGAACCGACCGTGGCGCCGTTGCAATCGGTATCGAATCCGCTTTGAACAGCAAGGCAGACGGATTTTCCGTACTCTCCGCCGCCGTAGAGCAGGGACGCCGTCACGATGAGTGCATTAGAAATTGTATGGCACCAATCGTGTGGATCGCGATCGTCATATTCGCTCTGAATGCGGGCAAAGCACGCCTCCTGCTCCTCGCCCTCATCGAACCGTGTCAGAAGCAGGCGAATTTTTTCATAAAGACGCGACGAAGCCGGGATTTGGGCAAGTCCGCCCTCAATGACAGCGCGTATATCGTCCGTCACGGCGGCGCAAGCAAGCATCGCCGCCACAAACATTTCCCCGTAAATCCCGTTCTTAACATGAGAAATTGAAGCGTCGCGCCACGCCATTTCGGCGGCTTTTTCCGGGTCGCCGGGATTGATATATCCGTAATAATCACCGCGAATCTGCGCGCCGATCCATTCCCGCCACGGATTCTGATAAAGAGCGGACTGCGGCGGTCGGTAACCGAGCAGAAAGTTGCGGTATGCGGCGGCTTCCGCCGTAAAATAGGCGGTTTTCGGCTGAGAGCGAAGCCAAGTTCCCGCCACATCATCGGGCGTAAAATCAAGTCCGTACCGTTCGATCATCTGCTGCGCCATGACGGTATAATTGGTATCGTCGTCCGCCGGCGCACGCGTGACCGCGTCAGCCACGCAATAACGCTGAATCCGGTAGCGATACTTCCCTGCAATTTCATCTGTAGCGTCGTCTTTTCGGATATACCGCGTCATCGGGTAATTCCCCGTTTCGCGCAGGAAAGGAATCAGTTCATCAAGCCGCATTCCCTCCACGGGTTTTCCAAGAAGACAGCCGCAGACTCTTCCGAGCCACGCGCCGCTGATTTTTTCACGCAGAACCGATTCTTCGGGATATTTTGCGGCAAAGGCAAACGGACGGCGAAGCGTGCGGATTTCTTCAAGCCCGGACGGCTCCCGATACGGATAATCCGACCGAATTTCCGCCTTGCAGATCAGACGGAACGCCGTCTCGGCCATATCGTCCTTTTCTGTGCCGCGTGGCATTTCGCGGATCGCTTCAAACAATTTTTGATAGGAAGCAACATCGAGTCCCTCCTCCATGCACTGACGGAACTCCGTATCGAGATGCTCGGCGTAGCGATCACCGGCGGCAGGTATATCATAAGCGGGCGCCAAAACGGTTTTCATAAGAATACCTCCAAAAGAAAACACGAAGAGTAAAATCCCGTCCACAAAAATGCGAACGGGATTTTGGAGCTGCTAACCGGATTTGAACCGGTGACCTCATCCTTACCAAGGATGCGCTCTACCGTCTGAGCTATAGCAGCAATGGATTCATGTCACCGTGTTGTCACAGCAACATGAATATTATACACAGCAAAAGGGCATTTGTCAAGAGCTGTAAGAAAAAATTTCAGCAAAAAAATGCAAAAATTCTTCTTTTCTCTCACGGCAGAATATTGCCGGCACTCATATAGATGCCGTACCATTCGTCACGGTCAAGCGTCACGTCGGCGGCTTTCAGGCATTCGAGCATTCTTTCCTTTTTCAGCGTGCCCGTGATCGGCTGGAATTTTGCCGGATGGCTGAGAATCCACGCCATAACAATCGTTGTTTTGGAGACGCCGTGATTCTCCGCTACCTCGTTGAGTTTGGCGTTGAGTTCGGGATAATCGGGACTGTCGATGAAGGTTCCGGCGGCAAAGCCGTGCTGGAAGGGCGACCACGCCTGAATCGTGATCTTGTTCATACGGCAGTACTCGATAATGCCGCTGCCGCGCTCCACGGCGGAATCATTGAACATATTGACATTGATGCCGGACTGAACCATCGGGCAATGCGCAATACTGAACTGCATCTGGTCGGACACAAGCGGCACATTCAGGTTCTTTCTGAGATATTCCATCTGCCAGATGTTCTCGTTGGAAACACCGAAATTGCGGACTTTTCCGCTGCTTTTCAGGATATCGAACGCCTCACAGACCTCCTCCGGCTCCATCATCGTATCGGGACGGTGCAGCAGCAGGACGTCAAGATATTCGGTTTTCAGCCGTTTCAGGCTGCCATCTACGGATTCTAAAATGTGCTTTTTGGAAAAATCAAAGCGTTTGCCCGGCACGATGCCGCACTTCGACTGCAAAAACATCTTTTCGCGCAGAGCCGGCGTCATGCCGATGGCTTCGGAAAAAATTTTTTCGGCCTCTCCGCCTCCGTAAATGTCGGCGTGGTCAAAGAAATTCGCGCCGTGCTCCATCGCCGTCCGGATAAAGTCCTCGGCTGTTTTCAAATCGGTGTTGCGGTTCAGACGCCAGAAGCCGACCGCGATAACGGGCACTTCCAACGACGAAGTGCCGAGCTGCATGGTTCTCATAATGTCCTCCGGTTATGCAAAAATTTTAATAAGATCCAGAATATAGCGGAATGTTTTAATTAACAACAGACGGAACGCGTTGATGAGCGAGGCATAGGGTGAATCCTTCACACAGTCAGGCGCGTCATAGGTTACGGCAGGGAAACCGACCGGCACGAGCGGCGTCTCACTGGCATATGCGACCGGTTCCCCGTTCATCAGCGTAAAGTCAAAGGTGCGCGAACCGACAGGCGTATAGGAACCGCCGGCGATATAAAAGACCGTGACGGCGACTCTCGTCAGGCTCGTTTCAGGCAGCTCTCCGGTGATTTTCAACTCGATGCTCTTTCCGGCTTTTACAGTTTTCACGTCAAACGATTCAAACTGCAAATCCGCGCCCTGCACCTTAACGCCGTAAATATTTACATTGGAATCAAGCGTTGTATTGCGAATAATCAAGGCGGTATCGTCCGAAGAGAGATAGCCCTCAGCACTTTTATCAAACTGCGCATGAACCGTTTCCGCACGGCTTGAAGCGGCATGGAACTGTGGAAACGATTTGTCTGCATAAACGTCCTGCATCGGGTGTTTGCTGACAAGCTGACGCATGACCAGATCCATCGTATAACTGTCGGCCAGCTCCATACCGTGGAACAGACCGTCCACGAACCAGGTATTATCCGGCAGCCACGCGCAGGACGCGTCAATTTCCATAGACGGCGACAGATGATTATGCGTCGGATCGGCACACATGGTATTCAGCGTCCGATAGCCGTCGGCAAAGCGCTGACCGTACGGTGCACATTCGGAACCCGTCGTATCTTTCGTGCGGATAATCGCGTCGGAATTTTCCTGAAGTCCTGTCACGGACGGCAGTCCCGTTCCGGCTAAAATCGTAATATTGACGCCGGCGTCCTTTGCCGCGTTCAGGTTTTCACCGTAATGCTTCATGATCGTCTCATGAAATGCCGTTGTCTTTTCAATCAAAGGTGCGCTCTCTACAGGGTCGAGCGTTACGACAAGATCATCGAAATAATCAAGCGGCACAAAATCCCACATACTGACCCAATAACCGAGCACCTGCTTGACATAAGGGATCAGTTCGCGGATAAAATCATCAAGGAAACCGAGCTTCTGCGCTTCGACGATCCAGTGGTAATCCGTTTCCCAACCGAAGCCGTATTCTAAGAATTGGATCAGCGTCTTTTCATCAAACGAGACCTGATTGCTCAACGCGTCATATGCAAGTGCGGCACCGCCCATGGCCGGCATACACATAACCGCATTGGCGACATAGCCCAGCGTACCGTAAAGGCTCAGATAGGTGCCTGTCACCTGTCCGCCGTGACTGATGGCAATGATGTTGACTTTGCCGCAGCCGGTTGTCTCCACGATATCCAGAATCAGTTCGTGCAGCCGTTCGGCGTTCTCCAGAGAACCCATACGGAAATCACATTGAAAATTATAGATCATTTCGTCGGGAAGCTCACGCTGTACATATTCCATGACGACCTTTTCACTCTTATACGCGTCGTCAAGATTGTCCCAACGGCACGCTTTGGCCGTATTTGGCACAATGGGCGTGATATCATTGACGCTGGTGCCGTCGGGATTGAGTGCGAGCACACCGCAGATTTCCACAACACCACCGCCGATGACGCGCGCAAGGGCTTCGTAGTCGCCCTGCGTCATTTTACCGGCACCGACAGCAATATCCGCGACGCTCTCCTCAACGAGATCGAGCACTTCCTGCATATCAATGCCCCAAACCTGCTCGGAGGTTCCGTCGGGATGATTCAGCTGTAAGGCTGAAGAACTGTAACCGGGTACTAAAATGACAGGATAATCGTTCGTTTCCGTTGCGGCCGGAGCCGAAATCGCAAGAGAAACAATCATTATGAAGGTCAGGAATAAAGAAGTAAATTTTTTCATAATAATAGACAACCTTTCTTTTGACAGGGAACGGTTTCGGGAATATTCTTATTTATTTAAAAACTAAAATTTATCAGAAAATATAATTTGTAAACGTACCGTCTTTCCCGGTTGCGACGAGCACGGAGCCGTCCGACTCGACAATGGGATTGATAAAGTCACGGAAAAGCTCGTTTTCAAACGATTCCGTGACGGAACCGTCGGCGGTCTTACCGATGAGGAAAGCGGGAACACGCTGATTGATATAACCGCGCAGCGTGAATACGTCGCCGTTCGCCGTAAACGAGTCCACCGTCAGGGAGGAAGCATTGTCATAGGCAAGAGCGATTTCTTTATCATCCGCAACGGAATAAATCGTATTTGTCGAAATGAGATAGAAATAATCGCCGGAGGCCAGTATGCCGTCGCGCTTGATCCCCTCAAAAGTATGCACAATCTCAGATGCTTCCTTATCGGTATCAAAACGCTCCAGTACGACATTTTCCTTGTCATCCACCGTGAGATACAGGATGCCGCCGTCCACGGCCTTGACCCAGTTGCACAGCACGTCACTTGCAATCGTAATATTATCGGTATTATTACCGCTGCCGCCGCTGCGGAACAGATCGACGCGCTCATCGGTCTCGGCATATTGACGTCCCGTAAAGAAGAGCTGATGATCGACGGAAGCTTCCACGGTCATGGCGTTCAGGGCGAAATAATCGCTGCGCTTTGCGCCGTTCAGACCGATGGTACGGCTCGCTTCTGTCAGAGAACGGGAAGTCGAGCTGTCCGCATAATTAAAGATAAACGACTCCTCATATACCTTGTCGCTGCTGTAGAAATCATCTTCCGTCGTATCGACAAGCAGCAGACAGCTTTTCGAGCTTTTGCCGGCGTACTGACTGCCGTAACCCGTCAGGTGGAACAGCGCGTAGGGATACAGCTGATATCTGCCGCTTTCGGCCGTATAAAGACCATAGCCGGTGATCGCGCCACCTTCCTGATAATAGGTGATCTCGGCCTCGATATCGGTCTCGCTGAGCGTAACGGTCGCCGTATAGGTGCCGGTCGCGTCAATCGGCGTAAAAGCGTGGTCGGCATAGCGGTAAAACGTAACGGCGCCGTCCGTTGTCATTTTATAGTAAATACCGTCCATATCGGCCGGAAGATAGGGCTGTTCGCCGGATTCCGACGCGACAACGGCAGTTTTATAGGAATCGGACATTGCAACCGCGTTGTCATCGGTTGACGCCTCTTCGCCGCCGCGTCGACTGTTGCCTCCGATTACGCCGCTAAACACGAGAACGGCAAAAACACAGACGACAGCCAGAACAGCCAGAATGATCGTAAGCTTCTTTTTGTTGTTCATAACACAACACCTCCGCAGGTTCATATTTTTTTTCATTATAGCGAAATTTCCCCATAGTGTCAAGACGCTTGTCCGATTCCGGTGATAAATTTTCATCTGCGAGAAAAAGAATTTCCTATTGTTTTTCTCCCGTTAAAATGATATGATACAAATAAGGAGTATATTCGACGGAAAGGAACAAAATATGCGTTTAAAAGATAAAAAATTCATTCCTTACTATATCACGGCTGCCGTTATCATCCTGCTGGCTGTGTTGATCGTGATCATCATCGGGCATCGCAGCGGTGAAGAGACACCGGAAGAGGTACCGACGACTCAGGAGCCTTCTACTCTCTTTATGAACGGCGAAGTCCCGTACTATGCCGACGTAGCCGCCAGCGCCTATAAAAAGGATTCCTTTTCCCTGAATGAAGACGGCCGCATGGTCTACGCCGACGACGCGGTCTCCTACACGACGGGGATCGACGTTTCATCCCATCAGGGCGAGATCGACTGGGACGCTGTCAAAGCCGACGGCATCGACTTTGCCATGATCCGCATCGGCTTCCGTGGTTACGGCACATCCGGCAATCTCTGCGAGGACGACCGGGGACGCGAAAACATTGAAAATGCCGCCGAAGCGGGACTCTCAGTCGGCGTTTACTTCTATTCGCAGGCGACGACGCCGGAAGAAGCCGTCGAGGAAGCGGATTTTGTTTTAGACATTTTGAATGATCACGATATTGAATATCCTGTTGTCTTTGACTGGGAGAATGAGCCGGACGTCGCTATGCGGACGGACGGCATGAGCGGCGATGCGATTACGGACTGCGCCGTCGCGTTCTGCGAGGAAATCAAAAAAGCCGGCTACATTCCGGCGGTCTATTTCAATCTGACGGACGCTTATGTCCGCTACGATCTCAGCCGGATCAAGGACTATCCGTTCTGGTATGCGCAGCACGAAGGCGAATCGCCTCTTTTCTATTATCAGTATACGATCTGGCAGTATTCCGATACCGGCTCCGTGGACGGTATTGACGGCAATGTTGATCTGAACATCGCGTTTTCGGATTTTTCGGAATACGCCGCAGTAGGATAACGAAAGATCATTTACCGACAGAAAAAGCCCGCCGACATTCCGGCAGGCTTCTTTTATTCATCTGATCGAAACTCAGGCTTCCTCACCGCCCTGAGGCTCTTCAGGCTGCGGTTCGGGTTCGGGCTCCGGCTCCGGTTCAGGCTCCGGTTCGGGTTCAGGATCGGGTTCTTCGGCAGAGGTTGTCGTCTCGGGCTGAGCCGTTGTGGTTTCCTGCGCCGGCGTTTCGGTTGTAGGCGCGCTCGTCGTCGTTTCGGGAGGCGTATAGCGCGTCGTGTTTTCCGTCTGTTGCGTAGGAGCCGGACTCGTCGTGCTTGTCAGCGAGGACGACGCATGACCGCCGTATTCCGTATCCTCCACAATCTGCATTCCGTTGCTGCCGTTAAAATCACCGTTGACATCCGTCTGGGAATCGTTCAGGACAAACGCGGCATCATTGCCGGATACGGATTCGCTTTCTTTGAACGGATTCGACGGACGGGTCGCGAGATACAAAGCGGCGGCAATCGCTAAAATAATCACCAGAATGGCGATCGGAATAAAGCTGAGAATTTTTTTCTTCGCCGAAGGCTTTTTGCCGTTCTGCGGATTTTCATCATCGGAGACGACAGCGTTATCCTCCTGCAACTCGTTTGCATCAATCGGCGGTTCCGCGTCAAAATCAGCGGGATCAGCGGGAGCCATATCATCCGTTTCCTGCGCAAACACATCCTGCGCGTCGGCAGCACCGGGAGCAGCAGCAAATGTGCGCTGTGTATCGCATTTCAGGCGGATCAGCACCAGCGAACAGTCTTGATTCTGCGCGTTTGCGGAAAAGACCGCAAACAAATCACGGATCATAAGCTTTAAATCGCTGCCGGAATCAAAAACACGGACAATACCGTCATAATCGATATTCTGCGAGCATTCCTCGCCGATGAGCGCAAACAAATCACCGTCCGAGATTACATCGATAAACTGAAAGCCGCGTCCGCCGTCGTCTTCGGACAACGCGATCTCAAAAAGCTCTCCGTCAGAAAATCGGAGCAGATGACAGTCTCCGCTCTTCGCCGCGACGACGCAGTCCTCATACGCACAGATGATACCGAGAGAAAGACGTCCGTCTTCGATGCCGCATTTTTCCACAACGGCATCCATATCGTCAAAGAACCGATTCAGAACCGCTTCGGCGTTATAAGGATCCGGTTTCAGTTCCTTGATATAATCGTTAAACGCCGCTGCCGCGCCGGACGCAAATCCTTTCTGATTGCCCGATGCCATAACGGCAACATACGGAGGCTTGACAGCACCTGCCGCCTTGAAGCCGGCGTCGGCGTTTTCCGCCGTGACCGCGCGACCGTTTATATTCAGACTGTCGCCGTTAAAGCCCTTTGACAGACGACTCTTTGTAATTGCGGCGGATTCCGCTGAAAGAACAGCCATAATATTCACCTTCCCTGATTTTTTAACTCTATTATTCTAACATTAAATTTTTCCATAGTCAACAGGTAATCTTATTTTTTTCTCGCTTCCCCGATCAGCTTTTGTTTTTCCTCCCAAAGCGGCTGAGATAAATCCACATAGTAATTATGCGGATACTCAAAGCGCAGGACTTCCTCCCAGAGCGTATCGACCTGTTCGGCGCAGTAGGAACGAATATCGGAAAGCGCAGGAGAGGTATACACTCGCTGTCCTTTTTCAAAAACAGGAACCAGCAGCTGCCGCGCGACAAAGTTCGAGACGGTCTTGCGCTTCCATGAATAGTCCGGGTCGAACAGCTCGTATTCGGACTTTTCGGAAATATTCTCATCTTCGAGCGTCAGCAGATCGGCGATCGCCTTGCCGGTCTCCATATCGAAAAGACGCCACAGCAGCTTCGGACACGGCGTGGTGATCTTGGAAACGTTTTCGCTCAGTTTGATGCAGTTTTTGATTTTACCGTTCTTTTCGATTGCGGCAAGCTTATAGACGCCGCCGAAAACAGGCGCATCCGCCGACGTAATCAGCCGTTCACCGACAAGGAAGCCGTCCACTCTCGCGCCGTGACCGAGCATTTCGCGGACGATGTGCTCGTCAAGGGAATTGGAGGCGTAAATATCGCAGTCGGGGAAGCCTGCGTCATTGAGCATTCTGCGGATTTTCTTGGAAAGATAGGCAAGGTCGCCGCTGTCGATGCGAATGCCCTTGGGACGGAATCCGCGCGGCAGCAATTCTCGCTTGAACGCTTCGATCGCGTTCGGCACGCCGGAATGAATCGTATCATACGTATCAACAAGCAGAACGCAGTTATCGGGATAATGGCGCGCATAGGCGCAGAACGCGTCCAGCTCCGTATCAAACGCCTGAATCCAGGTATGGCTCATGCCGCCGAAAACGGGAATGTCAAACATTTTGGCAGCCTGCGCGTTGGTTGTGGCGATGCAGCCGCCGATATACGCCGCTCTGGCGCCGAGCAAAGCCGCCTGTGCGCCGTGTGCCCGACGCGAGCCGAATTCTACGACGCTTCTGCCCTGCGCCGCACGGACGATACGGTTGGCTTTCGTCGCAATGAGCGTCTGGTGGTTGATGGTCAACAGCACCATTGTTTCAATGAGCAACGCCTGCAAAATCGGACCGCGCACCTTGACGATCGGCTCGCCGGCAAAAACAGGCGTTCCCTCAGGCACCGCCCAGACGTCGCACTGAAATCTGAAATCGGACAGATAGTGAAGGAATTCTTCCGACACCCCTTTCTCTCGAAGAAAGGCAATATCATCCTCATCGAAAGAAAGTGTGGACAGGCAATCACAAAGCTGCTCGACGCCTGCCATGATGCAGAAGCCGCCGACCTGCGGCATGGGACGGAAAAACATATCGAACCACGCCGTCGTATCTTCGATCTTTTCGGCGATAAAACCGTTTGCAAGCGCAATTTCATAAAAATCCATCATCAGATTATATTTTTCATTTTTATTGATCATAAAGAACACGTCCTTTTCCGACTCTATCATAACACAATCAGAGACGGGAATCAAATAAATTTCTAAAAAAAATTCCGTCTCATTTTTAGCATTTCTTACTAAAAATGACGGAAATCTTTGTATTTTTTATTCTGAAAGATAAATCTTTTTCGGACTACTTGCATTTTAAAAATCATCATGTTAAAATAGAATTATACTGGAGGTGGGAAAATGAGAGTCAGAAAACAAGAACTTGGCACGCGCAACATTGCGGGTGAAAGAGTAGAACAACGCAGAAAAGCAATCGGTATGAAGCAGAAAGATCTATTGACACAGCTCCAAGTCAGGGGAATCGACCTGAATGCTTCCGGACTCTCTAAGCTTGAAGGACAGCTTAGAAGTATCAATGATTACGAACTTGTAGCTCTTGCGGATGTTCTCGGCGTCACCATCAACTGGTTGGTCGGCCAAGAGGACTAACCCCTTTTTCCGTTACGGCATACAAAACAATGTATGCCGCTTTTTTATTTCCGAAAAAGCGCGTACACATCGGCGCACAGATACAGCGAGCCGCAGACGATGAGCGTCTCCCCCTCTTTTGTATGTTTCAAAGCAAACGCATAGCCATCTTCAACCGAATCAAAGCTGACGGCGGGAACGCCGCTTTTTTTTATTTTTTCCATGAGTTCCTGCGCGCTGATTGCCCTCGGATTTGAGGGTGTGACCGTCACCGCGGAAGAAAGACACGGCGTCAACGCCGACAGCACGGCGTCAATATCCTTATCCGCCATCATGCCCATCAGGGCGTGAATTTTTTTGCCGTTCAGGTATTGCTTCAGCACGGCGGCAAGGGCTTTTGCGGAGGATTCGTTATGACAGCCGTCGAGCAAAACAAGCGGCTCTTCCGAAACAATCTCACACCGCGCCGGATTTTTCGCATTTTTGAATCCCTGCCGGATTGCCTTTTCGGGAATGCGAATTCCCTGCTCTTTCAGCTCATCGATCGCTGTCAGCGCGATCACGGCGTTTTCAATCTGATGCGCGCCCGGAAACGGCACAAAGACTTCCCTGCTGCCGAAATAAATCTCGCTGCCCCTGATTGAAGCCGTAAGAACCCGACAAGAACCGACCTGCGCTAAGCGGAACGGCGCGTTTTTCGTCTGCGATTGTTCGCGGATCATTCTGAGCGCGTCAGCGTCCTGCGTCGAAGCCGTCACAACGGGGCAATTCCGCTTGATAATGCCGCATTTTTCGTAGGCGATCTCCGCCGTGGTATTGCCGAGAATTTTCACATGGTCAAGCGATATGGACGTGATGACGCTCACAAGCGGACGCTCGATCACATTCGTCGCGTCAAACCGACCGCCGAGTCCTGTTTCGAGCACGACGAAATCGCAGCCGCATTGTTTATAATACAAAAATGCCGCCGCCGTCACCGCCTCAAATTCGGTGATGACCAGTCCCTCACTTCGCATGGCTTCGACCTGTTCTTTCACCCGAAGCGTCACTTCGTCGAGGTCGTTTTCGGGAATCATTTCGCCGTTGACGCGGATTCTCTCCCGGAAATCGACGATATAGGGCGACGTATAGAGCCCTGTTTTATAGCCCGCCGCCGTTAGCACACCGGCTAAAAGCGTGCAGACAGTCCCCTTGCCGTTCGTGCCTGCAACATGAATACACCGCAGGGATTTCTGAGGATCGCCGAGCCGCCCGAGCAGAACGGCGATGCGGTCAAGCCCGGGTTTCATGCCGAACGTCAGAAGAGAATGATAATAGTTTTCGGAAGAAGTCATGGTTGTCACCTTATTTTTAATGAGCAAAGTGCAAAGTTCAGAGTTCAATGAAGGAAAAGGCTTCGCCTTTTGAACCATTATAAATGAAAACGCGCCGCAGGCATATAATTCAAGCACGAAGTGCTTCCGAAATTGCACTTTGCACTTTGAACTCTGTACATTATGAAAGATCGGGGCTGCCGAAACGACAGCCCTTTGTTTTAACCCAATTTTTCAATGCTCGATTGCAGCAGCGCGATCTTTTCTTTGAGCTTTTCGCCCTGTTCACGCTGTTCCTCGACGACCTTTTCCGGTGCTTTGGCAAGGAAGCCGGGATTGCTGAGCTTATTCTCGATAAAGCCGAGCTTCTTTTCAGCGTCGGCCAGCTCTTTTCCCAGACGCTTCTTTTCCGCCGCCAGATCCACAAGCTCCGCAAGAGGCAGATAGATCGTTGCGTCGGCTGTTACGATGCTGACGCTGCCGTCGATGTCAAACGCTTCTGCGACTTCCACATCGGACGCGGACGCCAGACGCTTGAAGAACGGAACGCCGGTCGTAAAGGTATCCTGATACGCCGTCGCGATGAACACTTTCGCCTTTTTGGAGGGCGCGACATTCATCTCGGCGCGGCGGTTCCGGATTGCCTTGATTGCCGTCATGATGCGTTCCATTTCAGTCTCTTCCTCATGGAACACAAGAGACTCCTTAAATTCCGGCCAAGCCGAAACCATGATGCTTTCGCCCTCATGCGGCAACGCCTGCCAGATTTCCTCCGTGATAAACGGCATGAACGGATGCAGGAGCTGCAACGTCGTCGTCAGAACATAGACGAGAACGGCGCGGCAGTTATTCTTCTGCTCCGGGTCTTCGCCGCCGAGACGGATTTTGCAAAGCTCGATATACCAGTCGCACAGCACGTCCCAGATGAAATCATAGAGCTTCTGCACCGCGAGACCCAGTTCAAATTTTTCGAGAGAAGCGGTCACGTCTGCAACCAGGCTGTTGAGCTGATCGAGAATCCATTTATCCTCGATTGCAAGCGTTTCGGGAATATGAGGCTCTGGCTCGTTTTCATCAAGATTCATCAGCACAAAGCGCGCCGCGTTCCAGAGTTTATTGGCAAAGTTACGGCTCGCCGCCACCTTTTCATCGGAGAAACGCATATCGTTTCCGGGGCTGTTGCCCGTCGCCAGCGTAAAGCGGAGCGCGTCCGCGCCGTATTGGTCGATGATCTCAAGCGGATCGATGCCGTTGCCGAGCGATTTGGACATCTTTCTGCCCTGCGCATCACGGACAAGACCATGAATCAGCACGGTATCAAAAGGCTGTGATCCCATCTGCTCGCAGGACGAGAAGATCATACGCGCGACCCAGAAGAAAATGATATCGTAGCCCGTAACGAGCGTGCTCGTCGGGAAATAGTGTTTCAGCTCCGGCGTTTCGTCCGGCCAGCCAAGTGTGGAGAACGGCCACAGTGCCGAGGAGAACCAGGTATCGAGCGTATCGGGGTCCTGCGTCAGATGATGTCCGCCGCACTTGCAGCAGCAATCCGGCGTTTCTCTGGCGACAGTGATCTCGCCGCAGTCCGCGCAGTACCAGGCAGGAATCCGATGACCCCACCAGAGCTGACGCGAAATGCACCAGTCCTTGATATTCTCCATCCAATGATAATAAATCTTGCTGAACCGTTCGGGAATGAACTTCGTTTTGCCCTCTTTGACAACGTCGATCGCGGGCTTTGCCAACGGCTCCATTTTCACGAACCACTGCTTGGAAATGCGCGGCTCGACCGTCGAATGGCAGCGATAGCAGGAGCCGACGTTATGCGAATAATCCTCCACGCGGACAAGCGCACCCTCTTTTTCAAGATCGCGGACGATGGCTTTTCTCGCTTCGTAGCGATCCATGCCGGCGTATTCCGGGTAATCGTCCACGATTTTGGCGTCCTCGGTCAGGACGTTGATAACAGGCAGATTATGACGCAGCCCGACCTCAAAATCGTTCGGGTCGTGCGCCGGTGTGATCTTCACGACGCCGGTACCGAAATCCGTTTCCACGTAATCGTCGGCAACAACGGGAATTTCACGGTGAACCAGAGGAAGGATCAGCGTCTTGCCGACAACATCTTTATAACGTTCATCGTTCGGATTGACCGCAACCGCCGTATCGCCCAGAAGCGTCTCGGGACGGGTGGTTGCCAGCTCCAGATAGCCGCTGCCGTCCTTGAACGGATAGCGCAGATGCCAGAAATGCCCCGCCTGATCCTCGTATTCCACCTCGGCGTCGGAGATCGACGTCAGGCAATGCGGACACCAGTTGATGATGCGCTCGCCGCGATAGATCAGTCCCTTTTCGTACAGACGGACAAACACCTCGCGAACCGCCTTATTGCAGCCCTCATCGAGTGTGAAACGCTCTCTGTCCCAGTCGCAGGACGAGCCGAGCTTCTTGAGCTGTTCGACGATTCTGCCGCCGTACTGCCTTTTCCAGTCCCATGCGCGTTCGAGGAATTTTTCGCGTCCCAAGTCTTCCTTGGTCAGTCCCTCTTTCTTCATCGCCTCCACGATCTTCGCTTCCGTCGCGATGGACGCATGATCCGTGCCGGGCACCCACAGGGTGTCATAACCCTGCATACGACGCCAACGGATCAGAATGTCCTGAAGCGTGTTGTCAAGCGCGTGTCCCATATGAAGCTGACCGGTGATATTCGGTGGGGGGATTACGATTGTATACGGTTTTTTATTCTCGTCGAGATTGGCATGGAAGAACTTGCCGTCCTCCCAGAACCGATAGGTTCTGTCCTCAACGTTTGTCGGATTATACTGTTTTTCAAGCTCCTTACGCATGAAGATAACCTCCGTTTACTAAAAAATAAAGCTCCGTCCTGCATAACAGGACGAAGCCGAAACTCCGCGGTACCACCTGGATTCAGAGCCGAAGCTCTGCACTCATTGCCCGTAACGAGGGCTGACGCCGGATTCTACTGAGCTTTCGCCGTTCTTTCCGAAGCTTAGGAAGCGACCTTCACGCATGGACTCTGAGAGCTTTCACCGACCGCTCTCTCTCTGCAACAGCCATTTTGCGTTACTCCTCTTCCTCATTGCATTTGCAATTTGTTTTTTCAGTTTATCACAATCGATAAACCGTGTCAAGCGTTTTCTCTAAAATTTATCAGCCCGAAATGCGGCACATCGTAAACGACGCTTTGGCGATTTTTTTGCCCGTTTCATCCGTAATCAGCGCTTCAGCATACGAGAGCGTCCGCCCTTTTTTCAGGACAGTCGCTTCGGCGATGAGCTTTTTGCCCTTCGCAGCGCTGAAATAGCTGATGCTGCCGTCCGCAGAAACGCTGATCGTGCCGTCGGCACAGGTTGCCACGGCGCAGGCGATGTCGGCAAGCGTAAACATCACGCCGCCCTGCACGACATTGTTTCCGTTAAGATGGCGGTCTTCCACATTCAGACTGACGACTGACCGTCCCGGCTCCGCCTCGTCGATATGACAGCCGATCCCCATCGCGAACCGGTCGTTATTGAAAAAGTTACGGATTTCTTCAAGCGTCATAATAACACCTCAATGTATAATTAACAATTTACAATGTACAATGTATAATTTCGGAAGCCCTGTGGGCTTGATTGTATGCCTGCGGCGCGCTAATCCGGCATTCTGCATTCTTCATTCTGCATTATTCTTGTTCCAACATGGTCTTGAGCATCGAATAGCGTTTGTTCTGGCGGTTGTTTTCCACCATACGTTCCAGCCGGCTTTTGCTGCCGACGATAATCATCAGCTTCTTAGCACGAGTGATGGCGGTATAGAGCAGATTGCGGTAAAGCAGCTTCGGTGGCGCGTCCGACAGCGGCATAATCACGGCGTCGTATTCACTACCCTGACTTTTATGCACCGTCACGGCGTACGCGAGCTCAAGCTCCGACGCCGATGCCAACGGATACGTAACCTCCTTGCCGTCGTCAAACGACAAAAGCAGACATTCGTTTTTGAGATTGATCTCCTCGATCACGCCGATGTCACCGTTGAACAATCCCGAGCCGGATTCCGCACCTTTTGACCAAGGAATATCATAGTTATTCTTGATCTGCATCACCTTGTCGCCGCAGCGGAAAAGCCGTCCCGCGACCTTGCATTCCGCTTTCTTCTCGTCCGGCGGATTGAGCGCCGCCTGCAAACGGCGGTTCAGGTTGATCGTGCCGCAGTCGCCCTTTCGGGAGGGACACAGCACCTGGATATCGGCAGTCGGCGAATAACCGTACGCCTTTGGGAGCCGTTCGGTGCAAAGCCCTGCCACAGTCTCGGAAGCGGACAGCGGATTCTCGCGTTGTAAAAAGAAGAAGTCGTTGTTATGGGAATCGAGGACGGGCATTTTGCCCTCAATCACGTCGTGCGCGTTGGTAACAATCAGGCTCTCCTTCGCCTGACGGAAAATTTCGGTCAGGCGCACCACGGGAACGGCGTCCGACGCGATAATATCGCCGAGCACATTGCCTGCGCCGACAGCCGGCAACTGATCGGAATCGCCGACTAAAATCAATCGGCAGCCGAAACGGACGGCATCGAGAAAATGCGCGAACAGCTGCACGTCCACCATCGAAACCTCGTCAAGAATAATCACGTCGGCTTCCAGAGGATTCAGATGATCGCGCTTGAACGTGACCTTGTCGCCGTCGCCCCATTCGACTTCGAGCAGCCGGTGGATCGTCTTGGCGTCATAGCCCGTCAGCTCGGACATTCGCTTGGCGGCTCGTCCCGTCGGTGCAGCCAGCAGAATCTCCATGTTCTTCCGCTCAAAAAAGCGGATAATCCCCTTGACCGCCGTCGTTTTGCCCGTTCCGGGGCCGCCGGTCAGCACGAGCACGCCGCCGTGCGCCGACAGCCGGATCGCCTCCCGTTGGCGGCTCTCATAGGCGATTTTGTTCTCTTTTTCAATGCGGTCGATCTCGTCGTCCGCCGCCATCATATCGCTTGCCGAAAATTTACAAAAGAGCGAAAGCTTTTCCGCAATCGTATGCTCTGCGGCATAAATCTCGGGCAGCGCGAGAAATTCTTTTTCATGCATCGGGAACGAAACGAGCATTTTATTGAGGATCATTTCATCGATCGATTCGTCTGCTTCGTCTTCGGACACATTCAGCAGCTCGCAACTGAGCGGCAATACCTTTTTGCGCGGCAGGCAGGTATGCCCGTTCGCGAGATTATAGCGAATAATATGCGTAATCCCGGCGCGCAGACGGTGCTTGGGCATCGGCGGTGTTTGGAGCTGACCGGCGATTTTTTCCGCGCGTTCAAACGAGATAATTTCGGCGTCTCCGCAGAGAATATAAGGGTTCTCCTCGATAATCTCCACGGCGTTCACACCGAGCTTTTTGAAAATGCGGATACATTCGGACGGTGTCAGTCCGTATTTTTCGAGCCCTAAAATAACCGTTCTCACGGCAAACTGCTTTTTAAATTCGGCGGAGATCAGCTTCGCCTTGTCTTTGGAAATTCCCTTGATAAAGGTCAGGCGGTCGGGCTCATTTTCGATCACGTTAAAGGTATTATCGCCGAAACGCTCGACAATATACGCCGCCGTTTTCGGGCCGATGCCCTTGATCGCGCCCGATGAGAGGTACTTGAGAAACTGCGCCGCCGTATCGGGCATATAGCGCTCAAAGCGCATGACGCGGAACTGACGACCGAAACTCTGATGCATATCCCACGAGCCCGTCAGCACAACCTTTTCGCCGACGGTGATTTCGGGCAGCTCACCGACCGCCGTCACGAGCTCGCCGCCGCTTGAGACGTCAATGACGGTGAACGCATTCGTCGAATTCTGAAAGACGATCTCCTCGACAATTCCCGTTATTTGAATGTACTCGGGTTCCTGCTTCATAATAAACCTCTCAAATACAATGCGAACGCAACAAAAGACAATACTTTTATTGAATGAGCAAAGTTCAAAGTGCAAAGTGCAATTTCGGAAGCACTTCGTGCTTAATTTTTACGCCTGCGGCGCGCTTTACAAAAATTCGGATTGACCAAATATAATGAATCAAAAGGCGAAGCCTTTTCCGACATTGAACTTTGAACTTTGCACTTTTAACTTTTCATTTGAATTTTCTATGGATAAAGACGGTGATTATCGCGGACAATAAGAAAAAAACAAAGGAGCCAACGCTATGCATGATAATAAAAAAGTGGCCGTTGTCGGCACGGGCTTTGTCGGCATGAGCTGCGCGTACGCCCTGCTCAATCAGAATGCGTGCGACGAGCTTGTCCTCATTGACCGGAACACGGAAAAAGCCAGAGGCGAAGCGATGGATCTCAACCACTCGCTTGCCTTTTCACCTGCCGAAATGAAAATTTATCACGGCGATTATTCCGACTGTCACGACGCGGACATCATCGTCATCGCCGCCGGCGTCAATCAGAAGCCCGGCGAATCGCGGATCGACCTGCTCAAACGCAACACCGCCGTTTTTGAGACGATCGTCACGCCTGTTCTGCGGTCGGGCTTTCACGGCATTTTTCTCATCGCGACGAATCCCGTTGACATCATGACGCATATCACCTGGCATCTGTCGGGCTTTCCGCACCGACAGGTCATCGGCACCGGCACGAGCCTTGACACTGCAAGACTGCGCTATCTGCTCGGCCATTACTTCACCATTTCGCCGAAAAACATTCATGCCTATGTCATGGGCGAGCACGGCGACAGCGAGATGATCCCGTGGTCGCAGGCCAGTGTCGGCACGAAGCCGATCCTTTCCGTCTGCCAAAACTACGGCGATCTTATAAAAATCGGCGACGATGTCAAATTCGCCGCGCAGGAAATCATCAAAGCGAAAAACGCGACCTATTACGGCATCGGCATGGCGCTTGTGCGCATCATCAAAGCCATTCTCAACAACGAAAACAGCATCATAACCGTCTCCGCGCTGCTGAAAAATCAGTACGGCACCGACTCCGTTTTCACCGGCGTTCCGGCGGTCATCAACCGTTCCGGACTGAGCGATACCGTCGAATTGGAACTATCCGAAAAAGAGCGGGAACTGTTTGTAAGCTCCTGCGCCTTTTTGAAAAAGACGGTGGACGATATTCTATAATCATGCAGAATGATGAATGCAGAATGCAAAATTATATTTATTCCGAATTATTCAAAATACGAAAATTCATAGCCGCTTTTTTTGAGTTTGCCGATGTGGTGCATGGCTTTGCCGAGGCCTTTGGCGACGCAGAGTCCCGGCTCTTTGGCAATGCGGACGGGAACGCCTGTCGAGCTCTCTAAAAAGGCGTCCATGCCGTAGAGCAGAGAGCCGTTACCCGTCAGGACGATGCCGTTTTCAAAAATATCGGCGGAAAGCTCCGGTGAAACGGACGAAAAAATCTTCTTCACGCCGGACAGGATCAGATCGACGTGCTCCTTGATCGCCCAGAAAACCTCCGTCGAGGTAATCTCGAAATGGATCGGCGAGCCCGTCACGACATTGCGGCCTTTTGAGACAAGCGCGATCTCCTCGCTGCGGACAACCGCACCGCCGATGACGCGCTTGATGTGCTCTGCCGTCAGATAGCCGACCTCAATATCGCGTTCACGCCGCAGATAGCGCATGATGTCCTGCGTAAAATTCTCCGACGCCGAACGGACGGTCTCCGATGCGGCGATGCTGTCCATTGTCACCACGGCGATGTCCGCCGTACCGCCGCCGATGTCAAGAATCATTGTACCGCATGGACGGGAAAACGCAATATCCGCGCCCAATGCCGCCGCATAGGCGTGCTCCATGACGCAGACGCGACCGGCTCCCGACATCGAAAGCAGATCGAAAATCGCCTTTTTTTCGAGCCCCGTCATTTGCGACGGCACCCCGGCGATGATATTCGGCTTCAGAATGGAAAAACGGCTGAACTGCTCGGTGAAATCACGCACCATTGCCGCCGTGATGTCGAAATCGGACACCACGCCGTCGCTGAACGGACGAATGATTTTGATGGAGGACGGCGTTCGTCCCGTCATCGCAAGAGCCTCCTCGCCCACGGCGAGAATCTTGCCGGTGTAGGCGTCGCAAGACACAACGGCGGGACGGGAAAACACGATGCCGCGTCCCTCAACATAGGCGGTCATATTCGACGTCCCGAAATCAATCCCGATGCAAATCCCGGTCAAAACGCTTCCTCCTTTCCTGCTGCTGATAGCTATTATACGGTTTCACGGCTTATAAATCAAGGTTTAATCGAAAAATTTTTCCATCTCCAATTAAAAAAGCTATTGTCGAATCAATACAAATATTGACATTCTCATATGAATATGTTATTCTTTTTTTGTCGAAAAATCGCATTTTTAATATGAAATAGAGGTACTGATACAATGGCTGTATTCAAATGTAAAATGTGCGGCGGCACATTGGAAATCAACGAGAATGAAAGTATTGCCGTCTGCGAATACTGCGGCACCAAACAAACGATCCCAAAACTCGGCAACGAAAAGCGTGCCAATCTCTATGACCGTGCGAATCATTTCCGCCGCAACAACGACTATGACAAGGCCATGAATATCTACGAGCAGATTCTGAACGAGGACAACACCGACGCGGAAGCCTACTGGTCGCTGGTGCTTTGCCGTTACGGCATCGAATATATCGAGGATCCGGCTACACATAAACGCGTGCCGACCGTAAACCGTGCACAGTTCACTTCGATCTTTGACGACGACAACTATCAGTCCGCCTTGCAATATGCGGATGGCTCTCAGAAGTCCATTTATGAGGAAGAGGCCAAGGCAATCAACGAAATTCAAAAGGGCATCCTTGCGATTTCTCAAAAAGAAGAACCGTTCGACGTATTTATCTGCTACAAAGAAACGGATAACAACGGCAGAAGAACGCCCGATTCCGTTCTGGCGAACGACCTGTATCATCAGCTCACGCTGGAGGGCTTCAAGGTCTTTTTTGCACGCATCACGCTGGAAGATAAGCTCGGCTCCGCCTATGAGCCGTACATATTCGCCGCACTTAATAGCGCAAAGGTCATGGTTGTGCTTGGTACTAAGCCGGAGTATTTTAATGCCGTCTGGGTCAAGAATGAATGGTCGCGCTATCTGACGCTTGTGAAGCAGAGCGGCGGCAAAAAAATGCTGATCCCCGCCTATAAAGATATGGATCCGTATGATCTGCCCGATGAGTTTTCTCATTTGCAGGCACAGGATATGTCCAAGCTCGGCTTTATGCAGGATCTGATACGAGGAATCAAAAAAATTGCACAGTCGGAAATGCCGAAAACAACAGTCGTAAAAGAAACCCTTGTAAGCGGCGGCAACAATCAAATTGCACCGTTGCTGAAACGTGCTTTTATGTTTCTGGAAGACGGAGACTGGAGCAGCGCCGACGAATACTGTGAAAAAGTGCTGGATATGGATCCCGAAAATGCCGATGCCTATCTCGGCAAACTGATGGCGGAACTTCACATCCGGAAACAGGAGAATCTCGCCGACAGCAAACAGCCGTTCCGCGATAGCAACAATTACCGGAAGGCCTTGCGTTTTGCAAACAATGAGCTTGCTGATAAATTGCAGGAATATTGTAAAAAAGCAGATAGCAATGAGAGGGAAATTCAACTGAAAGAGGGATATTATACCGGCGAAGCCGTAAAGAATATTCCTCACGGTCATGGAAAATGCACATTCACAAACGGCGACATTTATGAAGGAAATTGGACAAACGGTGTTCGCAGCGGTGTAGGAATATATACATGGGCGAACGGTGATGTCTACCAGGGAAGCTTTTTGAATAATCAAAAATCAGGAAACGGCACTCTTACCTGGATTCAAGGAGGAACATGGAACGGCGAATGGAGAAATGATCTTTGTTGGTCCGGTTCCGGAACATATTATTACCCGAACGGTCGTTTTGAAGGTCGTTATTTAAATGGAAAAAGAGATGGCGAAGGTATATTTGTCTGGAATATCGGAGGCATTCTGAGAGGCGAATGGCGCGAAGGCAAATTTCTTAACGGAAGCGGTCGCTCCTATGAATACAACAATAATAAGACTATTAAAGAAAACGCTTATTATGAGGGTGAAATAAGAGACGGGAAACGAAACGGACGCGGAACATTTGTTGATTATTCAGGAAGTATCCATACTGAAGAGTCCGGCGAATGGCAAGAGGGTGTTCTCTATAACGGAACATATATTCGCAAGACCTCCGATTCAACTTATAAATGCACTGTTAAGAACGGGGTACGAGGCGGTTGTTATGTCGCGACGGCAGTTTACGATTCATATGACTGCCCGGAAGTCTGGACGCTGCGTCGCTATCGTGATAACACGCTTGCCGAAACATGGCACGGCAGAGCCTTTATCCGAACATACTATGCTGTCAGTCCCACACTTGTAAAATGGTTCGGACACACCGAATGGTTCAAGAAAATGTGGAAAGGCACGCTCGACCGCATGGTCAGCAGACTGAATGCGGACGGTGTTGCCGACACGCCGTATGAAGATAAACATTGGTAACATTCCTCAACAGCACAGCCGAGAGGCGGAGCCTTCCAAAAACGACAAAAAAACAAAATACGGTCAGCATGAAAGTGAGAGGACGACAATGGACGATTGGACCATAGAAGAAAAGGCTGCCATGTTTGATGAGATCGCTTCCCATTATTACAACAAAAACTATGGAACCTTTTCTAAAGCAGACATGGATTTACTTATGTTCTCATTTTTCTTGGACAGGGAAATAAAGAAGCATGCCTATGAGGACGGACATCTCGACTACAATTCTGTTTCAGACTATCTAATAAGCAAAGAATTGTGTATAACCCAACAGAGAGTAAAAGCCTTAAAGGTTAAAAAACAATTATTATACCCAATAGAATATGATTGGAAGATTTCTTTCGCTGCGTTATTACAAAACGCAAGATATGAAAAAGATTCTCAAAAAATTATTATGTCAATTCCTGACCCGAATTTGCTCATTGAAATCCAGAATTTTGTGGAGGAAAAGGGTGGGTATATTTCAACCCAATTCAACAGCAAGATTTTACAAATAAGAATTGAGTATTTTATCGAGTTGGTTGCTTTGGTTTCCGATGAAGAATCGAAAAAAAAGATCATAAAAAGCATAAAGGAACAGATCAAGAAGACAGATAAAAACGAAAGCATTTTTGACGAAAAAAACATTGGGAAATCGCTTATAGATTTAGCGGTAAACGGTACAAGCATTATTGCAAATATTTCTTCTGCAATGAGCAACGGCAATCCTATTTTGCATGCACTCAGATTGATTATTCCCGGAGTTGCAGGAGACGCAAATTTATAAAAGTAACATATCCGGCAGTATTTTACAAGTTGAAAACGGCTTGACCGGTTGCGGACGCAATCCTGCGTATGAAACAAAAGCACCCTGACAAAGCTTTCTATCGAAAAAAGACAAATAATACCCAGTTCAATAATAATTTACATATTCAAGGAGCAGAAAAAATGAAACAAATAATTTGCGAGATGTGCGGAAGCAAAGATCTGATAAAACAGGATGGCGTGTTTGTATGCCAATCATGCGGTTGCAAATACTCCGTTGAGGAAGCAAAAAAGATGATAGTGGAAGGCACCGTTGATGTAACGGGAAGTACCGTTAAAGTTGACACCTCTGCCGAACTCGCAAATCTATACCAGATTGCCCGTCGGGCAAAGGACGACAACAATAGTGAAAATGCAGCAAAATACTATGACATGATCCTTGTGAAAGACCCTACCAGCTGGGAAGCTGCTTTCTATGCGGTATATTTCAAAGCAATGTCCTGCACAATCGCGCAGATTCGATCTGCAGCGAAATCTGTCAGCAACTGTGAGAAAAGTGTTCTTGAATTGATTCGTGACAATGTTCCCAAAGATGAGCAGGCGGCTGCCGTAAAAGAAGTTTTGGAGCAAAGTCAGTTGATCACAGAATTACTTAAAGATGGCGCATCCAACGCTTACCGGGAAAAGAGAAACTACAATGAAATATTGGCTACGCAACAGAACGACAAGAACGAGTATTTAGCCAATATGAACGCTATAGTAGACATTTTATACACCTGCGGTTCGCAAATTGATCGCATTTTCGGTGACAAAAAAGCGATTGCCCCGTTTGCCGCAGATGCGTGGAAGGCAGGAATTAAAATTCACCAATATGTGAGCTTGGGGTCTCCTAAAGAAAAAAATATTATAGCTTCTTACAAACAAAAAATCACAAAGTATTATCCGGATTATTTGTATGATGAAAAAAGAAGAGAGTTGGAAGACGAGATTGCTTCATATGAACGTCTTATTTCAGATGAGCCATCAAAACCAGTCACGTACCGTCTCGGTATATTTTTCATGATATGCGGTGTACTTATGGCGCTCCTTAACGTAGGACTGACCATTCTATGGATTTATCTGGTTGCTGCAATAGAGATTGCACTTGGCATTCTGATTGTGATATTAAGCAAAAAATCTTACAAAAAAAACGTTGCAAGGTGGAAAACTTGGCTTAAGCAAGCACAAGAGGAACTCGACGCAACGCAAAAGGAACTAGACGCTTTGAAAAAACAGAAATAGACGCCGAACTATTTCTGCAGTAATTAGATGGTTCTTCAGATTTAAATACTATATGTCCGTTGCTAAGCTGCCATAGAATCATATGGAAAGACAAGCTCGACCGTATGGTCAGCAGACTGAATGCGGACGGTGTTGCCGACACGCCGTATGAAGACAAACAATGGTGATATCTCTCAAAAGAGCTGCCCTGTGCGGCTCTTTTTCTTTCTCCCTTTTCGCTCTTGTAATTTCTTTTCATTCATGCTATAATAACCTCGAAACACAATCAAAATCAAAGATTTTGTGTGTTTACGAGAACATTGAAGCATTGTGCAAAGCGATTTTCAGCCGCTTTGCACATATGCTATAATAAAACGAAATATGACAGAATTTACGGAGGATTGGATATGGCTAAAAAGCTTTTATTGGGCAACGAAGCGGTGGCCCGCGGGCTGTTTGAAGCCGGCTGCACCGTCGTTTCCAGTTATCCCGGTACGCCCAGTACCGAAATTACGGAATTCGCCGCCACTTACGACGAGATGACAAGCGAATGGGCGCCGAACGAAAAGGTCGCCTGTGAGGTCGCGCTCGGTGCCGCCATTGCCGGCGCACGCTCTTTCTGCGGCATGAAGCACGTCGGTCTGAATGTCGCCGCCGACCCGCTCTTTACGGCGTCCTACACCGGCGTAAACGGCGGTATGATGCTCGCCGTTGCCGACGACCCCGGTATGCACTCGTCCCAGAACGAACAGGATTCGCGTCACTACGCCGAAGCCTCTAAAATCATGATGCTCGAGCCTGCGGACTCCGCAGAGTGTCTCGCTTATACGAAGCTCGCCTTTTCGCTTTCGGAGCAGTTCGACACACCTGTGATCCTGCGTCTGACCACGAGAGTCGCGCACTCAAGAAGCCTTGCGGAGCTTGCCGATCGTGAGAATGTGCCGCTGAAAGAATACAAGAAGAATCCGCAGAAATACGTCATGATGCCGGCTTACGCCATTCCGAAGCACGTGACCGTCGAGCAGCGCATTCTCGACCAGATCGCCTACTGCGAGACTTCCCCTCTCAACACGGTGGAATACTACGATAAAAAAATCGGCGTCATCACCGCCGGCAACTGCTACAACTACGCAAAAGAAGCCCTCGGCGAAAACGCTTCCTACTTAAAGCTCGGCTGCGTCTATCCCCTGCCGGAAAAACTCATCCGCGATTTTGCGGCGCAATGTGAGACGCTCTATGTCATCGAGGAGCTTGACCCCTACATAGAGAATCACTGCAAAATGCTCGGTCTGACCGTTCACGGCAAGGACGTTTTCACGCTTCAGGGCGAATATTCCCAGCGTCTCGTCGCGTCGGCGATTCTGGGGGAAGAAAAAGAATTCGACACTTTGACCGTTTCCATTCCGGGACGTCCTCCCGTTCTCTGCGCCGGCTGTCCGCACAGAGGTCTGTTCTACGCGCTGAAACAGGAAGGCGTGACCGTCAGCGGCGACATCGGCTGCTACACGCTCGGCTCTCTGCCGCCTCTGGGCGCGATGGACACCTGTATCTGCATGGGCGCGTCCGTCTCCGCGCTGCACGGCCGCAATAAGGCCAACCCCGAAAACGCGAAAAAGAGCGTTGCCGTTATCGGCGATTCGACCTTTATCCATTCGGGCATCACAGGTCTTATCGACATCGCCTACAACAACAGCGCTTCGACCGTCATCATTCTGGACAACTCCATCACGGGCATGACCGGTCATCAGCAGAATCCCACGACGGGCAAAAACATCAAGGGCGATCCGGCGACAGCCGTCGATATTGTTGCGCTTGCGCACGCCGTCGGCATTGAGCGCGTCACCGTGGTCGATCCGTACAATCTGAAAGAGACAAGAGACGCGATTCATACGGAGCTCGCCGCCGACGAGCCGTCGCTGATCATTTCGAGAAGACCGTGTGCGCTCTTAAAATACGTGAAACACAATCCGCCTTTGAAAGTCGATCCCGACAAGTGCCGCGGCTGCACAATGTGCATGAAGATCGGCTGTCCCGCCATCAGCATGACGGACGGCAAGGCAAGCATCGACTTTACGCAATGCGTCGGCTGCGGCGTCTGCACGCAGATGTGCAAATTCGGCGCGATCGAGGAATAAGGGAGGAATCAGCATGAATACAATCAGTGTTATGATCGTCGGCGTCGGCGGTCAGGGTACGCTTTTAGCAAGCCGTCTGCTCGGAAACGCCGTCATCAGCGAAGGCTATGACGTCAAGGTATCCGAGGTTCACGGCATGAGCCAGCGCGGCGGCTCCGTTATCACCTATGTCCGCTACGGCGAAAAGGTCGCGTCGCCGATCATCGAAAAGGGCGAAGCCGACCTCATCATCGCCTTTGAGCAGCTTGAGGCTGCGCGCTATCTCCCCTATCTGAAAAAAGGCGGCAAGATCATCGTCAACACGCAGAAGATCGACCCGATGCCCGTCGTTACGGGAACGGCAGCCTATCCCGACGGTGTCATCGATGAGCTGAAAACCAAAGCGGACGTTATCGCGCTCGACGCGCTGAGCCTCGCCGTGGAAGCCGGTTCGTCCAAGGCAGTCAACGTCGTCCTGATGGGCGTTGCCGCACGGCACATGGAATTTAAGAAAGAAGTCTGGGAGACCGTAATTGCCGAGACCGTCCCGCCGAAGTTCAAGGAAATGAATCTGAAAGCCTTCGCGCTCGGCTACGCGCAGGAAGACTGAATCCGAACAGAAAAAACCGCTCCGATCGGGGCGGTTTTGTGTTTCTGTCGGGGACAGAAACAGATAATAGATAAGAGAGAATAGAGAATAGAATCGGAAGCGCTTCGCGCTTGAATTTATAAAAAAAAACATGTAGGAGCGCCGTCAATCAGAATGACTTAACGATAAATCTCCACGCCGGTCTCACCGTCAAATTCGGGGACTTTGACGATCACCGTTTCGGCGGAGGAGGTCGGAATATTCTTGCCGACATAGTCCGGCCGGATCGGCAGTTCGCGATGTCCGCGGTCGATCAGCACGGCAAGCTGAATCGTGGACGGACGGCCGAGTGACAGCACCGCATCCATGGCAGCACGGACGGTTCGTCCTTTATGAATCACATCGTCCACTAAAATCACGTCTTTTCCCGTGATGTCAAAGCCGACTTCGGCATCTCCGCATGTTCCGCTGTCGTTCTTCTCGCGGTCGTCGCGATAGCCTGCGATATCGACCGATCCGACAGGCAGCGCGACGTCTTCATTCTGCCGCACAAAATCTGCGATCATCTGCGCCAGCGATACGCCCCGGCGTTTGATACCGATCAGACAGACGTTGGAAAAGCCCTTGTTTTTCTCCTCTATTTCAAACGAGATCCGCTTGAGCGCGCGCTTGACGGCGGATTCGTCCATCAGTTTCGATTTCAACTCCATTTTCCATCACCTGCTCTATTTTATCACACATTTTCATGAAAATCAACAGATGTTTCGCTTGACATTTTCGGTTTTCTTTGTTTGTAATAAACAAGATTTGCTCTACACGGCAAGCGGCTATTCCGTCAATGTGATCCGCATCGCCTATGGCGACGGCGACATCAGCACGGTATCGCAGCTGCCCGAAATGCCGGGAACGCAGGTTTATCTGCCTCCTGCAATCCAGACAATTCTGGAAGTTCTGCTCAGACCCTTCTATCTGCTGAGAAAGCTGTTCGGGCTCATCTGATCTGTTAAACTTCATAAAATGTACCGCTCACCGGGATGATTGATGAGCGGTTGTTTTGTAATTCAAGCCCTCAGGGCTTCCGCAATTCTTAATTCTGCATTCTAAATTCTGTATTTTTATAGATTCAGTAGCTTAGTATTTCACCGAGTAATTCTCTTCAACCGCAAGCGCGAATTTCGCTTTCAGAGTGCTGGTCAATCCGGAGGAATTCGCCGTCAATTAAATCGTGTTGTTTTTCCGGTTACTTCCTCTTCCGGACGCCCTGAATTCATCTGAAAAAAATGGAGCCTGCCGCAAAATCTTCATTTTGCAACAGGCCTGTTTTTCTAAAATCAGTGGAGCCGGATGTGTAAACCTGCCCCTATTATTTAACCATAATTTTACAGAGCACCGGAAGCAGAATCCTTCTCGTTCCGAACAGAGCGATGACCGTTCCATCACCGGGAGGATCTGACTGCCGATATCTCCTTCTGTATTCTCTTTTTGCCCATGGGAATTTTTTTGCTCCATCTCCATATCCAAAAGAATGGAAGCAGACAGGGATGCCGATAGACAAAGGGATAGTTATTTTTGCACCATTCCCGTCCGGGAAACAGTCTTACCATGCAGTACTGAAACTTTGTAAAGCCCGTAATCGGTTCTTTGTCTGCCTGAAGGGAACGCAGAGAGCTATTGATACTGCTCTCAAAAGAGCCATATGTTCCGGCTCCCATACAGGATAGCAGCATGATCCGTTCTTCTGCTGTCAGACAGATTTGCGACACCGGTACATCGCTGAAGATTTTTTCAGCAAGAGTCCGGCTGTTCTTTTCAAAGGTGTCGATGCCGAGAGCTTCCGTTTCTTTCTTCACATAGTCCCAGTCCATTGACGGCCCGATTTTTCGGTTCATCACATAGATATCGGCCAGCGACCGAACACCGGTGCCGTTAAGGCTGTAATGTTTATAAGCGTGTATGATCGCATAAATATAAAAGTCTTCCGGGGTAAAATGAAAACGGAACTTCTTGTTCTCATCCGGGATAAGCTTTTGCGCGATTCCCTGATATTTCGCGCCGAGCTCCTTACAATAATTCTCGTTAAGAAGAGATGTGTGCATTTCAAAATTATATACGGGAGGCTTGCAATATACATCGTGATTGCTCTCGCGAAAAGCGCGCACGTCATAATCATGCCGCAGGAAAATCTCCCTGACCTGTTCCCGTTTTGTTTCGTCGAAGAGAATATCGATATCGGACATTTCCCGCATTCCATATTGAGGGTACCAATCTTTCAGAACGCTTCCCTTTAGCGGCATATGCCAAATTCCCGCATTTTCCATTTCATCCATCAGAATCCGGCAGTCCGCCGCAAGCAGTATACTTTTCCTGACAGCCTTGTTCTTCGCATCTGTCCATCGCTTTTTAACGGCCGGCTCAGCCTGTTCCCATGCGTCCGTCTTTTCCAGCACCATGCAAACCATAGCCGCCACGGAATGCTTCCGCGCAAGAACAAAAAGACCGGCAAGATCGGGCTCATGCAAGAAATCGGCATTCGCTTCCGTGCCGTTCAACGCGCAGGAAATCAGATAGATGAGCTGTTCACTTGTTTGATCCCATCCGTTCTCTGCTTTGTGTTTCCGGCAGCATTTTCTTCTGATTCGTGCCCAGCTGTCGCGGCACCATAGCCGCAAGGCACGCACATAGAACAGGTCGCACCACAGATGCGTATACAGCCGGTAACGAAAGGCGGTGGTCGGGAGTTCTTTGCCATCCCGAATCACGGCCGTCAGCACACCGATGATGTGGCGGTCCGAAATGCCGGTTTCCCGGTGCCGGCGATTATCCCCACAGAGAACATAATCATTTTCCCGCACCTTCAGAATGCGGTGAAGAACATACTGTCCACTGTCGCGCCTGTAGAGGGGCACATCATATTTTTTCAGCCGTCCCTCCGGTTTTGCCGCAATCAGCACCAAGTCCCTGCCCTGCCGGATCAGCGGCAGCATACTGTCGCCTTCACTTCGGTAAAGCAAATAGCCTTTTCGCTGAATTTCCTCCTCAAAGCTGGATTTACTCATCCAAGGCACCGATCCCGCGCAGCTGATTCAGCACTTTTTCTATGCCAACAACCATAACCTCCCGGGGCGCATCGTATTGGCGGCACATGGCATCCAGAACGGCCTCCGGGGTGGTTTCCGTTTTTAAGCAGTCCACAATGAACGCCGCCGTGGCGTTGCTGCGCACCATGCCTGCGAAAGCACCGTCGACCGCTACCATAATCTGCTCGCCGTCCATCTCCTGCGTGACGAAATTCTCTTTCAGTTTCAATTATCAATCGTCCTTTCCGGAAAGGGATACATTCATCAGGAGGCTGCCTGAGCAGCCCGCTTTTAGATCGTTAGGATCAAGTCCGGTTTACCACGGTTCTTCTTCCTCTTCTTCCCAGCCGAATCCGCCGTCGGGGTCCCAGATGAGGCCGCTGGTTGTAATGACATCCTCAGTCTCAAACTCAATAATTTCCATTTCCGGTTCTACGTATTTTTCCATATCGCACACCTTCCTATGCCTAAAAATTTTTATCGTGAAACAAGGCATTCACCCTGTGTCATGTGTCGGTTCATCCCTTCATAGGCCACCTGCGCGGCCTCGGGTTCCCTATTGCAGCACAGCTTGTACAGGGCAACGCTGCCGCTCAGCCTGTTCGTCAACGCAAGGGTCTTGCACAATGCGGCAGGATCTGCCGGACGGTAGCTCTGCTGAATGAGCATCGGCAATGCGGCTTTTTTATCAATACGCTGAATGCTGTTTTCTTCGCTGCGCGTTAAAATGCAGATCGCTTTCAGCGGACAGGCCATATTCGTGCTCCGGCGGTGCTTACCGTCCCACGGAGTACCGTAAACGGTCACGCCCTGTTTTTCCAGTTTCAGCAGCGGCTTATCATCGTTTACGATCACGGCACGGCTGCCGAACTGCTTTTTCCAAAGCTCGGTGTGGGTGCTTTTGCCTGTGCCGCTCCCGGCGGTAAACAAATAAGCTTCACCGTCCACGCTGATGCAGGAGCCATGAAACAGCAGCGTGTCGCGGTCGATGAGCCGCTCCGCGATTTTGCGATACAACGCAAGCGTTTCCAGATAGGCATCGGAACACGTGACATCCGCAGCGTCTTTCCGACAGGCTTTCTCCCTCTCCGCATCGATATCAGATGGGGTAATCACCACTTGAAACGACGCAGGCGCCTGAGTCAGATAGTCCTTGCAAAAGGTGCGCAGCTCGTCATGCGATGCCGAAACGCCGATCACCTCACCTGCCAACGCAATGCGAAAGCGTATATTCATAGGCGAGACCTTACTTTCAAAAAAAAACATCCCTGTGATTATCCATGCACATGTTTGCACAACCGTCTGCAGCTTAGAATAACCCAGTAATATTCAAGTTTATTATAGCACGAGTGGAAATGTTTTTCAATAGTTTTGTCAATTTATTACAAAAAATATCAAATCAATTAAGAAAATCTGCCAATCCAAAAATATTCATTTATCATTTTCTCAACTTTTCTATACAAAAAAAGGAATATTCTGCTTGATAAACGCAGCGCAATCTTTTATACTGAAACCGGATTCCGTGCTCGTGCACGGTCGTGACAAAAAAAGAGGAGGACGGACGATGGGCATCACGGCGAAAGAGATTGCGATATTGGCAGGCGTGAGCCGCGGCACGGTGGACAGAGCTCTGAAAAACCGTCCCGGCATCAGCGAAGAGACCAAGAAAAAGGTGCTCGCCATCGCCGAAAAATACGATTACAAGCCGAACATCATCGGCAAGGCTTTGGTCTACTCCGGCAGACCGATCCGGATTCCCGTGCTGCTGAACAGCGTCGGCAATCCGTTTTTCGATGATGTGAAAGCAGGCCTTTTCGCCGCCGCCGAGGACTACGCCGGCTACGGCTTCTCTCTTGCGCTTTCCGAATTCAAGGGCTATGATCCCGAAGCGTTACTGCGGCTGTTGAACGCCCTGCCCGAAGACACGGCGCAGCTCATTCTCACGCCGATCTGTCACCCTGCCGTTGAAGAAAAGCTCAAGCAGTTTGAAGAAAAAGGCGTGCGCATTGTCATGCTCTCGAGCTCGCTCAATTCTCTTTCAGACGCCGTCTATGTCGGCTGCGATTACCGCAAGAGCGGTCGGGTCGCGGGACGGCTGACGGGGCTGTTGACGCAGGGACACGCCAATCTGTTTCTTGTGACAGGCAGCGCGAGGCACGAAGGACATGAACAGCGCGTCGAGGGACTTTGCGACGTGCTGCGAAACGAATATCCCGGCATTCATGTCGTCGGTCTCGCGGAAAACGATGACGACGACGATATCGCCTATCGTGTGATGAAAAACGCGCTGGTAGAGCACCCGGAAACGGACTTCGTTTTCATCACGGCGGCCGGCCTCAGCGGCACCTTACGCGCCATCCGGGAGCATTCGCACGTTGTGCGCGTATGCACCTTTGACGATACGCCGGTAACCTGTGAAGCGCTTCGCAGTGGAAGCGTTTTAGCGACCATTTGTCAGCAGCCGTATGAGCAGGGCTATCAGGCGATCAGAACGCTGTTTGACGCTCTCATTCTCAAAAAAGAGGTCAAGGGACCTTTCTATTCACAATTATTTATCAAGGTGGATCAATCGCTGTGAGTATCCGCCTTTTCCTTTTAGCCTTTTCGTGCTCGTGAACGGAGTGGAGAAATGCAGTATTTTTCCATAGCAAAATTAAAAAAATGACAACCGAATTGAAAGCGAAATCCGCCTGCCGCTCTCCGGCGGTGAATGGGAGCAGACGGCGCGTCTGACGAACGAAACGCAAACGCTCGAAGACGGCGGCGTCCGAACGACCGCCGTGCTGTCCGTATCGCAGGACGTGCCGCAGAAGTGCGCCGTGCGTCTCGTGACGCAGGAAACAGACTGGGACACGGGAAACTATGTTTTCGCGCCGGCCGCGCTCTACAACGGCAACCGGTTGGGTCGGCGGCTGCATGAACACGCTGCCGGGACTGCTCTTAGGCAATGACGAAACACGGGACAAGAGCCGCCGAAGACTGCGCTTCGCTGTGCGCGAGCTGGTGCGTCGAGTACGATTACCGTTACCAAGACGATACGCAGTTCGCCTATGTTTACGCGGACGGCAAGCTCATCGGACGGCAATTCTCATTGTGATCGCGATTCATCTCATATCCTCCCTTCCATGGCAGTTTATGATGCCGGACGGGGAGATGTGAGAAAAACCCTCTGAAACAAGTTATGAAAGAATTGGAATAATTCTTTAACACTTTAAAACAGAAAAGAACCGCTGCGACAACTCAATTTTGTATAAAGAAATAAAAATAACTTTTTTGCCTTATTTTTCTATTTTAGAACTAATATTGATGCAACTGCTATTATAATAATAAAAACATGGATTATTATACAAAAATTGAAAGTACGGAGTGACGAAACCTATGCTGACAGATGTCGAAATTGCGCAGTCCTGCACGATGCAGCCCATTAAAACCATCGCCGAGAAACTCGGTATCGACGAGGAATCCCTCGACTATTACGGCAAATACAAAGCGAAGATCACCGATGATTTCATCAAGAAAACGGCCGGCAACAAGGACGGCAAGCTGATCTTAGTCACGGCCATCAACCCGACGCCTGCCGGCGAAGGCAAGACGACGGTGACGGTCGGTCTCGGTCAGGCCATGCAGGTCATCGGCAAAAAAGCGGTCATCGCACTGCGCGAGCCCTCTCTCGGTCCCGTGTTCGGCATCAAAGGTGGAGCAGCCGGCGGCGGCTATTCGCAGGTCGTCCCGATGGAGGACATCAACCTTCATTTCACGGGTGATATGCACGCGATCACAGCGGCAAACAATCTGCTGTGCGCCATCATTGACAACCACATTCAGCAGGGCAATGAGCTCGGCATCGATCCGCGCCGCATTCTCTTCAAACGCTGCATGGATATGAACGACCGCGCTCTGCGCAACATCGTCGTCGGTCTCGGCGGCAAGCCCAACGGCGTACCCAGAGAGGACGGATTCAACATCACGGTCGCCAGCGAAATCATGGCGATTCTCTGCCTTTCAAAGGATCTTTCGGACATGAAAGCCCGATTTGAGAATATCCTCATCGGCTACAACTACGCAGGCGAGCCGGTTTACGCGAAAGAGCTCGGCTGCGCCGGCGCCATGACGCTTCTGATGAAAGACGCGATCAACCCGAACCTCGTGCAGACGCTCGAGAACACCCCTGCCATCATTCACGGCGGCCCGTTCGCCAACATCGCGCACGGCTGCAACTCTGTCCGCGCAACGAAGCTTGCCTTAAAGCTCGCCGACTACACGATCACGGAGGCAGGCTTCGGCTCCGACCTCGGCGCGGAAAAATTCCTTGATATCAAATGCCGTGCTGCGGGACTGACACCCTCCTGCATTGTTCTGGTCGCGACCTGCCGCGCGCTCAAATACAACGGCGGCGTCCCCAAGGCGGAAACATCAAACGAGAATCTCGACGCGCTCGCAAAGGGCATCGTCAATCTGCGCACGCACATTGAGAATATGCAAAAGTACGGCGTTCCCGTCGTCGTGGCGCTCAACCGCTTCTATGCGGACACCGAAGCCGAACTGAACTACGTCATCGACTACTGCAAGGAGATGGGTGTGACCGCCTGCATTTCCGAGGGCTTCGCAAAAGGCGGCGAAGGCGCTGCCGAGCTTGCACAGACCGTCTGCGACACCATCGACGCGAACGAAAGCAAATCGAATTTCCACTTTATGTACGATACCGACCGCACCATCAAGGAGAAGATTGAAGCGGTCGCGAAAGAAATTTACCGCGCCGACGGTGTGATCTTCACGGCGAACGCCGAAAAGTCGATCAAGGAGATTGAACGTCTCGGACGCGATAAGCTCCCGGTCTGCATCGCCAAGACGCAGTATTCCCTTTCCGACGATCCGGCGAAGCTCGGCAAGCCCGAGAATTTCGAGATCACCGTCCGCGACGTGCGCCTGTACTCCGGCGCGGGCTTTATTACCGTCATGACAGGCGACATTTTAACGATGCCCGGTCTGCCCAAAGCACCGAGCGCTCTGAAAATCGATATTCATGAGGACGGCACGATCGAGGGCTTATTCTGATAAACAGGTGATCCATTTGTCTGAAACATTTGACTTTTTATATAAGGATGAACAGACTGTTCTGCGTCTTCGCCGACTCTACGAAAACTGCGGCTTCAAGAAATACAGAATGGGCAAATTTGAATCCTACGACTTTTACGCGAAGAACAAGGATTTCCTCGTTGGCAACCGCATCATCACGTTTTCCGACTTGAACGGTAAGCTGATGGCGCTCAAACCCGACGTGACGCTGAGCATCGTCAAGAATGCGGACAGCATGCCGAACGGACGGCAGAAGCTCTATTATACGGAGAACGTTTACCGCGAATCGAAGGATATTCACGAATTCAAGGAGATTTTCCAGGTCGGGCTTGAAGTGCTCGGCGACATCGACCGCTTTGAAACGGTGGAGATTGTCACGCTTGCCGTCAAGAGCCTGCTGGCCATCGACGAAAACGCCGTTCTCAATATTTCCCATATGGGCTTTACCGAGGGACTTTTAGACTGCCTTTCCACAGAGGAGAGCACACGGGATGAGCTGCATATGCTGTTTTCACAGAAGAACGCGCACGACCTTATCAAGCTCGCCGAAAAGCTCTCGCTTCCCAGAAATCCCGTCAATACCGCTGTCAAGGTTCTGACCGTGCAGCCGTCCAATGAGCTGGCTCTCGCGGGAGCGGAGGAAAACGCACTCAACGCCAGAATGCAGGAGGCCGTCACGGAGCTTCGCGCTCTGTATGAACTCCTGAAACAGGCGGGACTGGACAAGCATATTAAAATCGACCTGTCCCTGACGGACGATCCCGGTTATTACAACGGCATTCTGATGCACGGCTATGTGCCCGGTGTGGCGCGTGATGTGCTTTCCGGCGGCCGGTACGATATGCTCATGAGCAAAATGGGCAAGAGCGGTACGCACGCAATGGGCTTTGCGATCTATTTTGACGCGCTCGACCGCAGGCTTCATGTCCGGGAGAAAAACACGACGGACGCCTATATTCTCTACGGCTCTGACGCCGATATCGAAACGCTGACGCGCCTGACGGCTTCTCTTTCCGAGCAGGGCGTCTCCTATACGGCGGTCACGAGCCTCCCCGAAGGCTTATCCGGCGTCAGAATTTATCACGTCAGCGGAAAAGACGTAAAGGAGGGTGCCGTATGATCAGTGTTGCGCTTCCCAAGGGACGCCTCGGCAGCAAGGTTTTTGATATTTTTGCACGCGTCGGCTACGACTGCGACGAAATGCACTCCGATTCCCGCCAGCTCGTCTTTACGAGTGAAGAAAACGGCATCAGCTATTTTCTCGTCAAGCCCTCCGACGTCAGCATTTACGTTGAGCACGGCGCGGCCGATATCGGCATCGTTGGCAAGGATATTCTTCTCGAATACGAGCCCGACGTCTACGAGCTACTCGACCTCGGCATCGGCAAATGCCGTATGTGCGTCGCCGGCAAAAATGATTTTCACGATAATCCCGATGTGGCGCTGCGCGTCGCCACGAAGTTTGTCAACATCGCCAAGACCTATTATAAAAGCATCAACCGCGAAATCGAGATCATCAAGCTGAACGGCTCGATCGAGCTTGCCCCCATTTTAGGGCTTTCGGACGTGATCGTCGATATCGTCGAAACGGGCACGACGCTCAAGGAAAACAATCTCGGCGTGCTGACGGAGATTCTCCCTATCAGCGCGCGGCTCATCGCCAACAAGGCGAGCTATCAGTTCAAAACCGAAGAAATTCATCAAATCGTAACCAGATTCAGTCAGGAGTTACAGGCATGATTCAGATCATTGATACGGCGACTGTCTCCGATTTTACGATCTTCACCCGTGAGGACGAAGCGAAAAACGAAGAGATCGAAAAAATCGTAGAGGGCATTCTGGAGAACGTCAAAAAAAACGGCGACAGCGCGCTTTATGAATACTGCGAAAAATTCGATAAATGCAAGCTTTCATCGCTTCAGGTCTCCGAAGAAGAGATTGAAGAGGCGTTCCGCGAGACGGACGATTATTTTATTGAAACGCTGCGTCAGGCGAAAGAGAACATCGCCGCCTTTCACTCCCGTCAGGTACGCAACAACTTTGTACTGACGAAAGAGGACGGCATCGTTCTGGGGCAGAAGATCACGCCGGTCGAAAGAGCCGGTCTGTACGTTCCCGGCGGCACGGCGGCGTATCCGAGCACCGTGCTGATGGACGCGATTCCCGCGCAGATTGCAGGCGTCAGCGAGATCGTGATGGTGACGCCTCCGTCCCCCGAAGGCAAAATCAATCCCGCAATCCTCACCGCCGCAAAGATCGCCGGTGTGACCAAAATTTTCAAGGTCGGCGGCGCGCAGGCCATTGCCGCGCTGGCTTACGGCACACAGAGCATTCCGAAGGTCGATAAGATCGTCGGCCCCGGCAATATCTTTGTCGCGACCGCGAAAAAACAGGTCTACGGCAAGGTCAGCATTGATATGATCGCAGGCCCCAGCGAGATTCTCGTCATCGCGGAGCCGACCTGTGATCCCGCCAATGTGGCAGCCGATCTCCTCTCTCAGGCGGAGCATGACAAAATGGCAAGTGCGGTTCTCATCACCACCGAACGCGCATTTGCCGAGCAGGTTGCTGCCGAAATCGAACGGCAGTTAAAGCTCCTGCCGCGTGAAGAGATCGCAAGAACGTCCATTGACAACAACGGCAAGATTTTCCTTGTTGATTCCATTAAGACCGCCGTTCGACTGAGCAATGAGATCGCGCCGGAGCATCTCGAGGTCTGCGTGGACGATCCGTTTGCGCTCCTGCCCGAAATCAAAAATGCCGGCAGCATCTTCCTTGGCAAAAACGTCCCCGAAGCGTTGGGCGATTACTTTGCAGGTCCCAACCACACCCTGCCGACAAGCGGCACGGCTCGGTTCTCCTCTCCCCTGTCCGTGGACGATTTTATCAAAAAATCCTCATTCATATACTATTCCGCCGACGCGCTCGAGAAATCGCATGAGCGAATCGAGGACTTCGCCTCCCGCGAAGGCTTGCAGGCGCACGGCAAATCCATCGGCATCCGATTTAAAAAATTCTGAGAAGGGTTTCTATGTCCCGTTTTTTATCCGAACGCTATGCGGCGATCGAGCCGTATACCCCCGGCGAACAGCCGAAAAACAATCCCGATTTAATCAAGCTCAACACGAACGAAAGCCCGTTTCCGCCGTCGCCGTGTGTTTTGCGCGCGCTGAATGAAGCGGAAACCAGAAAGCTCAATCTATATTCCGACCCCGACACAAAAGAGGTCATCGACGCTGTAGCCAAAACGCTTGGCGTGCAGCCCGATCAGGTCTTAATGGGCAACGGCTCGGACGAAATTCTCGCGTTCGCGTTTGAGGCGTTCTGCGACAAGACGCATTCCCCCTGCTTTGCGGACATCACCTACGGCTTTTATCCCGTTTTCTGCGAGCTGTTCAATTTAGAGCCTGAAATTATCCCGCTGCGGGACGATCTCTCCATTGATCCGTCGGATTATTTTGACAAACACAAGCCGATTTTCATCGCGAATCCCAACGCGCCGACGGGTCTTGCGCTCTCCCGTTCACAGATTGAGGAGATTCTCATGCACAACCGCGACAGCATTGTTCTCGTTGACGAAGCCTATGTGGATTTCGGCGGCGAATCGGCGCTTCCGCTGATCGAAAAGTATGACAATCTCATCATCTCGCGCACCTATTCCAAATCGCGGAATTTAGCCGGCGCGCGTCTCGGTTTCGCTGTCTCGAACCGCGACCTGATCGCCGACATGGCGAAGATGAAGTTTTCCTTTAATCCGTACAACATCAACCGTCTTTCCATCATCGCCGGTAAAGAAGCGATGCTCGACACGGCTTATTTTGACGAGTGCATCGCGCAGATCATCAGAAATCGCGACTATACGACGCAGGAGCTGACCAAACGGGGCTTTTTAATCCCCGATTCCAAAGCGAATTTTATTTTCGCGAAGCCTGAAACGATGCCGGGTGGCGAGTATTTCAGGAAACTGCGTGAAAGAAATATTTTAGTCCGCTATTTTGACAAGGACAGAATCCGCGATTACGTCCGCATTACCATCGGTTCGATGGAACAGATGCGCGCGCTGATCGACGCGACGGACGATATTCTGAAAGGGTGATACGATGAGACAATACAGTACCGAGAGAAACACCGCCGAAACAAAAATTAAACTCTCCCTGAACCTCGACGGAACGGGAAAATCCGACATTGACACCGGCTGCGGCTTTCTCGACCATATGCTGACGCTTTTTGCGAAGCACAGCCGTTTTGATCTCTCCGTACATTGTGACGGCGATACGAACGTCGATTATCATCACACGACGGAGGATATCGGCATTGTATTAGGCGACGCGCTGCACCGGTGCATCGGCGACGCGAAAGGCATCCGCCGTTACGGACAGCGGCTTCTCCCGATGGACGAAGCGTTGATTCTCTGCGCAGTCGATATAAGCGGTCGTGCGCATCTGCGGTATTCGCTTTCCATTCCGGCGCAAAAGGTCGGCGATTTTGACACGGAGCTTGTCGAAGAATTTATGACGGCGTTCACGGCGAACGCAAAAATCAATCTGCATTTAAAGCAGCTCGACGGCTCGAATTCTCACCATATCATCGAGGGGGCGTTCAAAGCGTTGGCACGCGCTCTTCGTGAAGCGGCTTCTATTGACGAAGACAGCAAAGACGAAATTCCATCCACGAAAGGGATTTTATAACCATGACAGCGATTATCAACTACGGCGTCGGCAACCTGTTTTCCCTGACCGGTTCGCTGCGTCATCTCGGCATTGAGGCGATTGTGACCGCCGATGCCGACGACATCAGAAAAGCCGACCGCATCATTCTGCCCGGTGTCGGCGCGTTTGCTGACGCGAAACAGAAACTCCTTGACACAGGGTTGGTGCCCGTTCTCAATGAGGAAGTCGGCAACGGCAAACCCCTGCTCGGCATTTGTCTCGGAATGCAGATGCTCTTCCAAAAGAGCTATGAATACGGCGAACACGACGGCCTCGGCTACATCAAAGGCGACGTCTGCCCTCTTACGGACGATGTTCCCGCGACGCTCAAGGTGCCGCACATCGGATGGAATAAGCTTATCATCCGCGACCGTTCCAATCCCCTGCTGCGCTACACGAACGAAGGCGATTATGTCTATTATGTGCATTCCTATTATGCGAAGCATTGCGAAGAATCGCTGATCGCGTATTCGGAATATCATGTCGACGTCCCGGGACTGGTCAATCATAAAAACGTATTCGGCACGCAGTTCCACCCCGAAAAAAGCGGCAGCGTGGGACTGAAAATGCTGCAGGCGTTCAGCGAGGTGACGGCATGAAGATTTTTCCCGCGATTGACCTGCGTGGCGGCAAGGTCGTCCGGCTGACCGAAGGCGACTACGACCGTATGAAAATTTACGGCGACTCTCCCGTGGACACGGCGAAACGCTTCCAAGAATTAGGCGCTACGAACCTGCACGTTGTCGATCTCGATTCCGCCAAAAACGGCGGCAAGGAGAATCACGATATCATCTGCCGCATCGCGAAAGAAACCAACCTGTTTGTGCAGACAGGCGGCGGTATTCGCACAGAAGAAACCATTCAGCATTATGTTGACGCCGGCATCGGACGCGTCATTTTAGGCACGGCGGCGCTCAGCAATTTTCCGTTTCTGTGCGACATGGTCAAAAAATACGGCGAACATATCGCCGTAGGCGTGGACGCGAAAAACGGTAAGGTCGCGGTAAACGGCTGGCTCGAGGTGACGGACGTCGATTCTCTCGCCTTTTGCGAAAAGCTCCGCGATATCGGCGTTTCGACCGTCATCTATACCGATATTTCAAAAGACGGCAAGCTCTCGGGCACAAATGTTGACATTTACCGAGAACTCAAAAAAATCGATGGACTGAACGTGATCGCCTCCGGCGGTATTTCCTCGATGGACGACATCCGGTCGCTTTGCGATATCGACTGCTACGGTGCGATTATCGGCAAAGCCCTTTATGAAAACAGGCTTGACCTGAAAGAAGTTTTAGCGTATTCCGGTGGTACAGTATGATTACAAAACGAATTATTCCCTGTTTGGATATCCGAAACGGACGGGTCGTCAAGGGCGTCAATTTTGAGGGCATTCAGGACGTTGAAGATCCTGTTGTGCTCGCGAAATATTACAACGACTCAGGCGCGGACGAACTGGTTTTTTATGATATTACGGCGAGCTTTGAGGGCAGAGGTCTTTTCTCCGACGTGCTCAAGGATGTCGCAAGCAATATTTTTATCCCCCTGACTGTCGGCGGCAACATCAATTCGCTCGACGATTTTGACCGCGTGCTCAACAGCGGCGCGGATAAGGTCAGCGTCAACACGGGAGCAATCAAAAATCCCGCCATCATCGGCGCAGCCGCAAAAAAATACGGCGACCAATGCGTCGTGCTCTCGATGGACGTCAAGCGCGTTGACGGCAAATTCATGATCTTCGCCAAGGGCGGCCGTGAAAACACGGGACTCGACGCGATCGAATGGGCGAAGCGCTGTACGGCGGACGGTGCCGGCGAGCTTGTGGTCAACTCCATCAACACGGACGGCGTCAAAAACGGCTTTGATCTGGAAATGCTCGACGCGATCTGCCGCGTGGTCTCCGTGCCGGTCATCGCTTCGGGAGGCGCCGGCTGCATGGAGGATTTTAAGGTTCTGTTTGACAGCGTTCCCGGTGTGGATGCGGGACTGGCGGCTTCCATTTTCCATTTCGGCGAAGTGGAAATCCGCGATCTGAAGAAATACCTCATTTCTGAGGACATCGAAATGAGATTATAAAACTGTAACATGAAAACAAAAATTACCGTTATCCTCACATTCATTATTCTGACAATTCTAACTTTATCCGTATCAGCGCAGGAGTCGGTGCCCTTTGCGCATAATCCTGACGATACGATAACCGTCATCCGGAACGGGAACGAATGCACCCTGTACCGCACCATGATCACCATCGATTTCAACGGTGACGGCAAATGTTCTGCCTACGAAGCACGTGAAATGCTGAGAATGGCAAGCGGATTAACGACTTGCGACACGCCTGTCAGCGCGCTTGATCTGAACGGCGACAGCAGACTGACGCCGGCCGACGCCCGCTATGTTTTACGGTTCGCCGCCCGTCTTGACATTTATTATACAACGGAGAATTTCAAAGCTGTCAGCGGCTTTTCTTCTGATCCGGACGGTCATACGCACTATTTTACCGAAAACGGCATCATGGCTGTCGGTCTTACCGAAATTGACGGCGAACTCTATTATTTTGCAAACGGCATCATGAGCACCGGTCTTGTCAGCGCAAACGGAAAGTATTATTATTTTGACGAAAGCGGAAAAGGCACCGGCGGCAGACGAACCATCGACGGCAAGGAATACCTTTTCTGTGAGGATGGCAGCGGATACAGCGGCGACTATACGGAAAACGGCAAACAGTATTATTATAACGGCGGCGCCCTGTACACCGGCTGGCTGAATCAGAACGGAATTGTTCGTTATTACAAGGATGACGGAGCAATGGCCGTTGCCGATACGATGATTGACGGCATGCAGTATGGTTTCAACTCTGAAGGCATGCTGCAGAACGGATTGGTCAGCAAAGACGGAAAAACCTACTATTACATCAACGGCATCCGGCAAACCGGATGGCAAACCGTCAATAGCAAGCGGTACTATTTCAACAGCGACGGCAGCATGGCGAAGAATAAAACCGTCGACCACATCATACTCGATTCTTCCGGCGTCGCGACAGCGGCCGATAAGAGCTTCTTCGACGATGCGGTATTCATCGGGGATTCGGTCAGCGTTGCGCTGATGAATTACCAGAAGAACACAAAGGCGCTCGGTAACGCGCAGGTTTATGCGGCATCCAGTCTCAGCGCGGCCAACGCGCTCTGGAGCGTTTCAAGTCAATCGGTTCATCCGTATTACAACGGTAAAAAAACGCTGATAGAGGACTGCGTCAGATATTCCGGCGCAAAAAAAGTATTTATCATGCTGGGCATGAACGACATCGGCATCTACAGCTTTGATACCTCGATCCGCAATTACAAGGAGCTCGTTTCCCGCATCAAGGCAAAATCTCCGAAAGTTGAGATTTATATTCAGTCCATGACACCGATGACGTCCATCAGCACACGGGCCGACGGCAAGCTTAACAACACCAATATCAAAAAATATAACGCGCGGCTTCAGGCCATGTGCAAAGAAATGGGCTGGCACTATGTGAATGTCGCCTCCGCTCTTTATGACAGCACGGGCACCTATCTACCCACCGCCTATTGCAGCGATCCCGTATATATGGGCTTACATCTCTCAAACGAAGGCTGCAAGCAATGGGTCGCTTACTTGCTTAAAAACGCGGCGTTTTTGTAAAGACAGCCGAAAAAGGAAAGGAATCACAACACTATGTACGAAGAAATCATCGCAAAATTAAAATTTGACGACAAGGGGCTGATCCCTGCCGTCGTACAGGATTTTTACACCGGCGAGGTGCTTACCGTCGCCTATATGAACGAAGAGAGTCTTCGCATTACGCTCGAAGAAAAAATGACCTGCTTTTTCTCCCGTTCGCGTCAGGAGCTCTGGCGCAAGGGCGAGACCAGCGGCAACCGTCAGCACATCGTTTCCATCAAAGCGGACTGCGATTTCGACGCGTTAGTCGTCAAGGTCATCAAAGACGGTCCGGCCTGTCATACGGGGCACGAAAGCTGCTTCTACAACTGGCTCTACCATGACGAAAGCAAGACCGATTTTTCGATTGACGCGCTCTATGAGCTGATCAAAGGCCGCAAGACGGAAATGAAAGAAGGCTCCTACACGACCTATCTGTTCCAGAAGGGTCTTGACAAGATCCTGAAAAAGGTCGGCGAGGAATGCACGGAGGTCATCATCGGCGCGGCGAAGCACTCAAAAGAGGAAACGATTTTCGAGATTTCCGACGTCACCTATCACATTCTTGTTTTGATGGTCGAAATGGGCATTTCCGTGGACGATATCCGCAAGGAACTCGATTCCCGCCATGTCGTTGACCACAAGGTCAAGCAGGAAACCATGCAGTAATCAGACTGTTCTACGTCGGCAATAGAACACGACTGCTTTCTCCGGTTTTGTCTCTTTGGACAGAACCGGATTTTTGATGCCTTTCGCCAGAAGAGCTTCCGACGCCTTGCAGTATGTCAGAAAATAGGGGGCTGTCAGAATCAGCAGACTGAAAACCCGTTTCGGAAAATTGCGGCATTTCAAGCGAAAAAGATGCAGGCTTTTCCCGTTCATGAGCGAAATGCTCTCCCGGAAAATCGCTTTCAGGCTCGCCGATGGATTTTTTCGGTAACAGTCTGTCACAAGCGCATACCGACCAACTAAAACACAGGCAAAAAACACTCCGGCAACCAGGATCACCGCCTCACCGACAAGCAGAATGCCGAGCGCGACCGCCTCAATTCCGCATCCGAGTAAAACCAGAATCCCGGCGGACGCAGCACCGAACGGCAGCAGGCAAAGCAGAAAACAGCCGATCTTTTTGAAAAAGGTTACACTGTAGAGTGTCAGCAGTCTGACACAGTCCGACACCGAAATACGTTCGCAGGAGCCCTCTTCATCAAGCAAGAAGAATGCGGTATCTTTCCGATAACGGACATAGACGGAAAACAAAAGCAGGATCAGCCCGACGATCACCGCAGCGGTGCATGACAGCGCCAGCGTCAGCTCATTGCGGAATACGCCGATCAGACGGAACATCTCGGTATTCACCAAAAACAGATACAGACTTGACACGCAGAAAAACAAAAAAAGGAAAAACGCGGCAACCGAGGCGACCTGCCAACCGAAAAGAACACCGCGATGTCCCTGCAAATTCATTTTCGCTTCCTGTTTTACCGTTTCCCACATAAAAAATCATCTCCGGATTCAGGTTCGGAGACGGTCAGTATAAAAATAATCAGGGAACCCCCTGCGAGGGTTCCCTACGGTCAAACAGTCACACCGGACTGTTTGACCTACCCTCCTGCGCTTTTTTCGGTAAGAGGATTTCGCGGTCTGCGGACCGCGACGATGGGCGCTGCCCCTCGACCCTGCGAGCCTTTGGAAAGGCTCGACCGAAACTTTAATGTTTGCAGTATTTTTCTTGTACAGAACATCTCCGGTTTCAGTATCGGAGATGTCTTTTGATTTTATTCAATTCCAATCGATTTTGAGTTCCCGCGCCAGATTTTTTCCGAGAATCCCCGCTTTGGCTTCTTCGGGAACCGCAAGATTCTCAATCCGTTCAATCGCTTTTTTGGTATAGTCCGCGTCGTTATACGGAAAATCCAGTCCGAAAATATGGGCATCATTCCCGGTCTGATGCACAAGTGTCCGCAGTTCGTCGTCCGAATGGCTCCAGTAATGATATAAGCCGTCGTTGTCCATCGCGATCGTCGTCCAACCGGCAAAGGTATGGAGTCCCTCGTCGCGCGCATGATTCACCATGACCGCCAGTCCCTCACGGAAGAAATGATAGCCGCCTAAATGTTCCATGCTGAAGCGCAGACGAGGGAAATGACACGCAACCTCGTCATACAGCAGCATCTGATAATCGGCGATACGGTGCCAATGAATCCCGGTGTGGAAAGAAAGAAACAGATCGTTTTCCTGCGCCGCACGATAGACACGCTGTGCCTTTTCGCTCATGATGTTGAACTCCTGAAACGCAGGATGCAGCTTAATCCCCCGAAAACCGAGAGAGACAATTTGAGCGACCTGATCTTCCATATCGTCCCGTGTAAAATCGATCACGCCGAAGCCGTACAGATTCTCGTACGGCGCAATCGCTTCCGCCAAAAACTCGTTACTTCTTTTCGCGAATCCCACTCTGTCGAGATACGCCTGAAACGGCGCAAAACAGACGCATTTTTCAATCCCGCATTCGTCCATGAGTTCCAGCAGTTTCTCCACCGTTCCGTCCGCTCTGACTTCTTCGGGAAAAATATGCGCGTGATTGGCAAAAATTCTATGTTCCATGGTGTCTCCTTAAAAATTCATATAGGAAATATACTTGCGATAGAATGTGTCATTCGAGGCAAGCTGAATCGTTTTCGCTTTTCCGACGATCTCATTCGCTTTGCGGAAGGCTTCCCGGTCAAAGAGCATCATGGCAGCTCCCGCCGCCGCCGTATTGCCGCACAGAACAGTTTTCTTTTTCATCTCCTTCGGCAAAAGCCCGATCGCGACGGCATTGTCGAGATTCAGATAGTTTCCGAAGCCGCCGGCAAGATAGAACGCTTCGACGTTCGGAAGATCGTCGCACACCGTTTCAATTGCCGCCCGGATCGCCGCTTTGGCGGTCTGCACCTGACGGATATCCTGCGGTGTGATCGCAACGCCGCTGTCGCCGATGACAAAATCGGAAGCGAGATAGCCCGTTTCATCGAGGATATCACAGCGCAGCATCGCCGCAATCGCATCGATCAAGCCGCTGCCGCAGATGCTTTTTGCCTTTTCTCTGGCGACCGTTGTATACTCAAATCGGCTGCCGAGCGTATAAACCTTATTGATCGAGCCGGCAACCGCCGGAGAACCGTTCTGAATGCCTGCGCCCTCAAACGCAGGACCTGCCGCCGCCGAAGCGCAGATAAACGCATCGCCGTTTTTATAGACAATCTCGCCGTTCGTCCCGACGTCGATCAGCATGGCTTTTTCATGCCCAAGCAGTCCCGACGCAAGAATACCGCAGGTGATATCCGCACCGACAAACGCCGATATACAGCGAGGCAGGAGCGTTGTCTCCGTTTTCGTCCCGAAGTAGGAGGACGGTGTAAAGGGAGACGAAGCAAGCGAAGCGCAATCAAGGTTTTCATAAAAATGCAGCATCGCAGTATTCCCGGTGATAACAGTAAAATCAGGTCTGCCACCGAGGGACGCGAACGCCTTGGCGATCTGACGGTGAATCAGGTCAGATAGTGTCTGTGTCCCATTCTGCACGGCGTATGACAGACGCGACATCACATCCGCGCCGACAGCCGTCTGCAAATTCCGGCTGACGCATGAACGCAGCAGCTTTCCTTCCGGCATCTGATATAAATAAACAGCAACGGTCGTCGTACCGATGTCAACGACGCCGGCCAGGCAACTCTTGTCGCCCGTCATGGGATCGATGCAGGCAGATTCGGCAAAATCAGAAAGCCCGACGATCGCATCCGTTTGCGGAACGGTCACTTCACAGTCGCCGATCGCTTTGGTCAGACAGGCAAGACGAAACCCGGCTTTGAGACTCTCACCGAGTTTCTCTTTCTCGCTCTGCGTCGGTTCGGACAGATTCCCTGTTGCTTCGACAAGGCATTTGCCGCACTTTCCCTTGCCGCCGCACGGCAATGAAAAATCGATGCCGACCGCCTGAATCACATCGGAAAGCAGGATCGGCACATCGGATTCGTATTCAATTTTTTCTTGGTTGGATTTGATTATTATTTTCATATCACAAAGATTCAGGGGCAGCAGCAGCCGCCCCATTTTTTACAGTACTTTGAATAAAAACTGAAGCTTCACAAGGAGGGCTCTGAAAAACAACCGGATCTGAATCGCTGCCGAAGGCTTTTTGGTATAATTAAGATTGTTGCCGCCTATCTCGGACAGCGTGCCGTCATCGGCAAGCGTCAGAATCTTATATGAAATATGCGCCGCTTCATCTTCGTATAGATAGCCGATATTGCCGTCCGCCAGCTGCGTCAGACAGGAATAGGCAAAGAAGCCGTCCGTCACATGATACGTGGAGATCCAGTCGATAACATTATTTTTTCCGACAAGGCCGACTTTCACGACGCCGTCCGCACGATTTTCGATATCGGAGACGAACGAACCGAGAATCACGCTTTTGCCACCAATCTTCTTATCGACATTGATAAAGGAAACCATGCAGTTCGCGTTCGCAGAGAGCTTTGTATCGGCGCGGAAGGTTGACCATGTCACGCCGCCGTCCGTGCTGTCCGCATAGGCGATAAAGCTGTAGGCGTTGCGCGCAAACATACGAAGCGTACCGTCCGGCAGAGAAACGATCTGCGATTCACTCGTCTTGCCGATCGCGCGTATACACTGCGTTGCGGCGCCACGCTGCCATGTCATGCCGTTATCGTCCGAATAGATCGTGCTGACGTTTTCGTTACCGCGGGCATTGTCGTAGACCATAAAGAGGATTCTCTCATGGCCGTCCACCTGCGTAACAAAACCGCGTCCAGGACAGATGCCGAGGAACGACTCGTTTTCGGCTTTGAACTGCTCGGAAAGAATCATGGGCGCGCTCCAGGTCTTGCCGTTATCGTCACTGTAACGCATCCAGAGATAGGGCGTGCAATAGACTGTAAAGTCGGCGTTGATGGAGAATACCGTCTGCTGAACAAGCTTGCCGTTGCCGAAAAGCTGTTCCATATAAATCGGCTCGCCGTCTTTATAAAGTGCGTATTCCGTATCGACGGTGTAAGCGGTTGCATCGCCGGTATCCAGCGAAACGACGGGTGCAAAGCCGTCCGCAAACTCGCCTATGTAATAGTGAAAATTGTCAAAGGAATCGATATCGTCGCCGTCCGTCAGAGCCAGATATTTTTTTCCGCCGACTTCGACATAGCCGGTTCCCGTTTTGGCTGTCGGATAACCGCCGCCGGAGGGAAACGCGTCGGTGACAAGGAAAATTCTGCCGGTGTCTTTCGACTGCACCAGCGCGGAATCAATAAACGATGCGCTGCTCGTGTCCGTTTCTCCGTCCGCGCAGTCGTCAAAATAATTGACGACCTGATACTCCCAATTTGTATAGCCGTCTGCGGAGTGCGCGACGAGCGTGTCGATATTGTGCGGGGAATCCGTACCGTGACCGTAACGCATATCCGCCGCAGCTAAGACAGAACCGTCATTCAGCGTGATAATGGCCGGAATGCGGTAACGATCCGAGCCCATTGTCCCCGCTTCAAACGGCTGCTCATAGCCTGTCGACTCGGCAAAAACCGGAATACTCATAAGACCAACTCCTAAAATCATCGTTAAAAGAACAGAAAGAATTCTCTTCAAGAATCTTCATTCCTCTCCTTATTTTTCAGTACTATAGTACCAGTAATTTCTTTTAAAGTCAACGAATTTTCTAAGAAAAATTGAAAACGGAAGCGCCTAACGACGCCTCCGTATCGTTTTACTCCGCGTTCATAAAAATCCGTTCCGCTTCGCTTACCATCGTTTCGGCGAATACGGCATAACCTCTCGTCGGATCGTTGAGAAAAACGTGCGTCACGGCGCCGACGAGCATACCGTCCTGAATGATGGGACTGCCGGACATGCCCTGCACGATACCGCCGGTCACAGCCAAAAGCTCCGGATCTGTCACCTCGATGACCATCGAACGCGACGCTTTTTCGCTGCTGTAGGTGATCTTTTCGATTTCGATATCATAAAACTTAGATCCCTCGTTACCGACCGTCGTGATGATCTGCGCGTCACCTGTTTTGATCTCCGCCTGTGACGCCACGGCGTATTTTTCTCCCGAAACAGCGGACGTTTCCGACACAGTTCCGTACACACCGAACTCGTTGTTTTCAATGAGTTTACCGATCACATCCTGCGTAAACGTTCCCTTGATCTGTCCGGTTTTGCCCTTTTCACCCGGCGTGCAGCCCGTCACTGTCGCTGTGAGCATATCGCCGTTCCCAACAGGTAAGACGGCCCCCGTATCGCTGTCGCAGATCGCGTGACCGAGCGACGCGAACATCCCCGTTTCGTCATCGACAAAAGTCAGCGTGCCGATCCCGGCCGTACTGTCGCGCAGCCAGACGCCGCAACGGTACTTTCCTTCCGCTTCGGAATAAACAGGCGTCAGCGTAAGAGGAATCGTTTCACCGTTTCTCCTGATGGTCAGCTTCACTTCTTTTCCTTCGCTGCCTGCAATGATCTTCGCAAACTCCGAGGCCGACGTGACGCTTTTACCGTTTGCCTGCGTGATGACATCACCCTCACAGATGCCGCAGTCACGACCGGGACTGACATTTCCATCCGCCGTCGCCACATCGTCCAGCCCGACGACGAGCAAGCCTTCCGTATATAATCGGATGCCGATCACATCGCCGCCGACCGTAACGGTTTTGCGCTTTTCCGACTGCGCGTTCACCTGACTGACCGGAACAAAACCGAAGAGTGACACATCGGCTTTTCCCGACGATGCACCCGCCGTTGACGCGGTCATAATATCTTCGTCCGTTTTGGATATTGTAAAGATATGAAGCAATTCCACTTCGTTTGTGCCGTCATAAAATGTGATTTCCTCCGGCGCGTAAACGGAGCCGAACGAGATCAGAATAAACAGAATACAGCAGAGAATCGCTAAAATCCCGTCTACTGTTTTGACAATTTTTTTCATAAACACACCTCCGACAATTTTAACGCACAACATTACTTTTCCTTGCGGACCGCAATTTATAATCGGAATTTTTTTTGCGGCACGGTGATGCGTCGGAGGTAAATTTTAACAAAAAAAATCAGGGAACCCCTTACGTGGGTTCCCTACGGAAAAACAGTCACACCGGACTGTTTTTCCTACCTTCCTGCGTTTTTTTGGCAAGGGGATTTCGCGGTCTGCGGACCGCGACGATGGGCTTTGCCCCTCGACCCCACGAGCCTTTGTAAAGGCTCGACCGAAACTTTCAAAATGTATAATCAGACTTATTTTTTCATACATTCAAGGCACAGCCAGCCGCCGTCCTCATGGCGCGCCGTGATGCGGAAGCCGTATTCGTCGAGCGCCTGCGTTACTTCCGCCTCGCGGATATCAATGATGCCGGAAACGATATAGACGCTGTCGTCGTACATAAATTCATCAACGCCTTTCGAGAGCGCGATGATCGCGTCCGCAACAATATTCGCGGCGATGACGTTGAATTTGCCCGAAACCTGATCGGTCAGGTTCCCATTGTAGAGCGTGTAGCGCGCATCGTCAATGCCGTTGCGCTGCGCGTTTTCCCGCGCGGTTTTGACGGCAAGCTTGTCGATATCCACGCCGACCGCAGAACCCGCTCCAAGTAGCAGCGACGCGATCGACAGAATGCCGCTGCCGCAGCCGATGTCGAGCATCGTACAGCCCTCGGTGATATGCTTTTCAATCGCAGCGAGACAAAGCCTTGTCGTCTCGTGCGAGCCGGAGCCGAACGCGAGTCCCGGCTCAAGATTGAGCACAACTCTGCCGTCGGACGGCGCGTTCTCTTTCCAGATCGGCTGAATGAGCAACTTCTCACCGACCGGCATGGGCTTAAAATATTTTTTCCAGTTATTCTCCCAATCGGCATTTTTGCACAGGGAGAGGTTAAGCTCATACGGGATATTCTCCGCTTCGAGACGCTCTTTGATAAACGAAACCGCCTCGTTCGGATTTTCCTCAGGAGAAATATAGACATGCACGATGCCCTTGGTTCTGTCCCGCGCCAGAAGTTCCTCGTCAATCAGGTCGATATGCGCGATCTCGAGCACTTCTTCCTCCATATCGGAGTAATCTTCAATATAAATGCCGTACGGCACCGTCATCGATACGATTGCGCCGGCTTCGTCCACACGTTCCACCGGCACGGTTACTTGAATTTCAGTCCAGTCCATTCTTATCTCTTTTCGTTTTAATATTTGTTATGTACATCCTCAGCGAAGCAGAGCAGATCGCGGAATTCGAGCACTTCCCCGCTGTCGAGCGTCGCTTTGCCCGACATTCTGCCGAACACCTGATGCTGATCGGTGACAATGAGCTTGACGTCAATCTTGGCGGCTCTGTCGAGAATCGGTACAAAGTCCGCTTCAAAGCGTCCGTCGGAGGACGTGAACGTCCACGGCTTCATGTAATTCTTCGTGCCGTCCGCTTCGGTGGGAATGTTGAAGCGGATGTCGTCGAATTTATGACCGACGCCGTCGTAGAAAATGATGTTCTCGCTGGCTGCCGCCGTATTGCCGAAGCCGTAACCGAGATTAAAGCCGAACGGCTTGCCGTTTACGATGCCGTTGCCCGAGCTCCAATACCAGGTATTGTCATACGTCCAGACGCCGCGTCCCCAGTCAAGTGTGCCGAAATCGGTTTCATCGTCAAGCTTGTATTCCTTGCAGCCGAAGCGTACAAGACCCGACGCGCGCATACAGTTGATTTTCCGGTTGTAATAAAACGCCGTATCTTTTTCCGCCCAAGGGGTCGCGATTACCATCGTATCCATATCGGGCTCAAGGAGCTTGATGTCACACGAAAACGTCTCGCCCTCAAAGAAATCCGTAAAATTACACACGATGCGGCGCTGACCGTCGGTCTTATAAAAATCGAGATTCAACTTTTTATTATGGAACGAAACGTTGCCCTTTTCCGTCGTGGCAGGCATTTTCATTTTGCCCATCGGGAACGGCGTCAGAACGGTATTGGTATGCTCCCACGGCGCGTTCTCCTCTGTGAAATCCAAAAGGCTCACGGATTGCAGACCGATATAGCCGTCGTCGGAGATTGTGAACGCGACGCCGAAATTTTTGCCCATAACGAGGTAATAGTCCCATTCCTTGATCTTGAACGCAGGTGCTTTGATCGCCTTGCGGTCGTAGACCTGATAGAGCTTGCGCGACCAGCCGGGTTCTGTCAGGCGGCCGTTTTTGTCAAGAAGCGGCTGTACCTTCGATACTTCGTGATTTCTTTCTGACATGGTTTTCATCCTTTCTTCATAATCGCCTTACGGCTCAAGGTTCACTTTCGTTTCGGGAGCCTTGCGGCCGTGATGATAGAATTTGCGGTCGTTCAGTGCCCATTGCCGCTGGCTAAAGTCATGCGGCGCGACGTCCTGCAAACAATTTTCGATTTCGTAAATATTCGCGTCGAGCGAGTCGAGCTCCGATAAGATTTCCGCCTCTAAAAACAGCGGACGGACGGCGGCGCCGAATTCCGGTTCACCGTGGTGCGAAATGAGCATATGCTCGAGCAGCATGGCGGTGTCCCGATCGATGCCGTTTTCGCGTGCGATGCGATCAACCGCCATCGCGCCCATGACCAGATGCCCGATGAGCGTCCCCTCTGCCGTATAGCCCTCAACAAGCGACGATGACGAGAGCTTAAACTCATCCGTCTTGCACACATCATGCAGAATCGCGCCGGCGATCAGCAGATCTTTGTCAACGGTGGGATAGATCGACGCAACACACTCGCACATTTTCACGATCGACAGCGTGTGCATCAGCAGACCGCCGCGGATCGCGTGATGGAGCTTGAACGCCGCCGGACATTCGAGCATTTTGTCGCCGTATTCGTCGAGTACCGCCGTCACGAGCTTTTTGAGAGACGCATCGGCAAACGAATTTACTTTTGTCCGGATGGACGCCATCATATACGCGCCCTCATAATCGGCAGACGGAATGATATCCGCCATGTTGACGTTGTCGTTATCCCACAGCGCTCTTGCGCGGTCAACACGAAGCTGCGGCACACCGTTATACGTCGAGATCACACCACGAACCTTGATAATGCTGTTCGCTTCGGGCAAAAACGCGCCCTCACGGAAATCCCAGCTTTTTGCGTTGATCTCGCCGGTCTTATCGGCAAGCGTCATATCCAAAAATACGGAACCGTTTTTCGCGGTTTTCTTATCGCAGCTTTTGACTAAGACAAAGCCTTCAACCGTACCGTTTCCGTCAATTTCTTTCAGATTCATGGTTCCCATCCCCCGTTTCTTTTCTCTTATTCTTAAAGATCACGAGTTTGCTCATGACATAATTAAAGATCACAACCAGAACGGCCATCGCGATTTTTGCTGTCCATTTGCCGGCATTCTCCGAAGCACCGCACGTGAGCAGTATATTTCTCAGAAGCATAAAGCCGAGCGATTCAAACACAACGAACGATACAATGCGCGCCCCGAAAAACGAGAGCAGCTCCCGGATCACGACCGACGGCTTGCGGCTCTTGCTCTCGAAGACCCAGAGCTTGTTTGTCACATAGGCAAACACAACGGCGAAAATCCATGCGATCACCGTGGAAACGTCTTCAAACGTGACGTGGAACAAACATCCGAAAACGGAAAAATCGACAATGCTGCCATTCCCCAGAACCTTATCCGAAAGATAAAAGACGACAAAGTTCACGACCGTCGTCATCACACCGAAAAAGAGGTAGGACAAGATCTCATAACTGAGCACCTTAGCAAAAAACGGAACCGCCGTGATCTTTTTGAGCAGCGCGGTATTCATAATCTTGTCATATAGTTTTTTCACGATAAAAAGACTCCCAAAATCTATTTTTATTATGATACCATTTTTTTTATCCCTTTGCAAGACGTACGGAATATTTTTTCATTTTCCGCTCATACTACCGAATGCAAACCATTTTTGAAAGGATTGACATGCATGACAAAAAAGACAATGACAGTAACTAAGGCGATCGGCGCGATCATGGCGGTAGGCGGCACGGCAGCAATGCTTGGCACTGCGATGACCGGCAAGGGCTCCACGAAAAAACAGGTCAAGAAAACAGCGGATAAAGCCGTCAAGACCATCAACGGCATCATCGACGGCATTCAGAGCATTATGTAAAAATTCCGGCGGCATTTTTGCCGCTGCGATACATAAAAAACTTTAAAAAGTTTTTTGAATGTTCAACGTGCAAAGTTCAAAGTTCAATGTCGGAAAAGGCTCCGCCTTTTGATTCATTATAATGCGCGCCACAGGCGTATCATTCAAGCCTGTAGGGATTCCGAAACTGCACTTTGCACTTTGAACTTTGCAAATTCATGAAAAAAATCTTTTCTTTTGACGGATTTTGTGATATGATGGTGACGGGTGATTTTATGAAAAAGATTGTATGCTTGCTTTTAGCAGTTTCTCTTGTTTTCTCGCTTTCCTCCTGCAAAAATTCAAGCGGACTCGCATCGGTGCAGACGCCGAGTGAAAAGGATAACCGTGTTGATGAATCCAAAGCCGAAACGCCGACTGCAACCGAAGCCAGACCGGCACAGACGAAAGTCAGCGCGATTGAATACGGCGAAAACACCGGCACGGATAAAACCCTGACGGGACTGGAACCGCTGCCGCTTGTTGAATTTACCGTCTCCGACCCGGACAATACCAAGGGGCTTTCGACACAAAAAATCAGTCACAGCTTCGGCGTCGCATCCAATGAAACGCCGCACGAAATCTCCGTGAGCAGTCAGCAGCATTTTGACGACGGAAATTTCCCGGCGCTGACACTCGACAACAAAACGACGGAAAAAGTTGTTTATCTGACTTTCGACGTCGGCTATGACAACGGCTACACCGGCATGATCCTCGACACGCTCAAGGAGAAAAACGTGACCGCCGCCTTTTTCTGCACGGTGGATGAGATGAAATCCGACCCGGGATCCATAGCCCGTATGATTCTTGAAGGGCATATCGTCGGCAATCACACCGAGACGCATCCCTCGATGGACGAGCTGTCCCGCACGGAAATGATGCAGGAAGTCAAGGCGTTCGACGATTATATCCGCACGAATTTCGGCTATTCGGCGCCGTATTTCCGTTTTCCCAAAGGCGAATACTCCGATTGTGCGCTTGATCTCGTCGGTTCGCTTGGGTATCTGAGCGTTTTCTGGTCGCTTGCCTACGCCGACTGGGACATCAACGACCAGAAAGGCGCATCCTATGCGCTCGAAACCGTGACGGCGCGGATTCACCCCGGTGCGGTGATCTTATTGCACGCCGTATCCTCCGACAACGCGCAGGCGCTCGGCGACATCATCGACACCGTCCGCTCCATGGGCTACGAATTCAGAAGCCTTGAGGACTACAGCAAATAACCGATTGACAAGCGTCCGTCATGACGCTATAATAAAACAAAAACGAAAGGATAGATTCCTATGCTTCGTGACATACAGGACGAGATTCTTCGTCTGAAAAAAGAAAACGACATCTGCATTCTGGCGCACAGCTACCAGAGTGAAGATATTTTGGAGGTTGCCGATTTCTGCGGCGACTCCTATGCTTTGAGCGTGAAGGCCGCCAACGCGCCGAATAAAAATCTTCTGATGTGCGGCGTCCGCTTTATGGCGGAGACGGCGAAGCTCCTCTCCCCCGAAAAACGGGTCTTTCTCGCGAACGGAGAAGCCGGCTGTCCGATGGCGGAGCAATTCACGAAAGAGACGATCGACGATCTGCGCAGGACGAAATATCCCGATGCCGCCGTCGTCGCATACATAAACACCACCGCTTCGCTCAAAACCGTCTGCGACGTCTGCGTGACGTCCTCCTCCGCCGTCAAGATCGTCGGCAAGCTCCCCGAAAAGAACATTCTGTTTATTCCGGACTGCAATTTAGCCTCGTTCGTCGCGGAGCATTGCCCCGAGAAAAACATCATCACCGTAAACGGAGGCTGTCCCGTTCATGCGGCGGTCACAAAAGAGGACGTGCACAAAGCGAAAGAGGCGCACCCGAACGCGCTGCTGCTCGTGCACCCCGAATGCAAAAAGGAAGTCGCGTCTCTCGCCGATTTTGCCGGCTCTACAGCGGACATCATGAAATTTGCAAAAGAATCGGCGGCAAAAGAGTTCATCATCGGCACGGAGAACAGCATCGTACAGCATCTTCAGCTCGAGTGTCCCGATAAAAAATTCTACCCGATGACGAAAGCGCTCATCTGCGCCGATATGAAGCTGACGACGATTATGGACGTCTACAACGCCGTCAAAGGCGGCGGCGAAGAGATTCTTTTAGACGAAGAAACAGCGGTCAAGGCCAGAAAGTGCATCGACCGCATGATCGAGCTGGGCTGACCATGACGAAAGCGCTGATTGCCATGAGCGGCGGCGTGGACAGCTCCGTCACCGCCTATCTGATGAAAGAACAGGGGTACGACTGCATCGGCGTCACCTTTCAGATGTTCGATAAGACCGACCCAATTTTCGGTTTTTCAGGGAATGATCCACAGCAGGATATTCATGACGCGGAAGCGGTCTGTAAGAAGGTCGGGATTCCCTTTGTTGCCGTGGACGCGTCCGAAGAATTCCGCAAATACGTCATTCACAACTTTATCAGAACCTATGAAAAAGGCGGTACGCCGAACCCCTGCGTCGCATGCAACCGCCATGTGAAATTCGAGCTACTGAACCGTCTTGCCGATGAATACGGCTGCGACGTCGTCGCGACGGGTCATTACGCCAAAACAGGGTACGATGAAACGACCGACCGCTATTATATTGCGAAAGCCGACGACCCGAAAAAAGATCAGAGCTACGTGCTCTATTCTCTGCGACAGGAACAGCTCCAAAAAGTCCGCTTCCCCTTAGCGGGCATCACAAAAGAGGAAGCAAGACGCATCGCCGAGGAAAACGGTTTTGTTAACGCGCATAAGAGCGACAGTCAGGACATCTGCTTCATTCCCGATGGAGAATATGCGGACTTTATCCTCCGGGCGACCGGCAAGCAGTATTCGTTTGGCAAGTTTGTCGATACCGCAGGCCATCCGCTCGGGCAGCACAAAGGCATGATTCATTATACCATCGGTCAGCGGCGCGGCTTAGGCGTCGCACTCGGTGAACCGATGTATGTCAAGTCGAAAAATATGCAGAACAACACCGTCGTGCTCGCGAGAGACGAAGAACTCTATGAGAAAGAGGTTTTGCTCGAAAAATTCAATTTTCTCGCGCTGCCGAATCTTGATGAGCCCCTACGCTGCCGTGTCCGGCTTCGCTATAAACAACCCGAAAAGCCCGCGACCGTCTGCAAGACGCAAGACAATACCGTCCGAATCATCTTTGACGAGCCGCAGCGTGCGCCGGCAAAAGGGCAATCCGCAGTACTATATGACGGAGACATTGTCCTCGGCGGCGGAATCATTCTTTAATAACAAAATATCGGTGAAGCCAAAAGCTCCGCCGATTTTTCATTTATCCGAAAAACGAATAAACCTCGTTCGGAACGGTGGCAAATTCGATGCAGCCGTCCGTTTTTTTGTATTTGACTTTTCTCCCGTCTTTCGTTTTCAGATTGATCTTGACGCCGTCGGGAATCTCAACACGGCATTTTCGTCCCATCAGGCTTGTAATCGTCAGGCTCGCAATTTTCCCTTTCTGCAAAGAGGCGGAAACGAGAAACGCGCCGTCAGCACGCAGGTTCTCGAACGAAGCGTTCTCCTGACGGTTCCAGCACGGGAACACACGGATCACGCCTTCAAAGCTTTGCAGAAGCATTTCGTTGACCGTCGCCGGAACGGTCGCCAGATGCTCGATGCCGCCGCCGTTTCTTCGGAACAGCATATTCGGCAGCGCGTACTCTTCAATATTGCGGCGAAGCCCCTCTATGAGATAATCCGGCGAAACACCGAGCCTTGCGCCGCACGGCAGATAGGAATTCGAGCCGTTATCGTCAAGCCGGCGGTCGTTCATAAAATACGTATTCCGGGCAATCCGGATCTGCCTTTTGTCGGAAGAAAGCCCGATCTGCGACGCGGGATAGATGTGCTGAATACAGAGCGAATTCGTATTGACCCAACTGATTCCTTTTTCCGTATAGCGGAAACAGCGTTTGCCGTGTTTGATGAAGGTCGGATAGTCGCTGAGGTTATCCAGAATTTCCTGCCAGACAGGAAGCTTTTCCGGCTCAATCTCCAGCTCCTGCGCCATATCAATCAGGCAGCGGAATACCATGCGGACAAGTCCCAACGACAAAAGCGGATTCTTCGCTTCAATAGCCTTTCTGGCTTTTTCCGGTTTGAAGCTTTCGCCGACGTAATATTCCACCTCATGAATCGCGTCGTTATGAATGACATAGCGGCCGTTCTCCTTGACGAGATAATCCTCCCAGAACGCGCCGACCTCCCGGATATAGGGATAGAGTTTTTCTCTTGCAATTTTCTTATCATACGTCGCGTACCATTGCATCACCGGAATCACGGCGGCATAGGCAGCGTTGCTTTTCTGCCCCAAAAAGAGGATTCCGTGCTCCTTACAGCCCTTCATGGTGTAAAGGTCATAGGCTTTCGGACCGAAAGAAACCGGAAAGTAAATTCCTTTACAATTCTCAAACCTTGCAAAGTCTTTTCCCTTGTCAATCATGTCGAGAAGCGGCTGCATATAGCCGTCCGCAAGCTCCGGGTGATTCGCAGAAAAGACCGGATAAAACGGTGCTTCATAGTTATAATTCATATGATAATCGCCGTTCCACGGGAAATTATCGTCGGTGACAAAATTTCCGTACAGCCCCGGCGGAAACTGCTTGTTGCCCATACAGCAGGCCAGCAGATACAGGCTGCCGTTATAGTGCTTCTCAATCGTTTTATCGGGAATTGTCACACGGGAAAGGGCAAAAAATGCTTTCCATTTTTTCTCGGTTGCAGCCTTATCGCGTTCATAATCCGCATGCAGCGCCAGCTCCATGCCGCGGCTGACATACTGCGGCGTGTCAAAATTCGTTACGACGGAAACCGCAAAACGGACGGTTTTGACGCCGTCTTTTCTTGAGGCAGGAAAGCGTCGGCAGCAGACGGCGACGTCTGTTTCACGCTCCACGCTCTTTCCGTCAAATTTCCGCAGATGCCATTCCAGCCCTTTTTCGGAATACTCGAAATTCCGCGAACCGCTTGTATCGGGAATTTCAATCGAGAAAAAGGGAAACGACTCGTTATCGGGTGACGATAATTGCAGATATATCATTTGATCCGGCGCGACAAAAATCTCCAGTTCGGCATGACCGAACGAAGCGTTCAGCAGTCCTTCGTCCATCGACAGCGAAACATGGTATTGCTCAAGTCCCGCATTTTTCAGCCGGAACTGCCCGACAGTCTTGATGCCGCCGTCCGAACCGTGCCCCGGCGCGAACTTCCAGAAATCGCATTTGGACATATGAATCAGCAGATCGTCATTTTCATCATCTAAAATCACGGATAAATCGCCGTTGCCGGTAATCATGCCGGCAGGGATTTTATTTCCCTTAGATTTTTCGGGTCTATGGTCGCACACATGACGTAACGTATTCATTCTTTCACCCCGTAAGCGAAAAAGCGACAGATGTCTGCCGCCTTTCATTTTTATTTGGAAAAATCAATCACTTTCGCGCTGTCTTTTATGTAAATGACGCCCGATACCGCCGTCAGAACAGCAATGATCCACATCAGCACCGCCGAAATCGTTTCGAGATGCGGCACGGTAAACGCGCCTTCGTCCGCAAACATAATCAGCGCGAGAAGCAGCACGGAAAACGCCATCTGCGACGCCGTTTTGATTTTGCCGAAGATATTCGCCGGAATGACGGAGCCCTGCGATGCCGCCGTGATGCGGATCGCCGACACCGTAAATTCCCGCGCCAGCACGATCAGAATGACCCAGATGCTGCAAAGATTCATCTGCATGAAGCACAGCAAAACGGTCGTCGTGAGGATTTTATCGGCAATCGGGTCGGCAATTTTTCCGAAATTGGTAATCAAATTGTGTTTACGCGCAATTTTTCCATCGGCAAAATCCGTCAACGACGCGACGGCAAATACAATCAGCGCCAACAAATAATGATGCGGAACAAACGATGCCGTAAACAGGAATAAAAACACAGGCGTCAGGACGATCCGAATAATCGTCAGTTTGTTTGGTAAATTCATTTTCTCTTTCCTTTAATATACTCTTTTTTTATACGATTTCTCCCATAAAATCATACTCATTCACGTCGAATATCTCAACATCAACGATATCGCCTTCATCATAGTCTCCGCTGCCGGTAAAATAAATCGCGGAGTCGATTTCGGGCGCGTCCATCCATGTTCGACCGAAATAGCTGTCCGTATAGGCGTCATAGCCCTCGACGATGCACTTCTGCACCGTTCCGATGTACTGCTTCTGCTTATACTGGAAGATATCGAACTGCTGCTCCATAAGCACGTCGGCGCGGTGTTTTTTAACCTCATCATCAAGCTGATCGGGCAGAGACGCGGCCGGTGTTCCCTCCTCGGGAGAATAGGCAAAACAGCCGAGCCGGTCGAACTGAATATCGTCAATAAATTCCGAAAGCGTATCAAACGCCTGTTCGTCTTCTCCCGGGAATCCGGTGATGAACGTCGTGCGGAGAATGGCGTTCGGGAGCTTTTCGCGGATTTTTTCGATCAAAGCTGTCAGCGATTCACGGCTGCCGGTGCGATTCATCGCTTTGAGAATACGCGCATCGGCATGCTGAAGCGGCAAGTCCATATACGGTAAGACTTTTTCACAAGCCGCCATCGTGTCGAGCAGCTCATCCGTGATGCGATCCGGGTAGCAGTAGAGCATACGGATCCATTCGATGCCGTCGATCTTGTTCAATTCGCGAAGCAGCTCGGGGAGTTTTAATTCGCCGTATAGGTCAAGCCCGTAACGGGTCGTATCCTGCGCGATGACGACAAGCTCTTTCGTGCCGTCCGCCGCAAGTGACGACGCTTCCGCCACAATCTCTTCCATCGGACGGGAACGGTACGGTCCGCGGATTGACGGAATCGCGCAATAGGTGCAGCAATTCGAGCAGCCGTCGGCGATTTTCAGATATGCCCAATACTGCGGCGTCGTGAGAAGTCGCTCACCGCCCAAAGGCATTTTCTCCTTATCGGGGAATGATTCGAGCATTTCACCGTCCATGACGGACTTGACCGCCTCGACGATGTCGGCGTTCGCACCGATACCGATGACGCCGTCCACTTCGGGCAGTTCCGTCACGATCTCATGGCGGTAACGCTCGGCGAGACAGCCCGTCACGAGAATTTTCTGAATGCTGCCTTCCTTTTTCAGCTCCGCCATTTCCAAAATATTATCAATGGATTCTTTTTTGGCGTCCTCAATGAAGCCGCAGGTGTTGATGATCACGATGTCAGCTTCATACGCGACGTCGACGATCTCAAAGCCCGCCTTTTCAAGCTTTGCGAGCATCAGCTCAGCGTCCACCTGATTTTTCGGACAGCCTAACGAAATAAATCCGACTTTAATACTCATCTGTTCCGTCCTCCGGTATCTCATAATCGGCGAGAGCAGTCTTGATGTCGGCATAGGTAAATCCCAGCCGCATCAGTCCCGCCGTCATTTTGCGTCTGCCTTTTTCGCTGTCCAGACAGTCGCGGTATTTTTTTTCGACCGTATCGCGCACGGACTGCGCGTAATCAAACTCGAGATGTGAGACGGTCTCGTCGATCAGCTCGCGGCTGATCCCTTTTGCATACAGCTCCTGACGGATGCGGGACGGCCCGTAATGCTTACGTTCGGCAAGCTCAAGCGCATAGCGGGAAGCAAAATCCACATCATCAATAAAGCCAAGCTCGCGGCAGCGTTCCACAGCGAACGAAGCGCACGCGGGAGAATGCTTTTTTAAGAGCTTCTGATACAATTCCTCGGCAGAATGTGCCCGCAGCGTCAGGAATCGCAGTGCCTGCGCGTAGGCCTGACGGGACGAAACCGTAAATTCTATCTCCTGCCATTCGTCGTCACCGATCTCACAGCCGTCCGACAAGGAAAGCGAATACCAGGTATCGGGATCGACCGTCATGCGGTACTCGCCGTCAAGATAAAGCGCGATTTTCCCGCCCTTCGCGGGTTCTGACTGCAAAATCATTCGTCGTCTTCATCAACCGTCACGTCAAGGCGAGCCTTAGCAGAGGCAGCGGATTTCGGCGCGGCTGCCGCTTTGACGGCAGGCTTTGCTTCGGTTTTTCCTTCGGGTTCTTTTTTCTGCGCTTCTCGGATTTTCGCTTCGATTTCAGCGGCAAATTCAGGGTTCTGATCAAAATAATTCTTGACATTCTCACGACCCTGTCCCAGACGCATATCACCGTAAGAGAACCATGCGCCGCTCTTCTGGATCACGCCGAGCTCGACGCCGATGTCGACCATTTCACCTGTTTTGGAAATGCCGGAACCATACATGATGTCAAACTCCGCCGTTTTGAACGGAGGCGCGACTTTATTCTTGACGACTTTACATTTGGTTCTCGAACCGAGAACCTCGCTGCCTGTGCCTTTAATCTGCTCGGCCTTGCGGACGTCGATACGGATCGTGGAATAGAATTTTAAGGCGCGGCCGCCGGTTGTCACCTCGGGATTGCCGTAGACGACGCCGACCTTTTCACGAAGCTGGTTGATAAAGATGACAAGCGTATTGGATTTTGCGATCGCGCCTGTCAGCTTACGCAGTGCCTGCGACATCAGACGGGCATGAAGACCGACATGAGAGTCGCCCATATCGCCTTCGATTTCCGCTTTCGGCACAAGGGCCGCGACGGAGTCCACAACGATAATATCAATCGCGCCGGAACGCGCAAGTGCCTCGGTAATTTCAAGTGCCTGTTCGCCGTTATCGGGCTGAGAAACGAGAAGCGAATCGACGTCAACGCCGAGTGCCGCCGCATAAACGGGATCAAGCGCGTGCTCCGCATCGACGAAAGCCGCTTCGCCGCCCATTTTCTGCGCTTCGGCGACTGCGTGGAGCGCGAGCGTCGTTTTACCGGATGATTCGGGGCCGTAGATCTCGACAATTCTGCCCTTCGGGAGACCGCCGATGCCGGTCGCGGCGTCAAGCGTGATAGAGCCGGTCGGGATCGCTTCGACATTCATTGTGCTGTTTTCGCCAAGGCGCATTACGGCGCCTTTTCCGTATTTTTTCTCAATCTGAGACAGCGCAGTTTCCAGCGCTTTTTGTTTATCTGCCATGTCATTTCAGTCCTCTCGGAAAAATAAGTTGTACAAATGTTCGCTTGTATTATATCTCATTTGAATTGATTTTGCAAGACATTTTTCCCGATTTTGAGAAAAATTTTTCAAATTGCGCTTTGATTCCCTGAAATACGGGAAAATCACGGATTTTTCACAAAGTTTTTTGAATTATTTTTTGAAAAACCCTTGCAATTAAAGAGAAAATCTGTTACTATATTTTGCGTGATATTACGATTGAACTACAGGATGCAGGATTTTGTCTGTTAGGCAACCCCGCATCAAAAGGAAAAGGAGGTGCGTTCCGCATGGCAAAATGTGATATCTGCGGAAAAGACATTGCTTTCGGTATTAAGGTCTCTCACTCTCACAGAAGATCGAACAGAACCTGGAAGCCCAACGTTATGAAAGTAAAGGCTGTTGTAAACGGTACTCCCAAGAGAATCCATGTTTGCAGCCGCTGCCTGCGTTCCGGTAAGGTTACCAGAGCGGTCTGATACAATTCAGTACGAACAAAACAAAGCCATGTCGTCTGACATGGCTGATTTTGTTGTCTTTAATCCTCGTTTTCGATCGCAGTAATCAGATCGACACGTCTCTGATGGCGTCCGCCCTCAAAGTCCGTATTCAGGAACACTTCTACCAGCTCAAGCGCCGCGCCGACCCCGATGACCCGTGCACCCATGCATAAGACATTGGCGTCATTGTGCAGTCGCGTGTACTTAGCACTGAAATAATCGGAGCAGCACGCCGCGCGGATGCCCTTGACCTTGTTGGCAGCCATCGAGATGCCGATGCCCGTTCCGCAACAGAGAATGCCGCGTTCGCACTCCCCCGACGTGATCTTTTCGCACGTTTTTTTCGCCTGAATCGGATAATCGGCGGAGCTTGTGTCATACACGCCGCAGTCAACGTATTCGATGCCCTTTTCCTCGAGATATTCCCGAATGGCCTCTTTCAGCGGAAAGCCCGCGTGATCGGAACCGATTGCAATTTTCATGATGGTTTCTCCTTTTTCTTTTTTAATTCACGCTCGGCCTGCGGCATGCGCAGATAGGTCGGAACCAACTCCTCCGGCGTGCAAATATTTTTGGTTTCGGAAAGCTTCTGTTCGGCAAGCAAAGCGACGGAAGCCGCGTTCTGGAAGCGAATAAGCGGCGAAGCAAGCGCAAGACGCGGAAGCCTTTCTTTCAGATTTTGATAGACAAGCTCTGCGCCGTCGCCGATCAGAACGATCTTTTTATGATACGCCGCAGTTTTTTCTATAAGACTTTCAATCGGGATTGCTTCGTCCTCCGTCAGCCTCGTCATCACGCCGTCCGCGCAGTCGAACAGCGCGCAGTAGACCTGCGAACAGCGTGCGTCCATGACCGCCGCTGCGATACACTCGCTGTCGATAAGCGGATAAGCGATTGCTTCGAGCGTGGAAACCGGAACGCATTGTTTTTGTCCGGGCTGCGAGAGCCCCTTTGCCAGCGCGACGCCGATGCGCACACCGGTAAACGACCCGGGACCGTTTGTCACCGCGACCGCGTCCACGTCGTCCATCGTCAGACAAGCGCATTCAAGCGCCTGATGCACCAACGGCAAGAGCGTTACGGAATGGGTCAGCCCGACGTTCAGGCTCATACCCGCAAGGACTTTTCCGTCCTTTACGACCGCTGCCGAAGCCGACGGCGCCGAGCTTTCAATCGCCAGAATTACCATCTTCCGTCACCTCCGCTGATTGTGATGACTCTGTCCTGCTCCGCTTCTCCGCGTGAAAAATCGACAAAAATCGTATTCTCCGGCAGGACGGCTTCGATATTCTCGCTCCACTCAATAAAGAGAACGGAATCCTCGTTCATATACTCAAAAAAACCGGTCGAATACAGCGAATCCCACGTCTCCACACGGTACATATCAAAATGATACAGCCGCAGTCTGTCGCCGCCGTAATCGTTGACAATGGCAAAAGTCGGACTGCTGACATCGGCGTCATTGCCGAGCGCCGCGACACAGCCGCGCACAAACACCGTTTTGCCCATGCCCATACCGCCCCGGAACGCCACGACATCGCCGCCGTGAAGCGATTTCGCAAATTCTGACGCGACCGTCAGGGTATCGTTTTCAGAGTGAGAATTGAATTGTTTCATAAAGTTGATGCCTTTTCAAATATAGACTTGCAAAAACGGAAAAATACCGTTATAATAACAGGGAAGGAAAAAATCACAGACTGTCGATATACGAAACATCTTCAAAGTTCAAAGTACAAAGTTCAAAGTTCAATGTCGGAAAAGGCTTCGCCTTTTGATTCCTTATAATGGCATGCGCCGCAGGCATATAATCCAAGTCCGCAGGGCTTCCGAAACTGCACTTTGCACTTTGCACTCTGCACATTTTATGAAAAAATAATGTTTCGGCAATCCGGAAAAATACAGGATGTACTTTCTATGAGTAAGATTATAGCACACATCAAGACGTTTATCAAGGAAACGGACAAAATTTTATTGTTTTTCTGTATGCTGCTCTCGGCTGTCGGCGTGTTGGAGGTCTCCAGCGCAAGCCGCAGCGGTGATACGCTTTTATCCCGCGATGCCCGTGTTATGCTGATTGCTGTCGCGGCAGGTATCCTTTTGTCCTTAATCATCTCCATAATTGATTACAATTTCATTGTGCGGCTCTGGCCGATTATCGCCGCCGTCTGCATTCTTTTTATGCTGTTACTCTTTACACCGCTCGGCGTCGGACCGCCTTCGCGTCCCGATGTCAAAACATGGCTGAGTCTCGGCAGCTCCGGCTTGTATTTTCAGCCGTCGGAACTGCTGAAAGTCGGCTTTATCATTACGTTCGCCGTGCATCTGGATTCCGTCGGTGAATCTGTCAATTCGCTGAAGCAGCTTTTCTTTCTGTTTCTTCATGCCGCGATTCCGATCGCGCTGGTCACATTTTCCGGCGATATGGGCAGCGCTCTGATCTTCATTCTGATCTTCATCGCCATGCTCTTCACAGCCGGCGTTTATCTGCGTTGGTTCGCGCTCGGCGGCGCAATTCTTGCGGCAGCCTTGCCGGTTGCATGGAAATACGTTCTGACCGGCATTCAGAAAGACCGTATCTATGCGCTTTTCGATCACGACGCCTATCCCGACATCATCTATCAGCAGGAACAGGGCTTGCGCGCCATGAAAAACGGAGGCTTCTTCGGCATGGGAATCTTCAAGGGTGCCTATACGCAATCCGGCATGATCCCCGAAAGTGAGAACGACATGATCTTTTCCGTCATTGGCGAAGAATTCGGGCTGCTCGGCTGTCTCGTAGTGTTGCTTCTGTTCGTGCTGGTCATTCTGCGCATCATGAAGACCGGCAAAAATGCCAAGGATAAAACCGTATCCCTTATTTGCAGCGGCGTGGCTTCCATGGTCATGGCACAGGTGCTTGTCAACGTCGGGATGTGTCTGGAGCTGCTGCCCGTCATCGGCATCACACTTCCGTTCCTAAGCGCAGGCGGCTCGTCGAATCTGTGCATCTATATTGCAATCGGACTGGTTCTGAGCCTGAGACGCTATACCCTCGAAAAGGACATTGTCAATTTCCGCTATAAAAACATCAGCACACCGTTCGCATGAGAAAAAACCGGCACGATCAAAGCGCGCCGGTTCATTTTTTGTCTCGTTATAAATACTTTGCCACAAACTTGCGGATCGCAGGATAATAAATCTCCGGGTGAATATCGCAGGATTCCGCGTGAAGCGCGTCGGGCACGGAGAGCTTTTCTTTTTCCGCCGAGCAGGCGTCGAATACCTTATCGAGCATCCGGTACGGAACGAACGTATCTTTTTCGCCGTGGATAAAAAGCGTCGGCGTCTTGGAGCGGGCCACCGCCTGAATGGGAGAGCATTTCTTGAAATCAAAATTGCCTCTGAGTTTCGAGACGGTATTCGCCGCATAGACAAACGGAAATGCCGGCGCATGGTACATCGCTTTCGCCTGATCCACAAATTCATCCCAGCAGGAGGTATAACCGCAGTCGGCAATCGCACACCTGACGTTTTCGGACAGATCGGCTTCACCGGTCACCATCATGGTCGTCGCACTGCCCATCGAAACACCGAGAATCACGATGCGCGCTGCCGGGTCGAGATTCGCGATATAATCTGCCCACTCCTTGACGTAATCCTTATCTTTATAGCCCATGGAGCAATACTGCTCTTCATCGTCGCCGAAGCTGACCAGCGACGGCATCAACACGTTAAAGCCGTCCTGATAGAAATGATACGCCTGATCCGCCATGCCTCTGGGCATACTGGTATAGCCATGAACGACGATCGCCCATTTATCCGTATATTCCTTCTGCATAAAAATATTGCAGTGCATCGTCTTGCCCTTGGAATTGACAAGCGTCGTATCCTCCGGATGCATCGAAACGAACCATGCGTCGCCGTCCGCTTGTTCCTCGGGAGAGCCGTAATACTGATAAATTTCATCGTTGACAGTGCGTCTGTCGTTTTTCCATTTTGTAAAATGTCTGTTCAAGACGCGCTCATAAAAGGCCTCGCCGACGGCAAGATAAGCCGCAGTCGCACCGGCCGCTGCAATCAGCAGTTTTTTTGCAGTTTTTGCCATAATCATACCTCCTGAAGCTTCATAGTAGAAATTATACAATATCTTACGGAAAAAATCAAGAATCTATAGATATTTTATCATTCTTTATTTTTAACTTGCAGAAAACGACTCTTAATGATATAATAAAGGATAACTGAAACAACAAAGGAGAATCCGGTATGTCTTCCGATTTTATCTTCAGAAAAGCGGCGTTCGGCGGTTTTAACCGAGACGACGTTCTCGCCTATATCGCGCAGCTCAAGCAGAAAGAACAGGAACTCGAAAGTACGCTTCAAAAAGTACAGGAGGAGAATCAGACGCTGCGTCAGCAGACCGATGCGATCAGAACCGGGTACGAAGAGAAAATCGCGGCGCTCGAAGCCGGTCATAAAGACGAGCTTTCCCGCATACAAAATGAGTATGAGGAAGCCTTGCAGAATGCGAAAAACGACGCGCTGGCAGAACGTTCCGCCGAAGAACGGGTTGGTTCCGCCATGCTGGACGTCAGACGATATGCCGACCTGCTTTTGCATGAGACGTGCGATAAAATTGACAAGATGTCCGACGACGCGGACAGCGCGGCCGCCAAAACGCTGGCAAGAATTTTTGATATTTCCTCCGGCATCAGGACTTTTTCCGATAAGCTCAACAGCATTCTGAAAGATCTTGTGGACGAAAACGAACAGATCTGCCGCGAGCTGACAGATTTCAAAGGCTCGCTCAAGCTGCCGTTTGAAGAAGCCTCGGGAAAAGTCAACGCCGAAATACTCGGGGATTGATGATGTTTGCATCTGTCTGAATTACTATCGCAGTTTACGGGAAACGGCGCGCTTGTCTTTTCCGTTCTGATCATAACCGGCGTCATTCTCGTAAACGGCTGGACAGATGCGCCGACCGCCATCGCCACCTGCATCTCGACCAGAACCATCACACCGCGCCGCGCCATCGCGCTGGCCGCCGTGATGAATTTTGCCGGTGTCTTCGTGATGTCGAAGCTCGGCGGAAAGGTCATTGCGACCATTACCAATATCGCGGACTTCGGGAACGACGCCGGAGCCGCTTCTCTTGCGCTGAATGCTGCGTTGCTCTCCATTGTGATCTGGGCGGTCGCGGCATGGTTTTTCGGCATTCCGACCAGCGAGAGCCACGCGCTCGTCGCGTCCCTTTCCGGCGCTGCGCTGGCTTTGGGCAGAAATGCAGACAGTATCAGCAAAACGGAATGGGCGAAAGTCATTTTCGGGCTGCTGCTGTCGACTTTTTTGGGCTTTTTTCTCGGCTTATTCACATCGAAGCTCGTTTCCGTCTGCATCAAAAACACGGACCGCACGAAAACCGACCGCATTTTTCATCATTTACAGAATTTTTCGGCAGCGTTCATGGCATTTATGCACGGCGCACAGGACGGACAAAAATTCATCGGCGTATTTCTGCTTGCGGTTTCCCTTGCGAACGGCGACGCTTCGACCGATACGTTCTCGCCGCCTGTCTGGCTGATCGTCTACTGCTCCGCCGTCATGGCGATCGGCACCTCGGTCGGCGGTATGCGGATCATCAAATCCATGGGGATAGATATGGTCAGACTGCAAAAATACCAGGGCTTCAGCGCGGATTTTGCCGGCGCACTTTCACTTCTGATCGCGACGCTCACGGGGCTTCCCGTCAGCACGACGCACACCAAAACAACCGCAATCATGGGCGTCGGCGCTGCGAAACGCCTGTCAAGCGTGGACTGGAAAATCGTGAAAGAGATGCTGCTGACCTGGGCACTCACCTTCCCCGGCTGCGGTTTTCTCGGCTATCTGATAACCGTACTTTTTTTGCGATAACGGGTGATGATTTTGCCGAAAAAGAACAAAAATAATTATTTTTCGGAAATGGAGCGCATGGCCGTGTCTGCGTCCGCTCACGCGAAAGCGTTTTCCGAGCTGACGAAAAACGGCGGTCTTGCATCTCCCGCAGAAGATATAAATGTCCGGGAGATGCTGCAAAAGCTCACCGAAAGACTGCAAAAAGAGTATTTCACGCCGCTGGAAAGAGAGGATATGCTGATGCTCGCGTCCTGTCTCGTCACGCTCTGCGAAAAAACACAGGAGCTTTTCCGGTTCGCTTACGACAGTAATTTGTGCTGTTTTTCCCGGGAAATGACGTCACTTTCTGATTTTCTTTATGAGAGCATTGAAAATATCCGAAACTTTATCAAAAGTCTGGAAGACTTTCCGAAAAGAAAGGATTTTCATACTTTCTTTGAAAAACAACAGGTTTTCGCTGAGAATTTCAAAACGGCGTTTTCCGAAGCATACAAAACGGTTTTACAACAAAACCGTCCCTACGCGGTGATGATCTCCCTGCACGCCGTGCTTGAAAGACTTCGCGAATGTATGGACGGCTGCCGTAGGTTTTCAGACTTCGCACGGTATACTTTACTCAAAAATTCATAATAAAATTCACATAAATTGAAAAGGAAAAACTATGAACGCAACGGACGCAAAAAATTTAAGAGATTCCCTTATCAAAAAACAATTCGGCCGCATGAACGAGAAACAGTTTGAAGCGGTCACAAGTGTGAAAGGCCCCCTGCTGATTCTGGCCGGCGCCGGCAGCGGCAAGACCACGGTGCTCGTCAACCGCATCGCGTATCTGATCCGCTACGGCGACGCCTACGGACGCGAAGACTTCCGCTTTCCTCTGACGCAGGACGACTGCGAGCTTTTACAGCGATATGCAAACGGCGACGACAGTCTCGCCTTTCAGGCGTATCAGCTCCTTTCTTACGACGCACCGAAGCCCTGGGAAATTCTCGCGATCACCTTTACCAATAAGGCCGCAAACGAGCTGAAAGAGCGTCTTGTCAGAATGCTCGGCGAAGAGGACGGCAACAGCATCTGGGCGAGCACGTTCCATTCCTGCTGTGTCCGTATTCTGCGCCGTGACGGCGAACGGCTCGGCTATTCTTCGCATTTCACGATCTACGACACGGATGACTCCAAGCGCGTCATCAAGGAATGTCAGAGGCTTCTGAATTTCGACGACAAATACATACCCGCCAAGAGCATTCTCGGTGAAATCAGCCGCGCCAAGGACGCGATGCTCTCGCCTGCCGCCTACTTAGCGGAGCATGAGGGAGATCCGCGCAGAACCGTGATCGGACGAGCCTACGAAAAATATCAGGAGCTCCTGAAAAACGCCGATGCAATGGACTTTGACGACATTATCGTCAACACCGTCAAGTTGCTTTCCGAGCAAAGGGAAGTGCGCGAGTATTATCAGCATAAATTCAAATACGTTATGGTGGACGAGTATCAGGACACCAACCATGCCCAGTATAAACTGACGTCCCTGCTCGCCGGCGGCTACCGCAATCTCTGCGTCGTAGGCGACGACGATCAGAGTATTTACAAATTCCGCGGCGCAACGATCGAAAACATTCTCAAATTTGAGTATCAATACGAAAACGCCAAAACGATACGGCTTGAACAGAACTACCGCTCGACGCAGAATATTCTGGACGCGGCAAACGCCGTCATCGCCAACAACTCCGAACGCAAGGGCAAAATGCTCTGGACAAACAACGGGACAGGCGATAAAATTCTCATCAAAACACTTTCAGACGACATCAGCGAAGGGCAGTTCGTCGCTTCGAGCATTATGGATTCCGCTTCTGAGGGCAGAAAATGGTCGGATCATGCCGTGCTCTACCGCATGAATGCGCAGTCGAGCACCATTGAACGCGCTCTGGTGCGTGCCGCGATCCCCTACCGCATCATCGGCGGACACCGCTTCTATGAACGAAAAGAGGTCAAGGACATCGTCGCGTACCTCACCGTGATCTGCAATCCGAACGACACCGTCCGTCTTCGCCGCATCATCAACGAACCGAAGCGCGGCATCGGCGAAAGCACCGTCAACAACGCCGCCAAAATCGCAGACGCGCTCGGCGTCAGCCTGTATGAAATCATCAGTCACGTATCGGACTACCCTGTTCTGTCCCGCGCACAGACAAAGCTGAACGAATTTACCATGATGATGGATTCCCTGATCGAGCAAAAAAACGTTCTGTCGCCGACGGAGCTGTTCGAGCTGCTGCTGCAAAAAATCAATTATGTTGAGTTCTTGGCGCAGGATAAAGACACGTTTACGGACAGGCTTGCCAACATCAACGAACTGGAATCCAACATCCAGCGTTATGTGGAGGAAAACCCCGAAAATCCGACGCTTGATTCGTTCCTCGAAGACGTCGCGCTGATGTCCGATATCGACAATTACAACGCCGACAACGACGCAGTCGTGCTGATGACGCTTCATTCGGCAAAGGGACTGGAATTCCCCGTTGTTTATATTCCCGGCATGGAAAACGGCATATTCCCGGGGATGCAGTCGATGATGTCCAATGCCGATATGGAAGAGGAACGCCGCCTGGCCTATGTCGGTATCACAAGAGCGAAAGAAAAACTCATTCTGACCAACGCGAAAACGCGCATGATGCTCGGTCAGACCTCCTACAATCCGCCATCAGGCTTCCTCTCCGAGATCCCGTCTGAGCTGACGCAGGTGGAGAAGCCCGAACGACCGGCTTTTTCCGGCGGCTACGGCTATCAATCCTCTTATACGCCGCACGAAAAGAGTTCCTATTCCGGCAGTAGACAGCCTGCGATGCAAAAACCGACCTACAGCGCAAGCTTTTCTTCGGCATCCAATTCCGCATCGAAACCTACAGTAAACTACAAACCCGGTGAACGCGTCAAACATAAAAAATTCGGCGAAGGAATGATCCTTTCCGCCGAAAAAATGGGCAACGATATGCTGCTCGAAATCGCGTTTGACTCCGTGGGGACGAAAAAACTTATGGCGAAAGTCGCGCCGCTTACCAAAATTTAATCACACAAAAAGCTGCACCGAAAAACGATGCAGCTTTTCTGACATACACGCATAAAAGTTTCGGTCGAGCCTTTACAAAGGCTCGTGGGGTCGAGGGGCAAAGCCCATCGTCGCGGTCCGCAGACCGCGAAATCCCTTGCCGAAAAAAGCGCAGGAGGGTAGGACAAACAGTCCGGTGTGACTGTTTGTCCGTAGGGAACCCTCGCCGGGGGTTCCCTGTGATTGCCTACTACAAAAAAAAGCTGCACCGAAAAACGATGCAGCTTTGCTTTTTAGTATTACGCGCCGAGATACGCCTTGCGAACGCGTTCGTCGTTCATCAGGTCGGACGCCTTGCCGTCCATGACGATCTTGCCGGTTTCCAGTACGTACGCACGGTCGGCAACAGACAGCGCCATATTCGCATTCTGCTCAACCAGAAGAACCGTCGTCCCCTCTTTTTTGATCTGTTTGATGATCTCAAAGATTTCGCTGACGTACAGCGGCGAAAGTCCCATCGACGGCTCATCCATCAGAATGATTCTGGGCTTGCTCATCAGCGCGCGTCCCATGGCAAGCATCTGCTGTTCACCGCCTGAAAGCGTACCTGCCACCTGATTGCGGCGTTCTTTCAGACGCGGAAACTCGCTGAAAACCATCTCGAGCGAGTCATTGATTTCTTTTTTATCCTTACGGGTATACGCGCCCATTTTCAGGTTGTCATAAACGGAAAGCGACGCGAACACGCGGCGTCCCTCGGGAACGTGCGCCATGCCCATGGAAACAATTTTATGCGCCGGGACTTTGGTAATATCTTTTCCGTCCAGATGAATCGAGCCGCTCTTTGCGGAAAGAAGCCCCGTTATTGTGTGCAACGTTGTCGTTTTTCCTGCGCCGTTTGCGCCGATGAGTGCGACAACCTCGCCTTTATCAACGTCAAATGAAACATCGCGGATCGCCTGAATCACGCCGAAAAAAACATTCAGATCGCGAATTTCCAGCATTGCCATAAAAACCCCTCCTTATTCACCCAAATATGCTTTGATAACTTCGGGATTTTTCAAAACGTCCTCCGTTTTGCCCTTTGCCAGCTCCGTGCCGAAATTCAGGACGGTGATCTGCTCGCAAATACCGGCAACGAGGTTCATATCATGTTCGATGACAAGCACCGTTAACTCAAAATTATCGCGGACGAAATGAATCGTCTCCATCAGCTCTTTCGTCTCGTTCGGGTTCATGCCGGCTGCCGGCTCGTCGAGGAGCAGAAGCTTCGGCTGTGTCGCGATAGCTCGCGCAATTTCAAGCTTACGCTGTTTACCGTAAGGCAGATTGGAAGCGAGTGTATCGGCATTTTCAGAGAGATCGAAAACGTCGAGCAGTTCCATTGCTCTGGCGTTCATTTTTTTCTCGGTGGAGAAATAACGCGGCAGACGGAAAATTCCCTCAAAGGTGGAATATTTCATCTCATTGTGCAGACCGACTTTGACGTTGTCGAGCACGGAAAGATTCTTGAACAGACGGATATTCTGGAACGTCCGCGCGATGCCCGCTTTATTGATCTCTGCGGGCTTTTTGCCCTTGAGCTCATGTCCGTCCAGATAAAAGGTGCCGGTAGTGGGCTTATAAACGCCGGTCAGCAGATTGAACACCGTGGTTTTACCGGCGCCGTTCGGACCGATCAGACCGTATAGATCGCCTTTTTCCAAGGTGAGATTAAAATTATCAACAGCGTGAAGGCCGCCGAAAGTAATACCTAAGTTTTTAACCTCAAGCAATGCCATTTACGCCACCTCTTTCTTGTTTTTCCCGGATTTGAGCTTGATCGAAAGTCTCTCGCGAAGCTGTACAAAGTACGAACCGTTGTTGACGATCATCATCACAATCAGAATGATGGCATAAATCAGCATACGGTAATCCTTGAGTCCGCGCAAAAGCTCCGGTAGTGCATAAAGAACGGTTGCCGCAATGATCGAGCCTCTGATGTTACCCAATCCGCCGAGCACGACGTAAACGAGAATCATAATCGACATATTGTAACCGAAGTTGTTCGTCGTCGCCGTCAGAGAAGACAGGTTATGAGAATACAGAACGCCGGCACAGCCTGCAATTGCGGCGGAAATCGTAAACACGAGAAGTTTATATTTAGTAATATCAATACCGACGGACTCGGCGGCGATACGGTTGTCACGAATGGACATGATCGCGCGGCCGGTTCTCGAATCCATGAGATTCGTTACAATGAAGAGCGTGATCATCACGAGGATAAAACCGATGACAAACGTGGAATTTTTCGGTGTTCCCGAGATTCCCTGCGGACCGTTCAGGATGATCTTGCCGTCCGGCTCGAGACCGAGATTCGCCGTACTCATCGCGATATGGAAGCCATTGGCATCCTTGCCGATATAAAGTGTATTCACAACTGTTTTGATAATCTCTCCGAATGCTAAAGTAACAATCGCCAGATAGTCGCCCTTCAGACGCAGAACCGGGATACCAATCAGAATACCGGCAACCGCCGCGGCAACAGCGGCCACGATAAAGGCAAGCGTCAGGCGAATCCATGTCGTCGTGATCACATCCTTCATCAAAACGGAGAAGAAAGAGCCGCAGAAGGCTCCGATACACATAAAACCGGCATGACCGAGGCTCAACTCACCAAGAACACCAACAACGAGGTTGAGCGATATCGCCATGATGATACTCGTGCAGACCGGAACAAGCAGAGCCTTATGGGCGTGCTTGAGGTTGCCGGTTGCAGAAAGCGTCTGAAACAGCACAAAGAAAAAGATAACCATCGCGTAAGTGATAAGATTTTTCTTTGTGGTCGGGCGCAGAGAAGACGATTTTTTTTCAAGAGGAGAATTATTCTTTCTATCCATAACTGCGCACCTCAAACTTTCTCGTTGATCTTCTTACCCATGATGCCGGTCGGCTTCACAAGCAATACAATAATCAGAACAGCAAAGACAATGGCGTCAGAAAGCTGCGAGGAGATGTAGCCCTTACTCAGGTTTTCGATGATGCCCAGCACAATACCGCCGATCATGGCACCGGGAATCGAACCGATACCGCCGAAAACTGCGGCGACAAACGCCTTGATACCGGGCATCGCACCGGTATAGGGGCTCAGCGCGGGATAGGCGGAGCAAAGCAGCGCGCCGGCAATCGCGGCAAGACCGGAACCGATGGCGAAGGTCAGCGCAATCGTGCCGTTGACGTTGATACCCATCAGCTGCGCAGCGCCTTTATCCTCCGAAACGGCCTGCATGGCTTTTCCGGGCTTCGTCTTATTGACGAAGAGATAGAGCGAAACCATGATGATCACGGAAACGATAATCGTCACAATCGTCTCGCCGGAGATGGTAAGCTGACCGTCGGCCAGCGTCACCGCGGAAAGAGAAACCACGGAGGAAAACTGCTTCGTATCGGAACCGAAGATGAGCAGCGCAAGATTCTGAAGCAAATAACTCACGCCGATTGCCGTAATCAGAACCGCAAGAGAAGTCGCCTGACGCAGCGGCTTATAGGCAAAGCGCTCAATCGTAACACCGAGCAACGTGCAGAAGACGATGGCAATCAGCACGCCGACAACGGCGGGAAGCCCTGCCGTCACACAGGCGGTATAGACCACAAACGCGCCGATCATGATAACGTCGCCGTGCGCGAAGTTCAGCATCTTTGCGATTCCGTAAACCATGGTATAGCCGAGCGCAATCAACGAATAGATACTGCCCAGGCTGATACCGGAAATCAGCTGTGAAAGAAATTTCATAAAAAATCCCACTCCTTAACATGGGTAATTGATAAAAAATACAAACAGTACAAAAGCTCTGAAACAAAATACCCGAGAAGTCCCAAAAGCGCAAAAACCGGACATCAAATATCTTGTTTCAAAGCTCTTGCGATAAAAATGGCTATAATCTCAAAGATGGGTATGCCGCGTTTATGGCGACATACCCCTTTGTCATGTCAAACGATTGAAATCAGGCAGCTTCCGTTTTGCCGTTTACGATTTTCGCAACACGGGGAGTCTTGGTGGGCTCACCCTCTGCGGACCATGTGATACCGGAACCGGTAACACCGTCAACAGAAATCTCAACCATAGCGGCTTTCATAGCGTCGCCGACTGCGGAGATTTCCATATCAGCCGTAACGTTGCCTTTTTCAGCAGCAGCCTTGATCGCATAGATGGCATCGTATGCGTCGGCGGCAAACTGATTGAGGTACTGAGTCTGATCGGGATAGGTGGACTTGAAGCCGGTTACGAATCTCGCGGTAACTTCGTCCGTCGAGCTCTCCAGGAACGGAGTCAGATACATCAGACCTTCAACGAGAGAAGTGTCGATGTTATCCATGCCGAGGATACCGTCTATACCGTCGCTGCCGAGATACGTGGGAGCGAAGCCTGCGTCCTTGGCCTGCTTCATGATAAGAGAAGCGGGCGTGTAGTAGATGGGCATAAAGACGAGCTCTGCGCCGGACGCTTTGATGTTGGTGATCTGTGCGCTGAAGTCAGTCGCGTTGTCGTTGGTAAACGCTTCCTGAGCAACAACTTCAAGACCCTTCGTTGCGGCTTCGGCTACAAATGTGTCCTTAATGCCGGTTGAATATGTGTCGGAGCTGTTGAAGATGACCGCAACTTTCGTTGCAAGAGCATTGTCAACAATGTAGTTTGCGGCAACGATACCCTGGTTGGGGTCGGAGAAACAAACTCTGAATGCGACGTCGGGCTGGATGCAGTCGACAGAAGAACCGGAGGGAGTCAGAAGGAACATATTGTCCGCTTCAGCCTCGGTGGAGACAGCCTTACAGGGTGTGGACGTAACCGTACCCATGAGCATCTGCATACCCCAGTCTTTCAGCGTGCCGTAAGCCGTAACGGATTTCTCAGCGTCGTTGACATCGTCTTCCATACGGAATTCAACTTCGTAGCCGTTGATACCGCCGGCAGCATTGATTTCCTTTACGGCAAGCTCAGCGCCGAGTTTAACAGCGTTGCCGTACTGCGCGGCGTCACCGGTAAGAGGGCCGATGCTGCCGATTTTGATCGTGCCTTCGTTTGCAAAGGAAAGAGCTGCAGTGTTGCTGTTCGCTTCACCTGAAGCGTCTTCCTTGCCGCCGTTATCGCTCTTGGTGCACGCTGCGAATGCGAATACCATGGCAAGAGCCAGTACAACGGCGAGAATCTTTCTGAGTTTCATGGAAAAGACCTCCAATGTACTTTCGCATACATTTATTATTATGTATGCATCACAAAATTGGATTAATCGGTGTTGACCGGATTCTTGTGATAGAACAATTATAATCAAACATTTTCCCCGTGTCAACTGTTAAATACATAAAATTTACAAAAAATGTAACGGTTTTTTGTTGTGCATTTTGTTATGTTTTTTCAAATATTTTTGACATATTCTCCATTTTTCTTCCGATTCTTATAAATTCTGCGTCTGTCGGCTTGCTTCGATTCCTTTATACAGCCGTCGATACACGTCGTAAATGCGATTATAGTCGCCGATTTTGCGTTTGTCACACGACACCCTGATAAGGCTCTTCGGTGTCATGCCTTCAGAAGCGAGACGGACATCCACATACAATCCCGCCGCGGCAGCCGCCTGATCGCCGGCTCCCGCGGCGACGACCGTTTGCGTCGTCAATCCGACCGCTTCCGCCGCTTCTTTTGTCAGACAGCCGATGTTGTCACAGCTCTCGTGAATCTCCGGCAGCAAATCGGGATCGATATCGAACGCCGTCAGAATCTCCTCACACCACGTTCTGTTTTTCACCGAGAAATAGCCCGTTCCTCCGGCATCGGAAATGTCCGTCACAAAATGTCCCGTCAGACAGAAGTCTATATAATCTTTCGGAAGCAGGATTTTTTTCGTTTTTCTATAGATTTCGGGACGGTTTTCCCGGATCCAGAGCAGCTTGCTGAGCGTGAACGAAGTGTTCGGCGCATTATAAGTCAACTCAATGTACTTATTTTTCCCAATTTTGTCGCAAATCTCCTGCACCTGTGCTTCGGTTCGCTGATCGCACCAGATGATCGACGGACAAAGCGGTTTATTGTCTTCCCCCAGAAGCACCAGACCGTGCATCTGCCCCGAAACGCCGATGCCTCGGACGGATTCCGGCGGCACTTGTTCCGCAATTTCGCGAATGGCGGCGAACGAAGCATCCCGCCAGTCCTCCGCATTCTGCTGAGCCCAGCCGTTTTCCGGCTGATACAGCGGATATTCCCGATACGCCGTTGCGACGATTGCTCCGTGCTCATCAAACAGGACGGCTTTCGTCCCCGATGTACCGACATCAATTCCGATACAATAATTCATACGCGCAAACCTCCTATGGATTTACTATACCAAAATCACCGCCGTTTTGCAACCGGCAATCATGAGCAATCCGGAAAAAGGATAATTCTCGCATTTCGGGAGAGATTTTCTGTCTGCGTCCTTGTGTTTTTGTCCCCGTTATTGTAGAATGAAAGCAGGAAAGGAGTTTTCGATATGGAAAAGAAAACGATAGGCGCGTTTATCGCCGTTCTGCGCAAATCAAAAGGCATGACGCAAAAGGAGCTCGGCGAGGTGCTCGGCGTTTCGGACAAGGCGATCAGCCGCTGGGAACGCGACGAATGCGCGCCGGATATCTCGATGATCCCCGTGATTGCCGACCTCTTCGGCGTGACGGCCGACGAGCTGCTCCGTGGGGAAAAGACAACGGGAGAAATCACGCCTGCCGCCGAAATCAAATCGGAACGGACGGCAAAATATCTGATCCGCACGACCGTCACCAGATTCAAGACAAAAAGCATGATCGCATTCGGGATTGCCGCCGTGGGGCTGACTCTTGCCGCCGTGCTGAATTACGGCGTGCTGCGCGCTTATCTGGCGTTCGGCATCGCACTGATCTTCTTGATCGTTTCCGCCGTCTGCGAGGTCGTGTTTGCCGTCAACTCGGTGTCCTCTCTCACGCTTGACGACGAAGAAAACGATCAGATCGGCCAAGGCAAAGCGACCGTCATCAAAACCGCCGCGCTGATTCTCGGCTTCAATCTCGCCGGTACGCTATCGTGCGTTCCCCTGCTCTTTGCCGGCAACGCCTACTACGGTCTGTTGTTCAGCACATGGGGCGTTTACGGATTATTAGGCTTTGCGCTCGGCGCGCTCCTTGCCTTTGCCGTCTATCAGATTGTTCGGCCTTCCCTGCTGCCGAAAATGGCAGAAGAAAAGAATCCCATTCACGTCGCCAACGCGAAGCTCGCCAAAAAGATAACCATTGTCACGCTCATCGTGATGCTGGTGAGCGGCGCGGTTCAGCTCGGCCTTGCTACCGCCGACTTTACCCTTTATACCAAAGGTACCTATTTTGAAAATCTCGATGAGTTTGTTGCTTTTATGGAAACGCCTTATTACGGAGAACCCATAACCATGACGATAGACGGTGAATCTGATAATATCGTCGTCATCGAAGAACCGATCAGCGGCGACGAGTCGTACGAAGACAGTTATCAAGATGAACTCATCGATGAAGACGGCAATTTTGTGTGCGTCTTCTCGAATCGCAATGAAAGCGTAAGACGATATGATGTGAAAACAAATTCCGACGGCAGCATCGGGGTCCGCGTCTACACGCACGACGATTATTATGAAGCTTCCCGGCACAAAACGATTCTCAATTTCTGTTTTATACTGCTGTATTTTGCCGAGATTGTTGCCGCTCTTCTGATTTATCTGAAAAAGAAAAATCGAAGAATCAGCGAGAATTTGTAAACTTTATTCACAAATTATATTCCCGGGGTTTACACATTCTTCACGGTTTCTTCATTTTTAAAAATATTTTTATATTCCTATCACTTTTTTTGGGAAAATCTCTTGACTTTTTTGCTCGGATCGCTATAATGAGACTTACCTTTTCCAAGTTATAGATTTCATCTGCTTTTCGCGTTATCATAGGAAAAACAGCCGGAGTGTCCTTATCCGGCTGTTTTTTCATGTCAAAAAATCGGAGCTCTGCTGAGCCCCGATTTTGTTATTGAATTTCCATGTTGTCGCTGTGACCGCTGTCAAATTCGTGAGCGGCCTCACGCCGCGCCATAATCTCTTTCATCATTTCTCTGTGGCTCTCGCCGGAAATATTGTAGAAAATCATCGGCAGCAGCATCAGGATATAACCGAGCATCGGCAGCAGCGTCGTCATTGCGAAAAGACCTTTTCTCGTCGCCGGGTTCTGCACCGTCGGGACGTCGGTCGTGTGCTCGACATAGCCCGTACGGGACAAAATCTGCAGGCAAATGAACGACGAAAGCGTGCCCTCAAGCTTACCCGTAAAGCTCATAATCGAAAGCATCGTACCCTCGACGCGCTTGCCGGATTTCCACTCGACATAATCAACCGTTTCCGCTTCCATTTCCTTTTGCATCAGGTTCTTGAACTCCATCGGGAAGGTGACAAGCATGGAGAACACGAGCACGAGTACGCCAATTCCGGTCGAGACGGGCTCGTCCGCAGGCTTGTTCACGATGCCGTTATAGGTCGTCAGCGCGTACAGACCGTTCAGAAGAGCACCCAAGGTACAGCAGACCTGATAGAATTTTTTAGAATCCGATTTCGCACCTAATTTTTCCACGATCATCGGCACGAAAATGCCGGCGAGAACGGAACCGGGCGCTTTCACGGCGTCGAGCAGCCCGTTGTACTTCGCATTGAACAGCGAATCGTAGGCGAAATAGAACGACGCCTGTTCCGTAACCTTGACGAGAACGAAAAAGATGTTGCATAAAAAGAGCATCAGCAGCGGACGGTTGGTGAAGAGCAGCTTCAGGCACTCTTTCAGACTCGGCACCTCTTCGTGATGCTCGAGACGCTCTGTGGTATTCTTAAAGGTAAAGCGTGTCAGAATGATGATAAAGACCGCCGACATGACCGCCGCGACAAGATACGCTTTATCGAGATGGCTGTTGAAATACGGCAGCCAGGCGGCGAACGCGACAAGCGCAGCGGGAATCGCACCGAGAATCATTCGTCCGATGGAAGCGATGCCGTATAGCTTGGTTCGTTCGGTTCCGTTCGGCGTCAGGCTGAACGCCAGCGCGCCCATCGGAACATCAAACGCAGTATAGGTTACGTCAAGACCGACAAAAGCGATGATCGTCAGCGCGAGCTTTGCACCGTACGGCAGATTGTTGGACCCGACGAAGAACAGCAGCATAAACAGCGACACAAAATACGGCGCGAACTTGATATACGGACGCATTTTGCCGTATTTCGTTCTGGTCTTATCGACGAGAACGCCCATGATCGGGTCGTTGATTGCATCAAAAATGCCGCAGTACAGTCGGATATTCGATGCGACGCCGGTCGAGATGTGCAGAATATCCGTAATGAAGTAGTTGACGTACTTCGACGCCGTCATCGAGGTACTCATACCCTGTGCGCCTCGTCCGACGGTATAGGACAGTGCTTCCCTCCACGTCAGATAGGTTTCCTCTCCGACGTCCTTCGTGACGATTTTGCTGTCCAGAAATTGCTTGATTTTTCCCATTCTTTTCGCCTCACTTGATTTTTTCTATTTTATTGCCCTTGACAAAATAGACGTGATCCGCCAATTCCATCATCGCCTTATCGTTCATGGAATCGGTATAAAAATTATCAATATGCGCATCCGGATACAGCTCCTTAAAAATTTTCACCTTATTATCCAGAAAGCAGAGCCGCGTAAACTTCCCGGTCTTTTTGTCGATCGACGAGCCGACGTAATTCTTCACACCCATGCGCTTCATGATTTCATCCAAAATAAAATCCGTCGTGCCGGAAACGATGATATCGTCGTCCCGGCGGATTTTTTCATAAAAGGGCTTGATTTTCTTTTCGTTCCGGTCCCAGAATTTTTTCGTGTCCTCTTCGAGATTGTCGAGCTTAACATAATATCCCTCAAGGAACGAAGCGTAGGCATCCACGGCGTCCTCCACCGTGAAGAGATGGAACGCGTCCTTGAAGCAGATGACAAGAAGCTTCGGGATATACCGCCAGATACGGGGATCGTGCCGCACATAATACAGGATAAAATCCACAAGCGTCTCGCCGTCATAGATCGTGTTGTCAAAATCGTATACATTCATCTGGCTTCGGCGGGATACATCACTTCAAAGCGAAACGGAATTTTTTCGCCTTTTACGGTATTATAGCAGTTCTCGGCGAGAGAGAAAATATATTTGTCGTTTTTGATGCTGTCCGAATAGACATTGATGACTCTTGCATTCGGATATTTTTCCCGAAAAAGACGGACTTTTTCTTCATCGTGACAATTTTTCCCGATAATTTTTCCGCTTTTCTCGTGACGGGTGCAGATATAGTCGTCAATCTGAATGCGGGAGGCGATCTCGCTTATCAGAAAGTCGGGACTGGCGCTGATCATCACGGAATAGCGTTCGCGATTTTCCCTTTTTGCCCAGTCGAATACGTCTTTTTCATGCTTATCCCAGAATTTTTTGACGGCCTTTTCCAGCGGAATGAAGCGGATAAAGGCAAAAAACGGACCTTTCATTTTTGTCAGATCAAAAATATGCAGGACATAAAGAAGCGCGGCGAGGAACTGATAAGGCGCAAGCAGCAGGATCCACGGATAATGCAGCAGGCAGAACGCCCAGAAACGCGAGCCGCTGTCAAAGGGAATCATGGTTTTATCGAAATCGTAGATGTCCAATTCCTGTGTTTTGGTATCATTCGTCATGGAATTTTCTCCTTTCACTAACAATTTGATTATACCAACCGTTTCCTGATAAATCAAGACCGCATACAGTAAAAAGAAAATAATCCACATATTACATTTTTTGTTAAGATTCCCCATAAACAAAGAAAAAGGAACCGATTGCACATCGATTCCTTTTTTTATTTATCTGCCGAGTGTCGCCTTGATGACAGCCGCGACATATTTGAAGAAGCTTGCGATCTTTGTGGCGGTATCGGTCGTGTCCGAAGACATCTTATAGAGATATCTTGCCGCATCGTCCTCATAATCGAAAATATCGAAGTAGGAATACGCCTCGGTCTCAAAGCTCCACGGATCGTCCTCATGAATTGTGATTGCGCGGTAGCCGACGACATCGCCGTCATACGAATTGAAGCCCGTACCTGCCGAGTTGATCAAATGGACACCCTTGTACTCCAGATCGTAGGTGTTGACGTGGTCATGACCGAAGAACATCGCAAGCACGTCGCCGCGCTCTACAGCCGCATCAAACTGACCGTTGGAATAGTTCGGCGGACAGGGTGTTTCGTTCAGCTCACCCGTCGCGTTTTCGGGCAGGACATAGTATTTGTCGCCGCGACAGACTGCGCCTTCCGTTCCCTCTTCGACTTCGCACAGCGCGTCAAAAATCTCGGGAACGACGATATGCTGGAACATAAAGGACGGAACCTTGCCGCCGTTTTCTGCTTCAAGCATTTCGGAGGTCTCAACATACCAGTCGATCTGCGCCTTTGTGGTGCAAGCATAGCCGCCGAGATCGTTTTCCGAATTGTAGTTGCCCGAATCGGTCATCCAGACATTGAAGACCATCTTGTCGGGATCGGACGAGGAATAAACCGGAACATAATAGGTGCCAAGATTTGTATCGCCGAAATCTTCGCCGGCACAGCCGACAAAGCAGTCATATGATTCATAAACAGACATCTGATAGGCTTTATCCGCCGGGGTGCGCTCGTCGTCGTGATTGCCGAAGACGGCGGCGACGGGAATACCGGCTGTCTCAAAGACTGCCATAAACTCGTTGATGGCGAGCTTGGCGGCGAGCTTCGAGCCGGAACCGGCGCTGATGTTGTCGCCTGTGAGCACGATCAGGTCGGGCTGTTCCCTTTCGATAGCCGCCTGAATAATCTTCTTCGTGGCGAGCATCTGAGGGAATCCATCCTGCATATCGGCGAACTGTACAATTTTGAAAGTACCGTCGTCATTGAATTGCAGATGCGTATCGACTTCCTCACTGGTTTTTGCCGCCGCCATACAGGACAGACTGCCGGCAAGCAGCAGCATCGCAAGCAGAACGGACAGCAATTTTCTTGTTTTCTTCATGGAATAACCTCCGTATCAGCCTTTCGGCATATAAATTTTTGCGATCAGATCGTTGACCGCTTCATTCGGCAACAGACCGCTGAGGGCGGTGAGCACCTTGTATTTCATGCCGACAGTGGAAACGACCGGCACTTTTTTCTTGATTGCCGCCTGATAGACGGCTTCAGCGATGAGGGACGGCTCCATGCCGTTCTTCTCGTCCTGCTCCATCACCGCAACGCTTCTGCCGATGACGCCGCCGTACACGTCGTCGCCGTCAAAGGATTTTTTTCGCGCGGCGGTAAACGAGGTTCTGACATCGCCGAGACGCAACGCGCACACGGAAATGCCCCACGGCTTCAGCTCGTTCGCGAGTGCCTTCGTCAATACATCGACCGACGCTTTCGTTGCGGAATAGAACGACTGAAACGGGATCGCAAAGATGGACGCCGCCGAAGAAATATTGAGAATCCGCCCCTTTGTTTTCCGCAGAAGCGGCACCGCCGCCTTACAGCAGGACACCACGCCGAAGAAATTGACATCGAACTGTTTTTTCGCGTCATCAAGGCTTGTAAACTCGACTGCTCCCGCAATGCCGAATCCTGCGTTATTGACGAGCACATCAATTTTTCCGAACTGCTCTTCGATCTGCCGGAAAGCATTTTTCACAGCGTCTTCGTCCGTCACATCCGTCTTGATATTGTGAATACCGGGAGCATCGGACGGTCTGCGGCTCAGATTGACGACTGTCCAATCAGCGGCGAGAAATCGTTTCGCCGTTTCCAGTCCGATGCCGTCTGACGCGCCGGTGATAACAAGGATCTTTTTCATTATATCGCCTCAAATACCGGTCAAGTATAACACAGTTATTCGCCGTTTTCAAGGAATATTTTATGAATTTTACCGATCGGACAGGAGGTAAATCTCCATATCGGTTTCACCGCGATTGGCAAACGCAAAATACGGAATCAACCTGATTTCGGCATACTCTCTTTCCTGCGGCACAAACGAATACAACGCCGAACTGCCGGACGGAACCGATCCGCTTACCCGAAGCGTGTACATTCCAAAGGTTTCATCATAATCTTCTTTGAAAACAGGACTTTCGTCCAGACGGAATGCCATAATATCAAAATCATTGTCCACTCCCTCGGCGCAGTAGACAATCGGACCTCTCTGCACCGCCGCTTTGCCCAGACAATCGCGGACGGCGGACGACGGAAAAACAAGCTGCGGCGTCATATCGAGCGTCAGTGCCACGGTATTCGTTTCTTCCGTCAGGTCAAGATAAGCATAGCCTTTCTCCAAGGCATAGTCTGCGGACTTACCGTTCAGCGTGAAGACATAATCATGACACCACGCCGGAATCCGCAATGCGATGCGGCGAACGCCTTTGACGGCAATCTCAATTTTACCGTCGTTCGGATACGACGTTTTCTGACCGACAGAAAAGTTTTCCGTCTTTGTCTCGCTTGCCATGTACTGATGCACGAACAGCGTGCCGTCCTCATAAGTATACAGGAAATCGGCGACGGACGCAAGGAATCGCGTGATATTCGGCGGACAGCAGGAACAATCAAAGACCTCCTTGCGTTCAGTCAGCGGCAGATTTTCGTGATGATTGCTTTGCGATGTATGGCGGTTCAAAAGCTCTGTACGGATTTCCAGCGGATTGACATAGAAAAAGGCTTTGCCGTCCAGCGAGACAGAAGACAGTCCGTTATTATACAGAATCCGTTCGACGGTATCGGCATATTTGGAATCCGCCCTGAGCATCGTCATGCGACCGGCAAACCATGCCAGCGCAAGCGCCGCGCAGCTTTCGGAATAGGCGGTGAGATTCGGCAGATCGTAAGGCACCGTAAACGCCTCTCCCCTTGCCGACGAACCGATGCCGCCGGTAATATACATTTTTTTGGTTGTAATGTCGTCAAAAATCGCGTCGCAAGCCGTAAACAGCTCGCGGTCGCCTGTTTCCTTTGCCAGATCCGCCATCGCGGAATAGAGATAAGCGGCGCGGACACAATGCCCTTCGGCGGTTCTCTGCTCGCGAACAGGCAGATGGCTCTGCGAGTAGCGGTGATCGACGCCGTCATATTCCTGCTCGTCGGTCACCCCTCTGTTGTCAATAAAAAAGCGGCAAAGCTCCAAATATTTTTCGTTTTTCGTAAAATGGTAAAGCTTGATCAGTGCGAGTTCGATCTCCTCATGTCCCGGCGTCGTAAAGGTCGCGGACTTCTCTGTGACAAACACACGGTAAATGCAGTCCATGTATTTTTCCATGCAGTCAAGCAGTTTTCTCTTGCCGGTCGCTTCGGCATACGCCACGGCGGCTTCGGTCAGATGCCCGGCGCAGTAGAGTTCATGGTCGGTGCGGTTCGTCCAGCGTTTGTCGGGATTCTTGACGAGATAGCAGGAATTGAAATAGCCGTCCGGCAGTTGATTCGCCGCAATAGCATCGACCGCCTCATCGACGATGGTCTCCCATTCGGGATGCGGCTCTTTTTCGATCAGATAGGCAACGCTTTCAATCCACTTCGCAACATCGGAGTCCCAGAAAATATGCGGCTCGTTTGCGTCACCTTTTTTCCAGTCGCAATGAAGCGCGGCAAAGCGCCCCGTTTCCGAAAAGCGTTTATAAATATTGTCAATGCTGACTTCGCCGACGATTTTCTGGCGGTTTTTCCAGAAGCCGTCCGTCAGCGTCGTACAGCGGAAGCTGATAGGTTCCATATGCATTCCTCCGTTTCGATTCCATTTTATAGAAAAACGCTCTATTTTACAAGTGGGAAAATTGACAAATTCCGCATAAAGTCTTTTGGCAAGTTCCATAAAAATCAGGGAACCCCAAGCGTGGGTTCCCTACGGAAAAACAGTCACCCCTGACTGGTTTTCCTACCCTCCTGCGCTTTTTTCGGCAAGGGGATTTCGCGGTCTGCGGACCGCGACGATGGGCTTTGCCCCTCGACCCCACGAACTTTTAAAAAGGCTCGACCGAAACTTTTCAATATGTATCAATAAACTTTATGATAAAACAAACGGCAGCCGAAGCTGCCGCTGTTATTTTGTATTGATTATTTCAAAACCCGGATAGCGTCGGAGATGGTCTTTTCGTAGGCTTCCTTGCCGTACTTATCGACCTCTGCCTTATTCTTTTCGCCGTGGGTCAGGCAGCCCGCGCCGCCGATACAGCCACCGGTACACGCCATACCCTCAATGAAGTTGCCGTCGAGCACCCGTTTGGACGCTTTGAGCAGCGCCACGCGGCAGGCTTCGATGCCGTCGCACGCAACAGCTTTCAGGTCGAAATCGTCCAGACCGTGCTCTTTGAGTCCCTGCTTCACCGCGTCGGACAGACCGCCGCTTCTGGCAAAAATGCGTCCGTAATACGAAGCGTTGTCGAGGACGTCCTCATTCATCAGCGTGATATCGAGACCCTTACTGTCAAAGAGTGCCTGCAATTCCTCGAATGTGATGACGCTGTCGATATAGGGCTTGACCTTTTCGTCATGGAATTCCATTTTCTTCGCGGTGCAGGGGCCGATGAAAACGATCTTGCAGTCGGGCTCCTGCTCCTTCATATATTTGGCGATCGTCGCCATGGGAGAAAGGTTATGCGATATATACGGCGCGAGATCGGGGAACTGCTTCTTGACATAGCTCACGAACGCGGGACAGCAGGAGCTGGTCAAAAAGCCTTTTTCCGCAAGCTCCTTGGCTTCGGCAAACGCAACCATATCTGCGCCGAGTGCCGCTTCAACGACCGTAAAGAATCCGAGCGCCTTGATGCCGGCAATTACCTGACCGAGATGCGCGTAGGTGAACTGGCTGGCGATAGACGGCGCAACCAGAGCGTAGACCTTGTATTTCGCGTTATTCTCGGACTTCTTAATCATGTCAATGACATTGAGAATATACGACTTATCCATGATCGCGCCGAACGGGCATTGATAGACGCATGCGCCGCAGGAGATACACTTGTCATTATTGATGACTGCCGTTCTCTCCTCATCCATCGAGATCGCCTTGACCTTGCAGGAACGGACGCAGGGTCTGACGTTATCCGTGATGGCGCCGTAAGGGCAGACCTTTGCGCACGCGCCGCACTCGACGCACTTGGATTTGTCGATATGGGCTTTCTGCTGATGATCAAACGAGATCGCGCCGCGCTTGCAGACGTCCTCGCAGCGATGCGCGAGACAGCCGCGGCAGGCGTTGGTCACTTCGTAACCGCCGATGGGACACTCATCACAGGCGATGTCGATGACCTCAATACAGTTGGGATTGTTGACGTCGCCGCCCATCGCGATCTTGACGCGTTCGGACAGAATCGCGCGCTCTTTATACACGCAGCAGCGCATCGTCGGCTCTTTGCCCGGGACGATGATTTTCGGGATTTCAAGAAGATTCTCAAGTAAAGTATCATTCCATGCCTGTCTTGCGACTTCACGGAGCACCTTATATTTCAGGTATTGAACTTTGGTATCAAATTTTCTCATATCTTTCTCCTCACAAACAAACAAAATATCTGAAAATCAGAAATAACTGACCTTAATACGTTTTCCCATCTTTTTCAGGCTGTCGGAAAGCTCCGTCACCAGATTCATTTTGATGTTAAAATTGATCGGTAGATCGGGATTCTGATGCGCCGGATTGACGGCTCGACCGACAAAGAAATTGATATCGGTCGCCTCTTCAAACAGCAAACGGCAGATCAGCGACGCACCGTCGCGGCTGACGCTCCATTTTTCGTAGAGCGTATTGTCGCCGAGATAGTCCCTTGCGTATTCGCAGACCTTATTGACCGTGATCACGCCCTCTGTCACCAGATCGACGCCTTCGATCTCCGCGATCGGCGGCACTTCCTTATCGATAAACTCAAGCGTGGGCTTCACGGGCTTACCGAGATATTTGGCCGCGATGGACGACGTCGTACCGCCGCAAACGATGTGCTTGCCCTCTTTGGAGAAGAAGAGCGACATCATCTTGTTGCAGTCATCGGGGTTGGACGGCGGGCCAAACAGCAGATTCATCGGCTGACGCTTGCGGATTTTAACGGTGCAGACCGTCGCATCGTCGCCGGGCTTTTCGCCGTAGAGCCGATACACCTCATCGAGCAGAATCGACGAGAGCGTCTTTGCGGTATAGCCGACATAGAACAGCGGCTGCATATATTCAATAATGTCCTTGCGCTTCCAGCCGAAATTATACGCCGTGCCGATGCCGGCATGAGGACAGCCGTCGCTCATGGCGATGAAAATATCGTCCTCCTGAAGCGTGATCCGGGAACGGTAGATCGTCTTGCCGCCGATGTTCATTTCCGTCTTCGGGTAGTCGTAATTCTCGCCGTCACGCAGGAGAATCAGGAGCGGATTATCGTACTGAATGACATCCGCTTCCTCGTTATTGACAAGGCGGATGATCGTGAACGTCGAATAGGCGACGCCGCGGACGGAACAGATCGGCAAGGTTGCCGCGATCGTCTCAACGCAGTCCTCAAGCGTCAGTCCCGCCGCCATCATAGTGGAGATGATTTTGGAAGTCAGCGTCGAGAGGATGCTCGCTTTGACGCCGCTCCCAAGACCGTCCGCCAGCACGATGACCGTCGAATTGTCGTTCTGCTCCACCACGTCAACGTGGTCGCCGCAAAGCTCTTCGCCGTAATGGTTGATGCTGCGGTAGCCGATGTCGGCGCAAAGGTTATTCATCGCTGATCGACTCCTTCAGTTTGGTCAGCGCGATCTTCGTCTCCGCCGTGGTCTCGCCGAGCAGGGACGCGATCTCCTGAACAATGCGCATCTGCTTGTTGACGACGTTATCGGTGATCTCGATCGTCTGTTTGCCGAGCGCCTCTTTCTTTTTGCGTTCGTTCTCCTCTGCCGTCACGTCACGCATGATGCAGATGAGAATATGGTATTCGCGGTCGAGCGTGATCGTCTCTTCGACATAGCGGTCGTACTCCGCAAGATAGATGCGTTTATCGTGAATGCCGCGTCCGGACTTCTTGACCTCAATGAAATCCGCCGGATCGAGAATGCGCACGACCTGTTCGCCGAGCACATCGGACGCAAGCGGGATATTCATGATCTTGAGCGCAGCCTTATTGATCTGCTGCACCTCAAGATCGTCGTTGAGCACGAGAATACCGTTGGGCGTATTATTGATAATGGTATCGGAGAAGTTCTCCGCTTTTTCTTTCAGGAACGGCAGGCACATGGAAACATCCGCCTTGCCCTGCAGAATGGCGATCGCCTTTTCGCGGCAGGTATTGTAACCGCACGAGCCGCAGTTGAGCTCGTCGGATTTTTTGTTTTTGCCCATTTTCCGCAGCGTCGCAGCGATCTCGGTCTCCGACGGCATTTGCAGCTTGCGGTCGATAAATTCGAGATTCTTTGCCATCTCCGCGTGGGTATAGGTCGCCGTCTCGAAATCCTCTTTGCCGGCGTATTGCTTGACCGCCACGAAATCGCGCACCGGCGAACGGTGGAATTTCTCCATAACAGGGCCGCAGATGCAGCTTCCCGCGCAGGAGGACATCTCAATGAAACAACGGTGCAGATTGCCGGCTTCAATGTCTTTGAGCGCGGCGATGCAGTTCTCCGTACCGTCGATGGCAAGATAGGTATAGTCGTCCCGTCTCTTCATCGTCGCCAGAACGCCGCCGGTCGTCGGGAAAATTCTGGCGCGGCTTTTTTCTTCGGCGTCCATATCCGGCTCGAGTTTGATATTTTCCTCCGCAAGCCATTCGGACAATTCCTCGAACGTCAGCGCGGCGTCCACATTGCCGTAATACGCGACCTCGTCCTTTTTCGCGACGCAGGGACCGATAAAGACGGTCTTTGCCTCGGGCACGCGCTTTTTGATGTCCTGACAATGCGCCTGCATGGGCGAGAGGACTTTTGCGAGATACGCAAGCTCCTGCGGATAATGCTTCTGAATCAGCAGATTCAGGCTGTGACAACAGGAGGAGATCAGAATATCGGGCTGCTCTTCATCGAGAATACGTTCGTATTCCGTCTTGACGATGCTCGCGCCGATGGCCGTTTCCTCAACCTCAGCGAAACCGAGCTGTTTCAGAGCCTTTCTCATGCCGCCGATGCCGATGCCGCCGTAATTCGCGGCAAAAGACGGCGCAAGGCTGACGTAAACGGGCGCGCCGGACTGAATGAGCACCTTGGCTTTTTCCGTCTCGTCCACGATCTCTTTCGCATTCTGCGGACAAACAACGAAGCACTGACCGCACAGAATGCACTCATTGCCGACGATATGCGCCTGATTGCCGGAAATACGAATGGATTTCACGGGGCAATGCCGGATGCATTTATAGCAGTTTTTGCAGTTGGATTTTTTTAATCTGAGAACTTCTGTCATCGCTGTTTACTCCCTGATCCCGAGCGGCGTCAGCACACGCTGACGGAACACATCGCGAAAATTCTCCGTCGTCACGCCGGTCACGATATCGTCATCGAACTGAATGGTCACACCCGTGCGGTTGCACTGTCCTGTGCAAAAGCTGCCCGCAAGCGTGATCTCCGTATCCAGCTTATATTTTTCGATCGACTCCTGAAACAGTTCAACCAGCTCTTCCGAGCCTTTTAAATGACAGGAGCTGCCGACACAAATCTGAATCAGCAAGCCTTTCACACCCTCGCCAAAATTTCTTTCTCAAAAAATTCTTTGGTGGTTTCGGGAGAAACCGAGTAAAATTTATCGTCCACCGTGACGCAGACGCCTTCCTGGCATCTGCCCATGCAGAATGTGCCGCCAAGCTCAACCTTGTCTTTCAGGTTGTTTTCCGCGACGAGGTACTGGAGTTCTTCTACTACGCTTCTCGAGCCTTTCAGATGGCAGGAGCTGCCGATACAAACGGTAACTTTCATGGTAATGTCTCCTTATAATTTATGATAAGATCAGGCGGCAGAGGGCAGACTGCTCCGCCCTTTGCCGTGGTTTTGTTTATTCGTACTCGACGACGTTGACCCAGGACAGCAGGAACTCTCTCTCCTTGGGATTGCCCTTGACGGACTGGGATGCCGCTACGATGGGCAGCCATTTCTGGATATACTGCTTGGCGGTATCGCTCTTTTTGCAGAAGAGATCCAGATATTTATGCGCACCCTCGATGTCTCCCTTGAGCCAGAACAGCAGATACGTTCTGGCGACGTCGGCGGAGGCGTTGCCCTGCGTCGCGTGGGACCAGTCGATGATATAGGGCGTGCCGTCCTCGGCAATGATGATATTGGAGGGCCGGAAATCGCCGTGGCAGACCTTGTTGTGCTTGGGCATACCCTCAAGACGGGTGTGCAGCTCATAGCGGGTCGTCGCGTCAAGATCGGCTTCGGTGATCTTGCGGTTCATTTTATCTTTCAGCTTCGTCAGAAGCGGGCATCTCATGGAATGCACCTGAATCTGAAGATCGACAAAAAGCTCGAGATACTCGTCATACTTATCGGGATTTTCCTCCATCAGACGGGAAAGCGTTTTGCCCTCGATATAATCGGTCACGATCGCCCATTTGCCGTCCTCGACAACGGAAACCTCCTGCACGCGGGGAATGTTCAGCCCCGTCTCCTCAATTCTCGCCTGATTCAGCGCCTCGTTGAGGACGTCGGCTTTTTTGTATTCCTTATCGAAAACCTTAATGGATTTATCGCCGTCGCGATAAACGATTTTGCTGTTCCGGACAGCAATCACTCTGTCAAGATTAAAGCTCATGGCAGTTTTCCTCCTTAAACTTTTTCGTGCGTGCCGTAATAGGCGTTCAGGTACATCTGTTTGATTTCTCTCATCAGCGGATATCTCGGATTCGCGCCGGTGCACTGATCGTCGAACGCCTGCTCCGTCATTTCATCGAGACGGGCAAGGAAATCCGCTTCATCGGGAACATACTCACGGATCGTCTTCTTGATACCGACCTTTTCTTTCAGCTCGTCGATCGCCTTGATAAGGTTCTCAAGCTTTTCGGTATCGTTCTTGCCCTTGATGCCGAGAGAATCGGCAACCTCCGCGTAGCGGGCAAGCGTATGGGGATGGTCGTACTGCGGGAACGTACCCATCTTTGCGGGAACCTCCGCCGCATTGAAGCGAAGCACCTCGTCGATCATCAGCGCGTTGGCGACGCCGTGCGGCAGATGATGGAACGCGCCGAGCTTATGTGCCATCGAGTGGCAGACACCGAGGAACGCGTTCGCGAACGCCATACCGGCCATCGTGGCAGCGTTGGCCATCTTCTCTCTCGCAACGGGATCGTTCGGGCCGTTGTCGTAGGCTCTGGGCAGGTACTCGAAGATCATTTTCAGCGAACGAAGCGCAAGACCGTCCGTGTAATCGGTCGCGAGCATAGAGGCATAGGCTTCCAGAGCGTGCGTCACGGCGTCAATACCGGAAGCAGCCGTCAGGCCTTTCGGCGCGGTCATGTGCATATCGGCGTCAACGATCGCCATATTCGGCATCAGCTCGTAGTCGGCAAGCGGATATTTGACGCCCGTCTTTTCATCGGTGATAACCGCAAAGGGTGTGACCTCCGAACCGGTACCGGCCGACGTGGGAACGGCGATGAAATAGGCTTTTTCGCCCATCTTCGGGAAGGTGTAAACTCTCTTTCTGATATCGACAAAGCGCATGGCCATATCCATGAAGTCCGCTTCGGGATGCTCATACATGACCCACATGATCTTGGCAGCGTCCATCGCGGAGCCGCCGCCGAGCGCGATGATGACATCGGGCTCGAAAGCCGCCATCTGCGCCGTGCCCTCTTTCGCACAGGCCAGCGTGGGGTCGGGAGCGACGTTATAGAACGTGGTGTGCTGAATGCCCATTTCATCGAGCTTATCGGTGATCGGCTTGGTGTAGCCGTTCTTATACAGGAAGCTGTCGGTTACGACGAACGCTCTCTTCTTGTGCATGACATTTTTCAGCTCATCAAGAGCTACGGGCAGGCAGCCCTTTTTGATATAGACCTTTTCAGGCGCTCTGAACCAAAGCATATTCTCTCTCCTCTCGGCAACGGTTTTGACATTCAGCAGGTGCTTGACGCCGACGTTCTCGGAAACGGAGTTACCGCCCCAGGAGCCACAGCCCAGCGTCAGAGAGGGAGCCAGCTTGAAGTTGTACATATCGCCGATACCGCCCTGAGAAGAAGGCGTATTGACCAGAATACGGCAGGTCTTCATTCTTTCGGCAAATTCATTCAGCTTTTCCTGCTGCGTCTGCACGTCGAGATAAATCGAGGACGTGTGACCGTAGCCGCCGTCGGCGATCAGGTGCTCCGCCTTATCGAAAGCGTCCTGAATGTCTTTCGCTTTATACATGGCAAGAACGGGAGAAAGCTTTTCATGCGCAAACTCTTCGCTGATGTCGACGCTTTCCACTTCGCCGATGAGGATCTTTGTCTCTTCGGGAACGGTCACGCCGGCGAGAGCCGCAATCGTAACAGGCTTCTGTCCTACTATTTTAGCATTTAATGCGCCGTTAATCAAGATGGTTTTGCGAACTTTATTCAGTTCGTCGTGATTCAGGAAATAGCAGCCTCTGTCGGCGAACTCTTTCTTAACAGCCTTATACACTTTTTCGTGCACGATGACCGACTGCTCGGACGCGCAGATCATGCCGTTATCGAACGTCTTGGAATGAATAATTGAGTTGACGGCGAGGATAATATCCGCTGTGTCGTCGATGATAGCAGGCGTATTGCCGGCGCCGACGCCGAGAGCAGGCGTGCCGCTCGAATAAGCGGATTTGACCATGCCGGGGCCGCCGGTGGCGAGAATGATGTCGGCTTCTTTCATCAGGGTGTTTGTCATTTCCAGAGACGGCGTGTCGATCCAGCCGATGATGCCCGCAGGAGCACCGGCTTCCACAGCGGCGTCAAGAACGACTTTCGCCGCTTCAACGGTACACTTCTTGGCTCTGGGATGCGGGCTGATGATGATGCCGTTTCTCGTTTTCAGGGAAATCAGCGTTTTGAAAATGGCAGTCGAGGTGGGGTTCGTCGTCGGAATAACGGCGGCGACAACGCCGATGGGCTCCGCGATCTTCTTGATGCCGAAAGCCTTATCCTCTTCGATCACGCCGCAGGTCTTGGTATTCTTATAAGCGTTGTAAATATACTCCGCCGCGTAATGGTTCTTGATAACCTTATCTTCCACGATGCCCATGCCCGTTTCTTCCACGGCCATTTTGGCAAGGGGGATTCTCATTTTGTTGGCTGCGGTTGCCGCCGCGAGAAAGATCTTATCGACCTGCTCCTGGGTGTAGGTGGCAAAGATCTTCTGCGCCTCTCTGACGCCTGCGAGAGCTGTTTCAAGCGTCTCGGGATCATGAGCAATGTTGTACTGATTCATGTCACATTTCTCCTTTATGAAAATGGATTTTTCAACAAATTTGTTATGCCAACCGGCTCGACAAAAGAGCCAGGGACGAAGCGAGATTTTCGTTCTGCAAGAGAACGCCGTCGGGAACAGTCGGACGGACAGGCGCGAAATTCCAGATCGCTTTGATGCCCGACGCGACCATTTTATCGCAGACGTCCTGCGCCGCCGAAGCGGGAACAGTCACAATGCCGATCACGATATTTTCCGTGCGGCAGAAATCCTCAAAATCCGCCATGGGATAAATATATTTACCCGAACCGGAATAGCCGGTCTTTTTGGCGTCGCAGTCAAACGCCGCCGCGATGTTGATGCCGAAATCATCAAAGCCGTCGAACTCCAAAAACGCCGTTCCGAGCTTCCCTGCTCCGGCAATGACCGCCGGCTTTTTGTTGCGGTTGCCCAGCGCGTCCTCGAGCGCGTCGATCAGCTCCAATCGGTCATACCCGATCTTCGGCTTGCCTGCGCCGCTGATAAGCGCTAAGTCCTTGCGGACCTGCACATCGCCCAGCCCGAGCCCTGCGGCAATCCCCGTAGCGGAAACATTTTGGACGTTTTCCGGCTGCTGCCGCAAAAAATGCAGATACAGCGGCAAACGGCGGATCACGGTATCCGATAAACTCATGGCACATCGTCTCCTTTCCTCTGTCTTTGTTAACATTTTAACAAAGTTCGGGAGCAATGTAAAATATAAAAAACTGATATCGATATATAATTATCGATATAAGACAAACGATATAGAAACGCCTCTCAAAACGCCGCAAAATTGGGCAAAATGCAGTCAAAGTACGCCTATACGCCGCCGGAAGTCTGTTTTTTCGTCCGGATTCTCTTTTTTTCTTATCATAACATAAGGATTTTTATATCGCAAGTATCAATTATATGCTCCGTCGGGCTTTTTTTGCAAAGAAAAAACAGATATAAAAACAATGAACGCAAAGATTCAGAATACAGTATTTCTTTTCTCGCTTGTACAGACTGAAAAAAAACACACAAAACACAATTATTCATGATTCATTAGCGAAGCGACTTCATTTTTCATTATTCATTCGAAAATCCGTTCTGTTTAATGAATAATGAATGATGAATATTGAAGAATGAATAATACAAACGAGAATCCGCCCACTTGCGTGAACGGATTTTCGTTTGGCTGAGGAGGCGGGATTCGAACCCACGAATGCAGCAGTCAAAGTGCTGTGTCTTACCGCTTGACGACTCCTCAATATTCGGTTTCTGATAGTAAAAAACGCAAATCAAAGCCAATTGATTTGCGCGTTTTTTTAAGTGGGGTGGGTAAACGGATTCGAACCGTTGGCCTCCAGGGCCACAACCTGGCGCTCTAACCAACTGAGCTATACCCACCGCAAATGGCGCGCTTGAAGGGACTCGAACCCCTGACCCACTGCTTAGAAGGCAGTTGCTCTATCCACCTGAGCTACAAACGCATATGGAGCGGGTGATGGGAATCGAACCCACACAACCAGCTTGGAAGGCTGGGATTCTACCATTGAACTACACCCGCATCATTGGGACGGTGATTATTCTATCACACTTCACGGTGAAATGTCAATACTTTCGGAAAATATTTTTTTATTTTTTACCGACGCCGGAACGCTGACCAAAAATATTTTCCGGGACGGCTTGTAATATTTTGCTGAATGTGGTAAACTAATTTCGCAACACAAATTGAATGAACAAAAGATTTTAGGATGGCTTTGGTAAAAGTGCGTCCTCGCTTGATTATTCCTAATATCTTTTGTTATTATGAGTATAATTTGTGTTGCAGCAAATGAGGTGCATTTTTCGTGCGTCTCATTTGAGGCGCATTTTTTATTGCAAAAAAAAAGAGGAAAAAGCAAAAAAATATTAAAAAGTACCCTTTATGGGACATATAGTCTGGTAAAATGAAAGTACAAATAAAAAAAGGTGGTTAATTTTTATGTTACATTCACTCTTTAATTTCGATTCTGTCGGCAAAAGAATTAAAAAAATCAGCAAAACCCTGTTTTACATTACTGCATTTCTTGAATTTTTTGGAGGCATTCTTCTTACCATACTCTCAATTGACAGCGATTTCGAGGATCTGCTCTTTGTCTTTCCCGTAATCGCTGTGCTCGGTCCCGTGCTTTCCTATTTATCCTGCCTTCTGTTTTACGGATTCGGCGAAATCGTTGACAATGTCGTTTCCATCAATAACAAGTCTGCCGGAACGACCGACAAAAATCAATATAATGCCGAATTACCCGAGTTATAAACGGAGGCAATAGAAATGGATCGATATGTTTCATTATGGAAATCACCGCTGAATCTTTACTGCGACAACTGTCCGGTATTGGTTGCCGCCGGCGCGCTGCTCGGGGATAATCAGACCGGCGGGATTCTGGCGCAGCTGAAACTGAGGAATCTGGCGGATAAGTCTATAAAAGCGGTCAAAGTAAAAATCATTCCCTTTTCCGTAGCCGGCGAAGAGATGTCGCAGACAAAGGAATATCAATATCTTGATCTCGCGATTGCCTACAGCATGGATTTCGGCAGCAAGAAGCCGATCGAACTGCCCGACGCGACGGCGCGTTCGTTTGCGGTCGTCTGTCAGTCTGTCGTCTTTGCGGACGGAACCATCTGGCAGAATAAGACGGAAAGCCGGTGTGTACCGGCGGACTTCCCTTACGGCGTACGACAGAAAATCACAGACGAAGCGATTTTTTCACAGTTTATCCGCGACACGGAAACACAAAAATTCTGGCAAAATCATTCAAACGAGCCGTTTCAGATAGAAAACTTTCTGTCCCGTCAGGCTTCTGAAGCGTATGCGAAGGAGGATCCGGAGCTTTTGCAGGAAATTGAAGAACACCTTCAATTTGTTCGGCAGATCATCTCCATGCCGCGTCCAGCCGAAAGCGATTTTTCCGATAAAGAAAAATCTTTCATAGAATCGTTTCCCGTTTTTCGCGATAAGCTAAACGAAGCCGAAGCAGAAAAGAACTATCAGGACGAGCAGAAGAAAAAAAAAGAAGAGAGCGAAAATAAAGCAGTAACAACACTGACAAGGATTCTATTATTTTTCTTTTGTATTTTCTGCATTATTCTTCTCATTCATTTCGTTGAGTAATTCTTTATTCTGACGCACTATTCCTACAATCAGCCAATGAAGTTTCTTGACGACATCACGAATGCTTTATCATACGCAACTGAAAACGAAATTCACCGGAATCGGCGTTATGTCGGTTCCGGTGAATGCTTTTATTTTTTTCGTCCGTGGTGCATGGGCTGGAGAATATTTTTGACGCGCGGGACAAGCGTGTCGATCCACCACTCAAAATAGCGGCCTTTCAGGACGCATTTGAGCTTTTCGCCGATGACCTTGGAGCGTTCGTCCATGCTCGGCAGCATATCGGGGTACATCGAAATCCGATTGCCGCGGAATGTGAACACAAAGCGTCTTGACGCGACGGCGGACAGCGCCCGGATACAGACTTCGAGCGTGTTCTCGTCCGTCCAGCGGCCGCAGGCGACGGTGTCGAACGAGAGCTCCCCGATCGTGATTTTCCCGTGGGCGTACGCGCCGTTCATGGCGATTTCCTGCGTATTGACGAATCCGCCGTGCTCCGTCCACCTCATCGTGCAGCCGGTTTCATGGAAACGGAACGACAAATCCGTGATGTCGCCGCCCTTATCCTTGGCAAAAAACATCGCCGGCATCGGAATGGAGCTTGCAGGATAGCCGCAGGCGTCGATAAACCGCCGTTTGCCGATACGGTAAACGCAGCCGTCGATTTCCTTTTCTTTGGTATTTTTTTATTATACCACATTGTCTAACAAAAGGGGAGCATTTCAGTCCCGTGTTTTCTCTTATTTTCTTATTTCTGATCCGTTTTTTTCGGTTGATGGCATATACCGGCGGATGGACAGTTTGCGCAGCCGCAGCCGCAGGAGGTTTTGCCCTGCTTCTTATTGCGGATCAACCTGACGATAATCAGCGCGACAATGGCGACAAGCACCGCGCAGACGATAATCGTCGCGATATTTTCCGAAATCCACGAAAGCATTATGATCCCTCCCCTTTTATATTAGCGGATCGTCTTCGTTTTTGCAAGCCCTTTTGTGTTTTTATCAGGACGGAAAATCAGATAGAGCATCACAACCAGAACCACAAGGGCGGCAATCAAGCCGACGATATGCAGGTTGCCGGTAAAGGCCGAACCGATCTGATAGATCATCAGGGAAATCACATAGGCGAACAGGCACTGATAGCCGATGGCAAACCACGTCCATTTCGCGGAGTTCATCTCACGTTTGATCGCGCCGATCGCCGCAAAGCAGGGTGCGCACAGCAGGTTGAACGTCAGGAAAGAGAATCCGCTGATAGACGTAAACGCCGCCGCAATATTCCCGTAGACCGTGCCGCTTCCGCCGTAGAGAATGCCGAGCGTACCGACGATATTCTCTTTCGCGACAAGCCCAGTGATGGAGGCGACAGCCGCCTGCCAGTTCCCCCAACCGAGGGGCTTGAAGATCCACGCAATCGCGCTGCCGATAAAAGCCAGAATGCTGCAATCGATCTGTTCATCCGAGAGCATTCCGAACGAACCGTCCACAAAACCAAAGTATGTTGTAAACCAGACCACGATGGTGGAAAGCAGAATAATCGTACCAGCCTTCTTGATGAATGACCAACCGCGTTCCCACATCGAACGGAGCACGTTGCCGACCGTCGGCAGATGGTAAGCCGGAAGTTCCATGACGAACGGCGCAGGATCGCCGGAAAACATTTTCGTCTTTTTCAGCATGATGCCCGAAATGATGATCGCCGCCATGCCGATGAAGTAGGCACTTGGGGCAACCCACCAGGCGCCGCCAAAAATCGCGCCGGCAATCATAGCGATAAACGGAAGCTTTGCGCCGCAGGGAATAAATGTCGTTGTCATGATCGTCATACGGCGGTCACGCTCATTTTCAATCGTTCTCGACGCCATAATGCCGGGAACGCCGCAGCCGGTGCCGATGAGCATCGGGATAAAGGATTTGCCCGAAAGACCGAATTTACGGAAGATACGGTCAAGCACAAACGCGATACGGGACATATAGCCGCACGCTTCAAGGAATGCCAGGAAGATGAACAGCACGAGCATCTGCGGCACAAATCCGAGAACCGCGCCAAGACCTGCGATCATACCGTCCAGAATCAGGCCTTTAAGCCATTCGGCGCAGTTTACCGCGTCGAGCCCTTTTTCGATGAGAGCAGGAACGCCGGGCACCCATACGCCGTAATCCGCCGGATCGGGCTCTTCAAAACCGTGCTGCTTAAAGTACTGCACGCCGTCCAGATACGTCATCGCGACGACGGTTTCCTCGTCAGCGTCTGCCGGAATCGTATCATAATAAGCCGTCAGCGTATCCATTGCGAGCGTTTCTTCGTCCTCAACCTCAACCTCGGCGGTATCAGCATCGGGCTTGAACGCCAAGAGATGTGCAAGAGCCGCATCGGCATCAAAGTCCTCCGCTTCGGTGTCAAGCCCCGTGAACGCCTGCGCCGCCCGCATCGCGGCAGTATAATCATCCGCATCCTGATTGTAGGAGGAGGAACCGATGCCGAGCAGGTGCCAGCCGTCGCCGAAAACGCCGTCGTTCGCCCAGTCGGTCGCCCACGTGCCGACCGTCGTGACCGAAACGAAATACACGATGAACATCACTACGGCAAAAATGGGAAGCGCCAGCCAGCGGTTCGTGACGACCTTATCAATTTTATCCGAGGTCGAAAGCTTGCCGGCGGATTTCTTTTGATAGCAACCCTTGATGATCCCGCCGATATAGAGATAGCGTTCGTTCGTGATGATGGATTCCGCATCGTCGTCCATTTCTTCCTCGACGGCTTTGATGTCGTTTTCGATATGTTCACGCGTTGCCGGCTCGAGTTTTAACTGTTCGAGCACCTTTTCGTCGCGTTCAAAGATTTTGATCGCATACCATCTCTGCTGCTCTTCGGGCAAACTGTGCACCGCCGCTTCCTCGATATGCGCCAATGCGTGCTCGACTGTACCGGAGAAGGTGTGCATCGGGACGGTTTTATCGTTTTTCGCCGCTTCGATTGCCGCTTCGGCGGCTTCCGTAATACCGGTGCCTTTCAAAGCCGAGATCTCGACCACGCGGCAGCCCAATTCCCGGGAAAGCTCTTCGGTGTTGATTTTATCGCCGTTCTTTCTGACGACGTCCATCATGTTGATCGCGACGACGACGGGAATGCCGAGCTCCGTCAGCTGTGTTGTCAGATAGAGATTGCGCTCGAGATTCGTGCCGTCGATGATGTTCAGAATCGCGTCGGGACGTTCGCCGATCAGATAATTTCTTGCGACAACCTCCTCAAGCGTATAAGGGGACAGTGAATAAATACCCGGCAGATCGGTAATGATCACGCCGTCGTGTTTTTTCAGCTTTCCCTCTTTTTTCTCAACCGTAACGCCGGGCCAGTTGCCGACAAACTGATTCGAGCCGGTCAGGGCGTTAAAAAGTGTTGTTTTGCCGCTGTTCGGGTTTCCCGCAAGGGCAATTCGCAAATTCATGTGTCGTTCCTCCCTTTCAAGGTTAGCAAAAGCTAACCATCAATGCAAAAGTAAACGGGGATTGCTCCCCTTGCTGCGGCCGTTTATTCGACCTCGATCATTTCCGCGTCCTCCTTGCGGATCGAAAGCTCATAGCCGCGAACCGTCACCTCAACCGGATCGCCGAGCGGCGCGACCTTGCGGATGTGGACTTCGACCCCTTTGGTCAGTCCCATATCCATGATGCGGCGTTTGACGGCGCCCTCACCGTGAAGTTTGACGACACGAAGCGTATCGCCGACTCCCGCCTCTCTGAGTGTTTTCATGCGTTTTCCCCCTTAAAAAAGACGATTACAATACACGGACACAAAAATCATATCATGATTTTCTGCGCCATTTCTTTGCTGACGGCAACGCGCGACTCCTTGACGTTGACAATCAGATTGCCGCCGATGGTGCTCACGACCGTGACGGCACCGCCGACAACGAATCCGAGATTTTCGAGATGCGCGCGCACCTCGGGATTTCCGCCGACCTTGCGGATCATATTCTCCTCACCCGGAGAAGCAAACGTTAACGGCATCATACGGGTCTCCTTTCACAAGTTAGCAAAAACTAACTCAAAAGTGCTAAAAATACGGTTAGCTTTCACTAACCGTACCTAATATTAGCATATGCTAACTGAGTTGTCAAGTGCCTTTCCAAAAAAATTTAATAAATTTAAAAAAATCACTGCGTTTTGGAAACGTCTGTCAGAGAAATGGTTTCTTCACCCTCTCTTGCCGGCGCAAAGCGGTTGCGGTGAAGGGTCAGCCCGTCGATATTCTCACCGGCAAGCGCAAAACGGTAATGTGCGTAGGGCTCTTTACCCCAGCTGACGGTCGATTTCTCGATGCGGACATTCTTCGCGTTGCGGATAAAGAACGCGGCGTTGTCCGTCTCTTCGATACCGTGGTCGATGCTCGGACGCAGGTCATAAAGACCGCAGTCCCACTTGCTTGTTTTCGTGAGATGCACGCTGCAATTCTCAAACACGACGTCCTCCACGGGATTTTCCGGCGACGACGCGATCAGCACGCCGTTTTCGCCGCGGCAGGTGACATTCAAATACTTCACATTCCGGATATGTCCCGCCGTCGTGTTCTCGTCACGACGGAAACAGGTGATCGTGATCGGCTCCGCCGTGCCCCACCAGTCGGAGCAGAAACGGCGCGTCTCGATGATGCAGTCGGAGAAGGTCACGTTTTCCACATTGCCTCCGTCACGGATCTGAATGGACAGTCCGCGATTGCTGCGGGAAATGACGCAATTTGACACCAACACATTGCGGAAATCGCCGACGCCCTCCGTGCCGATTTTGATTGCGGCAGAGGTGGAGGTCAGCGTGCAGTTTGCGATCACGATATTCTCGCACGGGCCGTATTCGGCGTTGCCCTTGGACGTTTTCAGACAGATGCAGTCGTCGGCACACTGAATATGACAGCCGACAATGCGGACGTTGGAGCAATGATCCGGGTCGATTCCATCGCTGTTCGCAACATCAAGCGGATTGAGAATGCGGATTTCAGAAATGAGAACATCGTCGCAGCCGGCAGGATGCAGCGTCCAGAACGGCGCGTTCTGAATCGTAACACCGCGGAACGTGATATGATGGCTCTTTTCAATATAAATCGTCGTCGGACGGGGATAGAAATTGCCCGTGACATAATATTCATTTTTCCGCTCCACAAAGGCGTAGCAGTTTGCGTCAATCGTTCCCTCACCCGTAATGGAACAGGAATCCGCCTCATATCCGTAAATAAAAACAAACGAAGGCTTGCCCGTCACGGGATTGCCGACGAGTGCCGTTTTCGGGTCGTTGATCCGCTTGCAGGGACGGATATAGCCGTCAATATCGGACGTCGCGCGCAGAACTGAGCCTTTCTGCAAATGCAGCTCCACGTTCTTTTTCAGCGCGATCGAATCGCTGTAATACGTTTTGCCGCCCGACAGCACAACCGTACCGCCGCCGTTTTCTTCACAGGCGTCGATCGCCGCCTGAATCGCTTTTGCGTCGTTCGTTTTGCCGTCGCCGAGCGCGCCGTAAGTCTCCGGCTCAAAAAAATTCAACATCTTGCTTTCCTCGTTTCGTTATAGTTTCAGCCGTCTTTCAGGTCGTGAACCGTCAGGCCGTGGGGATTGCTGCGTGTGACATAGGCGAAAAGCTCGTCAACGTCGGAGAAGATCATATAAAGCATCCGGCAGTTGGAACGGATGAATTTCTCCTGCATCGCGTCATAGACCATTTTTTCCATATTGTCATAAAACCCGCCAATATTATAGATCGCGATGGGCTTATCGTGACGGCCAAGCTGCTTGAGCGTGAGCACCTCGAAAAATTCCTCAAACGTGCCGATGCCGCCGGGGACAATGATGAATGCGTCCGCAAGCTCTTCCATTTTCGCCTTGCGTTCGCGCATGGTGTCGGTATAGATCAGCTCGTCGCAATCGTCAAATATCGCCTCGATCTGCTCCTCGCGAAAGAATTCGGGGATCACGCCGGTTATATGGCCGCCGCCTTTTCTGACGCCGCGCGCCGCTGCGCCCATCAGCCCGTTGCCGCCGGCTCCGAAGACAAGAGAATGCCCACGGGACGCCATTTCACAGCCGAGCTCTTCGACCGCCAAAACATATTTTTCATCGATTTTGGTGCTTGCCGCACCGAAGACACAAATATTCATTGATAAACACCACACAAACTTTCTTTTGAAGAACAAATAGAAAAGTTTCGGTCGAGCCTTTACAAAGGCTCGTGGGGTCGAGGGGCAACGCCCATCGTCGCGGTCCGCAGACCGCGAAATTCCCTTGCCGAAAAAAGCGCAGGAGGGTAGGCAAAACAGTCCGGTGTGACTGTTTTGCCGTAGGGAACCCTCGCCGGGGGTTCCCTGATATACGCAGTCAGTTTTATTCATTATATTCCATTTTATGCAATATTGCAACCGTAAAAAGAAAAAAGCAGCTCCGAAGAACTGCTTTTGTGTTTGACAAATCAATCGCTTGTATAAGGAAGCAAAGCGATCTGACGGGCGCGCTTGATCGCGGTGGTCAGCTCTCTCTGGTGCTTCGCGCAAGTGCCGGTGATTCTTCTGGGAAGAATTTTTGCTCTTTCCGAAGTAAAACGGCGAAGCTTGGCTACGTCCTTATAATCAATAAAGCTGGTCTTTTCCACACAGAATGTGCAGACTTTTCTGCGGCCTTTTCTGTTCGGACGGCCGCCCTTATCTTTATCGTAAGCCATGACGGAAACCTCCTATTTTAATATCAGAACGGAAGATCATCTTCCGCTGCCGCGATGTCTGAGAAGTCCTCAGAACCGCTGTTCTGGTAGGATGCCGGCTGTGCTGCGGGAGTCGGGTACCGGTCGGCCGAAGCCGCACCGCCTGATTCCGCTTTAGAGCCACAAAAGCTGACGTTGTCCGCTACGATTTCAAAGGTATTTCTTCGATTCCCCTGTTTATCTTCGTAAGAGCCGGTCTGAATCGAGCCCTGAACGGCGATCATCTGACCCTTGCGGAAATACTTGGAAACGAAGTCGGCTGTCTGCCGCCACGCAACAACATTGATAAAATCCGTCTGTCTCTCTGCACCCGGACGCTGATACGATCTGTCAACAGCGACGGAAAAGCGGACAAACGAAATATTGGAAGCGGTGGTTCTCAATTCGGGATCCGCCGTAAGGCGACCCATGATAACGGCGCAATTCAGCATAATGACATCCTCCGGTAAAAATTATTCGGCAGCTTCTTCGGCTGCTGTCTCTGTCGTTTCGGCTGCTGCGGGAGCTTCTTCCTTTGCGACAGCTTCTTCCTTCTCGATCTTTACGACCATAGAACGGACGGCATCGTCGGTAATGTTGGCGATACGCTCGAACTCTGCCGGGAAGTCGGGTTCAGCCTCAAACGTGTAGAGAACATAGTAGCCCTCGTTTTCGTAGTTGATCGGATAAGCGAGTCTTCTTTTGCCCCACTCGTCAACTGCATCCAGGGTTCCGTTTGCTTCGATCAGCGTCTTGAATTTCTCGACGAGAGCGGGGATTTTGTCTTCACCGTTCTTCAGAGAAAAAATGACGACTGCTTCGTAGTTTGCTTTTGCCATTGTTGCACCTCCTTTTGGACTTTGGCCCCCTTGTCCGGGAGCAAGGATTCTGTAAAAAACATTACAGCAATTCCGTATTATAACAGACTTTTCTCAGATAGTCAATACTTTTCTTGCGAATCTTACGAAAAATATCGGAGAATTTATATTGCCGTCATCACAGATTTTATGTAAATTCTGTTATTGTACACCGAGATACTCTTCAAGACAAAGTCCGCTGTTTTTGATGGCCGCCGCATTCTCCACGCCGACATAACGCCAATGCCACGGCTCAAATTTGACGCCGGTGATATCCACCTTATCCTCGGGATAACGCAGGATAAAACCGTAATCGGCCGCATTGGCCTGAAGCCACGCGTAGGCACTTGTATTCTGGAAATTCGCGCTGCTTGACGCACAGATAATATCCATACAGATACCGATGTTGTGTTCGGAGCTTCCGGGAGGATTGCGTCGCGTAGACGCCAGATTCTCCGCCTCCTGCTGACTGTAGCCCTGCGCTAAATACTCATCGACAAATTCCTGATACAGCCGCTTCTGCGTCGAATAGCTGCGATAGCCCGAGCACGGCGTCAGATAAATTCCGTCCGAGGCGGCGGCATCATACATTTTTTCATACGCTGCGGCAGCTCTCGAATCCATCCGTTCTTCCGACCCCGCAACATAGGAAAGCGAAATCGAATCTTCAGCAGAAGCGTCAACACGGCGATTCCGGTTCAGACAAATCAGATGCCAGGACGCTGTATCACTCGGGAATGAGATTGTTTGACCGGAAGCGACAGGATCAGCCGTCGGCGCCGCGGTAGTCGTTTCCGCCGGAGCAGACGTCGTCGTTTCCTCGGCCGCAGTTGTCGTATCAGCGGGCTTCGGCAACACGATGTCCTCAGAGGCTCCGTTTTCAGTCTGTGTCTGCGATACTTGATCGACGGAATTTCCGGACGGAGTCTCCGGTTTTTCCCCTGATTTTTTCACAATCGCCGTCGTGACAAAAAACGCGCAGACAAACAATACGGCCAGAATCAACACCGCAACGACCGCGACCGCTGCTTTGTTCTCAAAAAAACGGTCAAGAGCCGTCTTATCATTCTTCTTTTTTTCAGCCATTTTTATGACCCCTTTTCAAATATACTCTTTCCGAAAGGCATTTTCTTTTATTATATATCAGGCTTTCAAAAATGTCAAATGCAGGCTATGGTGAAATTGCACAAGATACTTTTTCGGATTTTATCGGGTTTACCACTCGACAAGTCTTTTTAATTATGATATGATAATGATACTATTGTTTTTCGGAGGAAAAGAAAATGAGACCATCAGACTGCGGACCTCAGTACAAGTCCAAACTGAGAGAAAGCGCAAACTTCGCCGCATGGACTATTAAAAAAATATGTAAAGATATCGGTCCCCGTCCCTCGGGCAGTGAGGAGGAGCTGAAAGCGCAGCTCTTTATGGCGGAAAAAACCGGAAAAGCCGCCGATACCGTCGATACGGAAGAATTTACGATCGCGAGAGGCGCATTCTTCGGCTGGATGAAGATCGACGCCGTCTGTCTTGTGCTGGCGACGCTTCTGACGCTGTTCGGTATGGCCGCAATCTCGCTTGCGTTTGTCGTCGTTGCTATCGTCTGCCTGATGGGAGAATTTCTGTTCTATCGCGAGTTCTTAGACCGTTTTTATCCGAAGCAGACCTCGCACAACACAATTCTGACAAGAAAACCCACGGGAGAAGTCAAACGCCGCATCATCTTCGCCGGACATGCCGACTCCTCGTTCGAATGGCGTTACACCCACATCGGCGGCGCTCCGATGATGTATTTCTCGTTCATTTATGCCGCGATAGGGCTTTTCTGGAATCTGATTTTCAGCATTGTGGCCATCGCGCAGGGCAGCGCCTTTGCTCCGTCGGCCGAGAGCATTCATTGGTACGCATGGGTCGGACTGGCATTCATTCCCGCCTATATCATGCTGTTCATTTTCATCAACTACAAGGTCTGCGTGGACGGTGCAAACGACAATCTCACAGGCTGTCTGTGCAGTGCCGCTGTGCTGAAATTCCTCGATGACAACAATGTCCGTTTTGAAAATACGGAGGTCGTCGCGATGTTCTCCGGTAGCGAGGAAGCCGGTCTGCGCGGCGCAAAAGCCTACGCAAAGACACACGCCGAAGAGCTTAAGAATGTCGAAACGATGTTTGTCGGCCTCGACACCTTCAAGGATTACGACGATATGTTCATCTATAACCGCGATATGTCGGGTCTGACCAAGCACGACGATCGCTGCTGCAAACTGCTGAAAAAAGCGGCCGAAAACGCCGGTATGGATATGAAATATTCCGTCATTTTCGCAGGCGCGTCGGACGCCGCCGCTATGACGCAGGCCGGCATCCCCAGCGTTTCGCTGGCCGCCATGAACCCCGGCCCGCCGAAATATTATCACACCAGAGACGACAAAGCCGACATCCTCGACCTGAAAACCATCGAAAAAGGCATCGAAATTGCCGTGGAAGCGGCGTATCTGTTTGATGAAAAGGGACTTTGTGATAATTATTAAATTTCCCTATTGTAAATTCAGACAATCCGTGTTATAATAGCTCTGTTGATTCTATGGATTCTTCACAAAACCGGAAAGGGGTTTCACCTTTATGAAAAAAAGACTGACTGTTTTGACCGCGATTCTGCTCTGTCTGAGCCTTGCCGTCGGCTTCTCCGCGTGCAGCGGCTCGATCGGAGACGAAGAGAACGCAAGCGAATTTGTCGCCGCGATCCTCCCCGTTTCAGACGGCATTCCCGTCTCTGAAAGCGAGATCATCAGCTTCTACAACGACATTATAACGAAGATCCAGTCGCCCGATTCGTTCACCGCCGAAAACAAACCCGGCGTCAAGACGAACGAATCGCTGAAAGCCGGCGATTTAAAGATCTTAGCGTACAACCCGGCCACGGGAGAAGCGACGGAAGACGATTCGCTCAAAGCACTCAACAAATCCGCCAAAGCGATTAAAGACAGGATTCTCAGCGGCATTGACACCTCTGTTCCCGTTGTCCCGTTCGGCGACGTCAACGCCTCGATCGCATCGGTTATTTATCCGTATGATACCGCCGAAATGAACCTGACTGCGGACGACATCACCAAGGCCGAATGCAACGTTGACGGCAACAACCTCAACATCTATTTTGAGCTGACGAACAACGTCGAAACGATCGACAAGGTTTTCGGCATCCGCAATAAAGACGTGCTGATCTCTCAGATGAACGATCAGTGCGACGCATATGCCTACATCAACGACTACACCGTGAATTACGTTGACGATGCGGAAAACAATACGCATTCCACCATCTCCCTCTCTGTCGAAATGGAAAAGCAGGAGGACGGCACCTATCGCTGTACCGGTCGCATCACGTCTTTCAACATTAAGATCATCTGCGACGTTTCCGCCAATCTGACCTGCGCCGGCTCGTTCGCCGACAACGGCGATATTCAGGTGAACTTCCGCCTGACTGACGAGAAGTCCTATGACTTCGACTGGCTCGGCTCCTCCACATGGGAACCCGTTACCGATTAAAGATCAATATTTCCGAATCACAACCACCGGTTAAACCGGTGGTTTGTGCAACCCCTCGAAGGGGTTATTGCTGGCTTGGCCCCTAAAAGGGGCACTGACAGTTTAGCCATCG